>CAVQND010000052.1:0-75042 GCA_963713735.1 uncultured bacterium
CTTCCGATGCGAATAACGGTGAAGTCGCAACCACCATAGTATTGGAATCGAAGGACGGGATCATCCTGCAAAAATAAGCACTTGCCGGCGTAGCGACCGGCATGGCGGCCGGGCTGAGCTTGAAAACGCAGCCGGAACCACAGACGGTGCCGGTCGGTTACCGGGCCTATTTCGCGGTCGAAGTCGCAGACAAAGCGCCGGTCACATTTGCGCGGCGCAAGAACGGCGTTCCGATTCCCGGCGCGCCCAACGCCGGTTTAGGCGCAACCATTCTGCCACTGGAAAAGTCACCCACGCAGCGCTGAGCACGCGCGGTGCGCATAGACGAATTCCTATTGGTTCTTCCGCGTGTGCTTCCCGAAGAAGTCCAGCGAGAGATTGAGGTACTCCTCGGCGTGGTAATCGTGGCCGTACTTGGGGAAGAGGCGGAAATCCACCACGTAGCCCAGTTCCTTCATCCTGGCCGCCACTTTCTGGGCGCCCGCCGGCGCGACGACCGGGTCCTCTGCGCCCTGGAAGATCTGGAGCGGCACGTTCTTGAGCTTCTCGGCCCTGGCGGGGTCGCCCGTGCCTGAAACGCAGCACACCGCGGCGAAGAACTCCGGGTGCTCCGTCGCCAGAGTGTACGTCCCGAAGCCACCCATCGAGAGGCCCGTGCAGTAAACGCGGTCGGGGTCAACCTTGGGATACTCCTTGAGCGTCAACTCCAGGAGCTGGAGCAGGTCTCGGCTGTTCCACCGGGGGCAGACGGCTAGATACCCGCGCTTGTTGAGGACCTCCAGGATCTTGCCGCCGTCCATGTCGGGGAAGGAATTCTCGTCGCCGCCACCGCCGTGGAGCATATAGATGAAGGGCACCTTGTCCGCCTTCGCGTAGGCGTCGGGGACGAAGACGCGGTAAGGGACCAGGCTGTTGTTGGCGGCCGAACGGTACGCCCGGCGGACGTCGCCGGCCATCCCGTCGTAGGCGTCCTTGCCGGCCTTCAGATTGACGATCATCTTCTCGGCCTGATCCGCCGCGCGGTGCATGTCGCCGATCAGTGCATCGGGGGCCTGCACGCCCTCCAGAGCGGCCAGGCGTCTCTTGGACGCGCTCTCATCGGCGGCGGCGTTCCCGCCGAACTGCTTGCCCTTATCCTCCAGGTACTGGACGATGTGCTGGAGGTCGGGAAGAGCCCGGGAGAAGCTGAGATTGTCCTTATTCTTCACCTCCGCCATGTCCGCCGTGAAACCCTTGACGGCCTTCAAACGGTCCGGAAGCACGGAGAGCAGTTTCCCGCAGAGGAACAACTCCTCTTCGATTCGGCAGGGCGGGTCCTTGCAGGACACCGCGATTTTGAAGGCCCCGTCCTCCAGGTCGGGAAAACCTTTGGGCTGAAGCGTGGGAGTCCTCATCGGAAGTCTTCAGGATCGTCTCCTCACCTTTGGCAACCCGGGCGGCCTTCGTCAGGACCCACGCCAATTCGTGTTCCGTCTTCCCGGAAAAGGAACGTACCGCCACCCTGAGGCCCGGCTCCACGTCCTGCCGGACAGCATTGGCCGGCCGCGCCAGGCCGACGTACCCTTCCGGCACGATTCGTATCCGGCAGCACTGGTTGAGTTCCTCCGCGGTGATCTTGAAGTCCCTGGCGGCGACGAAGAACCCGTCGATGCTGACGTCGCTGCCCTGGGCCAGCGAGGTGAGCTTGAGCGCGTGCTTGCCCTTCTTGAGGTCGCCGAGTTCCACCGGGAGGAGCTTGTATTCCTTGGCGAGCATGCCCCAGCCCTTCGTTTCGTCGAAGGCGATTCCCTTCTTCACCTCCCCGCCGGGGCCGGACAGGGCCAACTCGACGGAGGCGACCTTCCGGTCCCCCCGCGCATATCGGAAGATGATCCGCGCCTCCTCGACGTCGGCGGGCAGGTCAAACTCGTAGGTTACGACGTTGCCCTCCTTGGCCATGTTCTCGCCATACAGCACTTTGCCCCCGGAGGCAGGGGGCTTCAGGCCGACGTTCTGCTCCAGGCCCACCGGGGCCGTCTTGTAGTTCTCGCCCTCAATCCAGGCCGCCAGGAACAATCCCGAGGCCGCTTGTCCCATGATCGGCTCCCGCAAGGTGCTCGTCGTGTCCAGCACGACCGCGCCGCTGGGCGGGGCGCCCTCGCCGGCCGCTGGCGCCGGACTCGCGGTCAGCGCCGCCAGGGTCAGGACTACGAACGGCACAGTCAGAAGTTGCATGGTCATGCTGCTTTCTTGCGTGGTGGGAATGTGTCCGGACTGAGGAAGCTGTTCAAGGTTAAACCGGCACGTTAAGCCGATCAAAGCAAGTGGGCCAGTGGTTCAAGGTGCTCAAGGCCACCATGTCCGATGCCTATGGCCCTGCCGCAGCCGTGCCGCCGTTGTCCTGGCGCACGGCGCGCTCCAGCAGCGGGTGCTCGAAACGCGCGCTGGCCGGCAACCGGATTTTGGCCGCAAGCCGCTCGATCCACGCCGGATCGAACGCCGGCTCGCCTCGCAGCGGCGCGGCGCACGAGCGCACGCGGTCGGGCAGGTCCTTTCGCGCTCGGAGTAACTCGTCGCGAAACGGATCGCTTGTCGCCGCCAGCCATTCCGCCTGGTGGGTGTCGGCCGCGCGGCTGGGGCGTGCCATCGGTCCGGCCAGCGCGAGCGCACCGGCGGTGGCGGCCCAATGACGCAAGAATTGTCTTCGTGTGATGAGTGTCTTCAACTCAGTACCCAATGTTCTTCGCTGTTTGAGCCGGTCCGGTCAGGTATCCGGGAATCCTCATCCGGCAAGGTCCGGCACCGCGAATGAACCGCGATAGGCACGCCGGAGCAGCGCATTGGCCTGGTCGCCCAATTCACCAGTGAAGCGCTCCAGTTTGGCGTCGAACGACAGCGCTGGTCCGAGGATTTCGTTTCCAGCGAAATCAATCTCGTTCGCGCGCAGGTGCTCGTGATAACGGGCGACCGCAGCCGCCAACACCGGATCGATCTTCATCCGCTCGCCGACGGCCTCCGGGGCGGCGGTCCGGCCAAGGCGATGCGAGATGTTGGCCAGGTGACAACAGGTGGCCGAGAGATGTCCTTGGAGAACGTCGGCGTTCAAATTCGCGGCCTTCCGGCTGCGTGTGGCGGCCACGAAATTGGCCAAATGCCCGGAGTCCATCGCCTCCCAGGTGGTGGGACCGAATTCCCTGATCTTTTTCCCCTGCGTGTCGTAAGCCGCGCCGCTGAGATGGGCTCCGGCCAAATAACCTCCCTCACAGTGGATCACCGCGCCTAACCCGGTGCTGAGAAAGGAGTCCATCACGTGCGAGCCCTTTTTCTCCGGCAACCCGCGGACCTCGCAGTAGATCGGCGTCGGTTGGTATCCCAGCAGGGCCACGTGCGTGTTGGGTGTTTCACCGTCGTCGTCAAAACCGAAACGTCCGCCCAGGCTCAGCACCCGCGGGGCCGCGGTGTCCAGCTTCATCGCCCAACGGCACACGTCAATGTGGTGAACGCCGTTGTTGCCCATCTCGCCCGACCCGGTGGGCCAGACCCAATGCCAGTCGTAGTGCAACTGCTGGCGCCTCAGGGGCAGCTTGTCTGCCGGGCCGCACCACAGGTCGTAATCCACTTCCGGCGGGATCGGCGTTGGCCCCGAGACCTTGCCGATGCTGGAGCGCTCCCGGTAAAGGATGACGCGCCCAAACCGGATGGGGCCGATCTCTCCGCGTTGGACCCAAGCGACGGCTTCTTGCACGGCGGAACTGGTTCGGGCCTGCGTTCCGCACTGGACGATGCGGCTGTACTTCCGGGCGGCCGCCACCATCTGCCGGCCTTCCCAGATATTGTGCGAGAGCGGTTTCTCCACATACACGTCCTTTCCCGCCTGGCAGGCCCAGATGGTGGCCAGCGCGTGCCAGTGGTTAGGCGTGGCCACGACGACAGCGTCCACTTCCTTGCTGTCAAACACCCGGCGGAGATCCCCGTACAAGGCAACCGGCTGCCCTCGCTCCTTCAAATCCCCGGCCTGGCGCGCCAGGATCCTTTGGTCGACGTCGCACAACGCGACAATCCGCGCTCCCCGCACTAGTACAGCCCGGCGTAAGTTCGTGAGGAGGTCGGCGCGTCAAGACGAGGAATTGGGAGCCGTGGCTGGCAATGGAGGTCGTTTGGAGAGGTCATTCCCACCGGAAGGCTTGAGGGCCCCGGAAAGCGTCACGCTCAAAGGTGGACCTTGGGCGCGAGTCCGTTTTTGGAGCCGCTGGTGCGTGGGGATGGCGGTTTTGTCAGCCAGAGGCAATGCCCTGGAGAGGCTTGCCCTGATAGGTCCATTTGAAGGGCTTGGCCATGGTGCGGTTGAAGTAATCCACAAAGGCCTCCAGTTTTTGTTGGAGATCGGCCAAGGAGGCGAAGTTGCCGCGGCGAATCACCTTGCGCACCAGGATGCCAAACCAGATTTCGATCTGGTTCATCCAAGAGGCGTGTTTCGGGGTGTAACAAAACCGAATCCGATGGGTGGGATCACTCAGGAAGCCGGCGCGGCTTTCTTGACTCTGGAGGACCCCTTGCTCGCCCTTGACGCCCAAGGTGCTCTCGGCTATGGCCGCGTCGCGCGCCACATACCGCGCCAGGCTTTCGGATTGGTGGGTGTTCAGGTTGTCCAGGACAAAGGTAAAGCCAACCGCTTGGGGATGGGCCTGCACCAGGCCGTCGATTAAGTCCAGAAAGTCGGCTTCGTTGCGCGTGGGCCGACAGTAGGCTTGCACTTGGCCGCCAGCCACATCCAAACCCGCCAGCAGCGAGAGGGTGCCATGGCGTTCATACTCAAACTCGCGCCGCACCGGTTGACCGGGTTTCATGGGCTGGTCCGGAGCGATGCGCGCCAGGGCCTGGATGCCGGTCATCTCATCCACCGAGAAGGTCAATTCACCCCGTGCGGCGGCTTGCTGGGCTTGCTGATAGCGGGCGCACACGACCCTGATTTTCTCCTCCTTTTGCGGATCGGGCTTGGCGTTGAGCCAGTAACGGCTGCGGTGAGGCTGCAAGTCCAGGGCGGCGAGCATGCGGTTGACCTGCCGCTCGGAGATGCTGGAAACGATTCCTTGCTGGACCACTTGGTCCTTCAACTCACGGGCAGTCCAGTGAGTGATCGGTCGTCCATGGTCCTGGGGTTTTTCGCAGGCGATGGCGACGAGGGCACAGGTTTGTTGGGCGGTGAAGGTGTCGGGACGGCCCGAGCGCGGGGCATCGGCCAGGAGGGGCAGCTTGGAGGGCGGGGGCTCAACCGCCGGAGGTTGCGCACCGGAGTTTTCGGTGGCCGGGCTCTCCAAGGGTTTGGGGGTGTATCGCCGGATCCACTTACGCACGGTGTTGGCACACACCTGGAGCCTGGTGGCGATGGCGGGGATGCTGGTGTTTTGGGCGGCCAAAAGGATGATGCGGGCGCGTTCGACGGCACGTCGGGGAGCGGCCAGCCGCCGGCTTAAGCTTTCCAGTTCGGCTTTCTCCTGGCAGGAGAGGGCCAAGGCTGTGTTCAACAGGGCGCGCGTAAATGGGGTTGGCTGGCGCTCACGGTGGTGGCACCGGTTTGTGAGGCGGGCGGCGGTCGGCTACGGCCAGCACGGCAGCCTCCCAAGGCCAGAGCAGGGGGTGCAGCCGGTTGGTTTTCATGAGGGGCGTTTCAAGAGGTCGAAGGTGTTGGGGGCCGTGCGGGTGAAGGCATTTTGGTCCAGGACCTTTTTGGTCAGGGCGCTGACCAGGGATTCCCGGTGGAGTGGGCGCTGATAGTCTTTTTTGGCGCGCTGGATGATGTCGTTGATATGGAGGGGCCCCTTGGCCGTCAGCAGTATGTCATATACTACATCCATATTAGACTTACGTTTCGGCTCCGCCAACGGAGCGGTTTTGCGGTGCTCCGAGCGGCGGAGGGCGCGCAAGGCGCGGAGTTGAGCCAGGGCCGTGTTTTCCAGGACTTCGATGAGGTCGTCTTTATTGAGTGGGTTCATGGGGCGAGGAAAAAGTTTGTCATATGGCCCAATGTGTGGTATAGGTAAGTATATGTCAACAAAATAATCTACCTATAGCGACAAAAAAACTCCTTGCCTCCCATCGGCGAGAGGTGGTCGGGGAATCAGTGCCCTGCAGTAAACCAAGCGAAATGCAGGAGCGGGCTGAAAGAGAGGACTTTGCTCAACTGGCTACTTCACCGACTTTGATACTCACGAATTTGCGCCGCGATGTACTAGCCGCAGGGCGTTGATGAGTTGGTGTCCCCGGCCGCCAACGCCCCCTTTGGCTTCGGCCGAGCCGATCCCCACCACCGCCAGGCGCACAGCATCATTGGCGCCGGCGAGTCCCGCGGGTGCGGCTGCCGCCGGGCCAATACCGCGCACCCCAAGCGTCAGCGCGCCCGCACCCGCGCATTTCAAAAAGCTTCTTCGTCGCATCATGGCCCCAGCTTAAATCCGCGCACCGTGGCGGCGCCAGCAGATAAGGCATCCACCGTCACTTCCCAGCTCCTCAGCCCCCAAGAACGGGGGCACCTGGGGTGCGGTTAAAAGTGTCGCCCATGCGCCCTGGGAGTTTTGCCCCCGAGGGACATCTGATAGTAGCCCGGCGTTTCAACGCCGGGTAGGCCAGAAAAGGGACCTTCGTCCCGAAGGGACGATTGAGAAATCCTCCACCCTTCAGCCGTCCCTTCGTAAAGCGGTCAGCCAATGAGAATGTAATATTCTGTTAACATGGCGAACTTGAGCATTTCAAGGGTGGCCTCGTGCAGGGGCAATACTGCTTGAGTTCGCGGCTGCCCACGCGGGCGTTGCAGGTGATGCCGAGCTTGTGCTTGAACCGCTCCTGCTGGCGACGCCGGCTGTTGCAAAGGGGCGGGCCCATTCGCTAACCGCCGGTGTGGGACACTCTCCGTTCCCTGTGTTTCCTCCTCTTCATCGCCAGGGCCCGCGTGTTCTGGAATTCGCGTAGCTTCGATGCCCGCGAAAAAAGTGAAGAAATGTGAAATTCGTTCTTGACATAGTATGTAGCATTGTTATACAGTTCCCCCATGAATGGCGAATCCGTCATGAGTAAAATGCGCAGTGATTCCACCTGGAACCAGCTCACACCCGAACAACGCGAAACGCTCGAAACCTGGCTGTTCGAGGAAAACCTTGCCTGCTCCGAAACCGTCGAGCGCCTCCGCCGCGAGTTCGGCCTCCAGGCCACTGTCTCCAGCGTCGGCCGCTTCTGTCGCCGCCGCGCCGCCGAACGGCAAGCCGAAGACCTCGCCGAGGCCCAAGCCGCCACCTTCGATCTGAACTCGAAGACAAGGCCCCTTCCCAACCAGGGCTCGTGGCCCACCCCGCCACCGGTTCAAACTGCCTTAAGTCCGCCTAAATTCGCCTAAATTCGCTTGGGCCTCACGAAAAAATAACACCACCCGCGCACCATCAATAACCGGCGGGGCGGCAAAAAACCAATTTCTTATGCGTCACGGCCCAATCTTAAATCCGCGCACGGTGTCGGTGCCAGCCGATAAACGATCCACCGTCACGTCCCACCACCCTTTCAGCCCCTCAAGCCCATCAAGCACGGAGGCCCAGTCCGAACTTGACCGAACCGAAGGGAAAGACTTGAATTCCGCTATCGAGCAGTGGCCCTTGGTTCAAGACACTCTGGTACGAGATCGTCATGGAACAGGGCCAACCATGCCCAGCTTATGAATGCCATCTTATCCCTGATTATTATCACTGCACTGCTGCCAGTGGCTTCCGCGCAAGACACCCGGATCATTAAGAAGCACGATATCGTTTATGCCGAACCGGCGAGTCCGCTCCACACGCTCGACGTGTACGCCTCGCCCTCGGCGAAGAACGCGCCGGTGGTGTTCTGGATTCACGGCGGTGGCTGGCAGGGGGGCGACAAGAGCGACGTTGCGGAGAAGCCGCGGTTCTTTGTGGAGCAGGGCTTTGTCTTCGTATCGGTGAACTACCGTTTGCTGCCGAAAGTCGAGATGATCGATATTTTCCACGATGTCGCGAAGTCGTTCCGCTGGGTGCATGACCACATCGCTGAATACGGCGGTGATCCCAGGCGCGTGCTTGTCGGGGGCCATTCGGCGGGCGCGCAGCTTGCGGCGTTGATCTGCACGGACGATCGCTACTTGCAGGCGGAAGGGATCGCGTTCACCGACCTCATCGGCTGCGTGCCGGTTGATGGGGATACGTATGACGTGCCGGCGATTATCGAGACGGAGGAGACGCGTTGCCGGGTGCATGGCCAACCGCACCCGCGGTTCGGGCATCGCGAGAAGTTTGGCAACACGGCGGAAAGGCATCGCGAATACTCCGCGGTGACGCACGTGGCGCAGGGCAAGAGCATTCCTCCTTTCTTGATTCTGCACGTTGCCGATCATCCAGACACCAGTGCGCAAGCGTTTCGTCTGGGCACCGTGCTGAAGGCCGCGGGAGTGAAGACAACCGTCTTTGGAGCGAAGGAAACGAACCACAGCAAACTCAATGACAACCTCGGCGTCGCGAATGATCCCGCGACGAAGGCGCTCCGGGAGTTTGTTGAGGGCTGCCTGAAGTGAAAGGAACACCGAACAATGCAAACCCGCGAACCGCTTGAGAAGGGAATCAGAATAACAGACAGACGCAGCTTTCTGGCGCAGGTGGCTGGATTAGCTGCCGCCACTGCGTTGAGCCCACGCGAGCCGTGGAGGCCGCCGAAACATCGGCGGTTTCAGGGTCATTGCCCACGATCCAAATCGGCAAGCACCGTATCAGCCGCCTGGTAGCCGGCTCTAACCCAATCCTGGGTTATTCCTACTCCGGCCAGCACGCGGATCGGCATATGAAGGATTACTTCACGCCCGAGCGCACGGTGGAATTCCTCCAGAATTGCGAGCGCGCGGGCATCACCGCCCACCAGTTTGCCGAGCCCGACAGCGCACTGCCCTACGTCCGTCCGCTGCGCGAGCGCGGCAGCAGGATGTCGTTTTTCTGTCTCCATTCGCAGCGCGAGAACATCAAGGACGCGGTCGAGCGCGCGCAGCCTATCGCCATGGTCCATCATGGCGGGGTGACAGACCGGCTCTTTGCTCAAGGCAAGGCCGGCGTCGTCCACGATTACGTCAAGGCGGCACACGACTGCGGCGTGCTGGCCGGCGTCTCGGCGCACAATCCAGACTGTATCAAGCGCGTGGCCGACGAAGGCTGGGAGGTGGATTTCTTCATGACTTGCTTCTACTTCCTCACCCGCCAGATAGTGAACCAGAACGCGGAGATCCCCATGCTCGATTTCGGCCTGCCGTTCTTTCGGGACGACCCGAAGGCGATGACGCAGGTGGTCCGCCAGGTGAAACAGCCGTGTTTGGGTTTCAAGATCCTCGGCGCCGGGCGCCATTGTTCGAACCAGCAGACCGTGCGCGCGGCGTTCAAGTTCGCCTTCGAGAACATCAAGCCAACCGATGGCGTCATCGTCGGCATGTTCCCGTGGTTCTTCGATGAAATCGGCGCCAACGCAGAGTACACGCGCGAGTTGGGGAAGACGGCGTAGCGAGAAGGTGAAGCCCATGGCTTATGCTTAGCGCGGCCGACTACCTCATCGTCGTGGCGTACTTCATTGTGACCGTGGCGCTGGGCTTGTACTTCGCGCGCAAATGGAAGGCCTCGGAGGATTTCTTCCTGGCGGGGCGCAGTCTGACGTGGCCGTTGATCGGCCTGTCGCTGTTCGCGACGAACATCTCCACCGAGCACTTCGTGGGACTGGCCGCGGGCGGGAACCGCGAGGGCCTCGTCCAGGGGGGATACGAGTGGATCGCCAGCTATTGCCTGCTGATGCTGGCCGCCGTGTTCGCCCCGCAGTACCTCAAGCACAAGGTCTTCACCATCCCGGAGTTCTTCGAGAAACGCTACGGCCTGGAGACCCGCGTGATGCTGAGCCTCTATTTTCTGGCGATGATCGTGCTGACCAAGACTTCCGTGGCGTTGTACTCCGGCACACGGGTGTTGGCGGATCTCACCGGGTGGGATTTCCAGACGATTATGTGGGGGATCGGCATTATCACCGCGGTCTATACGATCGCCGGGGGATTGGCCGCCGTGGTTTATACCGATGCGCTCCAGGCCATCATTTTGATTGGGGGCTCGGTGCTGCTCTCGGGGATGGCACTGGCCAAGGTGGGCTGGTGGTCCGGCTTGACGGAGCGCTTGCAGGCCCTGGGCAGGACCGACCTGCTCTCGATGGTCAAAGGACCTGAATCGTCCCTGCCATTCAGCGGCTTCCTCCTGGGCAACTTCCTCATTGGGGGAATGTTCTACTGGTGCATGGACCAGGTAAACGTGCAGCGCGTGCTCGGGGCCAGGGACGTGCGAAACGCACGATTGGGCGCCGTCTTCGCCGGATTCCTCAAGATTATCCCCGTTTTCATCCTGGTGCTCCCGGGCGTGGTGGCAGCGGCGCTGCAACTGGACATCCGCGGCCCGGACGGCGCGGCGGACTACAACCGCACTTACAGCAGCCTGGTGCGAACCCTCTTGCCGGTGGGCCTCAGGGGCCTGGTGCTGGCCGCACTGCTGGCGGCATTAATGTCCTCGATCAGTTCCATGTACAATTCGGCTTCGACCCTCGTGGCGCGGGACCTGGTGGCGCGGTTCCGGCCGCAGACCCCGGCGCGCGCCCAGATCCTGATAGGCCAGGTGGCCCTGCTTCTGGTGATGGTGGGGGGCATCGAGGCCACGCCCCTGATCGGGAAGTACACGCACTTATGGGATTACCTGCAGGAGGTAAGCGCTTACCTTTCGGTGCCTTTTGCCGTGGTGGGCCTGAGCGGGGTTTTTCTCCGCCGCGTGAACCGGGCAGGGGCGATGGCCGCCGTGGTGGTGGGGGTGGCCGCGGGGATCGTGCTCCTGGCCGACAGCCACGTGCAAGGGGGGCTGAACCCCTGGCTGCGCCATCCTTGGCTGACCTCGTTCTTGCATCGGACCTTTTTGTGTGCCCTGACGAGCTTTGTCGCCCTCGTTTTCGTGAGCCGGTTGACTCCTCCGCCGCCGGAGGCCGTGCGCACGGGGGCGTTTGCTTTCGCCTGGACCGGCGGCGAGGGGGAGTCACCGCGTGATCTGAGATTTGCCGGGGCTTGGATGATCGCCCTGTTCCTGATTGTCACCGCACTCTGGTGGTGTTTTCGCTAGAACACGCGGACTTTCGGTGCAAGGCTCGGTCCGTCACGAATGTCCGAGACAAAACGCTACATCGCCTGCATAATTCGCACATAATAGCCGGACAAAAATTCGAAACCCTTGAGAAAGTTGCCCAAAGTCGCCTTATTGATTGAAAGTTCCAGAAAGTTCGGGCGCGAGGTTTTGAGCGGGATTGCCAAATACGTCCACGTGCATGGGCCTTGGTCCTGTTATATCGAGGAGCGCGAGTTGCACGGTGGCATTCCCGATTGGCTCAAACAGGTTCCGATCAACGGCATTATTGCCCGGATCGAACGGCCGGCGCACCGCCAGGGAGCTGCTCCGCCTGGGCTGTCCGGTCATTGATGTCCGCGCCAGCGTGCGTTTCCAGCAGATCCCGGCCTTTGTCACGAACCCGCGCGCAGTGGCTCAAATGGCCGCGGATTTCTTCCTCCGCGCCGGGTTCCGTCATTTTGCCTTCTGCGGCTACCCGGGCATTCCCTTCTCCGACGAGAGGGGGGCGGCCTTCGCGGCTTACCTGGCGGCCCAGAGATACACGACCCGCGCGTTTTCGCCTCCCCCAGTCATCAACCTGGTCCAGGCGGGGCATCAGCCCTCCGCTCACGCGCCTGCAAGCCGTCGAGCAGCGCGGCTTGGAGAATGAAGGGGCCGTCGCGGCGTGGCTTCTCAAACAGCCGCGTCCGCTCGCCTTATTTGCCTGCAATGACATCTGCGGGCAACAGGTGCTCAATGCCTGCCGCGAACACGGAATCATTGTCCCGGGCGAGGTGGCGGTCATGGGCGTCGACGATGACGAGGTGCTATGCAGCATTAGCGAGCCACCGCTGAGCAGTGTCAAACCGGATGCCGAACGGTTGGGATCCCAGGCCGCCGCGTTGCTGGATGCGATGATGAAAGGCGATGCCACCAATCCGGGTTTGGTGGAAATTCCACCTTTGTGGATCGTCGAGCGCGCCTCAACCGATGTGGTCGCCATCGAGGACGCCGTCACGGTCCAGGCTCTCCGATTCATACGCGGCCATGTCAATGAAGGCATCACCGCCAAAGATGTGCTGGCACACGCTGGCTGCTCCCGCACCGATTTGGGGGTCCGCTTCCGCCACTGGCTCAAGACCAGCATCCGGGCCGAAATCGTCCGCCTCCGCCTCGAGCGCGCCTGCTCGCTCTTGCGCCAGACCAACCTGGGCCTCGAGGAGATTGCGCGCCAATCCGGCTTCCGTGACGCCCCCTCCTTTTGCCGCCTCTTCAAAAACCGCTTGCACCAAACTCCCACCCGGTACCGCCGCGCCAAGAAAAGTTCAATTTGACAATTGCTTTGTTCAAATTGCAAATGGATTTGGCCCCCGTTTTCCGCTACTTTCCCCATTGACAGTTCCTATGGCCGCGAGCCGAGTCGCCTGGTTGCTACTCCGGTTGACGGTTGCGTGTGGTCCGGTAGGGCCGAGCCCCTCTTTGAACAGAAATCAACCGAAAACACCCCGCCTAGTCTGGTCCCATAACGCCAATTCGCCAGAGTATGAAAACCTGCACCCCATCCCCAAACGCATTCCTCATCCCGCACCGGTTCCAGGCTGGTCCGGCGGGCCACCAAATGAAGACGCAACCGAGTCCACCCCCGAGTATTAGGCAAACCACCATCGCCGGGCGCATCATCCTCGGCTTGGCCCTCGCCGCGCTTTTGTCCTGCGGTAACGCCCGGGCCGCCATTGGCCTGCTGGATGGGGGGACAAATGCGACCAGCAGCGCCGCTTCCGGCGTGGACACCATTTCCCAGCCGTTCGCGGTTTCCCAGGGCGCCAGCGTCATGGTAGTCGCGTTATACGACAATAACAACGATACCAGCGTGCCGGGGCCGGACCTGGTCTGGAGCAACAGCGCCTCCGGGACCACTCAGCCTCTCACCCCGTGCATCCAAACCAACACGACCGCCTACGGCTGGACCTGGGCTGACCTTTATTACCTCTGGAATCCCTTGCCGGGCGCGGGGGCCGTGACCGGCACAGACTCAGCCGCGACCCACAACTACATGTTCATCGAGGTCTTCACCCTCAGCGGGGTTGACACGAACGCCCCTCCCACCGGCTTGGGCAACGGCACCGGCACGGCCACAACGCTATCGGTCAACACCCCGCCCGGCACTCCGGCGGGCTCCTGGGCGGCGGTGATGAGCGTCAATTACAATGGCGGCGGCGGGAACGACGTGACGATCAGGGCCACCAGCGGGCAGGCGGCCGCGAACAACTTCCGCCCCAATGGGCTGCAGTGCGCTATGGGCTACATAAGCGATCTGGCAGCCGGCCGCAGCACCATCACGGCAACTGCAACCGGGAGCGCCACCCATATGGATTTGGCCGCCGCTGTCTTCTCACCGTATGTTGCGCAGGGCGCCGCGACGGCGCCGAAGAACGTGGTGGCGGCGGCGCAGACCAACCAGGTGGCGTTGTCATGGGCTGACAGCTCGGGCGGCGCGGCAACCAGCTACATCGTGCTGCGCTCGATTACCAGCGGCAGCGGCTACACCCCCATCGCCACCAATACCGGCAACGCCTCGACCACCTACACGGACCGCACCGTGTACGACGGGACGACCTATTATTATGAGGTGGAGGCCGCGAATTCCGCCGGCACCAGCCTCCGGTCGCCCCAGGCCAGCGCCACACCAGTCTTCGCTTTGCCGCCGGGCCTGGCCGGGAATATTGCCCTGCTGGATGGCGGGACCAACGCCATCGCCACCGTTGCCAGCGGCGCCGGCTCCACCATCAGCTCGAGTTTTACGGTGTCTCAGGGAGCCAGTGTGCTGGTGGTCGAGTTATGGGATAGAAATACATTGAATAATAATTCGTCGCCATCGTTCATGACGTGGAGCAATGTCGATGCTGGCACGACCCAAACCCTGACCCGGGCGGTTTCAGAGGTGAGCGGCGCCAGCACCTACTCCGATTGCGACATCTATTATCTTTTCAACCCCACTCCGGGCGCGGGCATGGTGACCGGCACGGATACCAATACCGTAACGATTCAGGGCCTGACGATGATGCCATTCACCCTTAGCGGTGTTGACACGACCGTCGCCCCCGTGATTTACGCCACCAACGCCGCCTCGGCCACCACGCTCTCGGTCGCGACGGCGCCCATAACTCCGCCGGGCGCGTGGGCGGCGGTGCTCAGCTATGATGGCAATACCGGGCACCCCATAACCAATGCTTCGACCAGCGGCGTCTCGACCTGCCTGGATGTTGCCAATAACCAGGAGCAGGCGTTGGACTATGTGGCCCGCCTCGCGGGCGGCAGCAGCACGATCTCGATGACCGAAGGCACAGGCGGCGGCGCTACAAAGTGTACGCTCGCGGTTGCCGTCTTCATGCCGGCCATTGGCACGGGGATTGCCCTGCAGGATGGCACGATCAATTCGATCAGCAGCGCCGGTTCCGGCGTGGCGACCATTGCTGAGCCTTTTGCGGTTTCTCAGGGAGCCAGCGTGATGGTGGTCGCGTTATACGACAATAATAACAATACCGGCGTCCCGGGGCCTGACCTGGTGTGGAGCAACGCCACTTTCGGAACGGCTCAGCCGATCACTTTGTGCGAATCGACGAATACCACCGCGTACACCTGGACCTGGGCGGACCTCTATTACCTCTGGGATCCCTTGCCCGGCACAGGCGTCGTCACGGGCACGGACACGAATGCAACGCACAACTACATGTTCGTGCAGGTCTATACCCTGAGCGGCGTTGACACGACCGTCCCTCCATTTGGCGTCGGCAACGGCAGCGACACCGCCAACACCCTTTCGCTCGACACCCTGGCCACCACCGTGGTCGGCTCCTGGGCGGCGGTGATGAGTGTCAATTACAATGGCGGCGGCGGCAACGACATTGCCATCACGGGCACGAGCGGCGAGACGGTGGCGAACAACTTCCGCCCCAATGGGCTCCAATGTACTATGGGCTACATAAGCGATCTGGCGGCGGGCGACAGCACCATCACGGCAAACGCAACTGGGGGCGCGACACACATGGACGTGGCGGCGGAGGTGTTTTCGCCGCTCGTCGTCCTGTCCGCGCCCGCGAGTCTGGCGGCGACAGGGCAGACCAACCAGGTGGCTTTGTCGTGGGCCGATGGTTCCGGGGGCGCGGCGACGAGCTACATCGTGCTGCGCTCGACCACCAGCGGCAGCGGCTTCACCGCGATCGCCACCAATATCGGCAATGCCTCGACCACCTTCACGGACACGAAGGTGACCGACTGGACGACGTATTATTACGTGGTGCAGGCCGTGGGTCCCGGCGGTGTGAGCGTGTTTTCGGCTCAGGTCAGCGCCTACGCCATGGGTATGCCGGCGGGCGTGACGGGTCTGGCGGCGGCGGCGGGCGTTAACCAGGTCGTGTTGAATTGGAGCGATCAACTCGGCGCGGGCAGCTACACTGTCCTGCGCTCAACCGCCAGCGGCAGCGGCTTCACGAGCATCGGCAGCGCGACGACAAACAGTTTCACCGATACACACGTAATCGACGGGACGCTGTATTACTATGAAGTAAACGCGTTGAACAGCTTCGGTGCGGGCAGTAATTCGAGCCCGGTCAGCGCCGTCCCGGTGGTGGCGTTCTTTACCAACTGGATTGGCGTCTTCAACAGCAGCGCCAACGTGGCCGGCTGGGTGACGATTAATGGGACCGCTAACGCGCAGCTCTTTTCCGACAACCCAGGTTACGGGCCCTCGAGCGGCTGCCTGGTCCTGGACGCCACCTATGGTCCGGGAAACACCGCCGCCTTCCAGGGACTGGCCACGCAGTTCCAGCCCAGCTTGAACGTCAGCACCTATCCGTTCCTCGAGCTGGACATTAAAAACGAGGGCGTCTATGACGAATATGGCCAAATTCAGGCCATCCAACTGAATCTCCAGTTGCCCGCCAACGGCGTTCCGACCTACGAGCGAGGGAGTTTCGGTGATATCGTGCTTTACGCGTCCGGGACCGGAAGCGCCTGGACGCATTACGCCATCCCGATGACCGACTGGTCCGGCTACAACCTGGCCAGCCTTATGGCCTTCGGGATCAACATCTATGACGGCGATACCGCCGCCGCCACCGAATTGGACCCTGGATTTGACAACATCGCATTTACCGGCGCTCCCGCCTGGGCCTCCGCCTTCTCGGGTTTGGCCAGCCAGACGATTGCCAGCGGCAGCACCAACGTGATCTTGACGGGCACAGTCGGCGGCACGGTGGCCGGCACCAACGTGTATCTCGCCAACGGCACCCCCGTGACCGTGACCATCAACGGAACCACGCAAACCACGGCCATCGGCGATTCCACGGGGGATTTCGCCGTCAGCTTCAACACCACCGGCTTTGCGGATGGCAGCTATGCGGTCACTTATGCGGCCGCGTCCGACATGGTTGCCCTTATCGGCGCAACCAACAGCAGCACGACTTTGACGCTGAGTGTGCTCGCGCCTGCGCCGAGAATTCTGCCGCCCTCTTTGGACACGACCGGCACAAACCTGACGATCAAGGTCGCGACACAAAGCGGCCACAATTACTATCTGTTGACCACGGCGAGCCTGACGCCGCCTGTGGTCTGGGCGACAAACAGCATGACTGCCGGAACCGGCGGCGTCATCACCAACCTCGTGCCAATCATCAAGAGCGAGCGGGCGCTGTTCTTGAGATATTTGGTTCAGTGACCCGATGAGGTTCTGGTAGTCAAGCTGGAGAGTGCCGGCATTTCGGCACTCGGCAGCTTGCTTGCGCAAGAACCGCACAAAGTTCATGAACGCCGCACGGTCCTGTTGCCTCCTCGTAATGGGCTTGTCACTCTGGGACTCAGCCCAAGGAGCGAGCTATCCGCTCAAGATCAGCAGCGCCAATCCGCGCGTTCTGGCCGATCAGAACAACGTCCCGTTCCTCGTGGTGGGCGATTCCCCTCACGCCTTGTTCTCGAACCTCTCATCGGCTGACGCGGCGCTGTACCTGGCCGACCGTGCGGCGCGCGGCATCAACAGTTTGTGGGTCAATTTGCTTTGCGTCAGACCGGTGGAAGGGCGCCCTGACGGCAGCCTTTTGGACGGAACCAGGCCCTTCACCCGTACGATGCCTGCCACAAGGTTTTACGATCTGACCGCGCCGAACGAGCCTTATTTTGCCCACGTGGACGAGGTCGTGCGAATGGCAGCGACGAACGGGATTGTGGTGATGATCGACCCTCTGGAGACAGCGGGACCGTTGCTTCCGACGGCGTTGGCCAACGGTTCGATCCGTTGCCGCGCCTACGGGCGGTACCTGGGGAACCGTTACCAGGGCTTTCTCAACCTCGTTTGGCTGCACGGAAACGACTTTCAGCGGTGGAACGTTGACACCAATGACCAGGTCATCACCTCGGTGGCGCTGGGCATCAAGGATAAAGACACGAATCACCTCCACACCATAGAATTGAATTATCAGTCGAGCACTTCGTTGGACGACCCGAACTGGGCGCCCATCGTCGGCCTGAATCTCGCCTACACTTATTATGCGACCTACGCCGAGGTGCTGCACGGCTACAATCAATCCACCAACATCCCGGTGTTCATGGGCGAGGCCAACTTTGAATATGAGACCAACGGCGTGGCGGAGGGCGCCGAGGACGGCGGTTCGCCGCACATTCTGCGCATGCAGGAATACTGGACCATGCTTTCCGGGGCGACCGGCCAGCTCTACGGCAATCGCTATCTATGGAGATTCCTGCCGGACTGGAAGCGCCATCTCGATTCACCCGGAATCGTCCAGCTTGGCTACATGAGGAGTCTTTTTGCCGCCCGAAAATGGTATGAACTCGTGCCCGACCAAACCCACGTCTTCGTCACCGCCGGCTACGGCCACTTCATTTCCGTCCCGCCACGGCATGCCTTGGCGCAGCGATTCGCCGGCAACGACTATGTGACCGCGGCCTTGACGCCGGACGGTTCGCTCGGTATGGCCTATCTGCCGCAGGGCGGGACGATCACCGTGGCCATGGGCAAGCTCCGCAACGGCGTCACCGCCCGCTGGTTTGACCCGACCGCCAACACCTTCACTGCCATCGCCGGCTCGCCGTTCTCCAATGCCGGCACCCGACAATTCACCGCGCCCGGCAGGAACAGCTCCGGAGAACCTGACTGGCTTTTGGTCCTGGAGTAAGGGCTAGCGTCTTGCATGAAATCGGGCTGTCTTTTCTTGTGCGCTGCCTTGATCGCCGCGCCGCTGAAGTGGGTCCACCGATAGAGGTATTGCCAATGGTGCTCGATGCGCAGCGGGTCCTGGCCGACCAGGTAGCGTTTGAAGGTCTCGACCGCCTTCTCCGAAGCTTCGAGGAAGCCCCAGGCGCCGGATTCCCCCAGCCCGGTGAGACCCTGATTGGTGTGGACTTGCACAAAAAGGTAGCGATCGACGGGGATCGTTTTGACGTTCCGTGATTTTGAGAGCGCTTTTGCGCGGTTCGGGGGCACTCCAAGCCCTCGATCCGGCCAGGGCGAGCGTGCCGAGGCTGAGTGCGCGTGTGGCAAATTGTCTGCGGTTCATAGCGGCAGGAATGCGAAAGCCCGGATTTTTCTCGAACTGGCCTTGGGAAAGGGGCAAGCTGTCGCTGGAAGTGGCGACCGCTTGCAGCACAACGCCTGAGAAACGGGCATCGCGTAACCGCTCACCAGCGTGCGGGCGGCATCTGGCAGTCATGTAACGGTCCCTCAAGTATGAAAGGATCACGATCATGCGAGAACTGAACCCAATCCGGCGTCTCATGATGCTCAAGATCGTCATTGCCATGTACGCGACAGGGTTCGTGTGCGCGGTCGCGAGCCCCGCCCGAAGCACCTGGTATCTTTCGCCAAGCGGCAGCGACAGCGCCGGCGTGGGTTCGCGGGAGAAACCATGGCGGACGATCCGCTTCGCCACGGGCGGAGTGCCCGATGATGGCTCAACCATCATCCTGCTGGATGGCCTGTACGACGGCGCCGAATCCGTCGCCCGGCAGTTCACCAAGACGTGCGTCGTGCGCGCGGAGGACCCCTGCCGCGCCCGTCTGCGCAGTCCCGCCAACGGCAACCGCGCACTCACTTGCTACGACGCCTCGAACGTGACCTTCCAAGGTCTGGAGATCTTCGGCTCCGGCTCGACGAGAGGGGAGTACCTCGTCCACCTCAGCACCGCGAAGACCCATCACCTGCTCTTCGACGGCTGTATCATCCACGACGGCTACAATAACGATCTCATCAAAATCAACGATTTCACGCGCGACATCCTCTTCCGCGGCTGCATCTTCTTCAACCAGACCGACCACGGCGGCGACGAGCATTTCGACATCAACACCGTCACCGACATCGCCGTCGAGGACAGCATCTTCTTTAACGACTACGCCGGGAGCGGCCGGCGCGGAGAGAACCAGAGCCACGCCTTCGTCGTTATCAAGAACTCCGGCAGCACGCCCGAGGTGACCCGGCGCATTGCGTTTCGCCGCAACATCTTCCTCAACTGGCAGGGCCTCGGGGATGAGGCCTACCTGCTCCTGGGCGAAGATGGCAAACCCTTTATTGAGGCCCAGCAGGTCACGATCGAGAACAACCTCTTCATCCACAATTCGCCGGTGAAGACATGGGGAACGCTCCTGCTCAAGGGCGGCCTGCGCGACATCACTTTTCGCGCCAACACCATCGTCGGCCACCCGCTGGTCAGAGGCGACGGCGCCTTCGCGGCCGTCTGCCTTCGAATCGAGCAGAACCCGCCGATGGGCGACCTCGTCTTCGTCAACAACGTCTTCAGCGACCCCACGGGCCAAATGCCGCGCTTCACGATGAGCAACCCCAAACACTTCGCCGGAAAGCCGGTCATCCAAAACAACCTCTACTGGAACGCGGGCAAGGACATCCCCAACCAAGCCGACGACCTGCTCGTCCCTGATCGGGACCCCGCCAAAAGCATCGCCGACCCCCACCTTCGTCGGTTCGATCCGGCCATAATCCTGCCGCGCTTCGACCCGGACAAGGGCGAGTTCCCTTCAGGTGAGAAAACCATTCGGAAGGAATTTGAGCGTCTCGTCGCGCGCTACGCCGCGCTGGGCGAAGGCAGCCCCGCCATGCATAAGGCCGACCCCGGCAACATGCCCAAGGACGACATCCTCGGCCATCCGCGCAGCGCTCGCCCGGATATCGGATGCTTCGAGCGCGGGAAATAATGTTGGATCACAGAACTGAGGGGAATTGGCCTGAGTGTCCCGGCGACGAATCTCTTCCAGGGTTCCTTCCGTCTTCGCCGTCGCTGCCCATGCATTCCGTGATGTTGCCTTCAACCAGATTCATCAGGTTGTGCGGTCCGTGGCTCACGCTGATGTCCATGCCCGCGGCCTTGCTGGCGCCCGTGTTGGCAGCGTAGGCAAAGTTATAAGCGATGACGTTGCCCGAACAGCCGCCCTTCGAGTCTCCCAGGATGATGCCGGGGAATCCGCCGTTGACAAAACAGATCAAGAACATCTGCCGACGGGTATGCTCACCACCTGACCGGAAGGACAGGTGTCAATCGCGGCGCCGAGTGCTGCGGAAGCGTCTGCCGATCCTGTTCCATAGACAGAATCTTCATCTGGTCAGTGCACGTCCCAGCGCAGGACGGCATCGGACACCTTCTTCTCGCTGGAACGCCAGGCGTAAATGGATTTGCTCCCGGTCCGCCGGAGCAGGCTTGCGCCAGGAGCCGCCCAGGTCATCCGTTTGCCAGAGGCCGGCTTCACTCACGCCGGCGATGACCGCGGCGCTGTCGGGGACTGGGGCGACCGGGCACACGCCGGCGTAACCCCATTTGTCGCCACCGACGTCGCCGGTGACGTTGGTCCACTCGGCGCGGGCGGGGTGGCTGGTGATGAGAACCGCAAAGAAGGCGGCCCCAATGGTGATCCATCGCGCGCTCGACCGCATCGTGAAGTGCCGACAGCGAAGGTTCATTTTCATCGCGGAGTTTCTATCAGAGGTCCACGCCAAACGCACGAATTCTCTGTGCCGTGCCCCACTGGCGAGAAGTCCCCCGATCGTTGCGCGGCGAATGACTTCGTCCTGTAACGCGGGGTAGTGGTGCCACCGTGCCAACGGTTTCGAGAAGAGCGCATGCGCACCGGCAACACCGTGATCACGACCCGGAACGCGACCGTGGACCGACCCGTGCTCAGTTCCCAGGCGTCGGGCGCTTACGATAGCCTCGCGAGCATCCGCTTGATGGATGGTGTGGTGGACATCTACATGCCCGACTTCAAGTGGTAGCGCTTCTCGGAAAGGTACACGCCCCGGGCCGCCCCTGGAGATTCCGTCCCCGCCGCAGCACCGAACCCTGGCTGAGCAACGAAGATCAATGCGTAGGCCAGGATCTGAAAGTGTCCGTTCATGCCCGCGATTCTACTCCCTAACCCCAAGCCCGGAAAAGAGTTCACTGCTCTCGGTGCAAGGCCCTTTGGTTCCACCGACGGTTGGCCTCGGCCGTTAGTTCAATCATGTAGGCACGGGCGTTCTCGAAGGTCGCGCTCCAATCCTGGCTCTGGCTCTGGAGGTCGAAGACCCAAAATGACGCCAAATCGACCTGTGCCTGCTCCAGGTTGGCGAGGAGTCGTTCGAATTTGGCCCTCGTGTCCCCCTCCTGGCCGTTGGCAGCCAGGCCGAACTCCCCAACGAACACCGGGCGCTTCATCTCCTCCGACAATTGACGAACGGCCAGCAGGTACTCGGCATGATCTTTGGCCCAAGCCGCGGTTTCCTTCGAGACAGGCTGATCGGCATAGATATGGATGGCGATCATGTCGAGTGGTGCAGGGTTGTCGCGCCGGAGAATCTCCAGGGTTTGTTCCTTGCTGTCGGCTTTCCAGTTTTTCTCGGCGCTGTTGTGCCAAGCGGAGGCGCGAGGGTGCGAGTGGCCCGCGATGATCAGCCGGTGCGCGTCGTGCCGGCGGACTTCTTTGGCGAATTCCCGCAGCATTACCACCATCACTTGCGAGGTGAGGTTGTCGCGCTCGCTACCACCGGGTTTGCGAAATTGGGAGGCGTTTGGCAAATCGGCCAGAAGGTTGGCTTCGTTGCCAAACTCCCAGGCCCAGAGCGCCTTGGAGTTCCTGTAGCGCTCAACGATCGCCCCGACAATCTGCCGCATTAACGCGCTGGTCTTGCTGTCGGGATTGCCCCATTGGTCGCGTGGCTCGTGGGTGAGGTCCGGGAAGCTCATGAAGCTCCAGAAGAAAGATGGAATGAGGCCCACGTTGGCTCGCTCGGCGGCTTGCACCACTGAATCCAAACGACAGAAGAATTCCTCCCGCTGGTCGAGGAAGATTTTCCAATCCGCCTCGTTAAAGGCGAGCGCGAACCGCACGAATGGAATACCCGCGCGGCCAAGCCGCCCCAGGCCGTCGAGGCTCGTGCTGTTTGGCGGCTCGTGCAGGACCCGCAGGAACAGGTCGAAGTAGTTGGCGCCTACACCGCGATATGGCTCTGCCTCCTTGAACAGGACGCCGTTGGTTTGCCAGAGCCCGGGCAGACGCAGCGTCAAGGGTTGGAGTGTCCCTGCGACGACAGGGCTCCCGGCGCAGACCTGGAAGAGAACCAGCACAATGGCGTATCGGTGGATCGCGTTCATGCAGGCATCGTTCTCATGCGGGGATTATGCTAATCCCAATGCGTGAGCGACAGGGTTTTTACGCCGGCCTGTTGGTCCATAACGGCACTTCCCACAGGACCATGCCGAAAAAGAGGTTGCTTCGATGCGAGCCAAGACGCCAAATTACGAAACCAGATGCGACGCCTGTGCCCTCCATCGATCATCCGCATGAAGCGACCCGCAGGAATGCCGCGACCTCGCCTCCGAGCCCGCCGCCGGACCCCTGGTCAAGGAGTGGCGTCAGAAGATGGTCCGGCACCTGGCGACTCGCGGCGAATCCTGGGTGCACGACGGCGACCTGCTCGTGCAGCCGAAATCGGTGCTGCGCCGGGCCAATAATCCCAATGTGATCCGATAGACGAGATGAAAAGGAAGCCTGCCCTGCTGCTGCTTGCCCTCTGGTGCTGCTCGCTCATGAAGGCGGATGGGGCACCGATTCCCGCTGTGCTCTTCGCTGGCTCCGACGGCGGCGTTTGCGGGCCTGAAGCCGCCAACCGGCTGGCGCAAGCGGGTTTTGCACTGCGGGCGAACCACCTCTCCTTGAGCGAGCATCCCCTGGGCTGGAACGAACTCACCAACTTCAATGTCGTGGTGCTCTCCGGCCTGGGGCTGGCCAACGCCGATATGTCGCTGGGCCGCACGCCAGAGACGATTGATGCACTCAACCGCTACCTGGAAGTCGGCGGCGGCGTGCTCATGCTGGGCGCTTTCGGCCAAATGGCCACGGCCAAGCCTCCCCAGGACGCGTTCCTCAAACCGCTTGGCCTGACTCCGCTTTTCGATGAGCTGCCGGGCGACCCCGGGACCTCCGTCACTGCAACGGCCTGGGAACTTCCCTTCGCGGTCACCGAAAATATTGCCGCGTCACCGGTCAGCGTGGACGTGAAATCGCTCTGGTATCCCATTCCGCGGACTCGCGTGGGCGGCCAGAATCACTCCATCCCATTCCTGGCCGAGGCCCCGTGGCAACTTGTCGTTTGCGGCTCAGCCTCCTCGCTCACCTACAAGGGGGCGTTGCAGGAGCCTCGCCCCGACCGGCCGGGCACGTTCCGGGAAAAGGTTCCGCTCATGGCCCTGCGCTCCGTTGGTAAAGGCCGGCTCGTGTATCTCGGCATTACGCCGGAATATCTTCTTGGCCCAAACGCCGCCAGCACCCTCGAAGGCATTGTGCTGGACAAGGGCCTGAACGGGACGCCTTCGCACGGGTTTATCCTCCTGGCCAATAGTTTGCGCTGGCTGGCGGGGGCCTCGCTCGAGGCCGGTTTGCTGGGCGGTGCCCAGACTGAAGAATCGCTGCTGCGCAACCCGAACAAGGTGCGCTTGGCCGAACCGTATCGCTGGCCCGAGAAGATCGGCTTTGCCTCGCCCGAGCCTGCGTTGCCGGGGGTCGTTGGCCCGCGCACGAGCTACTCCAGCGGCAAGGCCACCGCCGATGCATGGGTGCATAAGGCCAAAGCCGCCGGCCTGGCCTGGATCGTCTTCCTCGAGGAGTTCTCCAGCCTCTCGAACGAGAACTTCCAAAAGCTCAAGGCCGATTGTTCGCGTTTGTCCTCGGCGCAGTTCGAGGCGCTTCCCGGGTTCACCATCGATGACGAGGTGGGCAACCACTATTTCTATTTCGGAACCAGCTTTCCTTATCCGGACGCGAGGTTTCTGACGCCCGACGGCAAGCGGTTCCGGTTCGAGGGATGCCGAGCTGAATTCTCGCCAACCCTACATTCCCGGTCAGTTGGCCATGACCGCCCTCGATTATTCCTACTCCATTTCAAGCTTCAAGCTCACGGCCGGCAACTATCGGTTCAAGCAAAGCGCCGCGCCCTTCGCCGACTTCTTTTCGGATTACGACGCCATGGGGGTGATCACCGCGCGTAATGGCGAGGTCGTCGAGGATGCGAGCGAGGATTACCTCAAGCTCTGCGCCTCGGGCCAGACGCCTGTCCCTCTGGTGATCGACCTGATGGATGAGCCGGGCCAACTGGGCAAATCGGGCTGGCGCACGGTGCTGACGCTTCCCGAGCGTGGCGGCGGCATCATCGGCGGCACGCTCAGACCCGAGAGCAAGGTCCGCGATTACTTCGATACCTGGCATACCTATCCCGATAATCCCGTGAAACCCCAGGTCACCTCCGGCGCGCAGATCGAGGCCTGGTCGCACACCGTCCCGCTCTCGCCCGCTCACGAGGTGCCGAACCCTGCGGTGACCGAAGCCCGCCGCCTGTTGATCACGCGCGACGTGATGATCGGAGACGGCCCCCGGGAGCATTGCTTTGCCGACGGTGTTCCCGTCCACAACGTCTGGCACACCCTCTGGCGCACGCAACCGGTCCGGGAATACAGCGTCAACCGCCGCAACCATTTCTTCCAGATCGATCCTGACAGCCCGCTGGCGGTTTTCCTGTGGCAAATCGACATCGCGATGAAGGAGGACCTGCCCAACCACGGGTTCCAGGTCGCCGCCCTGCAATCGCGGCGCTCCCGCGCCTGGGCCCTGCGATCCGATGCCAACACCTTGCGCAGCGGGCAATGGGATCAGCCGGACCAACCGACCGCGCCTGTTTCCAACGGTTTCGGAATGAACGCCTACGCGGCCTTCCTGGACTCGCCTTTGGGCGGAGCGGCCGTGTTCTCCTTGACGGATGGGCTCATCGTGCGAACCACCCTGCCCAAACGCAGTAATGTGCAGGTCATCGTTCCCGCTGAGGCGGCGCCGCGAAGAAAAGGCGAGGTCAAGCAGGTGAACCTGTTGATCCTCGGCATTCCCCGGCGCTGCGCCTTGACCGAGACTTGGCCTCCCTCCACAAATGTCGTCGAGCGATTCTATCGCGATTTCGCGCTCGATGGCGGACACGGCGGCTATACGGTCCGCCTGGATCGAGGAACCCTCCTTTCCCGGCGCTACATCCTTTCCGTTGACGGCAGGCCGTCCGGCGGCATGAGCGGCCAACTCGAAGGGAAACTCATTTCAAGCCTCCCGATCTCGGTTTCGGGCCTCAGCGATCGCTGGTCGGCCCTTCTCTACGACCGGAGACTTAAGCAGAGCCGCCCCGTCGGCGTACTCGAGGGCGCGGCCTGGGCCACCATCAACCTGGCCGGCCGCGCCGATTTGTTCGTCGGCCATCCGCTCAGGGTGGACAGCCCGGACCTGTTCATGCAACTGACCCAATCCGGCGAAGACGCGTGGACCTTGGAAATCCACAACCCGACCGACGCGCCGATCACGACGCGCATTCGCCCTCACCCGGACTTCGATCCGCTGAAAGGAAAGGGGGTCTCGGTTGACCCGGTTGTGATTCCACCAGGGGAATCCTGGACTGGCATCATCGCGCACGCACGGCCATAGCTCGTTCGGCCTCCACGGCCAACGCGGCCGGCGTTACACCTTTCCGGAAGGCCTTGAGACTGAAGGGCGTCGGCGAAGGCATCGCCGATCAGTATTTCCTGGAATCCGCGCACAAGGGTCGGGTTGCCTTGAACATCGCGGTCCTGTTGCTGCAGGCGCAGAAGATGAGCTCGGCCCAGATAGCCCCCGGAATAGAGGTGCCGCAGCAGGGGCGTGGCCCGCTCATCGGTGACGCGGTCATGCACCGAGCCCATCGCCGCGACAAACGCGGATTGCCCATAGACAAGGTTCACCAGCACATTCCGCTCAGGCGTCACCTTCGTGTCCACGGCGGCGTTTGATCCCGGTTGGGCAAAGCCGCCTACCGAGCAACCATTCAGGAGCGCGATCAGCCCGCCGTTGCGCAAGTCCCGCGCCTGCTCCCAGGACACCAGCGACAGCTCGGGGTTGGAATGCACGTTCCACCACACCAGCCTGCGGCGGGAGTCGGCCATGTGCCGGAATCGAGCCCCAAGCCGTGGTCGGCGAAATTGAGCCACTCGCCAATCCCGCCGCACCACTCCGGGTCCGACTGCACGAAGCGGACGATCCCGCGATCCAGAAACGGCTTGACGTTCCAACGCGTGTACCAGTGCTCGCCCGCGGCCAGCGTGGTCCCCGTTTCACCCTTCAAGCGCGTGTAGCCCTCCAAATCGTCGGGCCGCAGCGGCTCCGTCAGCGAGGCCGTACTCGAAAAACCACTTCTGCCGCCTTGCCCCGCAAATCCCAGAGCGCCAGATCCATCGCGCTGAGCGCAGTGATCGCCCAACCCGTTTCGGTGTGGCGTCAGGCGCGCAGGACGCCCCATACGGTCGCGCCCGACCAGCCTCAGGGCTTGGCGTCCAGCAAACCTAGAATCGGTTTTTCAATGCAGAGATGCTCAGGGAGGACTAGAATGGTGACCCTGATGAACGATCAAATCATGCGCCGCCCCGCGAGCCTTCCCATCGCAGCCCTGGCGATGTGGTCCTAGGCGCCGCTCACCTTCACCGCGGCAGTGACCAAAGTATGACGTCAAAGCCGGCATGACCACCCCAATCAAGGTTCAGCAGACAAGACACGACTTGAAAACACTTGCCCTGGTTTTCCTCCTCGCCTTCGCGGGCGTTGCTTCCGGCGGGGTGGTGGTCTGTCCGCCCGAGGCGCCCGCGCGGCGTACCGGGCGAAGCTCCCGGCGGTGATAGAGGACTTCGAATACTTCGCCCAAATGGAAACGGCCGGCGGCCAAGGGGCAAATCGTCAGTGCCACCGCCCACAATGGAAGCAGCCGCGCGGAACCCCGCCGCAAGCCACGTTCGGAGCCAGGCGCCTGTTCACGCTCTTGGCGACGGGCATTCGCTTCGCCCGCCCGCTGGGCTATTCGGTCGTGCCGGCCGAAGCGCGGAAAGGATGGAAAGGATTTGAAGCTCCTCGGGAGCGTTTGAGTTCAGAGTGAGGTCAGCGGCGCAACAGGACCAACCAGGACGACGCCGGACCAGCGATGCGGCAGCCGGTTCGCGCTTCAGTCTCTATCTTGCTCACCGGCCAGTGTGCTCCGCTTTCGCGGTCGGTTATCCTGAGGCTTCAACAGACCTGAACCAACCGCTTGGCCCCGGGATAGGCCACTACGGTAACGAGTAAATAGGCCACCAGCCACGGAGCGAGGCCGAGCGCCGGCAGGCCGGGAACCAAACCGAACAGACGCGCCGGCGGAAGCCCCAGAGCGGTGCGAATACCTGGCGGGGCATGCGCCAATAACTGGACCTCGTATTCGCGCTCGCCGAGCAGCAACGGGTGCCGATAGGTGTGGCCATCGTAGCGAAGGGTGATGGAGTGCAGACCGCGAGTGCCGGCCAGCGTCCAGGTGGCTTGAGCGGTCGCTGTGTTTGTGTTCACCGTCAGGACCCGAATCCATCCTTGCGGCGCCTGCAACCCTTCCGCGGGCACCAGGTGGGCCAACTGGCCCGCGGCGGAAATCGGGAAGGTGGCGGTGAAGCTGACTGGTTCTCCCGGCCTCGGAGGCAGATACTCCAGCCGCTGCCAGCACCACGTGGCCAGCAGCGCGATGGGCACCAGCGACACCAGCATCGGCTTCCATTCCTGGGCGAAAGCCTTGACGGCCACCCGGCCTTGCGTGGCGCCAAGCCGGGCGAGGGCCGCCCGGTCGCATGCACGCCGGGCGGCGCGCCGCAGTTCGCGCAGGCGTTTCCGGTCGGCGGCGCAGCGGTGGAGCAGGTCCTGGTCGGTGGTGAACTTCCGCGCCAGCGCCAGCACCAGCGCGGTCGAGAGGGCCACCAGCACGATCGCCGCATCGCGCGGCAGGAGCAGGAGCCAACCCACCACCAGGTCCATTCCGCGAAGGATGAAGTGGTTCAACGAATCAAACACGTGCTGCCTCCTTCAACTGGGCGATGACGCCAGTGTTTCCGTCCACGCGAATACGCGCCCCGTTGGGCAGCAGGCGGGTCGCGTTGGGACAAACCACCGCCGGGATGCCAAAATCCCGGGCCACGATGGCGCCGTGCGACAGCACGCCCCCGCGTTCCACGATGAGGCCGCGCGCCCGCAGGAAGAGCGGCGTCCAGCCCGGATCGGTGCTCGGACAGACCAGAATGTAATCGGCGCCGAGTTCGCCGGCTTCGAGGGGATCGAACACCACGCGGGCGCTGCCTTCGCCGATGCCAGTGCTGACCGGCTCTCCGTGAAGCTCCTGGCCCAGCTCGGCCGCGAGTATCCTGGGGGCCAGACCAAGCGAATCAAGCTCAGCCGAGTCAATCAGGGCGGGAAGTGGAAGGCGCTTGGCCGCTTCCCAGCTCAGCTTGCGCCGGGGCACTTCCGCGCGCAACTCCGCGCCGCGCTGCTCGAATTGCCGCAATTCCTGCACCCCGAGGAAGAAGATGTCATCACCCAGATCCCAGCGGTCGGCCAGCGTGAGCAACACCTGCCGGATCAGCTCGTAGCCCATCATCAAGTAATGCTTGGCGGATTCCCGGTAGGGGAGCAACTCGCGCGCGAGGCGCAGGTGGTCGGCAATATCTTCCTGCAACGCGCTGGCCCCGGCGCGGGCCAAGGTGTTCGGCAATTCTGCCTGTGCGCTCCGGAATCGCTCTTCGTTCTCCCGGCGTCGCTCCTCCAATGAACGTCCCCTGGCGGCGCGCAGTTGCTTCAGCACGCTCTCCAGAAAGAGCCGGGGCTTCGCGCCAGCGCGGCGTCATCAACTCCATCTCGCCGGGGCAACGATGGCCGAAGCGGGTGAGAAACTCCGCCAGCGACACGTGCCCCCGCGCAACCCTAGCCAACATCGAACCCTGTTCCAGCCCGAGTGTCTCCCTCCAAGGCCGTGGTCAAAGTCGCCGCAAGTCGGGTTCCCTCTTCCGGGCCAAGGGACCGCCGGAGCAACCGGTTCAACTCGCCGAGCGCCAGCGCGCCCAGGAATCCAGGCTTCAACGACTCCGCGCCAAATTCATCCAGCACCCGCTGCCGGCGTGAGTCGAGTGCGACGAGCAGTTCTGCCGTGTCGAGGCCCTGCAAATCCCTGGCCAGCTCGGTTCGGACGTAGCCGAGATACGGCGGCAGCACGCTCCGCTCGAAATGGTTGCGGGCTTCAAGGCGAGCGCGCTTGACCGTGCCAGCGCTGCGCCACATCGCGCCCACCAGACCGGGGCAGGCGCAACAGAAACCGCCCATCCACCCGTTCCGGATCGAATTTCGTCGGAGCCAGGTTGATGGCGTTGGGATCGCGGCGGAGCGCCTCGAGGTCATAACTCATCGGCCAGCCTGCCCAGAACAGGCAGGCGACGCGCTCGGGATCGGCATAGATGCGGCCGGCAATAAGTTCGAGAAAACCGTTGACACACACTTCGCGCGCCGGGCAGTAGCCCAGTTCGCGATACAGGCGGCCAAAACCGCCGGCTCCGCTCATGAATTGGCGGATGATTTCCCATGTGAGCGGCGTGGGATGGGGCAGCGTTTCTCCAAGGTTGTGGGCCACCCAAACACGCCGGCGCGAACCGGCCAGGGCCTGCAAACGCGTGATTTCGCCCGCCCTCACACGCTCCGCTTCGCGGACCAGCTCCAGGCCGCGAATCGGACGGGATTGCAGCAGCGCGAACCGGCCTTGCGCCCAAGCCCACTCGATGTCCTGCGGCTGGCCGAAGTGTTGCTCCACCCGGAGAGCCAGCGCGCAGAGCTCGACAAGCTGAGGCGCGCTGAGCGACGGCTGGTCAGGCAGCGCCGATTCCATGACCTTTAATCCGTCGCGGGCTACCAGGAAACGGTCGGGCGTGACCGCGCCGCTCACTACCGCTTCGCCCAGCCCGTGGCTGGCTTCCACGATCATCCGGTGGGCGGAGGGATGATTGGGATCTTCGGTGAACAGCACCCCGGAGATCTGGGACGGGAACATGACCTGCACGTTCACGGCCGTGCCGGGCAGGCCCGAGATGTGGTGGCGGGCACGATAGGCGCCAGCCCGCTCGCTCATCCAGGAACGAAACACGGCGTTGATACAGCGCACGAGTTCGGTCCAGGCATCGTCAGTGGCCCCCACGTTCAGAACGGTGTCCATCATGCCTGGCATCGAAACCGCCGCGCCAGAGCGCACCGATACGAGCAAACGGTCCGGCCCGGCGCCAAACGTGCGCCCGGTGGCGGCTTCGAGGCCGGCCATCTGCTCTCGTACCTGCCCTTCCAGTTCGGGCGGCCAGGTTTCGTAGTGCTCGTAGAACCATCGGCAGGCCTCGGTGATGATGGTGAAGCCGGGTGGGACGGTGAAACCGGCGCGCGTCAACTCGGCTAATCCCGCGCCCTTGCCGCCCAGCAGCGCACGCGCCTCGAGGCCAGGCGGCAGCGTCTCGGTGAAGGCGTAAACCCAGCGTTTCACTTGAGCCTCCCGGTTTTGATGAAGCCCTTGGCGGGCGTCGCGAAATACACCGCCGACTCCGCCATGACCATCGGCGCGGACAGCTCGCCAAGCCAAGCGGTGGCCATCCACCTCTGTGGTTTGGGTTGGCTGAACGGGACGCGCATGAGCGCCTCCTTGGTGGCGAACAACATCGCGTCACGGGTGAGCAGAGGCGGCAGGCCCGCCAGCGCGCCCGGAATGACCGCTTGCACGCGGCCGCTTTTCGCCTCGAGCAGCACCAGTTCGTTCGAGCGGGTGAGCGTCGCCAGCATGCCTCCTTCGACCGAGAGCGGCTGCGCCGGGGAGACGCTGGGGGTTTGCCAAAGCCGGCTGCCATCCGTGAGGCGCAAGGCGCTAACGCCGTCGGTCGTGCCCAGGAAAACCGTGGCCCCATCCACCACCGGCCCCGTGACCGCCTCCACCTCGACGCGCCACAACTCGCGGCCAGTGGGGAGGTCGAGCGCCAGCAGTCGGGGCGCCGAGGCCAGCGCCAGCACGGCCAAGTCGTTGCCGCCGGCAGGGACGGCTCGCCAAGTGCCCAGCGGCTGCTGCCAGCGCGGTTGGCCATCGAAATCGAAACAGGCGACTTGCTGTGAACCGCACTGAATTACCAGCGATTGGTCAATCAAGACGAACTCGCCCGAAGCGTCGGGTGCGACCGGCACGCGCCAGCGCAGCAGGCCGGTCCGAGCGTCAAGGCAATGAAGGTGGCGGTTGGCATCGCCGGGTTTGCCATCCACCAGGAAGGCGAGCAATGGAGCGGCGCCCGAGCGGTTGTCTGTTCCGGAGGCTCCCGTGACGGTCACGGCTCGGCCGAGGGCGGCAGATTGCCAAACACCGTTGGTCGTCGCATAAAACCATTTTTCGCCAGGGGTGAGCGCGTGTCTTGGCGTCGTTGGTCAGCGCCAGCAACCCGCACCGTGCGCCGGCGGCAATCGGGACGGCGATGAGATCGCCGAGAAGAGCGGCGGGGGCGGCAATAGCGCGGCACGGCAGAGACTCGACGCCACCGTCGCCCGCCGGAGGCCACCGCCAGACCAGTGCGCCCTGATCAGGCAAAGGCGAGTGGTCCACGTGCCCCGGCCGGCCCGGCCCGCCCTGCGCCCCCGCCCAAACCGGCTCGTTCACCGAGGCCGCGGGATTGCCCAGGCAAAGCAAGCCGTCCTCCTGCGAGCCGACATAAACATGGCCGTGCGCAATCGTCGGCGAACTGAGGAACGGGCCCGTCGATCCCAGGGACGTTTCCCAGGCCGTCGCCAAGGTCTGGCGTTCGAGGGCATAGAGCCGGCCATTTTCGGTCACAAAATACACATGATTACTGGTGACTGGCGGGCGAAGTGAGAATGGGAACCTGCATCTGCCGTCGCGCCAGTTCACGGCCTTCCGCGGTCAACGCGAAGAACTCGCCGCCACGGGTGCCGAAGGCAAGGGTGCCGTCGTCCGCCACCGCCACGGCGCCCAACACCACCTCCGAGGTTTTGAATTTCCACAAGACAATCTCGGGTTTGGCGAGGTCCACACACCAGACTTCTCCTCCGGCTTTGAGTTGGCCGGCGGCTGCTCTCAGTTCGGCTTCCGTGGCGCCGGCGGCCTTGAGTTCGGCGAGTTCCTTGGCGGCGGCTTGAGCCGCGGTTTCGATGAAATTACCGTTGCCCATGCCGAAGAAGACGCGGTTGCTCCACACCGTTGGCGGGGTAAAGACCGGATAGGGAGTGGGCACGCGCCAAAGTTCACGGCCGGTTTCCGCCTCGAGGCAGACCAGCGCGTTCCCGCGCAAGCCCAGCCCGATGAAGACCTTGTTTTCGTGGAGCACGGGCGAGGTTTCGGCGTCGGGGCAGCGGTCACTGGTGGCGTGCCAGAGAACTCGCGCGCGACCGTTGGTTTCCGGCTCCAGCGCAAAGCAATAATAGCCGTCGTCGCCGGCGCCGATGTAAGCGCGACCCTGCGAGAGGCAGGCCGTGGACTCGACGTGGTTGGTGGTGCGATAGGACCACAGCACTTTCCCTCGTTGCGTCACGTCGAGACAGAAAACGCGGGAGTCGCTCGTGTAATGCAGACCCTCGCCCACGACGAGAAAACGTCCACTCACGCTGGGCGAGCTGAAGCTGGCGCGGAAGTTGTCTGGCCTGGACTTCCAGACCAGTCCGCCGGTGTCGGCGTCGAGGCAATAGACGGCGCCGCGGTCCGTGAACACGCCCTTGTCCGCGCCGGTGACAAAGAGCCGGTTGCCGATGACGGCGGGTGAGGAATAGAACGTCTTGAGCTCGCTCTTGAAAGCCCAGTTCACTCCGCCCGCCAGCGGAGCGGCCGAACCGGAGCTGGCCCCGGCTCGTTGCGGGCTGCCGCGGAATAGCGGCCAGTCAGTCGCGCCGGCTTCGGTCGGCGCGACTTTGGGCTTGGGCAGCATCGCGCGCACGGCTTGAACCAGGCCGAAGCCCAGCGCGCACAGCAGCAACAGCGGCGCCTTGAGCCGCCAGAGAAGCTTCAGCGACTGCTTCGCGGTGGACGGCTTGAACAAGGCCAGCAGCGCGCCTCCCAGCGCCAGCAGCATCGCCGGCAACAGCGTCAGCAGCACTTGCAACGGCCCGACGAGAATGGGGACGACGGCCAGAGTCATCTTAGATCCTGCTTTGCCCCAATGGCCTGAGCCGCTTCGGCGGCGGCCTCGTAAAGCTGGATGGAGCGGGTCTCCCAGCCGGAGCAGGGCCAGGAGATGGACGATTCCGGGGCTGGGTTTAGCATCAGCATTCGATGCCAGCGGGTCCGCTCATCCAGCACCGCCTGCGCCTTCGCGCACAAGCTGGTCGGCAGGCGCGATGGCGACTCTAAGAACAGCCCTTCGAGAAAAATACGGGCTTCGCACTCCTGGATATTCTCGCGCGGCATTTGTTTTGCGCTGAGAGGCACCTCCTCCGGTAGCGATTCCAACAGAACGTCATCACGCAGTCGGACCAGTGCGCCCCATTGCATGGCGCCGCCGTCATTGGCGCCACCCCAGCGCGAGGCACGTGCCGCATCAAACTTGCCGTACCACACGCCACTGCCATCCAGGATGGTGACAGGCGGTGCCACCGGCTCGGCAGACCTCACTGCCCCGGCTGTCAACGCCGCCACCCGAGCGAGTGCGCCGATCCATCGCGAGGCGAACACAAAACCAGACCGTGTGAATGACAATATGATATGTTTCCTTCGGGTTGTTGGTCGGCCAACTGCCGGGCTGACGAACCTTCACTTGATTTGCACTCTGACGGTCTGGTTTTCCACGACAACGTCCTTTTGTTGTTCCGGGCCACCAGGCAGGCGCCACTTGAGCGTCATCGGGCCCGCTTCCTTGCGTCCGAAAAAGGCCGGGCTGGTGTTGGGCGACACATTCCACGCACCCAGACAGCGTTTGCCAATCCAGCCGGTGACGGCCAGCGGCCCTTTGCAGGAGCCGCCGAGAGGCAGCGTCGCGACCACGTTCCGTGCCTGATGGTCGCTATTCTCGCGGTAGAAGACCCAGATTTCACCACTCTTGAGCGCCAGCACCATGTCCTGCGCGCCGTCGCCATCGAAATCGCCCAGGCAGGCCGACTGTTGGCCCTGCTCCGCGGCGGGGAGCAATTGCCGCTCGGCCAGGTCAAGCGTGTGGGCGTGGCCGAAACTGCGGTAGCCGCGGTTGAAGAACAGTTGCGGGCTCATCGCGCCATAGGCGATCAACACGTCCTGCCGGCCGTCGTTGTTGATGTCACCGACCGCGCAATCAACTCCGCCAGGCTTGCTGATATAGGCGATTTCCCCTGAGACGTTCAACGTGTCGGCGAACTGGCCGTCGCCTTCGTTCTGCCACAGACGGACGCCGTCAGCGCTCACGCGACAGGAGATCGAATCGGCCGTCGCCATCGAAATCCCCCACGCAGGCGCTCGAGGGGCCGGTCCCGAGTCGGACCTTGCACGCGATGCCGGGCGCGAATTTGCCGGGCGCGAGGCCCCGGAATAGCACGCTTCCCGTGGCAAAAGGCGCGAGCACATCCGCGATCCCGTCGCCATCGAAGTCCGCTAACAGGCAGGGTCCGGCCTGGCCGAGTTGGTTCAGATCGAAGCCCGTGGCGGTCAGCCTCGAGAGCGAAGCTTTGCCGTCTGCCCCGAACGAAACCAGCACCGGCCAAGACTTGGTGCTGACCAGCAGACCGGATTTCTCTTTGCTCCCGCAATCGAGCGCCGCCAGCCCAACGCAGCCGTTGTCGAGTGCGCCGGCCAGAGGCAACGGCCCGGCCTGAAACGTGCCGTCCGCTTGTTGCGCGTGGAGAGAAAGGGTTGTCCCGTCGAATGAGACCAGGTCCAGCCGGCCCTGGCCGTCGAAATCGCCCCAGGCGAAGGCCCGCGACTTCGATTGCAGGCGGCGGGCCGAGGTGAGGTCGGCAAACTCGCGACTCTTGGGGTCGCAGGCCAGCAAGTGGTCTCCCTGGTCGCACGCAACGAAGAGGAGCCATTTGCCGTCGCCGGCCAGGTCGATCGGCCGCACGGCCCTGATGTTGCCGCTGAGCGTGGCGATTTTCCTTTGGTCGGTGCTCCAGGCGACTCCGTCGGCAACCGGCACCTCGGGGTCATCGTCTTGGAGGATGTAATCCACAGCCCGTTGCAGCATGTCGGTGCCGCCGGCCCAGATACCCTGGTTCCTGGGGTCGATCTGATTGAAGGTCCACTCGCCTTCCTGGCCGCTGTCAAATTCAGCCCATTGGCCGGAGAGGTGCAGCAGGCCGCGCTTCTTGGCCGGCACCCCACCCTGCACGTCTTTGTCCTCACCGAACTCGCCCACAAAGAACAGCCCCGTTTTTGCTGGGGCGGCCAGTTGGCGCAGCGCGTCAGCGTTCTGGGTGTTGATTGCCTTGGACAGGTCCAGACGGAGTGCCTTCACTTCCATCTGGCCTTTGAGCACTTGGCGGATGGTGGCGGAATACTCGTCCTTCGAGGCGCCCGGTTTGAGGTCCACGGAAACGATCAAGGCCGACTGTTTCACGAGATGGACTGGCGTGAAATGGGGGTTGATGAGGGCACAGACCCTGGCGGCACACAGCAGCGTGGCGAGGGCGACCACAGCGAGGAGGATGCCACGCGTGGCCAGCGGAGAACATTGCGCCGCCGGCCCCGGTCGCGGCCTGCTCACGCAATTCGGCTTCACGGCCGCATCGTAGAGCTTTCCTCTCCCCATTGTCTATCTTCCTTCGAGCTTCCTGGCGACTTCACCGGCCAGGGAGTAGAGCTGGGCGCCGTGCTCCTGCCAGCCGGATTGCACGTACCACAAATGGCCGCAGATGATGGCCCAGTCCCAGGCGTGCGGGTCGTCGAACTCGAGGCTGGGCCCGACCTGCAGGCGGGCCACCGTCCTCCAGAAGGCCTTCTGGCGCTCGACCAGGAGGGCCTGGGCTTGCTTAGCCAAATCGTCCCCGAGCTTGGCGGCGAGGGCCTGGTCGATGAGGGCCTGCTCGATGGCGACACGGGCCTCGCACTCCTGGAGTCCCTCCCGGAGGGCCTCGTAGCGGACGGTGGCGACGGCGCCTTCGGGGCCTGGGGCGAGGGCGGCCGAATCGCAGTTGAGGTAGCCCCAGTTGGCGGCGGGGAAGCGCTCCCACGCGCGCGCGAAGTGATTGCCCTTGGCGTCCTGGGCCACACGCCAGGTGTCGGCGCCCAGCCGGCCGATGCCACGCATGTTGCCGAAGATGGCCTGCTCGGCCATGTTGCGCCAACGGCTCGTCGGGTAACCATCCAGCGCATAACGCTCGAAGAGGGTCTCGAGGCGCGGGAGGTTCCATCCGTAGCGGCTCTTGAGGTAGTCGAACTGATAGCCGAACAGGCTCGCCTGGTACCCGGTCCTGAGCCAGGCCGTCATAGAAGTTGGGGCGGGTGTAGTGGCCGGCGTTCACCCACGGCAGGTTGCCGCTGGTTTCCTTGAGGAATTCGACCTGCTCCCGGTAGGCCCAGTTGTCCGTAACCATGCCGAGCATGAGGGCCTTCTCGAGGCCGCGCTTCTCCGTCCGCTCCTTGAGTTGGTCGAAGAGTGGCTTCCATTGGGCCTTGGCGTCGGGGTCGAAGTAATCGAGCATGGCTACGTTCTGCGTCTTGCCCGTGGCGCGGTCCAGGACGGTGACCAGCGGCGGGGAATGCTTCGTGTCGCGGTACATGCCCAGACGGCTTCCCGTGCCACCCAAGTACCAATCCCAGACGTTGCAGACCAGGACCTTGGGCTTGCCTATATGCTTTTCGGCCAGGTCAAGGTACTGGTCCAGAATCGAGAAGTCGTAATCGTACGTGCCATCGCCTTTCTTGACCCAGCGGACCATTGATTCGTCGTTGCCGGCGTTGGACTGGGCGATAAGCGGGCAGTAAAGCACGCGGCTGCCGACCGCACCGACGTAGTCCATGGAGCGGCCGATCAGGTCCCAGTGCCGGGGGCTCCAAAGTGGTACTTTGTATTCCAGCGATAGCGTGTCAGGCGATTGGATCAGCTCCACCCAGGTGCGGCGCTGTTGCGGGTCGGGAATGGTCCAGTCAAGCACTTTGATGATGACGGCGACGGGAGTGGGCTTGAGCCCCTCGGCGCTGAGCGTCACCTGGCCGGCGTAGGCGCCGGGCTTGGCGTCCTTGGGCACCTTCACCGTCACCCAGATCGGGACGACCGCGCCGAAGACCGGCGCCGGCGCGCCGGCGACCTTGAGGCAGCGATCGGTGATCGGCTTGCTATAGACGGGAATCTCCTTGGGCGCGGTCTCGTAGAGTTCCAGGAGCGGCCCGGGGATGGCGGGGTACGGCAGCGCCTCGTTGCAGGCGGGGCTGGTGATGATGACGTTGCCTGCGGGCATGGCGAAGCGGACCTGAACGTTCGCGGCGGGGATGCTCCCGCCTTCACCGTCGAGGTCGCCGGCCTTTACGGTCAGACCGCGAATCGGCTGGTCGCTGCCGAGCACCGCCTTGCCGGAATACGCCCCGTTGCGGGCGCCGGCGAGGCGGACGGGGTAGAGCGGCCCCGCCTCGCCCTGATCCAGATCGTAGTCAATGGCGAGGGGGTTGCTGTTCCACAACTCGAAGCCCGCCGCTCGCGACGCGCCGGGCACCAGGCCGTCCGCCCCTGCGGCCGTGAGCTGCGCGCGCTTGATCTCGCAGGTGTTCCAGCTCAGGTCCTGGATCTTCGACTTGTTGTGGTTGTCGAGGATGGCCAACTGCTCGTCCACGACCCTGTGGTAGGGCGCCCGGACCAGTTCGACGGCCACTACGTTGAGGCCCCCTTGAAGCGCCTTGGGCGGAACGGCGACGGAAAGCGTGCGCACGCGACCCTGGATTCGCTGGAGCACGTCGGGAGGGACCTTGGTTCGCTGCATGGCCTCGTCGCCGCGCACATGGATGAGCTTGCCGTCCGGGTCGACGAAGGCCTCGAGGGGGTAATCTTCGGCCATTGCCGCGCCGGCGGCCAGGTGCGCGCGGCCGAGCTCCTGCCCGTTGACATACACAACAGCCCCCCCGTGGCAGTCCACTGAGATCGTCAACCCCTTCACCTGCGCCGGGTCGGTGACGGTGAACTTGCCGCGCAGGCAGAGCCTCTCCAGGTACGGGCTGCGGATCGCCCGCACGGCGGTGCCGCGGAGCCAATCGCTGTCGTCGAAGCCAGCGTCCTTCCAGTTGGCCGGGGGGGCAGCCGTCTCGGGGGCGATGACCTCGCGGTAGGCCTTGCGGATGCCGTCCGCCCAGTCGAGCTTGCCGCGGTCCTCGTAATGGGGGACCGCCCGAAGGTTCCCGTCGGCCTGGATGAGCGGCCCCCGCAGGACGTGGTACATGCGCCAGGTGCTGGTCGTGTCCAGGACCACCGTGCCGCCGGTCGCCTGGGCGCGCGAAGTGGAAAACCAGGCCGCGTGAAACACGACAGCCAGAGTGATTACAGCGAGACAAATCCGGTTACGCACTCTATACGGGAACCACTGCATTCGGGAGCGGCATGGGCGCATGGTGGCAAAACTGGCCAGGCAGTCAACCGCGAAAGTGACGACAGATGAACCGGCGTGCCGGGATCGCCGAGAGGTCACAACAGCCCTCCTCACGAATAGCGCCAGGCTTCAGAGCTGTCGCGGTCCTCAGAAATTCACGACGTGTTATGCCCGACATGATCATCCATCACGTCACTCACTCCACCACCAGCACGTCCGTCACCTCGCCCATCGGCATGGTCAACTCGAGTTCTTGTTGCTCCTTCACTTTGAACTTCACCTCGCCCGTCCGCAGAGATCGCACTCTGCTCACCGGCACCGGCGAGCGGAACCGCACCACGAAGTTCTCCGCGCGGTGTCCTGGGTCGGGCTGCTTTGCGGCAGCAACATCGCCCGATAAAACCTGTGTCCGCTGACGGGATTCTGGTCAATCCACAGATAAGGACTTGAATTGAGAAGCAATGTCGCCCTCATTGTCCAAGCGACCCGAAAGCCGTCCCCCCAGTGTGGATTGGGCTGGTTCCTGCTGGTGACGGTGGCGATTTTGCCGAAAGATCTATCGGCCGCCCGTTCCAGCGGAAACCGACCGCCCGAGGAGCCGGACGGACTTGCGCCCGCAACCGTCGGATCATTAGTTCACTTTGCCAATCGGTTTGTTCATAATGAGAATAGACCGGTCGCCGGTTTCCCGCTAGCATTCGAGCCAATGAATCCTGCGACCACAAGCGGAGGTTTCTTGGTGCCTCTCTGGTTGAAGATCCGAAGGTGTCCCGGTTGTTTCGACCGTTCTTTGTTAAGAGAAAAGATCCTCCTGTCCAGAATTCGCCGGAGAACCTAACTGCGCTTTAAGACCTAACACCAAATCAACCGTACAGTTAGCACCCCAATGCTAAAATCGCTGGATGCCATGAGAGCAGAAAGTGCCAGGAACGGAGTGATCGAATTGCGCCAGTGCGGGAAGCACGCCTTGGAACTGCCTATCCTCGGGATGGGCTGTTGGGCCTATGGCGGCGGGGAATATTGGGGGCCGCAGAGTCAGAAGGACGTGAACGAAGTCGTTCGTTTCGCAGTGGGGCATGGATGTAACTTCTTCGATACCGCCGAGGCCCCTGCTTGAAAAGCTTGGACCGAGTTTCGACTACTACGAAAGCCCGGCTAATGACAGAACACGTTGACCCATTACTGTTGGATTCAAGAATCGCATGAGGGATCGGTTCGTTTTACGACTCCATCAAACGTTGCTGGCACTGCCCAAAACCCCGCGCTTCTGCGTGCGGGCGATTCTGGCGTTGTTTTGTCTTTGTCTCGCAGGCGGACGGGTCTCGGCGCAGGTGAACCTGCTTCCGCAAGGGGATTTCAGGAACCCGAGCGCCAATACGGAGTGGGCCGAGGGATTCAACATCCCGCGGAACCAGGAATTCCAAGTCGTCTCGGAAAACGGCAAGTCCTGGCTGCGCATCGAAAATCACGATGCGGGGCGGCAACTCGACTACGTGCATGCGTACGTGAAAGTCACCCCGGAGATCGAGTCCCTGACCATCTCGGTCCGCATGAAAGCCACGAATCTGAAAGTGGGCACGGAGGGCTGGCACGACGCCCGCGTGGCGATGACTTTCGAAGGCTCATCTGGCTATCCTGCACAAGTTCCCGAATTAGCGGCTGACTCCGATTGGGTGACGAAAACGGTCGAGCTGAAGGTGCCTAAGGGCGCCACCCGCCTGAACATTCAGCCCGCGATGTTCCGTTGCACCGGCGTGTTCGAGATCGCCGACCTCACGGTCACGCCCCACTTGGTGATGGCAGCGCCCGCGCAGCTGGCGGACGCCGTGCTGCCAGCCGGCCACAGCCTGAACTGGGACAGGACGAGCACCGTAACGGTAAATGCCAAGCGGGCCCAGGTGTCCTTGGACGGTATCTGGCGCTTCATTCCCGCAACCGAAGGGGCTGCGGAACCCGCGAAGCTGGGGTGGGCCTATATCAAGGTGCCGGGCAGTTGGCAGAGTTCTCGGGGCAGGTCTTCCGATTACTTGGCCTTGGGCGGCGGCCCGCAGTGGGAGCTGTATGATGGGGCGCGGGTGGCGCACGCCTGGTATGAGCGACAGGTGCCAATCCCGGCGGAATGGCAAGGCCGCGCGATCAGCTTGCGCTTTGACCGGGTGTGCACCGACGCGATTGTCTATGTCAACGGCAAGGAGTGCGGCAGAATCGCCTGGCCGTGGGGCTCGGTGGACATCACGTCCGCGGTGACGCCCGGCCAAACGGCGGACGTTCGGGTGCTGGTAGCGGCCATCGCCGATGCGGAACAGGTGGGCACCTTCTGGCAGAATGCCTTCATGAACGTCTCCTACACCGCGGCCAGGCTCAGGTCGCGCGGCCTGACCGGCAGCGTCTTTTTGGAAAGCCGGGCCTCGGAGGCGCGGGTGACCGATGTCTTCGTGCGCACTTCAACACGGAAGAAGGACATCTCCCTGGACGTGGAGTTGACCGGCGTCAAGCAGGCAGGGCCGGTTCAGGTCGTTGCGGACATGCTCGACGAAAAGGGCGAGGTGGAGAAGAGCTTCACGGCGGACGCGGCGGTGGTGGCCAAGGAGACGCAGACCCTGGCTCTCTCGTGGCCCTGGGCCGACCCGCGGCTGTGGGACGTGGGCCAGCCCAATCTTTACACCCTCCGGCTGAAAGTGACGGGCGCGGGCCTGGATGACGAGTACCACCAGAAATTCGGGTTCCGGGAGTTCTGGATCGAAGGCCGGCAATTCTACCTCAACGGCACCGTGGTCCACCTGCGGCAGCCTTGCTTTTACGAGGGGCCGCGCATGCAGATGGGCGACACCTTCTCCGAGATGGGAGCGGAGAATGTGGATGCCCGGGGCGATTCCGCCGACTCGGGGCGAAATCTCGACGAGGCCGATCGCACGGGATACCTGGTGGCGGAGTATGTCCTCAACGCCAACAAGTACCTGATGAATTCGAGGGGGCAGATTCCGTGGGAGCAGAACCAGCAGCGCGCCTTGGACCGCGCCGCCGTGTGGATGCGCCACTACCGCAATCATCCGTCCGTGGTGATGTGGATCGCCGGCATGAATTTCTTCAACAGCGCGGCGGACGCGGATCCGCGCCTTGTGGGCCGTCGCGGCTGGGGTCAGAGCGACGCACGCTGGCAGCGCCTCATGGTTTTCGGCAAGGAAATGTTCGATGGGCTCAGGAAGCTCGACCCGAGCCGGGTCTATTACAGCCACTCAGGGGCCTATACGGGCGACATTTACACGATGAACTGCTACCTGGACCTCCTGCCCATCCAGGAGCGCGAAGAGTGGCTCAGCGAGTGGGCGAAGAACGGCGAGATGCCGATTTCCATGGTCGAGTTCGGCACCCCCATGGACTGCACCTTCCGGCGCGGGCGCCACGGGTTCGACAGCAATATCACCAGCGAGCCCCTGCTAACGGAATTTGCCGCGATCTATTTTGGCACAGACGCCTATTCTTCCGAGGAGCCTAAGTATCGGGAGTATCTTCACGGCCTGTTCCGCAGCGGGATGCTCTACCAAAGCTCCGAAAACCACTTGGATGAGTACGTTAACAACCACAAAATCCAGCAGCTCTACCGCATCAATACGTGGCGGAGTTGGCGCACAGCAGGTCTGCCGGGCGGCCTGCGCACCTGGTCATGGATGCAGGACGCCCTCAAAGAGATCAACGGCCCGACCCTGGCGTGGATCGCCGGCCCAGCGGAGGCCTACACGGCAAAGGACCACCATTTCAGCACCGGCCAGAAGATCGAGAAGCAGATCGTTTTGATCAACGATACCCGCCAGCCCCAGAATTTCACGGCAGCCTGGATCGCCACGGTCGGCGGCAAGGAAGTGGCTAAGGGCCAGATGCAAGGCAGCCTGGCCGTTTCCGAGATCCGGTTCATTCCCTTCCAGGTCATCGCGCCCGCTGAGGAAACCGGTGGCAAGGCCGACGGCCAGCTCACCTTGGCCGCAACCATCGGCGAGACCAGGCACCAGGATAGCTTTGCGTTTCGCGTGTTTGGCGACGACAAGACAGGCAGCGGTCAGATTGCCATCGTTGATCCGGACGGCCTGACCGGCAAAATGCTGGCGAACCTGGGCTATCGGACTCGTTCCTGGAATGGCGCGGCTGCGCCCCTGGTGGTGCTCGGGCGTAACGCCTTGAAGGACAAACCGGCGCTGGCTGCCAGGCTGGAGGCCTATGTGCGGGCTGGAGGCCGGGCCGTAATCCATGCCCAGGACCCTGAATGGATGACCCGCGCTCTTGGATGGCGCGTCTGCCCGAAGGTGGCCCGGCGTGTCTTCCCCGTGGATGCCCAGCTCGCACGCGGCATCGATGCCGACGACCTCCGCGACTGGACGGGCAGCAGCACCTTGGTCGAGGCTTACCCGGAATATGTGGGAAACTACCTCAGAGGGAACGAAAGAGAGCAGCCCTACGCCGGCTGGCACTGGGGCAACCGCGGTGGGGTCAGCAGCGCGGCCATCGAAAAGCCCCACCGCAGCGGGTGGCGTCCTTTGCTGGAATGTGAATTCGACCTGGGCTACACGCCGCTGATGGAGCTGGACTACGGCCAAGGTCGGCTGCTCGTTTGCACCCTGGACCTGGAAGACCACGTAGTCCAGGATCCCGCGGCACGGCGCATCGCCGGACGCATCGTTGACTACGCGCTTCATTCTCCGCTCTCTCCACAGGTGAGCAAGGTTGTGTATCTCGGCGGCGCGACGGGCACGGCATGGCTCGACAAGCTCGGAGTGAATTATCAGTCGTCGGCCACGCTGGACACTGGCGCCGGGCTGCTGCTCATCGGCCCGGATGCTGCCCTCGATGCCACTGTGCTCACCGCTTACCTGGAAAAAGGCGGCAAGGCGTTCTTTTTGCCGCGCTCGCGGGCAGACGGATGGCTCGGCACCACGTTGAAGCCGGCTGCGGCCCGTTTCGCCGGCTCACTCTCCGCCCCCGAGTGGCCCGAAGCAAGAGGTCTCAGCGCGTCCGATCTTCGCTGGCGTAGTTATTTGGACACGCCCCAATGGCTCCTGAGCGCAGGCGCGGACATCGGCGCGGACGGCCTGATTGGCCGCAAGACCATAGGAAAGGGCGTGGCTATCTTCTGCCAGGTGGACCCGGATTGCTTCCATGCTGACGAGCAGACCTATTTCCGCTACACGCGCTGGCGGGCCACCCGCACCGTCGCCCAATTGCTGGCCAACCTGGGTGCCAGTTTCGCCGTGGACGGCAGGATGTTCCATCCCATCGATACTTGGGCCCTTAACCTCGCTGGCGTGTGGCAGATGCAGGTCACCCGCAAGCTAACCCCCGCTGCCACCGAGGCCGCCGCGTCTGCCGACCCGGGCGTAACTCCGGACGCGCAAAAGCTGGTGGGGCAGACTGTGTCGGCCGAAGGCTGGACGCCGGTGACCCTGCCGCAGATGCTTCCGTTCTTCGAAGATAACGACGGGGAAGCGGTATTCCGCAAAGAAATCAACATTCCGAAGAACCAGGCGGGCAAGGACTTGATGCTCTCGCTTGGTGCGCTCAGTGATTTTGACAATACCTTCATCAACGGTGTGGAGGTCGGGCGCACGGGCATAACGACGGCTAACTGGCGGCTCGCAACGCGCAACTATTTGGTGCCTGGAAGACTAGTAAAGGCCGGCAAAAACGTCATCGCCGTGCGGCTTTTCAATCGCTTCGGCCCGGGTGGCTTTGCCGGCAAGCTGGGCTTTTCAGTGGGCCCGAACGGCGATCGATCGGGGCCTCAAGCCACGGGACCGCGACTCGGCTTGGAAATGTCTCTGAGTCCCAAGCCGGGGGGTCCCCAGTCGGTCAGTTATTATCATCCCGATTATCGCGCCGATTTCCAGATGGGAGATAATCCCTACCGCTATTACAGGTGGTAGGCGCGTATCAGCGCTGAAGCTTTGCTGCAAACTATGAATACCTCGATAACGGCGACACTCGGCAAATGGCTCTCGTTGACCTGGCTTGGCGCCTCGGCTTGGGGTTGTTGGGCGCAAGGCCAACCGCTGGTTGGCACCGCGCCGCTGACGATGGAAGGCGACATCGCTTCGAACCTCGTGGCCGGTGCCGATCGATTCTTGTTGCGCAAGATTGAGGAATCGGCGGCGGGGCGTGCGAAGTTCTGGCACAGGGATTTTTCCTCTTGGCAGGCGTATGAGCAGTCCCTGGCTACTAACCGGCAGCGTCTGGCGCACATCTTGGGCGTGCGCGATCCGCGAGTCAGTAAAGTGGAGCTTGAATTGATCGTCACTCCGCGCCGGCAAGCCGTCCGCGGGCGCGGACGGGATTATGAGGTGTTTGCCGTGCGTTGGCCGGCCTTCGGAGACGTAACCGGCGAAGGATTGCTGCTCACGCCGGCTCATCGCGCGCCCGTCGCCAATGTCGTCGCTATTCCCGGACGCCGATCAGACTCCCCGAGCAACTGGCCGGCCTGAGCGAGGGCATTGCGCCCGAGAGCCAGTTTGCGCGGCGTCTGGCCGAGAGCGGATGTCAGGTCATCGTTCCGGCATTGATCAACCGGGACATAGACCCGCAAGCTTTGCTTTCGAATCGAGAATTCATTTACCGGTCGGCCTTCGAATTGGGCCGGCACCTAATCGGTTACGAGATTCAAAAAGTGCTGGCGGCCATCGACTGGATGGCCGACCAAAGTCCGAACCCCAGTGTGAAGAACGGCGTGATCGGCTGGGGCGAAGGCGGCTTGCTGGCGTTTTATGCCGGCGCGCTGGACACGCGAATAACTGCGGCGTGCGTCAGCGGGTATTTCGGCGACCGCCTCAAGCTCTGGCAGCAGCCCGTGGACCGCAACGTCTTTGGTCTGCTGGAGGAATTTGGGGATGCGGAGGTGGCGGCGATGATTGCGCCTCGCAGCCTGATCATCGAATCCGCCCGAGGGCCGGAGGTGACGCTGCGCGGCGGTGGCGGGTGGGATGCAGCGCCACGGTTCAACGGCGCGCCGGCGAGCCTCGTTTCTACCAAGCTGAATGAGGTTCGCTTGGAATTCGAGCGCGGCCGCGCGCTCGTGGTTGGACTGAAGCCTGCGCCGCACTTCCAGTTGGCCGTCAGTGGTGACACCGGGGCCGGGCCGTTTGGCAGCGAAGGTGCTTTGAGTGCATTTTTAACTGCGCTGGCCAGCCAAGCCCGCCTGGCGCCGTCAGGCTCGGCGCCCGAGAATCTGTGGCCTGACTTTCGCCCGGCGGCGCGCCAGGCCCGGCAGTTGCATGAACTGGATTGCCACAACCAGTGGCTCTTGACCGAGAGCCCGTACACGCGCCAGAAATTCATGACCAACCTCGACACAACCTCGCCGGAACGATTCCGCCGGAGTGCTGATGGCTATCGCAGTTTCTTTTACCGCGAGGTCATTGGCCGTTTCGACGATCCCCTGCTGCCGGCTAATCCTCGTTCACGAGTGAAGTATGACCAGCCTAAGTGGACCGGCTACGAGGTCGTGCTCGATGTGTTTCCGGACGTCATCGCTTACGGGGTCCTGCTGTTGCCCAAAGACCTCAAACCCGGCGAACGACGGCCAGTCGTGGTTTGCCAGCACGGCCTCGAAGGCCGGCCGGAAGACACGATCGCGGGTAACTCCGGAGCCTATCACGATTTTGCCGCCAGATTATGCGAGCAGGGCTTCATCACGTTCGCGCCGCAGAATTTATATATTTTCCGTGACCGCTTTCGCACCCTTCAGCGCAAGGCCAATCCGCTGGGCAAAACCTTGTACTCGATCATAGTGCCTCAGCATCAGCAGGTCACCGACTGGCTCAAAGCCCAGCCGTTCGTTGACCCGGCGCGGATTGGCTTTTACGGCCTGAGCTACGGCGGCAAGACGGCGATGCGCGTCCCGGCGCTGGTGACTAACTATTGCCTGTCCATCTGCTCGGGGGACTTCAATGACTGGGTATGGAAATGCGCCTCCACCCTCAGTCCTTATAGTTATGTCCGGATGCCCGAATATGAAATCTTCGAGTTCGACCTCGGCAGCACCTTCAATTACGCCGAGATGACCGCGTTGATCGCCCCACGCCCATTCATGGTGGAACGCGGACACTACGACGGGGTTGCGCCGGACGAAACGGTGGCGTACGAATTCGCCAAAACGCGGTTTCTTTATGAGGCGCGCTTGGGGCTTCGCGGCCAATGCGCCATCGAATGGTTCACCGGGCCGCATACGATCCACGGCCAGGGAACTTTCGACTTTCTGCACCAACATCTGGATTGGCCGGTTGCCGGCGCCTCGCCGCAAGCCCAAGCCCCGTAGAGGTTTTGGCCCGGTTCAAGCCGAGAACAAATAAAGTGCAAAATACAAACATAATGTCTGAGTACTGCACGGCCACTGCGCCTCTTTGCGATTGGATTGTTTTGTTGCGGGGCGGTTTGTGGACCGCGCCTTCCAGTCAACGTCAGCAGCCACAATCCGCGCATTCTGGTGGATCAGAACAACGTTCCTTTTTTGGGTTCTTCCGGAATTTCCTGGGGAAAAGTCATTGGCCCGAGCGGAGATCAGCGGCGCGCCTATTCGCGTGGGCCCGGCGAGTCCGCCTTTCTCCGAGTGTTCCGCTTCGCGGAAATCACTGAAGTCGGAGGCGGTTTGCTTCACACTTAACCAGGAGGGGGTGGCGAGATCTCCGTTGCGAGCGTGAGGCGAGAGCGGGCTCGGTGGGGCGTTGTCGCGCAGGCAACCGGGGCCGCCAAGATGGAGGGAGGCTGGTGAAACGAGGTTTTCAGGCGGGGCCAGCTTGGTTATAGAGGGTTCATGCAAAACATCTTCAAAACCTCACTGACCCCGCAGCAGTATGCCGATCAGAAGTATCATAAGCAAGTCAAGGCGCCGGAAAACTGCCTGAACTGCGGGCGGGCGCACAGTCTGGAGGCGTTGGCGTATTACCACCGGTATGTCAGTTGGCTGACGGGCGTGCTGATGATTTGGGTGCGGCGGTTCCTGTGCCGGCACTGCCGAGTGAGCGTGAGTTGCCTGCCGGACTTCGCCCAGCCGTATCGGGCGGTCAATAGCGAGACCATTGCGGCCGGTTTCAGCGGCCAGACCCGGACCCGGGAACAGAACCGGGCCGTCGAGCATTGGGGCACGGCCATCGCGGTTTACTGGCGCCGGTATCAAGGGCATCTGCCGGCGCTCTTGTGCATCGTGGGCAACGCGTTCGGGGCGCTGCCGCTTCAACCCACGGCCCGGGAGTTTTGGAACGTCCTGCTGGCGCGCTGCGGTGATCTGGCCAGCGCCACCCGACAGTTGGTCCGGCAATTTCACACCTGTTTGTTCGGGACTTACGGCTGCCATCAACGGCGACCGCTTCGGGCTGCATGAGAGCCCGCCCGGGAGTCGGGCGCCGGTTAACCCCCACACACCCTTGCTATTTCAAGTGCGTGAGACCGGCCCCAGACTCACGAGCGTATGAATCAACCAAGCGATTCCGAAAGCATCGGCCCTGGCCCGGCACGCCGCCGCGAGCTGGATCCAGGAAGCCATTGCGCAAAACTTCACGTTGGCCCGGGCCACCACCCTGGCCAGCGAACGGCCCTGGGGCGGCAAGCTCTACGGCGCCTCCACTCTGGAGAGCTGGTATTACTTGTGGCGCAACCAGGGGTTCGAGGCCCTGCACCGACAACCCCGCAAAGACAAAGGCGCGCGCAAGGCGCTCAGCCCGGAGGGGTGCCAGGCGCTGGTGGAGTGGCGCCAAAAACACCCCGAACTGACCGTCAAGCTCATCGTGCGCCAACTCGTCGAGCAGGGCACGCTCCAGTTGGGCACCTTCAGTCTGCCCTCGGTTTACCGCGTCTTGGCGGCTCACCACCTGGACGCCCGTTCCCTCAAAGCCAACCCGCCAACCGGACTCAGCGGCCCGACCAAGGCGTTCGAGTGTGCCCTGGCCAACCAACTGTGGATGACCGACATGATGTTCGGACCCACGCTCAAGCTGGCCCAGGGCCAGGTCATCCACACCCGGCTCTTCTCGCTCCTGGACAACTGCTCGCGCCTGGTCCCCCACGCCCAGTACTACGAGTCGGAGAAGCTCTGCTGGTTCCTGGACTGCTTCCGGCAAGGCTTGGCCCGGCGCGGCTTCCCCGAAAAGCTCTACACCGACCAGGGCAAAATCTTCACCAGCTACCACCTGCAGATCGTCTGCGCCAACCTCGGCGTCCGGCTCTGCCACGCGGCCCCGTATGCCGCGTTCTCAAAGGGGAAGATCGAGCACTGGTACCGGACCCTCCAGATGGACTTCGAGGCCCCTCTGGTGATTGACCCCGTCCACAGCCTGGAAGAACTCAACACGCGGCTCTGGCGCTGGATCGAGGGCCAATACCATCAGCGGCCCCACAGTGCGCTCGGCGGCCAAACCCCGGCCGAACGCTTCGCCCAGCGCGCCTCCAACCTGCGCACCGCCAACGCCCAGACCGACTGGGAAGCCCTCTTCCTGTGCCGAGCCCAGCGGCGCGTGCGCCTGGACGCGACCTTCAGCCTGGCGGGCCAACTCTGGGAAGCCCCCGTGCATCTGCGCGGCCAACTCATCCAAATCCGCTTCGACCCCTTCGCCTGGCGCCGCCTGGAGATTTGGTGGGAGGGCAAGTTCGTCGCCCTCGCTCGCCGGTGCGATAAACAACTCAACGCCAAAACCTATACCGATCGCGATTATGAACGGCCCGATAAATCCGCCTGATTTGGACGTCGCCCTCAAGAGTCTGTGGGGCGCCACCGCCATGCCCTTCGGCGCCGCCGTTCCCAAACCCTATGCCGCCGATAGCTTCCAGCAAGCCCGCCACCGGCTCGAACAGTTGGTGGCCGTGCGCGCCTGCGGCCTGCTCCACGGACCCAACGGCGTGGGCAAGAGCCTCTTAATCCAGCACTTCCTCTCCAGCCTGCCCGACAAACGCTTCAAGCCGCTGGTGGTGGCGCACTCCTCGGTCACCGGCACCGACCTGTTGCGCCTGCTCTGCGCCGAACTGGGCCAGAACGCCCGCATGCGTCGCTCCGACAACGTGCTGCTCATCCGCCAGGGCTGGCAGCAGTTGGAGCGGCTCTGGCCGGTCGTCGTCATCAATGAGGCGCAGAACTTGAGCGCCACCGCCCTGGAGGAAGTGCGCCTGCTCTCTTGCGACCGGCGCGACACCCAGCCGCCCTTCAGTTTGCTCTTGGTCGGCGATGAGCAACTGCTGCCCCGCCTGCAAATGGGCCTCAACGCGCCGCTCTTGGCCCGCCTGAGCTTTTGCCTGCGCCTGACGCTCTGGACGGCCAACGAGTTGGCCGCCTACGTCCAGGCCCACCTGCAGGAGGTCGGCATCCACGCCAACCCCTTTGACGCAGCGGCACTCCAACTGCTCATTCGCGCCGGCAACGGCCTGCCCCGGCTGCTCAATCACCTGGCCCAGCGCGCCCTCGAAGAAGCCGCCGGGCAGAACTCCCGGGCCGTTACCGCCGCCCACGTGCAGCGCGCCTTGGAACTGCTCCCCTGGGTCGCCCAATTGGCTCCATGAACCCCGTGAGCTATCCCCAGCCCCCATCTGCGGCCCCTTCGTCAGGCTTGTCTCACGGGGTGAACTGGCCACCCCCAGGCTCGGTCCCGACAACCCTGCTCCAACTCCACCAGACCTATTGCCAGCTCACGGGCCAAACCCTCAGCCTGGGCTTTGACCGGGAGCGGCTCTGGTTCGAGTTCCACCGCACCGGCTTCGCCCAGGCCGACCTCATTCAGGTCGTGCGCTATCTGCAAAAGGAAATCCGCCACACCCGCCGCAACGTCGGCGCGCTCAAGCTTTCCAATCTCCTGCAACTGGATCGCTTCGAGGAGGGCCTCAACATCAGTCGGGTTCGCCTCACGGCCCCGCCACCACCCAAAACCCCGGCCGCCCTCCTGCCGCCAACCTGCTCACCGGCGGAACAGGAGCGCGGCCGACAACGCGCATTGGAGCAACTGCGCCAACTCAAAGAAACCCTTCGCTAAAGAGCCTATGCCACTGGACCTTTCCATCCTCGAAAAGCTTGAAATCGCTCACCGCCTCGTCGCCGAAGCACTGGGCCGAGCGCCTCAACTCTGCGACTGCCGCCTCGATCAGGCTTTGCTGGTCCTGGAGCTATCCATCAAACGCGCCCAGCGTTCGCCACAAATGCGTCTGCGCCTGCCACCGGACCGCCGCGAAGAGGCCTTCCTGTTCTCGACCCATCCCTTCGCCAAAACGGCGTCTCGCCCCGCCGCAGGGGGTGTGCGGCGCAGCATCCGCCTCTCCGCCCCTTATCCAAGCCACCAGCTTCCTCGATTATCTTGATACGCCTTTGTCGAACCTCCTTGATTATCAAGATACTTTTCTCCCAGAAAAGCGTGAAGCGGAACAGCAGGTCGCCCGGCAGGTCCAGCGTAGGCGACCAGTCCGGCAAGGTTTGGTGGTCGTGTTGAGTTGTGTAGAGCCGTGCCGGACCTGGTTTGCGCGGGGTAACCGGCAAACGCGAGAGCTGGAACTGAAGCTGCAGCGAGGCAAATGCCTGCACCTGTATTTTTACTACCTTCATGAAGTGCTGGGCTGGGTGTCCGTGCGCTTGCAGACCTGGTTTCCCTTCCTGATCCAGATCTGCCTTAACGGGCGCGAGTGGCTGGCCCGGCAGATGGATGCGGAGGGTTTGGCCTATCGGCGGCAGGACAACACCTTTACGTGGTTGGCCGATGCGGCGCGGGCGCAGGCGCTGATGGACCAACAACAGCGGACGGATTGGCCCAAGCTGCTGCAACCGCTGGTCCGGCGTTGCCATCCCCTGCATCCGCAGATTATGGCGCCGCTGCTCCGGGAGTACTATTGGACGGCGGCGGAAAGCGAGTACGCCTGCGACGTGATGTTCCGCAGCCCGCTGGCCCTCCAGCGCATTTATCCGCGGCTGGTGCGCCATGCGGTGATGAACCTGAGCTGCGAGCAAGTCCTGCGCTATATGCGGGGGTCGAGCCGGGCCCGTCGGAGCAACGTCGCCCGCACCGACCTGCGGCGGGGCCCGACGGGGTGCGGGTGAAGCACTGGGTCAACGCCAACTCGCTCAAGCTTTACGACAAGGGGAGCAATCTGCGCGGCGAAGCGACCATCAACGACCCCCGAGATTTCAAGGTGTGGCGCGGCCCGGAAAACAAGCCGGCGGGCAAGGTCCAGTGGCGCATCTTGCGGCGTGGGGTGGCCGACCTGTACCGCCGGGCCGAGGTGAGCCGGGCTGGCGTGGACCGTTACTTGGCGGCGTTGTCGGCGGTAGAGGTTTCGACCTCCTTAGCCCAAGAGGCGGCGGCGGTGTGTCATGGGCTCCGTCAAGCGGGGCGGCGCTACCGCGCACTCAATCCCTTTGGGGAGGCCGACGCCCAACTGCTGCTGGCGGTCAACCGCGGCGAATTCGCCGCCAACGGCTTGCGCAACCGGGACCTGCGGGCCTCACCTCTACCCGCGCCCGCGTAACGCCCAGGAGCGGCGCCGGCAAATGGCGGCCACTGGCCGGCGCCTGGGTTTGCTGCGGGCTCACGGTCTGCTGCGCAAGGTCTCCAGAACGCATCGCTACCTGGTAACCGACAAGGGACGCCGCATCATCACCGCCTTGCTGACGGCCCGCCAGGCCAGCACCGACAAACTGATTGCGTTGGCTGCCTAGCCGCCGCGCGCCCTGGCCGCCGGCGACAACCGCCCACGGAGGCGCAGCGGCCGGGAACCTCCTCACTGAACCTGCAGGCCCTGGAACCGCGGGCTGGGCGTGCGTCAACCACCACTGGCGGATCTGTGCCTGGTCGAATCCCAGCGGAGCCACACGCGCAAGGGGAGACTTCCGACTGCTATACATAAAAGTTTTCGGGATGAGTCGGGAGTGGGGAGTGCAGGCTACGCCGGCTTGCATTCGCACGATAAATTTGCGCAGGCGGCGAAAACTTTTATGTATAGCAGTGCGCAATACGCGGAAAACAAGGCAGCACTCTGGATGCCGCCTCGAGACAATCTGTCACAACGGCGATCTCACACCCGATCAAGAACGAGCCAATATGACTCTAAACGAAGTTCCCTACAGAATGAGCTTGTTAACATAAGTTACTTAGCCCTAAGAACTTATTCCATCCGACTCTTTTTTGGCATAGCTAAAGCTAAAGAGGACTTGGTTATTGGAACATAACAAAGAGAAAGGACGATGAGATATGAATAATCTGACAAGATGGCAAAGACCGGTGTTGGCGACCTGGCCTGGATTCGGGCGCCTGACGGATCTGCGGAATGAGATCGATCGGTTGTTCGAGAACCCTCTGGCCGAGTTGGCGCGAGGTTCTCAGGTGTTGAGCGGTTGGACGCCGGCGATGGACCTGTATGAAGACAAGGACAATCTCTACTTGAAGGCCGAACTGCCGGGCATGAAGCGGGAAGACATCGAGGTCTCGCTGCATGAGGGGACGCTGAGCATCTCTGGCGAGCGCAAGAGCCAAAGCAATTATGAGGAGGCAGAGGTCTATCGCGCCGAGCGGTTCTTCGGCCGGTTCCAGCGGACGGTCACCTTGCCGACGCCGGTGTCGGCGGACAAGGTCAAGGCGCAGTATCAGGACGGCGTATTGAGCATCACGCTGCCCAAGACTGAGGAGGCCAAGCCCAAGCAGATCAATGTGCGTGTGAGTTAATCAACCCTCAACCTTGCCGGCGGGGATTCCCGCCGGGAGCATGAAAGAACGACTATGAAAGCAACAGTTCAAAGAGAATCGCATGAGACCACCGACCGCACTGCCCGGCAGGAGTATGTGGCGCCGGAAGTGAACATCTTCGAGACCAAAGACGGCTACGTTTTGGAGGCGGAAATGCCTGGGGTGGATAAGGGGGGCCTGGAGATTACACTGGAGGGCACGGAAATCACCATCGTCGGCCGGCGCCACAGCGAGGCGCCTTCCGGCGAGGCGCTTTTCCGCGAGTGCCCGGGAGCCGATTACCGGCGGGAGTTCGAGTTGGACCCGGCCATCAACACCGGCAAGATCTCCGCGAAGATGGAGCAGGGCATCCTGACGCTCACGCTGCCGAAGTCCGAGCGCGTCAAGCCGCGCAGGATTGCCGTGGAATAAGGCGGCTATTTCAATATCTGGAAAAGGCTGGTAAAGTCATCAGTCCAGAGCGGCACCTTGGTCTTTTTGTCCTCGAGCGGATAGGCGCCTTCGGCGATGCCGGGCCGTTGGAGAAGCTTCGCGTCGCGGGTCAGCAGCATCCAGGTCGAGGAGTAAAGCCACCAGGTTTCGTCAGTCTCGTCGTAGTCGATGAGGGCGGCCTGGTAGTTGAAATGGCGCGCGAGATTGGCCACGACCGGTTCGAGGTCGAGGTAATGGTTGGAGATGTGCACGGCCAGAACGCCATTGGGCTTGAGGTGCCGTCCGTAGAGCGCGAAGGCCTCGCGGGTCAACAGGTGCACCGGGATAGCGTCGCTGCTGAAGGCGTCCAAGGCCAGCAGGTCAAATTGCTGTGACGGTTCCCTTTCCAGGGACAGCCGGGCATCGCCGGGGGCGACCTCGACCTTGGCCCGGCAACGGCTCAGGTATTTGAAGCGAGAACCGGCCAGGCGCTGGACTTGGGGATTGAGTTCGTAGATGCGCAGGTAATCCCCGGCCCGGCCGTATGTGGTCAGGGTGCCGGTGCCGAGGCCGACTAGGCCGATGCGACGGCTGCCGGGCGGCAGGGCCCGAATCGCCAGGCCAATGCCGCTCTGTGCGCCGTAGTAGGTGGTGGCCCAGGTCGCCCGCTCCGGCTCGACAAACTGGAGCCCATGGGTGATGCGGCCATGCTGGAGCACGAAATAATGGCCTTCCGGTTGATCCTTTCGGCGTTCATAGACCGTGAGGGCGCCGTAAAAGTCCCTCGAGGCGGACACTACTTCGGAGCGGGACTGGCATCCATAGTGCCAGAGCGTCTCCCCCAGCGCCAGGCAGCCGATTCCCAGCCAGATGCAGGCCAGCAGATGCCAATGGCGAAAGGCCCGATGTTTCCGGCGGGCGAGCCACGACACCGCCAGCGCGCCGAGCATAGCCCAGAGGCCGACGCGCAGGGCGATGGAGTAGGTTTTGGGAATCGCCCTCGAGTAAGCGGGCAGCCGGGCGATGAGTTGGTCCAACCCGCCAAAAGCCAGGAGCGTCAAGGCGCACGCTATCCACGGCCAGGCATCGGGCCGCAGGGACGAGGCCAGGAACCGGAAGAAGGGCAGGTTGAACAGTTTGATCCTCGAGGCCTGACCAGCCGGGTCGGCACTGCCTCGATCCCTGGCGCAGGCGATGAGAAAGAGCAAGGCGCATAGCAGGGCGCCGCAGTGCAGTTCGTAGTAGTCCGTGAAGAGCATCGGCGAGCCGATGGCCACGAACAAACCGCCCAAGGCGCCGCCGGCGGCGATCATCAGGTAAAACTCAGTGAGGCGGTTGGCGGCGGGACGAAGGCGGTAGAGTTCGCCGTGGCAAACCATCGAGCAGATGAACAGCGCGCCGCAATAGACCGCGACTTGCTTTGGCACCGGGGCGTCGCTTCCATGAACCAGCGCCCAGCAGAGGCCGCCCAGCGCCCCGACCAGCGCCAAGGTGAACGGAAAACGGACATACCAGCGCGCGCTCTCGAAGCAGAGGATAAAACTCAGCAAATAAAGCCCCAGCGGCAGCACCCAAAGAAACGGAATCACCGCCACGTCCAGGCACATCTTGTTGGTCGTCGCCAGCAACAACACAGAGGCGCACGCCGGCAGCAGCAGCCAGAGCAAGCGGACGAGGGTTGATGGCCTAGGGTCCGGCCCGGCAGGCCCGACGCGCGCCGCCTGATCCGTGATGCCCGCCTCCCGCTCTCCGCCCGCCGCCTTCCACAGTTTGGCGGCGCAAAATGCGCAGCCGACGGCATAAGCGGCCAAGCCCCAAGCCCACAAAGTGGCCTGGGCGTGGCGGGTAAAGCGCATCTCGAAATAAAAAGGATAGCTTGCCAGCGCCAGCAGCGAGCCGGCATTGGAGAGCGCATAGAGCCGGTAGGGCGGCCTGCCGGGGTGGGTGCGGGTGAACCACTGCTGCAACAGAGGGCTGGTGGAGCCAGGATGAAGTAGGGCAAACCGAGACTCGCCGCCAGCAGGACCAGAATGTGCAAGGCCGGATGGGCGCCGTTGCGCGGCTTCCAGGAATCCCCGGGCACGATCGGCAGCAGCGCCAGGGCGGCAGCGACCAGGACCAGGTGCAGCAGGGCCTGGGCGCGCGGCTTGAGCCGGCGCGAACCGAAGTGCGCGTAGGCATAGCCTCCCAGCAAGAGCACCTGGAAAAACAACATGCACGTGGTCCATACCCCGGGACTGCCGCCGAACCACGGCAGAATGTACTTTCCAATGAGCGGTTGGACGAGAAACAGCAGAAACGCCCCGGCAAAAATCGTCAACGCATACGCGGTCACAAGGCCGGGACTCTGACACAACGCGGATAATCTGAAAACGCCAAAAGTTTGGTTCGCGTAAGGCCTCAGTGAAGGCGGCTAAACCGTCCTTTCGTAGCGGCGTCTCGGCAGAGCGCCGCCATATCCGGAAACCGTCTCCAGCGGCGCTCTGCCGAGGCGCCGCTACGCCTCGCTTCTGCTGAGGGATTACTGGTTCGCTGGCCTTTGGGCGCTCCCATCACTTGGTAAAGACCACGTTGAAATTGGCCGCGCGCAGCGCGCAACTCGAGCAGCGCTGCATCAGGCCCTCGTCCAACCGGTATATGAAATCAATGGCGGACTGGCCCGCCAGGCGTCCCAGGTATTTGAACGGGTAGCCCAGGAAATTAAAGGGCTGGATTTCGCAGACCCCAAAAGGGCGGGCGACCTGCTCGAGTTGTTCCACCACGACGTTGCTTTCATCGACCAATCGGGCCTTGGCGGCGCGATAGGCGCGAATCATGGCCCAGATTGGATTGTGGCCGAAAGGCTCATAGATAAACACGAGGCGGCCCCCGGGCTTTAGCACGCGCGCAAATTCCCGCCCGGCCGCCTCGGTTTCATGGGCCAGATGGTGAAGGGTTGCCTGGCCGCACACCAGATCCAGCGTGGCGTCGGCAAACTCCTTCAGGTGCAAGGCGTCGCCACAAACGTACCGCACATTGCCTGGCCCTCCGGCGCCAGTTGTTCCCCGGATGGCGCCCCCGGCGTCGGGATAGCGGTCCAGCCCGGTCACTTCCGCTTTGGGAAAAGCCCGTGCCAAGCCGCGTGCCAGTTCACCCGCCCCGCAGCAGAGCTCGAGGACCTTTTTCCCATTGAGGTCCACCCGGCATAACTCGTTGTACCCGGCAACGAACAGCGGCCGGTCGAACCTCCCGTAGTGGGCGCAGCCCGCCAGCAGCGCCTCGACTCGTTCATTGCCCGGGCGGAAGTCTTTTGGAAATACGAACCCGATCCTGGCCGCCATATCGCGCAACAGGTTCCAGCGTCCGCCCCGGCGGATCAAGCCGAATCGAAAACGCCGCTGAAAAACAAAAACTGATCGGAATTTGGTTTTTTGCCGCGCCGGCACGAATGGGCCGGCTGTGCGGCAACGGGAATGGCGGGGCCTGGACAGCCAACGCTGGCGCATTAAACCCGTAGCCGCGTCAACCAAATGATGCCAGCCCCGCTCCTGGTCCTTCAGGTCCAACACCCGGAACGGGATGTCGTTCAGCTTGGAGGGATGGCCCCCTTTCCTCGTCCCGGCCAAGCCTAGGGCGCAGCCAGGGAAGGCAACGAAGGGCCGGGGCCCAGAGCTTCGTTTCCTTCGTTTGCTCTTGTTCAAAGAAGTTGCAGGGCTGGATTGGCTGGACTGCCAATCACGGGGCTCAGATTTTTGGGCAATTTCTGAATTGCTTTCGGCGCCGCGCGCAGCTATAATTACACTTGCTGCCTCCACGAGCCGCTGACTCGCCTCTGTTTCAGCCAACGACCCGCGCGCGAAAAACGGCCTGGCAAGACCGGCATGGATCGCCAGCTTCCAACTTGGCAGGGGCGGGGTGAATCGTTTGGAACGTTCGCTCGACCGACTTCCACAATCTGTAACTGCTCAGGTGTCGGCATATATGTTGCCACATTGCCGCCGGGGCCTCCCGGGATGCGGTCTGGTTCAAGGGCAGTTGTTGTCCCGAAGGGACAGCTCGACAGTAGCCCGGCGCTTAAGCGCCGGGAAAAGCCGTTTAATGTCCCGCCCGTCCCGGAGGGACGGCTGAGCCGGCTGGCCTCCTGCGGTGCTGAGCCTCAGGCGTCCCTGTCGGGACGCGGGGATTTTAGGGCGTCGGACCCGGCGCTGAAGCGCCGGGCTATTCTCGGGTTGTCCCTCCGGGACAACGGCTTGGGTGGGTCCGGCGCTGGTGTTGAAGCCAGCACCGGTCCAACACCTGAGCAGTTGCCCACAATCTTCTTGCGGCAGTTTTCTGGCGGTGAACTTCAACCACTCGGAGTAAGGACACAATGAACGATCCAATTCGTCTGACGGTTTGCAGCCTGCTGCTGGCAGTTTCCAATCTCCCCGCTGCCACGCTCTACGTCTCCCTGGGGAGCACGAACCCCACGCCGCCCTACGCCACCTGGGCCACGGCAGCCACGAGCATCCCGAATGCCGTGAACGCGGCGGCAGCCGGTGATGAGGTCGTGGTGAACAACGGCGTGTATCCCGGCGGCTTGGGGGTGAACGGGCCGCTGGCACTGCGAAGCGTCAACGGCCCGCAGTTCACGGTAATTGATGGTGGCGGCACCGAATCAGTGCGCCTCTCTGGCCAACGGCGCGAGCCTGTCCGGGTTCACCCTGACCAATGGCGTGGCCCCGAGCGGCGGCGGGGTGTGGTGCGCATCCAAAAGCGCCTTTCTCACCAACTGTGTGATTGCCGGCAACTCTGCAGGCTCCTGGTGGGGGAGGACCGGGACTACGGCCCCCTCTTCGCTGGCGGCGAGGGCGGGGGGGCCTATGGCGGCACGCTCTACAACTGCACGCTGACCGGCAACGGGGCTGGCCAGGGCGGCGGGGCCTTTGGCAGCACGCTCTACAACTGCACGCTGACCAACAACTGGGCTAATGTGGGCACATGCAACCGGGCGACTCCTGCGGCGGTGGGGCGTATGGCGGCACCCTGAACAACTGCACGCTGAGCGGCAACTCTGCTTCGCAGGGCATGCATGTAGCGGGCGGCGCTTACGGCGGCGGGGCGTATGGCGCCACGCTGAACAATTGCACGCTCCGCGGCAACGTCGGCATCCGTCTATCGCGACGCAGCTCCAATCGGCGGCGGTGGGGCCTATGGCTGCACGCTGAACAATTGCACGCTGACCGGCAACGAGGTTTCGACGGGTTCGTTGAACGTGGCAGGGGCGGATGGGTGCACGCTCTACAACTGCATCTTGTATTTCAACTGGGGTTACAACTACGACCAAGGGGGCAGCACATTGAACTACTGTTGCACGACGCCCATGCCCACCAACGGCGTTGGCAACATCACCGGCGACCCGCTGTTCCTTGACTACACCAACGGCAACCTGCGACTGCAGCCTGCTTCCCCGTGCGTGGATGCCGGGAACAATGCCTACGCCCCCGGCCCAGTTGACCTGGACGGCAACCCGCGCATCGTCAACGGCACTGTCAATATGGGCGCTTACGAGTTGCGAGGATCGCGCTCCGGGCCGCCTTTTTTTGTTTCCCAGCCGGCCAGCCTGACAAATGAGGCTGACACGACCGTTACGTTCAGCGCGCTGGCCGGCGGCGCCGCACCGTTGAGCTACCAATGGCTTAAGCAGGGGGTGCCATTGGCCGACGGACGGAACATCGCGGGGTCAGGGACGCCCGTGCTGACGCTCACGAATGTGCTGGGCGCGGACGCCGGCGGCTACAGCGTGGTGGTGAGCAATGGCTTGGGCAGCGCGACCAGCGCGGTGGCCACACTCACGGTGATAGACCCGGCCATCGCCGTTCAACCCGTGAGCCAGATCGGCCAACTGGGGCAAACCCTGACGCTGAGCGTGACGGCCGCGGGAACGGCCCCCTTAGGGTATCAATGGTGGAAGGAGGGGGTGGCGCTGGCCTGGGGCACCGGGGCTTCCCTGACTCTGACCAATCTCCAAGCCGCCGATGCCGGGGACTACAGCGTGGTGGTGAGCAACCAGTACGGCAGTGTGACCAGCGCAGTGGCCCTGTTGAGCCGTGAACCTGGCCACGCTGGACAGCGGGTTCAATCCGGGGCCGGGCGGCACGGTGTGTGCTCTGGCGCTGCAGGCGGACGGGAAGATCCTGGTGGGCGGCAGTATGCCTCCCCTCGGCGGGGGGGATTTACTCGAACGGCTCAATCCGGACGGGACACTGGACAGCGAGTTCAATCCGGGGGTGGGATCCCATCCGGGTGTGACGTTGCTGGCGGTCCAGGCGGACGGGAAGATTCTGGTTGGCGGCGGTTTCACCACGCTGGGCGGTCAGCCTCGTAGCTTCCTTGGCCGGCTCAACGCGGACGGGACACTGGACAGCGGGTTCAATCCGGGGGCGGGATACGGTGTGTTGTCTCTGGCGGTGCAGGCGGACGGGAAGATCCTGGTGGGCGGATGGTTCACCACGCTGGGCGGCCAGACGCCGCAACTACATGGGCCGGCTCAATGCGGACGGGACAGTGGACAGCGAGCTTCAATCCGGGGGCGGACTGCCAAGTGATTTCGCTAGCCGTGCAGCCGGACGGGAAGATTCTGGTGGGCGGCGAGTTCACCACCCTGGGCGGGCAACCGCGCCACTACATCGGCCGGCTCAATGCGGACGGGACAGTGGACAGCGGGTTCAATCCGGGGGCGTCCGGCGAAGGGGTTTTCTTGCTGGCGCTGCAGGCGGACGGCAAGATTCTGGTGGGCGGCCACTTCGACACGCTGGGCGGGCAGAGCCGCGCAACTACATTGGCCGGCTGAATGCGGACGGGACGCTGGACAGCGGGTTCAATCCGGGGCTGGACGGCGGCGTGTATTCGCTGGCGGTGCAGGCGGACGGGAAGATTCTGGTGGGCGGATGGTTCTCCACGCTGGGCGGGCAGCCGCGCAACTACCTTGGCCGGCTCAATGCGGACGGGACGGTGGACAGCGCCTTCAATCCGGGCGCGAACAATTCGGTGTCTTCGCTGGCGGTGCAGGCGGACGGGAAGATTCTGGTGGGCGGCGGTTTCACCAACCTCTGCGGCCAGACGCGCAACTACCTTGGCCGGCTGAACAACACCGAGCCCGCGACCCAGAGCCTGAGTTTCGACGGCTCGACCATCACCTGGCTGCGGGGCGGCGCCAGCCCGGAGGTCTGGGGCACGACCTTCGACTTTTCGACCAACGGCACCGAGTGGGCCAGCCTCGGCGCCGGCGCGCGCATTGCCGGAGGCTGGCAGTTGACCAGCGTCTCGCTGCCTTCCGCAAACGGCACCATCCGCGCGCGGGGCTATCTCGACACCTGGTTTGTGGAGACTGACCTTGTGCCGACCTCCGGGCCGCCTGTGTTTATCTCCCAGCCCGCCAGCCGGACAAATGACCCTGGCACGACCGCTACGTTCAGCGTGGTGGCCGGCGGCCCCGAACCCTTGAGCTACCAATGGCGCAAGGACGGGGTGCCGCTGGCCGACGGGGGGAACATTGCGGGGGCGGCGACGGCGATGTTGGTGCTGACGAATGTGCTTGGCGGCGACGCCGGCGGCTACAGCGTGGTGGTGAGCAATGGCTTTGGCAGCGTGACCAGCGCGGTGGCCACACTCGCAGTGATGGACCCGCTGATCGCCGTTCAACCCGTGAGCCAGCTCGCCCAACTGGGGCAAACGGCCACGCTGAGTGTGACAGCAGCGGGCACTGCCCCCTTCGCGTTTCAATGGTGGAAGGAGGGGGCGATGCTGCCCTGGGGCACCGGGGCTTCCCTGACTCTGACCAATCTCCAAGCCGCCGATGCCGGGGACTACAGCGTGGTGGTGAGCAACCAGTACGGGAGTGTGACCAGCGCAGTGGCCCTGTTGGCAGTGAACCTGGCCACGCTGGACAGCGGATTCAATCCGGGGGCAAACGATTGGGTGAATTCGCCTGGCGCTGCAGGCGGACGGGAAGATTCTGGTGGGCGGCGACTTCACCACGCTGGATGGGCAGACGCGCAACTACCTTGGCCGGCTCAATGCGGACCGGACATTGGACACCGGGTTCAATCCGGGGGCAGACGATTGGCTGAATTCCCTGGCGGTGCAGGCGGACGGGAAGATTCTGGTGGGCGGCGGGTTCACCACGCTGGGCGGGCAGCCGCGCAACTACCTTGGCCGGCTCAATGCGGACGGGACGGTGGACAGCGGCTTCAATCCGGGCGCGAGACAATTCGGTGTCTTCGCTGGCGGTGCAGGCGGACGGGAAGATTCTGGTGGGCGGCTACTTCACCACGCTGGGCGGGCAGACCCGCAACAACATCGGCCGGCTCAATGCGGACGGGACGGTGGACACGAGCTTCAATCCGGGGGCGGAGGAGACTATGCGACCGTGTATTCCCTGGCGTTGCAGGCGGACGGGAAGATTCTGGTGGGCGGCGAGTTCACCACGCTGGGCGGGCAGACGCGCAACTACCTTGGGCGGCTGAATGCGGACGGGACACTGGACAGCGGCTTCAATCCGGGGGCGAACAATTCGGTGTATTCGCTGGCGGTGCAGGCGGACGGGAAGATCCTGGTGGGGGGCTACTTCACCACGCTGGGCGGGCAGAGCCGCAATTACATTGGCCGGCTCAATGCGGACGGGACGCTGGACAGCGGGTTCAATCCGGGAGCGGGAGGAGGCGAGTTTGGTGCTGGGGTGGATTCGCGTGGCCGTGCAGGCGGACGGGAAGATCCTGGTGGGCGGCTATTTCACCACGCTGGGGGGGCAGCCGTGCAACAATATTGGCCGGCTGAATGCGGACGGGACCCTGGACAGCGGGTTCAATCCGGGGACGGACTACCAAGTGTCTTCGCTGGCCGTGCAGGCGGACGGGAAGGTTCTGGTGTGCGGCCAGTTCACCACGCTGGGCGGGCAGCCGCGCAAGAACCTTGGCCGGCTGAACAACACCGAACCCGCGACCCAGAGCCTGAGCTACGATGGCTCGACCATCACCTGGCTGCGCGGGGGCACCAGCCCGGAGGTCTGGCGCACGACTTTTGACTTTTCGACCAACGCCCTGAACTGGGTCAGCCTCGGCGTGGGCACGCGCATTGGGGGCCTGCCGGCCGGCCAGGCAGGAGGCTGGCAGTTGACGAACATGTCGCTGCCGTCCACCACCGGCACCATTCGCGCGCGCGGTTTCGTCGCTGATGGTGGACACAACTGCTGGTTTGTGGAGACTCAGCTCGTGGCGAGCCCTCCGCCCGTGATCCTGGTGAACGACCCCAGCTTTGGCTTCAGTTCCAATCGCTTCGGATTCAAGTTCAGCGGGAGCGCGGGGCAGGTGGTGATTGTGGAAACCTCAACCGACCTCGCAAGCTGGACCCCCGTGGCCACCAACACCCTCGGCGCCACGCCGCTCTATTACAGCGAGCCCCATTCAGGCGGCTTCCCGCAGAGATTCTACCGCCTGCGGAGCGCCGCGCAGTAAGCCGGCATGAACCTGAAAACGGCGGTTCAACCACTGATGAACACGGATAAACACGGATTCCAAGGGGCAACGCGACAAACGGTGCTCACCCCCGGAACATTCACCCGGCTGACTTCCAGAATCTGTGACTGCTCAGGTGTCGGCATATATGTTGCCACGTCTCCGCCGGGGCCTCCCGGGACGCGGTCTGGTTCGAGGGCAGTCGTTGTCCCGGAGGGACAGCCCGACAGTAGCCCGGCGCTTGAGCGCCGGGAAAAGCCGTTTCGTGTCCCGTCCGTCCCGGAGGGACGGCTGAGCCGGCTGGCCTCCTGCGGTGCTGAGCCTCAGGCGTCCCTGTCGGGACGCGGGGATTTTAGGGCGTCGGACCCGGCGCTGAAGCGCCGGGCTATCCTCGGGTTGTCCCTCCGGGACAATGGCTTGGGTGGGTCCGGCGCTGGCGCCGAAGCCAGCGCTGGTCCAACACCCCAATGGTTAGCCACAATCTTCCCAGCCCAGCGGAGCCGGAGCCAGGCAAACCGATCGACCACGGATTTCACGGATTCCACGGATTTCTTTTATCCGTGCCATCCGCGGAATCCGTGGTCGGAAATTCTTCGCGAAAATGAGAGGCTTTGTTGGATAATAATCTGGGGCAGTTTCCTGGCGGTGAACTTCAACCTCTCGGAGTGAGGACAAAATGAACCATCCAATTCGTGTGGCGGTTTGCACCCTGCTGCTGGCAGTTTCCAACCTCTCCGCTGCCACGCGCTATTGCGCCCCCTTGCCCGCGCGACGCGCCGCCGCGCTCAACTCTGAACCTTCAAACCGCAACCGAATCTGAACGTCTGACCCCATGAAAACCAACCTTCATTCTCCATCCTCCATTGTCGCCACCTTGCTGGCCGCGCTGGTTCCAGTTTCGAGCTTCCACCCTCAACCCGCTTGCGCCCAAACCAACCAATACTTGTTTAGTGGGTCGGAGACGAATATCACTCTAAACCCAGGCACTTACGACATCGCTGCCTTCGGCGCTCAGGGCGGGGTCGGCGGCCTCGGAGCTGAAATGGAAGCCACATTTTACTTCCCAACCTCCACAACGCTCACCCTGCTTGTCGGCGGCGCCGGCAGTGGCGGCAGTGGCGGCTATGGCGGCGGCGGCGGCAGCTTCGTTGTCAAAGGCAACACGCCGCTGCTCATCGCCGGCGGCGGGGGCGCCGGTGGCAGTGGCGTCACTAACAGCGCCGGTGGTTACAACGGCGGCAGTGGCGGCAATGGCGGCGCCGGCGGCGGGGGCGGCGGCGGAGGCGGCGGCGGCGGCTTCTACAGCGGCGGAGGGAGCGGAGGCGGACCTGCCTGGGGTGGCGGCATTACCGGATGGGGGGCGGCCGGCGGCAACAGCTACCTAAGCGGCGGGGCCGGCGGGGCCGGCGGCTTCGTCCACTACCAGCCACCACCTCACCAACCTGGTGAATACGCCGGCTCCGGGGGCGACGGGGGCTACGGCGGCGGAGGGGGAGGGGGAGTTGTGGCAATAGCAGGCTACGGCCCCGCAAATGGTGGTGGTGGCGGCGGCGGTGGCTACAGCGGCGGTAGTGGTGGCGGCGGCGGCGGTGGAGGTTCCTTCATCGTGGGCGTGGGCGGGGTCAGACCGTAGAAAGGGCCATTGCGAACGGACAAAGCTGAGCTTTTTCTACGGTCTGACCCCACCCATGGAAGGGCGGGCAAGGCCCTTATCAAGTGCGGCAAACCACCACCCTGGGCGCCACCAATGCGTGGGACAATCTGGGTGAGCCGGTGCAGACCAGTTCGATGCGGCTGCCGCTGGGTCCCGGCAACCTGTTCCTGCGCGTGCGCCAGTAGAGGTTGCGGCTGTGGAGTGGAGTCACTTCAAAAACCCTTCAATCGTCAGCCCGGTTTGGGCGATGATGGCGCGCAGGGTTCCGCGCGGAATGTCGCCCGGATGACAGGCGACCATCGTGACCTTGCCGGTCTGGCGATTGATCCAGAACTCGTGGCTGCCCTTGCCGGGCCGGACATACTGGAACCCGCGGCGGCGCAGGCAGGCAACCACGTCCCGATACTTGAGCGCGGGCAGCCGGCTCATGCGGGGAGCGTGACGGGCAGCGGCAGGGTCAGAGCCTTGGGCTTGCGTTTGAACACACGGCGCAAGCTGGGCGGCAACGGCAGTTTCTCGGACAGATAAACTTCCATGAGGATGCGCGCATTGGCTTGGGCCAGTTCCATGGTCTCGGCTCGCGTGCGCCCTTGCACTACGAGCCCGGGCAGGTCGGCGCTGGTCGCAAGGAAGCCGCCCTCCTCCAGGGGCTCCACCTTCACGTTCAAGACGATTTCGGTTTCCACGCCGCTAGGTTAAGGCACGTCTGCGGGGTGTTCAATCGCCTTTTCGCTGGCTGGTTTGTGGAAAGCGACCTCGTGCTGAGTGTTCCGCCGGTGATCCTGGTGAACGACCCCAGGTTTGGCATCAGTTCCAATCGCTTCGGGTTCAAGCTCAGCGGGGGCGCGGAGCAGGTGGTGATTGTGGAAACCTCAACCAACCTCGCAAGCTGGATACCCGTGGCCACCAACACCCTCGCCGCCACGCCGTCCTATTTCAGCGAACCCTATTCCGGCCACTTCCGGCAGCGATTCTATCGCCTGCAGACCACGGCCCCGTAAGCCGGTATGAGTTCCCAGCCTCCAACCGGGCATGGCCGGGGTGAGTGCTTTGGACCGTCGACCCGACCGGCTTCCACAATCTGTAACCGCCTGGCCTGGATGTTTCACACGCTCAGGCCACCTGCCCGCGCACCGGTTCGGCAAAGCTCCGTCAGGAGCGGCATGTTCATAGTCAACATGTCCAACAAACTCAAGCTCCGCTAGGAACGGCATGGGGACGGCTTGGTGGCACCTCGGCTTACATGCCGCTCCTAACGGAGCTTGAGAATGATGCGATGGGGCCGCCTGTCTATAAACATGCCGCTCCTGACGGAGCTATTCTCGGTGGGCGGGGTCATGGGCGTGGGCGGGGTCAGACCGTAGAAAGGGCCATTCCGAACGTGGGCGGGGTCAGACCGTAGAAAGGGCCATTCCGAACGGACAAAGCTGAGCTTTTTCTACGGTCTGACCCCACCCACACCCCCACCCAGAGGGAAGGTCTGAAAACAGCCAGGGCGTATGCCTGCGGCCTTCCGGCTTTTCCAGGTTGAGGCAGAAGAAGTCGTGGCTTGCTGGGAGCATTTGGCGGCCGATTACGTCAAATGAACAATATGAAAACCATCCGCCCCCTCGCGCTTGCAACAGCCTTTCTCCTCGGCTTGACCGGCATCGTCGCCGCACGCGCTGTTCGCATTTGGCCGTATCAAGAGCTTCTTGAGAAGTCTGACTTGGTGGTCCTTGCCACTCCCGCCGCCCACCAACGACACCAAAGAGCACATCGACCTCCCAGGCTTCGTTGGCGAGCACGTCATCGGGGTCGAAACTAGATTTACCGTTTCCGCCGTCCTCAAGGGCGATAAGGCGCTAAGGGATTTTGTCTTTCACCACTACCGCACTACCGATGGTTCAAATATTCCCCACGTTCCTAACGGCCCGACTTTTATCTCCTTCGACCCGGTCGCGAACCCGACAATTCCTCCACGGACATTTATTCTCTTCCTCCTCCGGGAAGCTGATGGTCGCTACGCGCCAGTAGTTGGTCAGACGGACCCCGGAGGCGGGGTCAGAGAACTCAGATGAGCCAGCGGATATGAGGTGAACTGAGAGGAATTTGGTTTTTGCCCGCGCCGGCGGTCTTGACGCTTGGCGGGTGAGGGAGAATTGGTTTCTGGTCTGTACCGTTTCTGAACTTGCAGGGATGGACCGCATCTGTCCAGGCTCCCGGCGTGCCAATCACCGTTGACGGTTTTGGCCGGTCTGCCTACGGTGGGGCATGATGGCAGTCAGAATCTGGCTGTGGGTTTCAGTGCTCGCGAGTGTTGCGGGGTGGGGTTTGTCCGCCGCGGGGCAGTTGAATCGCTCCGGCTACGCGGTGGTAATCGTTGCTGCCGTTCTGGGATTCACCAGCAGGTCATTAGGGTGGTGGGGGCGCGGAGGCCCGCCAGAACGGAGTGCGCGCCCGGGCTGCAGGCCGGTGACTGGCCGAGCGGCAATGCGCGCTGGCTGGCGGCGGTTGCGGCGGCGGTTGCGGCGGCCTTTGCCCTTTTGTTTTGCCGTCCTCTCTGTGCTGGTGCTGCTGGGGGGGGTGCTATACCCGCCGACGACCCACACCGCCTTCACGTATCGGATACCGCGCGTATTGCACTGGCTGGCAGAGGGGCGGTGGCATTGGATTCACACGATCAGTCCGCGTCTGAACGACCGCGCCTGCGGGATGGAGTGGCTGAGCGCGCCCTTGCTGCTCTTCACCAAATCGGACCGCGCCTTATTCCTGGTCAACTTTGTCCCGTTCCTGCTGCTGCCGGGCCTGATATTCAGCGTGTTCTGGCGGCTGGGCGTCAGGCCCCGGGTGGCGTGGCATTGGATGTGGCTGTTGCCGACCGGCTATACGTTTCTGCTCCAGGCGGGCAGCGCCGCCAACGATGCCTTTCCCACCGTGTATGCCCTGGCGGCGGTGGATTTTGGCTGCCGCGCCTGGGTTTCGCGCCGCCCGGGTGAACTCCGGCTTTCGCTGCTGTCGGCCGCGCTGCTGACCGGGGCCAAGGCCAGCAACCTGCCGCTGCTATTGCCGTGGGCGCTCCTGGTGGCGGCCAGGGTGAGCGGTGGGTTTATGCCAGCCTCGCGTAGCGAAGTCAGGGACTCCGCCCGTGGTCTCCCGCAATCGGCGGTGAGCGGCGAGTCTGTGGCGGCGCCCCGTCTCATGGGCCGGCTCGCGGCCACGGGTGGCGTGCTGCTCCTGGCGGCCACGGTCTCATTTCTGCCCTCGGCGGCGCTGAACCTGCATTACTGCGGCGATTGGTCGGGACTGCGCCTTGAACGCGCCGGGATGAAGATGAACAACCCGTGGGTGGGGCTCTGGGGGAACGGGTTCCTGCTTCTGCTGCATAACCTGGTGCCGCCCATCTTCCCGGCCGCGGGTTGGTGGAACACCTCCGCCCTGTCGGTCCTGCCACCGGCGCTGGCGCGCCCGCTCGAGGCGAATTTCGAGAATGGGTTTCACCAGGTCAGAGAACTGCCGACGGAAGACTGGGCCGGGCTTGGTTTCGGCCTGAGCGTGCTGGTGTTGGTCTCGCTGGTGGCGGGGTTGGCGGGGACGCGTGGCCCGGACACAGCGGCCCCGGTTTTCGCGAAGGCTGCCCTTCCGGCCCGGCTCCGATGGTGCGTGATGGTCGCTGCGTGGGTAGCGTTGGCGGCGTATTGCGTCAAGTCGGGTATGAACGACGGGGCGCGCCTGATTTCGCCTTACTACCCTTTGCTGCTGCCCTTATTGCTGTTGAGCCCGCGGCAATCCGAGATCGTTCGGCGGCGCTGGTGGCGGCTCCTGGCGGGGGCAGCGCTGGGCCTGGCCTTGCTGGTTCTGGTGTTGACTCCGGGCCGGCCTTTGTGGCCGGCCCAAGCGGTTCTGTCAAAGGCGCTCGCCAGTCATCCCGGGCAGCGGTTGCTGGCGCGGGCCTTGACTGTGTATGCGGTTTACGCCGGTCGTTCCGACCCGCTGGCCAACGTCCGGGCGCTGCTGCCGCCCGGATTGAGGGTGGTCGGGTTTCTGGCCGACGGCAATGACATCGACATTTCCCTGTGGCGGCCGTATTTCGAGCGGCGGGTGGAACATGTGCTGTTGGCGGATGCAGGTGCGGCGATCCGGCAGCGGCACATTCGCTACGTCGTGGTTGGGGGGGCGTTCTTGGCCTCGCAGCAGACTGCCTTGGCCGATTGGCAGCGGCGCACGGGGGCGGACCTCGTAGCCAGCACGACCGCTACAATACTCGTGGCCGAAGGACCGCAGGCGTGGTACGTCGTGCGGCTGCGGGACTAACCCGGGTTCTTCACAGCCTAAGAGCGGTACTGGGCGGCCGAAGCTACGTAGCGCAGGTTTCCAACCTGCTGTATCGCCGACTTCAAGTCGGCAGGCTGTACCTGCTTGGGAGCATCTGCGGATTGGAAATCCGCGATACGGCAGGCTGGAAGCCTGCGCTACCCTTTCCAGTTGGCGAAACCCGTACCGCTCTCTGTCAACTTCTTCTTTTTTTGAAAGGAGTTTTGGTTGTGGCTCCGCCGGCCTCTCCCCTTTCGATGTGCCGTGCCCTCGTAGCGGCGTCTCGGCAGAGCGCCGCCGGAGATCGTTCCCGGGAACAGCGGCGCTCTGCCGAGACGCCGCTACGCCGAGGTTCATGACCCCAATCATGCGCAATGACCGCCCTTTGACCGGCTGAGAAAAGCAAAAGCGGCGCTTGCAGGGGGCTGTGGCGTTTGAGCCACGTTCCTGAACTTTGGGACTCGCTCTAAACGGATCAGGTTTCGCTGAGATTGCAAAGAATATCGGCTTGGCCTGTTGGCCAGGGCCAGTGGCAAAGTCCTCCGCAAACCATTGTAGGAGACGACGTGAGGAGTCTCCGGTTGATTTTTGGGCACAGCGAAAGCCTGCTCCCCTCGAAGGCCATTGATCAGAGACTTCTTACGCCATCTCCTACAGTCAGGGATGGGGCCCGTTTCCGCGACTTTGACACCGGCCCTGTCGCGCTGGCATCTGGCATTTCATGTCCCTTCGGCAAGGCTGCGTACGCCCCAGTCCCGCTCGATTTTGCATTGCCCTTCATTCCCACCCAATCGCGCGGCCTTGATTCTCTTTCTTGAGCCACTCGAACAAAGGCTGGTAGTAGGCGACCATGGCCCGGGTTGAAAGGTCCTCGCCCGTCGTGTCTCTGAGCACTTTCCGCCAGTCTTGGGTGCCCCCCAGGCGCATGATCTTCCTCAGGAAGTCGCCTGCTTCCGTTCGGTTGGCGTAGTTGCAGCTCTGGGGAGGTTGTTTGAGAATCTTCCTGGCGATGTAATCGTGCCACTGGAACTTGAGGACCGTCGCGACGGCGTAGGAATAGTAGTAGCAAGGGGTGTCGTTGATGTGGGTTTTGGTTGCGGCGTCGCAGAACTCTTCGCCGCGCTCTTCCGGAGGTTCCACCCCCTGAAAATTGCGGACGTACTGCCACCATCGGCGGTTCCATTCTCCCTGGCTCAGGGCGCGCGTATAAACGTCCGCCTCCCAATGCGCCATCGTCCCCGAAGCCCAGAAAATAAAAGGCACCGAAGGCATAAGGGCGTTATTCAAGAGGAACGCGTTTGTGTCGTAATGAAAGTCTGCGGGCAGCACGCCGACCGATTGCAAGTACGGGACCTGGCTAGCCGCCAGAGCGATCAACTCGCCCATGCCCTCGTGGAAAGCCGGATTGGCCCCCAGGCGCAGCAACGGGGGCACCTCGGGTCGGGAGTAGGTCATGAAGTAGTATCCGTGCCCCAGTTCGTGGTGCGCTGTATAGAACCACGCCGAGTCGGGGTCCACGCTCATCAAGGAGCGAATATCTGCCGCCAGGTCCATGTGCCAGCATGAGGCGTGCGTGTTCTTCTTCCGCTTGCCGGCAGGCTCCACCGGGTAGAGATCCGACAAGGTCCAAAAGCTGGCGGGCAAAGTGGGAAACCCGAGCCCGGTGTAGAATTGCTCGGCGGTTTTGACGATCCATTCACGCGAACAGTCCTTGAAGAGCGGATCGAGGTTGGCCGCCTCGATAATGCCCGGCCACTCCTGACTCCAGCGATTGTTCAACCAGTGCGCCGGAATGCGCTTGGGCACGGGTTGATGATACTTGCGCGCCAACTCGTGCTTGACCCAGGTGTGGAGTTGGAGGTAGAGCGGGCGCAACTCGCGCATGAATTCGTCCTGCAACCGCATCATCTCCTCGCTCGTCATGCCGTAGCCGGCCACCTGGAGCGCAAAATAATCAGGGTATCCCAGCTCCTGCGCGACGCCGTTGCGCAAGCCCCGCAGTTTCACCAGCCCGGGCTTGAGCGCCACGCCCGAGGCCTTCGACGCTTCCCACACAGCGCGCCGCTCCGCCAGGTTCGTGCTGGTGTGCAGGATATGGTCGATCTCGTTTACCGAAATCGGTTTGCCGTTCAGTTTGAACTCAAACCCGTTGAGCGTCGAGGCTTGCGCCGTCTCCGCCGCCACGCGCTCCGCTACGAGCTTGGGATTAGTCATCGGCCCCTCGGCGGCATTGAGCAGGACGCGCTCCAGTTGGCGGACTGTCACCGGTTCAAGCTCGCCGCGCCGCGCCAGCAGCGTCTTGGTTTCTGTGATGAGCGCCGGGTTTCCGCTAAAGGCCGCCATCGCCTTGCCCGCCGCCTCGGATGCCGCGTCGTGCTCCGGCGAGACATCCGTGCTGGCCGCCCAGGAGGCCTCGCTCTGGACCTGGTAAAGCCCCTGGTAGGCCGCGTTGACCAATCCCAGCAAATGCCCGGCGCGTTCCTCCAGCGCCGCATTGACTGCCCCCGCGGCGTCGGAAACTGCAGTTGCCGCAATCATTACTGCCATAACAAGGCGATTCATGCCTTGAACATAACAGCCATGCCACCCCAGCCCAACTGGAAAACTCCCGGGGCCCAGGAGCGGTTGCCGGCCTGTCCCCTCTCCCTGAGCCGTGCCCTCGTAGCGGCGTCTCGGTCCCGCCGGGGCGGGACTGGAAACCGTTCCGGGGAGTGGCGGCGCTCTGCCGAGACGCCGCTACGCCCAGGCTCATGATCCCAATGCATGCCGAAGCGGCGCTTGACGGGCCTGTGGTATTTGGGCCACGCTCCGCTTATGCGCAATGCAGAAATCCTGACTTATGAAGTACTTATCTCTCCTGCTGACGGCCTTGATCGCTGCATTCTCCGGCTTATGCGCGCAAGACCTTTCGGGGCCTGAGACGATTGAAACCCCGTTCTTCCGGTTTACGCTCTGGGGAGCGGATGGGCATTGCGAAATGATCGACAAAGAGGCCAATGTGACCTGGCGCGCGGAGGCCAACCCGGCTCGTTTCGGCCAGGTGACGCTGCGGGCCCCAACGAACCGCGGCGTCTGGATCTCGGCCGGTGTGCCGTGAGAGCGGCGGACAATGAGCTGGTTGCGTCATTTGAGCCGCTGGAGGCCCAACCGGCGGCAGTGCTGCGCGTCCGCGCTCGGGCCCTGCCAGACCAGAGAACGCTGGAGTTGAGCTACGAGGCGGACCACGGCCTGGAGGTGGCCGGCATCACGCTGGCGGAGGACGTGCTGGGGGTGACTGATTCGGCCAAGGGCTACGTCGTCGTGCCGGCGCGCGAGGGTCTGCTGGTGCCCGCCGACAGCGGACTGAGCTTTACCCATCGGTTCGATACCTATGCGTACGAAGGCTGCCACATGGAGATGCTGGGCGTGGCGCAGCATGGCGCTGCGGCCCTGGTCACCTGGCAGGACCCCTATGTCGCCGCCGACCTCAAGAGCGTTGTCCGCGAGGGCGGCGGGACCAATCGCGTCTCCGGCGGGTCTTCCCGCCAACGACTCTCCCCGTCTTTCGAGTTGAGCAGGTCCGCCCGTTCCTTGCGCATCACATTGCTGGGCCGCGGGGACTATGTGACGATCGCCAAGGCCTATCGCCACCTGGCCCGGGAAAGAGGCTGGCGGGTCACTTGGGATGAAAAACTCAAGACCAACCCGGAACGCGAGAAACTGTTCGGCGCCGCCAATATCAAGCTCTGGAGCGCCCTGGACCGCCGAATGAACGAGGAAAGCACCCGGGAAGTATCGGCGCGCGTAAATTGGACGTTCGACGAGGCGGCCCAGGTGGCCGAACACTTGAAAGAGGACCTCAAGCTCGACCGGGTCTTGTTCACCGTCGGCGGCTGGATTCATCGCGGCTACGACAACCAGCACCCGGATATTCTCCCTGCCGCCCCGGAATGCGGCGGGGACGCTGCCCTTGCCGACTGCGCCCGGCGGGTGATGCGCCTGGGCTATCTCTTCTGCCTGCATGACAATTACCAGGACATCTACCGCGATTCGCCTTCCTGGAACGAGAAATTCATCATGAAGACCCGCGACGGCCAACTGGCGCGCGGCGGGCATTGGGCGGGGGGCCTGGCCTTCCTGACCTGTTCCCAAATGGCGCTTGACCTGGCCAAACGTCCGCAAAACCTGATGGCCGTCAAAAAGCTCTGCGGCGCCAATGCCTATTTCATAGATACCACCTACGCCGCCGGTCTCCAGGAGTGCTTTGACCCGGCGCACCCGCTGACGCGCGCCGACGACCTCAAGTGGAAGCAGGCCCTCTCGGATTACGCGCGGGAGGTCTTCGGCGTTTTCGGCAGCGAGTGCGGACGTGAATGGGCAATTCCGCACAGCGATTTCTTCGAGGGCTTGACCGGTGTGAGCGGGGGTTACTACGCCGACTCCGGCCTTTGCGCCAAACTGGGCGCGACCGTTGTGCCGCTCTTCGAGTTGGTCTATCGCGACTGCATCGCCATGTATGGCAAATACGGCTATGACCCCCAGCGCGCCGCCGGTTACGTCCTCTACCACATCAGCCTGGGACGGCCGCTCAACTACCACTCCATCCCGCGCCATCTCTACTGGAAATCCCAGCCTCTGTTGCAAGCCGCGCCACCCCCCGCCGCCGGGGACCCCGCCCTCTTCACGCACGCCGAGGGCGGCTGGGCCGAGGGCCTGCACCCGGTCGATCGGTTCATCAAAAACACCTGCGAGGTCCTCTGCCCGCTCAATGAAATGACCGCGCGCCTGCCGATGACCGGCCATGAGTTTCTGACGCCGGACCGCCAGGTGCAGCGCACGGTCTTTGGCGAGGGAACGGGCGCGGTCAGCGATTCCGTAAGGTGGGTGGGGTTTCAATTCCAACCTGGCTGACCACAGGCAGTTAGGGCATTTTCGGAAACAGAGGCATTTTCTTTTTCGCTTGCATTGCTCGCCCGCTCTGCTATCCTACATCTATATATGAGTAGGATACAGCCGCTCCAGCGCACATCGACCCTGGCCCTCCGCCAGCGAAAGGCCCATCTCCTGCGCTCCTTCCAATTCCCCCCCGGAGTCCTCCACGCCTCCTTAATCGAGCGATTCCTCAAATGTGGCAAGGCCAATTGCCGCTGCCACACCGGTGGCCCCAAGCACGGCCCGTTCTTTTATCTCAACCGCTGCTTCGCCAAAGGCCAGGTGCAATCGCTCTTGCTGAAGTCCCCGGGCCAGATCAACCAAGCACGCCAAGGTGTGGCCGCTTATGCCCAGGTCCAGCACGTGCTTGACGAAATCAGCCAAATCAATCGCGAACTGCTCCGCCGTGGTGAACCTCTGGTGGCCGCGTCTTCATGAACGAACTGGCTCAGTTTCTGGGCTACGTAACGAAAGTCTTCGCCATGGGCCGGGTCGTGCGCGGGGTGCGCAGCGATCGGCCCTACGCCAAGATTCCTACGCGGCCCTTGTTGCTGAGCATGCTCATGGGCGTGGCCATCCGCGTCGGCAGTTACCTGGAT
>CAVQND010000053.1:0-181973 GCA_963713735.1 uncultured bacterium
GTAGATGCTCCCGGTCTTCTTGAGCAACCTCTTCATTTCGTAGAGCCGGGCGTTGAGCCAGATGAGATAGCCGGGCATCCCACCTTCCCAGATGTCGGAGAAGGAGCGCAGCTCGTTTTGGTCGCCAAAGATAACGTTGTAGGTGCGCCCGGAGAAGAAGGGGGGGTCAATGTAGATGAGGTTGATGCTCTCGCTGGATAGTTGGCGCATGACGTGCAAGTTGTCCCCCCAAAACAGCCGGTTCGGCTCGAGTGCCGGATGGCCGAACTGGACGCGCTCCACGACTTGGAAGGGCAGATAGACCACAGGAAAGAGCTTGCGGAACCCCTTCCGGCGGTCCCACCCCAGCGGCTCTTTCTCCACGGGCACGGACCCGAACCGCACGGGCGGTTTCCAGAATGCCTCCTGCCCTGGAAGGGCGTCGGCCCGCTCCTCGGCGTCGGGATTCAAAGCCGGTGGCTGTACAAATTCCCCGGCCGCCGGCCCGGCCAGCGGCTCGGCCTCTTCGTTCTTCGGTTTCTCAGCCATAACAGACCCTCCTGGTTTCGCCCTGGACACGTTACCAAGCGTCATGGAGCGAGCGTACTGGTTGGTCTGCCCCTGTCCATTCTTTTGTGCGGCGGTCGAGAGGCGGTTGCTTTGGGGGCGAAGCACCTAACGCCGGTTCTCTGTTTCGCCGAACAGCCACGCCACGGACACTTTCAGGCTGCGGGCGATGGCGGAAATCCCGTAATCCATCAGGTATCGCCTGCGGCTCGCGATCCCTGAAATGGCACTCGGGTCGACGGTGATGCCCTGAGCCGCCAACCAGCCCGCCAAGTCCTCCTGGCTCACAGGCGGCGAGCAACGCAAGCGCGCCAGCCGCACCCTTTTCCCGATTTGGTTTCGGGGTCCAAATTCTGCGGTTTTGCTCTTTCGAGCCTGTCGCAGATCTGGCTCTCGGCCTTGAAAATCATGGAGCCGCGGACCGGTGACAGCGTCAGCCCCCAAAGCCTTAGCGCAGCGGAGGAGTGCAGTCCCGCCACTTTCTGGGCGGCAATCGGCGGTCCAGGGAACAATTAAGACGTGAATCAGGGGGGAAGATTTAAAGCGGCCAGAAATTCTCGGGTTGAGTGATAACCGGAGCAGAACCGCCAAGGGGCGAAGAATCTGCCGGGGGGAGATTATCAACAGGGAAATAATTCCCCATTCTCACATATTCAGCGACGGTTTCCCGATGCTGTATCCGTGCCTGTGCCTGAATCGCCAAAAGCTCAACCAGCAATGAATTATCCTTTGGGTCGTTGCTCTTCATAAACTCTCCTAACGTCGTCGAGTTCTGGTTTCGTCTTGATTTTCCAATGGTCGTACGTTTCTTTTATCTGGTCCATCAACGGCTTGCAACATTCCTGAACCTCGCCGAGCGAGATTATTACCATGTCCGTTTCAACCCCAACCCCGGGCGCTACCTCCGCAGCGCGTTTAGCCGCATAGACCCTAAATAGTGTCTCTTCCAGCGATAGCTTGCGAGTCTGTCCGCCAAGATTCAAGCTGACGGAAGCATGAATCGCGCCACTTCCAACTGCGGCGTAGCCCAATTTGTTTGTGGAGACAAATTGGCCCGGATGGGTGACTATGCCCATGTACGCTCCTGTATCATCAATGCCCGCGATCAGAAAGTCGGTATTGAAGTTGAACTGCTGAGCCTGGATTGTGAGGGTTTGATATGTGTTTGGCTGAACTTGAAGATAGGCAGGTAAAATGCCGCCCTTTGCCCGGAATGCCTTAAAGTCGGCCCCGAATAGAGCGGAGACGAACTGTTCCTCGAACCGTTGGTTTCTGAACTCTGTATAAGCTATCCTAAAGTGTTCGCATATTTCAATGACTTTTGGTGCCCGTGCGGCCAGCAGTGTCCTCACTCCAGAAATTATATCATCTGCGAATGGGAGAAACCCGGACGCGAGCGCAACACAGCCTCCGTGAACTCTTTCAATTTTGCTTAGGGGCGGTTCAAACTCCAGATTCAAAGGCGGCGGGATCGTTACCATTCGGTCCGCGGCGGCAACGACATATTTCCCGTCCTCACAGACGGCGGCGATGCAGATTGTCATACGAGGTTGAGGTTTCGATTTCGGGGATTCTGGACCCCAGCGGGGGACGAGTGCAAGCCTCAAATCATGGCACTTCCCCGCCGGACCCTGCGCTGGTCGATCCGAAGAATTAAACCGTACTCCTCCGGTACTGCTACCCAGACTTGCGTCTCCGGGGTGCAGCCTGCGCCGACTGGCGACCGGAAAGGGGTCGGACTATAACTTTTCCCAATGACAGCCGCTGGACCCATTGGGAGGATGCTCAGAGCGGCGCGCCAACTGCGAGCCGGGTATCCGGTGGCCGTTTTTCACGTGATGAGCCGGGGGGACCGCAGAAGGGACATCTGCCTGGACGACGTGGACCGGCAGGACCTTCTCAAGACGCTGGCCGAGGCCTGCCAGAAAACCGGTTTTCAGGTCCACGCCTGCTGCCTGATGCGCAATCATTTTCACCTGGTGCTCGAGACGCCCAACGCGAATTTGGTGGCCGGCATTGGCTGCTGAGCAGCCGCACTATCCGGCTCAATCACCGGCAGGAGCTCTTTGGGCGAGCACCACTCCGGGCGATTGCGCCAGGAAAGCGCCCAGGCCGGGCCGGAGGGGGTCATCGCCGAGGAGGCAGGGTTTTGCTGTCCAGGATACGAGCTCCACAAGCGCCGGGAAGCGCTTTGCAAAACCCTCGTCCAAGGTGGCAATTCTGAGGCCATGCCGTTTCGCCAGCATGGCGAGGTAAGAATCTGTCGTTGTCCGATGCCCGACATTGAAGCCCGCGATGTCAGTCGCCGAAATATCGGCGGGAATAAGCCTTGACCTGTGTCTGGCGACAAAAGAACGCAATCAGCAAATTGCCGTCGGGCATCATGATTCATCTTCGATAATGCGCCGCACGTCCTCGTTGTTGAGCGGGTCTCCCCCGGAGCTGAAGAATTCGCCCTTAATGCGGACCAGTTTAGGCCGAACCGGCTGGGCGGGCTTCATCCGTTTCAAAACCACGATGTCTGCGCTGTGTTTCTCGACAGCCAGAATGTCGCCGGGCTTGAATGGCAGTACCGCTCGATGTCGTTGATCAACGGTTGTCGTCATCGCGGGGATTATCCCACAGGTGTCGTGATTCCACAAGAATCATTGCACCAGGGAAGGGGGTATTCGGAACCGCCCGAACGCCGCCGAAACCGCTTGCGGGCCTGATGACTCCCGGCAAGCATGTCCTTATGACGAGAGAGCAAATTGAATCCGCAGTGGCGCGCGGTGTTCCCTTCACCTTGCGCATGGCCGATGGCAAGGAATACCCCGTGCCGCACCGGGATTACATTGCGCTGTCGCCCAGGGCATCCTCCGTGATTGTCTGGGACGACGCCGGGCACTTCACCATGCTGCCGCTTCTGACCATGACGGGGCTGCACACAGTTGAGACGGAGGGCGGCGCCAAAGACGAGCAGAGGCCTTCGGGCCCCTCCTGATCTTGCCTACTGGGGTCCGGACTGACGATCGGCGCCCCGAGGCGATGAACCTGACGGTCAGTCCAAAGGCAACAGGGAGTCCACGGATCTTGCCGCCTGCTCCCCGGTTCGCTGCCAGCGGTGCCGGCGCGCGTCGTAAGTCCAGCCGCGTTCCCTCAACCGTGAGGCGAACTCACGGCGGTCAAGCCGCAGGCAGCCGAGGGGCTCGTTGTTCCCAAAGTTCCAGGATGAGCCGGTTGAACAACACCTCGCTTGTGAAAGCGGTCTGGCCGTTGTGCAAGCAGGAGTCGAATGCCTTTTCGAGCGTGGCGGCGCAGTCAAGGTCTGTCGCGGGCGGGGGGCATTGAGTTCTCCGCTTGGGTTTCTTTGCGGGCTTATAGAAGGTCAGGATCATCTCGCCGGCGAGGACGGTTTCAGAGTGCTTTTTCTTATGCATGGACCAGATCACGTCGCCGGTTTGGGTGATGGCGGCTTTTAGTTCGGCTCCATTTTCTGTGGCCGACTCCAGAATGGCCGCGAAGTAGCCAACGTCCCAGTGCTGGAAAACGATGGAAAACCAGCGGTCGGGCTTTAGCAGCTTCAGGCAGGCGGCGATGCTTTCGGCGAGCTTGGCCTTGTAATGTGCCTCTGTGAGATTGCACTCGCCGCCGACGATGGCCTCGGCGCGGCGCTCCGACTCGCCAACGTCAAAGCCCAGCCAGTGGTTCCAGAGGATCGACAGGTCGAGGTAAGTGATAAAACCGCCATAGGGCGGATCGGTGAAAATGTAATCAACGCTGCCGGGCTCAAGGAGGCCGCCCAGGGCGGCGGCGTCACAAGCCAGCACGCGGAAATGCCTCCGGCTGTCAATCAAGTCGGGACGACAGGCCTTGGCCCGGAAGTAGTCCCGCATGTTCAACACTTCCTTTTTGGCCTCGATCACATTTTCGAGCCGTCCGGCAAAGGTTTTCCAGAGCGGCAGTTCGACACATTGGGACGCCAGCTTGTAGCGGTAGATGCTGAAAATGGAGGAGCCGCCGCGGCTCGCCAGCCTGCCCTTGGTTGAGAGCCACGTTCTGTTCAGCTTCGCGATCGAGGCCGACCAAGCCAGCAGCAAGCAGTTCCGGACCTCGCCTTCCGGTTGGTCGTCAATCGCTCGTTTGAGGATAGCAAGGCCGGCGAGTTGCCGGGGTGTGAACATGTCGTAGTAAAATGCGGCATCGGAGTTCCTCGGGAGGCGAACATTCCCAGGAAGCGGCAATTCGCGAAGCAAGCTCCGGACCTCCGAATCGGAGGACTTCTCGACATCCTCGAGTTCGCGCCGGCAACGGGTTTCAATCCTGTGGAAGGCGGCTCGGAGCGGCGCGATTGAGGGGAGTGTGGTTTCCGCGATGGTCGCCGCGATGAAATTGGCAAACGGGTTCAGGTCGTTCTGAATTGCCTCCCGACCCAGCAGAAAGGCCTCGATTGCGGTGACTCCGGTTCCACCGAAGGGGTCAAGAACGACGTCACCGACTTGCGAGTACCGCTCGATGTACGCGCGAACCACGTTGGCGGGCCGGCGCGTGAAATAGGGATGCACCCCATAGTGCCGGGCGTCTCCTTGGCGCGCTGCCGGAATAGCCTCCAGGATCGGCTGGATTTCGCCTCGTTGCGTCATGGGAAAAAGTAGCTCGAAATCGCTCTGGCTTCCAGGACATCAACATGTTCCGGCACATCCTCGAACCAGTACTGCGGGCCGCCTGAGACACGACTACCGGACTTTGTTTGCTGAAGATGCATCGTCCTGTCAATACTAAGGCGGCGTAAATAAATAAAGGTATCAAGTTGGTTCACCCGTGAGGCTCGATGGTATAGTTCCACTCACCATGGAACTTGTTAGGCTTTAGGTTCACTTGCTTCATCTGCTCGCGTGAGACTTTTCTACCCGTCGGATACTTTCGACGATCCAGCCGGCAGGTCACCGTCAATCCTTTGGCCGTCGTTGTGCTGGCAATCAGGTTCACGACCGTCTGGTAATCTCGCAACGGTTCACCGCGCCAGTTGGACGAAATGAACGAAAAGAGTCGGTGTTCGATCTTGTTCCACTTGCTGGTGCCGGGCGGAAAGTGGCAGATGGAAAGGCACAGCCCACTTTCGTCGGCAAAGCCCTGCAACTCGAGTTTCCAGAGTCGCAGCCGCCACCCATTGCTGCCTCCGCCATCGGCGGTGATCCACAGCGTCCGGACCGCAGGATAAAGTCTTCGCCCTTCAAAGCGCCACCACCCACGAATCGAGGCCACCGCAAAGGCCCCCGTGTCATGGTCGGTGCCCACGTTTACGAATCCGCTGTTGCGCCCCAAGTCATAGATGCCGTAGGGATAGGCGCGAGGCACCTCGGTACCCGGGAAGTCGTGCCCCTTGACCCGTTGCGGTTGTTTCGCCACACGCCATTGTTGGCCGCTATTGGCGTAGTTGCCCACCAGTTCCTTCTTCTTGGTGTCCACCGAAATGACCGGCTCCCCCGCCGCCAAGGCCCGCTTCACGCACCGGTTGATATGCCGAAATTGGGCGTCGCGGTCCGGGTGGTCCTCCCCTTCCTCCAGCTTCCGATTGCTCTGCAAACTGTAGTCCTGCTCGTGCAGCAGTTGGGCCACCCGCATGTGGCTCACCGGATGAGCTTGCTGGCTTAACTCCTCGGCCAGGGTCCGAGTGCTCTTGCAGACCCAGCGCAAGGGAGATTCCGGATCGCCGCGAGTTCCGCCCTCAATCAAATCGTCCAGCGCCGCCACCAGCCCGGAATCCAACACCGTGAGGTTCTTGCGTCCGGCGCCCGGGCGCCGGATGCGCTCCGCCAGCGAGGAGTCGCCCCGCTCGATTTCGCCAATACCCTTGAGGATGGCTTTGCGGGACAAGCCACAAGCCCGGTGAACCACGCAGACACCGCCATAACCCATCTGCATAGCTTCATTGGCGGCGGTAAGGCGCCGGGTCCGCTCATTTAGGAGTGGCCAAATGGCCCTGAACTTCTGCGTCAGCGCGGCAATAGCACTCATGTGCAGCTATCATACCACGATTCTCAGAAGTTGATACCTTTATTTATTTACGCCGCCTAACGAGCGCCATCCCCGTTGCCAGCCTTTTTCTTGCCGGCCTCACCGGCCTGGCGACGGTTCGTCCAAGGAGTCGGAAAGTCTCGTAAGCGGGGCATGTCGGCTCGTAGCGCCGGGGTCGAGTAGGGACGCGGGTTGCCCCGCGTCCCCCTCGCAGATCCCGGCGGGCGGTTTTCCCGCACCGGGCTCTTCACGACAACTCGCTGACTGGCCTGCAGGAAAGTTCGCCAGCCTGATTCCGTCGTGCTTACGGCGCTGGTTTCCTTTGCAGGCTGCGTCGTCGTGCCGGCCCCTTGGTCCGGGCTGGGGCAGCGTGTGCCTGGCCCCGGACTACTATGGACCGGTCCGATTCCCTGCTCTATACCCTTGGGGAGGTCTTCTTGTCGTTGAACCTCCTGTCCCGATTGGCCCCCGCAGTTGGTGCGTCGGGGGGCGGCAGGGCTTCCCAGTTTCCGTACGGCTCGTTGCTCGCGTGCCACGCTCTGCGACCCCGGCAGGTCTCCGGAGACCTCACCCGTAGCGGTCTCCTCTGTGTTGGGTTCCGGTGATGCGACACCGTCTCCACCTGCATGTTGTGACGTTTCGAGGCTGGATTGCTTTAGCGGGGTGCGACTCCCGCTTGCGGCCTGCGAGCTTCCCTGTGTACGCTTCCAGGCGGTCGTTCGGCTTTGGGCATCCCTTACGGGCGCTTGGGCCTGTCCTTCCGCCCGGCAACACTCGGGCTCGGGGAGCTGGTTAGGCTTTCCCCCCCAGTTCTTTCGTGCTGGGTCACTGTTCATGTTTTCGTGTTGTCGTTCATGTTCAGTCCTGGAGGGATTTGCACCCTCCGAGCCGCCAGACTTTCACTGGCGCACCGCATCTTGTCAGTACCACCATGCGAGCCACGAGGTCAGGGAGAGTGCCCGCCGCCCAGCAATTCATCCCGGAGGGATGACAGATGGTAGCCGGGGGTCGAAGCGTCGCGAGACCCCCGGTTCAGCGGCGGTGTGGGTCGGCATCCTATAGGGATGCCAGAAGGCGGCCTGCTGCCTTTGTGCAGCCTTCTGGCACCCCGTTCCGGGGTGCAGGCCCCCTCTGGCCGCAAACCGGGGGTCGCGGCGATGCCCATTCGCGTCAGGCTAAGGTTTGGCGCGCAGTTGACGCGGCGGCCTTTTCTGTGTCCGACACAGGAGCAGCACGTTTTTGTCTTCGATTAGCCACTTCATTTCTTCCCCTTTTTTGATCTCCAGCGCCTCCGCCAGGACCACCGGCAAGTTCAGATAGTAGGAGCGATTGGTTGGCCGCTCCACCTTTTGCACTTTGATGAGGTAACCCGTCGTTTTTTCTGTCGCCTTTTGTCGCTTTGGCATATAGTATTAATACTATATAAAACCACGCATGTCATCTCCTAACCCTTCCGCGCAAAACAATTCCGGTTTGCCCGCCTCCCTCCACCAACAGCTCCCGGCCTGCCTCCCCAAACTCGACGCCATCGACGCCGAGGGTATCGCCCGAGCCTCAGGCTTTCTGCAGCGCAGCCCACGTAAAATCCCCATGCTCAAATTTGCCAAGGGCCTCCTGGCCCTCGCTCCCGAAACCGACCTCGCCTTGGAGCATACCGCCGCAGTCATCGGCTTGGCCGCCGACACCACCTACACTAAACAGTCTTTGAGTGAACGGCTCTCCGGTGGCCTCAAAGGCTTTCTGGCTGGGGTCGTCACGGCCCTCTTCAGCCAGATCGCTCGTGGCGTTCCGACCTGCCAAGCCCTTGAACGCTTTGCTCACGTCTGGGTCCATGACAGCACCTCCCAAACGCTGCCCAAGCACTTGGCTGAACTCTTCCCCGGGGCCGGCAACCAACATGGGCAAGACTACGCCACCCTCAAAATCCAATGGATCTGCGACATCAAAAACGGCGTGGTCGGGCACGTCTCCCTTTCGGGCTATACTCGCAATGACCAGGCCGCCGCCCCGGACATCCTGGAAGTCGCCCGCCCCGGCGATCTGGTCCTGCGGGATCTGGGTTACTTCACCACGGCAGTCCTGGCCCAGTTTGTCAGTGCGGGCATCTCCTTCCTCAGCCGCTACCGCCACGGCGTCAATCCCTACGACCCCAAGACGGGCCAACCGCTGAATTTAAAGGCCCTCCTGAAGAACTCTGGCTCCTTGGATATGGACGTGCTCCTGGGACCGGAGCGAGCGGCCGTGCGCTTGGTCGCCCTGCCCGTGCCAGAGGAAGTGGCCAATCAGCGGCGGCACAAGGCCAAAGTCTCCGCCCAGAAACGCCACCGCTCCCCTCCTGGCGCCGAGCATCTCTTCTTGATGGGCTGGAACATCTTCGTGACCAACGTGCCGGCGGCGACTTGGCCCCCCAAGGTCCTGGCCGCGATCTATCGGCTGCGCTGGCGAATTGAGATCATTTTTAAAACCTGGAAAAGCCACCTGGGATTGCCTCACCTTAACTGCCGCACCCCGGTCTTGCTTGAGCTCTCGGTGCTGACCAAGTTGTTGTTCTGCGCGCTGGTCTGCCAGCTTTCTGACCTGCTGGAACTCAATTGTCCCCACGGCCAACACGTCAGCCTCCTTCGCCTGGGGCACATTCTCGGACAGTGCGCTTGCTGGTTCTCGGCCATGGTGCTGGGCGTCTCGGTCGTTCAATGGGTGGAGTTCTGCCTCGCCCGCCATGCCTTCTACGAAAAGCGAAACGATCGCAAAAACTACTACGAACTGCTGTCCGGAGCCGCAGACGCCTTAGCCTGACGCGAATGGGCGATGCCGTGACCCCCGGCTACCCTCTGGCAACCCTCCGGGTTGGCCCGAGCCGCCGCTCCTGGCTGGAGGTGGTAGTAGTGACAAGATGCGGCCCGTAGCGCGCTCCCGGAAGAATTGTCTCGCAAAGATAAGCCCTCGCGGTAATCTGCCTCGCAGGCCTATGAATACCGAGCAACTCTACCAGGAGCGTCTGAACCGATACATCACCGCGCTGCGCAATGAGAAGCCGGACATGGTCCCGGTCCGGCCCTTTGTTGCCGAATTCACGGCCAAATATGCGGGTTACACCTGCCAGGAAGTGGCCCATGACTATGCCAAGGCCTTCGAGGCCGCCATCATCACGGCCAAGGACTTCGGCTGGGAGGCGGTCGTGCCGAACATGGTCTATGTGTGGACCGGCCTGGCCCAGGCCGTCGGCCTGCGCTACTACGGCATCCCCGGCATCGGCATCCCCCATACCACCGGCTTCAACTACATCGAGCCGCCGGAGGACGCCGCCTTCATGCGGGCCGATGAATATGACGCTCTGATTGATGACCCGACGGCATTCCTGTACAACGTGTGGCTGCCCCGCGTTTCGACCGAGGTCAGCCCCATCGGCCAGCCGTCCACCTACCGCAACAACCTCGCCTTGGTGAAGGGCGCCATGGCCATGCTCTCCTACTTCTATGCCTTCGGCCCCCAAGTCGCCCGCCTCCGCGCCGAGTGCGGAACCGCCTCGGCCATTGCCGGCATTTTCAAGGCCCCGTTCGACATCCTCGCCGATAAACTGCGCGGCTACGTCGGCCTCACGATGGACATGCACACGCAGCCCGGCAAGGTCCTGGCCGCTTGCGAAGCCCTCATGCCCCACCTGTGCCACGTCGGATTGACCACCGCCGACCCGGCCTGCCAGGTCCCGATCGGTTTCTGGATGCACCGCGGCTGCGTGCCCTTCATCAACCCCCGGCAATTCGCCTCTCACTATTGGCCGACCCTCAAGCCGATCATCCAGGAATTCTGGAAACAAGGCCACCAAACCATGTTCTATGCCGAAGGCAAGTGGCACCATCATTTTGACGCCTTCCGCGAGCTGCCCGACCGCAGCATCCTCTTTCACTGCGACCAAGATGACATCTTCCTGGTCCATCGAAAGCTCCACGACAAATTCGCCCTCAGCGGCGGCATCCCCAATGTCCTGCTGAGCTACGGCAAGCCCGAGGAGGTCCGCGCCTTCTGCCGCCGCGTCCTGGAGGAGGTCGCCCGCGACGGTGGCTACATCATGGACGCCGGCGCCATCATGCAGGATGACACCAGCATCGAAAACCTCTTCATCATGACCCGGACCGCCCGCGAATACGGCGTCTATCCCGCCGGCGCCTATAAAGCCCCGGCCGCCACGCCGCCCTGCCAACTGCCCGCCTCTCTGGCCGACCGCCAGGACCTGCCCGGCCTCAACCCCCGCTCCCAGCCCCGTCCCCGCCCCGGGACCTGCTTCCCTTGGGAAGAGCGCGCCAAAGAACTGCCCGAAATCACCGGCAGCCCGGACCTGGTCCGCAAGATCTGGGAAGACATTGACGGACTCGGAAACATGTTCATCTGGCAGCTCCTGCTCAGCTTCTAACCCCGATATTTCACGGGTTTCGCCAACTGGAAGGCGTAGCGCAGGCTTCCAGCCTGCTGTGTCGCGGATTTCCAATCCGCAGATGCTCTCAAGCAGGTACAGCCTGCCGACTGGAAGTCGGCGATACAGCAGGTTGGAAACCTGCGCTACGTAGCTTCGCCCGCCGTCAAATGGCGCCGATCACCCGCTCATCAAACGTCGCCACGACCTTCTGGCCGGGGCGCACGACCAGGAATGCCGATTCTGCCCACCGGCCCTCGAGCATCGCCTCCAACAGCCCCAGGTCACCCGGGATTTCATCGTATTGCCAGCCTTTCGCGGCGCAGATCTGCCGGACCTGCTCGTGGAGTTTGAGGGACGTGGCAAACTCGAAATCAATCAGAGTCCCGTGCGAGTAGGCCAGCGCCCAGCGGCCCATTTCCTCGACCAGGTATTTGGCCTGGTCTTCGCCGTACTTTCGCACCCACTCCTCATAGACGTTCCCAAGGCCCTGGTTGGCCCCCGCAGGCAGCGAGGCCCCTCCCCACACGGAGCCCTTGTCGCCGCGCCGCTTGGAATACTCAAGCCACCCCGAGGTGTAGTAGTAAGTGCCGGGCCGTTCCGCAAAGCACCGCTGGTAACGCTCCTTCGAGCCGAGAAAAAACGTGATGCAGTCATGCGCGCGCGGGATGACCAACGGGGTATGTGCCGTGGTCAGGCCGGGGAGGATACTGCTGCACAGCCCGTAGCCAAGGACGATGGCGTCGTATTTCCCTGCGGGCACCGCCGCGATGCGCTTCTGCAGCTCCTCCCGCCCGGTGCCGGGCGTATCGTGGTAACCCTGTGTCAGGAGTTCCAGATCAACCAGGTTGCTCGACCGCGCGGCGACATAATAGAGCTCCCGCGCGGCGATTTCGCACGCAATCACTTTCAAAAACATGGCTCGACATTACAGCATTTCAGCCTCAATTGACAGCCCCGCGGGCTCGCCAGGCGTAAAAGATAGCCGGATAGACCATCAATTCCATGATGGTGGAGGTAATCACCCCGCCGACCATGGGGGTGGCAATGCGTTTCATGACGTCGGCGCCGGCGCCGTGGCTCCAGAGGATGGGCGCCAGGCCGCCGATAATGACGCAGGCGGTCATGGCTTTGGGACGGACGCGTTTGACTGCGCCGTGGTAGATGGCGTCGCGCAGGTCGGCCAGATTGCGCATAAGACCTCTCGTCTTCCAATCGTCGTAGGCCAGGTCGAGGTAAAGCAGCATGACCACCCCGGTTTCAGCGTCCAGGCCGGCCAGGGCAATGATGCCGACCCAAACGGCCACGCTCAGGTTGTAGTGGAGGAGGGCGAGCACGCCAATGGCGCCGACCAGGGAGAAGGGCACGGCCAGCATGACGATGGCGGTCTTTATGACCGACCGTGTGTTGAGGAAAATGATGAGGACGATGAGCAAGAGGGTGAGCGGCACGACCATCATCAGGCGCCGGTTGGCGCGCAGCATGTATTCGTAACGACCGCTCCAGGAGATATTGTAGCCGCTGGGCAGCTTGATGGTTTCGTTGGCCAGGGCCTGGTTGACGGCGCGCATCGCCATGCGGACGTAGGCGCCGATGTCAATGCCATTGACATCCACATAAATCCAGGCATTGGGAATTGCGGCCTCACTCTTGATGCCCATGGGGGCGTGGACGGTCTGGATTTTCGCCAACTGGCCCAGTGGGACCTGGGCCCCGGTGGGAGTGGGCACGACGATTTCGTGGAGGGCCCCGAGGTTTTCACGGAAATCGCGGCTGTAGCGGAGGTTGACCGCGTAGCGCTCGAGGCCCTCGACGGTGGTGGTCAAGGGCATGCCGCCCAGGGCGACCTCGAGCACGTCCTGGACGTTGCCGACGGTCAAGCCGTAGCGGGCGATGGCATCGCGGTCAAGATTGAACTCGATGTAATTGCCTCCCATGGTTCGTTCGGCAAAGGCGCTGAGGGTGCCCGGGACAGTCTTAACCACGGCTTCAATCTCCGAAGCCACGCGCTCCAATTCGGCCAGGTCGGGTCCGGCGACCTTGATGCCGACCTCGGTCTTAATGCCCGTGGCCAGCATGTTGATACGGGTCTTGATGGGCATCGTCCAGGCGTTGTTCAGGCCGGGTATTTGAACGGCGGCGTTCATGGCATCGCTCAGTTCGTCCGGTGTGCGCCGCCGGTGGGCGATGACGTTGCCGTTCCGGTCTTTGATGTCCACCTTCGGCCATTGCTCCTCGTCCTTGAGCATGATGGTGGTCTCGATCATGTCGAACGGGGCGGGGTCGGTGGCGGTTTCGGCACGGCCAATCTTGCCGAAGACCTGGAGCACCTCGGGGAATTGGCGGATCATTTTATCGGTGACCTGGAGCACTTCGCGGGCCTTGGTGGGGGAAATGCCGGGGAAGGTGGTGGGCATGTAGAGGAGGTCGCCTTCGTAGAGCGGGGGCATGAACTCCGAGCCGAGGTTCTGGTAAGGGAAGATCTTCCCCGCCTTGAAGGCCCATTCCTTTACCTTGCCATCGGGCAGCAGGCGCGCCACCAGGCTGTTCCAGGGCAAGAAAACCCACACGATGAGTGCCGCGGCGGCAAAGATGACCGGCCAGCGCCATTTAATGACGAAATCGATCGCCGGATGGTAGAGCCAGAGGAGCAGGCGGTTGATGGGGTTTTTCTCCTCCGCTGGAATTTTCCCGCGTATGAAGAGGCCCATGAGGATTGGGGCCAGGGTGATGGAGAGCAGCGCCGCTGCGCCCATGGAGTAGGTTTTGGTGAAGGCCAGCGGCTTGAAGAGCCGGCCTTCCTGGGCCTGGAGGGTGAAGACCGGGAGGAAAGACACAGTAATGACCAACAGCGAATAGAATAGCGTCGGGCCAACCTCGACGGAGGCGTCGCGGATGATGTCCCAGTGGGGTTTCTTGCCCTGGTCATGCTCGAGGTGTTTATGGGCGTTTTCGATCATGATGATGGCGGCGTCCACCATGGCGCCGATGGCGATGGCGATGCCGCCCAGGGACATGATATTGGAACTGAGGCCCTGGCCGAACATGACGAGGAAGGACATGAGCACGGCGATGGGCAAGATCAGGATGGCAACCAAGGCGCTGCGCAGATGCATGAGGAAGGCGATGCAGACCAGCGCCACGACGAGGCTCTCCTCGAGGAGCTTCTCTTGGAGAGTTTTGACCGCGCGGTTGATGAGGGCGCTACGGTCGTAGGCGACAGTGTAATTCACGTCTGGAGGCAGGCCCTTCATGGCGGCGTCGAGCTTCTGCTTGACGTCGAGAATGACTTGCCGGGCGTTGGCGCCGTAACGGACGACGACAATGCCGCCGACGGTTTCGCCTTCGCCATTGAGTTCGGCGATGCCGCGCCGCATGTCCGGGCCCAGCTCCACGTTGGCGACCTGCCCGAGGAGGATCGGCACTCCCTTGTCCCCGACACCCACGGCGACTTTCCGCAGGTCGTCCAGCTTTTGGATGTAGCCGCGCACACGGAGGATGAATTCCTTCTCCGCCAGTTCAATGGAACGGCCACCCACTTCGCCATTGCTGCGTTTAACGGCCATCGCCACTTCGGAAATCGAGAGGCCGTAGGCGCGCAACCTGGTGGGGTCCACTGTGACCTGGTATTGCTTGACGAAACCGCCGACGGAGGCGACTTCTGACACGCCTTCGACTGACGCCAGTTGGTAGCGCAGGTACCAATCCTGCATCGAGCGCAACTCGGCCAGGTCGCGGTTGGTTGAGGTGATGGAATACATGAACGCCCAACCGACACCGGTGGCGTCCGGACCGAGGCTGGGCGACACCCCTGTGGGCAGCCGCCCGCCCAGGCCGTTGAGGTATTCGAGCACGCGGCTGCGCGCCCAATAGGGATCGGTGCCATCCTCGAAAATCACATACACGAACGAAAAGCCGTAGAAGGAGTAGCCGCGCACCACGTTCGCCTTGGGCACCGAGAGCATTTTCGTTGTAATCGGGTAGGTGAGCTGGTCCTGGACGATTTGGGGCGCCTGGCCTGGCCACTCGGTATAGACAATGACCTGCACGTCGGAGAGGTCGGGGATGGCGTCCAGCGGGATGTTTTTTACGGCGTAAATGCCGCCGAGCACAAGTGCCATCGTCCCCAATAGGACGATGAACTTGTTCCTCAGTGAAAAATCGATGATGCCCTTGAGCATGGTCGTGGAGCGTCAGGAGCGTGGAGCGTTCGGCGGCGCGCTCTGGACGCTCTCACGCTCCAGGGCCAGTGACAAAGTTCTCCGCAAACGAATGTAGGAGACGACGTGAGGAGTCTCTGATTGAGTTTGGGGCACAGCGAAAGCCTGCTCCGCCCGGAGACCACTGATCAGAGACTCCTTACGTCGTCTCCTACAGTCAGGGAATGAGGTGCGTTTCGGCGACTTTGTCACTGGCCCTGCCCCACGCTCCCCACGTTCGAGGCGGGGTTTGACGGTGCCGCGCATGTCGGTTAAGCTCAAGGCCTCCCGGGAGCCTCGTCCTGGCCTAAATCGGCGTCCGCCGGCCGGTCTTGCCGGTTGCGGGAATCGGTGATAATCAAGTCTTGTGAATACGGAAGAAATCAAGCAAAGAATGCGCGGAGGCTTCAGGCCGTTTGTGCTGCATCTTTCCGACGGCAGAGAATTTGAGATCGCGCATCCCGAGTTTATTCTTGTGGGCAAGAGCATCGTGGTGGTGCTGCGGGAGGATGATCTGACTGAAACGCTCGATGCAGCGCACATCGTTTCGGTGGAAGATGCGAAGCCGAAACCGCCGCCCTGATTTTCCGATGAGCCGGTTGGCTTGTGCATGGCTCGATTCTTTTGCTGCGGTTCGGGGACCGGCGGCGCCTCCATCACGGGAATGAGCGTCATGCCGCACTTGGGGCACTTGCCGGGTTTGTTCTCGTGAACGTCGCTGTGTTCGGGCATGGGGCAGGTGTAGCAGAGGAGCTTGCCGCCGACTTGGGAGCGGGGAGGCGGAACGTTGACCGCCGGCAGTGGGGAAGTTATTGTGTGTTGCATGACGAAAGTCGAAGAAATCAAGGCCGAGATCGAAAAGCTTTCGTTCCAGGAACGCTGTGAACTGAACGCACTGCTGAACCCGCTGCCCGACGATGAGTGGGACAAGCAGATGCGGGCGGACACAGAGCCCGGGGGAAAGCTGCACAAGCTGATGCTCGAGGCTGAAGCCGATGCAAAGACAGGGGAGTTGCGGGATTTTCCCAGGCCGCGAGCAAAATGACGTCCAAGGCCGCGCGCTCGTTCTGGGAACGTTATGCAGGGCTGCCCACGGAGGCGCAGCGCCAGGCTGACAAGAATTACCAGTTCTGGCTGGCGAACCCACACCATCCGTCGCTGCGCTTCAAGCCCTTTAGGAATCGCAACTGGTCCGTGCGCGTGGGCGCACATTACCGTGCTGTGGGCTACTTCCATGGCGAGAACACGTTTGTTTGGACCTGGATTGGCAGCCATGAGGAGTACAACAGGCTTTAGGGTTGGTGTTGATGTTCAGGCTCGCTGACACTGGGGGCGTCAGAGGGTGGAGCGTTTGAGCGCAAAGCGTCCGCACCGACGCTCCCAGGCTCCGACGCTCCCCTACGATCCATGGGCGGCGCCTCCATCACGGGAATGAGCGTCATGCCGCACTTGGGGCACTTGCCCGGTTTGTTCTCGTGAACGTCGCTGTGTTCGGGCATGGGGCAGGTGTAGTAGAGGAGCTTGCCGCCGGGTTGGAGCTGGCGCAGGGTCGCGGCGTTCACCGGCACTAAGGTCATGCCGCAGATGGGGCACTGGCCGGGATGATCGTATTCGATGGAAACGTGTTCGGGCATCGGACAGATGTATTTCACGACCGCGGCTCCTGGCGCAGGAGCCGCGCCGGCCAAGGGCCCTTGAGCCGTGGCGTTTGTGGCTGGGCCTGGGACGGTCGGGCTTTGCTGGCTGGGCGGCGCAGAGGCGTCGGGTCGGTTCGGGTTGAGCATTTTCCGGATGGCTTCGCGGAGCTGGCTTTCGGAATCGAGCATGAACTGGCCGGAGGTGACGATGCGCTCGCCTTCGGTCAGCCCGCTGAGGACCTGATAGGTATCGTCCTCGGCTTGCGGGCCGAGAGTGACCGTGCGCGGGTCGAATTTGCCGCCGGCCAAAGCGACAAAGACGGTGGTCTTTTCGCCGCTGCGCAAGATGGCCATGTCGGGTATCAGGAGGGCCGAGGGTTCCAGCTCCGAGACCACTTGGACGGTGGCGAACATGCCCGGCTTGAGGAAATAGCCGGGGTTGTGGAACTCCATTCGCACGCGCGCCGTGCGGGTCTTCTCATCCACGTTCGGATAGATGTATGTAACCCGTCCCCGGAACTCGCGGTCGGGCAAATAGGAAAGCGTGACCGTGGCCTCCTGGCCCAGCTTGATGAAGGCCAGGTCCTGCTCGTAAATCTGGGCCTGGGCCCAGACCAGCCCCAGGTCGGCCAAGCGGTAAGTCTTCATGCCCGGGTCCACCATCTGGCCTTCCACAACCATTTTCTCGACCACGAAGCCGTCCTGCGGCGCCACGATGCGCAAGGTCTTGCGCGGTTGGGCGGTGCGCTCCAACTCGGCAATTTGTTCGTCGGAGATGTCGAAGAACTTGAGTTTGGTACGGGCGCTGGTTCTGAGCGCCACCCCGCCGGGCGCATTGGTTCCCTGTTCAATGGCCACCAGATATTCCCTCTGGGCGCTGTAAAGCTCGGGGGAATAAATCTCGAAGAGCGGCTCACCGCGATGCACGCGCTGGCCCGTGGCATCAACGTAGAGCTTCTCGATCCAGCCTTTGAATTTGGTGGTCACGTCGGCCAGTGTCGTCTCGTTGTAATCAATGACACCGACGGTGCGGATGGCCCGGCGCAAGGGGCCGCGCGCGACCAGGGCGGTTCGGATACCCATGTTTTGCGTGGTCACGGGGTCAATCGCGATGACGGATGATTCCGGGGCGGCAGTCGGGCCGCCGGCGGTCGCGTCTTGTTTGCGGATGGGCGTGAGTTTCATGCCGCAAATCGGGCAGTTGCCCGGTTCGCGCTGGATGACCTGGGGGTGCATGCCACAAGTGTAAAGGGTCTGTTCCTTCGAGGCGTCGGCAGTCGCGGCGCCGGTTTGGCTGCGGCCGCACCCGGTCAGCAGCAAGCTCGCGCCGCTGGCGAACCCCAAGATCAGCATGGATAGGGAAACGAGTTTTAGCGGTCCGGTCTGGAGGTTCATAAAGCTCACGTGCGGTTCGCGTGCCCTTACATGCCGCCAGGGTTCGCTTTTTTCATGGAAGGCTTGGCGGCGCGACTCAGGCGCGCGGCACTCGACCCCATGGGCGCATTGGCTGGAGGCAGGCCTTGGATGATCAATGACAGTTCCGCCAGGACCACTTCCCGTTGCGTGGCTGATTCCACCCTGTCCAGTTCGAACCCGAGCAAGGTGCGTTCGCTGTCGGTCAGGTTGAAGAAGTCAATTTGTCCGGCGAGGTAACCGGAACGGGCGACTTCAAGTGACTGGCGCGCTTTGGGCAAAAGCTGCTCGTTCAACAACGCCAGGTCCCGCGTGGCCTCCCGGTAAAGGAAGGATTTCTCCGCAAAGTCCGCCGCCAGCGCGATCTGTTCGGCCGAGAGCCGCGCCTGGGCCGAGCGTTTGTTGGCCTGAGCTTCGGCAATTTGCGCCGCGATCTTGTCGCGCCAGATCGGCAGTGAGAGCGTGCCTGGGCCTCCCGGCAACCGATAAAGCGTGGGGTTCGTCTGCACGTCGGCCATCAGCCCCAGGCTGAAATCAGGCAGGCGCGCCTTTCGTGCGAGGACAATCGAGGCCTCGGCGGCGCGCACCTCGGCTTCCATCGCTTTGAGGCGCGTGTTCTGCGCGAAGGCCGTCTCGAACAACCTATCGGCGGTGAGGTCCATGGGCGTGGATTGGAAATGCTGCGGCATCGGCGGGGTTGGTTCTTGGGCCTTCATGCCCAGCGCGGCCTTGAACCGGGCCATAAGCGAATTGCGCGAGTCCTCCAGGTTGGCGAGCTCGGTCCTGAGCCGGTCCTCTTCGATTTGGGCCCGCAGGACATCGTGCAGGGTCGCCTTGCCCACTTCATTTTGGGCTTGGGCGAGCCTTTCCAAATCCGTGAGCAGTTGCAGCGTCTCCTGGTTCACGCGGGTTTTCTCCGCCAGGAAGTAAAGTTGGTAGTAGGCCCGCTTGACCTCGAAGGCGCTGCCGAGGACAGCGGATTGGAACGCAAAATATTTGGCCTGGCTTTCGGCTGAGGCGATTTGCGCCCCGACCCGGAGTTTGTCCGGCCACGGAATGTTGCCCATGAGCCCGGGCATGATTGAGGTGACAACACTTTGGATGTCCATCTGGAACGTCAACTGCGGGTCGGGAAACGAGCGCGCCAGGGTGATGCGCTCGACCGAGGCCAGCCAGTCGTAGTAGGCCGCTTCCACGGTTGGTTGGTTGAGCATGGCGTAGGCGAGAAAATTGCTGAGACCGGAATTGGCCGCAAGCACCGGCAGGGCCGGCTTTTCGCCATGAGGCCGATAACCGGCAGCGACGGTTTGAGCCTGGCTGCGCGCTTCTTTTTCTCCCTTAGTCGGGACCCCTTTGCAACCTGCAAGGAGCGAGGCCAGGGCAAGAGCGCCAAGAACACCCGAGATGCGATTCGGTCTGACACTATTCATATTTTCCATCCGTGGTCGGCGCCGCCTGGCCGCCACTATTTGACGGGCGCAACGTCAAACCGCCTGGACGTTTTGGGCAGCACACCACAATTTGTGCTCCCCTCCATTCTGCTACGTCAGGCGGCGGGCAATCCCTCAGAAATCTTTTGCCTTGCTCCTAATCGTCTTCTCCAAAAGACGAGCAACACGTTCTTGCCCCTGAGCTGAGAGGGTCGGAAAGTGCCGCCCCTCAGAGTTCTCGAGCTTGAAATCTACCACGGCCAGAGAGGTAACCGGACTGCGGGGCAGTGACGGTGGAGACGGCGCCTGGTATTCGCTCTGATGGAGGCTCCACCACTCCTGCCAACGTTCAACGCCCCGATGGATGTCCGTCGGTGCCGTGCACGACCACATGCCGCATCGCGCCCCGGTAGTAGTCCACGTACTGCCCCGGAGAAATGTCCAAACGAAATTCGTACCGGTTCATCGGCAGGCGTAAACGTTCACGGCTCGCGCACGCGGAAGAAGCACTGCGACGTGTTGGTCATCGGCACCAGGCACGGCAGGAGTGAACCGGAGCCAGTCAGGGTCTCCAGGAACAGCCAGTTGGTCGCCTGGAGAGTGCGCTTGTACTCCACGGTGTAACTTTGATTGGATACCGACTGGAACGCAAAGCTGAAGTTGGTGCCGGCGCGAGCAGGGTTGATGAGCGACAGCGCCGGAGCAAGCGATAGGCTGAAGATCACTCCTGCGCCATGAGGCGTGATAGGACCTTCTTGGCCGGACGGATCGCCCCCATACATCGTGGTGCCATACAACGTCGTGCCGCCAAAAATCAGGCCGGTCGGGGTGTCTCCGTCATCGCTGCCGCCGGCGAACTCCTTGAGTACCGTGAACTCGCTGCCATCGGTGTTGACCTTGAAGACCGTGCCGCAACTTAACGTGCCACGGGGCTGGGTCACGCCGTAGAGCGTCTGCCCGGAGCACGCCAGTCCGCCGCTCGGGTTTCCCTCCGCGCTCGTAAAATGCCGAAGGACGACCAGGTTTTCAATATTGGTGCCGACGCGGAACAGCGTGCCGCAACTGTTACTGCCTCCCTGCGTGGTGGTGCCGTACAGGTTCGTGCCCGAAAGGACCAATCCGGCCATGGGTACCCGGCCGTCGTCGCCGTTGAAGAGGTGCTCGGCGAAACCACTGCCCGATGATATGTCCGTGTTCATGCGGAAAACTGATCCGAAATGATAGGAGCCGGCGCTTTGCGTCGTGCCGTAGAGCCAGGTGCCGGACTTGAGCAGGGCCATCGGAGTCCGGCCGTCGGGTCCGGAGAAAAACCATTGGATGCCGAACCCGGTTTCGTCGGTTTTCAGAAAGAACACTGTGCCTTGGCTGCCGGGATTGCCGCCTGCTGCGGTTGTTCCCCAGAGTGTCGCCCCGTCCAGGACCAGTCCGCCCATCGGGTCTTCGCCAAAGCTGCCGCTGCCGTCGAAATGGTGCAGCACCGCGAAGTTGCTCCCGTCGGTGCCCAGTTCGAAGACCGTGCCGCAGCCATTGGTGCCGCCTCCCGCGGTCGTGCCGTAGAGCGTCGCGCCGGCCACGACCAGGCTCCCCTCCGGATCGCTTCCTTCCGGGAACGGGTAAACCCCGATGGGGTCCCTAGGGAATTGTTTGAGGATCGTGAAGCCAGTCCCGTCAGGGTTGACTTTGAAAACCGACCCCGGGCCTCCACCGCCATTCTGCGACGCGGTCCCGTAGAGCGTGCCATCCGGGCCTTGAACCATGCCCCCCATCGGAAACATCCCCGTGTCCGGCCCACAACGGTGCAGAATCGAACACGTCTGCGCCGGAACCTCGGCCCGCGCGAGGCCCAGCAGTAGCGCGATTATCGGCCCTTGCGAAAGGACGCTTGAAAATCGAGAATGTCGCGCGTGCGTGCGCGGGGCGATGCATAGTGAAGACAGGCGTGCTTTGGCATTCATGGTGGTTAGCTGTTTTATAAAGGCTTTCGGACTCATCAACCCGCTCCGTGGGCGAGTGCGCTCGCACACCGAAGGCACACCGAAGGCACACCATGTCAATCATATTTTGTCGCAAAATGCAATTCCTTTCTCTTTCATTTGCCTTGCGCGCGTCGTCGGCCAGGGCCGTGCTCAAGTAACGTTCGCCGGTGCTGCAGGCTAGAGGTTCGGGGCGTAGGCGATGAATTCGCGGTAGCTTGTCAGAATCGTACGCAGTGCCGCCACGAGGGCGGCTTCCTTCAAATAGGTCGGCGGAGCCACAGGGGTCTCGAGGATGATCTCGAAGGGCCGCGGCCGGACGCCCGGCGGAGCGCAGAGCACGCCCTTGTAACCATCCCGGATAATGCCGTTGCGGGCGCGGAAACCGTCAATCTTATCATCCCCGTTTCTCGGCAGAAACTCCTCGGCCGCCTTGAGCGCCGGCTCGACCAGGTGCTGCGTCAGGGTGGCGCCGTGCGCAAAACCATAAAAACCGTGGCTCGCGCTATCCGTATGGACCGAAATGACCCCATGAAGCGAGTGCGACACCAACTCCGACTCCAGGAGCCTCACCTCAGGCTCCTTCGACCCTCGCCAAAACTCGCGGTTGAGATCCCTGCAGGCCCGCGAACCACGCGTCCGATCCTCAAATCCTGTTGGGTTGCAGACGGGATAAATGAACAGGCAATACCCTTTGGCCAAATCCGGCGCTTGCTCCAGCAAACTCAGAAGCCGAATCAGCGCGTAAGTACCCTCGGGCTCATCGCCATGAATTCCCGCGAAGATGCCAATCCGCAGCGGCTCACCGCCCCCGCTTGGACCGATATACAGGCATCGCGGCAATTCATAGCTCTGGCCTCCCGACTCGAAGCCGGCACTGCGATAAATGAGAAGGTTGGGCGAGCCCGCAGCCAGACGTTCCAACCGCTGAAACACCTCCCCGAGCGGCCGCCTCGGAATCGCCGCCGCTGGCAATGGAGAGGGACTGTTTACTGTGAGACGCATATCAATCAGACCATTCAGGTTCATAAACAGGGACAGTTTACGAGAAATACTAAGTATGTCAAGTGGCATAGTGTAGTTTTTTCAGAACGTAATATCAGAGCAACGCCGCCTGCGCGAACAGTGCCGCTCTTGCGGGAAAACAAGTTGCCTATCCTGGGCCGCATAAGCTATTAGGTTGGGCGAACATGGCCGTCGAGTCGAAGCAACGCGGGGACGCTGGAACAGACTACTGTTCGTACGTCGCGGCGGAAACGGTGATGAGGGAGCTGAGCCTGCGGGCAATCATCCTGGGGGCCATGCTGGGCGTGGTATTCGGAGCGTCTTCGCTGTATCTGGTGCTAAAAGTGGGTCTGACCGTCAGCGCGTCCATTCCCGTGGCGGTGATCTCGCTCACGCTGTTCCGGCTGTGGGCCAAGGCGGGCGGACGCGACGCGACGATCCTCGAGAACAACATCGTCCAGACCGCAGGCTCGGCGGGGGAGTCTATCGCCTTCGGGTTGGGCGTGACGATGCCAGCCATCATGATTCTTGGGTTTGATCTGGAGATCGGCCGGGTGATGCTGGTGGGGCTGCTGGGCAGCCTGTTGGGCATCCTGATGATGATTCCGCTGCGCCGCGCCCTGATTGTGGCCCAGCACGGCCAACTCAAGTATCCCGAGGGAACTGCTTGCGCCCAGGTGCTCAAGGCGGGGGCGGCTGTGCAATCCGCCGGCGGTTCCGGAGGCATCAGGGCCTCGACGATCTTCACCGGCTTCGGCCTTGGCCTGGCCTACAAGGCCCTGATGTCCGCATTGAGGCTCTGGAAAGACATCCCGGGAAAGGTCTTCGGCCCTCCGCTCAAAGGGGGCTCGATCTCCATCGAGATCACGCCGGAGTTGCTGGGCGTGGGCTACATCATCGGCCCGCGCATCGGTTCGATCATGATGGCGGGCGGAGTTCTGAGCAGCCTGGTGCTCGTGCCGCTGATCACGTTTTTCGGCGAGGGTGTCGCCGGCGTGCTGGCTCCGGGCAGCAAGCCCATCGGCCAGATGACGCCCGAGGACATTCGCAGCGAATATGTCCTGTATATCGGGGCCGGGGCGGTCGCCGCCGGAGGCATCATCAGCCTGGTGCGCTCGCTGCCGATCATCCTGCACGGCATTGGCTCGGGGTTGTCGGATTTCAAGGCCGCCGCCGGCGCTCACGCCGCGGTGCGGCGCACGGAACGGGACCTGCCGATGACGTTGGTCGCCGGCGGCATCGGGGCCCTCATCCTGGCCATCCTCGCCGCCCCGACGCTGCACATGAATCTGCTGGGGGCCAGTCTGATCGTCCTGTTCGGTTTCCTTTTCGTGACCGTTTCCTCCCGGCTTACAGGGGAGATTGGCTCCTCCTCGAACCCGATTTCGGGAATGACGGTGGCCACCTTGCTGCTGACCTGCTTCTGTTTCCTGCTGGCGGGCTGGACCGGCGCGGCGTTTTATGTGACGGCCCTCTCGGTGGGCGGCATCGTGTGCGTGGCTGCCTCCAATGCGGGGGCAACCTCCCAAGACTTGAAGACCGGCTTCCTGGTCGGAGCCACGCCCAGCCATCAGCAGGTCTCTATCCTCATCGGCGCCACGGCCAGCGCGTTGCTTCTGGGGCCCATCCTGCTGCTGCTCAACGACAGGGCCACCGTTTATGTCCCGGCCGCCCGTGTGGCTCCGGGCCTGCGCGCTCCGGCAGACGCGCAGTTCGGCCCGCCCGAACGATTGCGCGGACCGCAGGCTCGGGAAGACGCCGGCGCTTATCGCGTCTGGCAAAAAACCGACGCCGCCGGCGGACCGCCGGGCAAGTACCTCCTCGACGAGTCCGGCGCCGCCCGGTGGCTGGTCGATCCGGGCATCAATGGCGCTTTCAAGACCCGGCCCGACGGCACCGAGGTGCGGAAATTCGACGCCCCCAAGGCGACACTCATGAGCTACATCATCAAAGGCATGCTGGACCGCAAACTGCCCTGGGCGCTCGTGCTATTCGGTGTCATGATCGCCGTCGTCCTCGAACTGAGCGGCGTCTCATCCCTGGCTTTTGCCGTCGGGGTTTATCTGCCGATTTCTTCTTCGGCGCCCCTGTTTGTCGGTGGACTGGTGCGCTGGCTCGTGGATGAGCGCCTGCGCCGCCAGCTTCGCCGGAGCAATCTCGACGAGGCCCAACTGGCGTGCCGAGAGCGACAAAAGTCCCGGCGTGCTGCTGGCCAGCGGCTACATTGCCGGCGGGGCCATCGGCGGGATTATCATCGCGTTGATGGCGGGTCCGTTGGGCCGGGTTGATTTTGCGCTCACGCAATGGGCCTCGGCGCACAACCCGTTCTTTGCCGGCCCGCATTCGGACTGGCTGGCCCTGCTGCCCTTTGCAGCCCTGACGTGGTTCCTCTGCCAGGTCGGGCGGCAAGCGCGCCCCGCCGGGGCGCAGGACTCCGGCTCTGCGCGCTCTTAATCTTTCAAGGCGCCGTAATTTTGTTCGCAAGGTGCCCCGCCAGTTCTGTAAAGTGACGAACGTTGAAGGTGTATAGCCGGTCGGCTCCGCTCTTTTCAGCGCAAGTCAAGTGGAGCACGTCGTAACTTTTTCCGCCGATGATGCTGTTTTGTCCGAGTTTTAGAGCAAGTTCGCTGTATTCTTTGCCGGTGAGGGTCACCACAGAAAAATGCTTCACGATATTGTCAGCGATTAGTGTGGACGCTTCAATCGGCGTGATTCGCGGAGCACGAGGCAACCGAGTCAGGATAGCATGCATTTCCAGAAGACTGTGTCCGCTCACAAAGCCTTGCGCACTGTGGTCGTGAACTGCTTGAACCAGCGGGAGCGCACGAGCGTGATGCTCGTGGTCAGCAATACAGGCCGCTACCAACACATTAGTATCGAGGAAAACCTTCATTTTCTACGCGACTTCCCTGTCCCATCTGAGATTCTGTCTTCTCGATCCTGTTCTATGAGTTCGTTGACCTTCTCGGTCGTAATTGATTGAGCAAATCCACCGGTGAAGACTAAAACGCTGCCCTTCCTGACCAGCTTGCCGCCCGCCTGCGTAGGTTCCAGCCTGAAACTGTTCCCTTCGACTGACAGGCGAAGTTTGTCTCCTGGCAGAAGATTGAACTGCTCCCGAAGTGGCTTGGGGAGTACCACCCGCCCCGCTTTATCAATCTGAATCATTTCGGCCTTCATGGCATTTATAATACCATTTGTCAGATCCGAATGGAAGAGGTCTTTTCCCGTTCTTTGCCGGACCGAATTCCGACTGGCTGGCCCTCCGGCCATTTGCAGCCCTGACCTGGTTCCTCTGCCGGGTCGGCCGCAAAGCGCGGCCCACAATCATTTAGCCCCAGGCCCTTTTCTCCGTTCTCTCCGTTTTCTCCTGTTCAACTCTGATTGAATCGTTAAGGTTTGGGGCTCCTCACCGCTGCACTCGAGGGGTGGCGCCTTTGATCAGTGCCTCGACTTCTTTGAGCGAGGCCATCGAAGTGTCCCCGGGCGTAGTCATTGCCAAGGCCCCATGCGCCGCCCCATAGTCCACCGCCTGCTGCGGGTCGTTAAACGTCAGGAAACCGTAAATCAAGCCGCTGGCGAAGCTGTCGCCGGCGCCCACGCGGTCAAGGACCTCCAAATCCGGACGGGCTGGGGCCTCATAGAAATTGCCGCCGGCCCAGCAGATGGCGCCCCAATCATTGCGGGTCGCCGACTTGACGCCGCGCAAGGTCGTGGCGACGACTTTAAAATTCGGGTAGGCAGCCACCGCTCTCTCGAATCATCCTTTTGAAAGCGGTGAGGTCGAGCCTTGAAAAGGATTCATCAACCCCTGCCACCTCGAGGCCGAGGCAGGCGGTGAAATCCTCTTCGTTGCCGAGCATCACGTCCACGTGTCTGGCAATTTGGCGGTTGACCTCTTGCGCGCGTTGGCGCCCGCCGATGCTTTTCCAGAGCGAGGGGCGATAGTTGAGGTCGTAGGAAACAATTGCGCCGTATTTCCTGGCGGCCTGGATGGCTTCCAGGATCAGCCCGGGCGTGGTCTGGCTCAGCGCCGCGAAGATGCCGCCGGTGTGCAGCCAACGCGCGCCCACATCGCCGAAGATCCGGTTCCAGTCGAAATCACCGGCCTTAAGTTGGCTGGCGGCGGTGTGGCCGCGGTCGGCAATCCCTACCGCCCCGCGCACCCCGAAGCCGCGTTCCGTGAAATTGAGGCCGTTGCGCGCCGTCCGGCCCACGCCATCGTAGGGAACCCACTTCACAAACTCCGTGTCGACTCCCCCTTGGAGGATGAAGTCCTCGAGCAACCGCCCGACATCGTTATCTGCAAAAGCCGTGCATATTGCCGTCCTCAATCCGAAACAGCGCCGAAGCCCTCGCGCCACGTTGTACTCCCCGCCGCCCTCCCAGACCTTGAACTCCCGGGCCGTGCGCACGCGCCCTTCACCCGGGTCCAGCCGTAACATAATCTCACCCAGCGCGACCAGGTCGTACTTGCACGCGCCGCCATTCTTGATTTCGAGGATGCTCATCGGTGGCCGGAGTCCTTATATCGGAATCCCGGCCTTTAAAGCAAGCCTGGGCGCAGACCCGTTTTTGGGAGTTGGGTTTGCGGGGCAGCCAGCATCCCCTGACCCCGGCCCTGATAGTTGCCGCAACCGGAGCTTGACGTGGGAGAAATTGGCCTCTAGGCTGGCCTGGTCATAGCGGGGCATTCATGGGAAAATGCGGAGCGACTGGTGCAGAGCTATCCAAAACATTACTGCGGAGTCTTCGGCGTTTACGGCCATCCGAACGCTGCGCAATTGACGTACTACGGTCTTTACGCCCTGCAGCATCGGGGCCAGGAGAGCGCGGGGATTGTGACGTGCGAGGGCCGGCAGTTTTATGCCCACAAGGGCATGGGTCTGGTGTCGCAGGTCTTCGACGGCAACCTGTTGCAAGAGTTGCGCGGGCAAATGGCCATCGGCCACACGCGCTATTCGACCACCGGCTCCTCGCACCTGCGCAACGCCCAACCGCTGACCGTGGACTGCGCCCGGGGCCAGTTGGCCATCGCGCATAATGGGAATCTGACCAATGCGGCCAGGCTGCGCGACGAACTGGAATCGCGGGGCTCGATCTTCCAGACCACGGTTGACAGCGAGATCGTGCTGCACCTGATGGCCCAACCGGCTTCCAACGGCCATCGGGACAACCTGCTGGAGAGCATTCGGCGGCTGGAGGGCGCCTACTCGCTGGTGATGATGACGGAAAAGGAACTCATCGGGGTGCGCGACCCATACGGGTTCCGCCCGCTGTGCATCGGCCGGCTCGACCGGGCCTGGGTCCTGGCCAGCGAAACCTGCGCCCTGGACCTCATCCACGCCCGGTTCGAGCGGGAGGTCGAGCCGGGGGAGATCGTGGTCATCAACCAGGACGGTCTGACAGTCTCCAGGCCTTTCCGGAGCAGCACCAGCGCGCCTTCTGCATTTTTGAGTACATCTACTTCGCCCGGCCCGACAGCACCATCGCCAATCGCAGCGTCTATAGAGTCCGTGTCGAGCTGGGCCGGCAGCTTGCCCGCGAATTCCCGGTCGAGGCCGACGTGGTCGTGCCGGTGCCCGACAGCGGGAACTGCGCTGCGCTGGGCTATTCCCTGGAATCCAAGATTCCATTCGAGATGGCCTTCGTGCGCAACCATTATATCGGACGCAGCTTTCTTCAGCCCTCCCAACTCATCCGCGACTTCGACGTGCGGGTGAAGCTGAACCTGATCGAGGAGCTGGTCAAAGACAAGCGCGTGGTGGTCGTGGACGATTCCATCGTGCGCGGCACGACGTGCAAGGCCCGCGTCAACAATCTCAAGGAAGCCGGGGCCAAAGAGGTCCACGTCATGGTCAGTTGCCCCCCGCACGTGCGCCCCTGCGTCTATGGGATTGACTTTCCGGACGCCAGCAAGCTCATGGCGGCCAATTATTCGCTCGAGGAAATCCGCAACTATCTCAGCGCCGATTCCCTCCACTACCTCTCCGAGGCGGGCATGGTCGAGGCGACGGGCCTGCCCAAAGAATCCTTCTGCATGGCCTGCTACAACGGCAGCTACCCCGTCCCCTTCGACGCCGGAGTGGACAAGCACATCATCGAACGGCGGAACGGCCGCCTGCCGAACCTGGCCGAGAGCCTGGCCAAAGAAAAGGCGCAGATTAAGTTGCTGTAACTGTCAGGCGGGGTATCCCTGTGGCCCGGGCGTAGCGCTCGAGCTCGGCGGCGCGGGTCTGGGGTGACCAGCCGAGCACTTCGCTCATCCAGTCGGCCACCCGCTCGGCCAGCTTGGGGGCCTCCCTCGAGTAGTAATGCCAGCTTGTGCGGCGCAGCATTACATCCTCGAGGTGCAAGGACCATTCGTTATTGACATAGTGTTCCACCGCGCGGCTGCTGGGTTCGGGTGGCAGGATGCCGCTCAGACCGGCGGTTTCCGCCGGCGGCAGGAGCGGTTCTTGTGCCGTCCGGCACGGCCCAAAAGCCCCATTCACCTGGCCTCGCTCCTCCGCCCGGTTTAACTTATCCAACCATTTAACGATCCGATCCACAGTCTGCTCGGCCATGAGCCGGTAGGTAGTGAGCTTGCCCCCCGCCACATCCCACCAGCCCGGCTCGGGACTACGGATTTCGTGGGAGCGCGAGACCTCCGACGGTGCGCCCTTGGGACCGGCTATCAGCGGCCGCAGCCCGGCCCAGACGCTCAGGACGTCCGGCTCCCGGAGGCGGGCCCTGGGGAAGAAGTGGTTGGCAACCTCCAGGACATAAGAGATGTCTGAGGCATCGGCGCGGACGTCGTCGATGGGTCCGCGATAATCGGTGTCGGTGGTGCCCAGGATGGTGCGTTGGCCCCAGGGGATGGCAAAGAGGATGCGCTCCTCTTGAGTCATGACGATGCTGTCCGGCACGGGCAGGCGCTCGCGCTCGACGACCAAATGGATGCCCTTGGTCGCGCGGATTTTGACCCGGCTGTGAGGCAGGCCATCGGCCCACGGGCCGGTGGCATTGACCACGGTTCGGGCCCGCACGAGGCCCTTATGGCCGGTGGGCGCGTCCCGGACCTCGCATTCCCAAAGGTCTTTGCGCGCGGCCCCATTGAAACGGCAATAACTCAGAACCACGGCCCCGCTCCCGGCCGCCGAACGCAGCGTATCCAGGGTGAGCCGCGCGTCATTGGTAAAGCCGTCATAGTAGCGCACTGCTCCCGCCAAACCCTCCCCCTCAAGGCCGGCGCCCGTTCGAGCACCTCCTCCCGGCTCAGCCAGGCGGACTTGCCCAGATTGCGCCCGCCGCAGAGCAAGTCATAGACCTTGACGCCGATCTTGAGCTGCCACAAGGCCCAATGCCGGTCGCCGCGGTACGCCGGGAAAATGAAAGCCAGCGGCTCCGCCAGGTGGGGCGCGATATGGTGGAGTATCCGCTTCTCGATGCTGGCTTCGCGGACGAGCCCGATGCGGCCCTGGGCCAGGTAACGGAGCCCGCCGTGGAGCAAGCGGCTGGAGCGGCTGCTGGTGCCGAAGGCAAAATCGTGCTGCTCGACCAGGCCCGTGCGCAGGCCCCGCAGCGCCGCGTCCCGCGCAATGCCCGAACCGACAATGCCCCCGCCCACCACCAGGACATCCAGCGGCCCACGCGTCAGTTCCGCCAGCGCTCGGGCGCGCCGCCCCAGCGGCTCAGGGGCTCACTTTGGGCGGGAGCAGAACTCATTTGCCGTTCCGTTGCGCTGACCGCAGTTGGGCGCCGAACTCGGCCAGCGAGGGAAAAATAAAATCGGGCGCCGGTTGATGGCTCCGGGCTTCGGCAGCCGTGGTTTCTCCGGTCAACACCAACACCGCAACGGCCCCGGCGCGCCGTGCCATTGCCATGTCCGTATAAAGGCGGTCGCCCGCCATGGCCAGCCATTCCGGCCGCAGGTTATGCCGGCGCAAGATCCCTTCCAACATTGCCGGGTCCGGCTTGCCCAGCACGGCCTTTGGCGAGCAGCCAGTCGCCTTCTCCAGGGCCGCAGTGATCGAGCCGCAATCCACCAGCACCGTAGGTTGGTCGGTGGGGCAAACCCGGTCCGGATTCGTGGCGAAGTAGGGCTTGGCCTGCGTAATCCACCAGGCCGCCCGGCAGAGCCGCGCGTAGGTCAAAGTCTGGTCGAAGCCCACGACGACGGCATCAGGGCTGGCCCCTGCGTCGTCAGCCAGCAGCGTGAATCCGCCCTCCTCCAGGTCCCGGCACAGGCCGGGGGTGCCCAGGACAAACAACCGCCGCACCTCGGGCCAATGCCGGCGCAGGTGCTCGATGGTCGCCTGGGTGGAGGTGTAAAGCTGGCTCGGCTCGGCCGCGATGCCACTCTGCCGCAAGTGCTCGAGGTAATCCGCCGTGCTCTTGGAGGGATTGTTGGTCAGGAAGGTGTACCCAATCCCCAATTCATCCAGCGAGGCCAGAAAGGGCCTCGTGGTCTCAAACAATGTGCCACCCAGGTAAACTGTCCCATCGAGATCCAGGGCGACATGCCGAATGTTGGCCAGTCGAGCGTTCATCTATCGCACTCGGGAACTAGCTAACCTAATCCCCTGCGCGGTGTCAATCTCGCGCGCTCAAACAGGCTGGTGACAAAGTGATCTTTTGGAGTGCGCCGGCAGAGCGAAGCGGCGACGGCGCTTTGGGGCGCCCGGGAGGTCCAAGAACGCCAGACGCTGCCCGAGGCAAAGCGGTGTCGCGCTCCGCTTGCCACCGCACTCCAAAGTGGCCAGCCCGAGACGGCTCGACAGGCTTTATCACTGGCCCGGCTGCCCCCAAAGGGAGATTGACCTCGCCCCAGGCCCTGTGGTTATTTCAATGGCAGCAGTCGAAATTCAATCGAAAGTCCAAATATGAAAGTGACCTATTACGGACATGCTTGTTTCGCCGCCGAAGTTGGGACAAAGACGCTGCTCTTCGACCCGTTCATCGCCGAAAACCAATTGGCCAAGGCGGTGGATAAGCGCACGGTGCCGGCCGACTACATTCTCATCTCGCACGCCCATTTCGATCACCTGGCCGACGCCGCCGAGATTGCCAGGCGGACCGGCGCGACCATCATCTCCAATTACGAAATCACCGTTTGGTTCGGCAAACAGGGCCTGGAAAAGGTCCATCCGCTCAATCATGGCGGCGGGCACGCCTTCGATTTCGGGCGCGTCAAGCTCGTCAACGCCATCCATTCCAGCAGCTTTCCCGACGGCTCTTACGGCGGCAATCCCGGAGGTTTTGTGGTCGAAAGCGCCGAAGGCAACTTCTATTACTCCGGCGACACGGCGTTGACGATGGACATGAAGCTCATCGGGGAATCGAGCCGGTTGAAATTCGCGGCGCTGCCGATCGGGGATAATTTCACGATGGGCATTGACGATGCCATCAAGGCGGCGGACTTTGTCGGCTGCAACCGCGTCCTCGGCCTCCATTTCAACACCTTCGCGCCGATCCAGATCAACACCGGGAGCGCCGTGGCGAAATTCAAGGCCGCCGGCAAGCAACTTCACCTGCTCCAGCCGGGAGAGAGCTGCAATTTCTAATCTTCATCGCGCAGAGTTGAGCGCGGCTTTTCGGACATTTTGCACGCCAGCGGCGTGCGGGCACATCAGCCCAGGGCAACCGCCCTGGGAAAACCGTTGCATAATCCCAACCCGCCCTGCAAGGGCGGGAGCAGGTGCTTCAGCCGCAAAGGTAACGCTCATCGAATGCCATCTCATAGCGCTTCAAGAGAGTGATCGGGACATGCCGTGAGGATGACCTGCGCCCTTGCAGGGCGCATGAGCCGAATAAGGCCGGCTTTCCCAGGGTGTTACCCTGGGTATGCTGCGCGCTTTCAGCGCGGGCGCCACGGACAGTCGGGGCACAGCACGAAATTCCCAAACCCCAGTTGTCCCCTGGACGGGACTGCAATCGTGTCGAGTGTCGAGGGAACGAAGTGCCGCCCCTCGACACCCGCCCCTCGCCCCTCGGATATCGCATTGCCTATGAACCGGCGCCTAACGGCCTGAGCCAGAGATTCCTGAAGTGGACAGGGCAGCCATGGCCGCCAAAGGCCAGCGGGCCGGTGCCGGACTTATGGGTGTACTGGGGCACGATGCGGTGGCCGGTTTCACCGTAAATCTCCTGGTTGAGTTGGACCAGCACGCCGTTTTGCAAGACGGTGACTTCGAGCCGGCGACACCAGGTTGTCCCCGTCGAACTTGGGGGCGATGAAAATGATGTCGTAGGTCTGCCACTCTCCGGGCGGACGCGTCGGGTTGACCAGCGGCGGCGTTTGCCCATAGACCGCCCCGCAAGCCCCGTCGGGATAAATCTTCTCGTTGTAAGAGTCGAAAATCTGGATCTCGAACACGCCCATGAGCATGACGCCGTTGTTGCCCCGGTTGTACCAGGGCCCATTGAAGCCGGCCGGTCCCATCCATTCGACGTGCAGTTGGATGCTCCCGAAGCGGTCCTTCGTGGCGAAGTGGCTGTCCCCGGAGATCAGGCATCCGTCAGCGACCTTCCAATCGCCCATCGCTTCCCATTTCGACACGTCCTGGCCGTCGAAGAGCACGATGGCATCGGAGGGCCTGGGGGCCGGCGGGCCTGCCTTGCCGGGGTCCACTTGCCTGGGATTGGGCCGGTCGGGGTCGTGCACCAGCCACTGGCACCAAGGCAGTTTGGGCGTGTCCTTGTAGCCATAAACTCCGGAGCCGTCTTTGGCGTGGACGAGGTCCGCCGCGCGCGCGCCCTCAGGCCAAGACAGACCGGTGCACGTCAGACAGAACCACAGGGGAAACATCGAGCGTATTGCTTTCATGGCGCAGTCATAGGAAAAATACGACCGCCTGTCAACCGGCAGGCTTTCTCTGTGCCCAGAAATCAATCAGAGACTCCTCACGTCGTCTCCGACGATTGTTTGCGGAGAAGTTTGCCACCGGCCCTGGGGACCGAACTGGACGGGCGGGCGAGCATTCCGCTATAATCTTCGCGCTCATGAATGTGATTCGCCACACCGACGGCGACTTTCCGGCTCGCCTGGGCCAATTGTGCGCGCCCTCGAGCCTGTTCGATCCGGCCATCGAGCAGCGCGCGCGCGCCATCCTGGAGGATGTCCGGGCCCGAGGCGACGAGGCGGTGCTTGAATTAACCCAGCGCTTTGACGGCCCCAACCTCAGCGCCGGGCAACTGGCCGTCACGCAGGCGGAACTCCTGACCGCTTGCCTCAAAGCCGGCGCACCCCTGCGGGCGGCCATAGGGGAGGCGCAGCGCAATATTGCCGCCTTTGCGAAAAAGTCCCTCCGAAAGAACTGGCAGACCCGCAACTCGCACGGGGCGATAGTGGGGGAGAAATTCGACCCGTTCCAGCGCGTGGGAGTCTATGTCCCCGGCGGCACCGCCCCCTTGGTTTCGACGGCCCTGATGACCGTGGTGCTGGCGAAGGTCGCCGCCTGTCCCGAAATCGTCGTGTGCTCGCCATGCGGCAAAGACGGCAGCCTCAACCCCGCCCTGGTGTATGCGGCGCACGCTGCGGGGGCCACGGCTATTTATCGGGTTGGGGGCGCGCAGGCGGTGGCCGCGATGGCCTACGGGACGCAGACCATTGGCCGGGTGCAGAAGATCTTCGGTCCGGGCAACGCTTACGTAGTGGCCGCAAAGCGCCTGGTCGTCGGCCAGGTCGCCATCGACTTGCTGCCGGGTCCCAGCGAGCTGTTGGTGCTGGCGGACGATAGCGCCCAGCCCGAGTTGATTGCCGCCGATATACTGGCCCAGGCCGAGCATGGCTCGGGCCACGAGCGGGTTTGGCTGGTGACGACCTCGGCCCGCTTGCTCAAGGCGGTCCAGCGCCAACTGGCTCGCCAGGCGCCCGGGCTCTCCAGGCACGAATTCATTCAACGGGCCCTGGATACGAACGGGTGGCTCGTCCAAGTCAAGACACTCGACGAGGGCATTGCCCTGGCCAACCAATTGGCGCCCGAGCATTGCGAGGTCCTATGCCGCCACGCGCGCCGTGTTTCCCAACAAATCATCGCTGCCGGCGCCATCTTCCTGGCCCCTATTCGCCCACGGTCCTGGGCGATTATGTCGCCGGACCGAGCCACACGCTGCCTACGGGCGGGGCCGGGGCGTCGTTCGCCGGGCTGACAGTCGATCAGTTCCAGCGCCGCACCAGTTTGGTCGAGTACAATCGCGCGGCCCTGCGCCGGGCCTTGCCGGCCGTGCGCCAATTTGCCGAACTCGAGGGCCTGAGCGCCCACGGGCGGTCGGCGGAGGTCAGGCTCGAGCGGTGAGGGCGTTGCGCACTTTCCTGGCTTTGAGCCGGGCCGCCGCCTTGCCGACGGTCTGGTCCAATTGCCTGGCCGGCTGGTGGCTCAGCGGGGGCGGCCCTTCAGCCAGGCTGCCCCTCCTGTTTGCGGGCGCAACGTTCCTTTACCTTGGCGGCGCCTTCCTCAACGATGTCCTGGATGCAAGCTATGACCGGCAATTCCGCCGGGCACGGCCGATTCCCTCCGGCGCTCTCACTGCGGCAGCCGTCCTGCGCTGGGGATTGGCTTGGCTGCTGTTGGGCGAGGTGTGTCTGTTCGCATTGGGCAAGGCTGCGGGCGGCTTGGGGCTGGCCCTGGCGGCTTGCGCCGTGGTCTATAACGCCACTCACCGGCTCATCACCTTTTCGCCGCTCTTCCTGGGACTCTGCCGCTTCCTGCTTTATGTCATCGCCGGCACTGCCGCCGCCAAAGGCCCGAGCGGATGGGCGATCTGGTGCGGCCTGGCATTGGCACTTTACGTCATTGGCGCCCGCTGCCTGCCTCGCCCCGAGAACATCCTCGGCCAGGTCGATTATTGGCCGGTGTTGCTCCTGGCTGCGCCGATCTTGCTGGCCCTGTTCATGGATGTGGACGGCTACCGCCTGCCCGGCCTCGAACTCTCGGCCGTTCTCGGCTTGTGGGTCCTTTATTGCCTGCGGCGCGCCTTCTGGCCCCTGGACCGCAATTTTGCCCGCGCCGCCTCGGGTCTCATGGCAGGCATCGTCCTGGTGGATTGGCTCGCCGTGGTGGACGTGCCGAGGGAATTGAGCCTGGTGTTCCTCGGCTTTTTTGGGGCCACGTTGCTGCTCGGGCGCGTTGCTCCGCCATAGTTTTATGCGTTGCATCGTTACCGCCGGCCCAACTGCCGAACCTTTGGATCAGGTCCGGCGCCTGACGAATTTCTCGACCGGCCGCCTGGGTTCGGAGCTGGCCAGTTTCCTGTCTGAGCGCGGACACGAGGTGACGCTGCTCATCGGCCGGCAGGCCACCTGGCGCGGCGAGCGCCGGGCTCGACTCATCGAGACCTACACGACCGCCGCCAACCTTCGCGACCGGTTGCGCGCACTGGCCAAAGTGCCGGTCGATGCCGTTTTTCATGCCGCAGCCGTCAGCGATTTCGCCTTCGGCCGCGTTTGGAGCCGGGCCCCGACCGGAGAACTCAGCGAAATCGGGGCCGGCAAGATTTCGTCCCGGCTCGGCGTGGTGCTGGCCGAACTGGTTCCCACGCCCAAGATTATCGCCGAGCTGCGCGGCTGGTTTCACGACGCGCGCCTGGTCGGCTGGAAATACGAAGTGGAGGGGGACCGCTCGCAAGTGATGCAACTGGCCGGGAAGCAAATCGCCGAGTGCCTGACCGACGCCTGCGTTGCCAACGGCCCGGCTTACGGAGCGGGGTTCGGCCTGGTGCGGCGCGACGCCAAAGCGCGGCACCTGGCTGATGCCAGGGCCTTGTTCGAGGCATTGGAGCAAGTCATGGCAGAGCCTGGCCATTGACGGACCGGCGGCCCATCCTGCACCATGGTTGTGTGGCTGAAACCTGCACGCTCGGCATCCTGAGCGACATTCATTACGCCAGCGCGGCCGAACAGGCGCGCGGTGACGATTATGAATATCGCGACCTGCGCAATCCGCTGCTGCGGATTCTGCTCATGCTCAGCCGGCGGTTTATCTGGATACGCAATCCTTTGCGCCAAAATCACCTGCTCGAGGCCTTTCTGCGCCAAGCCGGGCCGCTGGACTTTGTCGTCGCCAACGGCGATTACTCCTGTGACTCGAGCTTCGTAGGCGTGAGTGATGACGCCGCCTGCCAAAGCGCGCGGGAATGCCTGGCCCTGCTCCGGCAACGCTTCGGCCCGAACTTCCGGGCGAATCTCGGCGACCACGAGTTGGGCAAGGTCAGTTTCTTCGGGATGCGGGGCGGGATGCGCCTGGCCAGTTGGCGCCGCACCACCCAGGACCTGGAGCTTGCTGCCTTTCTGGCAAGAAACCCTCGGCAACTACGTCCTCATGGGATTGGCTTCCTCCCTGGTCGCCCTGCCGGTGTTCCAAGCGGACATGCTCCCCGACGAACGGCCGGAGTGGGAGCGGCTCAGGGCGGAACACCTGGACGAAATACGGCGCGCGTTCGCCGCCTTGCAGCCCGGCCAGCGGGTGTTGCTCTTCTGCCACGATCCTTCCGCCCTCCCTTTTTTGTTTCGCGAGCAGTTCGTGCAGTCCAGGCTCCCGCAAATCGAGCATACGATCGTCGGCCACCTGCATTCCCAACTGGTGCTGCGCCAGAGCCGCTTGCTGGCCGGGATGCCGCCACTGCCTTTCCTGGGCCATACCGCCGGGCGCTATACCGCCGCCCTGCGCAACGCCCGGCTCTGGCGCCCGTTCCGCGTCCGCCTCTGCCCCTCTCTGGCGGGCCTCGAATTGCTCAAAGACGGCGGCTTCTACACCGTCCAATTGGATTGCCAGGGCGACCGGCCCGCGCGTTTCCATTTCCATCGGCTCAGCCGGTAGGCCAGGGGTGCCCTGAAGGCACGCTGGTGAGGGAAAGGGCAAAACCCGCAGCCCTGAAATCACGAGAAACCGTAGAGCCAGTTGCTGGATTAACCGCAAAGAACGCAGAGATCACAAAGAAATGCCCTGTTTCTCCGAGGTCTTTGCGTTCTTTGCGTTCTTTGCGGTTAATCCTCCAACTGCTCCTAATCTCCTTCTTTTCATGGTCGAACAGGCGATTCATTCGGATTGAGATTAGGAGCAAGATCAAGATCGGGAGCAAGAACCTGCTACCCCAAAAAGTCAAAAGCGCTCAGATTGCTCGGACAGCAACAATTGATCTCGACACCGGTGCGGGCGCCCGATAGGAATTGAGGCCAGTCATGCCGATGAAATTAAGAAGACGCCAGTTTCTCAAGGGAGGCGCGCAGACGGCGGCGGCCTGGTGTTTGCTGCCCGCCTTTGGCGGCGCCACGGCGGGTGCGGCGCCTGGCGAACAGTCGGGCGAAGAGGCTTACCGTCCGAAATGGTACCCGTTCACCGGCCATCCCGACGCCGATACCTGCTGGTCGTTGTCGGTGGGCCCCGATGGGCGGATCTACGCGGCGGCTTGCGCGGAGAGTGTTCCGGGCGGCGTGGTCAAGGTCGTCCGTTACAACGAGCAGAGCGATGCCCTCGACTACTTGTTCTCGGTGGACGAGGTGGTCGATGACCCCGCTGATTCCGGGCGCGCCACCCAATGCAAGATCCACTACAGCTTCGCGCCCTCGATGGCCGATGGCATCCTGTTTATGGCCACGCATCTTTCGGGGCCGCCGATCGATCAGCCCGCCTATTCGCCCTGGCGTTCATGGCACGACCCCAAGCGCTGCTTCCGTGGCAGCGCCCTGCTGGCCTTCGACACCAGGACGGACCGGGTCCTCTGGTGGGACACACTCATCCCGAAAGAGGGGTGCCGCTGCCTCTTGCACGACGAGGAGCGTCATCGGCTCTATGCCCTGAGTTACCCCCGCGATCACTTTATCATCTACGACACCAAGACCCGCACCCGCCGGGACGCCGGCCGCATCGGCTCGATCAACGCGCAGACGCTGTTCCTGGACCGCCAGCACCGCGTCTGGACCACCGACGACTACGGCCACCTGGTCCGCTATGACCCGCAAAGCGAGCGGCTCGAACGCTCGCCGTTCGTCCTGCCGCACAACCCGGAATTCCAGACGGGTTGGCACAGTGTCTTCTACGACGTGGCGCCCGCGCCCGACGGGCAGTGCGTGTACGCGGTTACCTGGATAGCCAACTCGCGGCTGATGCGCCTCTGGCCCAATGAGGGCGAATGGCCGCGCGTCGAGGATTTGGGCGCCACGACTCAAAAGCGCGACCCCAGCCTCTCGAAAGACACTTTTGTGGACCATTGCGGCGGCCTGGTCTTCGGGGGTGACGGCCAGTTGTATTACGTGGCCTCGCGGTGGCGAGACCCGGTTTACAATCCCATGGCTGCCGACAGACCGGAGCGTGAAGGGGTCGTCTGGCGGCTCAATCCCGCCACCTTGGAGCGGCAGGAAGTCGCCATCCTCCGGCATCCCAAAGACCCCGCCCAATATGTCTCGCGCGGCGCGGTGGACCATCAGGGCAACTTGTTCTTCGGCAGTGTCGGAGTCAGACCCGTGGGCATTTTCAAGGTCCAGGTGCCGGCCCAGCGCCGGAAAGAGAACGCCCACCTGCCCATCCGGGTATGGGGGTGAGAGCCAGCCATGAGCGAACAAAAGAAACAGAGATATGACCGCCGCTCGCCCGAGGCCAGGGCGTTGCGCGACGAGATTGTCCATGGAACGTTCGTGAAGGAGGGCACGATGGTCGCCTTCCCGACGTGCTTCCCTGGCGCCAGCACTCCCATCCCCGCCGACGAGAGCCACATCACTGCCCTGGACATTAGCCCCGAGGGGATGATTTATGGGGGCACCAGCGGCCGGGCGACGCACCTGTTCGTGGCGATGTTTCACGGGGTCACCGGCGCGGTCCTGGATCGGGGAACGGTCGAAGGGGCGCGCCACTGCGCCGCCGTGTGCTGTGGAAAAAACAAGTTCGCGGCGTGCGTCAACGGCCCTGAGGGCGGACGCGTGGTGACGGGCGCCTTGCAGGCTCTGCCCTTTGACCTCATCCAGGAATGGGGCTTTTCCCGCACCCCGTTTCAAGACGTGGGAAAGGTTGACGGCGAACCGATCGTTCACGCGGTGACCGAGGACTCGAGGGCCTCGCTGGTGGGAATCACCACGTGCCATCTGTTCACTGTCGCCCTCGAGGACGGGAAGATTGAGGTTGCGGGCGAGGTGCCCGGCAACGGTCGAATCGGCGTCGGTTCCAAGGGCGGCATTTTTGGCCGGGATGGCCCAGGCCACCTCTGGCGTTATGAGCCGGGCTCCCGGCAAATCCAACGCCAGGCCGTCCGGTTGCCGGAAGGGGTGTGGGACCAGGCCCCTATCTCCTGGGCCAGAGACCGGCGGAGCAACCTGCTTTATACCGCCGATGGCAACGGCAACCTCTTTTCATTCGATGAACAGCGCGGGTTCAGCGGGCCGCTGGGCCGGGCCATGCCGGCGCCGGTCGGCCCCTGGGCCACAACGCATGATGGCCGCCTCTTCGGCTTTTGCGGTTCCGAAATGGCCAACCTGTTTTGCTATCACCCCGGGCGCGGCCAGGTGACCAACCTCGGGGTGGCCGTGTCCGTGCTTGAACGGCGCCGCTACGGCTACGTCTTCGGGGATGCCGTGACGGGTCGCGACGGCCAAATCATCTTCGGCGAGGATGACGACCTCGGGCACTTGTGGATTTATTTTCCGAGGGTCGTCTAAAAACCCTGCCGAGAAACTTCATAGGCAGGACCACGGCAGGGCCGTCACCTTCTCATGAAGTTGCATCGGCCGCTTGCACCGGCACACGATGAAACCATGGGCGGCCCGCTTGGGTTGCTCCCCCAGAAACGTCAGCAGATGCCGCGCATCCCGCGCGCTCGGATTCTCGCTCCACTTAACCTCGATGGGCGTCAGCATGCCCCCCCGCTCAATGATGAAGTCCACCTCCGCGCCGTCTTTGGTGCGCAGGTGATACAGTTTGCCATCGCCGAAGTATTGCAGGCGTTTCCACAGCTCGACCCCCACCCATTGCTCGAAAAATGCGCCGGGATTTGCCTTCACCACATCGGGCCTTGCCGTCAGCCCAGCCGCCGCATGACGCACGCCCAGATCGAAGAAGAAGAACCTGGGCGTCGAGAGAAGAGCCTTGCGCGGGCTTCCCGAAAACGCCGCCACACGAAACCCCAGGAACATGTCCTCCAGCAACTGGTAATAACTCTTCACCGTGGGCTGCGACACCCCGCTTTCCTGTGAAATGCCGGCGAAGTTCACGATCTGCCCGGACTCGGCCGCCGCCAGTTGCAGGAAACGCACGAACGCACCCCAATCCTTCACGAGCGCTTCGCGGCGAATTTCCTCCTCCAGATGCACAAACGCAAAGGCCCGCAGCAACTCGGCCCGATCCGGCTCCTCCGCCGCCACTACGCCTGGCAACTCACCGTATGCCAGCCGCGTTAGCACGTCCGCCGGCGGAAACGGGTTCTTCGGCTTCTCGCTCGCTGGCCAGTCAAACGGCAGCGGCGACACCGCGTAACTCACGGGCGCCTGATCCGCCGGATGCTCCGCCAGCACCAACGGGAACAGCCGATGGTAAAAGCTCCGTCCTGGCAACAGGTTTGCGCCGCTGCGCCGCAGCTTCCGGGCGGAACTGCCGCACAGCACGAACCGCCAGCGCGTCTTGTCGCCGTCGTACAAATGCTGCACCGCGTCGAAAACCGAGGGCACCGACGGCGCCTCGTCCACGAAGACAAACTGCCCCTTCTTGCCTGCCGGCAGGCCCCGGCATTCTCTGGCAAAGGCCCCGGGATCCGCCAAGTGGCGCGACCGCTCCTGGGGATCGGCCAGGTCGATCACCAGCGTTTCGGGCGGCAACAGCGCCCGCAGCAACGTGGACTTGCCCGTCTGCCGCGCCCCGAAAACCAAGTGGACATACGGTCGCGTCAGCCTCTCCCGCAACGTCCCGGCGTACCATCGGTCGAACATACAGCACCTTATATTCAGGCGAGGAATCTAAAGTCAAGTTCCAAACCATCCCCAGGCCGCCTCTTCGGTTTTTGCGGTTCCGAAATGGCCAACCGGTTTTGCTATCACCCAGCGCGCGGCCAGGTGACCAATCTCGGGGTGGCCGTGTCCGTGCTCGAACGGCGCCGTTACGGCTACGTCTTCGGGGATGCCGTGACCGGTCGTGACGGCCAAATCATCTTCGGCGAGGATGACGACCTCGGACACTTGTGGATTTATTTCCCAAGGATTGTCTCGTGAAGGGAAGTTGGAGCAGGCCTACGGACAGGCCGCGCCAACAGAGATATGAGCAAGAATCAGAATTCCGCGCCCCTCATTTCACGCCGCATCCAAAGCATTGATGATTTTCGGCACCGGCTGCCAGGTGAGGCCGCCTTTCTCGACGTGACCCTGTTTACGCATTAACGGGGCGATTAACACCGCCAGAGGGTGGATGAGGGCCTTGAGAGGGGGCCGTCAAAGGCCGAAAAGGATTTACCTCCAGTCGAATTTGGTGCTCACTCTGCGTGAAGCTGTGAAAAGTGGCCTTCATGGTCCTCGCGGGTGCCCGCTTGTGGAAACACGGGGACGCCACCTCCGGCTTTTACAGTGTCTCTCCCGCTTACGTCGGACAGATCTCCTCATGAGGCATCGCTTGGCGCCTCGAGGCCTCCAGGTAGTAGTGAATCGGAGCGATGTGGCCAGGGCTCGCAGTAATTGGGGATCTCATTCCTGGGACGCGCCAATCGCAGCGCCTGCAAAGAATCAACTATGAGCGACGAGTTGACAGCCGTCGAAGCCATCATTTTAGGCGCGCGCCAGCTCCTGCCGGAGGCGTTTGCGAACGGCCCGTGCGAGCAGATCGGTCGAGCCGACCGATCGGAAATTGAGGCCGCACAGCCCCTTCTACAACGGGCAGCCGTGTTGGAGCCGGACGCGGAACCCCTTGGGGTGACGCCCCAGCCCGAACCGCTGGTGCAAGCGGTATACGAGGCGAGAAACTTCGGAGAGTGGACGCTCCCCGCAAGTTCTGCAGGCTTTTCGGAGGCGGATCGGGAAGCTACCATCGAGGTAGAAGCAGCCCATCGTGAGGGCGGCTTTGAAGTTTTCGCGGTTTACGTGCCATTTCACTGCGCATGGGCCCGAGAGAGATGGGGCATCTTCTACCGCCGAGAGGCAATCCGGCGACTTGCACTGCTGCTCATGCGAGAAGCAAGAATCGGCCTGCCGGAGGCTCCGCGCGTCGCATTGGAACTGGTTCGAGCCCACGAACGTTACCACTTCCGATTCGAATTTGGAGCCCTGAGCGACGAACTCTGCCTGGGAAAACCACTCTACAACGCGTACGCACAACATGTGTACAAAAAGGCCCTCTTCACCCCATATTGCTTTGAGGAGTCTCTTGCCAACCGAGCTGTAACGCTTGTTCGCTTTGCAGACCCGCAACTTCCCCACGCGGAACTCCAGCGGTTTGCGATGGATCTCTGTGCCAACGCTCCGCCGGGTTACCGTGATTTCAACAGGGATGTGTCAGAGATGAGAGAGTGCCTCCTCGGCCAGCTTAAAACCACGGCGATGTCGTCGCGCACGAGGGGCCCAGAAAGTGATTGGCTCGCGAGTTGGACCCGGCACAGCAGCCCTGAATACGTCATCGGAGGATACAACTTCCCCACCGGCAAGTTCATCACATGCAAGCGGGGCGGCTACGTCTGGATCCTTCACCCTCATGACCCTGACCCGTGGCCCAGCAAGCCCCATGCGCATGAGTACGAACATCGGTGGAAGCTGAGCCTGAGCACTGGGGAGGTGTTCCTGGTTCCAAGCCGGACCCGCGTCAACACCCTGCGCCGAAAGGATCTCGAAGATCTCCGGGGCGAGATCGCCCGCAAGCTTCCTGGCTTGCCGCTCCCGATACTCGCAGCCTGATAATTCGCGGCCTACTGCCAAGCGGAATCGTGAAGAGACCGTCAGAAGCCGGCACTCCTTTCCTGTTGGCATGACGCCCGAGCGGGTTGCCGAAGGAAGCAGGCGCGCCGCAGAGTCTTAGCCCCAGTTTACGAGTTAGCATAGGCCATTTTGCGTAAGTACCTCAGGTTCAGATAGTTGCTTGCCCCACTTCATATCCCCTAAAACATGCTCTCCAATATACTCATTATTTCTCAATAAACTGCAATATTTCGCTTGACTGTTTCCTCTAACTATGCCCTAATACTCGCGTCCACTGTGTGACGCACCATGCAACGGCTCGAAGCCAAGACCATTAACGGCCACACCTACTACTATTACTCCCTCTGGGGCTGGAAAAATGGCAAGTGCCGCCGCCTCTCCCAACAATATCTCGGCAAGGCCCAGGACATCGCCCAAGCCGTCCAGGGAGTTGGCCCCACTCCGCAATACGCCAAGGTTCTGGGCTGGGGCCTGCCCCAGGCCCTCTGGCAGGAGGCCCTCCGCGCACAGGTCGCCCAACAGGTCGATCAGCTATGCCCCAAGCGCGCCCAAGGACTGAGCACCGGCGATTACATCCGCCTGGCGGCCATCAACCGCGCTTACGACCCGGTCAGCAAACAGGCGATGGGGGATTGGTTCGCCCACACCGGCCTGGCCGCGCTTATGGCCCGAGGCTTCGGCAACGCAACTGACATCCCAGCACTTCTGGGATCACATGGACCGGATCGAGCCGGACACCGCCCAGGCCATCTGGCAGCAAATCCTCGCGCAAGTCTTGCAGCGGGAGCCGATCCAACTGTCGCAGATTTGCTATGACGGCACCAACTTCTACACCTTCATCGACACCTTCAACCTCAAGTGCCAAATCGCCAAACGCGGCAAGAACAAGCAAGGCCGAGCGCAATCTGCGGCAGGTCAGCTATGCGCTGTTCTGCTCGACCGACGAACAGTTGCCGCTCTTTTACGAGGTTTATGAGGGCAACCGCAATGACGCCAAGGAGTTTCCGCGGGTGCTGGAGAAGTTCCAGCGCTGGCTGGTCCAACGGGCCGGCTCCACTTGGGCCACGACCAAACCCACGATCATCTTCGACAAAGGCAACAACTCCGAAGACAACTTCGTCCTGATCGACGGGTTGGAACTGCCCTACGTGGGTTCGGTCAAGCTCGACGAGCACCCCGACCTGATGCGGGTTTCCAACCGGGACGCCCGCTGGCAAGCCGCCACGGAGCCGGGCTTGGAGAGCACCAAAAGCTGGCGCACCCAGCAGGTGGTCTATGGCAAGGAGCGCACGTTGGTGGTGACCTACAACGAGCACCTCTTTACCAGCCAGTGGGCCACCGTACAGAACGATCTGGCCCAGGCGCTGGGCAAATTGGCGGCACTGCACCAAAACCTGCAAAACCGTGCGACCGGTCTGATCAAGGGGGGCACCGCGCCGAGCGTCGAGTCGGTCGAGCGCAAGTGCGAGCAGATTCTTCACCGGCAGCATCTGCGCCAACTGGTTCAGACCACCGTGACCCAGAGCCGGGGGGGCGTGCCGCAGTTGGCTTATCAAGCCGACGCACTCGCGCAGCAGAAGTTGGCCGACACCTATCTGGGCAAAACGCTGCTCATTACCGGTCATAAAGCGTGGACCGATGCGCAAGTCATTCGAGCTTACCGGAGCCAATTTGTCATTGAGGAGATTTTCCACGAAATGAAGGACCGCCACATTGGGGCTTGGTGGCCGCTGCATCACTGGACGGACAGCAAAATCCACGTGCATGGACTCTATTGCACGATCGCAGTGCTCCTGCGGGCGCTGATGTTGCGGCGAGTTCGGCAAGCCGGTTTACGGTTGTCCATGGCGGGTTTGTTGGAGAAGTTGGGCCAGATTCAGCAGGTCATCAACGTTTATCCGGCCAGGCGTGGCCGCCGAGCTGTTACGGAGCAGCCGGTATTGACCGAACGAAATGAGGTCCATGAAAAGCTGATCGAGATACTTGGATTGCAAATGCCCAAATCGGTGTTTTAGGGCATAGAGGTGCCACATTGTAAACCTCTGGTTGACAACTACTTCCGAGGCACCCTTGAAATAACTCGTAAACTGGGGCTAGGCGCGCCTGGCGGCGTGTGTCATTGCGGTTGCCAAGACTAGATGCCGGGTGCATGTTGAAATCAAGCGTATGAAAACTTACAAAGGCGCAAGGTCGGGTGGCCAGTATGTTGTCACCGTTGAGGGCCAGCGGCTCCGAGTGAGGTACCCGTCCGGCGACCCTAGGAACGCGCCGTTTGAATGGGGACGTGAGTCGCCAGGAACCGAGCACTTGGCTCAGGCGATGCTGTTTGACTGTGCCGGACCGGAGGCCGCCCTGAGACACGCTCACGACTTTGCGGCCGAGGTCGTGTCCAGGCTGCGGCCACATTGGGAAGCAACGGCGGGGGAGATTGAGAAGTGGCTCAAGCTGAAAAATGTCATCGGTCACTCCCTTCAGAGGGCCTGTTGGGCACCCTCTGTTTCAGAGGAGCCCGGGCCTCCAGCGGAGGCGTGGCGTGTGGAGGACCTTCCCAATTTCCCGGTTGATCCTCTTAAACGCCGCGTCCCCGGCTCGCTGGACAGCCTTTGCGAGCGGATCAAACCCGAGGAGTTGGCGAAGCATGGGTTTCCCCGGCCCAAAGACGTGCGGCTCTCTCGCGGTACTGACAGCACCGGCGAGGAGGCGTTTTACGTGTACCTGGTTTTCCCCGACAAGACACCAGATGCGAATCTGGCTTGGAAGAAGATTGAGCCGATGGTTTCCTGGGTCCGCAATCTGATTTGGACCGAAACCGGCGCGGAACTGTGGCCCTATGTCAAGGTGAGACGTCAAAAGGAGCTCGCCGGAGGGCTGGCTTGATGGCCCGTATCGGACGGGACCTGCTTGCGCAGGCGCGCATGCTCGCGCGTAGCGAGCGACGCCGTCCGAAGCAAGCGACGCTTCGAAGGGCTGTTTCCACGGCATACTACGGCCTGTTCCACTTCCTGATTGAGGAAAGCACAGCTTTGCTCTGCGGGGCCGGGCGGGGGGATACTGCCTTCCGTCAACTGGCGGCGAGGGCATTCGTGCATGGCAAAATGAGGTCTGCGTGCGCGGAGTTCCTTAAGCCCAACGCTCGGCAGGTTCACGCCCTGCTTCAGCCGTTCTGGACAAGCTTGGCCATCGCCAACAGCCCCCAGGCCCAATTGATCGCCCAAGCTTTCATTGATCTGCAGGACGATCGTCACGCCGCCAACTACGACCTGTCGGTTTCCTTTTCGCGTCCAATCGCATTGAGCGCGGTCACACGAGCCGAGGCAGCCGTAACCGCATGGCGGCACCTCAAGGCCACGAATCCCGAGGCCTGCCGGCTGTATGCCCTGGTTCTGATGCTCTGGCCGAGTCTGGCGGGTCGTTGACCATCTTCGTGAGCGCCAGAGGTCATTTCGCATCGGACAGGTCCTGCGGGCAGGCCCCATCTTGCCGCAGGCCGGACCGATGCGGTGACGGGCGCGTCGGTGCCTGCGTCACGACACACTGCCGCCAGCCTTGGTCGGAGCACGGCACACCAGCCAGAGGACCAGCGCCGCGAACAGCCTGGACAAGACCCTAAATCATCCGCGCTTCATAGCCTGGGGCGGGATAGTGTCTCGGATCAATCTGGCTGCCGAGGCCCTTTGCCGCCGAGTTTCGGTCCAACCGTCACCTAGTTCCGGCCTGCCCAAATTGCTCCCGGCGCGCCCGGGCGAGGCGGCGGCCGGCACTTGCTGCCTCCATTCGCCGGGGGACATCTCCTGATGGCGGCGAAAGATGCGGTTAAAGTGCTGCACACTTCCGAAGCCGGCCTGGAAGGCAATTTCCGCACAAGTATGATCGGTGCGCCGGAGCAGGTTAAGGGCGCGGGCGATACGCCGGCGCAGGATGAATCCGACGACGCTGGTGCCGGCCTCCTCGCGAAAGAGGCGCGCCAGGCTGCGTGTGGACAGACCGGCCGCCCGCGCGATGACGGGCAAGGTCAGGCGCTCACCGAGATGTACCTCAATGAAAGTGATGGCGCGGCCGAGCCGCATCCGTGTCTGGCCGGGTTGGTTGAGCAGGGGTTGCTCGTCGGCATGGGCCAGGCGGTTGGCAATAAGCTCCAACACATTGAGGAGGTCGCCCTGGCGGTCCTGCTGCAGGACGCGGTTTTTTCGGAAGAGTTTTCCAAGCGGGCCCGATTTGATGCCGGCCTTGACGAGGTCCTGCCGCGCCAGGCGCCACTCGGCGGCGGTGGGGAGGCGATCGTGGACCTGGCCGCATTGGAGCAGGGCAATCATCTCACCGTTGCGGATGACCGGGACGATAAACTCACTCAGGCCGGCGTGGCAGCGATAGCGCAAGGCCAGCGCGCTTCGCCGCGCCTCGAGAAACCGGTCCTGGTCGCACATGGCGCACAAGGCGCGCCCCGCGGGGTCCCGCTCGAGGGCGGCGCAAAACGGCTGGGAGCGGCGCTCCGCATCGAACACCACGGCGCGTTGCCCATCGGCGGAGACGAGCGCCGGGTTCACGCCGAAGAGCCGCCAGGTGATGTCCAACAAGCTGCGCAAACCGGGCATCGCCACGAGTTGGTCGAACGCGTTCATGGCCCACAGGACAGTGTGGCACACTGGACGCTGCCGGCAAGGCCGAAGCGCAGTGCCCCAAACTCGATCAGAGATTCCTTACGTCGTCTCCTACAATGGTTTGCGGAGGACTTTGCCACTGGCCCTGGGGATGGGCGCTCATACCGATTGAATGCTTGTCGTTTTGACCGTATCGGTTCACAAATTGGCGCGATGCGTGTAGCAACGGATCGGGTTCTGGCGTAGGCTGGCGTCATGGAACCAGAAGTTTGCCCTGCGCCGGCGCTGGCCGCCCTCTCGCCGTTCGAGGGGCCTCCACGGACCTGGCGCGCGCAGGTCAGACTATCATCCACCCACCTCCAATGAGAAACATGAAACCCATCAACTTCACGGCCCTAACCAGTGCCTTGGCGCTCCTGCTTGCTGTCCCCAGTCTGCGTGCCGCGTCCGGAGTCGATCTTTCCGGACACGGTCGTGCCCGATGCAGAGTACTATGACGCGCCGAGTTGGGAGTTGGGCACGATTTTCAACTCCTTTGCGCCGGGCCAGATCACCCAGGTGCGGGTCTTTTCGTTGCCTGACGAGTCTGGCGATCACGGCGTCAGCATCTGGCAGAATTCCCCTCAGACACTGCTGTTCTCGACCAATTGGAGTTTTGGCGGCGATAATGCCTGGATCACCCTGCCGATCCCCCCGCTTCGGCTCCAGGCGAATACCGACTACACCATTTCCATTTCGACCACGCCCGCCGGCGCTTACGCGGACAACAGCCATTATTTTGACAACCCCGGCGACAACGGGCTTCACTTGTCTTATCCGCAAGGGGCGGGGGTGTTCAATGACACCTTGGGCAGCCCGCCTACCAACTCATACAATAATAGCGCCTACCTGCGGGACATCGTTTTCCAATCGGATCCTTTTCCACTCATCGGCGTCCAGGGCAATGGCCTGGCGATTCCCTCGGGGGACGTGACTCCCAGTCCGGGAGACGGCACCCAGTTTGGCGGGGTCAAACTCGGGGGGAACCCCAAGTCCAGCACGTTCACGGTCGTCAATTCCGGCACCTCGAACCTGGTTTTCTCCGGCGCTTCGCCGGTCGCCATCGCGGGTCCTTCGAGCGGTGATTATAGCGTCACGGCCCAGCCGGTGTCGCCGGTGGTTCCAGGAGGCTCGACGACCTTCACCATCCAATTCGCCCCTTCGGCGCCCGGGGTTCGCGACGCAACCGTCATCATCACGAACAATGCGCGGCCGACATACCAGTTTGCCATCGAAGGCATCGGCATGGGAGGCGGCGGCTACACCGTGCTGGGGAATCAGGCCGCTAACACCGTCCAGACGCTCCCCTCCGGGCAGATTAGCGGCAGCCGGTTCCAGGCCCTGCGAAACCTGCGTCTGACCCAGATCAGCGTCCAAGTCGCCCAGTTGACAGCATTGTCGGGCGATGCAGTGCTCCAGTGCGCCGTTTATGCAAACAGCGCCAACCTCCAGGAGCAGTTCCTGGGCGGCACCTCGGAACTGGCGAACCCGACCAACGGATGGTATTCGCTGCCGTTGACGGCGCCGGTCAATGTTGCGGTTCTCAGCAACTATTGGCTGGTCGTCTGGGCAAACGCGGACCAAGCCGCGCTCTACGCCAACTCGGCAGGCCAGCAACAATGGGGGGCATACGCTTTCGCCAGTACTTGGCCTGACCCGCTTGATCTTTCGGGCGGCAGCAACGCCGGCACCTTGTGCCTCTACGCCGAGGGAACGCCCACCGACGACGCCGGGCCGGAAATGGAAGTGCAGGGCGGCGGGGTGTGGATCCCATCGGGAGGCACGAATGTGACGTCCGCCAACGGCACCGATTTCGGAGGCTGCAGCATTTACGGCGGGACGCGTTCGCAGACCTTCACGATTCTGAATGTCGGCCAGACCAGCCTTGCTCTTACCGGCGCCCCCAGCGCGACGGTCGTTGGCCCGCAGTTCGGTGACTTCGTCGTGACCGCCCAACCGGCCGCCTCGGTCGCCTCGGGTGGCAGCACCACCTTGACCGTAAAATTCACTCCGTCGGCAGCCGGCCCTCGGCAAGCCACACTCCTCATTCCCCATGCCGACAGTCCCACCAACGCGTATGCATTCGCCATTCAAGGAGAGGGCCTGAATCTTTCCGGAGCGGGCGTGATCGGCGACGATGGCGTCGGGACTGATTCACGGCCCACCGGCAACGTGATTACCGGGAGCCGTTTTATGGCGCCAGCCAACCTGCGGATCGCCGAGCTGCATGCCAAGATCATCGAGTCACCAGGCAATTTCGCCTGCGCGGTTTACTCCGACAACAACGGGCTGGCGGAACACTTGCTGGCGGCCAGCTCGGCGGTTCCCGCGGCCATCAATGGCTGGAATACCTATCCCTTGAGCGCGCCGTTGGACCTGGCGGCCGGCAACTTCTACTGGCTGATGATAGCGTCCGATTCAACGGCGGCAGCCCTGCAAATTGATTACGTGGGCACGGCCTATATCGGGGCTTATACCGTCACGAGCCTGAGCGGGCAGTGGCCGGATCCAATCTTGCTGACGCCGATTCAGTATGAACCCCGCACTTACTGCATCTATGCCGAAGGCATCCCGATAACGCCGGCCCCTGGGGCGGCCATGGATTTAAGAGGCGGCGGGCAACTCATTGTTTTCGGAGACACCTTGCCTTCCACCCTCGACGGCACCGATTTCGGCACTGTGGCCGTTAAAAGCGGCACCTTGGATCACACCTTCACGATCCAGAATTCCGGCTCCGCCCCGCTCCTGCTCACCGGCGCCCCTCCGGTCGCGATCACCGGACCCCAGGCGGGTGATTTCAAGGTGACTTCGCCGCCGTCCTCCCCCGTCGCTTTGGGAGGCAGCACGACGTTCACCGTCCGCTTCGCTCCCTCGGCCATAGGCTTGTGCACCGCCACCGTCAGCATCACCAACAATGACATCGATCCGGGCAAGAATCCTTACCAGTTCGCAGTCCAGGGCGCCGGTTTCATCGCCGGTCGTGAGTCCCTGTTCCCGGACAGCCAGGTCGGGGCCGACGTTGACAATGACGGGACGCAGGTCCAATCTGGGCGTCATCTTTTCCTCCGCAGTCGCCGGCACAATCACCGAGCTGCGCGTCTTTTCTGTGCTCGGCGACCGCGGCGCCCACACCGCGTGGATCTGGAACACCAGCGACGGGACGGCGCTCGCCGGACCCTACACCTGGGACTTCGGCGGCGTCACCGGCTGGATTTACCTCGACATTCCGCCCGTAACCATCCAGGCCGGCAACCAATACACCGTCAACATTACGACGGGCCAGGGCCCTAATCACGACTACGCCAACATCGCCGGCATCCTGACGGACCCCGGCGGCAATGGCGTGGACCTGTCCTACCCGGCGAGTGCGGGCGTGTTCATAAATCCGAACAACGGCGGACCTCCCCTCAATACGATGCCGAACCAGACCTGGAATGGCAGCAGCTACCTCCGTGACATTGTGTTCGTGCCGGCCGGCAGCACGGGGGTTTTCGCGGACATGGCCGTTGAAGGGAATGCCAACTCGATTCCCGATGGGTACAGCTCCCCCAATGCGACCAACAACACCTATTTCGGCACCGCTGCCACGGGCGGCGGCGCGGTGGATCTCACTTTCCTTATCCCTAATGCCGGCACCGCGCCCTTGAATCTGACCGCCACGCCGGCCGTGGCCATCACCGGCCCGCAGGCAGGCGATTTCAAGGTGGTGACGCAACCTGCCACGCCGATTGCTCCGGGCGGCAGCTCGAGTCTCACGATTCGCTTTGCGCCCTTGGCGGCGGGCGTTCGCAACGCCATCGTCTCGATCCAAAACGATGATAAGAACCCGTTCTATTTCTCGATTTCCGGCACCGGCAACGTCGTTCCTCGAGTTACAATTACCTCCATCACCACCGACTTGAACACTGGCAATGTGAAGTTGCAGTGGTCGGGCCAAGGTCAGCAGTTCCAGGTCTATCGGGCTAATAAGGTCACGGGGCCTTTTAACCCGATCGGGGCTCCGCAATCCGGCAATAGTTACACCGACTTGGGGATCTTGAAAACCAATGCAAGCGCATTCTACAGGATTGGCTATTAACCACTGCCTTTATCGCAGGCGGGTCCGCCCGGGCGCGCGATTTGCGGCGCGCCCCAGCGGCTTTACGTTAATCGAGCTGCTCGTGGTGATCGCGATCATCGCCATCCTGGCGAGCATGCTGCTGCCGGCGTTGGCGCGAGCGAAAGAGAAGGCTCAGAGAATCAGGTGCGCCTCCAACCTCAGGCAAGAGGGGATTGCCTGCGCCATGTACCAGGCCGACAATCGGGAGCGCTTTCCGAGCAATGATCAGGGGATCGATTGGACCTACTACTCCTGGGGGGGCAAAGTGGGACACGACGGGGTTCAAACGACCGATCAGTATCGAATGCTCAATCCCTACATTATCAAGCTGGGGGCGGTGGCAACGAATACAGAGGGGGCGGCTCGAGTTTTCTTCTGTCCCAGCGACACCGGAGCCAAGCCCGGGGCCTGGAAGACGGATCTGGTGCCAACGGTCTTTGACTGGGACGGCAGCAGCCATTTTTACAATTGCAGCGCCAACGACAACGACGGTGATAAGGGGCTGTTTCACAAAAAGACCTCCGATGTCCTGAGACCCACCAAGGTCATCCTGGCCAACGATTTTGCCTTCAATTGCTACTTCCAATACTCGACGTTCGGCGCGGTGTTTCAATACATGTATTGGCACAACAAGAGGGCGCTGGGTTACGGCAATGTGCTCTTTGTGGATACGCACGTGGGCTATTATCAAGCCACCCATAATAAGCCTAACTTTCAGCAAAGCTCTGCCTGGACCTTCATTTACAATGATTATTGAAGCGGCCTTTTCAACCGCGGCTTGGGCAGGCGCCTGTCTGGCGCTAGGGGTTGCTTGCAACAGCCTCTCGGCGGCTCGTCCCCAAGTGGATCTTACCGGCGCCTGGGATTTCTATCCCGGCGCGGGCGACGCGGGGCTGGAGAGCCTGACCGTGAAGCCGGGCAAGATCGCGGTGCCGGGCGCATGGCAAGCCCAGGGGTACGGCCAGCCTGGCGGCAGCATCCCGTCGTCCGTCGTCGGCTCGGACATCACGCCGTCGGCGTATCTGCGGCACAACCTCACGGCCCGATGTCTCTACGTCCGCGAAATCGAGGTGCCGTCGGCGTGGGAGGGCCGGCGGGTGTTCCTGTGCGTGCGGCGCGTCTATCGCTATGCGGACGTAACGGTGAATGGAAAGCGCATGGGCGACTACGAAGGCTTCAGCAGCCCGTTTGAGTTCGACGTCACGGAGGCGATTCGGTTCGGCCGGGCCAATCAATTTGTCATCGGCGTGGATAACCGCGCCCGTCCCGGGCGGGACACAGTGGGCATGGCCAATTACTTCAGCAACACGGGCGGCTTCGGCGGCGCGGTCTATTTGGAAGCACGTCCGCCGGATTGGATTCAGGAGGTCTTCGCGATGCCGAGGATTGCCACGGCCCAAGCGCAGATGCGCCTGACATTGAAGAGCGCCAGCGCGGCATGGCCTGGCGGGATGGAGGTCAGGGTAGAGGTCGCCGAGTGGGAGGGCAACGGGTTTGGAGTGCGGTGGCAAGCGGAGCGCGACACCGCCTTGGCTCGGGAGGAGTCTGGCGTTCCTGGAAGTCCCGGGCGCCCGAAAGCGCCGTCGCCGCTTCGCTCTGCCGGCGCACTCCAAGAGCCTAGCCTGTCAGCGGCCCTCGCAGGCCAGGCCGGCCGGAGCCTCCCTCCTGGCGGGACCAATGAAGTCACTTTGGATTTGCCAGTCACCCTCGCGCCCCTTCGGCTCTGGAGTCCGGACAAGCCGTTCCTGTACGTGGCGACCGCGCGGTTGGTGAGCCACGGCCAGACCGTGGATGAAAAGAAGGTCCGCTTCGGGATGCGCGAGATTGTGGCGGAAGGACGCAAGTTGTTCCTCAATGGCAAGCCGCTTTATCTCTCGGGTTATGGCGATGACACTACCGAACCTCTCACCGGGATGATGCTGTGGGACAAGGCGGTGTATCTCAAACGCCTGCGTTTGATGCGCAGCCTCGGCTTCAACTTCGTCCGCCACCATTCCTGTATCCCTCACGACGAGTACTTCGAGGCCGCCGACGAAGTGGGCCTGCTGGTTCAGCCGGAGGCGAGCATGGCCTACGTCAAGTTTTGGCCCAAGGCGCATGGCCTCTTCGCCAGGGAATGGCCCCGCGTGGTGACGGCGTTCCGAAATCATCCCTCGATCTGGGCGTGGTGCATGGGAAACGAGTTGTTCCTCAATCAACTGCCCGAGCGCGACACGAACGCGCGCCCGGTGACTCTGTCCGTGAATGCCGACGCGGCCCACGGCGCGACGGCGCCGGGCCAGGCCCGGCTCAGCCGCCAGGACGCGCTGGAAATTGTGGAGCGGGCTTATCATCAAGCCAAGGAACTGGACCCCACGCGCCTGGTCCACGCCTCCGACGGCGGCGTCCCCCAGAAGTGGACGGATGTCGTGTCTGCCGGAGGCGGAGAGAAGTTCGGTCCCAAGCCCTACTTGCTGCACGAGTATGGCAACTACACGTGCTCGCTCCCGGACTTCTCATTGATCCCGCGCCTCAATGGCGTGATTCGTCCGCTCACTTACGAGCACGCCCAAGCTTACGTGAAAGAGCACAAATTGGAAGCGGTCTATCCCCGCCTCTACCGCAGTTCGTTGGCCATGCGCGCCGACGCCCAAAAGCAGTACTTGGAAGGCGCGAGGGTTGCCGATGCCAATGCCGGCTATAGCTTCTGGCTGGGCATCGATTTTCCAGAATCGCCCGAGGGCTGCTGGGATGAAGGCATCCTGAATGAGCTGTGGGAACCGAAGCCCGGCCTGACCAATGGCCTGCCGGAGCTCACCGGACCGACCGTGCTCGTGACCACCCTCGGTCTCGGGTCCCGTTCCTTTTACAGCGATGAAACCAAGGTCGTGGGGCTGCGCCTGTCACATTACGGGAATCAACCGTTGGAGAGCGCCCGGGTGCTATGGCGGCTCAAGGACGGGGAGAAGGTGTTGAAGGACGGAGAACTGCCCGCGATCTCCTGCGGCTTGGGTCAGGTCAAGCCCGTAGGTGAGCTGAGCATCCCCGCCCTAGCCTCGGACGTTCCACGTTTCCTCACATTGGAGTGCGAACTGAGAGAGGGTGCCCAACGAATCACGAAGAACTCGTGGGAATTTTTCGCCTACCCGCGCATCCCTCGCGCGACCCCGCTGGCCGGCGTGTTCAGCGAGGCCGGGCCGATTCCCGGCGCCACCGAGCTGAGGCCGGAACAGGCTCTGCCCGCGGACCTCCGTCTGCTCATCACCCGCGGGCTGAAACGGGAGCGGCACGGTGAGTTGCTGCGCGCTGGAAGGACAGCCGTGCTGCTGGTCGGAACCGGTGGATTCAAAACCATCGAAAAGCACTCGGACTACTTCCTCAATGCCTTCGGCGGCGCCTTCGGCGGCATCATTGAAGACCACCCGGTGTTCGCGCCCATTCCGCACCAGGGCCGCCTGCACCTGGGACTCTATCAACTCATCGCGGGCGGAGCGTTACTGGATGCGGAAGCGATGCCCGCCGCTTTGCGGGAGGGCTCGGTGGTGTGGGGCTTGGGCCTCACGGCCTGGATCAGCACGGAGAAGAACCTCCAACGGAGCGCGCTTTACTGCGACGTGATGTCGGACAACAATCTGCACCTGGTTCTGTGTAATCTGGACGTCCTCACGGACAAGCCCGAATCCCGTTACGTGCTGGCGAAGACCGTCGAGTACCTGCTGGCCGGCCAGGTCAGCGCCCTGGCCAAACGATGCAACACCGCCGACCTGGGCGTGTTATTGCGATGAAACTCAATCTAAACCATGCCTCGCTGGCCAGCCTCGTTCTGGCCCTTTCACTGAACCTGTCAGCGGCTGCGGCTCAGGAGGGCAATCCAGGGCCGGCCCCCGAACCGAATTTCCAGATCGCCGCGGGATGGTGGGCTGATCTTTGGAACATCTGGACGCCGGTCGGCTGGAAGGACCATCTCCACCGCTTCAATGTCCTGTGGAACGGCACCATCCTGGCCAAGCCCGACATGAATCGCCGCTCCGGGGGGCAGGGCCTGCAACTTGCCCTCACTCCGGATTACGAGGAATGGGCGCGGAATTTTAAGGCGGACAAGCTGCGGCAGGACGACCACAAAGTGCGCCAGGGCTGGAACAACGATGACGCCCCGGTGCTCTGGTCGGAATGGTTGAGGCAAGGATGGCTTATCCGCTCGGAGGTGTTTGCGCATATCCCCGGCGGCGGCGAGGTGCAAACCGGTAACGAGCCCCTGTTTCTGTGGCTCCGACTCCGTGTGCATGACCCTGGCAAGGCGCCGGAGGCGGAAAAAGGCCAGGACTTCCACCTGATTCTCCAGGCCCCCCATCTCCGCACGGAGATGACGATGTGGAATAACGTCCACTTCGCGCCGGACCAGGCGCGGTATCCGCGACCATTGAGACCGGAGAACGGCGAACTCGATGCCGTGAAAGGATTCCGCGTGCTCGAGGCAGACTCCAAAGTGCGGCTGGCGGTAGCGCCTGGCGGTGACAGCGCGGGGATGGTGTTCACGGGCGCAGAAGGGGATGCGCCGTGGTACCGGCTGCAGGTGAAGCTCCCGGCAAAAAAGGGGGCGCATGTTGATGTCCTTCTGCCGATGGTGTCTGCGGAACGGCCGGTGTTTGAGGCCGAGCTGGCCCTGGGATATGAAGCGGCGCTGTCGGAAACTCGCCGCTACTGGCAAAGGCTCACCGCTTGTCCCACCCGCATCGAGGTCCCCGAAGCCGCTATCAACGATTGCATCCGGCAAAGCGTTCGGTTCAGCAATCTCTTGACCGAGAAGAATCCCGCCACGGGGAAATACTGCAAAGTCAACGGTTCCTGGACCTACGCCGACCTGTGGGCAACCCCTGGCTCGATGGACATGGTGATGCTGATGGATACACTGGGCTATCACCGCATGGTGGAGCAGGACCTGAACATTTTTCTTGAGGAGCAGGGCACCGTGAAACCGCCCGGACCCGCCTATGAACTGCATCGAGGCTATTTCAGCACCCCGGCGTTATATAAATCCATCGACTGGCTATCGGATAACGGCGCCGTGCTTTACACTCTGGCCATGCACGCGCTATTGTCCGGCGACCGGGAATTTATCGCGCGCTCCACCGAAGGGATGGTTCGGTCCTGTGAATGGATTGCCGAGGCCCGGCGCCAGAAAAACCACGGCGGTTACGAAGGAGTTTTACCGCCGGCGGTGGCGACGGACAATCAACGTGTCATTCAGGGGGTGTGGTCCATCGGCTGGAATTACAAGGGGCTTTGTGCCGCCGCGCGCCTTTTCCAACAGATTGAGCATCCACGGGCGGCGGAGTTTGCCCGGGAAGCGGAGGGCTACAAAACGGATTTTGTAAAGGCCCTGCGAGACAAGCGCAGCCAGGCGCCGGTCTGGCGCGACACCCGGGGCGACTCCCACGCGTTTGTGCCCACCACGCTGGCGGGGGAAGAAGCTGCCGAAACCAAACACGCCTTTTACCTGGATGCCGGCCCTCTGTTTCTGGTGTTTGCGGGTCTGCTGGAGGCCGGTGATCCGATGATGCAGGATACGCGCGCCTATTTCCGCGCGGGACCACAGCATCAGGCCTACCGGCACGATACTGACTGCTGGCAACGACCGGTCCTCGAGGCATGAGATGTCAAGCTGCGAGCCCTGCTATTCCTGGAATGTGTTCCACTCCTGGCAGCTTGGCGACCGCGCGCGTTTCCTGGAAGGCATGTACAGCCTCTTTGCCGGAGCGGTCTCCCGCCAGACTCGGATTTCCTGTGAAACCCGCGGGGGCATCACTGGCAATGTCTTTGCCGCCCCGTTGGCGATCTACCTGGCCCGGCTGTCGGTGATCGATGACCAGTTGACGCCGGGTGAATTGCATCTGCTGCGTTTGATGCCCTTAGCGTGGCTGGCACCGGGACAGGCGGCCATCTTCCGGCAAATACCGACCGAATACGGCCCGGTCACGGTGGAAACCAGGCTCTCCTCGGATGGTCAGACAATGCAGGTGACTTATCAGCCCTCCTTCCGCAGCTCGCCGTCAAAGGTCTGGCTCCACATCCCGCCTGTCCAGGGATTAAAGCTCGTGAAGGCAAACGGCAAGAGTGTTTGGTCCGGTGGGGCCCGAGTGGTCGCTCTTGGGAGTGAGCCTGGAGTCAAGTCATCACCAGGAACAAATCCATGAAAGCAGCGCGTATGAAGACAGTCCTTCGATGATTATCGACGTCCATACCCACGTCTTCCGACCAGAAGTTGATTTTGGCCCGCGGCTCATCGCCGACCTGAAACGATGCGGGGTGGAGCCGGCGTCGTGGGGCGACGTGGGCGAGCGTCATCTCGAGGCGACCCAAGCCGCCGAGGCGGTCATCGTGTTCGGCCTCCAGGCCGCGGCGACAGGCTGGAACGTGCCGAACGATTTTGTCGCCGCACACGCGCGACGGGCGCCGGAACGGCTGGTGTTTTTCGCCTCGGTTGACCCCGGACGAGCGGGCTTCGAGGAGGAGTTGGAGCGGTGCCATCAGGAATTGCGTTGCCGGGGCGTGAAGCTGGCGCCGATTTACCAGGGGGTGCATCCGCTGGACCCGCGCAATCGCCACATCTACGCCTACTGTCAGAAGCACGGCTTGCCCATCCTCATCCACATGGCCACAACCTTTTCCAGCGGCACACCCCTGGAATACGCCCGGCCCGCCCATATCGACCAGGTGGCCATCGAGTTCCCCGACCTCAAGCTGGTGCTCGCACACCTGGGTCATCCGTGGGAGGGCGAAACCATCGCTGTCATCCGGCGCAACACGAATGTCTTCGCGGACCTGTCGGCGCTCTACTATCGGCCCTGGCAGTTCTATAACTCGATGAGGCTGCTCGTCGAGTACCACGCCGAGCACAAGGTGTTGTTCGGTTCCGATTTTCCGTTCACCACGACGGGCGACTCGCTGCGCGGGGCCCGGAAGGTGAACGGCATCCTTGGCGCCAGCGGCCTGCCGCCCATTCCGGGCGAGGTCATCGAAGGCATCATCCATCGCGACGCGCTGGCGTTGCTGGGGTTAAGGCATCCCAGGGAGGCACGATGACTCTGCCCACCACGATGCGGGCACTGCAACTCCAGGGGCTCGACCGGCTCGTAGAGGTTCGGGCGCCTGTGCCGCGCCCCAAGGCGGACGAGGTGTTGGTCCGGACCGTCGCGACGACGATTTGCACGTCCGACCTGAACGACATCGCCCGCAACCCGTTTGGCATCGCGTTGCCGCGGGTGATGGGACACGAAGGCGCCGGCGTGGTCGCTGCCCTGGGCGAAGACGTCAGGCAGTTCGAGGTTGGCGGCGGGGTCGCCGCCCATCCGGTGATTCCGTGCGGCGCCTGTGAGAATTGCGGGCGGGGCCTCGGGCACCTGTGCTCGGACCTGGGGCACTTGGGCCTGGACCGCGATGGCACGTTCGCCGAGTTTTTTTGCATTCGAGGCGACCGCGCGCGACGGATTCCGACCGGTGTCGAGTTCCCCGCGGCGGCGTTGCTCGAACCGGTCGCCGTTTGCCTCGAGGCAGTGCAGCGCGGCCGCATCCAGCCGGGGGAAACCGTCCTGGTGGTGGGCGATGGACCCTTCGGCCTGCTCATCGCGCGGCTGGCGTCGGGTCGCAGGCCCCGGAAAGTCATCGTGGCCGGCCGGCACGACTTCCGTCTCCGGCAGGCGCCGGGTGCGGTCGCCATCAACGAGAGGCGGGTGCCGGATATGCTGCGGGCCATTCGCGAGGCCAACGACGGACGCGGCATGGACGTGGCGGTGATGGCCGCGGGTTCCCCCTCGGCGGTGGAACTGGGCCTGGCCAGCCTCCGTGCGCGGGGACAATTGGTCCTGTTCAGCGCCGTTCAGGGCCCCCCATCCGTGGACTGGTTCCGGCTGCATACCCAGGAGTTGGAAATCCTGGGCGCCTGCAATGACGAAGACTTGATTGATGCGGCGCTAGGGCGGCTCGGGGATTCGGAGTTGGGTTTGTCGTCGCTGGTGACCCACCGGCTGCCGTTTGCCCGATGGCCGCGCGCCTTCGAGTTGGCCCGCAGCGGAAAAGACGAGGCCCTCAAGGTCGCGCTGATGTTTGGAGAAGAAAGATGAAAATCAACGACGTCCAAGCCATCGTCCTCGAAGTCGCCCCGCAACAACAAACCGCCCGCCCGGAGCGAGGAAGCCCCTGGCGTGAAACAATGTCTCCTGCTCAAGGTCAGCACCGACAAAGGCATCACGGGTTGGGCCGACATCGAGACGGCGCCCCGGGTCGGGGCCGCCGCGGTCAACGCTCCCGCCAGCGGCGCCGGAGTTTTCGAGGGCCTGCGGCATTTGGTGCTCGGGGAAGACCCCTTCGAGGTCGAGCGGCTGTGGGACAAGGTCTATCGCGGGACGATCTACTACGGTCGCCGGGGCGTGGCCATGCAAGTGCTCTCGGGCTTCGATCTCGCCTGCCACGACATCATGGGCAAGGCCGTTGGCCGCCCGCTGCACAAGCTCCTGGGCGGCGCCCGGCGCGACCGGGTCCGCGCTTACGCCTCGACGCTCTTCCGCCCCGCGCCGGATGACATGAAACGCGCCTGCGAGTTCTACCTGGGGCGCGGCTTCACCGCGATCAAGTTCGGCTGGGGTGTGTTTGGACAGGACCGGAAACGCGACCTCGCGCTGGTGGCTGCGGCGCGCGCGGCCGTCGGGCCGGACGTGGACCTGATGGTGGACCCGGGCTGGATGGTCAACCGCAGCGCCTACGACGCCATCGAGCTGCTCCGCGCGTTGGAGCCTTACCACCTATACTGGCTGGAGGATTTCCTTCATCCCGAAAACTACGATGGCTACGCCCGAGTCAAAGAGGCCGGTGTAAGGACCCGTTTGGCGGCCGGGGAACAGGAAGCCACGGCTTGGGGTTTTCATGAACTGATCACGCGCGGCAAGGTGGACGTCGTTCAGCCTGACCTGAGCCGCTGCGGCGGCTTGAGCCAGGCGCGCAAGATTCTCTGGGAGGCCGAGCGGGCGGGCGTGGATGTCTGTCCGCACGCCTGGCTGACAGACCTGTTGTCGGCGGCGAGCCTGCACCTAAACGCCTGCTTGGAGCGCAGCCTCTTTCTGGAATACAACGTCTGCGAAAATCCCATGCTCCGCGAGATCATTCGCAACCCGATAAGACTCGGACCCGACGGCATGATCTCGGTGCCGCAGGGGCCGGGATTGGGCATCGAGCTCGATGAGCCGGCGGTGGCGCGTTTTCGCGTGGGATGAAGACAACGATGAGAACAATCCAGGACCACCCGCTCCAACCCAATGAGGCTGCCCTCTGGTTCCTGGGCCAGGCGGGCTATGTCCTGCGCTCCGGTGGTGTTTCGGTGGCCATCGATCCGTATCTGAGCGACTCCGCCGCCCAGGGAGCGCCGGAGTTCGGGCGGTTGCTGCCGGCACCCATCGAACCGGAGGAGTTCCGTGTTAACTTGTGGCTCGTGACGCATGATCACCTCGATCATCTGGACCCGGAAACGATCCGGCGCTACCGGCATCAGGCCCGCACGCAATTCGTGGCGCCGCGCCTGGCGGCCAACAAGCTGGAAAAACTTGGGGTGCCGAGCGGACAGATCCAGCAGCTCGACACGGGCGAGGATTGGACCTGGCGCGACCTCACAGTCCGCGGTGTGTTCGCTCTGCCCACCGGGGCCGACGTGCTGGATACAACGGGCTACCTGGTCAGGTTCGCCAACGGACGCAGCGTGTATCACACCTCGGACACCGCGTTCACGCCGTTGCTGCTCGAGGCTGCGCCCAAGGGCGTTAATGTGCTGCTGGCGCCCATCAACGGCAAGTGGGGCAACCTGAACGTCGAGCAGGCCGTGGAACTGACCGCCGCCGTCGGTCCGCGCTACGTCCTGCCGAACCACTACGACATGATGGCGCTGAACGCGGAAAACCCGGAGACCTTTCGGTGGTTCTGCCGGCAGCGAAAGCTCCCTGCACAGTGCGTCATCCCGACCGTCATGCAACCGTTTACCTGGAAGTGAAGCAAAAACTATGACCTCCTTCGCGAACGACCAGGAACGATTCGATTGGATTCGCCAGCGCCTCTACGTGCCCGCGGTCTGCGACATTCTGGATAGGCTGGGCCACCGTCAACAGGCTATGCACCAACGCCTGCGACCACTGGATCCGGCCAACTGTACGATCGTGGGACGCGCCCGCACGTTCCGCTGGATGGAGACGGATTACGTCGTCGAGAGCGACCCTTACGGCCTGGAAATCGAGGCCATGGACTCACTCAAGCCAGGGGACGTCGCCGTTCACTCGACTGATTACGCCGGGTCCAACGCGCCGTGGGGCGAGTTGATGAGCACGGTCGCCAAGCGCAACGGCGCCCTCGGATGCGTCTGCGACAGCCAGATCCGGGATGGCCGGAAGATCATCGAAATGGGTTTCCCGGTTTTCTACCAGGGCATCCGGCCGTTGGACAGCCAGGGCCGGGGCCGCGTCATGGCCTACGATGTGCCGGTGAAATGCGGCGAGGTGCTGGTGCGTCCGGGGGAGCTGGTCTTCGCTGATTTCGATGGGATTGTGGTGGTTCCCAGGGACGTGGAGGACGAAGTCCTCCGCCGCGCTGAGGAAAAGGTCGGCAAAGAGAACGATTCGCGCCGCGAACTGCTCAAAGGACGCACTCTCCGCGAGGTCTATAACCAATACCGCGTGCTTTGATTTATGAACATACTCGCGGTCGGGGCGCATCCCGACGACATTGAAATCCTGTGCGCCGGCACGCTGGCGCGTTACGCCGAGGCCGGACACGCCGTCACCCTGGCGGTCTTTACGTGCGGCGACATGGGCGACCTGAAGGTCCCGCCGCCGGAGTTGGCCAGGGTCCGGAAAAAGGAGTCGGAGGCCGCGGCCGCCATCCTGGGCGCGCGTTTGCTCTGGCCGGCGATAACCGATGAGCTGGTCTTCCCGAACGAAGAGCAGCGCCGCACCATGATCGACCTCCTCCGCCAGGCTGACCCTGACGTGCTCTTTACGCACAGCCCCAGCGACTACCACCCGGACCACCGCTACGTGTCCCAACTCGTGTTCGATTCCTATTTTCAGAAGGGCCTGCCGCACATTCCCGGACAGCACCAGACCGCCTGCCGTTTCGGGCGCACCCAGGTCTATTACATGGATAACCTGGCCGGGATCGCATTTGTCCCGGCCGACTACGTGGACATTACGCCGGTGATGGAGACCAAGCGCCGGATGCTCGAATGCCACCAAAGCCAGGTCAAGCCGATGCGCGAGCTGGCCCAGACCGATCTGCTGGACCTGGTGGAAATCCAGTCGCGCTTTCGCGGGCTGGCGGCGGGATGCAAATATGCCGAGGGCTTCACCCGGCTCGAGGCCTTCCAGCGAGGACTCACTCGGCGCGTGCTGCCGTGAAATGAAGCGGTTCGCCCTGAGCCCTCTGGACCTCGCCATCATCGGCGCCTCCATGGTGCTGTCCGTAACTGTGGGTCTCTGGGCCTCGCGCCGCGTGGAGAAGACCACGCGCGGGTTTTTCCTCGCCTCGGGCCGGATGCCGTGGTGGCTCATCGGCGCGGCCTTCGTCTCGACCAGTGTGTCCAGCGAGCAAATCGTCGGCACGGTCGGCGCCGCCTACAAGCACGGCATGGGCATCGCCAATTGGGAATGGTGGTGTCTGCCCACTTACGCCCTGGTCATGGTGTTCTTCATTCCGCTCTATTTGAGAAACCGGGTGGCCACCGTGCCCGAACTCCTGACGCGCCGGTTCGGCCCCGCCTGCGGCGACATCTACAGCTACGTGATGCTCTTCGCTTATGTCTTCCTTTTCCTGACGCCGGCCCTCTACGGCGGCAGCGTAACGTTCAGCCGGCTGACGGGTTGGCCGCCGGCGGCCGTACTGGCGGGCATCGCGGTGCTGGTCGGGTCCTACACCATTCTCGGCGGGCTCAGTTCAGTCATGTGGACCGATGCCCTCCAGTGCGTCATGCTCGTGCTGGGCGGGGTGGCGCTGTTCTTTGTCGCCCTCGGCCACATTCCCGGCGGGTGGTCGGCCATGGTCCAGGCCGCGCCGGACCGGTTCCATCTCTACCATCCGCCCGGCGATGCCCAGGCGCCGTTCCTGGGTCTGGTCGACCGCGACGTTCGGCGTGTTCCTCTTTTACCAATCCACCAACCAGGTGATGATCCAGCGCGTGCTGGCGGCGCGCAGCACCTGGGACGGCATGATGGGCATTGTGTTCGCCGGCTACATCAACCTGCTGCGTCCGCTGGTGACCTGCCTGCTGGGCCTGATCGTCTATCATTGGATTGAAATCATGGGCCGGGCGCCCTCGCTGCTCCCGGACAACCAGGACCAGGTCTTCCCGTTTGCCCTGGACGTGTTCGCCCCCTCCGGTTTGCGCGGCCTCATCCTGGCCGGATTCGTCGCCGCGGTCATGTCCTCGACCAGCGCGCTCGCCAACGCCGTGGGCACCATCTTCTCCCTGGATGTGTACCGCCGGTTGTTCCGGCCACAGGCGCCGGATCACCGGTTGATTCTCGCGGGACGAATGGCGTCGGGCGTGGCCTTGATACTGGCCTGCCTGGCCGCGCCGTTGGTCGCGCGCGTGGGCATTTTCAAATACTTCCAAACCGGCGTGACCTACATGGCGACACCGTTCGTCTCGGTCATTTTGCTGGGGATTCTCTGGAAACGCGCCAACTACGCCGGGGCGCTGGCCGGTTTGCTGGGCGGGCTCGTCATTCAAATTGGACTAGCCCTGGCGCTCTGGGCGATGGACATCCGGTTGAACTGGCTGTATGTCGGGTCCATCGCGCAAGTCCTGACGATGGCGCTCATCGTGGCGGTCACGCTGCTCACCGCTCCCGCCCCCCCGAAGAACTGGGAGCCATTCCTATGGCGGCCCTCGGTCCTCGCGCAGTACCGACGAGGGCCGTCCCCGCCCGTGGTATCAAAAGGTGAAACTGTGGTTTGCCCTGTATGCGCTTATATGGATCTGCCTCTACCGGCGGTTCTGGTGAAGTCCCATGAAAAGAGCATCCTGTGAAACAGCCGGGTTAGAGCCTGTCCCGAAAGCCAGGCGAACGGAAGACTTCGTCGCAGCCTTTGTCGCAACCTTTGTCGAATTGGCGGTGTTTCGACAAAGGTGGCGACGGAGGTTGCGACAAAGGTCCGGAATCGGAGCTTTTGGGACGGGCTCCACTTATGAACGGAAGGTTTAATTCTCTGCTCCGCCCTAGAGGGCAAAGTTCAACCGCATCGCGACCCAGGGTGAACGGGCTGCTAATTCCGGGCTTGGCAGGCATCTGGTGACAATTCCTCCACGAGTAAACCAGAAATCCAGCTTTTCAGGCAGCGCGCATATTGTTCTTACCGAGGTCGGTCTGAAAAGGGGCGGCCACGTTCCCCCCCACCCGGGTAGAATATTACATTCTCATTGACTGACACCCTCACAGGCCGACGGAGTTGGTCATTATCGGTTTGTACCAAATCCAGTTTTTCGTCGCCTCGACTACATAGTCCGGATCGGGCCTGATGCTCCGGCTGAAGTCGAAGCTGGCCGCATGGCCGTCGACGAAGAGAATTGGCGAGATAAACTTGCTGGGGTCGTACTTGAGGTAGATTTGCGGCCAATCTGTCGTGGAGGTGGCGTAGTGCCAATGCTGGAGCACATGCATCGGCTATTTCCCAACTCGTGGGTTTGAGGGCGATGCGCTTCGGCAGGTCGATCAGGATCCAGACGCCGTGATCGTTGGGGCAGTGGAACAACTCGGAGGGCTTGAGGTACGGAAACAAAGGCCGGATGCGGGCCGCCGGCAAGTCCCGGGCAACGTCAGGCCTGGGGTCCCGCCCCCCGAGGCACGTGAAGGTCCCACCGCCCAGCCCATTGGTATCTGCAACCCAGCCCGGCGGAAGAATGTCGCGGTTATCGTGGATGTACATCGCGACCCCCATTCCCATCTGCCGCAGGTTGCCGACGCACTGTGTGACCCGCGCCCTCTGGTTGCCTCGCGCCAGCGCCGGCAGGAGCATGCTTGCCAGAATCCCGATGATGGCTATCACCACCAGCAGGGCTGCAATCCTTATCTTGGTTATTAGCGACATCCGGATTCAAGGATTCCCATCCGCTAATTGGACCTTCACGGGTATGTCTTGACGGCGGTAAAAACATACGCCGTTCACATCCTCGCAGACATAGTACAGCACAAACGCAGGCAGGCTCACCTCACCCGCCGTTGATCGCGGAGGTGATTTAAGTTCCATCTCGATTTTCCGGGTTTCCTGGCTGGCGGGCTGCCGTGGGTTGGGCACCGTCATGTACTGCTGATCCGCTTGCCAGCCTGGCGGGAGATCAATCCAGAAGGCCAGATCCGCCGCCTCATTGTTCCAATGTGCTTTGCGCTTAGGGTTAGGACTAAAACTGAGGTGGACGCGCACTGGTTCCCCGGGTTTGCTGCGCGCCGGAAGGACGGCCGCTTCCACGGCAACCAATCCTTCCGCATCCCGCTGGACGCGGCCTTCCGGATCGGGATTATGACCGGTGGTTGCGGCGAACTCCTTTTGCGGTTGGGCGAACTCGGAACGCGTCGGTTCGACGGCGAGCGGTATCGGCTGTTCGCCGCGAGCCTGGATGGCCGCGCGGGCTTCGTTCACCCAATCATAGAACCCGTATGGTTTCTGCTGGCGCGGCCCATACTGCTGGATGCGCCGGCGCCATATATACTGATTCGGATTCAGCTCGACCGCCCGGTTCCAGTGCGCCGCTGCCTGGGCAAAATCTCCCGCTTGGGCTTCCGCGGCATCGTGCCGCAGGCAATAAGCAACTCCGAGACGAAATTGTGCCTCCGCATCCTCTGGCGCCAAAGCGGTCGCCTTTTGATAAGCCGTTATGGCCTCGTCCAATTTCTTCTCCCCGCCCCATAACACGAGAGCGTCACCGTGTGCCCGCCAGCCGGCGGCTGTGTCGGCGGCAGGCCTGGTTTCCACGGCGCGAGGATCAGGCAGAGTGGGAACAGTCGGCAGGACCCCATCGGGCTTCGAAAACTTCTTTTCAATGAGCGCGGCTAACTGCGAAGGGTCGGGGTTGACCGCGCGGATGATGCCGTATTCGTCGATAAACAGCACGACCGGCACGCCTGTGACGCCGAGGAGGTTTAAGGGATCGACCATCAGCGGCCAATCCATGCGGCGCCACTGCATGAACAGGCGCGCCCGGTCCGGATGTTGTTCTTCAAGGATTCCAACCACCTGCAACGAGCCATTCCGCTGCCATTCCAAAGTTGAAGCGTGCCACCGTGGCACGTGCTGGCGGCAGCCGGCTCACCAGGACGCAAACAGGTGCAACAGGAGTTTTCGGCCACGGAAATCGTTAACCGACATCGGCTGGCCGTCCTTTGCGGCGGGCAAAGCAATCACCGGGAACGGTTCACCCACTTTCAAGGAAGCTCCCTGCAAGGAGGATCCGATGAGCACCGCCAACAACGCAGCCATCTGAGGGATCAACGCATACCGTTTCATGCCGCAAATCTTCTTGACCTGTACTCGGCCAGTTTAAGGCAGCCATCCCATCGCGTCCAGCACTGATTGTCGCTCGCAGCAATTCCGCAAGGTGGGGTGCGCCGCCGCTTTACTTTCGGAGGCCCAGATTTTTGTCGGCGCCGAGCGCTGTCGTGATGGAGGGGCGGCCGGGCAGAGCCCGCGCGAGACAACACCTCTCCCGCAGTCCCCGAGTCCTCCTTGTTGCGTCGGCCAGTTTGCAAAGAGCAACACCCCGAAAGCGCTCACCCAGGCGGTCGTCAGCCACAGGCAAACCACAAATCCCAAGGCAAGTCCTCCTCCAAAGCCAGATCCAGGTCATGCGCCAGCTCTTTGAGGCTCACCTGGCCCAACCGGACCAGTTGACTGTGGAGCACCGCGTAGGCGCTAAAGAGGACGAAACCTAGGACTAAAATCAGCATTTGCGCCAACATGGCCACCGGTTCGTGATGGTAGCAATGCTCCAGGTGGTAGAATTGCGTCAGCTCATTGAACGCCTTGTTCTCGATGCCCCAGCGCCGGTGACCGCCCTCATAGACGACCTGGACCGGATAGCCCGCCAAGCCCTCCGATGCCATCCACCACCAGTCGCTGGTCTGGGGTTGATGGGTCATTTTTCCGCCCACCATCTTGTGCTGGATCCACGTCTCCTGCGAGTGGACCACCCGCACTTTGCGGCCGTAGCTCTTGCTGAAGTTCAGGTCTTTGACCTCCCAGAGTTTGACGTGCCGGCCACGGGTTTCGTCGTCAAACTCCAGAGCGGGTTCTTGTCCGGCACTCAGGGCGCGCGCCTCTTGCAAGACCTCCATCCGTTCCTGTTTGAGCACGACGATCCAGGCCCAGCCCAGCTTCTCCACCGCCTTCAAAAAGGGGCCTTGCACATACCAACTGTCAATGGTCACGGCGTTGAAAAAGCGCACGCCGTAAAGCCGGCGAATCCGCCCCAGCAGGCGCAGGCCGGCCTGGGCTTCCTCTTCCCCGGGACCGATAGGCTCCACGTCCACCAGCACGTTGAACTTGGGCCCGTTGATCTGGGCAAAGACATACCGGTGGTAGTATTCGATCACCGTGTGTTTTTGGCCTTGGTCGTCGGTCTCTTGAATCTCCCTCTGGCAGCAGCACGGACAGCAGCGACTGCGACTGTGGAAGTGTTCGTTGGCGTCCAAACTCAGGAGCAGCAGGCCGTTGATTTTACAGCTCTCCAGCGCCTTGTTGGCCTTGAGGTTCTTGTTCACCCCGGCCAGGCCTTGGCGCAAGTCCTCCAGGTAGAAGCGCTCGCTCACATAGTGAAAGGCGTCGTCGCTGATGCGCTCTTGCCAATGGATGAGGTGTTGCCAGCGCCGACGCTTGGTTTGCTTGGAGAGATCCAGGTAACTGCCGACGCGGATGGCCACGCCCATGAGCATGCTCAGCAACAAGGGCCGCGTAGGAATCTTGGCGTAGGGCCGATCGCTGCGCACCCCGCGCACGACCCGGCCCATGGCGAAGACTTTCGTTACGTAGCCCAGAAACTGAGCCAGTTCGTTCATGAAGACGCGGCCACCAGAGGTTCACCACGGCGGAGCAGTTCGCGATTGATTTGGCTGATTTCGTCAAGCACGTGCTGGACCTGGGCATAAGCGGCCACACCTTGGCGTGCTTGGTTGATCTGGCCCGGGGACTTCAGCAAGAGCGATTGCACCTGGCCTTTGGCGAAGCAGCGGTTGAGATAAAAGAACGGGCCGTGCTTGGGGCCACCGGTGTGGCAGCGGCAATTGGCCTTGCCACATTTGAGGAATCGCTCGATTAAGGAGGCGTGGAGGACTCCGGGGGGGAATTGGAAGGAGCGCAGGAGATGGGCCTTTCGCTGGCGGAGGGCCAGGGTTGATGTGCGCTGGAGCGGCTGTATCCTACTCATATATAGATGTAGGATAGCAGAGCGGGCGAGCAATGCAAGCGAAAAAGAAAATGCCTCTGTTTCCGAAAATGCCCTAACTGCCTGTGGTCAGCCAGGTTGGAATTGAAACCCCACCCACCTTACGGAATCGCTGTGTCGCTCGCAGTGATGCCTCAGTGAAAGCGGCTGAGCGGCCCTTTCGTAGCGGCGTCTCGGCAGAGCGCCGCCATACCCGGAAACTGTCTCCAGTCCCGATTCCGAATCGGGACCGAGACGCCGCTACGCCTCGCTTCCTGGCCCCAACGCCCTGCCACCTGCCCAGCCTCCGCCATGACTGAGGGATTACCGCATGCAGAAATTCCGCGCAACTGCTCACCACCGCACTTCTCAGACCTGCGCCTGGCGCGGCTCAAGGAGCAGTTGGAACAGGCATGCGGAGAGGCCGCGCCAACAGAAATATGAGCAAAAATCAGAATTCCGAGACCCCTTCGCTGTCAAAAAGCGCCTTTTCGGCTTGTTGCATGGCCGGTGGTGAAGTATTTTAAACCGATGAAACTCCTGGAGCGGATTACCGTGGAGCCCGGCAAATGCGGCGGACAGCCCTGCATCCGTGGCAAACGGATGCGCGTCACCGACGTTCTTGATCTCTTGAGCCATGGCGCGAGTCATGAGGAGATTTTGGCGGATTACTCCTTTCTTGAACCCGAAGACATCCTGGCGGCCATCGCCTACGCTTCCCGCTTGACCGATCACGTCGTGCTTACGAGTGCGTGAATTTCCTGGTGGACAACCAGCTCCCAGAAGCCCTATGCCGCTTCTTGAACGGGCGCGGCCACCAATCCGACCATGTGCTCGGCCTGCGCCTGGACGAAGCATCCGACACCGAAATCTGGAACTATGCCGCTAACGGCAACTGGATCCTCGTCAGCAAGGATGAGGATTTTCTCCATCTTGCAAACCGGCCGGGCGACACGGGGAAATTGCTTTGGGTGCGGATCGGCAACTGCCGCAGGCAAACATTGTTACAAGCTTTCGACAGGGAGCTTTCAACGGTCATCCGCGCTTTTGCTGAGGGCTTTCGGGTGGTGGAGATTCGCTAGCGAATTGCTGATACTGGTCGAGTGGAGCGGTTGGCCACTCTCGGCCGGTGACTTGCGCCGCCGACAGGCCCGCCCGCCTACGGCAGAGCTTGCCCAGGGCTGAGGCCGTCAGGCCGATGCCCTGGCCTGGGCTCTGACGGCCCTTTGGGCCGGAGAAGTAGGTGTTGGGGCGGTGGTTGTGCCGGCGCACGAAAGTGCGGCGGCGTTGGGCGAGCGAGCGGTTAGGGATGGGGGACGAATCACGGGTGACGCAAGCCACCGGGCGGGTCAACAGTGGGGTGCACGTCGGACTCGAGCGGCTCAAGAAGCAGTTGCAACAAGCATACGGAGAGGCTGCGCCGACCGAGGTATGAGCAAGAACCAGAAATCCGGAACCCCTTCACCTTTACCAGAACATGCAAAAATGCGGGACTGACCCCGTTCCCTTTGCGTCGTTGAGAAGGCAGCGGGCCGTTTTCGATTGTACCAGACGTTGCCTCGTCATCTCGTCTCCGCGCACCCGCCCTTGCCTGATCGGATTGAACTGTCGCCCGAGGATGGAACCGATGGACGGCCACCCGAATGGAAGCGTGGGATGGAATCGCTTTCATTGAGCGCACCAATTCTGGATTTCAGGCTGGATAAGCTCCTTGATGACTCGTTTGCTTTGTTGGCGAAGAACATTATTTCTGCATGGGTGCGGTGGGATAGCGAGAACATCCACATGCGCAATTCGGGTGTCCTGCGCGCCGTGATGCCGTATTAATACGATACCAACGTGCCCCCTGACGAACGTGGCTCAATCTTGAGGGGAGTGGTTGCACAAGGGGACCTCTTGACTGCGGCTCAAGAGAACCTTTGTCAGAACCTGCGCTGGACGGCCGATTGCATGGCCCGCACCGGCAAAGAGGGTCTTGCAGTTCGGATGGGGTTACTCCTCAGACGCCTCGGTGTCGGCCAGGGACAAGCGTCATGGCCCATGCTGAGGGCACTCTGTTTGCATCACGGACTCCCAAATCCCGAGCAGTTGGACTCGTTCACGGCCGGTCTGGACTCAATTGATGCGGCAATCGAAGCGATGCTCCCAGATGCCTGGAAGGGCGAGCCACTCCCTCCTGAATCAAAACTCCTCTTCAGCCCTATCTGGAAACCTCGCGAGCAGCAATCATAGTGCCATAACCCGCCGCGAATCACGTGGACCAGGGATGCCCCGCGTTACTGCATCTCGCAGGGCTGCCCGAAAACAGTGTCAATCACGCATTTTCGGGTGATCCACTCACTCTCCCGCCCCCGAGGCAATTGGCCACGTGACATTCGGCGCAGGTCCCAAGCCCGTGGGCAATCCACGCCAGGGTCCTGATGATTTCGGGGCGCAACTTTTCGGCATGCCCGCGCTCCCCCCAGGCCGCCGTTGCGCCTCCGCGCCGAGTCGCCCAGGGCCCGGCCAGGCCGTCGAGGCTCGAGGAGCGCCGGAACATGCGAAAATGCGCACCAAATCCCGTTCCGGCGATCTCCGGCCCCCCGAAGGGCAGCGAGATGATAGCCACAGGGCAAGGCCCGCCGCAGCGCAGTGCAGGTGGGCCATTGCCCTGGGTAGAGCCCAACCACCCCCCGTTTCCCTTTTTCCCGAATCTTGTTTTTCCAGGCTCCCGCCTGAAAAAAGCAAAACTCGGGTGGCTGTGCCAGCACGCTACAGTGGTCCGGCGCTTGGTGAGCGAGCGGTTAGGGACGGGTGAGGGATCGCGGCTGACGCAAGCCATCGGGCGAATCAATAACGGAGTGGAGGCCGGACCGGAGCGGCCCACGCAGCAGTTGGAACAAGCATACGGGGAGGCCGTGCCAACAGAGATAAAGCAACGATCAGAATTCCGGGATTCCCCCCTTCGCCTTCACGGCAAAATATGTTGACTTGAATCCGAAGGGGTTCTACGAAAAGACCAATGCCAAAAGTCACTGATTCCTCACGTAAGCGCCGGGGCCATTCGCGCGCAATAGCCCCGCCGTCACTTGGCCGCATCGCCCGAGGGGATATGAAACGCATCCTCGTTGACGCTCACCTGTCCGAACATGAGCGTCGCGCGGTTGCTGTTCTTTGCGACGGTCCGTGTTCGGCCTCGGGACTCATCAAGCTGCTGGGTTTTACGCATTATATCGAAGCGAATCAGCTAATCGGAGCTGCTGGCCACAAGGTTTTTGATGCCGCTCCACAGAACCCGTTCATCCGTAAGTGGCATTCGGAAGATGGCCGCTACTATCGTGTTATCGCAACGGGCCGTTTTGAAGAGGACAAGAAGTACCATTGGCGAATTCGCCCAGAAGTTAAGCGGGCATTCATGGACTTGGGATGGTATCCGTCCGCCGACTTTGCCCCCACCGCGAACGAGGACGAGCTTGAAGAGTGTGTGGCCAAGCTCAGGAAAGGAGGCATCACCGCGCCGCCCACCGGGCAGGAAAAGCCCGCCATGGTAGCGACCACCGGCCAAGCCTACGTCCGTAACCCGAAGGTCAAGGCGTGGGTGCTCCAGAACGCCCACGGAAGATGCGAGGCATGCGGCTACCCGGCACCGTTTACCGGGGACGACGGGGAGCCGTTCCTCGAAAGCCACCACGCGCGCACTCTGGCCGACGGTGGCCCGGATAAAACCACCAATGCCGTAGCTCTGTGCCCCAACTGCCATCGGCGCTGCCACCTTGGGGCCGACCGCAAGGAGTTCACCGAAAGCCTTTATACTAAAATCCCCCGGCTGGTTAGAGAGCAACGCACCGGCCCCCTGGGCGGTTTGCCCGCTTACTAGCCAGAACCGGCGTCGCTGTTCTCCGCTGAGAATCTCTGAGTTTTGGCACCCTCCGGCAAATGCACGGGACCGACTGCCCATTTTGCCAGCCGCTCCTGCCGGAGAGCGTTTTGGCCACGTCGGACGCCTTCGTCGCTTGCCTCGACGGGTTCCCCGTCTCTCCGGGCCACCCGCGCGTCATCTCGAAGCGGCACGCGGCCTCGCTGTTCGACCTGCCGTAGCCGGATTACCTGGATCCATGGGCGCAGGTCGCCGAGGTGCGCAAGCGGCTTGCGGAGCGGGTTCACGTGGCGGCGTTCGACATTGGCGTGAACGCCGCGCTCCGGGTGCTCATGCGTCGCCCTGCGGTGATCTGGTCCTTGACTAGGTCGTAGAAATCAGAAGCGAGCCGGTCAATTCATCGTTGAGAAGTGTTTGAGGAACTTGATCGTATTCTCGTACTTCCTTCTGTGGTCCACACAATCTGCGTCATTGGCCATTGCCTCCAACACCGTCAGGTACGGATTGCCGCCGGAAGCGGGCATGATGGAACCCGGACCAACCAGATACGCCACGACGTTTTCCTTTTCCACTGCTCCGGTCGTCCGATTTTTGAACTCGGCGGCCCAATGTTTGTAGGTGAGATTGCTTAACGGCTGTTCAACCTCCACCATTCTGTTGAGCGCCGTGGAGTGGAGCACGAAACCCAACCAGTCAAATTTCTCTCCGTATTTGCAGGCGTCAACAAGCGCCTGTCCCAGAAAGAGGCTGTTTGCCTTGTCACCGTAGAAGTCGCCAAACGCCAGAGCGTCACGGGCCGGTATCCTTGCATCAAGGATCTCGTCGAAGAAGGATCTCTGACACACCGGCTACGGCTTGAAAGGAAGATCGAGAATCATCGGCGGAATAGAAAAGAATGGAGTCTGAGAACCACGCGAACTCCACGTCGGCCTCATATTCCATCTCTTCCTTTGCTCTCGCCAGCCAATAGCAAGTATCGAGGAAGACCTCTATCAGGCTGTTGTTCTTGCAGTAGTCTCCGAACCCCAAACGGTCGAAGTACGACACCCATCTCTTCCCGGCTTTTTTGGAATCATAATCCAGCGCGTTCATAAATCACTGTCTGCCTTCCACCATTTTGACTTCCGCTGCGATCAGGACATGAAGCTCATGGGCCGAAGCGTCGAGTTGCTGCTCCGTGGCGGGGAGGGCGCTCTGCAACTTCCGCCGCTTCGCATCCGTCTTCGAGGGGTCAGTTGTCATTCAGTTGTTTGCGAGTTCCTACTCTTTCTGTGCTGTCACAGCAGCGAGGCTGGGGAGCTCGCTGAGAGCAACTGCTCACCACCGCAGTTCCCAGGCCTGCGCCTGGCGCGGGGCGAAGGTGGCGGGTTTTTCCGGCACACCAGCCGCAGTCGTGACGGGCATCGAGGCGCCGGAGGTCATTTCGCAACGGACGGGTCCTGCGGGCAGGCCCCAGCCTGCCGCAGGCCGGACCGAGGCGGTGACGGGCGCGTCGCTGACGTTGACAAAAAGGAGCAGCAGCCGGCCTTGGGCCGGCAGCCGCCAGGCGCCGGTCAGCACGGCATCGGTCGTGACCCACCATTCGCCGGACCATTGCCAGTCCGCCTTCACTTTGGGCACATCGCCCAGCAGCGCAGGCGGGCGGGCCATTTCGCCGGCGAAGAAATAGCGGCTGAATTTCGAGCGCAATTGGACCAGTTGGCGGAAGAACTGGGCATTATCGGGCTGTTTGAGGACGCCGGGGTCGAGCCAGCCGAGTTGCTCGCCAAAGACCAGTTGCTGTCCGGCCTTCATGCGCAGGGCCAGGTCCCGGGTGGCGCCTCCGCGATAGGCGCGGCCGAACATCTGAATGGCGCCGCCATAGACGGCGGGGAACGCGGGCACCTGGCCGTCCTGCTGCCAATGCCAGGTGAGATAGCCGTCGAACCAGCGGATGAACGGTTCGCTGTTGCACTCCGTGGTCAGGATGGCTTCGCGGGGCATGACGCTGCGGATGCCCTCGAGCATTTTCCAGTACCCCTCGGTCCACCAATGACCGCCCCCGAGGGGATGGCCGTGCGTGGGGTCCATGCAGAGCTTGGGCGCCGCCGCCGCCACCTGGTCGATATAGACGCCGCTGGTCTTGCACTCGCGCACCAACCGCCAGACGAGGTTGCTCACCGTGTTCTGCCAGAGCGGGCTGCTCGGGCACATCACCCCCAGGCGGACCGGTTGGCCGTTGGTCTCTTTGCTGCCGTAGCTTTCGAGCCAGGGCGTGCCGTCGGCCTGCCTGGTAACCCCCGCCAGCGCGAGTTTGCTGAATTCAAAGTCCTCCGTGCCACGGTCGTGTGAATCCCAGAGCCGGCCGTTGATATAGGGCATGGGGAAAACGGCGGCGGACTCCAGTTCCTCCACGCCCTGGGCGAAACCCGCCTTGGCCGGGAAATAATGCGGATAGTCGTTGTCGAACGGGATCTGATGCCAGTTGTACCAATGAAATCCCAGCGGCACGCCCAGAAAGGCGCGGAACTCTTTCACGGCCGGAACGCACTCGCCCGTCGCTCCGCCGGTCATCGTCCAGGCGTTCAATTCGCGCATCCAGCGCGGCGTATCCGGGCGGCCGTCGCGGCCGAGGGGCGGCCACCACTTCGCCTCGCGCTGCGCCCAGCTCCGATAGATCATCGCCGCATCGAACCAGTCGCCGCGCAGCAGACCCCAGACAGCTTCGCCTTCGAGAGCGAAGCTGTTTCCGGCCAGGCCCATGTTCGGGACGGGGTGCTCGAAGCTGAGCCGCAGGCTGCGGGCGGCGGGGTCGCTTTGCAGCACGAGGTCTTTGGTGCTGGCCCAGGGATCGTGTGTGGCCACGTAAAGCCCCCTCGGGTTATCGCCCCCGCCGTAGGCGGCCATGAACTGCATGGCACACGCGTTGTCAGGGTAATTGCCGTGATAGTTGAACGGACGTTCCCAGACGCCGCGTTGCACCTCGCCCGGATCGCGCGGGAAGAACACTGCGGCGTTGGCGCCCGGGGCAGCCAGCGCGAGTTGCGGAAACACGACGCGCCAGAGACTCCGGTGGCTGCTGCGGTTTTCGACATACAACTTCCAGTGCAGGGCGCTCGCGCCGGCGTCGGTCGTGGCGACAGCCCGAACGGAGAGGCCGGCCAAAGACTCGTCGACGGGCTCAGACCAGCGCAACTCGAGGCGCGTCGCTGCCTGCGTCACGACACACTGGCGCCAGCCTTGGTCGGAGGCCAGGACGGCCTCGGTGGTGGAGCCGCCCTGGCGGAGCGCCAGGGTGAACAGTGGCCGCGGCCCCGGGGCCAGGAGTTGCCGGGCCTGCTTCGAGTCCAGGAGGCTGTCAACCGAGACGCCCTGGACCGAGCGGCGGACCGTGAGCCGAAGGTCTCCGGCGCTGAGCTGAGTAAGTTGGTTGTCAGCGCCGAACGCGGCACGGCACACTAGCGAAAGGACCAGCGCCGGGAGCAGTCTGGACATGACCCTGAATTGTCCGCACTTCATAGCCTTGGCTGGGGACTGCCGGCTGAAGCCGGCGTTCCGCTGGACAGGATACAAAGTTGTCCGCAGTTCATAGCCTGAGGGCGGGATGGTGCGCCCTACCAACCTGGTTGTCGATGCTTTTTGCCGGCGGGCCGGACTCACAAAAAACGTAACTGTTCAGGCGGGGCGCCGATCTGATTTTTGGAGATGGTTTCGTTGCAGAGCCGGTTTCCCCTCACCCCAGCCCTCTCCCCGAGGGAGAGGGAGCAACCAGGGCCGGCTCTCGATCATGCCTATACCGCTGGATTCGTCGGCTGACTGACGATGATTCCCCCTCTCCCCGAGGGAGAGGGCCGGGGTGAGGGGAAACGGGACGCTCGAAATACAGCAGGTCCTCAAAAACACATCTGCGGTTGTCCCGCCGTGACCCAGACCTGAACAGTTACCAAAAAACTTCTCGCCCACCGGGCGGATGCGCAATACCGTTCGGCCCATGCCGTGCTCCATACAGAAAGGTTGGCTTCATGAAACTTACCTTGTTTGACTGGTCGGTGGTTGCGGGGTATTTCGCGATCAATCTGCTGATTGGGCTCTGGTATCGCAAGCAGGCGACGGGTTCGACCGAGGACTATTTCGTGAGCGGTCGCAATGCGTCCTGGTGGCTGGCCGGCACGAGCATGGTGGCCACCACCTTCGCCGCCGACACCCCCCTGGCGGTCACCGGTTTGGTGGCCTCTTACGGCATCGCCGGCAATTGGCTCTGGTGGAACCTGCTGCTGAGCAACATGCTCACCGTGTTTTTCTTTGCGCGGTTGTGGCGGCGGGCGGGCGTGGTGACGGACCTTGAGTTCGACCGAACTCCGCTACGGTGGCAAGCCCGCGGCTTTCCTCCGCGGCTTTCGCGCCCTCTACCTGGGTTTGCCGATCAACTGCATCATCCTGGGCTGGGTGAACCTGGCGATGGTGAAGATTCTGTTGGTGATCTTCCCTGACTTGCACCTGCCGGCGCTGGGGATACATGATCCGAAGATCGCCGCTTTGTGTGTGGTATTTGCCATTATGCTGCTCACCGCAAGCATCTCCACCTTGTCCGGATTGTGGGGCGTCCTGGTCACAGACCTGTTCCAATTCGCGCTCAAGATGGGGATGGTGATTGTGCTGGCCTGTTTCGCAGTCAAGGCCGCAGGCGGGATGGCGGCCCTCCAGGCCAAGCTGCGGGCTTTGGATGCGGCCAGAGGCGGCACCGGCTCCATCCTGTCCTTTACGCCGGAGATTGGTTCGGCCTGGATGCCAATGATTGCGTTTTTCGTTTACCTGTTTGTTATATGGTGGGCCACCTGGTATCCGGGCTCGGAGCCAGGGGGCGGCGGGTATGTCGCGCAACGGATGCTCTGCGCAAAAGATGAGAAGAATTCCCTGCTGGCGACCTTGTGGTTCAGCATCGCCCATTTCGCCTTGCGTCCCTGGCCCTGGATTCTCACCGCCCTGGCTACGCTGGTGCTCTATCCCTCCCTGGCCGACAAAGAATCCGGGTTCATCAAAGCCGTGGCGGACCCCAATGTTCTGCCGCCGGCCCTGGCCGGCTTAATGATTGCCGCCTTTGCAGCGGCCTACATGTCCACCGTGGCCACGCAGTTGAACTGGGGCGCGTCCTACCTGGTAAATGACTTCTACCGGCGCTTTTTGGTCAAAGGCAAACCGGAAAAACACTACGTCCGGATAGCGCAACTCTCGACCCTCCTTCTGATGCTGCTTTCCTCGGTGGTTACCTATTATCAAACCTCCATCGCCGGGGCCTGGAAATTCCTGATGGCCGTGGGAGCCGGGACGGGCTCGATTTTCATCCTGCGCTGGTTCTGGTGGCGTATCAACGCCTGGAGCGAAGTGGCCGCCATGGCCGCGTCGTTTGTCGCTTCGCTGGCGCTCCAACTGGGCTGGAAACTTGACACGAATGACCCCCGGCAATTTGCCTGGACGGGCGGGAGTTTATCTGTATTGGCATCTGAGCCGGCGCGGCTGGAATGTCCTGGCCGGCGAATCCCCGGGAAATCCGGGGATGCCCATCTCCAGAGGTGATTGAATCTAAGCCAAGGCTCTGCCGTCCCCGGCTTCCGGGTGTCACTTGGTTCTTGATGACCTGCGCGTCCAGGATTTCAGAATCCCGCAGCCGGTTCTTTTGTCAACTGGACTCGGCCGGCCTGGTTGGTGCCCTGGAAGAAGCCGGCGCCGATGGCTTGGTTTTGCAGCAGGACACCCTGGAATGAAATGGGCTTGCGGGTGTCGGGGCTGACCTGGCTGCCGGTGAACAGACCGCTGGAAGGGGTGAAGGTCAGCATCAGCTTATTGGTGAGAGTGGGATGCTGGACCTGGTTCTTCGAGTTCAGCGTGAACAGGTTGGTCAGGTTCTGCGGCAGGTTGCCGCCTTCGAGGGTGAGCAGGACCACCGCGTTGGTTGCGGCCAGGATGTTGACGCCCTTGCCGGGGACCGAGTAACTCGCGCCGAGGGCTTCAGTCAACCAGGAGAAGCCCTTGGGATAGTAAGCGGTCTTCGAGGCGGGCTTGGTCCAGACCAGGTCGCCACCGAGCGTCGCCGCATTGGTGAAGCCGATCCAGCTCAGGACTGAACCTTGTCCGCTGTAGAGTGGCGCGTAAAACGGCCACAGCCCTTCCTGCGAGACGGGGGCCGACTGGCTGACCTTGGTTCCATCCGCCAGTGTGCCGGCGAAACTGACCATCCCGGCCGCGTTCACGGTCAAGGTGCCGCAACCGTCGCCAACCGGCAGGGTCGTCATTCCGTTGGCGCCCGCAATCATCAACGTGTATCGGCCCGCCTGGGGCGCCAGCCGGGTTTTGCCGTCGAAGACGGCGCGACCCGCCGTGATCTGCGCCGTCCAGACCTCATTGCTCAGGGAAGAACTGACGGTGCCCGCCAGCCAGTCCGAGCCGAGCATGACCAGGTTCACGGCAAGCGGGCTGCGCTTGGTCCGTTTAACCAGATTGGCGCCCACTCCGGAGGCATCGAACTGGCCGCTAATTGCCAACGTGCTGCCATCCACTTGCACCTTCCCGGTGTAACTCCGCTTGGCCGTGGCCGTCAGGGTGATGGACCCCGAGTTGGAGTGCGTGACTGCGTCCGCAGGATAGAACAGGCCATAATAGGTCCCGTTGGTGGGCACGTAAGCAGCGGGGGCGAAGTTGGCCTGCAGCACGAGGCCGGCGCGCATGGTGAAGGCCAGGGTGGCGGCGTTGGTGACGATGCTGCCGGTCCAGCCGGAGAAGGAGTAGCCCGCACAGGGGATAGCGGTGACGATGTAATTGGAGCCTGGCGTGAGGGGCGTGGTGCCCTCATAATTCGGAGCCAGGGTGCCGCAGCCGCTCGTAGTGACCACCAGCGGAGTCAACTGCTCGACCACAGTGACGGCATCAGCGGTGGTTTTTGCAGGCTGCCAATTGCCAACGGCATCATAGGCGATGGCATAGAAGCCGTAGCTATCGCCCAAAGTCCCGGCGAAAACAGCCGCGGTGTTGGTGGCACGGCTCAGCCAGAGCCCCCAGGGGCCGCCGTTGGTCGAGACGTAGATGTCGTAGCCGGCGATTCCGGGGCCGGTGTCGGTCCCGGACCACGACACGTTGATGTTGGTTTGGGTGGAGATGGCGGGCAGCGGGTTGACGGCGCTCAGGGGCGGTGTGGCGGCGATGGTATTGGTGACGATGGGAGTGGCTATGGGGGCGTTCTGATCGAAGACGATGATCGCCTGGTTGGTGATGGCCGTGCCCGTGGCCAGGCCAGGTTTGCAGGCCACCGTGTAGGTGACGTAACCTTGGCCCACGCCTTGCGCGTTGTTCGGGGGCAGGAAGCCGGCCATCGGGTCGGTCACCGGCTGGCCGGTGACCGGGTTGATGGATTGCATCTGCCAGGTGAGGAGTCCTGTGGCCGGGTTGAGGTCAGCGGTGACCCGGACCGGATTCGGATCGCTGGCCACATTCACATTGGTGGCGAAGACCTGCAACCCCGGCGGGCAGGGGATGGTCAGTTGGTTGAAGCCGATGGTGCTCAACTGGAGCGTGGACCAGTCCAGCCTCGCATCCAGTTGGTCGGTGACCAGGACAGTTTGCACCGGCAAGGTCGCCGTCGGCTGGTTCTCGAAAAGAACAGTGTAGGTTAGCGTGGCCTCCGGTCCCACCCAGGAGAAGGCGCCGAAGCCTGCCGTCAGCTTGTCATTGGGGTCCTCGGTCTGGCCCGGCGGCACAGGCACGGGTGGGGTGCGCCGGGGGGTCGGCGGCGGCTTGCACGGGAAGGGCGGGCAGTGGTTCGCTTTATTGAAAGCGTCGATGGCCAGATCGTATGCTGCTTTGGCCCCGATCCATTGCCAGCGGGCATTCTCGAGCGCCCCGGCCGCTTGCGCATAGTCATCATAGGTTTGCTTCGCGCTGAGGACGACATCCATCAGGTCCACAAACACCGGGATTTCGTCAGAAACGTAGGTAAGTGCAGGGTTGTCCGCCGCCACCTTCAACATGTTCTTGGAAGTAATGGCATCCAGCCCGAGTGCGGCCATAGAGTTGACCAACCCCAGCAGGTTCGCCAATGAGCCCGCTGCGTCACAGTTGCGAACGGACTTCGCGAGCTCGCTGGCATTCGGCTCGACAGTTCGTATGAACGACAGGATATCCCCCCCGTCCTTAACCGCCTGCAACCCGGCGACTTGCGCCTGCTCGAGCGGCTTAAGCTTACTAAACTCAGGGTAGGCCAAGGCTGCGAGATCGGCTGCCAACTTGGCGGCGTAAATGCTGGCAATGCTCGCGCTGGCGCCTGCGGCCTGGGAGCCGCCACTCCATTGCTCCTTCCAATGTTCGCAGGACTGGTTGACCCTCTTCTCCAATGCCTGGACAAGATTCCACTCGGCAACCGCCACGCAATAGGTGTAGCCCTGGCAATCGTGGCACGAACAATCGTACATGCCCGTGAATACTTCAACTCCGCACTTCGGCTCCTGGTTGCCAAGCAGCGTCAAAAGGGCCCCTCCGAGTTTCTGTGACACAAAGCTGTAGAAGTCGGTAGGGACGGTTGGAATGTACGTGTTCCGGCCGTCATCGGTGGCCACGGGCGTCAGGGTCAGATTTGGAACCGAGGTGACGCCGGCCCCGACTGAGATCACCATCGGCTCCGGTGACAAGTAGCCCAGTGCGGAAGTCGTGAGCTGGTACGTTCCGGCCGGCAACCGGGCTGTGGACCAGGTTCCGTCAGCATCTGTCGTCACCTGCGCGAGGGTCTGGCCGGTTTGGGGATCCGCCAAGTTCACCTGAGCGCCCGCCAGTGCGTTGGCCGAGGCGTCTGTAACTGTTCCGCGGACCAGTGCGTTGGTGGCCGCCAGGGCGGCATCCAGGTTCAACGCGTTTGTAGTGAGGCTCACCCTCGGCAGTTCCTTAACCTGGTGGCTGGGTTCGCTGACGATGATGTCATAGGTGCCTGCGGGCAAGTCCACAGCGGTGTACTGGCCGGAGTCATCGCTTGCGGCGATGGCGGTCAGGAAATGGGTGCCCGAGGGGAAAAGGGCAACGATGGAATTGCTGATGGGCCGTCCACCGGCGGCCTCAGTGATTTGCCCGCTGACGGATAAACCTGTTGAGAGCGCGAAACTCTGGTACAGGGTCGTGGAGACGTTAAGAGGACTGATGAGTTGGGCAAAGCCGGGCTCGTGGATGAACACCGTATATTGGCCCGGAACCAGTCCGGAGATTAGGAATTGACCATTGCTTGATGTGACGGCGGCAAATGCTTGTGACGCTGCGTTTCGGGCTGGCGGCAGGAGAGCTACCATTGCATTGGCCAGGGGCTGCCCCTGGGTGTCGGTCACATCGCCCTGCAGTTGCAGGGAGCCCAGCGTCAGCGGCGCGGCTGCGACATTGCTCCCAATGCCAACGGCAATGGACATGTTCGAGGAAATGCCGTCCATCGTCCCAGCTTCCAGTTCATAGGCGCCGGGCAGGAGGATGCGGAACCGATAAAGGCCATTCGTATCGGTCATGGCAGTGGCCAATAATTGATTGGTTTGGGCCAGAGTAACGGTGGCACCGTGGACGGGCGTGGCGCCGTCGGAGGCCAGGACCACTCCTTGCACCAGGACTCCGGGCAGGGTGAAGTTGAGGGTCTGCGGCGCCAGGGAGGCCTCAATGGCAACCTCCTGCGCCTCGATGCCACCGTTGTTGCCAAAAGTAACCACGTAGGAACCGGCCCTCAGACCCAGCAAGGCGTAGCGCCCATCCGCATCCGTCGAAACGCTGAAAGCAATATCGGCGTCGGATGGGCCGGCGCCGTACACGCTGACCGCCAGGCCCGCGATGGGACCGCCGGTGGCGTCGGTGACCTGGCCCGAGACACTCCCCAGCACGGTCGTTAGCGAGGCATTGGTGAGCAGGCCGGCAGGAGCAACGGTGATGACATTCGTGACGTCGGCAAAGCCGTAAGCACTCTGGATCAAGGTGTAGGTCCCGGCGGCCAGGTCCGAAAACACCGCCACCCCATTGGTATCGGCCAGTGCCACGGCCACCACATTGCTGCCCTGCAGCAGGGACGCGACGGTGTCGGCAACCGGGGCTGAACTGCCGGTCTGGAAGATGGTCGTGAGCGTGGCGCCGGCGCCAAGGGAAATCAAGCCCGTGTCGGCCTGCTGGCCGGCGCTGAGATTGATTGGGACGATAAAAGCGACATAGCCGGCGGCATCCACCTCGAGGGTGTATTGGCCTGAGGCCAGGCCGGCCAGTGAGAACTTGCCGCTGGCGTCGGTGAAGCCGGACACCGCAGCGTTGGAGGCCCCGGTGAGCATCACCACCGCATTGACCACAGGCACCCCGCTGGCCGCCACGGTGCCCCGCAAAGAGGCCCCCGGCGCCAGGAAGAGGTTGGTCGAAAGGGTCTGGCCAGACTGGACGTTCAAGCCGGGGAGGTATTGAGTCTCATAAGGCCCACCGCCCACCGTCAGGTCATAAGTGCCGGGAGGCAGGCCGCTGAGCAGGAACGAACCATCCGGACCGGTCGTGGCCGTAAACAGGCCGTTGGTGCCTTCCGACGCCGCTTCGACGAGCACATTCGCGAGAAATGACGACCCGCTCTGGTCGCGGACAGCGCCGCCGATGCTGCCACCGGTGGTGACTACGACTGTCAGGCCGCTCCCCGCGCCGGAGGCCGGGACCGTGATCTGGAAGGGCGCGGCCAGCCAGTAGCCCGGCACGCTCACCGTGTAAGTGCCGTTGGTCACGTTCAAGAGCGCAAACGTCCCGCTGGCCGTTGTCTCTGCCGCAACGTTCACGCTTAGGTCGCCGTTCCACAGACTAACGGTCGTGTGAGCCAGAGGATGGTTGGTGTCGTTGAGGTAGAGCGTCCCGGACACGGTGGCTTGGACCTGGGCCAGGCAGTCGGCCAAGGCATACCCCAACACCGGCTGCAACGAGTAGAAGCTGCCGAGGTCATTGCCAGTCTCCGCTTCCTGGGCCAGAATGGTGGCGTAGTGGGCCATCAGGCTCACGAACCCGCCCCAGGCCGGCCCCGCTTCGGCCTGGAACCGGGTCCACAGGGGATTCCAATCCGCGTCGCTGTACCCGGACGGGCGCATCAGCGGCTCGAGCGCTCCGTAATCGATCGGGTCGGTCGCCTCGGCCGGTTCGTAGTCCACCTCGAAGGGAATGGTAATGTTGGTCGAGCAAAACGCCGAGAAGCCGATGGTCCACATTTCTCCCGGGCGCAGCACACCTGCCGGGCCGGAGAGGCTGGCGCCGATGAGCAGCAGGTCGTTGGTCGAGAAGGTGTCGGTCGGCTGGAGCCTGAGGCCCGCCAGGCCGCCCGCTTTGATGATGAGAATCGGGGCAATCATATCGGCATTGCCGGCATTGCCGTAAGTGACGGAGCCGTTGATGACCTCGCTGACGCGGTAGAGCGGCGGCAATTGGAGCTGCAAAGAGAGCCTGGGCGGCGAAGCGGCGGTGACGCTGACCGGGTTGGTCAGGGTGAGAATGCCGCCGCTGGGCTGAATGACCTGGACCGTGTAATTGCCAATGTTGGCGCCGCCCAGGTCAAAGGTGGCATACGCCGTCGTGGAACCGACAACCTGGACTGTCCTGGCGGTAAAGGTGCCGCCCGGACCGACCAGTTGGAAGCTGTCCGCCGGGTCGAGCAGGAAACCGTTGAGCTGGAGGGTCACGGCCCCGCTGTTAGCGATGCTGGTCTGGGTCACGGAGCTGAGCGTGAAGCTGGGCGCAGTGGCCGTGAGCGTCCAACCAACCACCGGGGCCGCCAGCGAGCGGGCATAGACGGTCACATAATAAATCCCGCCGTTGGGCCGGCTAATGAGCACCGAGGCGGTCGAGGAGTTGAACTGGCTGCTCTTGAGGTCGAAGTGCGAGGGGCTGGGCAGGTATCCCTGGCCGACATAGAGCTCCAGGGCGCTGCCGGACGGGCTGCCCTGGAGGACCAACAGGACCTCCTGGCCGGCCAGTGGCACAATCTTGCAGACGTCCGTCTGCCCGCTGCTTTCCAAATACCCGCTCAAAGCGGTGCCACCGAAGCTGAGCAAAGGAACTACCAGGCTGCTCGGTGCGGCGGCCAGGGTGGTGTTGTTCGTCCAGTTGGCGCCTTCAAAGACCTCGCCACGGTCGTTCACGTGGACCTGCCACAAGTAGTTGCCTTCGGCGGCGGCGGGGACAACCACGCTGGCCGAGAAGGTGTAAGTCTGGCCCGGACCGAGCACCAGGCCCTGGCCATCGAGTGGCTCGGCCACGGCCACGACCATGTTGCTGTCCGACGCAGAGACCAGGGACAGGGCGTCGTGCCACGGTCCAGTGGCGTTCATGCTCCCGATATTGGCCACGGTCCATTGGACCTGGACCCTGTCGCCCGCCGTCAGGGTCGGCGGGCCGTCCACGACCGTGGCGATCAGGTCGATGTCCGAGCTGGCCGTCTCTACAAACTCGAAGGCGCCCACGTCCGCATAAACGCCGTTGGTGTCCGGCAGCCCGGTCTTGTCGAGCGTGCGTGGGTCGTTATAGCGCGGCGCGCCCATGAAGTCGCTGGGCGGCGCCACCGTTCCGTCACCGGCGTCAATGCAGGGAGAACCGTAATTGAGCCGGAAATCCCCCTGGCTGGCGTTTACAAATTTCGGGTCGGCCGAGAGGTTGCCATTGATGCCGGTCAAGTCGGTGGTATAGAGGTAGTTGGCATAGCCACTAGTGCTCGAGGACCAGATATCGCAGTGGCTCACGCCGGCGAGGCTGCCGCAGTCGAACTCGATACCAGCCTCATAATTGTCGGCGACAATAGTGTTGGTCAGCGCGAGGGTTCCGCAATGGACAACCAAGCCGAGGCGGTTGTGGTAAAACGTGCAGTTCACGATGCTGGCCGTAGCAGCGGCCTTGAGACCACGGTCGCAGTCGGAAACGACGCAATTCTGCGCCGTGAGGACGCCGGCGCCCTGGATGCCATGATAGAACCCCTGGCTCAACTGGGAGTTCGAGACGACGACAGTGCCGTTCTCGAGACTAATCAGTCCGCTAACGGTAGGGCTGACACCGGCGCCATAGCGTATCACCACGTGGTCGAAGACGGCCTGACCTTGGATATAGATTGAGTCCCAGTCCCCCGCCGCAGGCGTCGTCAGGTCGCCATCCCCGTTGCTGTCGCCCGCGGCCGTGTCGTCCTTGAGCGAGGTGAAAGTGATGGGCTGGGCGACGGTGCCCTGGGCGTTCAACGTCGCGGTCGAGCTCACGGTCAGGGCGGCGCCGGCCGCGAACTTCACCACCGCCCCGGGCAGGACGGTGAGGGTGGCGCCGGGGGCCAGGGTAAGATTGTTGGTTATGATATAGAGCAAACTGCCCCAGACCTGGTTGCCAGAGAGCGTGCCGCCGATGGTGACCGAGGCATAACGGACCGACGCCACGTCATTGGCGTTGAATTGGCCGCCCTGGACCACAATGCCTGCCCAGTCGCCGGGCAGGGGCAGCGTCTGATTGCCGTCCTCGTTGCTGTCGCCGCCGACGGAATCGTCGGCAAGGGAAGTCAAGACCCCGGCGGCGTTGACGATGCCGCCACCCTGGATGGTGATGCCCGTGCGGGGAAGGAATTTAACGATCGCCCCCGGCGCGATGGTGAGGGTCACACCATTGGGGACGACGATGCTCGAGGCCACGATGTGAACTCCGGCGGCCCAGGTCTGGTTGCTGGTCAAAACTCCTCCCTCTGCCGCCACCGAGTTATTGATGAAGAAGCTCTGGGAGACCGTGCTGCCCACCACCTGCGAAGCGGCGTTGTAGAAAATCGCCTTCATCCCATACAGACCATCAGGAACGGTGGTCGTATCCCAGAGCAGGCTCCCGGAGAGGATGTTGGTGCTCACGCCGACAACGTAACTGGCGCCGGCGCGGAAGGCGGCGACCTGCACGGTCGTCGAGCGCGGGTCAAAGCCGACCGCGTTCCAGAGGATCTGTTGGGTGCCGTGAAAGAACGCGCTGGGCATTTGAAAATGGACAATGGGTGAGGGAATGCCTTCGTAGATGACCTGGTTGGCGGAGTCCGCCAGGTAAACATTGCCACCGCTGTCCACCGCGATGCCTGATGGCCCGCTAAACCGGGCGGTCATGCTGTCACCATCGGCATAGCCCGCCACATCTCCCAGCCCCCCGATGGTGGAGACCACCCAGTTTGTCGCCAGCGGGGTGATGAGCAGTGTCAGTTTGCGGAGCGTGCTGTTTGGGGTGTCGGCGACATAGAGGTTGCCGGCGTTGTCCAGGGCAATGGCGGTCGGGCCGTCGTACCAGTTCTCCCACGAGTCAAACGCCCCGAAGCGGGCGGCCCCGTTGGTGCCATCGATGACGCCGGCTGAGCCGGCCTGGCCGGCGATGGTGCTGACCACCCAGTTCGTTCCTTCCGCCCGGATTTGGCGAATGGCAGTGCCTGAGGTCGCATACACGGTTCCTGCCTGGTCCACGGCCAGTCCGCCGAGCCCCTGCTCATGGGGCTGGCCCGTCCAAGTGGCGAGCGTAGTCGTGACCCAATTGGTTCCGACGGGGCTGATCCTCCGAATCAGGTTCGTCACCAGGCCCCACTGTGCGGAGCCAGAACTGTCGGCCACATAGACATTGCCGGCGGTGTCCACCGCGATGCCCGCTATGCCGGTAAAGGCGGTCGTTCCGTTGGTGCCATCAACGGGGGTGGGGCTATAGTACCCAGGCTGGCCGGCAATCGTGGTTACCAGCCAGTTGGTTCCCAAGGGCGTGAGTTCGCGAATCAGGTAGTTGTCCGTGTCGGCCACAAAAACATTTCCAGCCTGGTCCACGGCCACGCCGACAGGAAGATTGAACAGAACGCCGCGGTTGGTCCCGCCCACGCCCGAAATCAATCCTGGGAGGTTGGTGCCGTCGCCCCAGCCGTAGATGGTGGTTTGGCCGGCGATGGTGGTCATGGACCAGTTGGTCCCTGCCGCGGTAATCGCCGGCGCCAGCCTCCGAATCGTGTCCCCAGCCTGGTCGGCCACCCAGAGGCTGCCGGCGCTGCCCAGGGCCATGCCGGCCGGCCCTATGAGCGGGGCGGCGCTGCCGGTGCCGTCAGGAGTGCCGGTATCCCTGTAACGGTCGATATCGTATCCGATCCCAAATCCGGCGATGGTCGTGACCAGGTGATTGGTTCCCAGCGGCGAGATCTCCCGGATGACATTGTTGCCGGTATCCGCGACGTAGGCGGTCCCGTCTTCGCCGGCGGCCACGGCTTGCGGCTGGTTGAATATCCCGGCGCTGTAGGCGCCCCAGAGGGAGGCAACATAGGAGCCGGCAATTGTGGTTGACACCCAATTGGTTCCTGCCTGGCTGACCTGCACGACACCCCAGTTGTCGTAGCCCGAGTAGGTGCTCGCCTCGGTCACGTAAAAATTGCCGTCAATGTCGATGGCTAGGCCGTCTTCGTAAGTCGAGCGAGTATCCACCCCGGCGGTGGTAACGGTCATGAACTCCCATTGACCGCCGGCCAACGAGAACTTGACAATCACGCCGCCAGTCTCGAGGACGAAAACGCTGCCCGACCTGTCCACCACCACGCCGCTGCCAAAAGCGCCGTTGGTGATGGTGGTGACGACCCAATTGGTTGCCCCGGCGGCGGCCTGGGGAGTGATGAGCCGGAGCCCGATACCGTCCTCTACGAATAAGCGGCCCGTATCGTTGTCCACCGCAATGGCGTGCGGTTGGAGGAAGTGCGCGGCCTGGTTGGTGCCATCCCAACCAATTCCGTTATTAGCGGCGGGCACCCCGGGTTGGCCGGCGATGGGGATGGCCAGCCAGTGGGCGCCGGAGGGCGTGAGCATGCTGATAGTGTGGTTGCCGGAGTCGGCCACATAGACATTGCTGGCATCGTCCACTGTAATGCCCTGGGGAGTGTCAAAGGGTGCGACGCCCGGCGCTCTGGCTGCCAAGCCCGACGGTCCCCCGGCGATCGTGCTGACGACCCAATCGGTGCCCTGAGCCCCCGGCTGAGGGGTTAGCTTGCGAATGGCCCCGTTGCCGCTATCGGCCACGTAGAGGTTGCCCGCGCGGTCCCTGGCAATGCCCTTGGGACCCTGGAAGGTGGCGGCGCTGTTGGTGCCGTCGGCGCACGAGTTCGGCCAGGAATGAACCGGCGCCCGCAAGGGTAGTGACCACCCAATTGGCGCCCACCGGCGTGAGCCGGCGAATGGTGCTCGCGGGCGCCAGCCCTGTTTGGTTCGCGTCCGCCACATAGAGGCTGCCTGCGGGGTCCGCAGTGATGGCTTGGAGTCCCATGAAACGGACGGCCTGGTTGGTCCCATCCGCGGTGCCGCTGGCCGAGGGCGACCCGGCGATGGGGGTGGAAGACCAGTTTGTGCCCGTTAACGTCAATTCGTCGACCGCCAAGCCGGAGGCCAGGAAAACATGGCCGGAATTGTCCACGGCCAGGGCGCCGCCGCTCGTGTTGGTCAGCGAACCAGCCACCCAGTATGTGCCCAGCGGCGGGAGCATGGCAATGGCGCCGTACTGGCCCATGACATAAAGGTTCGTGGCGCTGTCCACTGCGATGGCAACGGGCCGGTAAGGAATGGACTGGCCGGTCAGGGTGCTGACCATCCAGTTGGTGCCGGCGGGTGTGAGCCGCCGAACCATGCCGTTGTCCAGAACATAGAGATTGCCGGCAGGGTCCGCCGCCAGGCCGATTGGAAAACCAAACCGGGCGGCACTGCCCAGCCCGTCGCTGTTGCCCGAGACCCCGCCCTGGCCGGCAATGGTAGCCACCCACCAGTTGGTGCCCGCAGGGACGAGCCGGCGGATGGTGTAGTTTGCCGAGTCGGCCACATAGACGTTGCCCGCGCCGTCCACGGCAACGGCCTGCGGCAAGTTAAAGCGGGCGGCATTGCCGGGACCATCATTGGTGCCGGTGACACCGGCCAACCCGGCGATAGTCGCCACCTCCCAGTTGGTTCCCATCGGCGTGATTTGCGGAGTCATCTGGCGAATGGCGCTGTTGGAGGTGTCCACCACAAACACGCGGCCGGCGTGGTCCACGGCTATCCCCTGCGGCACACCAAAGCGCGCGGCGCTGCCCGCGCCATCGCTGCTGCCGGTAACATGCATTCCGGCAATGGTGGCCCAGCTATAATTCTGTGCGGAGGCGGAAACGAATCCCAGCGCCAGCGACGCCAGGCCAAGGCCGAGGGTGAGAGACATCACTTTGTTTTTCATATTGAGGACAAAGTTTGCTGTGGGTTCAGAGTCGGGACTTGCGGTGCAGGGATTGAGGGCTGAAGGCCGTCGCCGGGAGACTGCTCCTTATCCCCGCGGAAGGACTCCGGGAGCCAGTGCAGTCCGTCACTTGGTCAAGGACCGGCCGGGCGCTAATGCCCGGCCCTTCCGTGCCTGCCGACGGCCGATAGGCGAAATGGCGCATTTCTACCTGCCAACAGGTTGAACTCAGCCACATGCGATGCGCGCGAGTGTAAATCCTCCAGGGAAAAGGTCAACACTTTTGCCGACCACGGAATCCGCGCGCGCGAATCCTGTCAAGCGAGCCGGTTTGACATCAGTTCTATCTGAGACTATTATTTGTATCAAATGAGCACAACGATGACGAAGGGGAGACCGGCCGCAAGGCCGGTTGTGACCGAAGTTGCCTCGAAGAAGGCCGTTTCCTTTGCCGGGGTGGTGAGCGGCCAGATTTACGGCCTGAGGTCCAAAGCCGCCATCGCCGGGCTGTCGCCCGGCAGATTGATCGAGGTCATCCGCGTTGGTTTGCCGGTGCAGGAACTGGACGTGTTGCAGACCAGCCTCGGCGTGCCGATGCACAAGCTGGCCCCCAAGCTCGGCATTTCCAAGGCCACGCTGCACCGGCGCAAGGCCCAGGGACGGCTCGGCCCGGAGGAGTCCGAGCGCGTTGTCCGGTATGCCCGGTTGATGGGCAAGGCGGTCGAGGCGATGGAAGGCGAGGAACGCGCCCGGCGCTGGCTGAGTTCACCGCAGGTTGGCTTGGGCGGGGCGGTGCCTCTGGATTACGCCGAAACGGAAGTGGGCGCGCGGGAGGTTGAAGACCTGCTCGGACGCATTGAATACGGGGTCTATTCCTGATGCCGGAAGCCTGGCGCATGGTGAAGGAGAAGCACGTCGCCACGGCCTTCTCCGGTGAAGGAGCCGCCAGGACCGGGGGCCGCTGGAACTCGCGGGGAGTGGCGGTGATTTATACGAGCGCGACTTGCTCTTTGGCAGCGTTGGAGACGCTGGTTCACCTCAATCCCCTGGTGATGTTCAATTATCGGATCATACGCATCGAGTTCGACGAGGGGCTGGTTGAACGGCTGGCGCTGGCGGCGTTGCCAGCCGACTGGAAGATGGAACCTCCGCCGTCCTCCACCCAGAGGCTCGGTGACAAATGGGCACGCGCATGGCGCTCCGCCATCCTGGCGGTGCCGAGCGTAATCATCCCGGACGAAACGAACTACGTCCTTAATCCGGCCCATCCCGATTTCCGGGAGATCGCCATCGGCGCACCTGCCGACTTTGCCTTTGATCCGCGTCTTCTGGCCTGATTATGGGGTGAGGAAATGCTCGAAGCCGAGATACCACTGCTGGCTTGGGCCTGCCACAGTTTGTCGGTTGGGGTTCCCAATTTCGCTCCACGGTCACCCTACGAGGGGTTGAACACGGTGTCCGGCTCGAAGGGATACAAGGGCTTTCGGCGGCGCAGGTAAGTGAGGCGCTCGAGGCGCATATCGCCAGCGCCGGGTGTCAGGAGCATGATGTGCCGAGGCGCAATGCGGGTGAGGCCGGGATAGAGGTAGCCTTCCTTGACCACCACCAGTTTGCGGCGCAGCGGGTCGATGCCGCAAGGGTCGAACTGGCTGGGGGTGGTGAAGGCCATCGGGCCATCGGCGAGGATGACCTCCAGTTCACCGAGCCGGATGACGGCCATGCGCGGCTTGTCCACCAGGCGCACAACCTCCGCTTCGGCTTGCAGGGGCGGTCCGAACCGCTTCTCCACGGTCGCCCCAATGCCGAGGCGGAGGCGCTGGCCCACGCCCGCCTCGAAGCAACGTTGGGTGGCCGCGGTGTCGTTGATGCCCGCCACCACCGCGTTGCCAATCTGGCGCTCGACCAGGTGGCGGAGCACCACCGGCAGATCCCCCGGAGTGCTCGCCGTGACGTTGTCGCCGCTGTCGGTCAGGAACACGGTCGATTCCCTGGCCTGGAGCGCCCGGGTGACGCCTGCCTCGAGCTCGGCCGTTTCGCATCCGAACGAGAACTGGCGCCGGGAGTCCCAGATCCGGCGGGCGAGTTGGACCGCGGCCGCCTGCGCGGCCGCGCGCGAGCCATCGGCCGTGACCACCACCGACATCCCCGTGTCCGGGGAGTCGGTCCAGGCGCAGCCTACGAAGAGAGTGGCGGCCAGAATCTTCGCGCGCTGGCCCGCTATCCCCTCGCGCTCGAGGCGGCGGGCCTCCTCGACCAGTGAACCGAAGGGCTCGGCGGTCGTCATGGCCTTCTCGCCCTGGACCATGATGGGGACCGGCAGGACATAGGAAACGGGCCGGGCGTTGCCTTGCAGGGTGTCGCGCAGAATGCGCCCGGCCAGCTCGGCCGTCTGCGCGCCGTCCGTGTGCGGCGCCGTCTTGAGTCCCACGAGGATGTCGCCCGAGTCGGCGAGCCGGGCCGGGATGTTGCCGTGCAGGTCGAACGTGCAGGCGATGGGCACTTTCGGCCCCACCAGCGAGCGAAGCTCGCCCACGAGCACCGTCTCGGCGGGACCAATTCCCTCGGCATACATCGCCCCATGGAGCCTTAGGAAAAGGGCATCCACCGGCAGGGCCTGTCGGACGGAAGCCAGGACTTTGTCCATGGCCTCGCGGCAGGCCGCGCGGGAAATCGTGCCGCCGCCGGAGGGGTGCGCCGCCACACCGGGAACCACCGTAATGCCGCCGCCCTGCCAGGCGGTCAGGAGCGGGTCGCTCGCCTGCGAATAGTGGAAGGCGGTCGTGGGCACCGGGTGAAACGTGTTGGTCTCATGAGAAAAGGCCGCGACGAGGACGCGCCTGGCGGGCGGCTCCGCGGCAGCGCCGGCCAAGGCCTGGCGGCCACAGGCGCCGGTGGCGGCGGCCGCGATTATGCCTTGCTTGAGGAACCGGCGCCGGTTGGTTTGGGGGGATGGTGTCATCATGCGATTGCCTTGCGTATTTGTGGTTTTGCCGCGCGCGTGTTCACCGCCCAGGAGACTGCGCAATCGGCCGCAAAAAAGTCAAGCCCCCCGTTTTGGTTCAGGGTCAGCCGGGCACGGTCAGGGGCACAACTCCCCGGAAGCCATCGTAGGAGACGACGTGAGGAGTCTCTGATTGAATGTGGGGCACGGCGATGGCCTGCTCCCATCACAGGCCATCGATCAGAGACTCCTTACGTCGTCTCCTACGGTCAGGGGATGGTGCCCGTTTCGGCGGCTTCGTCACTGGCCCTGTCGGCCGGGCGCAACTTGCGTTTGTTGCTCCATGATCCAGGCTTCGTTGAAGTGGGCGTGTTTGATGGACTTTGCGGCTGGGGCGCCATCGACATCCTTGGGCAGATTTCGACGGCTGAGATGGTAGCTGTAGCTGGCGTGCAGGGTGCCATCTTTTGCCTGGATGATGCTGGGATAGTGATAGCTGCCCGCTTCCGGTCCGGGGGCGTCGCGCTCGAGGTAACGTCTCCATTTCCAGGTGCGGCCCTCATCGTCGGAGACTTGCACGGCCAATTGGTGGCGGCCTTTTTCGGTATCGTTGGAAATCAGGACCCAGTGTCCGTTGCGCAGGGCCATGATTTCGGCGCCCGACCCCGGGTTAGGCAGGTCGCTGTCGGTGACCGGGGACCAGGTCTCGCCGAGGTCGTGGGACTCGCTCTGGTGGAGGCGCTTGGGCGGGGGGCCGTTATCTCGCATCAAGGTGTAGAGCGAGCCGTCGTGGCGGCGGACGATGCTGGGCTGGATGTTGCCGGCGCCGACCAGCGGGGCGCTCGTGTGCCAGGTTTGACCCCAGTCATCGGTGATGGCCATGAGCGAGAACGAGAACCCGTCGTGGTAGAGCGGCACGATGAGCCGGCGGCCCTCGAGCACGAACGGATGGGCGCGTGTCATCCACCCCAGCCTCTGGTAGAGCTTGTCAGTGGCGTGCCGGCGCAGGGCATTGAGGAAGCCCTCCGCCGCCTGAGGCAGTTGGTCGCTGAGCCTGCCCGGCCCCGCCGCCGTTTCAATTCCCGGCAGCCGTCGCCCGACCTCGGCGGCGAATTCCGGCCCCGGCTTAATGTGAAGGACTTCACTGGATTCCCAGCGCGGAGGGCCGGCCCGCAGGTAGTCGTGGCTGACCCGCACCTTGAGCAAGGCGCTTTCCCAGGTGTTGGCCAGGATGGTCGTGTGAATGAGCCAGAGCCGGCCGCGCGGGTCGATGAACATGCAGGGGTTGCCATCGGGAAAGCCGGGCGTGTCGGCCATCGTAAAGCGCGCGCTCCACTGGCGCGCGCCGTGGCGGAGCCGGGCGCCCTCGATTCTCACGTCGTCAGCCGTACGCTCGCCGCTGCCGTGGAACCAGCAGACCAGCAGATCGCCATTGGGGGCCTGGACAATGCACGAGGCATGGTTGTGCCAGGTTTCCAACGGGAAGATCAATTCGGCCTCGTAGAGCGAAGGCTCAGCCGACCGGGCAACGGGCCCGAGACCGGCACTGAGGAGAACCGCCAGGAGCGCCGGGAGGCGGCCCAGGGGGAGGATGTGGCGGGGACGCAGCATAATATAGAGAAGAAGTTATTCTTATTTGGCGGCCAGCCTCGCCCTGAGCTGCAGCGGCGCATCTTTGCCCAAGGGCAGCCGGATGGCCCCTTTCCGGGGATCAAAATCCGGCCAGGGCTTGCCATCAATTTCGACTGCCGCGAGCGCCTTGGGCTCCGGCACTCGGAGGATCAGCCAGGCGCCCGCCGGCGGGTTGCGGGAAGGCGGCCTGACTTGGCAGAGGATTTCATTTTCCCGGGCGTCGAGTTCCAGGTCCACGGGGCCGAAAGTGGTGGGCATTTGGCGCAGGCTTATCTTCCGGCCCGGTGCCAGCCATCGCCGGGGCGCGCCGGCGGCCAGCCAGAGCTCGGTTCCCTCCTCGTGGACCAGCAGATCGCGCAACCGGGTCACGAAGCGCGCCTCGTCGGGAACTTTGTAAAAGGGCCCGGAAGGTGAGCGCCACGCGTGGAATTCCTCGGTGAAGACGTTCACGTCCGGGTAAAGGCAGGCCACAAAGTCATTATAGAGATTGCGGAGCGCGGCGGGGATTTCCTGCCGCCGGAGGTAAGCGAGCACCGGGATTCTGGAGGTTGGCCTGGAACACCATGCCGCCGCGGCTGAACCAATCTTCGTCCGCGACCCAGCCGTGGACGTTCAGGCCGAAGCTCGAGGAGACGGTCAGGTTGTCTTCCCAATCATCGAGAAGCCAACCCGCCAGCGGTTCCCGGCCCTCGAAGATGCCCAGATTGAGCAGGATGAGCGGCCCGTAGAGCACTTCCCGCGTGGCGGACAGCCGGTAAATCGGCAGGACGGGGTTGGGGTAGCGGCGATAGTAATCCACCCGCAAAGGTCCGAAGAGCCGATACCGCTGATGCGGGCGGACGGGGACATAGGGAACGCAGGTGTTGTCCCGCAAGCGCGTCACCGGCGCCTCCTGGCTCGACGCGGATAACGGCCTGGCGCAAGTCGGCGCGAAAGGCCTCGGCGTCCCGGTTAATCCGAGCCGCCTCGGGATGGCCGGTCTCCCTGAGCGCCTCGCCGAGGCGCGACATCCCGGCGCTGGCATAGGCGTTGACGGCAAACCAGTGGCCCCAATCCGGGTTGTCCTCGAGGTGCCCAGCGGGCAGGAGGCCGTATTCGGCCACCGGCTGGCCGTCTTCCAGCGCCATCGTTTGCCGCCGCTGCTCCGTAATCCAATCCGCCGCGCGGACCATGCCGGGAGCCGCGTGAGCCAGCCAGCGCTGGTCACGGGTCATGAAGTAATGTTCAGCCAGCGTCCAGAGCACGGTCCCATGATCCAGATTGTAGTCGGCCGCAGTGTAGTCGTAGTCCGGGTTGACCTTGGCTCCATGGTAAACCGCGCGCTGGTCCCCGGAGTAGGTTCCGGGGAAGGGCTTCGACCCCTGCAACTGGATGAAGGTTTCGAGGTAATCGGCGGCGGTCTGGTGGTCTCCCAACGCATCCAGGGCCAGAATCTGGAAACAACTCTCATTGGCAAACACCTGGTAATCGTAGCTCGCAGCCGGAACCATGAAGAGGCCGCTTTTCGGGTCCTTGGTGGTGCTCAGGCGCAGGTGGACGAGCATGGCGCGGCTGAAACTGACCAACCGCGGCTCGGGAACGTCGAACCGCACCCCTGATTCGGCTATGGCCCGCCAGTAGGCGGCGACCTTGGCCCGCTCCTGTTCGTAATTCAGCGCGCCCAACTGGCGCCGCTGCAACGAGGTGAGCCGCGGCAGGAAAGGCAAGGCAAACAACGTGGTGCCCTCGCTCCCCGGAGCCAGGGTCCCTTCCAGACAGATGCCTTGAATCCATGCGCCGCCGTCCTGGAAGGAGGCGAGACTGGCCGTGGCGCCGGCTGAGGGGACCACCCGGGCCCGCACGAGCTGCCCGTTCGAGGCGAGGAGTTCGTTGCTCTCGAGGCTGCAACGCCTCGGCCGGGGCGAGCCCGAGCCAGAGATGCGAAGCTCGAGGCTGGGCGGCGGTGTTGCGGGCGGTGACCTTGACCATAAGCACCACCGGGCTTTGTTCATCGCGCCCTTCCCAACCGAGCGGGCCGGCGAGCGCAGTCGCGAAGGCTTCTTCCCGATACTCGATCTCACCGGAGGTCCAGGTGGCCATGGCCACCGGGAGAAAGTCCTCGAGCACGCTCAGCCTGGAATCGCGAGCGCCAGGACGGAAGGTGGGCTGGGCAAAGGGCCCGAACCTAGCGACAATTTCACCATGAAGGTCTATGGTATATGGGCGAGGGTTGAGTGTGGGCTCGGCCCCGGTCCCGAACCTCCACTCCAGCCGGTCGCCTGGCCATTCCAACCGGCTGAGTTCGGCTCCCTTGGCTTTCAAGGCCCGTTTGCTGAGGAACACATTGCCGCCCCAGGCAACCGCGAACTTCTGCCAACTCGAATCGATCGCCAAAGGCAGGTACAGACGCCCGCCCTCTCGCTCGACCGGATCCAGGGCGGGAATCTCGTTGGTGGCGCGTTCGTAAGTCTGTTCGGGTTCGCGGGCGAGCCGCTCTCGGAGGCGCTCGCCTTGCTTGACGAGGGACTGGGCAAAAGGCCGGGGGTGGAAGCCAGGCTCACATAAGCGTCGAAGTCCGGCAAATAGAGCGGCCCCTTCTCCACGTCCGGCAGCGCAAACGAAAAGGTTCGCTCCCCGGCCCGGAGGGTGACGATGGTCACATCGTGGGACCCGCTTGGGGCCGGGCGGGTTCCCTGAACGTCAAACACCAGACCTTTGCCCCCGCGCTCGCCAGCGGTGGTGATGCGAAATTCTGTGCCGGCCACCCTGTCCCCCGGGGTCGTTTGCCATCCGCGGACATTTTGAACCACGCCATTATAGGCCGCCAACCGGCCTTCCCAAATCCAAGGGCGCGTGCTCTTGGCCCCCAGTTCGAGGCGCAGCGTGACATTGGTCTGCGTCGAGCCGGAGAACACCTCGAGGCCTTGCAGAGCCGGAGGGGGCGCGTCGCACACCAGCCGAACTTTGAGTGTCCGACGGTAGCGAAGCCCGGGGAGGTTGGCCGCTTTGGGATTCTCATCCGTCTTAAGAGGGAGAAAGGTGAGGCGGCAATCCGGGCCGCGGATTTCGGCCTCGGTCGCCGCCTCGAGCCAGCGGCCTTGCCAGGGGTCATCCACCGGATCCTCGATGGTGGGCATGGTTGGAGGCGGATAGGGCCAATTCTCAAACCAATATTCCAAGCGCATCGGCTGGCCCGTGTAAGCCGACACAAAGCGCAAGCGGACCTCCTGGACATCCCGTTCTTCGGCCCATTGCAGGGCGCACACGTATCGGCCGGCGACCCGCCCGAACTGGGGGGGACCCGCGCGTCCAAGACCGTAATCGAAAGTGGTGGTCGAGTGGTAGTCGTCGGCGCCCGGGCAGCGGCGCGCGAAAGGAGCGATGTGAAAAGGCTGGGCCTGAGTGGGCAGAGGCGCCAGGCCGAGCGGCGCAAGGAGCAGCAGACAGGTTTTGGCGGCCAGCCTGAAACCACCACCCCAGCCGGGAGCACCGAGTGTGTTCATGGTCTAATAGGATTTGCTATCTCGTTCAGAATGCACGGACCCCCGGGAATCTCCCGCTCTCATAAGCCCTACTGTCCGGCCCACGCCGGATTGGACCAGGGTGACGCGCCATTTGCGTTGGTCGCGCGAACGCGGTACGTCGAACCGATTGGCGTCTAAGGACTTTTCGGAGAACTCGGCCATCGGGGCAGTCACCTCGCCTACTCGACGCCACGGTTTGAAGTCATCGGAACGCTCCACCTCGAACCTGAGCGCGCCGGGGCTTGGTTTCCAATGAAGCTCAGCCTGCTCCCCGCTCCGTTCCGCCACCAACTCACCGGGAGTCTGCGGGGTCTCGGACCAGTCCAGGAACTTCGCGTCGGCCACGGCCATCACACTGTCCTTGAGCGGCACTTTTACGGTCCGCCTGGCCATGTCAATCCAGGGCAGTTCCCGGACATCCCCGGTCCGGATGTCCATCAGCACCGGCCGCGTGATGCTCTTGTCGGCGACAGTCATTTCCGTCAACACGGGCTTCAAGTCGTCTTTCGGGTCCGCCACAATCGCGAGCCAATAGGCGAAGACTCGACGCCCCGAGGCGCGGTCACGAAACCAAAAGTGCCGAAGCTCGCCAGCCGGATACTGCTTCACCGGTTTGAGGGCGTCTTCGCCGCCCGGGTCACGAACGGTCTGGCCAAAAACCGCCGAGAGATTCTGGAATGCGAAGTAGGCTTCACGGGGCTGGAACGTATCCGGACCTTGGGTATCGCCTTCCAGGATGCCCATCAAGTTGTCTTCGTTGCCATCGGTGGCGGGCATGAACACCCAGATCATGCCCCTGATATTCTGGGCCAACTGTTCCAGGAAGAAGCGCGGAAGATAGCGCGCCTGCACGGATTGATTTGAACCTCTCGCCTTGGGGCAGACGTTCCATTCGTTGAGCCAGAACTCGAGATTGGGGCGGATTCCCGGAATCGACAAAACTCCCTTGCGGAAGGCGGCGCCACCGTAAAGCGGATCGGTCTCCTCCGGTGGCCGACCGACTCCAAACGGGCCGTCGCCGGGGTAGCTGTGGTACGCCATGATGTCGAGCTTGTCCGCGCCGCCCGTGAGGGCGTTCACAGCAAATTCAAGGTCACGGCCGGCCAGCCCGCCGAACATGACCTTGGCGTCCGGAGCGGTGGCGTGCACGGCGTCCGCGAACCGATAGAGAACGCGCCCATACCATTTCGCTTTCTTGGCTTTTTCCATGTCTGGCCGCCAATAACCGATGTCCGGTTCATTCCAGAGTTCCCAGTGGTTGATTCGTCCCTTATAGCGGCCGACCATGAAGCGAACGTAACCGAGGAAGGCCTCAATTTGCTCGTCGGTCCTCGGGGCCAGGAAAATTGGATTCACCGGGTCATCGCCTGGCCCAATGCCGGGCGGCGGAAGGGTAACGCGCTCGGGACGCTTCGACCGGTCTTCGGCATAGAGGGGGTTCGAGTATTGCAGTTCGGCCTCGATGGATACGCCGTTGTCCAGCAGGGAACGCACCGCCTCCTCGGCATCCACCGGCACGGCGTAGTGTCCGGGCGTCTGTTCCACCCAGTCCCAACTGATCTGCTCGGAAGAATTCTCGTACTGGCCGATCCTGACCCACTTGACACCTGAATCGAAGAGCGGGGTCCAGGTCTTGGTCCACGGCATCCGGGGCCGCCGGGGCAGATTCAGGTTGACGCCAAAGCCATCGAGCAACTGGGTGGAGCGGCGCTTGGGAATCTTTGAGGGAACGTCCTGGGCGAAGGCGACCCGCGAGACAAGAGCGATAATGAGAACGCTAAGAACCTGCTTCAAATGACAACTCATAGGAATTTGGTTTTTGACGCGCCGCCGGTTGAGGACGCCGCGCGAGTGAGGTTTTGCATTGCTTTAACGGCCATCAGTCGAATCCGGGGCCCACCAGAGCAGGTTCTTCAGAGGATTTGCCTGCGCCGCTTCAAAGGTCTTGAAGGCCATGAACGAGACGTTGCCTCCCAGTGCTGAAATGATAGCGCCCGAGCCATGAACGCGCCCTATGCCCTCGTTATGGTCCGGATAGCTGCACGCATCCCACCAGACGGTGGGGGTTTTGGAACCCTGGTCATCCGGCTCCCACATTACCCAGCACAGCGGACTCCAGGCTGCGGAGAGCTTTACGCCTCTCACCTCCCTGGAGTAGCAACACACCGCGCCGTCCTGCTTATAGCTGGACAACTTGTTATAGCGGATCGAGAAATACTTGCTCTTATGATCAACGGGGCAGATATACGAGTTTATGCTCTTTATGTACGGCCACCACAACCCATTGGTATAAGCGTCGGCAGGATTATTGACGTAAGGCGACCTGGTTGGATCCGGAATATCAGCGTCAGCACCGACCGCGCCGAAGAGCCACCCTTGATAATCCCAACCCCAATTCGGCCAGGCGAATTTGTCATTGTTGTCCAGGGCGTACATCGTGAGGGCCAGGACCAACTGCCGGTGGTTATTAGTACAGTTGGTTCGGGCAGCTTTATCCTTGGCCTTCGAAAGGGCGGGCAGCAACAGCGCGGCCAGAATGGCGATGATGGCGATAACGACCAAAAGCTCGATCAACGTGAAGGCGCGCGTCAGCGGGCCGCGGCTCGAGGCAGGCCCCATAGCTGCCAAATGCAATACGCGGAGTCTTGAACTGTTCATAGCATAAATCCCGGTTGAGGCCGCGGGTGCATTGCGTTTATGGGCCTGGGCGGAAGAACTTCGCCGGGCCGGAAACCGTAACGGTTGCCGGGTTGGTCGTCGCTACGAGCGTCCAGTGGGCGGCGCTGCCCAGCACCGGCGACGAATAGAGCGAGCCGCCGGCCGGGTTCCACGAGATAATCAAACTCTGTTTCGTGGCGGCAAGCGTCGCCGTAAGCGTCGGTCGCTCCACGTAATCACCGAAGTTTTGAAACGTGGCCGCGACCTGCCAAGCGCTCGGGGGGTAATCGTCGGCGGAGGCGCACAGGCCGACGTTAACCACGCTCGGGAAAGGGGTGTCGGCCCCGCTGATCACCGGGTTGAAATCGCCCATCCACGTCCAATTAGCCTTGTCGGTCGAGGCATAGGCCGTAAAGAGATCATGGGTGCCGTCGGTCTGACGGGTCAGCCGCAGCCATTGGTTGGGATAGTCAGGCCTGATGACATCGCCGATGTAATCCGCCGGCAGATAGACGTGTCCCTCGGTCGTGTCACGAACGGACATTTGGACGACGTTTTGACCGGCTTTGCCATCCATCCCGATTTGCGCAGCCGTCGGACTGGTGTAAACCGCGATCATTCGGCTGCCGCCGTCGGCGGGGTCGATGGCTTCGCGGGCCATTAAACCGGCCAGGGAAGCTCCACCGGCGGGAACGATCGAGGGCACCTGGACGACGACATCAAAGTTGTTGGTTCTGGCGCCGTAAACGAAACGGAAGCCGTCCTGGACATTCCAAACGTCCTGTCCACTGGAACTGACCAAGTAAGAGTTCGGTCCCTCGTAATAGGTGGCGCCCGTAAACGCCCCGAAGACGCCGATATCGACCGAGCTCAACGGGTCCAACGTTCCGGCAACGGAGGTGTTGGCGGCAATGGGAATGCCGGAGACGCTCTGGACGTTTTTGACGTTCAACGTAAAGCTGCCGGTCAGCGGACTGTTGAGCTGCAGGATCACCCTGGTCGCCGAGCCAACGCCCAGGTTGTTGGTGAAGAGCATGACGCCGGCGATCGGATACCCCGCAATCGAGTAGTTGTCTGGACTGAGAAGCGAAGCCACATTCATCAGCTTGTTGAAGGTCACGTCAACGTATTGGATGGTCGTGCCGCTGTCGTACTCGCCAAACGCGCTGACCACCGTCGGCGGCACGGTATCTTCCAGCACCGTCAACGTTGCCGTAGTGCTGTGGGTGGCGGTGGCGGAGCCGAGGGCGCTGATGGCGCAATACACTTGCAGATCGTTAAGGTTGGTGGTCGTTAACGGGATGGTGTAGCTGTCGGCCGTAGCGCCGGGCATGGCGACGCCATTGGTGTACCACTGATAGGCGATGAGCGGAGAGGTGGCGCCATTGCGGAGGACCGTGGCGTCCGAGCCGAGCCAGGACCGAGAAGGTCGCGCTCGTTCCGCTCTGAACGGTCACGCTCCGGGGTGAGTTGATTAGGTAAACATGGTTGACGTAATCGCCGAAGTTTTGATACGTTTCAGTGACCTCCCAAGTGTTCGGGGGAGTAAGAGTCGGCGGCGGCACACAGGCCCACATTAACCACGCTCGGGAAAGGGGTGTCAGCCCCGGTGGTCACCGGGTTAAAATCGCCCATCCACGTCCAATTAGCCTCGTCGGTCGAGGCATAGGCCGTAAAGAGATCATTGGCGCCGTCGGTCTGGCGGGTCAGCAGCAGCCATTGGTTGGGATAGACAGGCCTGATGACGCCATCGCCGATGTAATCCGCCGGCTCGTAAACGTCCGCATCGGTCGTGTCACGAACGCACATTCCGACGAGGTTTTGACCGGCGTTGCCATCCAGCCCGAATTGCGCGGCCGTCGGACTGGTGTAAACCGCGATCATGCGGCTGCCGCCGTCGCTCGGGTCGATGGCTTCGCGGGCCATTAAACCGGCGAGGCTCCGTGTTTCCGCCGGGGAGGAGCCAGGGCACCTGGACGACGACAGCAAAGTTGTTGGTTCTGGTGCCGTAAAGGAAACGGAAGCCGTCCCGGGCATTCCAAACGTCCTGTCCAGTGGAATTGACCAGGTAAGAGCCCGGTCCGGCGTAAAAGGTGACACCCGTAGCCCAGAAGATGCCGATATCGACCGAGGTCAACGGGTCCGCCGTTCCGGCAACGGAAGTGTTGGCCGCCATGGGAGTGCCGGAGAAGCTCTGGAGGTTTTTGACGTTCAAGGTGAAGCTGCCGGTCAGCGGACTGTTGAGCTGCAGGATCACCATGGTCCCCGAGCCAACTCCCAGGTTGTTGGTGAAGAGTATGACACCGGCGATCGGCTGCCCGGCAATCGAATAATTGCCTGGATTGAGAAGCGAAGCCACATCCATCAACTTGTTAAAGGTCACGTCAACGTATTGGATGGAGGCGCTGCTGTCGTACTCGCCAAACGCGCTGACAATCGTCGGAGGCCCTTGCAGGACCGTCAACGTTGCCGAGGCGCTGTTGGTGGCGGTGGCGGAGCCGAGGGGGCTAATGGCGCAATAAACTTGCAGACCGTTGAGGTTGGTGGTCGTTAACGGGATGGTGTAGCTGTCGGCAGTAGCGCCGGGCACGGGGACGCCATTGGTGTACCACTGATAGGCGACGAGCAGATAGGTGGCGCCATTGCGGAGGACCGTGGCGTCCGAGCCGGCCAGGACCGAGAAGGTCGCGCTGGCTCCGTCCTCAACGGTCACGCTCTGGGGTGAATTGGTTAGGTAAACCTGGTTGACGTAATCGCCGAAGTTTTGATATGCTGCCGTGACCAGGTAAGTGTCGGGGGAGTAAGAGTCGGCGGAGGCGGCCATGCCCACATTAACCACGCTCGGGAAAGGGGTGTCAGCCCCGGTGGTCACCGGGTTGAAATCGCCCAACCACGTCCAATTAACCTTGTTGGTCGAGGCATAGGCCGTAAAGAGATCATGGGTGCCGTCGGTCTGACGGGTCAGCAGCAGCCATTGGTTGGGATAGTCAGGAGTAACGCGGCTATCGCCGATGTAATCCGGCGGCTGGTAGAAGGCTTGATCGGTCGTGTCACGAAGGCCCATTTGGAGGGTGTTGGCACCGGCTTTGCCATCCAGCCCGATTTGCGCAGTGTGTCGGAGTGGTGTAAACCGCGATCGTTCTGCTGCCGCCGTCGCTTGGGTTGATGGTTTCGCGGGCCATTAAACCGACCGAGCTCCAATATCCGCCGGGGAGGAGCCAGGGCACCTGCACGACGACCGCAAAGTTGTTGGTTCTGGTGCCGTAAACGAAACGGATGCCGTCCTGGGGAGTCGAAACGTCTTGTCCACTGGAATTGACCAGGTAGGAGCCGGGTCCCTCGCAATAGGTGGTGCCTGTAGCCCAGAAGACGCCGATATCGACCGAGCTCGACGGGTCCAAGGTTCCGGCAACGTCGGTGTTGGCGGCAATGGGGGTGCCGGAAACGCTCTGGACGTTTTTGACGTTTAACGTGAAGCCGCCGGTCAGCGGACCGTCGAGCTGCAAGATCACCCTGTTGGTCGAGCCAACTCCCAGGTTGTTGGTGAAGAGCATGACGGCGGAGACCCTGTGCCCGGCAATGGAATAATTGCCTGGATTGAGAACCGAGGCCGCATTCATCGCCTCGCTAAAGGTCACGTCAACGTATTGGATGGAGGTGCCGCTGTCGTACTCGCCAAATGCGCCGACAATCGCCGGTGTTTGAGCGTGAACCCCCGCGGCCAGCCAAAGGGCCGAACCGGCTGCCAGGAATACCCGGCGGATGCGTTTGGAATTAGCCATGCGCCGATTGGAGTTAGGGGAGGAGTGTGTATTTGGGCTGAGTTCAAGAACAATCGCGTTGGGGTTCATAAACGGGATGATTTCACGAGCTTAAGGAGAATCGGGATGAGCCGGTCATGATGATGCTCCCAGGTACTTGAGGGTTTCCTTCAACGAGGTTTCGTCGTCCATGGAGGGTTGATACTCTAATCCAAACACGCCCCGGTAGCCGAGCTTTTCAACCCCGGCGATCAGGAAGGGGTAGTTCGTCTCGCCTTTGAACAGCTCATGGCGGCCCGGCACACCCGCCGAATGGAAGTGCCCGATGACATCCAGGTTGCGCTCGATATGCTTGAGCAGATCGCCCTCCATGATCTGCATGTGATAGCAGTCAAAGAGCAACCGCAGCCGGGGCGAGTTCAGGCGCCGGCAGATTTCCGCGCCTCGGTCGCTCGCACTCAGCCAGTAGCCGGGATGGTCGTAGGTCGTGTTGAGCGGTTCGAGCAACAGCGTGACACCGGCCTTCTCCGCCAGGTCGAGCGTCGGCTTCAGCCCGTTGATGACCGACTCCCGCATCGCGGCCTCGGTCATGCCGGCGCACGATGTTGCCGGTGCAGACAATCGTGGCGGGAATGTGGGCGCGTCGGGTGAAATCCAGCGTCATCTGCGCGCGCGCCAGCCACTGCGAGCGATTGGCCGGGTTCGTCAGACCCCCGCCGAGCGAGCCGTCCGGCGCGCCAATAACGGTGTTGGTGATGCGCAGGCCGAGTTTCTCCGCCATCTGGGCCAGCGCTTCCGGCGAGCCGTGGTAGCTCAGGTCCACAAACCACATCTCGACGTTGCGGAAGCCGAGGGCGCGCGCCCGGCGCAGCCGGTCCTCAAACGGCAGTGTCGCCAGCGCCATCTCCACACACAGACCGTATTGCATAATGAGGTCTTCCTTTCTGTTGCCGGGTGACCGCGCTCAACGGTTCACCGCGGCGGGCAGCACTTGGTTAATGCCGTTGGCAATCGCCTGGCAGTCGGCCGGGGAGTAAGCCCAATGCACGTCCACCATGACCGCCCGGGCCAGGTAGTCCAGGCACTGCGGACACATCTCTTTGCCGTAGGCCGGCAATTCCGCCGCCGGCACGCCCGTCCACGGCAGCCCGTCCGGGGCCACGGATTTCCGGCTGAGAATGTGTTCCCAATGCGCGTAGATGTGCCAGTCTTTGACCTTCCGGTCGTAGATGCCACCGGCCGGGACGCCTTCGGCTTGCAACGCCGGCAAGGCCCACTTGGTGGCGGCGATGCTCGGCAGGAACAGGATCAGGCAGATGCCGGTGTCGCCTTTCGGGTCGGCGACGCGCTGCAGTTTCACCGAGGCCGGCAGTTGGAGGTTCGCAATGATCTGCTGCTTGGCGGCGCGGTAGCCGCGCAGGTAGTGGTTCGCTTTTTTGATTTGAGCCAGCGCCACGGCGCCCTGCAACTCGCTCATCCGGTAGTTTTCGCCACAGAACAACTCGCCCTCGCGCCGTTCTGCGGCAAACCGATCCGGGCGCCAACAGGCCGCGCAGTCGTGCCACGACTGGGCCCGCGTGTAGAGCCACTCGTCGTTGGTCGTCACAAACCCGCCCTCGCCGGAGTTGAGAATCTTGTAGTAGTCGAAACTGAAACAGCCGATGGCGCCAAGGCTGCCCAACCGGCGGCCCCCATACTGTCCACCGGCGGCCTGGGCCACATCTTCGATTAGCGGCACGTTGCGCTGCCGGCAAATCTGCAGCAGTTCGTCCATCTGGGCCGGCAGGCCGCGCATGTGCACCACGATGACCGCCTTGGTGCGGCTGGTGATCTTGCGCGCGAGGTCTTTGGGGTCCAGGGTCAGGGTGTCGTCCACATCGGCAATGACGGGAATGGCGTTGCAGGTGCCGATCACAGCGGCCGAGGCGAAGAAGGTGTAGCCGGGCACAATCACTTCATCGCCCCTGCCCACGCCCAGCGCCCGCAAGGCCGCCACCAGCGCCGAGGTGCAGGAGTTCACCGCCAGGCAGTGCCGGACGCCGATGTACTCGGCCATGGCGCGCTCGGCGGCGGCCACCTTGCCTGGGCGTGGATTGTAATAGCGGAAGAGGTGCGGACCCTGGATATCCCGGGCATTGGCGTTGATCAGTCTGACCAACTCTTCCTTGACTCCCGGCGGGTACTGCCAGAGGTCCAATACTTCGATCAACTCCTCCGTGTGGATCTTGCTCGGTACGGTCCGAGCTGCCTGACCGCCTGCGGACGGCGCTTTATGGCCAATTCGACTGGTTTCATTCTTCGATTTCGAACAAGCTTCTACGCTTGCAGTATGGACCTCCCGAAGAAAAAGAGAATGGCCGGGCCGGCATAAAACATGTATATTCCGGCACGTGCGGATTAGGCGAGGAACCGGCGGACGACGCGGCCAAAAGCTGCGCTTTGTCGAATTTGCCGATCGTCGGATCATTTCAGGTCGTACGTGGAACCCGCCGGCCGGGTTGTCGCCGGCGTTGCGCTGCGCCTTGGAGGTTCAGGATCCCTCCTTCGCGCCCAGCCGGCGCATCCAGCACTATCAGTGGGCCTTGGAGTGCGCGCGGACACCGGGGGAGGAAGTCGCGTTTTCACGGCACGCCCGTTCCTGGCACCAACTGGCCCCCGGTGTCGTTTTTCTCTATCCACCCGGGGCGATACATTGGGAGCGGCTGCGCGGCATCGGCCATCCGGTCCAGATTAGGTTTATACTCTTCGACGGTGGAGAGGCTGCGGGGCTGCAGTCGTTGTTTGCTCCGGGAGCCACTTGGCTGCGCTTTGAAGATGCCTCCGAGGGGATAGCCGGTTTCCTGGACACCATGACTGCGGCGGGCAAACAGCGTGGGGAGGAAGGGTTCTGGGAGGCCCAGGCGGGGTTATGTTCCATCCTCGGCCACCTCCTGAGCAGCGTTCCCGCCGCGGCCGCCAACACACGGAGGTTTTTGGATGCCGCGCTTGGCGGGCCGTCGGATTTGGTTCGCAGCGTCCGTGAGTATCTGCAGGCTCACTTGGGCGAGGCGACTTCTCTGGTTGAGCTAGCCCGGCACGCGGGGGTGAGCCTGTCCACGCTAACCCATCATTACCGGCGCGAAACCGGCGAAACGCCGATGCAGACGCTTGCGCAAATGCGGCTCCACCAGGTCAAGGGCCTGCTGCTGCGCGGCCGGCAGTTGAAGGAAATTGCTCCGTTGACCGGTTTTGTGGACGCCTTCCACCTCTCACGCGTTTTCAAGCGCATGACCGGCGTGTCGCCACGGCAGTTTCGGAACGCGGTTTAAGTGGAACCAGCAAACCAGCAGGCCCTGACCACAACCCTTTGCATCAACAAATACTTCGTAACTGTTCAGCAAATTTGGCCCGCTGAACGGACTGAGGGGGAATTGGCTGCCCAACAAAACCAGTTCCCAACAACAGATCTGCGCCGGCTTGATGGCGGCCGGCGCGCGAGGATCTGGTGGATCGCCGATTCCGGCTCGCCAGTCATCCATCATCGCTCCTCAATCCTCAGCGCCACAAGTTTGCCATCGGCATCGCCCGCCAGGAGTTGGCCATTGAGCCAGGCCAGCGCAGTGACATCCTGTGAAAGGCGCCGGGCGGCGGAAATTGCCCCGGCCTTATCCAGGATGCACACCGTGCCGCCCCAATAGGCCACGGCGAGCCGGTCACCACTGGTCACAGCCAGTTTTACGAGCCGATTCGGAGGGGCCGCCGCCCGGGCGGCGGCCAGCGCCGCCGGCTCGGCGCCCGAACGCAGTTGAGCCACCAGGCCCGAGTAATCCTCAGCGGTAACCGGCCGGGTCGAGACGATTGTGCCGTCGGCGCCGACCTGGCTGACCGTCTCCGCGCGCGTGAGAACGGTGAGTCCGTCGCCGTCAGCCTTCAGCCCGGTGATACGGTCCGGCAAAGCCGCCGTCCAGGCGACGCGGAGTTGCCGGGGCTCGGCGGTCCTGGTGGCGGGCGAGATGGCGCCGGCGCGGGGCATCGCCAGGGGCGTAAGAGGTTCCAGGCCGGCGAGAAGCTCATCGAGCGTGCCAACGGCTTCGTCCATGCCGGCACCATCAAAGGCAATCAGCGTGATGCTCTCCTGGTTCACACCCAGGGCCTCCCGCTGCCAGGCGAGGCAGCCCCGTCCCGGGCCGGGCAGGGTATCGGCCTCCGGCCGGAACGGCAGGAAGTGCTGGTCGGCAACCAGCCGCGTCAGGGCATTGTCAGCGGGCGTGCCCAGCAGGATGACCGGGCCGCGCACGGCGTAGCCGACCTGCACAGGGGCGTTGGAACTGCCGGGCTGAATGGCGCCCCGCCCGGTGAAGTCCAGGCCAATCCAGGTGCGGGCTTCATCCTCGCTGATAGAACGCGGTTTGTTGGCTTCGGCTTCGGAGATGACGGCGCAGGTGACATTCCAGGGTTTGAGGATTCTGCTCGAGCCGCTCGGCTGCGGTTGTGTTAAAATCGCTTCGGCCTTTGACGAGCGTGACCTGCTGATGTTTGCGGAAGAAGCGGAAAATAGGCTCGCGGTCCGCGGGCCAATAAATCGCCCGCCTCACCGCTCCGGCCATCGCGGGACAGGCGGAGGTTGCGGGCAAGTTAAAGCCTGCGGCGCCGGTTCGATTGTCCAGCAACTCAGTCACCGTGATTTTCCAATCGCCGGGCGGATCATTGACCGCCAGCGGAAGACTCAGGCGCAGGAGACCGCCCTCGCTGGCGCGGTAGAGGTCGTAACGGGTCGCCCCGAGCGGGTCGGTAATGACGATTTGCAGCGGAATGGAACCGCTGAGGAGGGCGCCCCTGTCGTCCAGGACTGCGGCCCCGAAATCAAAGCGAAGCGGCGACTGGGCCAGTGTATAATCGCGGCGCAGCGTGGGACTGCCCACAGCCACGCTGCCGATGGGGCGCGTGGTGCGGGCAAATACCCGCATCTGCCCCGGGCCGAATGGCAACTGGGCGCTGAGCCGGGCGCCTTGCTCGTGGGACCCATCCGCCGGGCGACCACGCACGGCGTCATAAACAGGCCGGCCGTCGTTGGGGAGCGTGAGCGTCGTTCGGACCGCTTTCATCCCGAGCATCGGGTCTCCCTTTGCATCGTGGGCCGCGTTCACGGCGAACAAGTACTCGACATCGCCGGCGGCCTGGCGGGTGACGACGATGCCCGATTCAGTGCTGGTGAGGGGCGGGTGGATGCCGGCCTTCTCCAAATGGGGGCCGATAGCATCGGCCAGCCGCCGGGCGGCCTCGATCGCCTGGCGCATCTGCATGAGCTGGTTGGCCGCCTGGGCCTGGCCGCTTTTCTTCAACTCGGCGATTCGCCCGGCGTCGGGCCACTCGGGGGCGGCCTCGAGCTTGACCGCGCCGCTGACTTGCACGGTGCTGTCTGCCGTCAGAAGAACCAGGCCGCCTTGGCGGGCGAATTGTTCCAGTCCGGCGATGACCTCCGCGTCGAGGTAGTCGAGCGAGGTGAGGATGATGGCCTTATGATGGGCGGCGAGAGTGCCGTCGCGGACCTCCTCATCGAGCAAGGGCATGAACTGGTGCTGCTCGACCTTGCCGGCCAGATAGAGGAACGGCACATTGCGCCCGTGGGGCGTGTCGTGCGCGTAGCAGACCTTGCGGTCCAGCGCCTGCGCATGGATGAACTGTGAAAGGGAGAACAGCAACGCCACGGGCGGACGGGTTACGGCCATGGTGTTGAAGATGGGGCCGAGCCGCTGGAGGAGGTGGTTGGATTCGACCACGCCCTGGGCCGCCAGGGATTTCTCCGGCGCGTTGCCGGGGTCAATCTCGGGGGGCGACATGAGGCCCTGAAGGCCGCATTGGAAGCAGAGGTATTGCTCGAGCCGGAACTGGTCGGCGGTGGTGCTTCCAAACCACGTCGGCAGATACCAGTTCGGCTTGGCGAAGTCGCGGGCGCGGGCCATTTCCAGGAAGAGCACCGGATTGAAGTAGCCGGGACCGAAGTCGTGATAGCCGCCATGGCCGCTGGTCACCGGCAGACTGCGCGCGACGTTGAAGTAGTACCCGTCGCTGAATGCGCTATAGCCATACTGGCTCTGCGTCAGGCAGACATATCCGGGCTCGACCTCCCTGACGCCGAATTGCGCATCCTGCCAGCCCGCATCCAGAAACCCCAGCTTCCAGCGCGCCCATTCCCCCCAGCGGGCCGTCTGCTCCGGATTGCCCGCTTCCACTGTCTTCCAGTCGAGCATCGGCCGCCCCAAGGCAGCCTCGTATTGGCGCAACTGCCAGGGCACGGCGTGCGGCGTCGACTCCCCGGTCTGCGGGTCGTTGACCCAAGTCAGCCCCGGTTCATCATAGAAATGGACGCCCGGAACGTTGGGCCGCGTGCGGTCCATAAAGGCCCGTCTTACCACCCGCCGCGTGCCTCCCCTGATAACGTATGGGTCGGACCAGTCGCACTCCTGTCTGAGGTCCATCTGGTGCCCCCCGGCCATGACGCAACAGGCGATGTAGTCCACACCGGCCCGGATGAAGTTCTCGCCGGCCTCGCCGCCGTAATTGCCGTAGCACAAGTTGAATCCAAGGCCATCCTCACCTTGGCTGAGTTGGTCCTTGTCTTGCGCCTGGCGCCAGTTGATGAGCTTGAAGTCGCTGCGCCGCACGTGGCTCCAAACCGTGATGTTGGTCCTGGAACTCTGGCCGCCGCGAGCGGCCTCAACCGAGTAAGCCCCAGGCCGGAGCAGCCAACCGTTGATGCGCAGGTGCTCGACAACGCCCGGGGCCACCGCCCCTGCCGCCGGCCCCGGAAAATTGAAAACCAACCGGCTGCCGTCCTCCCCGCCCAACGTGAGCACCCACTCCCCCCCCGGCTGCGCCGCCGCACCACGGCCCAACACGCTGACCGGGATGAACTCATTGCACTGGTAGGCCGTCCGCCCAAGGGGCAAGACAAGCTGAAGGTCGCCGCCATCGCTCGCCATTGGAACTGCGCTGGCCAGGAGCAGGAACAGATAGGTGCGTGTCATGGGTTGATGATGGCGAAAAAGAAAGATCTGCGCAACGGGCAATGGGGGTGTGGAGCATGGGAGCGGATCGAGCGTGGAGCGTGGGGGAAGGGACGCTGGCACCGGGCAGGCGGTGGGAGTCCGGCTCTTCGGCGCTGGATGCGGCGCTCCGCGCTGAAGATCTGATGTTGGGCAGAATTGCACCATGCGGGTGGGGGAAGAACTGGAAGTGGTTGATAGGGGGAGGATTGTGAAAAGCACGCAGCAAAAAGTGAGGAAGAAATGATGCAGGAATGGTGCACAAAAGCAGAGGTGCAAAGCGGGAACGGAATTAACAACCGCGGAATACGCGGAAAACAAAGCCGGTCAGCGATCCCGTGTGGGGACTGGCGGGCCTGGGGCAGCCCCATTTCATTGCGGTTGCATCCGCATAGATACAATCACGGAACGGAAGAAACGACGCCTGCGTTGGTCTCTTCAATGGAGGTTGCTTTTTTGTCCGGCACCCCACATCGCTGGATTCGTCAACCGACTGAGGACGCCTCACCCTTTCCTTGGGGAGAGGGCGGGGGTGAGGGGGAATTCGTATCCCGTGCCCCTGGTATGGGCGCCTTCGTTCGGCCGGCGCCCGCCTGCCGCTTGATCGGGTCGCCCCGGATCCTCGGGCAAGGGGCCGCACTCGCGGCAGCAGCGCGCGGCGCACAGAGCGAGCGTGAGGGCTTCGTGTGGCGAAGCCTCCGAAGTTCCGCGGCCAGGCTCGCCGCGGACTTCCAGCCGCTTTCTCATTCCACTTTAGGCCGCATGGAGAGTGCCAGATCTCCCAAAAAGGTGGACCTCACTACAGTCGGGATATCGGCCTTAAACCGCTCGCAAGCGGAGCTCGCGCCCTCCACGCACCCTCAGCGAACGTTGGGGCACTCGTCCTTACCCGCGTAAAAGCTTGCGCGGCGACCCAGTGGTGTGGTTCAGTGTCAAGGCTTATGCGAAGACCTGGCAGCGTGTTGCGAGGGCGCTCCCCTGGCGCCGTGCCGCCGCGCTGGCGTAAAGACCTCGAGCGCATCCTCATCAGCGAACACCAGATTGCGCGCCGTATCCGAGCCATGTCGCGCGACATCCAACGCGATTTTGCCGGCCACGAGATGGTCGTGGTTTCCCTGCTCAACGGCACGGTGATGTTCCTGGCGGATCTGATTCGCCAGTTGTCGCTGCCTTTGCGGTTGGACTTCATTGGGGTTTCGAGCTATGGCCCCGCAACCCGCTCCGGCGAACTGGTCTTCACCAAGGAATTGCGCCTGAGCGTCCGCGGGCGCGACGTGCTGCTGGTGGATGACATCCTGGACACGGGCAAGACCCTGGCGCGCGTCCTGGCCAAGCTGCAAGGGCTGGAACCGCGCCGCATCCGGACTTGCGTCCTGCTGAGCAAAACTGCCCGCCGCCTGGAAAAGATCCAGGCCGACTACGTCGGGTTTGAAATCCCCGATTTTTTCGTGGTCGGCTACGGGCTGGATTTTGCCGAACGCTACCGCAACCTGCCGTTCGTCGGCGTGCTGCGGTCTGAGGTGTATGACTTGGCCGGGCGGGTCAGCAATGCCATATCGGTGACCATTGGCTTTTACTCCCGCTTCAAGGACCTGACGGGCTGCGCCGAGACGCGGGAAACAGTACCGGAGGGCAGCACGGTGGGCGAGTTGCTCAGGGCCTTGGCTGCCCGGTTCCCGGAACTTGGCGCGCTGGAAAGATCAACGTTGGTAGCGGTGGGCCTGGACTACCAGGACCGCAGCTACGTGTTGCACGAAGGCGACGAGGTTTCGCTCTTCCCGCCGGTTCAGGGCGGGTGAGGCAGGGCGCAGGACGGGGGGAATAGACGAACAGTATAGCTTGAATGAAGCGGGAGTTGATCATTACGAGTGCGCCGATCAATGAGGCGGCGTTGGCTGCCGGGCGGCCGGCCTCGAGCGATATGGGCGCGGTGGTGTCTTTTGTGGGCCTGGTGCGCGGGATCGAAAACGGGGCGCCGATCTGGGGCCTTGAGTACGAGTCTTTCCAGCCCATGGCCGAGCGCCAGTTCGGACTGCTGTTGGACGAAATGGCCAGGCGCTGGCCCCTGGAATCGGTGCGCCTGGCGCATCGGGTGGGGGTGGTGAAGGTCAATGAGCCCTCATTCTGGGTGGAAATCGTTGCCCCGCATCGCGGCGAGGCCTTTGCGGCCTGCCAATGGCTCATTGGCGAGATGAAACGCAGGGTGCCGATTTGGAAGCGGCCCCTGACCCGCGGTCCGGCCGGAGAAAAAGCAAAAACCGGACGGCGCGCCCGCGCGCCGTCCAGTTGCTCCTGCCAGCGGAGCGCGCCGGGAAACCGGCCTAGAGCCCGATGAGTTTCAGGACCGACTGCGGCATGACATTGGCCTGGGCCAACATCGCCGTGCCGGATTGAACGAGGATGTTCATCTTCGCATAATTCGTGCTCTCCTGCGCCACGTCCACGTCGGCGATCGCGCTGTTGGCGGCGTCAACGTTGGTCTTTTCCACGGCCAACTGGTTGCTGGTATAGTTGAGGCGGGCCTCGTTGGCGCCAATGGCAGCGCGGTCTTGCGCCAGTTGGGCAATCGCCGTGCCGACGTAGCCCAGCGCGGTCAAGGCCGTTGCCGTGGTGGAGATGTCGGCGGTCTCCGCGTTGACGTAGGCCAAGGTGGTCATGCCGACGCCGGCCATCGAACCAGGTGCTCGCGTCGCTATCAATGGTCACACTCTTGGTGGTGTTGTCGAACAGGCTCACCCCGTTGAAGTCCTTGGTGGCCACGTTGGCGATGTAGCTGCCCAGTTGCTGGAACTCCGAATTATACAGGCTCCGGTCCGTGTTCGTGATGGTGGCGTCCTGGGCCGAAACGGCCAGTTGGTTCATCCGGTTCAGTGCGGTGGAGATTTGCTGCAAGTACCCGTCCTGCGTCTGAGAGAACGAGGTAGCGTTGGTGACGTTGCTTTCAGCAGCGGTGATGGCGCTGGATTGGGCCGCGAACTCGGTCGAGGCGGCCAAGCCGGCGGGGTCGTCAGCCGCCGTGACAATTTTCGAGCCTGACGACAGATGCTCCAGTGATGTGGCTAGTCTGGCGGACGAACTTTCCAGCATTGCGGCGCTGGTCTCGGCGGCGATGTTTGTATTGATAACCATACTGACTCCTTCCATGAGTCACCCCTGGGGGGGATTTGTTTGTTTAACGGCATCCTTGCCGCGAGGCGGAACTTAAGGCATCCGCCGTTGTCCTTGCCGGCTTTTTCAGGCTGCCGGCTGCCTGTTCTGTCGCCAATGTTATCGGCTGAGGGGGGGAAACTTTAGCCGGTCGACGAAGACGACGACGAGAAGACGCGTGAGAGGTAGGCCGCGTCCTCGTTGGTCGCGGACTCGGCGGCTTCCATGGCGACGAATTCGTTGGTCATCTGGTTCTGATAGGCCTGGACTTGGGTTTCTATATGGCTGATCTGCGTGTTGATGTCGCTGGACTCCTTGGTGAGGGTCAATTGTTCCTCAACCAGCGTGCCGTTGGCGCCAATCGTGCGAGTGAGCAGTGAATTGAATTGCGCGGCCAGCCCGGCGCCGGGGTTGGTGAACAGGGCCTTGACACCGGCGAGATTGTTGGCCAGGGCCGAGTCCAGGCCCGTCGTGTCGGTGGTCGAAAGAGAATCATTCTGGCCGTTGGAGGTGAAGCCGAGGGCGTCGAGCCGCGCGATGGCGCCGGGGATGCCGGACACGGTCGAGTTGGCCAGGTTGCGCAAACCCGCGCTAAGATTTTCGGCCACCTGGTCGCCCGTCAGCGGGCCGGCGGTGACCTTGCCGCTCGAATCGGTGGAGGTAGCGGTTTGGGTGGCGATGACGGATTGGGCCTGGTTGTAGTCGTTGACGAATTTCGTGATGGCGCTCCCGATCGTGCTGGTGTCCGGCGCCACGGTGACTGTGAATTTACCCTTGGCCAGAGGGGTCACGCTCAGGCCGCTCACACCGGAAGCGTCCGGCGAGATCGTGTTGGTTTGGCTGGAGAGTTGAGGTACCGTTGCCGACGGTATAGAGCAGGTTGTTGCCGCGGACCAGCGTGGCGCTGGGGCCGGCCAGGCCGGTGGCAGCCAGGAAATTGCCGGTCACATCCTGGACGCTGATGCCGACATCCCCGGTGGTCTTATCGGTCAGGGTGAACTGGTTGGTCACCGGGCTGTAGGTGGCCACCACCCCGGCAGCCGAGTCGTTGATCCGCTTAATGACATCGTTGATGCTGTCGGCGCTGGCGCTGAAATTGATCGTCACGCCGTTGATCTTGAAGGCGCCCGCCCCGTTGCCCCCGTCGTTGATCGGCAGCACGAGGTTGCTCCGGGTCATGGCCAGGCCCACGTCCACCGCCCCCAGCCTCCCGGAACTGGCGACCGTGCTCGAGCCATTGTTGCTCAATTTGGCAACTTGCAGAAAATTGCTGGTATCCGTCGCGCTTCCCAGCACAATGGGGCTCCCGCTGGAGAGGGTGATGGTGTCATCCTGCGTCGAGTAGGCTGCCGTCACGCTCCCGCCCGTAGCGGTGCTGATCTGGTGGAAGACGGATTGGAGGGTGTCGCTGGTGGCAATCGTGATTGGTTGGCCGTTGACGGTGAAAGTGCCTGCCGTGACCGGCGAAGCAAAGGGGGCGGAACTCAACGCAAGGGTGGAGACGTCATTGGTCGGGCTGAGAGAGGCCCCGGCTTTGGAGCTGCCCAGCAACGCGGCGGCCGAGGCGAGTTGGGTCACATTGAAGCTATAGGCGCCGGGGGCGGTTCCGGCGGCGGCGGTGGCCGTGGCCAGCGTGGCATCCGAAGACGTGGCAGTTGCACCCTCAAAGAAACTGGGGTCAGAGAGGGTCGTCACGTCGCTTTGAAGGGTTTGGAGCGCCGTCTGGATGCTGCCCAGGGCCGTATTCTGCTTTTGCATGGTGGTCTGCTGGTTCTGGAGCAGGGTCTCCGGGGCGCGCTGGACCTGAGCCAGTTGGCTGATAAGGCTCTGCCAGTCGAAGCCCGAGGCCAGACCGGAGATGGCAAGGTTGGTGCTGTTCGTGGCCGGACTTAAGGATACGCTGGTCATAACACTCTGGTTTTCCTTCTCGATTATCGGCCGGCCGCCGGCTTCCCTTTAACGAAAAAGTGAGAAAAGGGTGAGAAGCCATCAGTGGTCGGGATCCGGGTGGGTCGGGGGCTCTGCACCTGGTGGGAGACTTGCTTCGAACCCCCGGCGTTCGGTTGACTGCGGCGCCCCGGCGTCAACCAGACGGCAAGTGCGTTCGGGGTCGATGGTTGTCGGCACATGCGAGGTCGCCTCAAGTCCGGTCTCCCATTTCAACTGGAGTCAATGGGAAAAGTTATAGTTTGGGAGGGTGGAGGGTCGAGGGAACGAGGGGCGGCCCCTCGACACCCGACACTCGACACTCGCCCCTTGGATTACAGCACGACCTCGGTCCCGACTCCGGCGTCGGTGAAGATTTCCAGCAGCACGGAATGGGGGATGCGGCCATCAACGAAGGAGACCTTTTGGACGCCGCTGCGGAGGGCAGCGATGGCGCTATCAACCTTGGGGATCATGCCTTTTTCGATGACGCCGGTCTGTTTCAAGCGGGCGGCTTCGCTCACCTTGAGGTGGGAGAGGAGGGTGCCGGGGTCCTTGGGGTTGGCGAGCAGGCCGGGGACGTCGCTCATAAAGACCAGGCGCCTGGCCTTGAGGGCGACGGCCACCTGGGCGGCGGCGATGTCGGCATTGCAGTTGTAGAGCTTGCCGTCGTGGCCGCGGGCGGTGGGGCTGATGACGGGGGTGACGCCCTGGTTGAGGCAGTCGAGCAGCGGGGCGGTGTTCACGGCCACAACCTCGCCGACATAGCCCAGGTCCACCGGCTGTCCGTCAGGGCCTGTGATTTGGGCTTTGCGGCAGGCAAAAATGTCCGGGCCGGCAAAGCCTTTGGCGCGGCTGCCCCAGGACCGGATGGCCTGGACCACGGCGGGATTGATCTCCCGAGAGAGCACCTCGTCCACGATGCCCACGGTGGCCTCATCGGTCACGCGCTGGCCCTGGATGAAATGGGACTTGAGGCCGGCTCTGTCCATGGCTCGAGTGATGGCCTTGCCCCCGCCATGCACCACCACCGGGTTGATCTCGACGGCCTCGAGGAAAACGAGGTCGCGCGCCACGCCGTTGCGGACCGCCGGGTCGGGCGAATCCATGAAACTGCCGCCATATTTAACGACAAAAGTGGCGCCGCTGAATTTCTGTATATAGGGCAAGGCCTCGAGCAGCGTGGCGGCTTTGGCAATCAGGTCCTGCATGGGGAGATGCGGGGGGAATCGAGCTGCGGCGCATCGGGTGGCGGGATTTCTTTGCGGGTGAGAAAATCCAGTTCGGCCTTTTTCATTTCCAGGAAGTGATCCAGGGCCTGGATACGGGCGGTCAACTCCCTGCGGGCCTCCTCGATTTCGGGGTTCAATCCCGGCGCGGCGGGGGCGCCGGCGGCACTGCGGGCGCGCGGGAGCAGGACTTCGATTCCGGAATCAGTGATGGTGAAGGGGAATTCCTGTTCCATGAAGCGGGAGCCGCGATATTTGAGGAGGCGCAAGCAGCGGCAGGGCGGCGGGCCCGTGCAGGCGATAATCCAGGGTGACACAGCAATCGGCGATGGCCTGGACGCAAGCATAGCGTTGGGCGGCGCGGGGGTCGGAGGCATCGAGGCTGACGGTAATGAGGGCTGCAAACTCGTTTTCGCAGAGCCAGTCGCGCAGGCGGAGGGTTTCGTGCAGTTCCGCCAGGCGATCATCCAGGAGCGTGAGCAGCACGTCGAAGGAATCGAAGACCAGCCGGCGCGCGCCCAATTCGCCGGCCACCACGCGCAGGCCCGCCAGCATGCCGGTCAAATCGTATTGTCCGGCCCTGACGACCGTGGGCCGCAGGCGCGCGTCCAGGAAGGCGAGCTTGTCCTTCTCCAGCGCCTCGAGGTCCCAGCCGAAGGCGCTGGCGTTTTCGACCAACTGGCGCGGGTATTGGTTGAAGCTCACGAAGATGGCCGGCTGGCCGCGCCGGGCGGCGTTAGCCAGCGTTTGGAGGGCGAACACGGTCTTGCCGCTGCCGGCTCCGCCAGCCAGCAAGGTGGTCCGCCGCGCGGGCAGGCCGCCGTCAGTGATGCGGTCAAAACCGGCGATGCCGGTGGGCAGTTTGTCCAGTCCCCCTGCTTTGCGCCTCTTGTTCATGGTTGCTGATGGTTAGTGAAATGGCCGAACAATGCCGAACAATGCCGAACGAGCTTTGCGAGAACGCTGCTGGAATAACCGATTTCACCGCACCATGCAAGTATGAATTCCGAGCGCCTCAGTATCTTGGCACCAGCGGATCGATCCGGCTGGACCACGCATCGATGCCGCCCTTGACGCTCTTGACGGATTTGAAGCCGTGCTGGCAGAGGAACTCGAGGGCGTGCAGCGAACGGGCGCCATGGTGGCAGTAAAGATAATAGCGCCCGTTGGGGTCCAGTTCGGTGTAACGGCGGGCGAGCTGGCTCAGGGGCAGCAACCGGGCGCCAGGAATTCGGGCAATGCGGAATTCGTCCGGTTCGCGCACATCGATGAGCTGCAGCCCGGCCTCGAGGCCGTCCAGCGCGCGCTTGAGTTCCTCGACGGTGACTTCGCCGGGTTTGGCTGCCGGCGGCAGCGAGGATGGGCTGGAAGGCCCGGGCGGTTGGCGGGGGGAGTGGGCAAGGCCGCAAAAGGCCTCGTAGTCAATAAGCCGGGTAATGGTCGGGCGCTCTCCGCAGGCCGGGCATTGCGCGGTCGCGCCGCAGTTTGAGTTCCCGGAATTTGAGGTCCAGGGCGTTGAACAGCAGCAGGCGGTTCAAAAGCGAGAGGCCGCTGGCCAAGGAGGAGTTTGAGGATCTCGGTAGCCTGGATAAGGCCGATGATGCCGGGCAAGACGCCCAGCACGCCGGCCTCGGCGCAACTGGGAGCCAGCCCCGGAGGCGGGGGTTCTGGAAACAGACAGCGATAGCACGGTCCGCCCAGGTGCGGCGCAAAGACGCTGGCCTGCCCTTCGAACCGGAAGATGGAGCCATAGACGTTGGGTTTCCTGAGCAGCACACAGGCATCGTTGGCCAGGTAGCGGGTCGGGAAATTGTCACTGCCATCGGCCACGATGTCGTAGGGCCCAATGAGTTCGAGGGCATTCTCGCTGGTCAGGCGCGTCGAGTGCAGGAGGACCTCGACGTGAGGATTGATGCGAGCGAGGGTGTCCCGGGCCGATTCGGTCTTGGGCCGGCCGATGTCCCCGGTGCCATGAAGGATCTGGCGCTGGAGGTTCGAGAGGTCCACCGCGTCGAAATCCACCAGGCCAAGCTTGCCAATACCCGCCGCCGCCAGGTAGAGGGCAATCGGCGAGCCGAGGCCGCCGGCCCCGATGCAGAGCACGCTGGCCGAGCGAATTTTCTTTTGGCCCTCGAGGCCGACTTCGGGCAGAATGAGGTGACGCGAGTAACGGCGGAGTTCGTCATTGTTGAGTTCCATAATCGGTCCAGTGCCGGCCAGGCCGACACCGCCAAAATAATAGGTCAGGCAGCCGCTCAAGGCAATGGAGAGGCAGTATGAGACAATCGCAGAATCCGCAAAAGACCGCGGCGAAGCTCCTGAAATCATCGGGTCTCCGGCCAAGGCTGGCGATAGTTCTGGGCAGCGGCTTTGGGCCTCTCCTGGCCGGGCTTGAGGTGGATGCACGGATAGCTTATGGAAGGCTTCCGGGCTTTGCGCCGACGGGGGTGAGCGGGCACGCCGGCCAACTGCTGGTGGGGCGTCTGGAGGGCACGCCGGTGATAGTGCTCAGCGGGCGGGCGCACTATTACGAGGGTTATTGCATGAGCCGGGTCACTTTCTTCGTCCGCGCGCTGGCCGCTTACGGCATCCGGGATTTGCTGCTCACCAACTCTGCCGGGGGTGTCAACCGCCGCTTTCGCCCCGGAGATTTCATGGTTTTGACCGACCACATCAACCTGATGGGGACCAACCCGTTGCGGCCCGACTCGCCGGAAGGGGCTGCCGACTGGCCGAGCCGGTTTGTGGACCTGACCTGCGTGTATGATGCGGGCTTGCGCCGCCAATTGCGCCGGGCGGGCGCGGAGTGCGGCTTGAAGCTTCAGGCCGGGGTCTATCTGGCAGTATGCGGACCGAGCTACGAAACGCCGGCGGAGATCGGCGCCTTCGCCCGGCTGGGCGCGGACGCGGTGGGGATGAGCACGGTCCCCGAGGCCATGGTCGCGCGCCAGTGCGGCCTGAGGGTCGCGGGCCTGTCCTGCATCACTAACCTGGCGGCGGGCCGAAGTCCCCAACCGCTCACGCAGGAGGAGGTGCTGGCCGCCGCCCAACGGGTCAAGACCTCAGCGGCGCAATTGCTCAAGACTTTCGCCAGGTCTTACTTTGGGGTTGAGAAAGGGTTCGATGGAGGTAAGTTGTAGGCCGACGGCGGACTCGATGAAGGCTGACATTGTTTTTGCGTTGGAGAATGCGGGCTGGCCGGCGCTTCTGGTGGATGGCAGCAACATCCTCTGCCGCGCCAATGCTGCGGCCATAAAGCTCTTTGGCCCCGTACTCGAGGGCGGTTCCCCAGGACTGTCGGCCATTTGGTCCCTGGAAAACGGCGTCGCCGCGGAGCAGTTTCTCGCGTCTTGGGAACGCGCGCCGGCCCCGGCGGTGGCCCTTAAGTTTCGGGCCAAAGGGGGCATGGCCGTTTCGGCGCTGACTTCGATTTGTGCCTTCACCAAAGAAGGGGAGAAGTATTTCGTGCTCCAATTGCTGCCGGAGGGCGAGCCTGTGCCGGACTGAAGCCAGGTCCACGAGCGGGGATGCCGGCCTGGCGCATAAGCAGAAGCTGGATTGCGCCTTGCAGTTGGCGCGCACGGTGGCCCTGGATTTCAACAATGCACTGACCAGCATTCTGGGCCACACCTCGCTGGTCCTGAGCCAGGTGGAGCCGAACCATCCGTGGCGCGCGTCGCTGCTCGAGGTCGAGAAGTCCGCCGCCAAGGCCGCCGAAATAGCCAATGACCTCGGCGCCTTCAGCCGCCAGGAGAAAGAGGTCCGCTCCCAGACCGCCGGGAACCTGAACCTGCTGGTGCAACGCTGCGTCGAGGTGTTCCAACGGGATGCGGGCCTCGAGCCGGGGGCTTGGCAACTGCAATTGGAGCGCAGGCTTTTCGCGGCTAAATTCGACGAGGCCAAGATGCAGCAGGCCCTCATGAAAGTTTTCGAGAACGCCATCCAGGCCCTGCGCGGCCATGGCCGGGTGACGGTCCAGACCCGGAACATCGAACTGACCGAGCCCACCCAGGACCGGAATGTGCGCCTGGCGGCGGGGGCTTATGTCTGCGTCGAGATCAGCGACAACGGTTGCGGGATCGAACCGGAGGTGTTGCCGCGAATCTTCGAGCCCTTTTTCACGACCAAGCGCGGCAACCATCGCGGCCTGGGGTTGGCCTGGGTGTATGGCATCGTCACCAATCACGGGGGCGGTGTGGCCGTCTTCAGCCAACCGGGGGCGGGGACCTCGGTGCGGGTTTATCTGCCGGCCGAAAACCGGATTATCAAAGACGATGGCTTCACGGTGGATGACCTGACCGGGCGGCCAGACGATCCTGATGGTCGATGACGAGGACTTGCTGCTGACGATGGGCCAGACGGTGCTCTCGGCCTACGGCTACCGGGTGCTGACGGCCAACAGCGGGCAGAAAGCGCTGGACCTGCTGGCCCGAAACCCAGCGGTGGACCTGGTCATTACCGACCTGGTCATGCCCGCCATGAGCGGGCGCGAACTCATCGAGCATCTGCACCGGCTCTCCCCGGCCATGCGCATTCTTTGCACCAGCGGCTACGTCTGGCCGGCCGGCCAGAGCCACATCGGAACTTACCTGCAAAAGCCGTTCACCAGCCAGGACCTGCTCGTAAAGGTGAAACAGGCCTTGGCGCAGGAATAGGCTCCGAGTTTAACTGAAAGGCGAAAAACAAAAAACCAGGGCCACACGAGGCGGTCCTGGTTTTGAAAAATAGCCGGCTGCCTTCAGCCCGCCCGAGTTATCAATCCTCTGTGACTGTCCCCGCGGTGGCCGTTACCACCGGAGCGACGTACTGGATAGAAGTCCGGCTGGGGTCGGGCAAATGCACGACAGCCGTAGGCGGGGGATTGAGCCCTGGCACGATGCTGTTGATGGTATCCAACGTCAAAGTCGGGATGTTCATGGTGCCGGTAAGATTGCTGCTGTCGAAGGCCTGCATGGTCTGGATCGGCACCGTGACGGGTTTGCCATCAGGGCCCGTGAAGCTAATCACACCGGTGCCTGAGGTCATCGCAAACGTGACATGAACCTGTTCTCCAGGGGCCTTGTTGGCTTGCTTCACCTCTTGGAGATCCTCGACCGTCATGTCGAAAATGCCACCGTGCGTGATAGCCGCCATGCCTTTCGGATACCGAATCCTGAACTCCGAGCCGGGACCCGGTTTCTTCACGTTGCCGAGGAGGTGACCCTTGCGCAGGTCCAATTCGGTCTCCGTGACGGTCCCCGCTCCGGTTTCAGTCGCGACCAGCTTGTCCACTCCCAGGACGGTGTTGGCAAAGAGGTGGATGACCGTTTGCCTGGCGGGAGTGGAGTAGCTCGCGGCAGGAGTGGCTCTTCGATAGTCGAGCGAGCCAAAGGCCGGAAGCGGACCCCCGCCGCCCAGGAGCCACATCCACATAGGCGCCGCCATCGATGCCGGTTTGGATGACGGTGCCGGGTTTGATGACGGTGCCCACTCGAATGTCCTGCCAGACGCCACCCGTAGCCATGCAGTGGGCGGCGCCCCGGACCCGCACAACCTTGGCGACTTGTTCTTTGGAGGTTTGCGCCGAGAGCGTGGGAACCATCGCAAACGCGACGCCACACACCAGCAAGCTGCTAATCAAGCTTCGAGTCAGTTTCATACTTTATGTGCTCCTGCCCAATAGGCTACAATGTTTTCATACTCATTTTAGAAACTCTGGGCGGGATGTCAAATGAATTTTTAATGATTTTTTGCGCGCCGGGGGCATTTTCCCCAAAACCCCGTCTAACCCGTATATGAAAAACTGGATTTGCGTGTCGGTTCTGGTTGGATTCTTGGGGACAATAGGGTCTGCGTTGGGGGCCGGGATGATCCTGGTGGATGACGCGCATGGGTGGCCGGGCCCGAATCCGCCGCGCCCGGCGCCTCCGCTCTGGCCGCCCCGGCCGATTCCCCTGCCGCGGCCCCACCCGTTTGCCCCGCTGGAGGTCAGTTTCGTCAAAACCCACACCCGCATCACCGACCAGGTGGCCGTGACGTCGGTGGACCAGGAGTTTTGCAATCCCAACCCCGCGCGGCTGGAGGGGACCTTTGTCTTCCCGCTGCCCAAGGGAGCCCACATTGACCAGTTTACAATGGAAATTGACGGGCGCCAGGTCCAGGCGGAGTTGCTTTCGGCAGAGAAGGCGCGCCGGATTTACGAGGACATCGTGCGGAAACTGCGCGACCCGGCCCTGCTCGAGTACTGTGGGCCGGGAGGTCTTCCAGGTGCGGATATTCCCGATCGAACCCAATAGCCGAAAACGGGTCACCCTCCGCTATACCGAACTGCTCAAGGCCGAAAGCGGCCTGATCAGTTTTGTGCTGCCGCTCAACACGGAGAAATTCTCGGCGGCGCCCATCAAGAACGTGAGCGTCAAGGTGGACTTGGAAACCACACGCCCGCTCAAATCGATCTACTCGCCGACCCATGCCGTCGAAATCCACCGGCACACCCCCACCAGCGCCACCGCGGGCTTCGAGGCGGCCGAGGTCCGGTCGGAGACCGATTTCGCCCTCTACTTCGCCCCGGAAAAGGACGAGTTGGGCGTGAACCTGCTGACGCACAAATCCAGCGGAGAGGAGGGCTTTTTCCTGCTGCTGGCCGCGCCCGGGCTGGACGCCCAGGAGAGGCAGGTCGTACTCAAGGACGTGGCGTTTGTGCTGGACACCTCCGGTTCGATGGCCGGCAGGAAGCTCGAACAGGCCAAAAAAGCCCTTGCCTTCTGCGTGGAAAACCTCAATTCCGGCGATCACTTCGAGCTCATCCGTTTTTCAACCGAGGTCGAGCCTCTCTTCGGCGGGCTGGTCCCGGCCTCGAGACAGAACCAGGCCCGCGCCCAGAGTTTCATCAAGGACCTCCAGGCCATGGGCGCCACGGCCCTGGACGATGCGCTCAAGAAGGCGCTCCAACTCCGGGCTGAAGGCAGGTCCCAAGGCCGAGGTTCGGGGTCCGAAGTCCAGGCGGGCGAGCCCGGCCCCGGGGGGCCGGCCAAGGACGGCGGCGAGCGGCCGTTCGTCGTCATTTTCCTGACCGACGGCCAGCCGACCATCGGCACGACGGACGAGGAGGAGATTCTGGCCGACGTCAAGCGTGCCAATGCCGGGCGGACGCGCATCTTTTGCTTCGGCATCGGCACCGATGTGAACACGCACCTGCTCGATCGCATCACCGAGCAAACCCGGGCTTCCAGCCAATACGTCTTGCCGGAGGAAGACCTCGAGGTGAAGCTGTCGAACTTCTATTTCAAGATCAAAGAGCCCGTGCTGGCCAATCCCACGCTGAACTTCACTGCCGGCATCCACGTCAAGCAGTTGTATCCCTCGACGCTGCCCGACCTGTTCAAAGGCGAACAACTGGTCCTGGCCGGCCGCTATTCCGGCCGGGCCCTTCGGCGGTCGTCATCGAGGGCAGCGTCAACGGGAGAGCGCGCCATTTCACTTACGAAGTGAAATTCCCGGAGGAATCCTCGGAAAACGAGTTCATCCCGCGGCTTTGGGCCACGCGGCGAGTGGGCTATCTGCTGGATGAAATCCGGCTGCACGGGGAGAACGCCGAGTTGCGCGATGAAGCCACTGAACTGGCGCGCAAGTACGGCATTGTCACCCCTTACACCGCCTACCTCATCATGGAGGATGAGACCCGGCGCAATGTGCCGGCCCAGGTGCGGTCCCTCTACAATTTCGAGACCGACCGCGCGGCGCGCCAGGAAGCCGCCCAGTCCTGGGGCCAATTCACCCGCCAGACGGCGGGTGAATCTGCCGTGGCCGATGCGCGTTACGGCTCGGCCCTCAGGTTAGCCGAGGCCCCGGCAGTGGCCAACTCCCAGGCCGCAGCGGCATTTGTCCGCCGCTACGGCATGGCCGGCGGCCTCGCCTCTGCCCCAGGGGCGGCCTCATCCACCCCGGCTGCTACCGCCTCGCCGGTCCCATCGGACAAGGACCGCCTCGTCCAATACTCCCAGCAAGCCCAATTCGTCGCCGGCAAAAACTTCTTCTGGAACGGCAAACAGTGGATGGATTCCGCCGTCCAGAAAGCCCCTGGCGCCAAACGCGTGCGCCTTGAGTTCGGTTCACCCGAGTACTTCGACTTTTCCTCGACAACCCCAAGACCCTCCCGTGGCTGGCCTTGGGCCAGAACCTTTGGTTTGTCTTGGGCGATACGATCTATGAGGTTTATGAATAAGTCGGCAGTATCGTTGCTCTTATGGTTCATCTCCATGAGCGGAACCTTGTGGGGCGGAACGCGCGACGCGCAATGGAAGAAGGTCGAGGATGCCGTCAGCCACGGCCTGCCCCGGACCGCCATCACGAATCTGGAGCCGATCATCAAGGGCGCCTTGCAGGCTCACGCCTATGCCGAGGCGGTCAAGGCCATCGGCAAAAAAATCGCCCTGGAAGGCAATGTCCAGGGCAATAAGCCCGAGGAGAAGATTACCCGGTTGGAGGCTGAGCTGGCGAAGGCGCCGGCGGAGATGGCGCCGATGCTCAAGACACTCCTGGCGCACTGGTATTGGCACTACTTCCAGCAAAACCGCTGGCGCTTCATGCAGCGGACCGCGACAGCCCAAGCGCCGGGGAAGGATTTTACCACATGGGACCTGCCGCGCATTTATGCCGAAATCAACCGGCATTTCCAGAACGCCCTGGCCGCGGAGAAGCTGCTCAAAGCCACCCCCGTGGCCGCTTGGAATGACTTGCTGGACAAGGGCACGATGCCCGACAGCTATGGTCCACCCTCTATGATTTTATCGCTCATGAGGCCCTGGCCTTTTACACCTCGGGCGAGCAGGCGGGGGCCAGGCCGGAAGAGGCCCTCGAGCTGGCCGCCGACAGTCCGGTCCTCGGGCCGCCGACCAGTTCATGGCGTGGGCGCCGCCGGGGAGCGAACATCTCCAGTTCGTGCGGGCCGTCGAGTTGTATCAGGCCCTCCTGCGCTTTCACCGGCCCGATGCAGCGCCCCAACTCGCTTTTGCCGACGCAGACCTCGAGCGCCTGGCCTGGGGCTGGAACGCGGCCTTTGGCGAAGACAAGAACACGCGATATAAGACCGCCCTGGAGACCTTCATCCGCAACTACGGGGACTTTGAGATTGCAGCCCTGGCCTACGAGCGCCAGGGGCGGGTGCTGCAGCAGGAAGGGGGCCTGGTGGCCGCTCACAACCTGGCGCAGCGCGGAGCGGAACTGTTCCCCCAGTCCCCGGGCGGCAAACTCTGCCGCAACCTGGTCAACGACCTCAAGGCCAAGTCCGCCGCCATCAGCACCGAGCGCGTGTGGAACGGCCTCAATTCCGGACCCGCCGCCGCGCGCCCGGCGGGCCCGGTGATTTCCATCCGCTACCGGAACGTCGAGGCGGTCTATTTTCGCGCCATTCCGTATGATTGGAACGTATTCCTGGAAAAACGCCACCATCGGCCGGAGCAATTGAGCGAGCCGGAATGGCGCGAGATCCTCGCCAAAGCGCCCGTGCTGGAATGGTCGGAGAAGCTTCCCCCGACCAAGGATTTCAAAGAGAAGACGTTCTTCTCATCGGCCCCGAACAAGCTCAAGCCCGGCTTCTATTTTATCGCCGCCAGCCATAAGTCCAATTTTAGCGGCGCGGACAATCTGGTGACGATGACCGATGTTTGGGTGAGCGAGTTGGCGCTGGTAACGCGGGAGCGGTATGGGCAAATCGAGGGCTTCCTCCTCGAGGCCGGCTCGGGGGAACCGGTTGCCGGGGCTGCCGTGTCGGTGTGGCATCTGGACAACCAGGGCAACCGGGTGAGCGACCCGAGGCTCACCACGGATGAGAACGGCTTTTTTGCGCTCACCGAGCCGGCGCAGGGGAGTTACCTGTTTCTGGCGCGGGACGCTCAGGGCCGGGCATTGGCTACCGCCGGGGACGTGCCGGTCTTTCCCTGGCAGCGCCCGCAGCCAGAGCGGCCGGCGCCGCAGACCGTCTTCTTTACCGACCGCGCGATTTATCGGCCCGGGCAGATCATCCAGTATAAAGGGATCTGCCTATGGGTGGATCAGGCCGGCGACAACTACCAGGTGCTCAAGGGGGAGGCCGGTGACGGTGGTGTTCAAAGACACCAACGGCAAGGAGATCGCGCGGCAGAAACATCTGGCCAACGACTACGGCTCTTTCGCGGGGAGTTTCACCGCCCTCAATCGGCTGCTCGGCCAGATGTCCCTCCAGACCGAAGGCCGCGCCCTCGGCGCGACTGCCGTTCGGGTCGAGGAGTACAAACGCCCGAAATTCGAGGTGACGCTCGACGCGCCCAAGACCGCCGCCAAGCTCAACCAGAAGGTGAGTCTGACGGGACACGCGACCGGGTATAGCGGGGCGGCAGTGGACGACGCGCCGGTCCAGTACCCGCGTCATGCGCGAGGTGCGTTGGCCGTGGTGGTGGGGTTGGTGGGGCGGGCATCGGAACCCTAACCTGGGCCAGGGCCAGGTCATCGCCCACGGGACCGTCCGCACGGCCGTCAATGGCTCGTTCCAAATCGAGTTTGTCGCCCGGCCTGACCCCAAGGTGCCGGAGAAAGACGAGCCGACGTTCGTCTTCTCCATCAACGCTGATGTCACCGACAGCGCCGGCGAGACCCGCTCCGCCGCGCGCGGCGTCCAGGTGGGTTACACCGCCCTGGCCGCCACGATGAATGCCGCCGAGTGGCAGACCGACGAGCAGCCCGTCGAGATTAAGCTGGCGGCCCGAACACTGGATGGCGAGCCGCAGGTGGCCGAGGGCAGCCTCAAGATTTACGACTTGCTCGCCCCCGCCAAGGTCCAGCGGGCGTCCTTGGGCGGCGAGGACTACCGGCCCGAGCAGGACTTGGACCAGGAGGGGCCGGCCCCAGACATGTCGGACCCGAACAACTGGCCGCTCGGCAAGGTGGTGGCCGAGAAAGGATTCACGACCGACACCAACGGCGCCGCCACACTGGCCTTCAAGTTGGGCGTGGGGGCCTATCGCGCCGTGCTCGAGACCCAGGACCGCTTTGGCAAAAAGGTTACAGGCCGGCTTCCATTGCTGGTGGTCAAACCCGACGCCACGCGGCTGGCCATCAGGATTCCGAGGCTGCTGGCCGCCTCGGATTGGGAGGTCCAGCCCGGCCAGGAATTCATGGCTCTCTGGGGCACGGGCTACGATGCCGGACGGGCGTTCATTGAAATCGAGCGCCGGCACAAGATGGCGCAGCGCTATTGGACCAGGCCCGGCCAGACCCAGCAACAGCTCAAACTGGCCGTGACCGAGGCGATGCGCGGCGGCTTCACCCTCCATGTCACCCAGGTCCGCGAGAACCGCGCTTATCTCGAATCTCGCCACGTGAGCGTGCCCTGGAAGAACAAGGAGTTGGACCTCAAGTGGGAACACTTTGTCTCGAAGCTCAAGCCGGGACAGCGGGAGACCTGGACGGCCGTCGTGGAACGACCCAAGGTGGAAGGTCGAGGGTCGAAGTCCGAAAAAGAAGAGTGCGGAGCGGGTGGCGGCGGAGATGGTGGCCACGCTCTACGACGAATCGCTCGATGCCTTTGCCGGCCACGACTGGATGCAGCGGTTCAACATCTTCCGCGAAGACCAATCTTACGCCCAAATCCAGTTCGGCAACATGCTTAAGGGGTTCCAGCAGGTCCTTGGTTCGTGGAACCAGCCCTTCGTAAATGTGGCGATTACCTACCGCTCTTTCCCGCCGGACTTGACTCAGAACCTCTGGCGCTACGCTTACCCATTCTCCAGGAATGGCTTGGACAGAAGGCGCTCCCTCGGGCCGGAAGCTGAGGCCCTGGGCGCGACGACGGTCCCGACTGCGGGAATCCGGGCCAGCGGGACGGTGCTTGCCCAGAAGCGGGCCGCTTTCCTGGCCGACAAGCTTGCGGCGGAGAACGAACCGGCCCCGATGGCTACGCCGGCGGGTCTGGCCGGCGCCGGCGCTCCGCCATCCCCCGGGCCGAAACCGGATCTGGGCCAGGTCTCCGCCCGGAAGAACCTGAACGAAACGGCCTTTTTCTTCCCGCAGTTGACCTCGGACTCCAACGGCGTGGTGCGCATGAGCTTCACGATGCCCGAGGCGCTGACGAAGTGGCGGTTTCTGGGTTTTGCCCACGATAGCTTGGTGCGCAGCGGCCGCCTCGAGGGCCACGCCGTTACTGCCAAGGACCTCATGGTGCAGCCCAACCCCCCTCGCTTCCTGCGGGAAGGCGATACGGTCGAGTTCACCGTCAAGCTCTCCAACCAATCCGACACCCGCCAGAACGGCAGGGTCCGATTGACCTTCAACGACCTCCTCTCCGCCGGCGCGGCTGGCGGCCCGTCTGCCGCCGTCCCCTCCAAGACCGACCTGCTCCTGGGCAACACTAACCCCGAACGCTCGTTCGACCTCCCGCCCCGGCAATCGCGGAGCCTCTCCTGGCGCATCCACGTCCCCGACGGCTGCGATTACCTGGCCTACAAGGCCGTGGGCGCCGCCGCCAAGGTCTCCGACGGCGAGGAGGGGTCGTTGCCGGTCCTGTCGAGGCGCATCCTGGTGACCGAATCGTTGCCCCTGCCCATTCGCGGGCCGGCGACCAAACAATTCGAGTTCACAAAACTGGTCAAGTCGGGCAGCTCCAAGACGCTGCGCAACCAGAGTTTGACGGTGCAGATGGTATCGAACCCGGCCTGGTACGCGGTGCTGGCCCTGCCCTACCTGATGGAGTATCCCTACGAGTGCAGCGAGCAGACCTTCAACCGGCTCTATGCCAACGCCCTGGCCCGTTTCATCGCCAACGGGGACCCGAAAATCCGCCGCATCTTCGACCAGTGGAAAAACACGCCCGCCCTGGACAGCCCGCTCGAGAGGAACCAGGACCTCAAAGCGGTCATGGTTGAAGAGACCCCGTGGCTGCGGCAGGCCCAGGCCGAGAGCCAGGCCCGGCGCAACGTGGGCATCCTCTTCGATGATAATCGCCTCAACTCCGAAATGCAGGCCACCCTGCGCAAGTTGGCAGACATGCAGTTCGCCGATGGCTCCTGGCCGTGGTTCCCGGGCGGACCGCGCTCGGACTACATCACGCTTTACATCGCCGCCGGCTTCGGGCGGCTCCGCCACCTGGGCGTTGACATTCAGGCGGCCCCCGCAATCCGTTCTTTGCAGCGGCTGGACGCCTGGATGACAGAACAATACGAGAGGATTCTCAGAACGCCCTCGCCCGAGCTCTACGTGCCCAGCTCCATCGATGCCCTCTACCTCTACGGGCGCAGTTTCTTCCTCAAGGACCTGGCCGTCGCCCCGCCAAACAAGCCCGCCGTGGAGTTTTTCCTGGCGCAGGCCCGAAAATTCTGGCTCAAGACCGATTGCCGCCAGACCCAGGGCCACCTGGCCATTGCCCTCAAACGGTTCAATGCTGCCGCCGGCTTGAATGACTCGACCCCCGCCGACATCATGAAGTCCATCAAAGAGCGCAGCGTCACCAGCGAAGAAATGGGGCGGTTCTGGCGCGATGCCGAGCTGAGCTGGTGGTGGTTCCGCGCCCCCATCGAAACCCAGGCCCTCATGATCGAGGCCCTCGACGAAGTGATGGGCGATCTGCCCGCCGTCGAAGAATGCCGGGTCTGGCTGCTCAAGCAAAAACAGACCCAGGACTGGAAGACCACCAAGGCCACGGCCGACGCCGTTTATGCCCTGCTGCTTCGCGGCAAAGACATCCTCTCGAGCGACGCCCTGGTCGAGGTGAAGCTCGACGGCGTCGATGTGACGCCGGCGGCGCAAGGGCCGACAACCGAAGGGCGAAGGCCGAAGGGCGAAGGCCGAAGTTCGGTGGCCGAGACGCGGGACCGGCCGGAGGCGGGCACGGGCTTTTACGAAGTGCGTTTTGCGCCGGCGGAAATCAAGCCGGCGCTGGGCCAAATCACAGTGCGCAAGGCGGACGCCGGGGTCGCCTGGGGCAGTGTCCACTGGCAGTATCTCGAGGACATGGCCAAAGTGACGCCCTACGAGGGCACGCCGCTCAAGCTCCACAAGGCCCTGTTCACCAAGGTGGCCACGGGCCGCGGCCAGGTGCTCGAGCCGGTCAAGGCCCCGCTGCGGGTGGGCGACGAGCTGGTGGTCCGCCTCGAGCTGCGTGTGGACCGGGACATGGAATACGTCCACCTCAAAGACCAGCGCGGCAGCGGCGTCGAGCCGGTCAATGTGCTCTCGCAATACCGTTACCAGGACGGCCTGGCCTATTACGAAAGCACCCGCAACACCGCCAGTCATTTCTTTATCAACTATCTCCCCAAGGGCGCATACATCTTTGAGTACTCGACTCGCGTCCAACTGCGCGGCGAATACCAGACCGGCGTGGCTGGCATCCAGTGCATGTACGCCCCGGAGTTCAACAGCCATAGCCAGAGCCTGCCGCTGGTCGTGAAATGATTATGGAAACTCAAAGCGGGCCCGAATCTGAATTCAAGGGCCGGGTGGTCGTGGTCACCGGCGGCTCGCGCGGCATCGGACGGGCCATCGTGGAGGACTTTGCCCGCCGGGGAGCGCGTGTCTTCTTCACGTTCCATCAAGGCGCCCAGCCGGCGGCGCAGGTCGCGGCGGCCTGCGGCGCGCAACCCATCCAATGTTCCCAGACGGACGCCGTCGCCGTTGCCGCAACCGTTGACCGGGTGGTGGCGGAGGCGGGAACCATCAATGTGTTGGTCAACAACGCCGGCATTGCCGCCGATGGCCTGCTCATGTTGATGCCCGCCGACGACTGGAACCGGGTCATCGACACCAACCTCAACGGCGCCTTCCGCTGGTGCAAGGCCGTCAGCCGCCCGATGCTCCAGGCCCGCAAGGGGGCCATCATCAACATTGCCTCCGTCTCCGCCCTGGTGGGGGTCAGGGGACAGACCAACTACGCCGCCTCCAAAGGCGCCCTCATCGCCTTCTCTCGGGCACTGGCCGCCGAACTGGGCGGCAAGGGGATTCGCGTCAATACCGTCGTGCCGGGCTTCATCGAAACCGACATGACCGCGCGCCTGCCCGCCGAGTTCAAGCGACGCAGCCTCGAGCGCATCGTGATGAAACGCTTTGGCCGCCCCGAAGAAGTGGCCGTCGTCGTCACCTTCCTCGCCTCCGCCGCCGCTTCCTATATCCAGGGCCAGACCATCGTCGTGGACGGCGGGCTGACGGCGACAGCGTAGGGGGCCATCGTGTGGGGGCGCCACAGATTCCCGGCGAACCACCGGCCTGCTTTCATTAACACCGCGGCTTCAACCATTGGCACCTACACAAGTCCCCAATGCCGTCGAGGTCATAGCCGGCGCATACGCGTCCTGTCCCGGAGGGAGATGCGAGAATAGCCCAACGTTTCAACGTTGGGACCAGCGGGCACCATGTGATAAGTCCCGAAGGGACGGCTGACAAGGCGGTCGGGAAGAGCGATCTCAGCCGTCCCTTCGGGACTCATGCCTCCGGTCGGCCAAACCCAACGTTGAAACGTTGGGCTATTCTCAACTGTCCCTTCGGGACAACACGCACAGGCCTCGGCCTGAAGTCCGGGACCTCTCCGCTGGTGTGAGCCCCAATGCGCTTCAGCGCGGTGCAGAGCAGAAGACTTCTGTCCTGCGCCCCCGGGGGTACGGCGAGGTGGATTTCGCTCCAATTCCCTGGGGAGGAAGTTCAGAAGGGCCGGCGTGGCAAAAGTCCGTGTGGTTGCGGGAGACAGGTGCCCAGTCCCGGTCAGATCCGAGGCTTGCCTGGTAGCGCGCCGACCTCCCGTAATTCCGGCCCATGGCGGTCCCGGCGGCGCTGATTGGCGGCCCTTCATGTCAATACCTCCGATCCCTTTTTAGATGGTCTTTCAATCAGGATAAGGGCCTAAAAAGCGTTCACCGTCGAAGTGAATCAAATGATCGGGGGCCTCGGCAACCCAGACTTCGGTCTCCCAGGAAATCTGCGGCAGGAAACTCTGCATCGCGCGCCGACTCTCGAACGCGGTCACGAACACGGGCCCGACCTTGCAGCCTTTGAAAAGCTCCTTCAATTCCTTCCGCCGTTTCCAATCCACAGCGCCTGCGCTCGTCACGGCTTCGATCAGCAGAAGCCAGTTGCGCTTCGCGTCGTGGACGACAACATCCGGCATCTTCGCTGACGGCGCAATCACGACACCCAAGCCTTCGAGGTAGGCCGCTTCCAGATGCAGGAATTTGCTCTCTGCATCACCGATGTAAACGACGGTCCCGCCGGGCGAGAACCGCGGACAAAACTCTTCGATGATTTGTTTGATGAGCGGGTTCTGTCCGCCCGGCGAGAGCGTCACGGTCTCGCCCGACGGCAACTTCACCGGAATGCGCGCCAGATTGCGCTCGAGCTCCACCGCCTGACGAACCCCTCCCCGGTTCGCCAGATATTCCTTCAACTGCGCCGGCCATGCGCTCGTTCCAAAGGTGCGCACCAGCCTCAGCGCCGTGGGTTCGATTTGATAGACGGTTTGGCCGCTGTTTGTCGGGCGACTGGGATTGTCCGGGTTTCGCAGCAGCATGCCGGTCTCGACGAAGTATTTCACGGCCTCGTCGCGAATGGTCTCGCGCGTGTTCGGCGCGTATCTGACACCGTAGGCTCTCGCGATGAAGTCAATGATGGGGGTTATGCCACGGAGCGGATTTGAGGCGGCGCTCCACGGCGCGTCGGCCCCAAGGCCGAGCAGCGCAAGGAAGGTGTAGGCGGCCACTTCATTGCTCTGCCTCGGACCAAGGTCGAGTGACTTGAGGATTTCCATCGCTTCGCCCAGCTTTCGCTTCCTGGCTGTGGCGCTGGGGCGACCATGGGCGGCAGCCTTCAAAGAAGCCTCCCTTCAATGAGCGCATCCAGCTCGGCCTGGCGCGGAAAGACATCGCCGATTTTCTGACCGAGCGATTCGAGTTGCGTGCGCGCCGGGTAGCGCAAGTTGCGCAAGTCGGTCGCGTTGACCTGGGTGTGGCCGTTGAACTGGCGGAAGTAAACGTCAACGGGGGTTGAATTCAGAAAGGCCGCGAGTCCCTTGGCCAGGCCCATCGGCAGCCCGCGACCGCGAGCGTGGAAATAGTTCAAATGGTTTTCAAAGCCGGCTCGGTCCGCGTGGATGCGATGCGGGTCGTAGATGCAGGCGACCACTCGCCGCCGCTCCTCTTTGGAGGTGAAGCGTTTCACGAGGACGTAAATCGCGGCCGGCACGAGCAGTTCTCGCGTGTGCTCGGTGTCGCGGATGGCGTTTGGCTTCCGCCCGCCCGGCTTGGGCCAATGCACGAAGCCCCCGCTGAAATGGCATGGATAAATCAGCGGCGCGGCGCCGTCCTGCGCCTCGCGAACAAGAAACTGCCTCGCCCGGAAATCAACAACGCGCCCCGTCGAGACCTCCAGTCCAAGCTCTGCCAGCCCAGTCCTGAAATGGGCCATTGTTCGCCGAACGATCTCGTCCGAAGCAGCGGTGACGAGGTGAATGAAGCGGTCGGTGTCGCGGGGAGAAACGACTTCCGTGTACGGGCACGCTCGCTCCGTAACGTCGCTGCCTGATTCCCCGCTATTCGTTGAGATGATAACGGAATGCGGCTTCTCCGGCGACTTCACGGCGTGAACGATAATGTTCTCTTGCAAAACGTCGTCGTGCTGAAACGCGGCTGACCGCAACCCGAACAGGTGAATTCGCCGCAGCGACATGATGTCGAGGAATTGTTCGCGGAATGGCTTGAAGTAGGGGCCATTGCAGAAACTTCGCGGGCAGATGGCCACCATCTCGGCATCCGCGCAGAGGAGTTTGGCGGCGAGCGCGACGAAACCCGCATAGAGATTGCTCGTCTCAATGCCGGCTTCACGCAGCAGCCGCCGGGTACGCGAGTCGCTGTTAATCTTGCGATAGGGCGGATTGAGAATGGCCGCGTTGAAGGGCGTTTTGGATGCGCCAAACAAGTCGCGGCGCACGAGCGAGACCGCGGCCTCAATGAAATCTTCGTTGTGCAATTCCGCCGAGAACTCAATCCCGCTTCGACCGCACTCGGCCCGGCAAAAGCGTATGGTTCGCTCAAGGGCCGGAGCGACTGCGTCGTCGAGCTCGTAGGCGGTCACGGAAATTCGGTTTGGCCGGCGTTTGCTGGCGCACGCCCGTCTTACGAATGCAGCCGTGAGCGCACCGTCTCCAGCGCCGGGGTCGAGCAAACGAATTTCCGTCGGCTGAGCCTCAAACAGCGATGCCATGAACGACCCGATGGCTGGTGGCGTCAGGAATTGCCCCAATTCCCGCTTCCTCTCGGCACCAAAATCGGCGACAACCCTTGAACGTGGAGGCTCAAGGACGGCACTTCGAGCTGAATCCAAAGCCGGCATTGCTGCAGGGACATTAATGGATGGACCCATTAAAGCAAGGCTCCAGGCTGGCGACAGTCCCAAGAAAACAGGGCCAGCGGCAAAGTTCTCCGCAAACCATTGCAGGAGACGACGTAAGGAGGCTCTGATTGGTTTTTGGGCACAGCGAAAGCCTCCTCCCCTCGGAGGCCATTGATCAGAGACTTCTTACGTCGTCTCCTACGGTCAGGGAATGGGGCCCGTTTCGGCGACTTTGTTACTGGCCCTGCCCAAGAAAATGGGAGTGCAACTTCACCGGCTCTGTATTACTCTTCCTCTGTGAATCGCATAACCATTGACCCGGAGCAATGCGGCGGGCGGCCCTGCATCAGAGGCATGCGCATCCGGGTGATCAACGTCCTGGACCTGTTGGCAAACGGACTGTCTTCGCAACAGGTCCTGGAGGAATTGCCCGACCTTGAAGCCGAAGACATTCAAGCGTGCCTGCGGTACGCCAGCCGCAAACTGAACCATCCGGTCCTGGTCGCAGCATGATCTGGGTGGATGCCCACATCTCGCCGGCGGTAGCCAAATGGATCGCCGCTGAACTTGGCCACCCCGCCCAGTCCGTGCGTGACCTCGGATTACGCAACGCCAAGGACAAAGATATCTTTGCCGCTGCCGGCCGAGCCGAGGCAATCGTGATGACCAAAGACGCGGATTTCGCGGAGATGGTGGACCGGTTGGGCCCCCCGCCAGCGGTGATTTGGCTGACCTGCGGCAACACAAGCAACACGGCACTACGCGTTCTTCTGAAAGGCACCCTGCCGAGGGCTGTTGAACTTATTGGCCGGGGTGACGCGCTCGTTGAAATCTCAGGCAAGACATAGGCCGCCAGCGTTCCGGGCACCCCTCGCACCGCCCATCAGATCCCCATCATCCTGCTGCCGCTGCGGGGCGCCGCTTTGAAGACTTGGGAGGCTTCTTTCCTTTTGATTTGAGGGCCTTCACGGCGGCCTGGGCTTGGTTGCGGGCCAGTTTCGCCGCCTTCTTTGCCAGTTTGAGTGCCTTTCGCGCTTGTTTGAATTGGGCCTTGGCCAGGCGCGTTTGCTTCCGGGCGGCCTCGACCCGCTTTTCAGCTCTTGCGGCCTTGGCCTCGAGCGTTCGCGCCTCGCGGGCGGCCTGACTGTTTGCATTGTTGACGTTTTTCATAGCTCTACCCCTGAATGGCTTGACGGGGTGGGGGCAAGACGGGTCCGCCGCACCCTGTTTTCAATGATCAGGCCAAGGCTGGAACAAGCGGATTGCCGAAAGCAAGCGTTGAATTGTTACATTTTAGCGTCAAAATTTCACGGTCAAGTCAAGCTGCAAGAGGTGGTACTGCTGGATGGGGTTCATCTGGGGAATATCGAGGTTGCTGCCGCCGGTGCCGAGCTTGTCATTGATACGGCTGGCGTAACCGTAGCGGAGGGTGGTGATGACATTGGCCGTGACCCCATAAGCCAGCGCGCTGTAAAAGCCCTCCATGTTCCCACGGCCTTCGAAGAAGTCGGAGTCCAGCAGGTTCGCGTCGAGGGCGTATTGCTCGATATGCTGCCAGTAGGCGCGCGCCTCCCAGGCATGTTTCTGGCAGGTCAGGCCATAGGCCAGACCCAGGCTCTCCCGGTTGCCGACGGCCAAACCCACTTGATAAGCCTTGGTATCCTTGGTCTGGGGGGATGGGATTGTGGCGATGCCTCCACCGCCCACCGGTTGGAAGGCCGAGCGGGCGGCGGCGTAGGCAGCTTGGGCGCGCGCTCCTCCTCGAGGTTCTGAGCATAGTCGCCAAACAAACGGAGGTTGAGTTTGTCCAGCCTGAGGTTGAACTCCCAGGGAATCTCGAGCACCAGGAGGTCATTGATGCCGGTCTGGTTGGCGGTGAAGCCGTCATAATAGCCCTGGGGATAGCCGCTCCAGCCTTGCGTGTTTCCGGTCAGGCTGTTGGTTGAGCCTTGTCCGACGAAGGTGCCGGTGAAGTCCGGGGTAAGCGCCGAGCCGGGCGTGTTGCCATTCACGCCTTGCCCGGCATAGTTATATAATACCGGCGCTATTTTCAGAGAGAGCCTGTCCGTCAGGTGGTAGTTCACACCCGCTTGCCAAGCCAGGAGGAAAGCCGGGGAGGCATTCTCGGACCCGAGGTTGAAGAGGCCCGGCGCGGTGTGCGTCGGGTTGGCGTCCTCATACACGAACTGTCCGAAGGTGGCGAAGAAATCGGCCTGTCCCACGGTGTGCTTGAGGCGTTCGGCAGCGCCTTCGGGGGTGATGTCGCTATCCCATACCATGGCCGTGGTGTAGAGCGGGTTGCTCATTTTGCCCACAGTCAGATCGAGCCAGTTCGCCGGATGCCAGCCGATGTAGAGCTGGCCGACATTGAGGCCGTAGGTGGATTTGCCGAAGGGGCCCTGGTAGGGAACTCCGCTGGAGGAGGTGCCGAAAGTGACCCAGGGGGAGCGCGGGTTGGAGGAGGTGTCGAGCCTGAATCCGTAGTAAAAGTCGTCGAAGATGTCGCCGCGCAATCCGACCCTGAGGGCGGCGCGCTCGCGGTTCAATTCGATGCGCGAGTCATCCGGCGCGCTGGTCTGGCGGTTTTCATAGCGAACCCGCAGGTCGCCGTAGAGCTCGACACTCTTGAAGGCCTGGTTGAGCTTCCACTTTGAATCCAAGGTGATGGCGGCGGCATTGGTGCGGAGGGCATCGGCTTCAAGCCGGACTTTGCGCGCCTCTTCTTGCGTGACCATCCCCTTCTCGATCATCAGGTCCAGCAGCGGGTCGCGCGACTCCTGGGAGAAGCCGTTGAAGACGTTGACCGCCAGCACACAGCAGACCACGCCCGCCCACCCTGTCCGGGCCCGATCATTTCCGGCTAAGTTTCGCATCAGCGGGAATCTAGGAACTCCTCAAGACAAACCGGTGTCGGGAACGTGACATTTCGGTTACGCGGACCGCCCGGTTCCGGCAGGCGTGTCCGTTTTGTGGTGTTTTGGCCGCCGAAGTGACCTTTGTGAAACGGCGGGGGCGAATCGTGGGGAAGAGCCGGGGCGGTATTTTGTAACTAACTTCATGGCAAGTACTTACGAATTGATTGCGCGCGTCCAAAAACAGAAGTGACATGTCCTTTGGCAAGCTGTGCGGCCCGGCCGGCAACGCATAGAGTTAACGGCGCCCAGGCGAGCAGCGTGCTTGGGAATTGTGTAGCTAACTAAAACAAACCACAGCGGTTAAGATCATGAACAACATAAGAAAAGTGATGCTGTCAGCGGCGGCGGCTTTGGGTGTGGCCGTGTCGGCCCAAGCACAGTACGTCAATGGCGATTTGCTGGCCGGGTTCACGGGTGGGACAAGCGATTTCATCGTGGACCTCGGCCCGTACTCTGAAGTCTTAGCCTGGGCCAGACGTGGAACGTCGGGGCGAACTTCAACGGGCAGTTCGGTGTCGTTGGCTCGCTGAACCTTGGCCAGCTAATTTTCGCGACCTCCGCTGACAGCGCGGAGAACGGTTTCAACCCCCAGGGGCTTTTCACAAGCGCCCGGGCCGATGTGGCCACTTTGGCACAAGGCAGCCTCACCGCCGGCGCTTCCACCACTCTCAGTCCATCCCTTACTTACAGTTGGACCTACCAGACGGCTCAGCCGGCTGGAACTCCGGGCAAATCGTTCGAGAATGACTTTTTTAACCCGAACGTGAACGTTGGCTCGACGGCCTACTTCTTTGAGAACGCCAACAATGGCACGGTTACGCCTGAAAACGGTTTCAACTATGACAGCGTCTCCGGCGTGTTAACCTATCAGGCGGTCCCGGAACCCGGCACCCTCTCCCTGCTGGCGCTCATGGGTCTGGTGGGGCTCACGGTCCGGCGTCGGCTGGTTGGCCAGGCCCGGTAGTTGGAGGCGCATTTTTCAGAAACACGTCGTAGATCGATTTAACCCACCTCAACCGAAACACAGAATAAAAATTAGCATGAACAACCAATCCATCCTTCTTGCGGGCGCTCTGAGCCTGTGCGTTGCCAGCATGGCCAGTGCCGCGCAATACGTGTATATGACCGGCTCCACCGCCGCGCGCGCGGCGTTCTACACGGCGGTTATAGACGGCACCACGGTTTTCGATGCCGCTCCGACCATTATAACTCAAGGCAGCGCCAGTCCGGGGAGCGCCAGTTACATGAACTTCGTGGGCACGCTGGGCGGCGTGGCAACGATAGTCAAGTGCCATTGGTCCGGTTCCGAAGGCGGCATTGCCGACATTGCCGGCAGCGGGACCGAGCAGTTCCTGGACGACTCAGCCGTGAACTCGCTTTCCTCCGCTACGCCCGGGCCGTTCGTCAGCTCGACAGTTGACCTGGCCGCGGCGGACAACAACAAGGCCTATTCCAGGAACCCCGGCGCGGCGATTACGGGGACCGAAGTGTGCATCATTGCGTTCAAATGGGAGAAGGAGAAAGGCTCGGCAGCCAGTCTGACAAACGTGACCGATCAGAGCCTTCGCGCCGCTCTGGCAGGGGGCGCGAGGCTGGCCCAGTTCACCGGCAACGCGGCGGACACAAATTGGGTCTATGTCAGCGGGCGCGACCATAACTCGGGCACGCGAGTCAACGCGTTCGGGGACACCGGTTACGGCATTTTCACGGCGCCTTATCAGCTTGAAGTCGCAGCCGATGGTTCGATGATCGTTCAGACGGGCGGCAACATTTTGGGGGACTATGGTTATTCGGGCGGGGGTTCCGTGGCCACGCAAATGGGTTACGACCTCAGCCAGGCAAGCGCGGTGGACATCGCTAACGGCAATGGCGCTCAGCCCTTCAGCGTCGTGGCTTATTTGGGCATTTCTGACGCGAACGCCGCCGAGGCCCTGGGCGCCACGCCTTTGACTTACAACGGTGTGGCCTACAGCGTCGCCACTGTGCAGCAAGGCCAGTACAACTTCTGGGGCAACGAATACCTCTATCGCAAGAACACGGTCAGCAGCCAAGCCCTCACGGTATTTGGCAAGCTGACGGCGTCAGCCGGCGTTTCCGGCCATGCCGACGGCGTGCTCACAATCAGCTTGGACTCGATGCAGGCTGTCCGCAACGGCCCCACGTCGGATCCCTCTCACCTGTAAGGACCCATTTCCTAAGAAACCTCTTCCCTCAGCGAGGCCGGCGTGGGTGGCAGTTCACGCCGGCCTTTCAGTTATGGCAACTGTTCAGGTGTTTGGACATTCTTGCTTCGAGCTCATTCTCGCAGGAGCACGCGCTGAAAGCGCGCCAGCATATCAGCCCAGTCCCGACGCTGAAGCGCCAAGCCATTGTCGGTAGGCCGCTCCGGGACAACGACCAACCTCAAACCATTTGGCACTTCGAAGGGCGCCTGCGATGCCGAGCCAGATGCAATGATGCGCACCTGAACCGTTACCAGTTATGAAAACAGCACTGCACCTTTCCATCTTGTTGAACTGTTGTTTGGTCGTCCTTCTGGTTTTGTTGGCGCTCAACGGGCGCGCGCCCACTTCTGAACTCCTGCCGGTGGCGGCATCCGAGGCCAAAGAGGCGCCAACCGGCCAACCCGAGCCACAGACGGCGACGACGGCGGGCGCAGAGCCGAGGCCCTTCCACTGGAGCCAGCTCGAATCCAGTGATTACCGGGCGTATATCGCCAACTTGCGGAGCATTGGTTGTCCGGAGCGGACCCTTCGCGAGATCATCACCGCCGATGTCGGCAGTCTCTTTGCCTTCAAGCGTGGGGCCCTCGAGGCTCAACTCAGACTCCTCTCCGGCGGTTCTCCGGGGGCGCATCCAGACTCCCGGCCAGCCGTGGAGGCCGAGATGCTCCGCTTGCGCCGCGAGGAGGCCTCCTTGATTGCGGCCCTGCTCGGCCCGGAGACCGGCCCCGCGCGCGGGCCTGTGGAGACGGCCGCGGAGGCCCCCGCAACTTCGGGGTCTCCGCGCCAGGACTCGCCCGACGCCGTCGTGTCCATGCCGCTGGTGTTCCAGGAGGTTGATTTGGGGGCGCTCAACCTCGATTCCGGCCAGAGGCAGGCGATCGAGGATTTGCGCCAGAGGTTCGTCGAGGGGATCGGTGGTCCGAACCAGGACGTGGGGGACCCGGCTTACCGCGAGCGTTGGCAACAGAGCCAGCCCGAGAATGACGGCCTGTTGCGAGGCATGATTGGGGTCAGGGCCTGGCAGGATTATCAACTCGCAGCCAGGAGAGATGAATAGCAGGGCCGAAGTGACAATCAGGTTACGGCCAGGGCAAGGAATGTTACAATAGCCGGGCGTAACGTCGGGCGGGCCGACTCAACCGGGCGAGGCGAGGTGCAAGCCCTGCAAAACAGGCAACCGGGGCACAAGGAGGACGATGTCCTAAAACTGTTATCAATGTCCGGTCACGCTATGGCACCCGCCTCGGTTCATCACTACAGTGGGCGGCGTGCTCACCGATGGGCACGGAATCATTGCAACCAACACGAGACCTATTCATGAACGGACGCTTAAGAACCCGGAGGTTGAATCTGCCTGGCGGCGCGGTGCTGGCCCTGGTTGGGTTCCTGACCCTCTGTGAGACTGCGGAGGCCCAGCCCTTTGTGTATCAAAACAACGATTTGTGCCTGGGGTTCCGGAAAAACGCGCCCTACACCGAGAATTACGAAGTGGTGGTGGACCTTGGCCAGGCGAGCAATTATGTGGGCGCGGCCATTGGGACCACGATGCCGGTGCAGGGCTACTCGGCTTCGCAGATGGTCCCCGGTTCCTTTGTGACACTGGACAACCTGAGTTGGTCGGTTTGCGGGTACTACAGCGGGTCGGGGTACGGGACGAATTATCCTGCCAACGTAGCCTACACGCTTTGGGTCACCGTGCCACGGACCGACAATGCGGTTCAGAGCCAGTCTGCCTCCCGCCTGGATTGGATCTTGCAGCACAACGCGAGGCCCAAGATCGTTTCCATCCTGTCCAATGCGGGCTTTATTTCACAAGCTCTTGGGACCTCCAATGAGTTCAACACCGCGTCCTTTGTTCTCGAATCGATTTCCCTTTACCCCCAACATCTTCTGAGCATCTGGATGGGGAGCCTCAACGACAACACCATGGGCACTCTGAACGACACCTGGCCCCCGAGCGAACCCAATGGCGGCAATCTCGAGAACACCACCCCCGACACCTTCAACAGCCCGGTGAGGTCCGATCTATACGAGGTCAGACCGCTGACGGACGCGGCGTTGAATCCCATCACCGACCCTCACACCGGGACCAACGGTCTGGCGTATTACGTTGGGTACTTTGAGTTGGCGCCCGATGGCTCGATGACGTTCACGCGGGAAGCACCAGGCACGACGGTCGTTCCACCGCCGGCGCCGGCGCTGAGCATCGTTCGGAGCGGCAACGTCAGTTCGATCACCTTCTTGAGCACAAACCAGGCGACCTACACCCTTTTGTACACCAATACTGCCGGCTTGAGCGCGCCCTCGAGCACCTGGCCGTCCTTGCCGGGCGCCATCACGGGAAATGGCTCGAGGCAGACCTTCCAGGACACCACGACCGACACGACCCGCGTTTACCGGGTCCAGGCGCAGTGAGAGGGAATATGAAGTATGAAGTATGCGAAGTATGCGAAGTATGCGCCCAGGCGCGGCCCGGTTTCATAATTCATAATTCATAATTCATCCTTCACCCATCATTGGTTAGGCAGGAGGACGGTGACTCGGCCGACTCGTTTTGTCAGGACGGGGAGCTTGGCGGTCCGCTTCCGTTTCTCGTCATCGCTCGAGGAGGTGTCCTCAGGGGCGACTTGTTTCTCGGAGTCGCTGCTGGCCTGCTGGGCGGCGGCCTGGCTGGTGGTGGTAGCGGTGGCGGTGGCGCCGAGGGTAGATTGCGCCGCGGCGCCCCCGACGGAGACATTTTGACCGAGCAGGGCAGCCGTTACGGCGCCGCCGCCCGAGGCACTGACGCCACCGATGCCGACAATGGTGCCCGAGATGCCGCCGGCGCTGGCCGACACGTTGGCGGTGCCGCCGGACAGGAGGGTGCCGTTAAAGCTTTGCGCGGCTTGGATAACCGAATTCTGCCGGGAGATGATCAGACCGCTTATGCTTCCCTGAGCGGTGATATTGATGGTGCCGCCGATGACGCCGCCGTTGCCCAGATCGACGTTACCCGGATAGCCCGCCGAGCCTGGGGAGGGCGGCGTGCCCGCGCTCAAGGTGATGGTGGGGCCGCCGGCGATGCTGCCATTCAAAGCGTACTGCTGAATCCCACCCAACGTCGAGACGATGCTGCCGTGGGGCGTCTCCACCGTGATGTTTCCCGGCAGCGGACTCGCTCCGGGCGCCAGCCACTCGGCGGTCGGGGCGACGGCCAGGATGCCGCTCCCAAAGGGTTTTGGATTTACGATGGTGCCGGAGGCCGGCAGGCCCGTGCTCGGCTCCTGGTAAATCACTGGAATCACCAAAGTCGAGTTGGCGCCGTTGCCGGCGTTGACATTGCCGTCAGTCGAACTGACCAACACATTGCCGCCGTTGAAGGTGGCCACGCGGGCGCCCCCGATATTGATGTCCCCGGTGGCGGTCACCTCCACGTCGCTGTGTCCGGCAGTGAAGATGCCGTAGCTAACGGCCGTGGGATTGGGTGGGATGAGAGAAAAGTCTCCGAGGCTCAGATTGATCGCCTTGGCGGAATTGACCTCGACGTTGCCGCCATCGATCGAGGCAATGGTGGAAGTCAACAGGCTCAAATCCCCGCCCAGCGTGGCGACCTTGACGGCGGCCCCGCCCCCGGCAGGAGTTACGCCGGCCAGCGACCCATAGTTTACCGGATTATTTCCCGAGCCGATGCCCCAGGATATAATCCCGCTGCTGCTGCCCAGATCGATGGCCGACGCCGTGATGTTGAACTTGCCCGGACCGCCGATTTGGAAGCCGGGGGAGAGGGCGCCGGCGTTTTTCGCCGAATTCAAGCTTTGGTTATAGAGGCCCTCGATCACCGACGGTGGGACAAAGCTAACCGGCGTGGTGGCGAAATAGAGTTTGGCCGGGTCCTGGCCCAGGCTGGCCAGGCCGGGCTGGATCACCGGGACCCCCTCCTGGTTCAGTTTGATAATCTCCAACGGGCCTTCCAGGGCGCCGCGAACAGTTTGGCTCATCTGAAACTCGAAACCCAGTTGCTTGGTGGCGCTATCATAGATGAAGCCAGGGTTCGCCGAGGGGTTATAGCCACTGGCGACGGCTTGCGAGGGATTGAAGACCAGCAGCGCACTGGCGTCGGCCAACAATTGCGCGGGGGTGGCGTTGGCCGGGACCTGGAACGAGGCGGTCAGGGCCGGATCCACCAGGAAGGAAAAGATGCCGTCCCAAGCCGAGGGCAGGAGCGGGTCAGCCCCCACAATGCCCTGGGTCAACTGCGCGAAGGCGTAAATGGGCGAATAATAGATTCGGCCGCCTACGGTGACCGAAGTGACATCGTCGGCATGAAGGTTCTCGCCCAGAAACCCCGCATTGAACATGTCCCCGGCCACCGTGATGGTCGTTTCTTTGGTCGTGCGGATATTCACATTATTGATGCTGCCGGAGACGTTGATTTGTGCCGGGTCCGGGTTGTTGATTTCGGGCGGAGTGGCGCTGTGATCGGTCAGCCCGAAACTCCCGAATGTGCCGCTGGAAGGAAACGGATTCCATTGTCTGGCGGCGCTGTCTGACATCGAGAGGGTCCAAGCGGTGACGTTCTGTGGATCGGCAGGATTGGGCTGGCTTTGGAAGTTGCCTCCGTTAAGCGTTGTGAGGTGCAGGTTGCCTTGGGGCGAAGGGAACAGGATGACATCGGTGTCCAGTGTAAAGCCGCCGGCGCCGGTGATGACCCCAAGGGTGGGCGGGAACAGGAAGGGAAGGGGGTTATCCGGGGAAGAGGGAGGGAGATGGGGGGCGCCGGCGCCGGTGATTTCGACGGCATTGCCGGCGTCCAGCAGCAGGCTGGCCTGGGGGTTGTAATCAAAGAGATGGTAGCCGGCATAGGCATCGACACTGCCGCTGTGGTCATTGAACACTCCGTTCGGATTGCGCACGTCCTGCACATAGATGCTGCCATTGGGGGCAAACACGCCCCAACTCCCCGAGACCAGGCTCAGGGCGAAGCCACCGGCGGCGGTCGGCGCTCCGACATTTCCCCCTGCCGTGATGGCGCCCACGCCGTTAGCCAGCACGTAATGCCCGGACACGTTGCCTCCGGCGGTGATGGTGACGTTTCCAGGCTCCGGACCGAAGGCGCCGCTGCCGCCATCGTACGCCCCCTCGTTGTAATCGTTCTGCACGGGCAGGTAACTGGTGACATTGCCGCCGGCCGTGATTGTGACATTGCCACCGGCGGCGGTGCTGATGCCGCCCACGTCCGGGGAGACGCGGTAGTAAGGCGCGTTGTGCTGGCCAAAGAGGTACCCGTAAAAATTGCCACCGCTATTCACGTCTCCATACAGCGCGGTCACATCGATGTTCCCGCCGTTGAGGGTCCGGATTCCGTTGTTTCCGACCGCGCCGGTGTTCATGGCATACGGAGGGCCTGGATTGACGATGACCTCGTTGGCTGCCCAGAGGCTTATGTTGCCGTCCAGCGTTTGTATGAACGAATCGCCCCGCAGATAGATCCCGTTGAACCCCTGGCCGACGGCCGGAGGCGGAGGTCAATTCCGTCCCGGCAAACAGGTTCACGTTCCAGTTTTTGCCGGCGCTGATGCCGGACCCGTCATCCAGGGTGATGTTTCTGGCGGCCGTCAGGGTCAAAGCAGCGCCGGGAGTTTGGCTGTCCGGCAAACTCCAAAGCGCGCCCAGTTCGATGTCGCGGGCGGCCTGCAGACTGATTTGGGAGAGACCGCTCTGCGAGATGAGGGTGTTGAAGGAATTCACGTTCAGGGTCAATGTGTCCGGGCTGCCCGGGCTGGGCGGGTCGCCCGGATTCACGGCGCCGGAAGCGGGAGCATTGTCGCCCGAGTCACTCAAAGCGATGTTCTCCGGATCAATCAAGAGCTTTCCGCCGGGAAACCCTGCATTGGCATGGCCGTCGATTCGGGAGTAAATGCCGCTCATTTGCGGGGCGGAAATTTCCGCCTGGCCGCCGTTGCCACCCTGAGCCCCGCCGGCGACAACAATGGTCGAGCCGGTTTCATCGCTGAACTGGCCGCCCGACTTGATGAGGACATTCCCGCCGGGACTGGCCCCCTGGCTGTCGCCTTGGGCCTGGATGAGCGAGCCCGGGCCAAGGTGGACGGAATCGCTGGCGAGCAGCTCGATCACGCCGTTGTTTTCGCGCACGGAGTTGGCCTCGAGCAGACCGCCCTGGTTCACTACCTGGGCTTGAAGGACGATGCTCCCCGCATCGGCAGTCAATCTGCCGGCGTTGTCCACCGAGCCTTGGGGCAGGGTCACCTTGGCGCTCAAACCGCGGCCGTCCGGGCGTTCCGAGACCAGCACTTCTCTGCCGGCATAGAGGCCGATTTGGCCCTGGGGCGCGCTGATCGTGCCGTAGTTTTCGATGTCGTGGGCGATGAGGTAGGCCGAGCCGCCGCTGCCGGCGTTGATTTGCCCATAGTTGATGATCCTGGCGGTTGGAGGCGGGGCGTTGAATTGCCAGGCCCCGCCACCGGCCAGGTCCGGCACATGAATGGGCGCCGTCGTCATGAGCAGTCCCTGGGCAGAAATCCTGGCCTCGCCCCCGAGGTAAAATCCGGACGCATTTTGCAGGACAACGTAGCCGTTGGCGTTGAGGTTTCCCAAGATTTGGGACGGGTTTTGTCCATTGATCTGGTTCCAAACTACGGACGAGGAGGAAGGCTCAACGAACGTGGTCGTCTCGCCGGGGCCGATATTGAAGCTTTGCCAATTGATGAAGGCGCGGTCCGAAGTGGTAATGGTCAACTGTGAACCCTGGCTGACAAAGCTCGCGCTGCCCTGGGTCACCGTGGGGCCTGCGGGCGCGGCTCGGACGACGGGGGCGCCCGCGGGAGCGGCTTGGACAACAGACCCTGCGAGTTGGAAAACAGACAGGACCAGGGCGAGCCGCCGCGCCGGGCAATCGAGGCCGAGGAACTGCAAGTGGGTGATCATAAGAATGCCGGGTTAACAGGCTGCTAAAACTGCGCTGACAGTCCGAAATCAAATCTGGGTTGTCCTGCCTCAGTGGTGCCGGCGCTCAACAGCGGCCAGGAGAACAGGAACCGGGCTTCCCAATTGGGGCCGACGGAGGCCACGCCCCCAAAGCCGACACCCCAGAGTTGCGTGCGGCCTTTGCGGTCCCCGGGGTCCAGCAAGTAAGCCTCGCCGTAATCCATAAAGATCAATCCCCGGATGGTTAGGGGATGGTTGCGGTAAACCGTCCCGACCACGTAATAGGGCGTCTTCTGTTCGGTAGTAATGCGCCAGCCGTCATCGCCGAAAACCTCCCCCTCATGATACCCCCTGACGCCGGCCAAACCGCCGAGGCCGAATTGCTCGTTGCTGATCAACGGTTCGCCGGCCAATTGGCCGTCGGCGCGCACCGACAACACCCAATTAGTGTGGATGAGCAGGTCGCGTCCCAAGCTGGGAGTGAGCACAATCCAATAGCCGGAGGAGTGGGCCGAACCGGTTATGCCTTGGAGATTGCTGGCGGAACCCGAAAACCAGGAATTGCCGCTCAAGCCAAGCCCGAAGGTGGTGACGCCCTTGGAATCCTTCAAGCTGGCATCGTAGCGCAATGCCAGCGGCACGTACTGGAGCCGTCAATGCGTTGTTGGCGTCGGCGAGACATCAACTTGGCGAGTGACGTTGGTCTGGGGATGACTGGGGTCATTGCCATAATCAATCTCGGTGCTGGTCAAGGTGAAGATGTTGGTCTTGTTGCTGGTCAGGTCGTAGGTCTTGAAATCGAAGCCGCCGGAAAAGCTGGATTGAAAGGTCGCGCTGCCTGGCAGGGGGAGACTCAGGCGCGAGCCGATGGCGCTATTGACGGTCAAGTCCTGCTGCACGGTCTGCCGCTCCAGCGAATTGCCGTTGGTGTTGTAGATGTTGCCGTTGAATAGCGTCATGACCCCGCTGTCAATGGCCGAGCGGCTCGCATAGAGGTTCAGCTCGGCCCTGCCGGAGGGCGGCGGCAGGTGGAACGCGCGGGTGGCCTCATCGTAGCCGAAGCTGCCGGGGCTGCTGGCGATGACATCCGTGATCGATTCGGGGCTTCCCAGGGGCAGGCGATAAAAGGCGCTATAGTTAGCCACCTGCGGCCGGTCAAAAAAATCCCATTGTTCCCCGGACTTGAAAGATTCGGGCGAGAAACTGTACTGGACGCCAAGGGAGTGCTCGAGTTGCCAGAGATTGTTATATACGGCGGAACTGTTGAGACGCAGGTCGGGAGTGCCGGGTGAGTTCTGGTCGTTGAATTCGATCTTGCCGTGCAGCGGCAGGCGGTCTTTGGCCTCGAGGGTGAGGAGGGTCGTGTTTTCTTCAGGGCCGGGCGAGAGTTGCGGATAGATTTGGCGGTCCCGGTTGGCATTGGCTTGGTCGAGCTCGGCCTGAAAGGCGACGCTGTTGAGGATGATGTTGGTGCGCAGGCTGGGCAGCGCGCGCATCACGTTGTTGGATGAGAAGAACCGGTTCTTGGTCACTTCGATATTGGAGAGGCGGCCCTCGAAAACCTGGAGCTTGACCATCTGATTGGTGACCTGCTGTTGGGGAATCGCCACTCGCACCGTGGGATAGCCCCGGTTGCGGTATTCCTTTTGCAGGTCCGAGGCCGCCTCCACGATGTTCGTCAGCGCGACGTTCGTGCCGGTGTGCTTTGTCAGCACAGCGCTCAGCGCCTCGACGGAAAGGAGCGTGTCACCCCTGACCTCGAAGGCCTTTACGGCGAAATGAGGCGTGGGGTTGGCGCGCCCTGCCGCCGGGGCCTTCATTGCGGCGGAAGCAGGTGGGCGGGCTGCGCTCGGCTTGTTCGGTTTAGGGAACGGCTTGCCCGACACCAGGATGTCTCCGGAGGGCGCCCGGAACGCGTGCAAGGTCACCCGGCCATTGGTAATCCTCTCCGGCGCAATCGAGATGCTCACGTTAGTGTAGCCCCGGCCTCGGTAATCCGACTGCAACTCGCAGGCAGCTTGGACCAGGTCGTCCAGGCCCACGGTCCGGCCAGTATATCTCGACAACAGGGCCAGGCTCCTGTTCGTCGGCGGGACCTGGTATCCGGCGACCATGTAAGTGCTTACGAGGTAGTTGGTTGCGCCCGATTCTGCCCCCCACACCTTCGGATCGGCTCCCGAGTCCCACAGCATCAAGGGGACCAGGCAGAACCGCGCCAGAAGACGTGTTTGCATCGCCGCCATAAAATAGGTCCCGGTGAAGGCAGCTTTATGACGCACGCGTGACGTTTGGGTGACGATGCGCCGAGCGAGTTCCGAATCCTGTCATTCGCGTTCCGCGTTCCGTTTCACATTTGTTTCTTAAATGACATGATTTTGTCACAACAGCCGGCCAGGATAACTATCAAATTGGCTCTCGCAGCTATGGAACCAGACCGTTCTTTTGGCCAGCACTTGGCGATCAGAGAAGTCTCAGTCGCGCCTGGGGGTGAATGGGCGCCCCGGCCGGTTGGATGGATGTTGGTTCACATCACCAGCGGTGTGGGCTACTGGATGCAACCGGGCAGGAACCTTGAGTTGGCCCGCGGCTCGACACTCATCTTCTCCCATGCCATTCAGGGGGCCATTCGCGCCAGCCAATTGGGCCAAACCGTTGTCCATTTGTTCCAGGTTGAACCCGAGCGGCTGGCCGGGGTCGTCACGTTGGGAGAAAAGCAGTTTTTGCAGACCGCCGCCGAAAGGGACGGTCTGAATTTCCGCTTTCTGGCCTTCACCGACCCGGTGTCGGCAGAATTCGCGGAGATTTGCCGGCGTGGAAACGGCAGCAGCCTCCGGGGGCGCCTCCAGTTGCTTCGAACTCTTTATCCGGGCATTCGACCACGGGTTGGGCCACCCCAAAACCGAGCCGGCGGTTGATTTGGGCGCCAAGGGCCGGCTCGAGGCCTTTTTGAAGCAAATGACCGCCTCGGCGATGCTCGACCTGAGTCTCTCCGAATTGGTCAAAGAAATCCGTTGTACCCCCAGGCATTTGAGCCGGGTTTTTCTGGAAACAGTTGGCATGTCTTTCCGGCAGAAGCAAGCGGAGGTCCGGCTGGCCCGCGCGCGGGAGTTGCTCCAGACCACCAATTCCAAGATTTACGAGGTGGCCGTCGAGAGCGGATACCAATCGGTAAGCCTCTTCAATTTCATGTTCCGAAAGCGCTTTGGCGTGACCCCGGCCAAGTGGCGAAAGCAGTTGAACCGCCGCCAGGCCCCCCGGCTGGTGACCCAGGGCGCGCGGCCGCGCCGTAATCGCGTTGAGGAGATTGCTTGCTTTTGACAGCTCCGGGCCATTTGCGCATCGAAGAAACCATCCTCTCGCCCGGCCAGGAGTGGACGGACGAGAGGGCGGCGTGGCGCTTTGTGCGAATCAGCAGCGGGGCGGCCTACTGGTTGGGCGCGGCCAACCCGCGGGCCTTGAGCGAGGGGGAAGTGCTGGTCATCTCGCCGGCGGCCAAGGCCCTCATCCGGGCCAGCCAGCTCAACCGGGTGTTGCTGCACGGCTTTACCTTCGTTCCGGAATGGCTCCTTGGGTTTCTCACGCTGTCGGAACGCCGCTTTTTTGAAAGCGCCGGCGAACCCGGCGAGCCGGTGAGTTTCCTACCCTCAACCCATCCCGTCACCCGGGGATTTGCCGCTCTGGTTGCTCGCGGAGATGCCGACCAGAGACTGGTGCAGCGCGCGGAGGTATTGGGCCTGGCGGCCGCCCATTTCGGCCAGGGGTTGAGCACCCATGAGCTTCCTCCGGGCCGCAGCCCCTCCGTGGGCGACCGGTTCGAACAGATCGTTTGCCAGATGCCTGATCTCGAGCTCATTCACCACTCTCCGGAGCAACTCGCCCGGCTCTGCGGCTGCAGCCCCCGCCATTTCAGCCGCCTGTTCCGCCGCCGCTTCGGCCAGTCGCCCCGCGTGCGCCAGACCGAAATGCGCCTGCTCAAAGCCCGCCAGCTCCTGGCCCATTCCGAGAAAAAAATCGCCCAGATTGCCTTGGACAGCGGCTACCGCAGCTCGAGTCTGTTCAACTCCCTGTTCAAGCGGCGCTTCGGCCTGAGCCCCTCCGCATGGCGCGAACAGGCCGCCAGGACCAACGGCAACCTGTTTTAGGACCTGCCCCGGAGCGAAGTCACACATTCGACACCGCTCCGCCATCCAGTCTTCACAGCCTGTGGCTTTAATTGCCCCGAATCGTAGCGGATGTTTTGGAACGTATGCCCATGAACTTAATGGCAACCATGTTGGCGAGCGGGGCGCTGAGGTTCGCCTTCGAGAAGGCGACCACCGAAGGCAAGATCTGCATTGGGGTCTTGATCATCGTCTCGATTTTCAGTTGGACGGTCATCATCACCAAAGGCCGCCAGCTCTATCGCGCGCGCAAAATAGGCAAGCGGTTCTTTGCCGCCTACCGCGCCACGCGCGACCCGCTCGAGTTGCAGCGCTCGAAGAAGGAATTCGAGGGCGCCCCGGCTTATGAACTCTACGCCACGGGCGCGGAGGAAATGGAATACCACCTCAAGAACAACCCGCTCCACGTTGAGCCGGTGCAGCACGCTGGTCCCGGCGTGGCAGCTCAAGCCCATAGCGGCGTGAGTGCCCGGTCGGTTACCACCAAGATCAGCCATGGCGCCTTTGAGTCCGTCCGCGTGGCGCTGGAACGGGCCGCCAGTTCTGAGGCCCTTTCGCTCGAGAAGGGCATGATCATCCTCTCGACCGCCGTTGCGGGCGGTCCGTTCATCGGGTTGCTGGGCACGGTCTGGGGCGTCATGGAGACGTTCTCGGGCATCGCCCGGGCCAACGCGGCGAGCCTGACGGCCATGGCGCCCGGCGTGGCCGGCGCGCTCATTGCCACGGTGGTCGGGCTCTTCGTGGCCATTCCAGCCATGTTCGCCTACAATTACATGGTCACCACCATCCGCGCGATCACGCAGGAACTCGACGGTTTTGCCAGCGAGTTCGCCACCCAGCTCGAACACAAGTACGTCGATAACCGGGCGCTGGCGGACGAGATCCGCGACGCCCTCGAGGCCAGTTCGGCGCGCCCGCTCGCCCCGGTTCGTGAGCCTGCGCCCGAGGTTCCAGAGCCCGCCTTTTCTTCATGAAGAAATGCTCCAAAAGCTGCCATGAAGCCCTGGCGCAGTTGAACATCACTCCGCTGCTAGACCTGGCTTTTGTGCTGCTGGTCATTTTCATCATCACGACCACGCCGGTGGTCAACGACCTGACGGTTGACTTGCCGGCCGCCTCGAGACGGCAAAAGGACCCCAAGCCCAAGGTCCAGTACGTCACGGTTGAAAGCACGGGCCGAATGTTTTTGAACAAAGAGGTCGTGGACCTGGCCTCCTTGCAAGAGAAGGTCGTCGCCTTGCGCATCGGCGATCCCGACCTGAGCGTCGTTATCCGCGGCTCCTCTAAAACCAAGTATCAGCACATTGTCAACGTCATGGACATGCTCCAGCAGGCCAATGTCGGAAAAGTCAACCTTGCCACCGAACCGTTTGCCGACGGCTCGGCCAGGAAGGGAAAGGAGTAAGCTATGTCTGCACGCCGGAAACGCAATTCGTCCAAAGTCAATCTGACCATCTCGGTCATTTTCCACTCCTTGCTCGTGGGCGCCGTTTTCTTCCTTGCCGCGCGGGAGGGGATGCTCGGCAAAAAGCTCAAGGAACTCACCGTCACTGCGGTCAGGGAGAAGAAGCCCGAACCGCCCAAGGAAAAGGCGCCGGAGCCCAAGGTGGAGACCGCCAAGCAAGCGGAAGCGCCCAAGCCTGTTGCTGCCGCGCCGGCCCCGCGGGCGGACACCGCCACCGCTCCCCCTCCCGCCGGGGTGCCGGCCGCAGTGGCCCCACCCACGGTCGTTTTGTCCGAGGTGGATTTTACCGATGGCGCTAAACCAGTTTTCTCCGAGTCCGATCCCAAGCTCCTCTACAAGGGACTGGTCGAGTCGGCCTTGCGCGCCCACTGGAACCGCCGCGAGGACGTCCCGGACGATGCCTACATCGCCGAGGTTGAGCTGGCCATCGATCCGCAAGGCAATGTGACCGGTTCGAGTTGGCTCAAAGGTTCGGGCGATGCCAAGTGGGATAATTCGGTCAAAGCCGCAGTGGCCGCTACCAAGGTCATCAGCCGCCCGCCGCCCAAGGGCTTTCCCGGAAAGGTCGTGGCCCGCTTTGACGTCGAGTTGCTGCAGACCGAGGAAGTCTTCAAGGTGAGCAGCCGGTGAAGAAGTTTTCCAAAGGCCATCACAGCTCGCTCAACGAGCTGAACATTACGCCGCTGCTGGACTTGGCGTTTGTGCTGCTGGTCATCTTCATCATCACCACGCCCCAGTTGTCCAACGACCTCGAGATGAACCTGCCCTCGGCCAAAAAGAACAAACCGGCTTCCGCCCCTCCCAGAATCAACCGGATCATCGTGGACACGGCCGGGCGCATCACCCTCAACGATCAACCCGTCGAGTTGCCGGCCCTCAAGCAAACGCTCTTCGCCATGAAGGCCAAGGACCCCGAAACCAGCGTTGTCGTCAAAGGCGCCGGCGATGTCGATTACCAAAAGGTCATCGGCGTCCTGGACCTGCTCCAGCAGGCCGACATCACGAAAGTCGGCCTGGCCACCGAAACCGCCCAATAACAAGCAAAGGGGTCGGTCCCGGAAAGCTGAATTTGGACCGGGACACAAAGGGGTCGGTCCCGGAAAGCTGAATTTGGACCGGGACATGAGCAGAATTCAGCTTTCCGGGACCGACGCCTCCTCCCTCGCAAGTCGTGGGTAATCAATGGAGCAGGTGAAGGGAATCGAGCTTGCTCTATGGCGAAACGACGTTAAAATGACTTGCATGAAAACGTTGCCCAAAATGGACATCAGTGATGAGCTTCACGCGCAGATCAACGAAGGTATCAAGCTCTCCGACCTGTGCAAAGCCGATGTCGTCCGGCAAGCTCTCCGCCTCGGGCTGCCACAATTTGCGGCCCGGTTTCAACCGCCGCCACTATGGCTCGAGGAGCGGATTCGGGAAGCTCTGGCTGAACGCGCCGAACCCGTGACACCAGCGCAATTCGAAAACGACATGAAAGCCCTTGCCGATGGCCGCTAAACTGCTTGTTCATCCGGCCTTTTATCGGCGCGTGCGCCATTATCAGGACCGCATTGGCATTCACGGAGGGCGTCCGCAGGTTGCCGTCAAGTTCGTGAAGGCGGCGCAGGAACTGGTCCTGCAACTCGTGCAAAATCCGCAACGCGGCCATTCCGCCCGCTTCGATTCTCCCGATTTGGCTGATATTCTCCGCGCCGCGCTGCCTAGCTTTCCGGTGTTTGCGCTCTTTTACCGCTGGGACGGGCGGACGCTCACAGTCATTACAGTGGAACATACCGCGCAGGATTTGCCGCCTCGACTGGCTGCCGTGCTTTCTGTCCGCTGATGCGAGGACGAGAGTGAGGCCGAGGACGAGGGCGAGGACGAGACCGAGCTCAGCCCGATACAGCCAACCCTGCGAAAGAGGCAGTCCTTGGCAGGGAGTCGCCTCCCTTGCCGCAACCTTGGTCGGCAAAGGCACCGAAACCGCCCAACAATAGGCTTTTGGGGCGCAAATCTGCTCTCGAGCGCCGGCTGCATTTCGAGCGTCCCGTTTCCCTCACCCCGGCCCTCTCCCTCGTGGAGAGCGAGAACCCTCGTCAGTCGGCCGACGCATCCAGCGGTGTGGAAATCCTCGAGAACCGGCTCTGGCTGCTCCCTCTCTCTTGGGGAGAGGGCCGGGGTGAGGGGGAACTTGCATCCCGTCCGCTCAAGGCACCAGACCTGAACAGTTACCAATTTTCAATGACCCTCAACACTTCAGGGCCCATGCCCATTCGGAAAATCTGAACTGCGCACCTGTAGTGCTTGCCAAGAGATTATGATCGACACCTCCTGACATTTGTGATGAAGCGGCCGCATTACCGGGTAGAACCCAGCGTTGGGGGCGCCAGGGTTTGCCGGTCCAGCGACGGTCTTCTTCGGGAGTCGGGTGATTATGGAATTGGCAGTGGACATTGCGAGACGGGCTTCGGGCGAGCATGAGTGGACTGCTCACCATTCCAGGTTTTATACCCGCGCCCGGCATTTTGGCCGCCTTCTATCTGCTATCAATCCAGCAGGTCGAAAACCATGAAAACACAAACCTCCCCTGCCACAACCACCTGCCCCAAGACGATGACCACGCGCTTGCGAGCCGCCAGCGCGAGCCGGTGGCGGCTGCTCTGGGCAGCCGTGCTCCTGCTGCCGGCCCTCGGCGCCCAGGCCGGCGTAGTCTTGACCACCCTTCATTCGTTCGGGGTCTTTACCAACGGGTCAAGTCCTTGCGGCGGGCTGGTCCAGGACAGCGACGGCAATATTTATGGCACGACCTCCAGCGGCGGCACGCATAGCGCTGGGACCGTGCTCGAAATCAGCACGAATGGGGCGCTGACCAGTTTGTACTCATTCACCGGCGCGAACAATGGGGCGCAGCCCACTGCCGAGCTGGTGCGGGGCAGCGACGGCAATTTCTATGGCACGACTTCCTTCGGCGGCGCAGGCGGAGCCGGGACGGTTTTCCGGCTGACCATCGTGCCGGCGGCGCCGGTGTTCCAACCTGTGAGCCTAACCAACGGCATGCTGAGCCTGACCTGGAGCACGGAGGCGGGAGAGACCTACCAGTTGCAGCACAATTCCGATTTGACCTCGACCAACTGGACCAACCTGGGCAGCGCCGCCACCGCAACCGGAGCGACGCTCAGCGCCACCGACACCGTCGCGAACGGCCCGCCACGGTTTTTCCGGGTCGCACTCCTGCCGTAAGCATTCCACCCAAGGAAACGAACATAGGGTCGGCTTTCTGCTTTTCACACCACCCCTTGGTGAGCCGCCGACTCCCAGGTGGCCGGCAGCGCCCCCTTCGTTCCCTCCTGCGGGAAGCGGCCAATCTTCGGGAATTTTCAATTTTCAATTTTCAATTTGCAATCCAGGCCCCCAGGCCAAGCCGACATTCTTTGTGGGCATTCATCTCCCCAGGTCAGCCAGGCTCGCGGCGGCGCGCTCGCCCGGGGCCGTGTCGCGCTCCGCTTGCCACGGCACTCCATGTCGGCGTAAGGTTGCGTGTGAGCACCGAGGCCAAAAACGTCCAGACGATGATGCGCGCCCGCACGCCTGACGCCCTGAAGGACCTCGACCGGCCACTGGAGGAGTGCGTGGCGGCTTGCTTCCCTCGGTCGCACGCGCTGCTGGAAGGGGCGCGGCACAGTCTTTTCTATTCGCTGCCCGTGGCTTTCGACCCGGCGGAAGGGGCGGGCTGTTACCTGGCCACGGTGGACCGCGACGAGCAGGGCCAGCCCTGGCGGTTCCTCGATATGGGCGCCCAGATCGCCACCCGCGCTTTCGGTGAAAACGACCCTGGGTTGGCCAAGGCCATTGTCGAGGCCTTGCCGGAAGTCGTGAACCGCTATGCCCACAGCGAGTACCAGACGGTCCTGTCGCTTCGCTTCAAGGCGGCCCTGGATCGGCTGGCGCCGGCCGGCACTCCGCGCCACTTCGTGGTGAACACGGGCGCCGAGGCGGTGGAGAACGCCATCAAGGCCGCGCTGTTGGTGAGGGCTCGCACCGCCGGAGAGAGGCAGGGAGGGGTCATCGTCTCCTTCGAGGGGGCTTTCCACGGGCGGACCCTCGGGGCGCTGGCCGTCACCCACCGCAAGAAAGCCCGCTTGGGCTTCCCCACCTTCGATTGGCCGCAGGCGATTTTCCCCACCGAGGACCCGCAGGCGCCCGCGGCCACGCAACGACGCGAGGAGCGCAGCCTCCGGCAGGTCTGGGAACTCCTTCAAGGGAAGGCCCACGGCGGACGCGAGGCGCTGGCAGAGGAACTGGGGCGGATTGACACCTTCCTGGCCAAGCCGGCAGACCTGGCGCCTTTCGTCGCGGCCCAGCGGGAACGCATCGGGGCCGAGGCCCTCAAACGAGCGTGGCGGGTGGCGGCCGTGCTCATCGAACCGGTCCAGGGCGAGGGTGGCGTTCGGATGGCCAGCGCCCGTTTCTTCCGGCGGTTGCGGCTCCTCACGCTGCATCTACGACGTGCCCCTCATCTTCGACGAGGTCCAGACCGGCTTCGGCGCCACCGGCCGGCTCTGGGCTCACGAGCACTTTGACTTGCCGGCCCCGCCCGATGTCGTGACGTGGGCCAAGAAGGCCCAAAACGGCGTGCTCTTCGTCAGCGAGGCGTTGGCCGCCTTCTTCCAGGAGGAGAAGAAGTTCAACACGACCTGGGAAGGGGACTCGGTGGGGATGCTGCGCCTCATGGCTTGCCTGGACCGTCTGGACCTGGCTCAAGTGCGCCGGACCGGGGCCATCGCCCTGGCTGCGCTCCAAGGGCTGCAGCGGCGCTACCCCGAACTCATCGGGAAGGTGCGAGGGCTGGGAGTGATGCTGGCCTTCGATGTGACCCGCTCGGACTGGCGGGACGTCTTGCGCGACCGGGCTTTTCGACGCGGGTTGATCCTCTTGCCCGCCGGGGAACGCGCGCTCCGCTTTTATCCCCGCTACGACACCCCGGAAGCCACCATCCAGGAAGCGGTTGACATCCTGGCCGCATCCGTCGAGGACATCCTGGCGCGCGGGGCGGCGGTGCCGCTCGGCCCGCTCTTGCGGGTGGGCGCGATGACGGCGCCGCCGGGGGCAGTCGAGGTCATCGACCTGGAGCCGCGCAACTTCGCCGAGCATCGGGCCGGGGTCATGGCCGTCGAAATCGAGCGTTACGGCTCCATTTCGCACTACCCGCCCGACGTGCTGCGCGCGGGGCGCCGACCGCTCCTGCAGTATCCCGTCCAGACCATCGAGGCCACCCTGTCCAACCCTCGGGCGTTGGGGCTGGCTTTGCGCTTCTCGGGTCGAATCATCGCCTACGCCGTCGGAAGCCCCCTCGAGGACCACGATGAGGAGGGCGTGCATGATGACCCCCATTACGGCGAGCACCAGACCTTCTACCTGCTGGCCATGGCCATCCACCCGTCGGTCGAGAATGCCACAGCGATCGAGCATCGACTGCTCGAACTCCTGCGCGCCCGCGCCGTCGCCCAAGGCTATTTGCGCCTCTCGGCCCTCATCGAGGAACGCTGCCGTGAGAGCGGCCCCGCCTGGTTCCGCTCGGCCGAGGTGCTGCGGTCCGTGGACAACTACTTGCGCAGCGGACTCCGTTTTGTGTACCTGCAGGCGGCGTTATCCCAAACCAGTCCAACAGGAAAGGCCGACAAATGAACATCCAAAAACTTGGCGTCAACGTGAAGGCACAGCAGCAGTCCTTGAAGGCACTTAAGGCCAAGGCAATTGACCGGCAGATGCAGGCCAAGGCCGCCAAAGACAAGGCGCGCGCAGCGAAACTCGACTACAAGAAAGTCCGCGCGGAGGCCAAAAAGGCCAAATCGCTCTTCCGGGAGGCAGAAGAGCAGGTCGAGCGACAGTGCCTCATATTGGCCAAGGCTGAAAAAGCCCTTGCCAAGGCCCTGAGAAAGGCCTCCGCGGCGGAGAAGGCCGGGAAATCGGTCCCGGCGGCCCCCGCGTCAGTTCGTAAGACTGTCCAGCAACTCCCGGAGGCTGCTCCTGCGCCAGCGATGACTGCCGATGGGAAAGGAACAACGGAAGTCCGAAGGTCGAAATCCGAGGCTCGAAGCCTCCACGAGCGATGACTCCCGATCAATGGCCTCCGAGGGGAGGAGGCTTTCACTGGGCTCCAAACTCAATCAGAGACTTCTTACGTCGTCTCCTACAATGGTTTGCGGAGAACTTTGTCGCTGGTCCTGCTCGTTCCCGCGCCCCTCGACACTCGACACTCGACACTCGACACTCGAAGCTCGACCCTCGACCCGCCGTCATTTGTCACCGATTTGTAACCCGATGGACATATTTCTGTAACCTGCGCCCATCAGGCTGATGGTGCCCGAATCAAACCAGCGGGAACCGGGAATCAAACCAGCGGGGACCGGTTTGGCGGAAAGCTCAGATTGAACACGCACCTGCATTTAGAAGAGACGTTACAGCGGGACATCGAGACGTTGCGCGGCAAAGTCCTGGCGATGGCCCGGCTGACCGAGCGGGCTCTCGAGGCCAGCATGCAGGCGCTGGTCCACGGGGACCGCCGCCTCGCCTACTCGGTGATTCTCCGTGACCAGTATATTGACGAGCAGGAAACCGAATTGGACCGGCTGTGCCTCGAGTTTCTCGTGCGCCACCAACCTGCCGGGGGTCATCTGCGCCTGGTTTTTACCACGATCAACGTCAACCGTGAACTCGAGCGAATTGGTGACTATGCTGAAAGCATCGCCCGCCAGGCGCTGATTGTCAGCGCGCTGGTCCCGCAGCCCTCTTATGCGCGATTTGTCGAACTGGGGGACTTGGCGGTTCACATGCTGGGTGACGCCGTCCAGGCATTCCTGCGCCAGGACGCCGATTTGGCCTGGCGAACGATGGCCAGCGAGGAGCGAGCCAACACACTGCGCAACACTATCAACAACGAGTTGGCCGAAGCCAGCCGCCTGCGCCTGCTCGCCCCGGCGGCGTTGAACCCGCTGATGACCGTGGCGCGGCGCCTTGAGCGCGCGGCTGACCAGACGAAGAACCTTTGCGAAGACGTCCTGTATTTGTGCACCGGAGAGTTTGTCCGGCATAAAGGCGCCAATGGTTTCCGCATTTTGTTCTACGACGCGACCAATGCTTGCCTGGGCCAAATGGCCGAAGCCATTGGCAACTCGCTTGGGGCGCCGCGCCTCAGCTTCAGCAGCGCGGGCAGCGCTCCGCAGCCCGTGGATGCGCGCGCCATCGAGTTCATGGCCGCCAAGGGCATCGACCTTTCCCGCCAGGCCGCCAAGACTCTCCAACAAGTGCCGCACTGGGAGCAATGCCAGGTCATTATCGCCCTCGGCCCCGAGGCCTGCAAGGCCCTGCCGGAGCACCCCAAAAAGACGGTGGTTTTGACCTGGACGATTCCCGATCCGGCACAGGTGACCGGGCCGCCCGAGACTTGGAAACCCGCTTTCGATGCGGCCGCCCGCTCCCTGGAATCCAACATCCGGGAACTGGCCGGGGCGATTTTGGCCGAGCCACAGGCAGAACCAAAACCATAAATTATTCTATGCGAAACCTATTCAACCTCAAACTCACGACGGCGGCGGCGGCCCTGCTGTCCGCCTGCCTCCTGCAATCGGGTTGTGGCGGGCGGCAAAGCCACCATCCAGAACAAAGGCTCCGACACCATGGTCAACCTGGCGCAGGCCTGGGCCGAGGAATACAAAAAGGTCTCGCCGGAGGTGGAGCGTCGAGGTTTCGGGGGGGGTTCGGGCGTGGGCATTGCCGCGCTGCTCAAGGGCACCATCGATATTGCCAACGCCAGCCGCAACATGAAGCCCGAGGAGATCGCAGCAGGCCAAAAAGAACACCGGCAAGGAACCCAAGGAGTTCGTCGTCGGTTACGATGCCCTGGCCATCTATGTCCACAAAGACAATCCCCTCAACGAGATCACCTTGGATCAGATTGCCCAAATCTATGGCGAGGGCGGCACGATTACCAAGTGGTCCGACCTGGGAGTCAAGATTCCTGGAAGCTCAAGCGACGAGATTGTCCTGGTCAGCCGCCAGTCCAACTCCGGCACGTATGAGTTCTTGCGCGAGCACGTTTTGAACAAGAAAGACTTTAGATTGGGTTCGCGCGATATGAACGGCTCCAAGGAAGTGGTCGGGTTGGTGGCTTCCACCCCGACCGCCATCGGCTACAGCGGCATGGGCTACGCCACCCCCGGCGTTAAAATGCTCAAAGTCAGGAAGACGCCGGCCGACCCCGCCTTCGAGCCGAACGTGGCGAACACCCTGGCCAAGACCTATCCCATAGCGCGCTCTTTGCTGGTCTATACCCTGGGCGAGCCCAGCGGCGCCGTGAAGGCCTATATCGATTGGATCCTGTCCGATGCCGGCCAAAAGGTCGTGGAAGCCAGCGGTTATGTCCCGGTCCCGGCTGCGGCCCGGGTGAAACCTTGAGCCTGGCGCCAGGGCCCGGTTTTCAGGGCCGCAGGCGCCGAACCTCGACTTAACCAGGCTGGAGCGGCAGGCCCTCGGCCGCCCAGGACACACAGTTCGCCCTATGCAAGCGACGCCTCTTCCAGAACCGGTCGAGCAGGACCTGATCGTCCGCAACACGACGGCGTCCGGCCTGGGCCGTGCTCGGCGAGCGCGCCCTGGAAATCCTCATCTACCTCTGCGGAATCAGCGCCATCATTTTTGTGCTCGGGATTTTCTTCTTTGTGTTCAAAGAAGCCTTCCCCGTGCTGGGGAATCCGAAATTCAGTTTGCGCCAGTTTCTTTTCAGCGATCAATGGTATCCCACCTCCGAACTCAACAAACGCTACGGCGTGCTGGCGATGATCGCCGGCACCTTCAGCGTGACCGCTCTGGCCATGGCCATCGCCGTTCCCTTCGGCCTGGGGGCCGCCATTTACATTTCAGAGTTCTGTGGGACCAAGACCAAGGAAACGTTGAAAATCGTCATCGAACTGCTGGCGGCCATTCCCAGCGTCGTCTGGGGGTTCATCGGCCTGACCGTACTGAGCCGGCTGATTGTGAGCTGGACCGGCGCGCCGGTTGGGGTCAACATTCTCAACGGCGGGGTCATCCTGGCGTTGATGAGTGTGCCGATTATCGTCTCGATTGGGGAAGACGCTTTGAAAGCCGTGCCAGACTCCTATCGCGAGGCGGCGCTGGCGCTGGGGGCAACTCGCTGGCAACAGGTCCGTCACGTGCTTTTGCCCGCCGCCAAAACGGGGCTGCTGGCGGCCGTGCTCCTGGGCGTGGGCCGGGCCGTCGGGGAGACCATGGCCGTGCTGATGGCCACCGGCCACGCGGTCCATATACCCCATAGCATCCTCGATTCAGTCCGCACTCTCACGGCCAATATCGCCGCCGAATTGGGCGAAGCACCCGCCCACTCGCCTCATTACCAGGTCCTCTTTCTCACCGGGGTTTTGCTCTTTCTCATGACGTTCGTGGTGAACCTGGCGGCGGATTCCATTGTCCGCGGCTTTAAGCGGAAGTGACTATGTTTGCCGAAACTCCACTGGTCCGGCGCAAGCTGCGGCAGGAAGCCGTGGCCAAGTGGGTCTTTTGCGCCATGGCCGCCTCGATGATCGTTCCGCTGCTCCTGATTGTTGGCTACCTGGTGATTCGGGCCTGGCCCTCGTTGAGCCTGCGCTTCCTGGTGGATATGCCGACCAATGACATGCGCGACGGGGGAGTATGGCCGGCCTTGATCGGCACCATTTACCTGGTGGTCCTGTCGCTGGCAGTCTCGGCCCCGATTGGATCCTGGCGGCCGTCTATTTGAACGAGTACGCGCGGGACAACTGGCTCAATCGGCTCATCAACATGGCCGTCATCAACCTGGCGGGCGTGCCCAGCATCGTCCATGCCTTGTTCGGGCTGGGCGCCTTCGTCTATGCCGCCCGATTCGGCTATTCGATCATCTCGGCCTCGTTGACCTTGGCCATCATGACCTTGCCCGTCATCATCGCCAGCACGCGGGAAGCACTGGCCAGCGTGCCCCGCAGCTTCCGCGAGGCCTGCTGGAACGTGGGCGCCAGCCGCTGGCAAACCATCCGCGCCGTCGTGCTCCCCAATTCCATCAGCGGCATCCTCACCGGCGTGATTCTCCAAGTCAGCCGCGCGGCCGGGGAAACGGCGCCCATCATGTTTACGGGGGCCGTGTTTTTCAAAGACTTGACCCTGCAGCGGGGCAACCCGTTGCCCTACGGCCTGCACGAGTCATGTATGGCCCTCTCCATGCACCTCTTCACGCTGGCTACCCAGGTGCCCGACGTTAAAGAGTCCATCCCCTTTGCGACGGCGGTCGTGCTCCTGGGCTCGGTGCTCCTGGTCAACGCCGCCGCCATCACCTTGAGGGTGTACCTGCGTTCCCGGAAAAGGTGGTGATGAGCGACCCCCACATCGTCGTCCAGGACCTGCGCCTGGCCTACGGGCCAAAGGAGGTGATTCATGGCATCTCCTTCCAAGTCCAAAGGCATGAGATTTTCGGGGTCATTGGGCCGGCCCAATCGGGCAAGACCTCGCTCCTGCGCTGCATTAACCGCACCATTGATTTCTGCCCCGAGGCCGCGGTGGCCGGCACCATCACCGTCAATGGCCAGGACGTGCGGCGCCTCAAGGATGTTTATGGGCTGCGCCGGCGCATCGGCATGGTCGCCCCCTTGCCCGTCGGCTTGCCGCTGAGCATCTATGATAACGTCGCCTTTGCGCCCCGTTGCGCCGGCCTCACCAGCCGGAGCCAACTCGACGGCCTGGTCGAGCACTGCCTCCGGCAGGCCGCCCTCTGGGAAGAAGTCAAGGATCGCCTGGATAGCCTCGGCACCAAACTCTCTGGCGGCCAGCAGCAGCGACTGACCATCGCCCGCGCCCTCTCGCACCAGCCGGAAGTCCTTTGTCTGGACGAATTCTCGATTGCTATCGATCCGGTCACCACCATGCGCATCGAGGACGTTCTCAAAGAGCTGCGTCGTCAGATGACCATTATCCTGGTCACCAACCTCACCCAGCAAGCCCGGCGCCTGGCCAGTCGCACCATGTTCCTTTGGAGCGGAAAGATCGTGGAACTCGACCGGAGCGAGGTGATCTTCTCCGACCACCCGGCCAACCGGAAGACTTACGAATACGTCAACGGCATCTTCGGATGAGCCCCTCCGTCCAGCACAGCATCACGACGCGCGGCCTGAACCTTTGGTATGGCAAATTCCAGGCGCTGATCAATGTCTGCCTCGACATCCAGGATGGCCTGATCACCTCCCTGATTGGCCCCTCGGGCTGCGGCAAGACTACCCTGTTGCGCTGCTTCAACCGCATCAACGAGCGCTATGACTACGTCAAGACCGCCGGCGAAATCAAAATCCTGGGCCAGAACATTTACGACCCGGATGTCTCGCTCATCGAGCTGCGCAAAGCGGTCGGGATGGTCTTCCAGCGACCCAATCCCCTGCCCATCTCGGTCTATGAAAATGTGGTCTTTGGCCTGCGCATCCATAGCGAACGCCGGGACCTCAACCGCGCGCTGCTCGACGCCGCCGTCGAGCGGGCGCTCACCGAGGTGGGCTTGTGGGGGGACCTCAAGGACCGGCTCGAGGCCAAAGCCACCACCCTCCAGCTTGAACAGCAGCAGAAGCTCTGCATCGCGCGGCTCCTGCCGCTCAAGCCGCGCATCATCCTCATGGACGAACCCTGTTCCGCCCTGGACGTGGAAGGCACGCGAGCCATCGAGGAACTCATGTTCGGTTTGAAGGGGCGCTATACCATTCTCATCGTCACCCACAACATGGCCCAGGCCCGCCGTGCCAGCGACGAGTGCATTTTCATGCTCTTGGGCGAGATGATCGAGCACCGCCGCACCGAGGACCTCTTCTTGCATCCCACCCATCCCAAGACCGCCGAGTATATCGAAGGGCGCTACGGCTAACCGGAGGACAGAAACAGGCGGCCGGAGGAGGGCGGCGACATCGTAGCGCAGGTTTCCAACCTGCTGTATCGCCGGCTTCCAGCCGGCAGAGCGGCGGAAAGGCCCAAGCCGCCAGAATGGAGGCGCGGCTGCGGATTGGAAATCCGCGACATCCCGGCAGGCCGGGAGACGCCTGCGCTACGTTGGTTGCAAATGTGGCTGATTCTTAACCTCGCCGGCACATCCCCGTCACATCTCCAGCGGAAGCTGGGGGTGATTGATGAAGAGAATCCTGATTCTTACCGCCGGATTTGGAGACGGCCACAACGCCGCCGCTCGCAACCTTCGCGACGCGCTTGAACTGGTGACCGATGAAGCCAAGGTCAAGGTGCTCGACCTGTTCGAGTCCACCTATGGCGTGCTCAACACGCTGCTCAAACAGACCTACCAGGGCTTGGTCCGCTACGCGCCGGGCGTCTGGTCGGGCGTCTTCTCGGTGCTCGATAATCCCGGACTGTTCCGGCGCCAGATGGGCATCATGGGCAAGCTCTCCGAGGCCCTGGCCCGCGTCTTGCACGAGGCCGAGCCGGACGTGGTCGTCACCACTTACCCGGTTTACGCGCACCTCATCGGGCACATTTACCGCGAGCACGCCGAGCGGCCGTTCCGCTTGATTACGGTCATCACCGATTCCATCAGCGTCTGTTCGGCCTGGTACCGCGCGCCGAGCGACCGCTTCGTGGTGGCCAATGCGCCCACCGCCGCAGTGCTCCTGGGTGCAGGCATCCCCCGGCATCGCGTGGAAACCCTGGGCTTCCCGGTCAGCCCTTTGTTCAGCCGGGAGCCTCTGGAACTGCTGCCGGCAAAACACCACTGGGATCGCCGCAAGGTGCTTTACGTCATCAATACCGGCAAAGCCAAGGCGGGCAAATCTATCGAGCGGCTGCTCAAAGTCCCCAACCTGGATTTGACCATTACCGTCGGACGCGATGCGTGGCTCAAGGCCAAGTTGATGGAGCGTCTGCGCGGATATGGCGAGCGCGCCCGCATCTACGGTTGGACCAACCAGATGCCCAGGCTGCTCATGTCCCACCATCTGGTCATCGGCAAAGCCGGGGCGCCATGGTTCAAGAGGCGATCGCCGCCCGCTGCCCGATGATCGTCAACCAGGTCATTCCGGGGCAGGAGGAAGGCAACGCTCAACTCATCCAGAGACTGGACATCGGAGCGGTAGCCCGGAACAAAAAGGAGGTGCGGGAGTTGGTCGAGGAGGCTTTCGCCCACCGGAGCCATCAATGGCTGCGATGGCGCGGGAACCTGGATAGAGTCAGCCAACCGGACGCCGCGGTGCGAATTGCCGAGTTGATTCTCAAAGAGACCGGGGACACCACGGGAAGCTCCGGCCCCCTGAGACTTTTCGAGGCCTTCAACGGAGGCCGGGAAGGGGCCGGTCCGGGCCTGCACCGCGCCTCGCGGGTGCAATTGTGCGACTTCCACATCCACACCAACTATTCGGACGGGCGGCTGACCTTGCCCGAGGTGATCAACTTCTACGGCCGGCGCGGATTCGACTGCATCTGTATCACCGATCATGTGGCCGATCCGCGGCGGCTGATCGGAAAATACAGCGAACTGCTCAATTTCACGGTGGCTGCCGGCCAATTGGACGAGTACTTCGATATGCTGGAGCGGGAACGAAGGCGCGCCTGGCGCAAGTACGACATGCTCGTCATGACCGGCCTGGAGTTCAACAAGGAGGGTTTCACCAGGAAGACATCCGGCCACCTCTGGGAATCGACCTCAAGGCCCCCATCCCGCCTTCGCTGGACTTCGTTGAAACCATCGCCCAGATCCACAGCCAGGGCGGTTTGGCGGTGGCGGCGCATCCGCACCTGATGACCAGCGAGTGGGGCAAGAACACCCTGTTCCTTTGGGAGAACCAGGAGGTATTTGCCCCGCTCATCGATGCCTGGGAGATAGCCAATCGCAACAATATCTTCACGCCAGTGGGGCTCAAGCGCCTGGCCTACCTCGCCAATAGTGATTTCCACAAACCCAAACATATCTACTCGTGGAAGACGATTCTCCAATGCGAGAAGCAACCCGAGGCGATCAAGGAGTGCATCCGTAAAAACCAAAGGGTGTCACTCACGCTGTATCGCGGAGATGCCATCGCCGAGGCGCTACGCGCCCGGCTACCGCTGGCCGAGTCGCCAGCCCCTGAAACGCTGCCGCAGAACCTCGAGGCCGCCCGTGCCGTTGGGTAAACGGATCCCTGCCCGCGACGGCTCGACACACCTTGTCCACAGCCCCGGGGCGGGAGTTCAACGGGCCGGCGAAGGTCCTGCAGCCGCCCTACTTTTTGGAGGTCGTGCGTTCTCCGATCCAACGCAAATCCTGGTTATTCGGAGAAGGTTGGTCGTGCGGAATGTACAACTGGCCGCTGGACAGGCTCTTCTGCGTCCGGCGATCCACCCACTTGTGCGATTCGACATGGTTGTCGGCAAAGCCGGCGACGCCCAGCCCGCGGTGCAGGGTCGAGGGATAATGCACGAAGGTCTGCAGGCTCATATCGACCCCGAACGCCGGGGTGCAAATGCTGGCGGGGTTGACATCGATGAATACAAAACGATTGGCCGGCGAGTCAATGGCGAGGTCCGAAGAGCGGAAATAAACCCGATAAGCGGCCCCATTCAGTTGTATGGGCGGGATGTCATTTGCCGGGGTCGTCCCGACATAGGAGTTCATCGAATAGCTGCGCAATTCGGTCGCTTTCTCTCCGCCTATATCCCAGAGCGAGCGATCGGCCGGGCATTTGTAAGTATTGATCGAGGGCAATATGGGCGCGAAAAGCGCGTAGGCGGCCCCCACCAGGTATTGCGAGTTGGTCAGCGTCTCCGGATCGCCATGATTGCCGCCATAAACCCAAAGATGAGCCTGCGAGGAAATCGTGGCAGTGGCCCCGCCATTCAGTGCCAGCACCTCCCGATTGTCGCCGGCATACAGCGCCCAGGAGACGAGCAACTCCTTTTGGTTGTTCACGCATTGGATGCGCAGGGCCTGGGCCTTGGCACTGGCCAGCACGGGCAGCAAGAGCGCGGCCAGGATCGCGATGATCGCGATGACCACCAGCAGTTCGATAAGGGTAAACGCCCGACGCACGGAAAACTGCGCAATCGGTTCATGGGTTTTGCGAAGCGGGCGATGGCAAAGGGCTTTCACTGAAAAGGAAGTTAACGGCGCTCCACCGGGAAGTCAACCGGTCTGCCAAATGGTCAACGATCCAGGGCTGCTCTAAACTCCGGCCACAGAGGGAGAGCTAACCCGGATACTTCACGGGTTTCGCCAACTGGAAGGCGTAGCGCAGGCTTCCAGCCTGCTGTATCGCGGATTTCCAATCCGCAGATGCTCCCAACCAGGTACAGCCTGCCGACTTGAAGTCGGCGATACAGCAGGTTGGAAACCTGCGCTACGTAGCTTCGGCAGCCCAGTGCCGCTCTTAGGCTGTGAAATATCCGCGCTAAGCAGACAGCCCTGCCCGCCCCCTTTTTCTGAATAACCGGCGGCCGGCGCGGTCTAATAGAATGGATGTAATGTTATGAAAATGACGAACATGAGTTGGATTGGATTGGCAGCATTGCTGGCTGTTCCTGTGTGCGCGGCGGATTCTCCGGCCCCCGGGGCGCCCGGGTACTTCCCCGCAGGCACCGTCACTTCCCCGCCCGGGGGGCCCGCTGCCATTTCCGGGCCGGCGGCACAAGTGCCGGGTGCCCCTGCGCCAAGCCCGGCTGCGCTTTCGCCGAGTGCCGCCGAGGTGTTGAAACTGTCCAGCGCCGGCGTGGGTGATGAAGTAATCCTGGCCTACATGAAGAACTGCCAGTCACGGTTCAATCTCTCGGCCAACGCGATTCTGCGTCTCAAAGAAGCTGGAGTCACTTCGCCGGTCATCGCGGCGATGCTGACCCACGACGGTTCGCTGCGGGATCAGAACCCGCCAGCGCCGTACACCTACAACCAGAGAATGTATGGGCCCGGCGAACAACCTCCAGGTGTCCCGGCCCCGGCCCAACCGGCGCCCCAGCCGCAACTCTTTGCCCCTCCAGCGGACCAGACACCACCGCCGCCGCAAACGGAGGTGGTTCCGGTGGCCCCGGGCCCGGATTACTATTGGGCGCCGGGTTACTGGGGCTGGGATAACGGTTGGATTTGGATTGGCGGCTGTTGGCGTCCCTGGGGCTCGGCTGGGGATGGGGCTGGGGATGGCCTGGCTGGGGATGGGGTGGCCATTACGGCTGGGGTGGGTATGGCCGCGGGGGTTGGGGCGGCTACCGCGGTGGCGGCTTTAGGGGCGGCTTTGGCGGCGGTGTCCATGGTGGCGGTGTCCATGGCGGCGGCTTTGGCGGCGGCCATGGCGGTGGCGGCCACGGCCGGTAGCGTCCAGCCTTCTATTCGGGCTTCCGAGCCAGAGCCAGTCCAGCAACTCCAGGCCAAATTCCGGCTTTACCCTGAGTATGCCCTGCCCGGCCCTCTCGCCCGGCAGTATTTGGCATTCGGCGATCCGTGTGCTATAATGAAAAGTATTCTTGTGTATTAGGCTATAAGTCACGCATGGATATTGCACGGAAGACGGGCCGACGGTCGAGTCACGACCGCACGGGCGGGCGAAACGGATTTGGCGCTGTATTGCACGATCAGCTCGAATCCGGAAGGGAAAAAACAAGCTTCAACGGAGGAGAATTATGCACGCGGCAATCAACCTCACCAAGAACTTCGGCAGAATCCTCTTGTCGCCTGCCGCCGCCGGCGCCTGGCTGCTGGTCCTTTCCGGGACCCACACCCTGGCGGATTGGCCGGACAACAATCAGAACGCGGCCAAATGGTATCAATTCCCGGATCATTCGAGCAGCGGGTATGACATCCTGGCGGGCAGCCCGCCCCCGGGGCCGGCCGGGCCGGGGCAGGCGATCATCCTGGCGGATGATTTTCAGTGCACGGGCAGCGGGCCAATAACCGACATACATATCTGGGCCTCGTGGCTGGGTTTGGCCAGCGCGGCCAATGTTCCTCCTATCGTCATCACGCTGGGGATTTGGGACGACGTGCCGGCAGTGACGCGTGACGCGGGTCGTGATCCCGAGCCACCCGGGGCCCAACCTTTTGTGGAGCCAAAGTTTTGGCCCCGGCCAATACGTGGTGCGGCCGGAAGCCTCGGTGCCCAACGGCGAGACGTTCTGGGACCCGGATCCCGCGCCGCAAGGGGTCATTTTGGGGTCCGAGTTCATCATCTGGCAGTATAATTTTTACCCCGCCAATCCGTTCGTTCAGCAGGTGGGCACGGTGTACTGGCTGTCGATGACGGCGACGGGCGCGGCGGGCCAAGCCGGCGCAGCCGGGCCGTTTTTCGGGTGGAAAACCACCGCTACGAACCACTGGGGTGATGATGCGGTCTTCGGGCACCTGGACGCCGCCGGCAACGCGGTGGGCGACTGGAAAGAGCTGATGGACCCGAAGTCCCTGCCCACATCGCCGCCGCGGAGCCTGGATTTCTCCTTCGTGCTGACGACGCCGGAGGTAATCACCAACCCGCCTGCCCCGCCGCCGCCGGTGAAATGGGTTCAGTGGCCCAACGTGATCGGGGGCTATGACGTGGATGCCACGATGCCTTACATTGTGGCGGATGACTTTCTGTGCACCAATGTTTCCACTATTACCAATATCCAGATTTGGTCATCGTTTCTTGACGACCAACAGGATGCCAACCTGACCTTTGTGCTGGGCATCTGGAGCGATGCCTTGCCGACCTTTGCGGGGGGCTACAGCCACCCGGGCAACTTGTTGTGGACGGAGACCTTCCGGCCCGGCAGCTACACCTACTCGAACTTCGCCAGCGGCCAGGAGTCCTTCTACGTGCCGGCGACCGGCCAGCTCACGCCGGAAACGGCCGTTTATCTCTACAGTTTCACCCCGCAGAGCCCGTTTTGCCAGCAAGGCTCCTCCAACAGCCCCGCGGTCTATTGGCTCTCGGTCTATGCGCAGCCGAGCCTACCGGGCACGCGCCGCCCAGTACCGGCTGGAAGACCTCGACCAACCATTTCCGCGACGACGCAGTGTTCGGGACGGTGGATGCGGCTGGCAACGCGGCAGGGAACTGGAAGGAGCTGTTCGCGCCGGCCGCCTCGGCGGCCCTCAGCCTGGACATGGCCTTCCTGTTGAACAACGGTCCGCCTACCCCGGATTGCGACCCCTCTGTGCGCCTGAAATGGAGGGAGCTGCCGGACACCTCGACCAATGGCCTGGACATTCTGGCGACGGCCCCGGAGGTCGTGGGCGACGATTTCCTGTGCCGCACCCCCGGGCCGATCAGCGGCATAACGATTTGGGGTTCGTGGCTCAACGACCAGGTGGATACGAACGCGACCTTCGTGCTGCGGCTTTGGACGGATGTCCCGGCGGAGCCGGGCATGGCCAACTCTTTCAGCCGCCCCGGCTCGTTGCTGTGCGAGACCCTGTTCTCTCCGCCACAAGCGGTCGGCACGTCGTTGCCGCGTTACAATTACAGTCTCGCGGCGGCCAACCTCCAGGAGAACTTCTACAAGCCCGACTTGGCCGGGACTAGCGGTTTCATCGGCCAAGACACGCAGATTTGGCGCTATGACTTTTACCCGTTCCAGCCGGGCTGCTGGGTGCAACAAGGCGCGCCGGCGGGTCCAGGCCTGACTTACTGGGTCACCATCGATTACGTGCCGCCGGTCGGAGCCGTTAGCCAGTACCTCTTCGGGGCCAAGACCGCCACCACGCATCTGCTGGATGATGCGGTTTACGGGCACCTCAACGCGGACAACTTCCCGTCGGGCGACTGGGTGGACCTGATCGATCCGCGCACGAACAGGAGCCTGGACCTGGCCCATGCGCTTTGGAGTTTCCCAGTCCACGGCATCAACAAAGACTTGGTCAACAACACTCAATCCCCGGCAACCGGCATCCAACTCGTCGTGGCCGGGCTGCACATTATCACGTGGCGCTACGACGGCTCGCCACCGTGGCCTGTTTTCCACGTCAGCTACGCCGGCGGCAACACCGTCCTGCAATGGTCCGGCATGACGCTCCCGCCCGGCGGCGCCACGCACATCGGTTTTGAAATGGCCGCCAGCGCAAATCCTCAAATCCTCTCGATGAACTGGATGAACGGCAGCGTCCTCCTCCAGCCGCCGGTCAAGCAGGGCAACTTCCACTGGCTCAACGACGGAACGATTTTGGTCCTGGTCAACAACCTCGCCCTGGTCCCGCTCCAGATGACCGGCGCCAAGATCGAGTGGTATCCGGGGCCCGTGGCTCTGGACCAAATGAACGCCAATGGCCAGCGAACCCCGCTTGCCACCGCTCAGTTGCCGACTCCGCCGGATCCGTGCCTGCCTGGGGCCGCAATGCTCCTTCCGCTCCCGCCGCCGCCCCCGGGAGCGATGTATGAGTTGATTATCGTCGCCTTTACCGATCCTGCCGGCGGCCCCGGCACCATTGATTACTTGCTGGTCCCGCTGGACGCGGCCTTGCAGCCGCAGGTTGATTCAGTGTCTGCTATCGTGGACCCGGTGCTGGGCGGCAGCCTGAAGCTGACGTGGTCGGCCGTTCCGGGCCGCATCTATAATATCCAATACGCGAGCGATCTCAGTTCGCCAGCGTGGATGGATTCGGGCATGGGCGACATCCCGGCCTGGAACTCCGAAATGAGCGTGATGCTGCCGGTGGCCGGCGCACACGGGTTCTATCGGGTTTACCTGGTGCCGCAGTAGAATCCGAGTCGGAGCAACTTGTTTTGGAGGGCATTTTCCGCTAGGTTCCCGGTGTGATTCACGAGGCCGCGTTGGATGAATTGCCGCAAAAAGTGTGGGCTGGCCGGCGGATCGACCAGGCCGAGGCGCTGCGGCTTTACTCTTTGCCGCTCGAGGAGTTGGGGGCGCTGGCGGACCGGCGGCGCCAGCTTGCGAAGGCCGCGGCCTACGACGGGCGCGGGAACGAAATTGTCACCTATAGTGTGGACCGGAACATCAACTACACGAACATCTGCAACGTGTATTGCAAGTTCTGCGCGTTTTATCGCACGGAAAAGGATGCCGACGCCTACGTGATTTCCCCTGCGGAACTGGATCGGAAGATCGAGGAGACGATTGAGCTGGGCGGCACGCAGGTTCTTCTGCAAGGGGGGCATCACCCCAAGCTGAGCAAACAATGGTATCTGGACCTGCTCTCGCACCTGAAGGAGCGGTTTCCACAGATCAATATCCACGGCTTCAGCCCGAGCGAATTTGTCCACTTCCGCGAGGTGTTCAACGAACCACTGGAGCGAATCATCGCAGATTTCCGGGCGGCCGGCCTGGGTTCGATTCCCGGCGGGGGAGCCGAGATCCTGGTGGACCGCGTGCGGAAACGGGTTTCGCCGCTCAAGGCGATGAGCGACGCCTGGCTGGAGGTGATGGGCGTGGCGCACCGGCTCGGTTTGAGTTCGTCAGCGACAATGATGTTTGGCCACGTCGAGACGCGGGCGGACCGCGTGGAACACCTGGAGCGCGTGAGGGCGCAGCAGGACCAGACCCAGGGGTTCACGGCGTTCATCGGCTGGACCTTCCAGGCGGAGCATACGCGCCTGCGGGCGCCGACGGTGGGGGCGCACGAGTATTTGCGGACCCAGGCGGTCGCGCGCATTTATTTGGACAATTTTGCCAACGTGCAGAGTTCGTGGGTGACGCAGGGACAAGACCTCGGCCAGGTGGCGTTGAAGTTTGGCGCCAACGACCTGGGCAGCATCATGATCGAGGAAAACGTGGTTTCGCAGGCGGGCACGAGCTTCCGCATGACCGTGGCCGACATGCGCCGGCTGATTGCGGATGCCGGCTACGAACCTCACCAGCGCGACAATTGGTATCGGCTGGTGAATTAGGGAGAGTTGGGCAGCGCAGTGCCGAGGGGCGAGTGTCCAGGGGCGAGTGCCGAGGGGCGAGTGTCGAGGGGCGGCACGTCGTTCCCTCAACCCTCGTGTCTGGCTGCTAATCGAAGGCGTGCCCGGCGCAGCACAAGACGTTGCGGACCTTGTGCCGGACCAGTTCTTTGACTCGAGTGCGGGCGGGGCCGAGGTACTTGCGGGGGTCGAATTCTTTGGGGGTTTCGGCAAAAACCTTGCGAATGCCGGCGGTCAGCGCCAGGCGCAGGTCGGTGTCGATATTGACCTTGGTGCAGCCGGTGCGGCGGGCGACTTCGATGTCGGACTCAGGAACTCCTGCGGTGTCGGCGCCAAGCTTGCCACCGTATTTGTTGATTTCCTCGACCAGGTCCTTGGGGACGCTCGAGGCGCCGTGAAGGACCAGCGGATAGTCGCCCAGTCCGGCATCCATGAGGGCTTTCTTGATGGCCTTGAGGCGCTCGAGGTCAAGGTGTTGCTCGCCCTTGAACTTGTAGGCGCCGTGAGAGTTGCCGATGGCCACGGCCAGGGAATCCACGCCGGAGAGCCGGACGAACTCGACCGCTTGTTGCGGGTGAGTGTAGTGGCCCTCTTTGGAGTAGCTGCCGCCCTGCTCCCCCTCGTCGAACTGGGCGCCCACAAGCTGGCCCAGCTCGCCTTCGACCACGCCGTTGTGTTTGTGGGCGTATTCCACTACGCGGCGGCAGACCTCGACGTTCTTCTCAAGCGGTTCGTGGCTGGCATCAATCATGACGCTGGTGAAGCCTTCGTCGATGCACTCCTTGCACAACTCGAAGCTGTCGCCGTGGTCCAGGTGCACGGCGATGGGGATGTTGGACAGGCTAATGGCCGCTTCGATGAGTTTCTTGAGATAGATCGGATTGGCGTAGCCGCGAGCGCCTTTGGAGATCTGGAGGATGACCGGCGCCTTTTCCGCCTCACAAGCCTCCACGATGGCCTGGAGGAGTTCCATATTGTTGACGTTGAAAGCCCCAACCGCGTATTTGCCTTTGAGGGCTTTGGCGAACAAATCTCTGGTATGTGTCAGTGGCATAAGTTTGGTTTTCGATTCGGTCAATCAATGAATCCGTCAGTCGGCGGTCACAACGTCCTGCGGCCAACCCCGACACTAGAGACCGCCGGGGACAAAACAAACCATAATGCCGGCAGCCGGGCAAGCGGAAAAGGCAGCCCCCCTGCGCGGGCGCATCTTGCCAGTACCACCTGTCGCCAGGATGCTCGCGTTGGTAGCGCAGGTTTCCAAACCTGCTGTATCGCCGACTTCCAGTCGGCTGGCTGTAACTGCTTGGCCTCATCTGCGGATTGGAAATCCGCGATACAGCAGACTGGAAGTCTGCGCTACGGTGGTACTGGCAAGCTGCGCCGCCCCGCGCTAACGTTTATTGATGATCGTCGACATCTTGAAGATGGGCAGGAACATGCAGATGACCATGCCGCCGACGACGATGCCCAGGAAGACAATGAGGATTGGCTCGATGAGAGACATCAGGCCCGCGAGGGTGGTCTCGATCTCCTCGTCCAAAAAATCGGAAATGCGCTCGAGCATGTTGTCAATCTTGCCGGTTTGCTCGCCGGCGGTCACCATGCGGATGATCATAGTCGGGAAGATCGGGTGCTTGCCCAGGGCATTGGAGATGCTCTCACCGCGCTCAATATCAACCCCAGCGGCCTTGATGGCCTTTTCCATCACGGCATTACCTACGGTCTGCGAGACGATCTGGAGCACTTCCAGGATGGGCACTCCAGCGCGCACGAGCGAGGCCAGCGTGCGGGTGAACCGCGCCAGGCAGATCTTATGAGCGATGGGGCCAAAAATGAGCAGCTTGATGCGCCGGGAATCCCAAAAATAGCGGCCGACAGCCGTCCTGATGAAGTAGAACCACCCGTATGCCAGCCCGCCCGCACAGAAGAGGATGAGGAGGATGTAATGCTTTACAAAGTTGCTCGTGTTAATCAGGTATTGGGTGGGGGCAGGGAGCTTAGAGCCAAAGGCAGTGAAGACCTCGGCGAAGACGGGGACGACTTTGACCAGCAGGAAGCCCGTAATGACAATCGCCACGACCGTGACCACCGTCGGGTACATCATGGCGGATTTGACCTTCTTGCGTATTCGGGCGGCATTTTCGAGGTAGGTAGCCAGGCGGGCCAGGATTTCAGCCAACAATCCTCCTCGCTCTCCGGCAGCCACCATACAGATGAAAAGCCGAGTAAAGACCTTGGGATGCTTTTGAAGGGCCTCCGAGAAACTGTCTCCTCCCTCGACACGCGCACACACGTCGCGGATGACGTTGCGCATGACTTTGTTGGTGGTCTGCTCCGCCAAGGCCTGCAAGGATTGCACCATCGCCAGGCCGGCATCAATCATCGTGGCCAGTTGTCGAGTGAAAATCACCAGGTCCATGGCCGGCACCCGCCCTCCACTGGTGCGGCCTTTTTTGCCGACTCTCTCCTGAATCGCGACGACCAGGAGGTTGCGGTTCAACAGCGTGGCGATCGCAGCCTGTTCGGTGGCCGCCTCCACAGAACTCCGGAGCTCGCGTCCGGAAACCGTGTCGCGAGCGACATAAGCAAATGAGCCCATAATGAGTATCCGCTGACGGGGAGCAGACTTCGTTCCATATCCCTTTATGGGCTGGAATCCCCCCGGAATGAACCAGAGGCGCCGCTGCGTTGTCTCCGGCCGATGCCCCAGGGCCAGTGACAAAGTCTGTCGAGCCGTCTCGGGCAGGCCGCTTTGGAGTGCGGTGGCAAGCGGAGCGCGACACCGCTTTGGCTTGGGCAGCATCTGGCGTTCCCGGATGCCCCGGGGTGGCCGAAAGCGCCGTCGCCGCTCCGCTCTGCCGGCGCACTCCAAAAGACCACTTTGTCACTGGCCCCGGCCAATGCCCCAGGTTGGTACAGAGTCGTCTGGAATCGTGTTCCGCTTCGCGGAAATCACTGAAGTCGGAGGCGGTTTGCTTCACACTTAACCAGGAGGGGGTGGCGAGATCTCCGTTGCGAGCGTGAGGCGAGAGCGGGCTCGGTGGGGCGTTGTCGCGCAGGCAACCGGGGCCGCCAAGATGGAGGGAGGCTGGTGAAACGAGGTTTTCAGGCGGGGCCAGCTTGGTTATAGAGGGTTCATGCAAAACATCTTCAAAACCTCACTGACCCCGCAGCAGTATGCCGATCGGAAGTATCATAAGCAAGTCAAGGCGCCGGAAAACTGCCTGAACTGCGGGCGGGCGCACAGTCTGGAGGCGTTGGCGTATTACCACCGGTATGTCAGTTGGCTGACGGGCGTGCTGATGATTTGGGTGCGGCGGTTCCTGTGCCGGCACTGCCGAGTGAGCGTGAGTTGCCTGCCGGACTTCGCCCAGCCGTATCGGGCGGTCAATAGCGAGACCATTGCGGCCGGTTTCAGCGGCCAGACCCGGACCCGGGAACAGAACCGGGCCGTCGAGCATTGGGGCACGGCCATCGCGGTTTACTGGCGCCGGTATCAAGGGCATCTGCCGGCGCTCTTGTGCATCGTGGGCAACGCGTTCGGGGCGCTGCCGCTTCAACCCACGGCCCGGGAGTTTTGGAACGTCCTGCTGGCGCGCTGCGGGGATCTGGCCAGCGCCACCCGAGAGTTGGTCCAGCAATATCACACCTGTTTGTTCGGGACTTACCGCTGCCATCAGCGGCGACCGCTTCGGGCTGCATGAGAGCCCCGCCCGGGAGTCGGGCGCCGGTTAACCCCCACACACCCTTGCTATTCCAAGTGCGTGAGACCGGCCCCAGACTCGCGAGCGTATGAATCAACCAAGCGATTCCGAAGCATCGGCCCTGGCCCGGCACGCCGCCGCGAGCTGGATACAGGAAGCCATTGCGCAGAACTTCACGTTGGCCCGGGCCACCACCCTGGCCAGCGAACGGCCCTGGGGCGGCAAGCTCTACGGCGCCTCCACTCTGGAGGGCTGGTATTACTTGTGGCGCAACCAGGGGTTCGAGGCCCTGCACCGACAACCCCGCAAAGACAAAGGCGCGCGCAAGGCGCTCAGCCCGGAAGCCTGCCAGGCCCTGGTGGAGTGGCGCCAAAAATATCGGGACCTGACGGTCAAGTGCATCGTGCGCCAGTTGCTCGACAACGGCACGCTCCAGTTGGGCACCTTCAGCCTGCCCTCGGTTTACCGCGTCTTGGCGGCCCACCACCTGGACGCTCGTTCCCTCAAGGCCAATCCACCGGCCGGACTGAGCGGCCCGACCAAGGCCTTCGAGTGTGCCCTGGCCAACCAACTGTGGATGACCGACATGATGTTCGGACCCACGCTCAAGCTGGCCGACGGCCAGGTCATCCATACCCGGCTCTTCTCGCTCCTGGACAACTGCTCGCGCCTGGTCCCCCACGCCCAGTATTACGACTCGGAGAAGCTCTGCTGGTTCCTGGACTGCTTCCGGCAAGGCCTGGCCCGGCGCGGCTTCCCCGAAAAGCTCTACACCGACCAGGGCAAAATCTTCACCAGCTACCACCTGCAGATCGTCTGCGCCAACCTCGGCGTGCGCCTCTGCCACGCGGCCCCCTATGCCGCGTTCTCAAAGGGCAAGATCGAGCACTGGTACCGGACCCTCCAGATGGACTTCGAGGCCCGTCTGGTGATTGACCCCGTCCACAGCCTGGAAGAACTCAACGCGCGGCTCTGGCGCTGGATCGAGGGCCAATACCATCAGCGGCCCCACAGTGCGCTGGGCGGCCAAACCCCGGCCGAACGCTTCGCCCAGCGCGCCTCCAACCTGCGCACCGCCAACGCCCAAACTGACTGGGAAGCCCTCTTCCTGTGCCGAGCCCAGCGGCGCGTGCGCCTGGACGCGACCTTCAGCCTGGCGGGCCAACTCTGGGAAGCCCCCGTGCATCTGCGCGGCCAACTCATCCAAATCCGCTTCGACCCCTTCGCCTGGCGCCGCCTGGAGATTTGGTGGGAGGGCAAGTTCCTCGCCCAGGCTCGCCGGTGCGATAAACAACTCAACGCCAAAACCTATACCGACCGCGATTATGAACGGCCCGATAAATCCGCCTGACCTGAACGTCGCCCTCAAGAGCCTGTGGGGTGCCACCGCCATGCCCTTTGGCGCCGCCGTTCCCAAACCCTATGCCGCGCAGAGCTTCCAGCAAGCCCGCCACCGGCTCGAACAGTTGGTGGCCGTGCGCGCCTGCGGATTACTTCACGGACCCAACGGCGTGGGCAAGAGCCTCTTAATCCAGCACTTCCTCTCCAGCCTGCCCGACAAACGCTTCAAGCCCCTGGTGGTGGCGCACTCCTCGGTCACCGGCACCGACCTGTTGCGCCTGCTCTGCGCCGAACTGGGCCAGAACGCCCGGATGCGCCGCTCCGACAACGTGCTGCTCATCCGCCAGGGCTGGCAGCAGTTGGAGCGGCTCTGGCCGGTCATCGTCATCGATGAGGCGCAGAACTTGAGCGCCACCGCCCTGGAGGAAGTGCGCCTGCTCTCTTGCGACCGGCGCGACACCCAGCCGCCCTTCAGTTTGCTCTTGGTCGGCGACAAGCAACTGCTGCCGCGCCTGCAAATGGGCATCAACGCGCCGCTCTTGGCCCGCCTGAGCTTTTGCCTGCCCCTGACGCTCTGGACGGCAAGCAACTGGCCGGCTACGTCCAGGCCCACCTGCAGGAGGTCGGCATCCACGCCAACCCCTTTGACGCAGCGGCCCTCCAACTGCTCATTCGCGCCGGCAACGGCCTGCCCCGGCTGCTCAATCACCTGGCCCAGCGCGCCCTCGAAGAAGCCGCGGGGCAGAACTCCCGGTCCGTTACCGCCGCTCACGTGCAGCGCGCCTTGGAACTGCTGCCCTGGGTCGCCCAATTGGTTCCATGGACCCCGTGAGCTATCCCCAGCCCCCATCTGCGGCCCGTTCGTCAGGCTTGTCTGACGGGGTGAACGGGCCACCCCCAGGCTCGGTCCCGGCGACCCTGCTCCAACTCCACCAGACTTATTGCCAGCTCACCGGCCAAACCCTCAGCCTGGGCTTTGACCGGGAGCGGCTCTGGTTCGAGTTCCACCGCGCCGGCTTCACCCAGGCCGACCTCCTCCAGGTCGTGCGCTATCTGCAAAAGGAAATCCGCCACACCCGCCGCAATGTCGGCGCCCTCAAGCTCTCCAACCTCTTGCAACTGGATCGCTTCGAGGAGGACCTCAACATAGCCGGGTTCGCCTCAGTGCCCCGCCACCCCCAAAACCCCGGCCGCCCTCCTGCCGCCAACCTGCTCACCGGCGCAACAGGAGCGCGGCCGACAACGCGCATTGGAGCAACTGCGCCAACTCAAAGAAACCCTTCGCTAAAGAGCCTATGCCACTGGACCTTTCCATCCTCGAAAAGCTTGAAATCGCTCACCGCCTCGTCGCCGAAGCGTTGGGCCGAGCGCCTCAACTCTGCGACTGCCGCCTCGATCAGGCTATGCTGGTCTTGGAGCTATCCATCAAACGCGCCCGGCGTTCGCCACAAATGCGTCTGCGCCTGCCACCGGACCGCCGCGAAGAGGCCTTCCTGTTCTGCCCCATCCCTTCGCCAAAACGGCCTCTCGCCCCGCCGCAGGGGTGTGCCGCGCAGCATCCGCCTC
>CAVQND010000054.1:0-59020 GCA_963713735.1 uncultured bacterium
AGTAGTTATCGTGCTGAAAATCGTCTTGATAGAAACCTAGTGCTGAGAGGTGCTCTCGGAAGTGGCGGCTGATCTTGTGCGTGGCGTTCGGGTTCAGGTAGGCGAACGCCTTTATGTTATGATCGAGTGGGTTGGGCGCTGTGATTGACTTGTCCTCCAGGAACAGGACGCCGGTGAGGCTCTGCGTCACTTGTGCGAGGGTCTCGTTGCCTTGATAGTTGGAAAGGAGGGTGGTGGCTGGCTTGGTGTCCTTTGCGTACTGGCAGAAGAAACGTTTGCAGAACGAGCGGAGGAAGGTTTCGTTGGACCAGGGGTTTGTGGTTGCGGTTTCGCTAAACCATGGAAAGACCACGAAGACAATGAAGGTTGGCTGGGTCCGTGAGAACTTCTTCGCATGCTTAAAGAGGAGCCGGTGGTGGTTGGCGGCGTGGAGGAAGGGGTCGTAGGTGCTTACCGCCGTAAGCACACCAGCCCCCCAGAGGAGCCGATAGCTAAGTTGCTGAAGGACTGCGCTTCTGAACGTGGCAGGTTTCGTGGTGGGGTTGAGCGCAGCTTGGAGTTCAGCGAGGAGCGCTCTTTCTGTTCTGCTGGAATGGCACGAAGTCCATGTCAAGGGGGTATTCTGGCGTTATCTCGACATTCGTGAGGCCAAGGGCAGTTTTCGCCTCGGCGATCATGCCATTGAGGATGTCTCGCGATTTGTCGCCGAGGACCTTGACGTTGAAACAGAACGTCGAAGTCGGCATAGAAGCCGTCGTAGTTTGTACTGGACAGTGAAACGTTCTCGCCTCGCCAGAGCGGTTCAGGCGGTCTGTTTATCTTTGGCTTGAGCCACCTGGAGGGCTAATCCAATCCACTGTTCCGTAAGCCGCCGAAACTGTTTGTAATTGGCCAGCTCAGTCCGCACCTGGCGGAGGATTGCTCGGCGGATGAACTGGGAGGTCTTTTTTCCGCGATAGACGTAGTTGAGCTGGTAATAGGGGCCGTGTCGGCGGGGATGTTTGGGGTCCTTGCACCGGCAGCCGGATTTGCCGCAGACATTGTATTGGCGGGAGAGGCTGCCCGGGCGCATCGCTCCGTGCTTTTGGAGTTGGGCTTTAATTTGGGCGATTTGAGCTTCCAGTTTCTTAACCGTTTGAGTAGTCTTCATATCCGATAGCATAAATATACTATCGGATATGCGCAACCTCTGTTTTCGCCCCGCCTTTCCCAAACGCTCGCACCTCCTGTGGCTGGCCTGGCTGCGCGCCCTCCGCCCCCTCCGCCCAGCCTGCTCCCGCACCACCACCTTCCTGTGGCTGGTGGTCGTCCTGGCGGCTTTGTGCCTGCGCCCCGACTTGGCCGGCGTGACCAGCCTGATCCGCAGCCTCGGCCTCTCCGACGCCAGTTATTACTGCCTGCTGCACTTCTTCCATTCTCCTGCGCTGGACCTGGACCGTTTGACCCAATTGTGGCGGCAGACCCTCCAGCACTTGTTCCGCCGCTGCCTGGTGCGGGTCAACGGCCGCCCGGTCGTGCTGGCCGATGGCCTCAAGCGCCCCAAGGAAGGCCGCAAAATGCCGGGGGTCAAAAGCCTGCACCAGGAATCCCGCTGCAATGCCAAGGCTTCCTTCATCATGGGGCACTCCTTGCAGGCCGTCGCCTTGCTGGTGCAGGTGGCCGGGGTTTGTCTGGCCGTGCCGGTGGCGGCTCGCATCCACGAAGGCATCGTCTGGAGCGCCCGTGACCGGCGCACGCTGTTGGACAAGCTCAGCGCCTTGCTGCTCGGATTGCATTGGAACGGCCCTTTGACCGTCGTGGCCGACGCCTATTACGCCGCCGCCAAATTCGCCCGCTCGCTACTGGCCGAGGGTCACCACCTGGTCACGCGCGTGCGCTCCAACGCCGTCGCTTATTTCCCGCCTTCCCCACGGCGTTCCCGCAAGCCGCGCCGCGGGCGACGCCGTGCCTATGGCCACAAGACTCCCCTCCAGGATTGGTTTCGCTACCGCGCGCAATTCCTCAAAGCCCCCAGCCCGGTCTATGGGGAATCCGGCGTCAGCCTCCGCTATCTGAGCCACGACCTGCTGTGGCGCCCTTTGGGTCAGTTGGTGCGCTTTGTTTGGGTAAGCCACCCGACTCGCGGGAACTTGATCCTCCTCTGCACCGACTTGACCTTGGCCCCGCTGGAGATTATTCGCCTTTACGGCTGGCGCTTCAAGATTGAGGTCAGCTTCAAGCAGGCCATTCACACCGTCGGGGCCTACGCGTATCACTTCTGGATGCAGGACATGAATCCCCTCCACCGCGGCAGCGGCAAGCAATATGTGCAGCGCAAGTCCGAGCTTTACCGGGAGCACGTCCGCCGCAAGCTCGCCGCCTACGAACGGCACATTCAGTTGGGCCTCATCGCCCAGGGACTGCTCCAATATCTGGCGCTGAGTTTCCGGCGCGTGGCCTGGTTCAATTTCCACTCCTACATCCGCACCGTATCCCCGCAAAAACCGCCCTCCGAGTGGGTCGTCTCGCAGGCCCTCCGTCACACCTGGCCGGATTTTCTCTGTGGTTTACCCCAAAACGCCATCCTCAAGAAATTCCTTGCCACTAAAATCAGTCCAGCCCGCTGCGGCTATCTTGACGCCTTTGATCTGGACATCGCTGCATGAACGTTTCACTGTCCAGTTTGTATTTTGGCCTCCGAGCGCCCCTGCGAGTGTATCGGCTGCGGGAACCGTTTTGGACAGCTCGATAGGTGTCGAGAGCCAATCCTGGTCTGAGTTCAGGAAGTCAAAGGCGACCATTTCAGCGTAGACCCCATCCCACTTGGATTCGCTGGCCATCTCGTTGAGCCGGTCCAGCAGGGGCGTTCTGTTGGGGTCACCTGCGGGATAGCGGCGAGATAGTCCTTGGCATCTCTTGAGGAAAGCGGAGCGGAATGGGGCGAAATCGGTTCGGTTTAGGGCTCCAATGATGTTGTTTGTCACTCCGGTTCTGGTGTCGAACCTAGCAGAGCCTGCGCCGAAGTAGCCGTCGAGGATTGCCCTAAAGTTCTCCAAGTCATTCATAGTGTTTAACGAACAGCAGCGTGAAGGACGGAGGACAGTCAAAGAGGGCGTAGTCGTAGGCAGGCACGTTCGTTGACCAGGTGATTTTCGACAGGAGCGAGCGCATGAAGGTCTGCATTCGCTCGCGCGGGATGACGTCCAGGGCGAGCCAGTAGAGATCCTCAACCGAAGGGACAAAGTGGTAGCGGTCGGTGATCTGGTAGATGAAATCGTAGTTCGCCCCGAATTCGAATTTGCCGGTGCCGCCAGTGTACTCCTCGATGGCGTGGAAGATGGTCTTCTTCTTTTTGTAGGACCGGTCGGCCCAAGTTTGAAACTTCGGGGTTAGGGAGCCGTCCTCATTCAGGGTGATGGCCTGGGTCAGGGACATTTGCGCATCCAGGTCGAACAGCAGGACGTTGGACTGGCCGAAGGTGGAGAGCAGATCACCCAGGCACCATGTGCAGGTGGTTTTGCCGACACCGCCCTTGAAATTGATGGTGGCGATAGACTTCGGCGCTTTCTTGTCTTTCATGTATTTACCCTTTCATGTTGGTTAGACAGCGATTGCGCCGCTCATCAGGCGCGGAAGAAGGAGGTCGCGGGCGGCGCAGAGTTTGTGGTTTTGCTGCCGGAGGTTATGGACTTGTGAGAACGTCGGCTCGACAATGTCATCAAAGGCGGCGAGCAAACGCTTGGCCGGAACAAGCAACTCTGCCCGCTCGAAGTCGGAGGCAAGGACCGCCGGGTAGGCGGCGCCGCGGGCGTGATTGGCCAGGTAGCCGACAAAGTCATCTGTGGTGGTCGCGAAGTATAGAAACGTGGAAGGAACCTCCTGGGTGTGATGACGGCAAACCCCGTGGAGACAATGAGGTTCTCCCCTGGCTTCCAGATGAGGGCGTGGGAGCGGCGATTGGGCCGGACGCAGGACAAATGATGTCGCCATGCTCCACGACCCGCCGCGCGCGGCTTGGTGCATCGCGAAAATCGAACCGCGTTGTCCCGGTGATTTGCCCTGGCAGGACAGAGGCGATGTCAACGTATTCGATTTCCCCATCGTAGGTGCCTGTTAGGCGGCGTAAATAAATAAAGGTATCAAGTTGGTTCACCCGTGAGGCTCGATGGTATAGTTCCACTCACCATGGAACTTGTTAGGCTTTAGGTTCACTTGCTTCATCTGCTCGCGTGAGACTTTTCTACCCGTCGGATACTTTCGACGATCCAGCCGGCAGGTCACCGTCAATCCTTTGGCCGTCGTTGTGCTGGCGATCAGGTTCACGACCGTCTGGTAATCTCGCAACGGTTCACCGCGCCAGTTGGACGAAATGAACGAAAAGAGTCGGTGTTCGATCTTGTTCCACTTGCTGGTGCCGGGCGGAAAGTGGCAAATGGAAAGGCACAGCCCACTTTCGTCGGCAAAGCCCTGCAACTCGAATTTCCAGAGTCGCCACCGCCAACCATTGCTGCCTCCGCCATCGGCGGTGATCCACAGCGTCCCGGACCGCAGGATAAAGTCTTCGCCCTTCAAAGCGCCACCACCCACGAATCGAGGCCACCGCAAAGGCCCCCGTGTCATGGTCGGTGCCCACGTTTACGAATCCGCTGTTGCGCCCCAAGTCATAGATGCCGTAGGGATAGGCGCAAGGCACTTCGGGACCCGGGAAGTCGTGCCCCTTGACCCGTTGCGGTTGTTTCGCCACACGCCATTGTTGGCCGCTATTGGCGTAGTTGCCCACCAGTTCCTTCTTCTTGGTGTCCACCGAAATGACCGGCTCCCCCGCCGCCAAGGCCCGCTTCACGCACCGGTTGATATGCCGAAATTGGGCGTCGCGGTCCGGGTGGTCCTCCCCTTCCTCCAGCTTCCGATTGCTCTGCAAACTGTAGTCCTGCTCGTGCAGCAGTTGGGCCACCCGCATGTGGCTCACCGGATGAGCTTGCTGGCTTAACTCCTCGGCCAGGGTCCGAGTGCTCTTGCAGACCCAGCGCAAGGGAGATTCCGGATCGCCGCGAGTTCCGCCCTCAATCAAATCGTCCAGCGCCGCCACCAGCCCGGAATCCAACACCGTGAGGTTCTTGCGTCCGGCGCCCGGGCGCCGGATGCGCTCCGCCAGCGAGGAGTCGCCCCGCTCGATTTCGCCAATACCCTTGAGGATGGCTTTGCGGGACAAGCCACAAGCCCGGTGAACCACGCAGACACCGCCATAACCCATCTGCATAGCTTCATTGGCGGCGGTAAGGCGCCGGGTCCGCTCATTTAGGAGTGGCCAAATGGCCCTGAACTTCTGCGTCAGCGCGGCAATGGCACTCATGTGCAGCTATCATACCACGATTCTCAGAAGTTGAATACCTTTATTTATTTACGCCGCCTTAGTGTGGTCCGGTTGGCTTCGGCTATATCTGCGAGGCGACTGGGCTCCCAGCCTTCCGGAATGGCGTTGGTGATGCGTGTGTGTTCGTGGCCTGGGAAGCGGAGGCGGACGAACCATTCCTGGTAGAGCAGCCGCGCAGCTTTGTCCAATAACTCCATCCGCCGGCAGTTGTTTTCGATTAGGTCGTCGTAGCCGGAGAGCATGTCTGCGATTCGCTGCTGAGTTGGAAGCGGAGGAAACTCAATTGCAAGCTTCGCCAGGTTTTGCCCAGGTAGATGCTGGATGGTGGCACCTGTGAAAAGGTGTCCGAAGCCCCCATTTCGTCCTTTGTGGAGGAATGAGTAATACAGAAATCGATTGTCAAGACCTTCGTGTGGGCGAATACGATGCAGGGCCTTTTGAATCATCATGCCGGGCATTTGCTCCTTCCAAATAGCACAGCGTCCTGGCTCACCTCCTTCGCACATGACTATGTCCCCGAACTTGAGTCCGTAGCGTTCCATCTCGTGGGACTCAAACCGCATCTGCCGAAGGTCCTTCAAGTCGAGCTCGCCCCACCGCACATTGATGTTGGCAAGATACGGGAGCAGTTCTCCCCTGTTCTTGTTCTGATCGAGCATCTTCCCGAGGCGCAGATCAGCCACATCGTTTAATCGTGCTTCCCTCCACCTCATGCGCCCAGCTCCTCAAGGTTCTCCTGAATCGCATTTGCCAACTCAGCGGCCTCCTTGTTCAGCGCGGCCAGTTCCTTCCGGATGTCGGTGATGGCCAGTTCGAAGTCGAAGTCCTCATCCACCTCCGCCGGGGCGACGCCGACGTAGCGGCCAGGAGTGAGGCTCCAGTCGGCGTCTGCGATTTCTTTCCGGGTGACGACCTTGACCAGACCGGGCACGGCTTGGATTTCGGCGTCGGGGAAGCGGTCCTGTAGCCAGAGCGATGTGGCGGTGGAAATAGGCTGCGTGTTTGAGTTGTTCGACTGCGGCCTTGCGATGCTCTTCGAGTTGCTTGAGCCAGCCTTTCCGGTGGCGCGGCGGTCGTAGGCCGCGGCGAAAGACTCGTCCTTCGCCAGTTCGTTGCCTGCGGCAGCAGTGCGGGCGGCGAGCTTGTAGAGTAGGTCCACCTGTTTGATGAGGCCTTTGATGCGCTCGGCGATGGGATCGAACGCCTTGCGGGCCGCATGCTGCTTCTCGTTCGTGGCGGGGGGCGCTTTGGAGTTGGTTTTGCCGAACGCGGCCAGGTCGGCAAGGAGGCGGGTGCGGTCGCTCTCGTAGGCCTTGCTGGCGTCACGCAGTTCGACGAGCGCCTCGCCGAGTGCCTTCGCCGTCTCGGCGTCGAGTGTAGTGAGTGACTTCAGGGCTTTGGCGGCCTTCTCGAAATCGTTGCCGAGCGATTGCAGCGTAGCGTCAAAGAGCGCGACCTTTTCGGGCACGGCGCCGCACTCTCGGCGCAAAGCGCGGCGAAGTACTTCTTCACGAGCGCCAGGAAGCGGTCGCGCTGGCCGCGATAGAGCCAGACGATGGCGGCGATGTTCTGCATCTGCTCGCGGCGTGAACTCGTAAACCTTGCGAGAGCCTTTCATGAGTTGGCCGATGCTGCGGGCATCGAGCATCAGGACCTTGTCTTTGCGCTCAGCGGGCTTGTTGCGGTCGAAGTGCCAGAGTTCGCAGGGGACGGTGCGGGTGTAGAAAAAGCCGCTGCGAATGGAGATCATCACGTCCACGTCGCCGGTTTCGATGATCTTTTTGCGGACTTCCTTTTCGTCGTTGCCGGCGCTGGAGGCCTGGGAGGACATGACGAAGCCGGCGCGGCCTTTCTCGCTCAGGTAGCTCCAGAAATAGGAAATCCAGAGGTAGTTGCCGTTGGAGACCTTTTTGGCCTTGTTGACGCCGGGGAGGCCAAACGGGAGGCGCGGGTCTTTGGCGATGCGCTCGGCGTCCACGAGGTCCACGTTGAAGGGCGGATTGGCCATGACGAAATCGCACTTGCCGACCAGGTTGTGTTCGTCCTGGTAGTAGGTGATGGCCTCGGCGATTTTGCCCTCGAGGCCGTGGACGGCGAGGTTCATCTTGGCGATGCGGATGGTGTCGCGGTTTTTCTCCTGGCCGTAGATGACGACCTGGCGGGAGGTGTCGCCGCCGTGGTCTTCGATAAAATGGCTGGATTGGACGGCCATGCCGGCGGAGCCGATGGCGGGGTCGAAAACGATGCCGTGGTCCGGCTCGATGACGTTGACGATGGTCTGGACCAGGGAGGACGGCGTGAAGAACTCGCCGTTGTCGTGGGCTTTCTGAATGGAGAACTTGGCGAGGAAGTACTCGTAAATGCGGCCGAAGACGTCGCCGGTGGCGCGCTTGACCTGCTCGCTGTTGAACAGGCGCATGAGGTCTTCGAGGACTTTGGGCTCGAAGATGCCGTAGTCTTTGGGCAGGACGCCCTGGAGCGGCTCGAAGTCCGCCTCGATGGCGGTCATGGCCTCGGTGACCAACTTCGGCAGGCCGGCGGGATCCACGCTCGCCTTTTCCATGATGTAATCGTAGCGAGCCGTTTCGGGCAGCCAGAGAGCGCGGCGGCGGATGTAGTCGGCGGGCTGGACCTTCCGGTGGGGCATGCGGCCGGCGGCCTGGTCGTCCGTAATCTGTTTCGTGGCGGCGTCGAAGCGATTGGCGGCGTGGCGGAGGAAGATGACGCCCAGGACGGGCATGAAGTAGTCGCTGGAGGTGAGCTTGGAGTTGGCGCGGAGATTGTCGGCGGCTTCCCAGAGGTCGGATTCAAATTGGGCGAGGTTTTCCATTGGCGGGGGATGTGGCGGATGGGAGCGACTTGGGGTATAGATATTAGGTGTCGAGCACTCCGTCGGCATTTTCCAGGGGGTGCTCGGAGTCGAACCACCTCCGTAGCAGGGCCGCCGAGGCTGGGGAGGCGCCGGGGTATCCCTTGGCCCGCCACTCGTAAACTTCTTGGCGCACTTTGGCCACCAAGGGGGGAGGAGTTTTTCATAAGCCGTGGTGGTGAGTGTCTCGTCGGCGGGAAACCAGCGGTCTTCCGGAATGAGCGGCGCGTAGGGTGAGGCCGGAAATTCTGGGTGCAGTGCCATAACGGAATGCCGGGTATGGTAGGCGAAGCCAGGGTTAGTGGAAAGGGGTTTTTGCCCGGCCCAAGCAGCCCTCAGGGCCAATTCATGAAGCTGCGAAGCCAGGGGCGGGGACGGCCTCGTTCCCGCTTGCCGCCGGCCCTTGGGAAGGGGAACAGGGACGAGCCGTCCCCTCCCCCTTGGTGAATTGGCCCTGAGCAATCGTAAAGCGCTCCCGATGCGTCGGGAGACGGACTCCACGCGCTTCGCGAGGCAGGGCACCGGTTGGAGAGCGCTCTGGGGGATGGCGGCGCTCCCGCCGTCGCGCAGGGCGCTATGGCGGGCCGGGGAGACGCCGCTACGATGGCACGGGTGATATATACGCTCATGGCCACAGCGCGGGGACTGCTCAAGACCATGGCGGCCATAACGGCGCCGTGTTCGGTGAATGCGCGGACCCGCTTGGAGAATCTGAGCTTCGGCAAGGATATCACACTTTGTGACATCCTCAGGATCTCCTCGCGGCTCAGGTCGAAGGCGAAGTCGCCGGGGAAGCGGTCGAGATTGCGCTTGATCGCCTGGTTCAGGGCCCGCGTTTGGACGCCGTAGATCCTCGCCAGGTCGGCGTCGAGCATCACGCGTTGGCCGCGTACGCACTGAATGAGTTGGGGGATGGATCCTCCGGCGAGCAGGGACAATGGTTGTTCGGGCTTCACGGTTCTTTTATAGACGGTCGGGCGACCGATTCAAAGCCCGTCCTTTCGCTCGGGCCGTGCTCGGTGAACGCGTACGGAAGGTACTTGCGGTGCCGTCCGCGGCCCGGCTTTAAGGTTCCAGATTGGCACCTTAGAGCGGCGGTTTCTTCCGGACGGAGAATGAAAACGAACTCTGGTGGGAACCGATGGGCGTTTCTTTTGACGGCCCTGTTCACGTTCTTGGTTTCCACTCCATAAATGGCCGCCAGATCGGAATCCAGAATCGCTCTCTGATCCCGGACGGAGCGGATGTGCGGGTGCGCCCCGGGCAAGGGAGAAATGGCTTTGCGTCTGGCTGGTTCTCTTTGCGTGCTTCGAGGGCAATAGCCGATAGTCAATAGCGAATAGCCGAGGGCCGGCACGGGTCCGGACACTTGTGAACCGAGGCCAAAAAAGAGCCCGGAGGGTGCAGGCTTTGGGCTGGGGGTTGCTCGGGGGCTGAAAGCTGGGCAGCAGCGGGGCCGGATCCGGGCCGGGCTTGCCGGGGAGCAAGGGGAGGCGGGTGCGGCGGACGGACCGGACGGATCTGACGCAGCGGAAGGAGCCTTGGGTGCGTGGCAGCGGGCTCGCGCACATCTTCAGGTCTCGGCTTTGGCCCGGGCGCTTGCTGGCAATAGGAATTATGGGAGGGATGGGAGTTAGAGGACGATTCCGCCGCCGCCTGCCGCATAAATGCGGCGTTCCGGTTGGCTTGGGAACGCCGCATTGATGCGGCAGTGGAGAATTTTGTCGCGCGCCCTCAATCTCTTGAGTTCAGCTCGGCGGCCCCGACATGCAAGTGGAGCCGGGCGGTGGCAGTCTCACCACGGGCGTTGGTCCGGCACACGCTGATTACGTAATCACCGGGTTTGTCGAAATGGTGAGTGGTGATGGCGTAGCCATCGGGGGCGTGCATGTTTGCATTGCCGTCCGAGCGTGTCCGCGCGGCGGCCGTGCCATCGCCAAAGTCCCACAGCTCCTCGCCCTCGTCCGGCCGCACTCCGAAGGCGCGGACCTTGAAAGTGATCTCAGCGCCGGGCCTGAGACCCAACGTCGGCCAGCAGGCGGCGTGAATGCTGGGGGGTCTGGGCAAGGGCGCCTCCCGGTTGAATATCTCGACGACGGCAATATCGAAGTCCGACCGGCCGTGATCGTCGGTTACCTTGAGCACCTCGGCGTAATGGCCGGGCCGGGGGTAAGAGCGAACGAGGGTTGGGCCTGAGGCGGTCGTGCCGTCGCCCAACTGCCAGTCGTACCGGACAATGCTGCCGCCGGGTGCGTGCCATGAGCGGCTCGCGTCGAGCGTGACCGGCTCTCCGCACCAGGCAACCTGGTGCGGCCGGGCAACGGCAATCAACTGCGGGTGGTGGCGCTCCAGGTAGGCCTGAAACATAAAGGCGTAGCCATCGGCAATGCCGTAACGCCCGGACGGCTGGGGCATGGTGATGTCCAAATGCAAATGCGACCATCCTCCGCTGCCGCCTTCCTTTCCGAGGGTGCCGAGCCTTCGAGCCCTTGGCGACTTGCCCGCCCAGTTTGACGGAGGCATCGAAGCTCATGAGGTGGCTGTAGCGATAAAACCAACCGGCGCCGTCGCGGAGGTAGAGGACATCATAACGCGGCTTGACCTGGGGCGGATACTCAATGCCCGGCAGCCGCGCATCACCCCGGCAGACGATGGTTCCGTCCGTCGCGGCCAGCACGTCCACCAGGCCCTCGGCCCCGCCAAAATCCAGGCCGTAGTGATAATAGACCGGCTTTTTCCCGGGGATGTCGCCGGCATCGACGTAACACGGGTCGTTGGCCATGTGGGTGTCCGAGGCAAACCATCGCTGGTTGACCGGGTAGCCGAAGGCGCCGGGCCGGCTCCAGGGCGAGCCGGCCGGCCACAGTCGGAGCCGGGCATCTTTGTCGAGCGCCCAGATGTTGCCTTCGGAGCCGTCAAGCACATAGCCGCGCGTGACCGGGCAATCAATTTGCGCCAGACCGATGGTTTTGGGCAGATTGTAAGTCGCCGCGACCAGTTTATCGCGTTGGCCGGCCACTTCGACGACCAACTCGGCTCGCCTGACTGCGCCGCGCAACTCACAGCGGTTCTCCTTGAGTTCGACCAGTTTGACGCTCACCACCTTGCCATCGGAAAGAGCGACCTGCCCGGATTCGCCCACGTTAAGATCGAGCGTCCTAAACAACGGTTCATTCTGAGAAGGCGATGGGTTGGACATCACCCGCGCAGATTCCGCCGCTGCGGCCATGACCGCCGCAGCGAGAAAGAAACTGACGTACATGGTTTGCATAATGCGATTTCTGTTTGCCCGAGGCCCTAACCGCGATATTTCACACGCTCGGGCGACTTGCCCAAGCGCCGGTTCAGCAAAGCTCCGTTAGGAGCGCCATGTTTATAGTCAAAGCGTCCCGAGAGCCTCAAGCTCCTTTAGGAGCGGCATGTTACGCCAAAACAGCATCGTCCAGGCACATGCCGCTCCTAAAGGAGCTTGAGAAAGGCTCGGTTGGCTGGCGTTTCTATAAACATGGCGCTCCTAACGTAGCTTTCGCGACTTCCGGGAATCGTACCACTCTCTGTCAAGATCTTCTCTTTTTGAAAGAAGTTTTGGTTGCGGCTTGGCTGCGCTGGGAAATATTCGGGCTAAGACCGGCGCCCGCTTTTCACCCAGGCAGCATGCCAGTGAGGGCCGATGCCCGGCAACCGCGGAGATGCTCCGCGGGCTGAAATGCGCCGCCCCTGGGCGGGGGGGGCCGGGGGAAGGCGAGCGTCCACAGTCCACGCGGTCCACAGGGTTATGGGCGGCTGCGGTGCTGGGGGTTCGTAGGGGCGGGAGAGGTCGGCGTTCCCTTCCTGGAAGTGTCCCGGACAGGAAACTCAGCCTTGAAATTCACCGTCCCATGGCCGATAATATTCAAGGAATATGACAACGACCTTGACTGGAAAAAACCAAATCACGGTTCCCGCCGAGATTACCCAAAAACTGGGGCTGACGACGGGAGCGCAGTTTGAGTGGGCCGTGGGTCACCGGCCGGACAGAATCATCATCACCATCAAGCCCACGCGCAAGCAGCTTCTGGCGCGTGTACGGGCCATCGGACGGAGATTCAACAAGCGCGGCCAGGACCCCATCGCTGACGTCATCCGCGAGCGCGAGGAAGACGACCGTTTGCGTGAAGAGGCCCTGCGATGAGCGGCCCATACGTGCTCGACACTTCCGCTTTGCTGGCGCACTACCGGGAAGAACCCGGCCACGACCTGGTCGAGCGCCTGCTGGAGGAGAACCCGGACGAGGTTTACGTCAGCAGCATCACTTGGTTGGAGTTCCACCTTCGGCTTAAGGAACTGATTCCCAACCAAAAGGCCCGGGAAGAGGTTCTGGCCATCTACGACGAATTGTTGGCGGACGCTCTGCCCGTCACCCGTGAAGCGGCTCGCGCCGCCTTCGACCTGCGCCAACAGTTGCCCCGGCGCATCCCCAACGCTGACGCGCTCATCGCCGCGACAGCGAAACTTCAAGGGGCCATCCTCGTCCACCGCGACCCGCACCTCGCGGCCATCCCGGAAACGCTCGTCAAACAAATCGTGCTCCCGGACAAGACCAGGGCTGCTCAGCCTCGAAAGGCCTGACCCGCTCGCCGGCCATTTTGTTGAAACCGACATGATGTACGCCGTTGCCCCCCTTTTCCGCTTCCCACCCGCACCATTTCTTGCCTACAGTCCCGCCAGCATGGCGAAGATTGACTTTGTCTTTCAGGCGGTCACGGATCGCTTTCACGCGGACGAACTCCGCAAGTTGCTTTCCAAGAGCGACTGCCAGCGCGTTCTGGTAAGCGTTGCCTTTGTCCGCCAGGACGGGGTTAATGCGCTGGCCGCCAGCCTCAAAACCATCGCCAAGGTCTCCGCCTTCTTTGTCGGCATCCGAAACGGCGTCACCTCAATTCAGGGCCTCAGGAGCCTACTCGATTTGGGGGTTCGCCTCGTCGCAGTGGACACAGCTTGCCGCAGCGCCATTTTCCACCCCAAGCTCTTTCTTGCAGAGAGCAAGACGACCGCCTCCCTTATCATTGGCAGCGCCAATCTAACTTTCTCCGGCCTGCACAATAACGTCGAAGCTGGCGCCATCCTCGATCTCGACCTTTCTCAAACCGACGACAAGAATGTGCTGGCTGGCTTGGTCAAGACATTCGAGGACCTTCCCGCTCGGTTTCCCGACCACGTCTTCGAGGTCAAGAACCTCGCAGCACTCGAGAAGCTGTTTGATGATGGCCGCCTCCTCGACGAAGAGGTCGCGGAGCCGCCCCCACTCACGGCCTATGTTCGGAAGGGCGCCCGCGACACGCTCAAGCCGATGCGGCTGCGCCGACATGCCCCGCCGCCCCGCAAACGCGTTGTTGTAAAACCCAAGCCCCAACCCAAGCCGGCGCGACCGCAAGCCCCCGCCGAGAAGGCCCTGCCCGAGCCGGGCCCAGGCTTCGCCTTGATCTGGGAAAGCCGGGGCCTCACAGAGCGCGACCTCAACATCCCCAAAGGAGCCGGCACCCACGCCACCGGCTCAATGCTCTGGAAGAAAGGCGCCGCCGAAGACATCAACCAGCGCCACTTTTTTCGCGACGAGGCATTCGCCGGCCTGGACTGGAAAAGGGATCCAGCAAAGCCCTACTTGGAGAGATGCACCACTGACTTCTACATCGTGGTGAAGGGCATCAATTGCGGAAAGTTCAACCTCAAGCTCTCGCACAACACGAGAACCAACACAGCGACTTACAAGCAGAGGAATGCCATGACTCAGGTCCATTGGGCCGACGCGCATGACGTGATCGCTAAAGGCGACCTTCTCGGCCGCACGATGTCTCTGTACAGGAAGGAGGGCGCCCCGCCCGAGTTCCTTATAGAAATCGATTGAGCAGCTACTCAGCTTCGGGCGTTTCCTCGGAAGAAGGTGCCCGCTGCCGCCTGGCACGGAACCGACTCCACGCGTTAAAAAGCATCTCCTGATCGCGCTTCGTGACCCCCACCTTGCTGAGCACAGTGGCATCCTGTCCACGTAGGAACACCAAGTCATTTTCCGCTTTCCTGTACCTCTCGTCGGCCGCCGCAAGTTGCGCGGCGCTGGCATCAACCACGGGCAAAAGGAGCCGCTCGATTTCAGACGGAACAAGTTCCAGGACCCCACCCCCGTAGTGCCGTCCCTCCATCTCGGCGGTCAGGCAGGTAAGGCTATTCACGAAGCTGAAAACCAGCGCCTCGGCGGTCGCTCTCAGCGGTTTGATTCGATAGGCCGTGTCAGTTGTGTAGGCTCCGGCGCTGTTGAGCACCAGCCGCGGGATATTGTGCGCACGTTTCAGCATCCCCACGGGAGCGGCGTAAACGGATGGGACCTTGTACCACGGAGTTCGCACCCGGCACTTGTATCGAGTTTGCAATTTCTCCGCTAAACCAGCCTCCAAATATCGGCGGACGTTGGCTGGCAAATCCTCGGCACTCTCCTCTTGGAACCACAAGAAGTTCGCTGGCAGCCCGGCTCGCTTGTTCGCAGCGTGGTCCGCTCGCGAGTACACCAGGCCCTGAACATGCTCGCTCCGCCCAAACATTGGGTGGGCCCACCGCTGCAACTGAAACTCCTCCACCACCTTGTCCGGCACCAGGAAGAACTTGTTCGCCCCAGTCACGATCCCCACGTCCACGCTGGCCTGCTCGGTGAACGGTCGAACGCGCTCATCCGCCCGCAGTTCCGAAACCAGCGCTCGCTCTTCCCGCGTCAAGAATACCGGCATCCACTTCCCCTCGATGGTGCTGCCGTTGGTGTAGCCGGCGCCTTGGAACATCGCTTCCGGATCTCTGCCGAGCTGCTGCCGCCCCCGCACCGGGACCACCGCCACCCCTTGGGACCGCTCCGCCCGCTCGTACTTCTTCTCCGCCATCAGCAAGGCAGTACCCTGCAAAGTTTCGCCGAACCAGATCTCCTCGGGGTCTAGAATTAGAATCCGCGAGCACTGCTCAGCCAGGAACCGCCGCAAAGACTGCGCATGCGGAATATGGAAAATCTCCGAGGGCACCACCATCCCAAGCCGCCCCCCGGGCCGCAGCAGTGCCAATGCCGCCATTACAAAGGGCACCCACGCATTGGTATGCCTGGTAAAAGGCAATCCGAAACGCTTGAAAACCCTCTCGGCAAGCAACTGCTGCTCCTCGGGCAAATACTGGTATCGGATGAACGGCGGATTGCCCACGGCCCCGTCGAACGCCTCAATTTGCCCGGCGTGGAAAAGGAACCACCGCAGGAAATCCCCCACGTGCACATCGAGCAGGGCGGCGCCTGTCCGCGCCTTTGCCTTGGCCGCTTCCGCTGGATTGATCTCGCAAGCAAAGATAGTCTTCAGCCGGGTGCTTGCCCTCCTTTGAAGCGCTTCCACAAACGCCCCATCGCCGCAGCTTGGCTCCAGCACGCGTTGCGGCCTGACTACCCCGACCCACCGCGTCAGAAACTCCGCAATATCCGCGTCCGTGTAGAAGCCACCGCGCAACTTCTGCGCCGTCTCGAACTGGATGAAGTTCATCGCCCGCTCCTCTTCCTTTTCGTTTTTTCACTCCCCTTGCCTTCCCCCGCGCCACCCACCCGGTAGGGCACCTGGCTCTCCGCCAGCGCTTCCGCGCTGAAAAGCTGCCGTTGCTCCCGTTCTCGCAGGTACTCCGTCGCGCGCCGGAGGAACCAATCCTTCAGGGTCAGCCCGTCCCGCGTCAGAGCACTATAAAGCTCCCGTTTGTCCGTTGGGTCAATTTCCAAAACAATTCTGCCAGATTCACCGCGTGCCATGTAATATCACATAACATAGCCATGTAACATGTAAAGAATTTTTTTCAGATTTTTTTCCAAGCCTCTAGCCGCCAAGCCGGCCGCTGGCGGTCGTCGAGGCGGGCTTGGGGGTGGTGCGGGGCAGAGGGGGCGAGTCAGCGTGGAAATCAGCGCACCATCCAAGGCTCGCTACTGCTTGCGGCGGCGTATTTCGCCATGCTATGCTCTTGGCCGATGAAATTCAGCGAACCGATCCGCCGGTTGGAGGAGGACAGGTTCCGCCTTGTGAAGGAGAAAGGCTCTGTTCGCAAACAAGGCACCATGATTACGCTCCCATACTTGCTCGTGATTGAAGCAACGGAAGACCCCGACTTCTTCGGCTTTTATTCGTAACCCAAGTATCATCATTCAAAACCACCGCAGACTCCAGGCCGCGTGATCCGAGCGGTGCGTCTGCCGCGGCGACGCCTTCTCGAGGGCAACGCCACGCGCGCGCGGCGAGTCAAACAAACCGGAACGACCTTCAGCGGCGCTCTTCCACCGCGCCAGCAACCACCGCTTGATGATGCACTCCGGGGCCCTCTCCGCGAGTCCTCCCGCCAATGAAGCATTCGTCAATCTCAACCGAATTGCAGCGCCGATTGTCCAGGTGTTTGCGTTGTGGCCAGGTATGCGCCCCAGAACCATGTTGAAGGCGGGGTATGCGTGGAAACCAGGCCGTACCTGGCTCTTGCGCCCTGCAAGGGCGCAGGTCACGGAGGCTACCCCCGCCCTTCCAGGGCGGGTTGGGATTGCGCGACGGTTTTCCCGGGGCGGTTGCCCTGGGCGTCGGCTCATCGTTCCCTTGCGTCAAATCGAACCCCCCATCGGCGCTGATAGCCTTGGCCCAATTTCATCCTTCATACTTCATACTGAATTGGAAACCGCCGCTCTTGCGCGCGTGGCGCCCGTAAACCCATTCGAAGGCGGGGGAGGCCATCAAGGTGGTGGCGATGGCCATGAGCACCAGAATCGAGAAAAGCCCCGGCTGGATGATCCCTCTCTGAAGGCCGATGTTGACGAGGATGAGTTCCATCATGCCACGGGCATTCATCAAGCTCCCCAGGGCCAGGGCGGTCCGGTTATCTTCGCCATTGAGCCGCGCCGCCGCCCAGCAGGCGCCGCCTTTGCCCAGGCACGCCGCCGCCAGGAAAAGCATCAGCGTTGCCGCCAACAGGGCCGGGGTCACTTTGCCTGCCCGCTCCGCCGCCGGCCCAAGCCGGGCCAGGAGTTTCGGCCCAAAGTCGGCATCAAAAGGGCGTAAAGCAGCCCGCCGCCGATGGCCTTGACTGCCACGAGCGGCCCGTCGCCGAAACTCGCCAGCACAATCGCCAGCACGCCTCACGCCCCCGCGTCTCCAATCGCGCCGGCCGCCAGAGCCAGTGTCCCCAGCGCCGAACCCGTCAGACCGCGCTCGTAAATGATGCGCGCCAGCATCGGAAACGCCGTAATGGACATGGCCGCTCCCAAAAACAACATCGACTCGAACAAGGTCGCCTTTTCCGAAAACAGGCCCGGCACCCTGGCCAGCCCCAAAGCCAGCCCCGCCCCCAGCGCGAAGGGCACGAGCATTCCCGCCACCGAGACCGACAGGGCGCTCCGCGCCCGGCTGACAAACGTTTGCGTGTTGAATTCAACCCCCACCAGAAACATATACAGCCCCACGCCCAGTTGGGCCCCCACATAAAGGAATCTGAGGGATTCCTTCGGGAAAAGTGCTTGCTGAAACGCCGGAAACAACAGTCCCAGGAGCGACGGCCCCATGAACACGCCCGCGATCATCTCGCCGACAACCTGCGGTTGCCCCAGCCGGCGCGCCAGCATTCCCACCAGGCGGCACGCCGCCAGGATACAGAACATCTGCAGAAAAAAAGGCGGCGGATAGTTGCGGGCCGGTCATGCTACCTGGAGGTAACGGTCAGTTTAACAAGACCATTCACCAGATATTGTCCAATCGCAAGCAAAAAGTGGCCGAAGACAAGCCACACGTCGGCTCCTACATTCCGGGAGTCAAAGCGTCCGCGCACTCCAAACGCTTCGCGACATGCGAACCGGTTCTCGAACTGGCGAAGCCCCTGGAGTGCGCGGCATCCCCGCGCTTTGGCTGCGTGCTCCGGCAAGAAAACCGCGATTTGTTTTTGCACGAGCTCCAAGGTCGGCCGGGCTCTCCATGAACCGTGCCCTCGTAGCGGCGTCTCGGCAGAGCGCCGCCATTCCTGGAACAATCTCCAGTCCCGCCCAGGCGGGACCGGGACGCCGCTACGCCGAGGTTCATGGTTCCAATGCATCCGCAAAAGAGAATGGAGGCCCTCCACAAATCCAGGATCCGAAACCCCAACCCGTCGAAAAACTGTTGTCTTGTCATTCGGCCGGCAGCGGACTATTACTGGGTTTATGTTGCAGGAAGCAGGGATTTGGGGCGGCAGGCAATTTCAACGAAAGGCGCTGAGATGATCGCGACGCAAATTCGGCAGAAGGACGCCATCTTTTATTTTGTGGCCTATCCCTCGGAGGACTTGTTGAGGCGGGTGCGCTTCATCAGCCGCTTTTACGACGAGGGGGAGGGAATCAAGCCGGAGGAGGTGGAAGCGGGGGACGACGTGGCTCAGTTTATCGCCCAGGTGGAGCGGCACGAAAAGGCCTTTCAACGGGCGCTGTCACGCTCGAAAGTGCGCTCGATTCGGAATTTCTACCAGACCGCCATGAGCCAGCCGCCCATTCCCGGCACCGTGCTGCTCTTTACGCCGGAGAAACTTCCCTTCGAGCTGCTGGCGGGAAATGAGACGGTGGGCAACCTGCCCGACCCGGCTGAGAAGTACCTGATCATCGACGGGCAGCATCGGCTGGCGGCGCTGAATTTCTACGAACGGACCCACCCGGAGGAGGCCAAGACCATTTACGTGCCGTGCATCATCTTCGATGGACGGAGCGATGATTTTGCCGCCGAGATGTTCGTCATCATCAACTCGACGCCGACCCGCATTAACAAGAGCCACCTGGTGGACCTGTACGAGCGGGTGTCGTGGGCGGAGCCGGACCGCCGGTTTGCGGCGCGCATTGTCGAGATGCTCTACAGCCAGAGTGACAGCCCGCTGCGCTATCGCATCAACCGCCTGGGCGGCCGCAGCAAACAGGATAAATGGGTGCTCCAGGCCGAGCTGTTCAACGAAATCCACCGCTGGGTCAAACACGACTGGCCCCGCCTCGAGCCGGAAGGGACCGACAAGCGCGTCGCGGCCCGCTACTACAACCGGGTGCGCGATTTCCTGCGGGCCGCCTCCCAGGTGTTCGAGGAGGCCTGGGGCAATGACAACTTCATGGTCACCAAACCCGTCACCCTTAAAGCCATGATTCGCGTTTGCGCTGATTTGTCCGCCCAGGATGCCGAGCCGGAAGAGGGCCGCCAGGATCGATGGCGTCACCGGTTGTCGCCCTGGGCCGAGCGGCTGCGCGATTTCCGCAACGAAGGTTTCTACGAGCGCTTTGCCGCCAAGGGCCAGGTCGAACGCGTCGCCCGCCTCCACCGCGAGCTGGCCCGCATGGCCGGCATCCAGACCCGCACTGCGCAGCCAGAGGCGGGGTGAGGCGGGTAGGCTGGTGAGCAGCCCTCTGGCATCCCTCCGGGATGCGGACACGTAACGTCGCCGAACCGGGGTCTCGCGACGCTTCGACCCCCGGCAACCATCTGTAATCCCTCCGGGATGAATTCCCGGGCGGCGGGCACTCTCCCTGACCTCGTGGCTCGCATGGTGGTACTGACAAGATGCGCCCGACTTCAGGGGGTGGAGGTTTCGCGGCTTGACACGAGGTTCCGCTTATGGCGAGGATTTCCTGTAACCTTTGGCGGGCGTTGCTTCTGTACAGTGGTGGAAGACAGAACTGTCTATGAAAGACGAACGCATTAGGAATCAACGGGCTCCCCGCCCGATGAACGTGGCGGGGCTGCGGGGTTTTACCCTGATCGAGTTGCTGGTGGTCATCGCGGTCATTGGCATCCTGGCCGCCATTCTCCTGCCGGCACTGAGCCGGGCCAAGACGGCGGCGCTCTCGACCGCCTGCAGGAGCAATCTCCACCAGTGGGTGCTGGGCCTGGGGATGTATATTGGGGATACGCAGACCTATCCTCGAATCAGTTGAATGACGGCCATACTTTTCCTTACCTCGACCCACGTACCTGGTATCAGCGCCTGGGGCCTTATACGGGGGCGAAATGGCCGAATTGGAATGGCAGCGCCTTTGTCCCCGACACACCGGTATTGGGCTGTCCGGCTTATGACCGGATTCCCAACCGCCTTTACGCGCAATCTTGGGGCAGCTACGGCTACAACGGTGCAGGAGGAGGCTTGACTAGGCCGCCCTCAACCGGACTCGGGTTGATTCCAGATTGCTCGCCGGCATCATTCATGTTGTCTCTCGTAACCGATCCGTCGCTGCGGGAGAGCGATGTGCTTAGGCCGAGTGAGATGATCGCCATCGGCGACGCAGTCTTTGGACTCTCGTGGCAATTCAACGGTCCCGCTCCTGTGCCCCAGCCCCTGCCGCCGAGCGGCTATGTCTGGGGCTCTTACAACCTTTCCATTGTGGATGTCTTTGACTGCGCCGGAGCCATTTACCTGGCCGGCGTGCCCGTCATCAGCGCGTTTCCCTACGGACCCCAGTTGGCGCCACCCTACAGCAAACGGCACGCACAGCGGTTCAACGTGGCTTTTTGCGATGGACATGTCGAGAACCTCCGGGCAGCCCAGTTGTTCGACGTCCGGCAAGACGCCGTGCTGCAACGCTGGAACCGGGACAATCTGCCCCACCGCGACTCTTTGTCTTGGCTGAAGTAATTCTTGGTCCATCAGGCGTAGGATGAACTGGAACGCGGCGGGCAACTCCAACCCCAAGGGGGTTGCGGCCAGGCGGCCAAAAAACTCGTCGCCTGTGATCCCCACCGGCCACAACCCCGTTGGGGTTGAGGCCCCCCGTCGCCGCCACCCAGGGTTGTCCCTGCGGTCCAACCCTGGGCTTGGTTACACAACCGCGTTGCGGTTGAAGCCGCGCACACCAGAGGCAATGAACCGCTAATCTGCGCTGATAAACGCTGATCGGGGAAATCCTTTTCCGAGGCGGCCGTCGCCTGGGGAAGCCGGTGCAAATCATCATCCAGGCGCGCCCGCGCGAGGGGGTTAGTGGGCCTTGAGCCAGTTTTCGCCTACGCCGATTTCGACGACGATCGGGACATCCAGGGCGATGGCGGTCTTCATTTTATCTTCAACCAAGGCGCGCATTTCGGTTTCCTCCGGCTCGTAAAGGTCGAAGACAAGTTCGTCATGGACTTGGAGGACCATGCGGGACTTGAGGTGGCGCCGGTCCAGTTCGCGGTGGATGCCGATCATGGCGATTTTGATCATATCGGCGGCGGTGCCCTGGATGGGGGCGTTGATGGCGTTGCGTTCGGCGGCGCTGCGGAGGGTGTTATTGAGGGAGCTGATGTCGCGGATGTAGCGGCGGCGGCCGGTAACGGTTTCGACGTAGCCGTGTTTGCGGGCCAGGGCGATGGTCTCGTCCATGTAGCGGCGGATGCCGGGGAATTTGAGGAAATAGTGGTTGATGATTTCGGCGGCTTCCAGGCGCGGGATGCCGAGGCGCTGGGCCAGGCCAAAGGCGGAGATGCCGTAGGCGATGCCGTAGTTGACCATCTTGGCTTTGCGCCGCATGTCCGGGGTGACCAGGTCGGTGGAGAGGCCAAAGACCCTGGCGGCGGTGGCGGTGTGGACGTCCGCGCCGGTGCGGAAGGCCTCGAGCAGGGCTGGTTCCCGGCTCAGGGCGGCGATGATGCGCAGTTCGATCTGAGAGTAATCGGCGGAGAGGAGCCGGTACTGCTCGCTGCGCGGGACGAAGGCCTTGCGGATTTCCTGGCCGCGCTCGGTGCGGATAGGGACATTCTGGAGGTTGGGGTTCTGCGAGTTGAGGCGCCCGGTCGTGGTCACCACCTGGTGGAAGGTGGTGTGGACGCGGTTGGTTGCGGGCCAGATGGCGGCGGGCAGGGCGTCGGCGTAAGTGGATTTGAGTTTCGAGGCGGCGCGATATTCGAGCAGGCGCCGGACGATTTCGTGGTCGGGCGCCAGCAGGGCGAGCGTTTGCTCGTCGGTGGCGTATTGGCCGGTCTTGGTTTTCCTGGGGGGCGGACAGATCTTCATGATGTCAAAGAGGATCTGGCCCAGTTGGCGGGGAGAATTGAGGTTGAAAGCGGTGCCGGCCAGGCGGCATATCGAGCGTTCCTGCTCATCGATTTCCTTGGCCAGTTGGGTGGCAAAATCGGCCAGGGCCGCCGCGTCGACCCTAATCCCTTCGTATTCCATGTCCACGAGCACCGGGATGCAGGGGCGACTCGATCTCATAGAAAACGCGTTCCTGGCCTTTTTCCTTGAGCAACGGTTCGAGGGCCGCCCGGAGTTGCAGCGTCACGTCGGCGTCCTCGGCGGAGTATTCCGCCGCCTTCTCCACCGGGACATCGGCCATGTTGATTTGCTCGGTCTTTTTCTCGTCCAATCAATTGGCTGATCGGCACCGGGGTGTAGCCCAGATAGACCTCCGACAGGTAATCCATGCCGTGGCGCTGCTCCGGTTCGATGAGGCTGTGGGCCACCATGGTGTCGAAGAGTTTGCCGCGCACCGCCAGGCCGTGCCATTTGAGCACGCTCAAGTCGAACTTGAGATTGTGGCCGACCTTCTCGATTTGCCCGGGCCTCGAGGACGGGCCGGAACTCCTCGAGGATGGGCCGGGCCTGGTCCGGGGCCTGCGGGATGGGCACGTAATAGCCGGTGTGCGGTGTGAAGGAGAAGGCGAGTCCAACCAGGCGGGCTTCCTTGGTATCGAGGCTCGTCGTTTCGGTATCGAGGCAGAAAGAACTTTGCCCCTGGAGCGCCCGGACCAATTCCGCGCGCTGGGCCGGGGAGGCCGCCAGGCGGTACTGATGCGGCACGTCGCGGATGGTCTTGAGGTTTGCCGATACCGGCGGTTTGGATGGAGCGGCCAGTCCTTCGTCCTCGGCCACCAGGACCAGGTCTGGCTGAAGCGGTTTGGCCTGCCGGCCGGGCGGCGGGGCTGCCGGCGGGCCCGGGCGAGGCAGGAAACCATGGCCGGCCCGGAAATCTTCGCCGAACAAGCGGCGGCCAATGGAGTTGAACTCGAATTCCACGAGCAGGGCCTTGAGTTTGTCCTCCTTGGGCGGGGCCACCTGCTAAGGACTCCAGCTCCACAGGGCAGGGGGCGTCACAGTTGAATGGTCGCCAGGCGCTTGGAGAGCAGGGCCTGCTCCCGGTTTATCTCGAGACTCTCTTTGACTCGGCCGGTCAATTCGCCCAGGTGCGCGAGCAGGTTTTCCACGCTGCCGAACTGGGCAATGAGTTTCGAGGCCGTTTTTTCGCCGATGCCGGGCACGCCCGGGATGTTGTCGGAGGCGTCGCCCATCAGGGCGAGCACGTCGACCACCTGCTCCGGGCGCTGCACGCCCCAACGTTTGAGGATGTCCGCCACGCCGAGGATTTCCACGCCCTCTCCAAGCCGGGAAGGTTTGTAGAAAAAAGTATGGGCGTCAACGAGTTGGCCAAAGTCCTTGTCCGGCGTCACCATATAGGAAGTAAACCCTTCCTGCTGGGCGCGCCGGACCAGGGTTCCGATAATATCGTCGGCCTCGAAGCCGTCGCAGGCGAGCAAGGGGACAGCGAAGGCCTCGACCATGCGGCGCACGTGGGGCAGGGCCAGGCTGAGGTCTTCGGGCATGGCCTGGCGGGTCGCCTTGTACTGGGGATAGAGGGCGTGCCGCTGGGTCGGCGCCTCGGTGTCGAACGCGACGGCCAGGTGGGTGGGCTGTTGGTTCTTGAGGATGTCCAGGAGCGTCTGCGTGAAGCCGAAGAGGGCGGAGGTGTTGACCCCTTTGGAGGTAAAAATCGGCCGGCTGATTAAGGCAAAGTGCGCCCGATAAACCAAAGCCATTCCGTCCAGCAAGAATAACTTCTTTACCATGCCTGGAAGGTCCCGCCCCGAGTGTTGGGGCTGGATGAGGGGTTCAGACCCAAGGCCGAGTTCGTTTCGAGTTCGGTCCCGCGACGACGGACAGGACGTGTTTGGCCAGTTTGACGTCCTCGGCGATCTGCCAGTCGAACATGCCGACCAGGATGAAGTCGGCGCCGGAGTTGAAGGCGTAGGGGAAGGCGGCGCGCGGGTGGATGGCGCCGGCGGCCAGGATTTTGAAGGCAATCCAGGGCTGCTTGACTTTGGCCATGACATCCACAACCGCCTGCGGGTCCTGGCACCAGGAATTGTCATGCGCGCCCAACGGGCCGGTTTCGTCCGGACGCGGGGCGGTGTAATAATCGAGGGCGTGGAAGGTCTTTTGGTAGAAATCCACCTCGAGGCCGGCCTTTTCACATGCGACGATGACGCACAGGTCATGGGCCCCCACACCCGCGATCCGTTTTTGCGATTTGATGAACTGAACGCTTTGGGCAATTTTATCGAACTTGCCCTGATAGACGAGTCCCTCGGCGGTATCGCCGGTCAAATGAATTCCAGTGGCCCCCTGGTCAACGGCCTGCTGGAGCTGGGAAAAGCCGCCGCCGCCGTCGAGGCGGGTTTGGGCGAACCACTTCATTTTGCCGCCGTTTTTCCAGTGGTCGAAGATATCCGAGTTGTCTTGCATGACCCAGGTATTGATGGCGGTGATGCCCTGGCATTCGCCCAGCTCGAGGGTCTCCCGGATTTTCTGGGACGTGTTGTAGCGCCGCATCAGGGTAGAGACGTAAGGCAGGTCCCTCGAGTGGGAGTACCCGCCGATGAGGTTGCCGCCCATCATGAGGCGGGAGAACTCCTGGCCGGCGATCTTGCCTTTGGGGAACGGTTCGGCCGGAGCCGCGGGCGCGCCGGCGGGGTTGGCGGGCGCCTGGGAAGTGGAGGTGGTTTGAGCGCGCAGGCCCAACGGCAATGCCGCTGAGGCCAGAAGAGTGGACTTTACAAAGCCGCGACGAGAAATATGGTTTGCCATGCAGGCAGGAGTAGCATGATTTCATGGCGGTGTCAACATCCGCGGCGGAGGTGTCAGGGGGGCGCAAGACAAGATTCTCCGTGAAGCCGGATGCAGGTTAACCTCGGCATCTCCACCGCATGAGGCGTGACGATTTACTCGCGAGAATGTCGGAATGAGAGTTGAATGAGATTTACGCATCAAAATGGAAATGCCTATAACATTAGCATCCAGCGTCTGTTTAGGAACCGTATTACTGGCCCTGGCCGTGGCGGGTTCGGGCTTCGGCGCGGGGCTCGTGTCTGCGGATGGCAAGCTCGTTGCCTACACAGTTCCCGCCTATGACGAGGATGGCAGCCTGTACAATGAGGTTTTCGCCCGGGCCACTGATGGGGCGTCCACCAAGACGGTTGGCAGAGCAGCCGGTCAGCGGGACCAGGTGAGTTGGATTGGAAACGACCGCATAGCCGTCAGCGAGTTCGGCTCCCCGGGTTCTTTCCTCGTATTCGAGGTCACCGGGAAGCGGCTTACGGATATCGTTCTTCCTTCCGGGTGTGAGGCCCTGTACATGGCGATCTCGCCCGATGCGCAGAGGGTCGCATTTACCGGAAGCCGGAAGGCCGACAACCGGAAACAGTACGGCCTGTACGTCTGCGACGTCCAAGGCGGCGCGGCAAGGTTGCTGGTCGAGAAGAACCTCAAAACTCTCGCCGCCTGGTCGCCTGATTCGCGTAAAGTTGCCATCGGCACCGGGGCCGGTTACAGGAAGGACCACCCACTTCAGATTGTGGACATCACCACCGGCAAGGTGGATGATACCGGCGTTCTTGGAGTCGGGGCAAGCTGGTCCCCTGACGGAAAACTCATCGCCTGCACGACGGCGGTTCAGAGGGGTGGCTCATGGTTCGCGGGCGTTCCGACGGGCGGCAAACTTGGGATTTACAATGTGGGACAGCGTCAGATGCGCGTGGTTGAGGGTACGGATGGCGCCCTGCAACCGGCCTGGTCAAAAAGCGGCAGATTGGTCGCCTATCTTGCAGAGGGGAAGATCGGGATTGCGAGTTCGGAGGGCGGTAGCAAGGCAACGGCGCAGCGACCCGACGGGGCGCCCCTCCAGCCTCCGGTGCAAATGGGGTGGGCCGAGGATGAGGCGCTGTTCATCCGGGCTGACCACTATCTCACACGCTTGGATGTCTCCCAGGCCAAATTTGAGACCGTCGCCAAGTGGGACGAGCCAAAGGCGCCGGAGCTCAAGCCGGAGGACTTCAAGGTGGTCGAGCTGCCGCGCGTGACGGTGAGGTATGCGCGCTTTGACGAGAAACATGCCGAGGCTCTGGGCAGAATCCTCGAGGAGGCGCTCAAAGTCTATGAGTCGCATGGATTCAGGATGCCCCGGAAGGCGACCCTGGAAGCCCAGATCGACCCTTCCTCTACCGAGCTGTGGACCGATGGCGAATCGCAAATGTATCTCCATCTGAAGTCCAAGGAACTCTTGGCTCCGTCAACCAGGACCGGCGTCTTTAACATTTACGGCATGTGCCATGAGTTGGGGCACATCGCCATGTACCGGAGCATGGAGAACCTCATGGGCCTGCCCCAGGGCGTCGGGGAGGGCTGGGCTCACTACGCCGGCAGCGTGGTGGTCACCGAGGTCGCGGGCAGGCTGGGGAGGTCCATCTGGCCGGAGTACTACGACATTGCCGAGGTGGAGGGGATCGGCAGGCTGAAGCGCGCGGCCGAGCAAGCCGAACCATGGGACAAGATGGAGCCGACTTCCCGCGCGTCTTTGGTCTTTTACAGGATTGAGACCGAGTACGGCCGGGACAAGCTGGCCGCCGCGATGACCGCCGCCCTGGCCGAGCGCCCCACCGGGAAGGCACTCATGCCTCTGCTGCTGTCGAAGCTTCGAGCGGTCACGTCCAATTCAACCGCTGCCGATTGGGTGCCGGAGAGCGTGCTGGTGCCTCGCGTCGAATGGCAAACCAAGGAGCGCAATCCGGGCGATGATTTCTTCGCCGACCAGAAAGTCGAAAAGGACGGCGAGGGGCTCTGGCTTTTCTATGACGACGGCACCATGGAGGACAAGCTGAGCATGTCAGGCTCGGCCCAAACGGTGCTGTTCCGGCTGCCTGAAGGCTCATGGCAGCTTGACGGCATGAAGCTCTTCGGCGCCAGGTACGGAACCGACTGAGCCGCCCAAGGAAGACATCTCCATCTATATCTGTGACCAGGGCTTCAACCTTCTGCGTGAGGTGAAGGTGCCCTACGCGAGCTTCGAGCAGGGGGACGAGAAGTGGCAAAAGGTCTTATTCCCGCCGGTTGAGGCGACCAGGACCTTCTACTTGGGAGTCGACTTTCATGCCACGGCCGAGAAGGGTGTCTATGTGGGCATGGACAAAGGCGTCAAGCGATCCCACTCGCGAATCGCGATGCCTTATGGCCAAGTGAGTGACATGAAAACAACAGCAGATTGGATGATGCGCGCGCACCTCCGTCCAAAAGAGTAATACAGCCAGGAACTCATGAAACCCGGCTTTGGTCTTTACCGAAAACGAATTCGCATAATGAAAGCGGCGAATTCCATCCTCCTTTGTCTCGCCTTCGCCGCCTGTGCGCGCCTGTTCGCGCAGGAAGCCGCGTCAGCCCCCGGCGCGCCGGATGCCGTGCATGCCGTCTATCTCGAATACCAGGAGGCCGACCGCGGCCTCATCTCCTGGACCATCCTGGTTCCGCCCCAAACCGCGCCGTTCAGGAAAGAGCCGGATTTCGGCCGGCGCCCAGTCTGGCGCGGGAGCCTGCGGCTGGGGAGCAAACCCGAGGATGCGGTCCCTTTTGCGTGGGACCCGGGCCAGGCCAAACTTTACCTCGATCTCAATCGCAACGGGGACCTGACGGACGACCCCAACGGGGTGTTTTCAGCCAGGCCGCTCACCGTCCAGACCTTTACGAACATCCACCTGGAATTCAAGACCGCAACGGGCGTCCGCCCCCTGTTGGCCGATTTGAGTCTCTACGGGTGGGGCAACCGGTTGGGCAACGGGCCCGCGGTTATTCTGGCGTGCCGCTCCTTCTGGGCCGCAAGAATCACGCTGCAAGGCCGCGAATGGCAGTTGGGTCTCATTGAAAACGTCGCCGGCCAAATCCAACGCGGCAACGGAACCGTGGACATCGGCGCCAGCAGGCTGGGCTCGGCCGAGGGCGGCTACTTGCTGTTGCGCCCTTGGGAATCGCGGAACCAGCCCTTCAACCTGCAAGACGGCTCGCTGGACGGCTCGCTGGACGGCTTCAACTTCTGCCATGACCTTTTCTTTGGCCGCCAGGCCTACCAGGTGAATTGGGCTTACGTTTGGCAAGACGGCGCGCCCAAACTCAAGCTCGAATTGAAAGAGCACCCCGCGGCGCTGGGAGAGCTCGAGCTCACCGGCAAGTTCATTCAACGGCTTATCCTGAGCGGCACGCCGAACCTGCCCACCGCCGGGCCGCTCACTGTGGTCCTGGACAGGCCGGAACCCACGGTCAAAATCCCACTGGGCAGCTATAGCCGGTGCCAGATCCAGCTTGAGGCGGGAGGCGTGCAGGCCTGCCGCTCGGCGCAATTGGCCCCGGCCATGTTCGTCGGGCCCAGCAATACGACCGTCCTCACCGCCGGCGGGCCGCTCACCAATACCGTGGAGGTCGTTCCCCAAGGGGGTCTCTTTGTCGCTGAATTATCAACTGGTGGGAGCCGAAGGCGCGCCTTACCAGTTGCGGCGTCAGGACCGGAGCCGGCCCCCGGGCTGGGTGGTTTATCGGAAGGGCAAAGCCATCGAGAGCGGCAGGTTCCAGTTCGGCTGAGGCAGCACTTGCCGGTACTCATGGCGAGTACCATTCACCGCTTCAGGCGTGCTCCAAATTGCTGCTTCCCAGGACTTGGGTGGCTTGGGGAGCAAAGAAGGCCCGCCGGTCGCCTATCAGCCGGAGAGCTGGATAGCCGGAAACTCGCTGCCGGCACTCCGGCCGTGGCTGGCGTTGCTGCTCCTGCTGGCGCTCAAAGCCAACCGCCGGCCTCAAGCCTGGTGGATTGGCCTGCCGGTCATTTGCGGTCTTGGCCTGCACGCGCTCTTGCGGGCCGCCCTGTTTTCACTGCCCGCCCAGGTTCCCGCATCATTGGCCGCAGTGGTCCAACTCTCCGCCGCTCGCCCGGAGTCGCAGCCCTCCGACCTGCTGGAAATCCTGGCCCAAAGCGTCCCGGCCTTGACCTTCGCAGTCGCGGGAGTGTGGTTGCTGTCAGATTACCTGCCCGCCAAGCACCGTTTCCTCACGTTCCTGGGGGTCCTATTCGTGGTGGGCGGCCTGGGCGTGCCGCTGGCCTGCCAACTTGATATGGACAAAGTGGCTGGTCTGTTGGTCCCCGGCGCCAACGGGCTTGCCGATGCCACAATGCCGGCCTGCGCCAGGCTGACCGGGATCGGCGCCTTGGCTATTGCCGTGTCGCTGATGCTGGCAGGCTCGCTCTGCCGCCGCCGTTACGACCCGTTGCGGCTCTCGTTCTGGCTGCTCGCCTGGCTGTCGATCGTCTGGCTGGCTGTGGTCGTGCTCGCGACCGTGACAACGATCATGAGCGACAGCACGCCGGCTTCGGCGCCTGGGATTCTGGGCGGCGTGTTCGCCCTGGCGGGCCTCAGTTTCGCGATACTGCTGCCGTTCCTGGCCCTCTCCTTTGCCAGCGCGTTTTACCGCCCTCGGTTGCAGCGCCTGCTGGGCCTGGGAACCAGCGGTGTAATCCTCCCAAGCCGTAAAAGTTCTCCGCAAACCATTGTAGGAGACGACGTGAGGAGTCTCTGATTGATTCTTGGGCACAGCAAAAGCCTGCTCCCCTCGGAGGCCATTGATCAGAGACTCCTTACGTCGTCTCCTACAGTCAGGGAATGGGGCCTGTTTCGGCGACTTTGTCAGCCGCTCTATGTGGAGCCACCGAGCCGCCGGGTTTGGCTTTGACAGGCAGCCGACGTGGAGACTAGCTTAAGGGGCGTGAAAATCGAGGCCATCGAAGAAGCCCTGCACGCGGAACCGTTCGTGCCGTTTCGCATCATTTTACCCAGCGACCGTTCCTTGCCCGTGCCGCATCCGGAGTTCGTGTCGCTGGCGCCAAATCGGAAATGGCTATTGGTTTGGAACAAGCGGGGCGGGTGGAGCGTGCTCGAATCCCGCTTTGGTGGTCGAATTGGCCTTGCACGGGGCCTCCCGAAGGTAAGGCGGCAGGCTGGCTGAGCCTTGCACAAGGTGGGGAGACATTCATGGTTGCACCTCGTTTTCTGTAACCTCGGGCGGCGGTTTCCGTAGGAAGCCTGCAGTATGAATATTGAACCGATTGCCAATCACTGCCCGAAATGCCAGGCCCCGCTGCCGGCCAGCGCGCCGCAAGGACTCTGCCCGAAGTGCCTCCTGGCAGCCGCCGCCGCGCCCACCGAGGCGGGCCAACCTGCCCCCGCCGGCGCTCCGCCGGCGCTCGAAACCGTCGCCACCGCCTTCCCGCAGTTGGAAATCCTCGAACTCATCGGCAGCGGCGGCATGGGGGTCGTTTACAAGGCCCGTCAACCGCGGCTCGACCGTTGCGTGGCGTTAAAGCTCCTGCCGGAATCGCTGGCGGCCGGCGCGGCGTTCTCCGAGCGATTCCATCGCGAGGCCCGCCTGCTGGCGCGGCTCAATCACCCGAATATCGTCACGGTCCATGATTTCGGCGAGTCGGGGGGTTTCTATTTCCTGCTGATGGAATATGTGGATGGTGTGAACCTTCGCCAGGCGATGGAGGCGGGCCGCTTCACCCCTGCCCAGGCGCTTGCGCTGGTGCCGAAGATTTGCGAGGCGCTCCAATACGCCCACGACGAGGGCGTCCTGCATCGCGACATCAAGCCGTCGAACATCCTGCTCGATACCCGCGGCCGGGTGAAGATCGCCGACTTCGGCATCGCCAAACTCATCGGCGACCGCACGCACGACGCGACCCTGACCGCCAGCGGCGCAGTCGTCGGCACGCCGCAATACATGGCCCCCGAACAGCTTGAACATCCGCAAGACGTGGACCAGCGTGCCGACATCTATTCGCTGGGCGTGGTGTTTTACGAGATGCTCACCGGCGAATTGCCGATCGGCCGGTTCGCGCCCCCCTCGGAGAAAGCCGCTGTGGATTCGCGCGTGGATGCGGTGGTCTTTCATGCGCTGGAGAAGGAACGGGAGAAACGTTTCCGCAGCGCGGGCGAAGTCAAGACCTCGGTCGAGGCGATAACCGCTGCCGACCGTCCCGGCGCGGCGCCGGCCGGTTCAGCAGCGCCGGTACCTACCGCGGCCATCCTTCGCTGCCGCCTGCAGTGGCAGGGCGAGGTTGTTATTGCCTTTTGTCATCACTTGCGTGGCGCTCGCCGTCTTGTCGTCGTTGCTGATGATGGGTCTCGGGAGCATGGGAGTTCTCGGCGCGGAGCAAGGTGGGAAAGCCGGGCCCTTCCTGATCTTCGCAGGCGTCGGCTTGGTGTTTGGGGCGATTGGAGTAGTGGTCCAACGAATGCTCAGGCGCCGGACACCGGACGGCGGCAACCCGGACGCGCGGGTCGCTCCGGCATACGCAGCCCCTGATGCCTCGCAGATGCTGACGAAGCCCGCCGTCGCGACGGCGCGCCAGGCGGCCTGTTTCTTCTCCACCCCGGGGCGGATGCGCAACTGCTTTCCGAGCACGGCGGCCCACATTTTCCACTGCAAAGGGGACCTGTTCCTGGATGAGGAAAACCTCACATTCGTTAGTCCCTGGCGGACTTCAATCACCATGCCGTTGAAAGACATTCAGGATTTGAGCGTTGGCCAATTCCAGATGTGGACAACGCCCTGGCTGTTGAAGTACGCGCGAATCAACTTTCTCGCGCTCACCTTCCGGCAGGATGGCCGTCTGCAAACGGTCCACCTGACACCGGTCCCCGAGGGGGCCACTTCGGCCGGCCAGATTGACGACCACGTGGGACGCTGGTGGGATGCAATCCGTCAGGCCGTCACCTCCTGCGCGGGCGTTCCGCCTCGCGTTTCGGAACCGTCCGGCATCTCGATTAGCGCCCAACCGGCGTGGGGCAGAATCGGAGGGCCGTTGACCCTGGCCTTCTTGGTGTTCTGGATTGGGAGTTGGATTGGTCTGCCTTATTCGGCGCTGGGCCCGCGGGTGCCTCAGTGGGTCTGGGGTCTGCTGGTGGCCGTCAATGGAATCCTGCTGGCCGGCCTGTTTTTCTCGGCCCACGGTTTCTTCCAGGCGGACAGGGCCCTGAAACTCGGCAAGCTCGACGCCGTCACGAGCGATGATCCACCCGCGTCCAAGTTGGTTGATGGTCCAAAGACCGGCCTGGCTGGAACGCCGCGGCGCCCGTTGAGTTGGACCTTGAGCGCCTGGGCGTTCCTGCTCCTCGGAGTGGTCGCGGTGATCAACACTCTGGCCAGCTTTTATGTGCCTCCTTATACGGTGCAGTTGTTCCCCGGCCTCGGGCACCTCTTCGCCGGCGTAGCGCTCCTGAGTCTGAACCGGCGTTGGCGCGTGGCGGCGCTCGTCGCGCTTGGGATAATGTTTTGTTGGCAGAGTTACTACACGGTCCGTGACCTTATCTTCTCTCCCGAAACGGCAGGGTTCGGTTTCCCATTTCTCAAGAGCCTTCTGCCCTCGTGGCCAGGCGAACTGAGAGCCAGTGCGCAGCCGGTCTGGGCTGCGGCCATCGTCATCCTGGGGCTCGGCGTCTTTGCCTGGCCCGCTTGCCTGCTTACCTGCGCGCGAGGCAAAGCGCTGTTCGGCATCGCCTCGAAGAAATGAACAAGACGGGAACCAGCGCCGGCGACGCCCTCCCGCATTCGCCCGGGAATTTCGCCCCGACCCGCTGGACGCAAGTCCTCCGCGCGCGGGGCGAAACCGCGGAGGCCCAGGCCGCGCTGGGCCAACTGTGTGAGGCCTATTGGCAACCCGTCTTTGACTTCATCCGCCGGACCGGCCAGGCGGACGAGCCGGCGCGCGACCTCGCCCAGGAGTTCTTCGCGCGTCTGCTGGCCCGGCGCAGACTCGACACCGTGGAACCGGGCCGTGGTCGCTTTCGTTCCTTTCTGCTCGGGGCGGTGAAGAACTTCCTGGCCGACCAGCACGACCGCGCCAACGCCGCCAAGCGCGGCGGCGGCCACAAACCCATATCAATCGAAGCCGGCCTGGGCACAGACACGACCGCCCAACTCCAAATCCCCGATCCCGCCGGCCCCGTTCCCGACACCGTCTTCGACAGGCAATGGGCGTTGACCCTGGTGGAGCGGGCGGCTGCCCGCCTGGCGGCCGACTTCGCGGCAGAGGACAACCAAGCGCACTTTGATGCGCTCAAGCCCTGGCTGCTCGGCGAGGTGCCCGAGTTATCTCAGGCCGAGGCCGCGCGTCAACTCGGTCTGAGCGAGGGCGCGGTGAAGGTGGCGGTGCATCAACTGCGCCGGCGCTTTCGCGAACTGGTGAAGGCCGAAATTGCGCAGACGGTCAACGATTCCAGTCAGGTTCAGGAAGAATTGCGCTACCTGGTGGAAGTGCTGGCGCGATCCGAGGCAGCGCTTGCGTGAATGGGCGTCGGCCTGGCTCCGGATGACAACTGCGAAGAACAACCTCATTCATCATGACCAGGTCGAAGCAAATGGTGGCTTCCTTGGTCCCTCCCGCCCGGAGCTGGTATACGGTTCAACTCTTCTTCACCTTCCAGGCCAGCGCCATCATTTCCTGGGTGTATGGTTCAGGCAGAGTTCCCTGCGAAGCATAAAGAAAAAGCGCGCACCGGAAGATCTGGCTGGCCACGCTCAGGAAATAACTCCAGGCCAGTATTGCCGCCAACCAGGCCAGCGCCACCACGGCGATCAGCCAATAGAGGTGCAAAGAGAGGCAAACCACAATTCCGCCCCCCAGCCAGAACAGGGAAAGGAGCAGAATCAGGGCGCTGCCAAGGCTCACGCCAACATAACCTATCAACGACTCGCCCCAGGTCTGTTTTAGCGTCAGCGCCAACTTCTTCAAAACCATCAGCGGATTGGTCGTCTTGTCCTCGGTGATGATCACCGGGATGACAAAGACGCAGGCGATGCTCCAGGCGGTGCCGAGGAGTCTCATGATCCACTGTCCGACAAAGCCAAACCGCTCTTCGAGAGACTTGATGATGTAACCCACCACGCCCGCAAAGAGCGTCCACATCAGGATGATCTTCCATTTTGAGCAGGCAAACAGGATTCCGCCCCGAATGGACACCGGTTCGCCCTTCAAGGCGTTCAGGATTTGCTTGTAAAAGGCCACGTTAAAAAAGGTGGCGCAAAACATCGTGACGAAGTACATCACCGCGAAATAACCGGCGGCCAGGGGTTTGGACCCGGTCGTCTGGAGGTTCCGGGTGTGACTATAACTCACGTTCGGGGCGTTCTGCGAAGTGGTTTGCTCGGTGCTGCTCACCGCCCCGAGGCTTTTTCCCACCGCTTCCCAATGTTGGGCCGAGCCATAGCTGTAGCCGGTGCGCTGAAAGGCCACCGGGAGAAGAAACAGCAATACAATCGTAACCGTGCAGGCCGTGGTGATGAGCGGGAATAACAGGAGCCGCGTGTCGCGCCGCATCACCACCAGGGAGCTCTTGCACAACTGCCAGCTTCTCTGAAACTTGTTCATGGTTTTCCTTTATATTGCTTCGATGCCATTTTCGTTTTCCCCGGGGACATCGCCGAATAACCCGCTCGCCGCGAGTCGGGCGCCGGCCGAACGTCACTGCAGACCCGGGGCTTTGGCTGGATTGAAGGCTAAAACGGCTTTGGTGTCAATTGTTGACTGCCAGGAACTTGCATGTCCAAACGCGGACAACACTCTCAGGGGAATCCCATGGAAACAGGGCGGTCTTGTGAAAAAGCGGTGATGTTGGCGGCCGGCTCCTGGAAGGCAGGAAAAAACTTTGTCGGATTTTACCGCAAGGGGGTATTAGATAAGTGGAGATGAATCCGAAATCGGACTCTGAGCTTCTCCGCGAATACGCCGAACACGGGCAGGAAGGCGCATTCGCGGAAATCGTCAACCGTCACACGAATCTCGTGTATTCGGCCGCGTTGCGGCAGGTGAATTCACCCGACGTGGCCGCCGAGGTGGCCCAAGGCGTGTTTGTCGGCCTGGCACGCGGGGCGCGGGCGTTGTGCGCGCGGCTAACCGAGGACGCCACGTTGGCAGGCTGGCTTTGCCGCAGCGCCCGCAACGTCTCCCTCAACCTCCGGCGCAACGAAATCCGGCGGCATTCGCGCGAAAGGCTGGCTATGGAACAACTCGACCCGACTCCTGTAACCGGCCCTGACTGGGAGAAGTTGCGTCCGGTGCTGGACGAAGCGATGGGCGAACTGAGCGAGCCCGACTACGATGCGGTAGTGCTGCGCTTTTTCAAGAACCAGGATTTGCTCTCCGTGGGCCGGGCGCTGGGCGTGAGCGATGATGCTGCCCAAAAGCGTGTCTCGCGCGCGCTGGACAAGTTGCGCGAGTTCCTGTCCGAGCGCGGAATCACGACTACGGCCGGTGCCCTCTCGATTGTTCTGTCCGGCAACGCGGTTCAGGCCGCGCCAGTCGGATTAGCCGCCACGATCGCCGGTGCGGCCGCTCTTTCCGGAGCCACGTTTGCCGCCGCCGCCACCGCCGCCACCGCCACGAAAGCCATCGCTATGACTACCCTGCAAAAAACCCTCATCACCCTCACCATCATGGCCGCCGGCGTGGCGACTCCTTTGGTGATTCAACATCGCGCTCAAATCAAAGTGCGTGAGGGGAATCAATCCTTGCGCCAACAGGTGGAGCAGTTGGCACAATTGACAGCCGAGAACGAGCGCCTCTCGAACCTGGTCGCCCGCTCCACCGCGCCCAAGCCCTCACCAGGGGGAGTGCCCTCGGAGCTGTTGCGGCTGCGGGCATTCGCGTCAGGCTAAGGTTTGGCGCGCAGTTGACGCGGCGGCCTTTTCTGTGTCCGACACAGGAGCAGCACGTTTTTGTCTTCGATTAGCCACTTCATTTCTTCCCCTTTTTTGATCTCCAGCGCCTCCGCCAGGACCACCGGCAAGTTCAGATAGTAGGAGCGATTGGTTGGCCGCTCCACCTTTTGCACTTTGATGAGGTAACCCGTCGTTTTTTCTGTCGCCTTTTGTCGCTTTGGCATATAGTATTAATACTATATAAAACCACGCATGTCATCTCCTAACCCTTCCGCGCAAAACAATTCCGGTTTGCCCGCCTCCCTCCACCAACAGCTCCCGGCCTGCCTCCCCAAACTCGACGCCATCGACGCCGAGGGTATCGCCCGAGCCTCAGGCTTTCTGCAGCGCAGCCCACGTAAAATCCCCATGCTCAAATTTGCCAAGGGCCTCCTGGCCCTCGCTCCCGAAACCGACCTCGCCTTGGAGCATACCGCCGCAGTCATCGGCTTGGCCGCCGACACCACCTACACTAAGGCGGCGTAAATAAATAAAGGTATCAACTTCTGAGAATCGTGGTATGATAGCTGCACATGAGTGCTATTGCCGCGCTGACGCAGAAGTTCAGGGCCATTTGGCCACTCCTAAATGAGCGGACCCGGCGCCTTACCGCCGCCAATGAAGCTATGCAGATGGGTTATGGCGGTGTCTGCGTGGTTCACCGGGCTTGTGGCTTGTCCCGCAAAGCCATCCTCAAGGGTATTGGCGAAATCGAGCGGGGCGACTCCTCGCTGGCGGAGCGCATCCGGCGCCCGGGCGCCGGACGCAAGAACCTCACGGTGTTGGATTCCGGGCTGGTGGCGGCGCTGGACGATTTGATTGAGGGCGGAACTCGCGGCGATCCGGAATCTCCCTTGCGCTGGGTCTGCAAGAGCACTCGGACCCTGGCCGAGGAGTTAAGCCAGCAAGCTCATCCGGTGAGCCACATGCGGGTGGCCCAACTGCTGCACGAGCAGGACTACAGTTTGCAGAGCAATCGGAAGCTGGAGGAAGGGGAGGACCACCCGGACCGCGACGCCCAATTTCGGCATATCAACCGGTGCGTGAAGCGGGCCTTGGCGGCGGGGGAGCCGGTCATTTCGGTGGACACCAAGAAGAAGGAACTGGTGGGCAACTACGCCAATAGCGGCCAACAATGGCGTGTGGCGAAACAACCGCAACGGGTCAAGGGGCACGACTTCCCGGGTCCCGAGGTGCCTCGCGCCTATCCCTACGGCATCTATGACTTGGGGCGCAACAGCGGATTCGTAAACGTGGGCACCGACCATGACACGGGGGCCTTTGCGGTGGCCTCGATTCGTGGGTGGTGGCGCTTTGAAGGGCGAAGACTTTATCCTGCGGTCCGGACGCTGTGGATCACCGCCGATGGCGGAGGCAGCAATGGGTGGCGGCTGCGACTCTGGAAACTCGAGTTGCAGGGCTTTGCCGACGAAAGTGGGCTGTGCCTTTCCATCTGCCACTTTCCGCCCGGCACCAGCAAGTGGAACAAGATCGAACACCGACTCTTTTCGTTCATTTCGTCCAACTGGCGCGGTGAACCGTTGCGAGATTACCAGACGGTCGTGAACCTGATTGCCAGCACAACGACGGCCAAAGGATTGACGGTGACCTGCCGGCTGGATCGTCGAAAGTATCCGACGGGTAGAAAAGTCTCACGCGAGCAGATGAAGCAAGTGAACCTAAAGCCTAACAAGTTCCATGGTGAGTGGAACTATACCATCGAGCCTCACGGGTGAACCAACTTGATACCTTTATTTATTTACGCCGCCTAAACAGTCTTTGAGTGAACGGCTCTCCGGTGGCCTCAAAGGCTTTCTGGCTGGGGTCGTCACGGCCCTCTTCAGCCAGATCGCTCGTGGCGTTCCGACCTGCCAAGCCCTTGAACGCTTTGCTCACGTCTGGGTCCATGACAGCACCTCCCAAACGCTGCCCAAGCACTTGGCTGAACTCTTCCCCGGGGCCGGCAACCAACATGGGCAAGACTACGCCACCCTCAAAATCCAATGGATCTGCGACATCAAAAACGGCGTGGTCGGGCACGTCTCCCTTTCGGGCTATACTCGCAATGACCAGGCCGCCGCCCCGGACATCCTGGAAGTCGCCCGCCCCGGCGATCTGGTCCTGCGGGATCTGGGTTACTTCACCACGGCAGTCCTGGCCCAGTTTGTCAGTGCGGGCATCTCCTTCCTCAGCCGCTACCGCCACGGCGTCAATCCCTACGACCCCAAGACGGGCCAACCGCTGAATTTAAAGGCCCTCCTGAAGAACTCTGGCTCCTTGGATATGGACGTGCTCCTGGGACCGGAGCGAGCGGCCGTGCGCTTGGTCGCCCTGCCCGTGCCAGAGGAAGTGGCCAATCAGCGGCGGCACAAGGCCAAAGTCTCCGCCCAGAAACGCCACCGCTCCCCTCCTGGCGCCGAGCATCTCTTCTTGATGGGCTGGAACATCTTCGTGACCAACGTGCCGGCGGCGACTTGGCCCCCCAAGGTCCTGGCCGCGATCTATCGGCTGCGCTGGCGAATTGAGATCAGTTTTAAAACCTGGAAAAGCCACCTGGGATTGCCTCACCTCAACTGCCGCACCCCGGTCTTGCTTGAGCCTCTCGGTGCTGACCAAGTTGTTGTTCTGCGCGCTGGTCTGCCAGCTTTCTGACCTGCTGGAACTCAATTGTCCCCACGGCCAACACGTCAGCCTCCTTCGCCTGGGGCACATTCTCGGACAGTGCGCTTGCTGGTTCTCGGCCATGGTGCTGGGCGTCTCGGTCGTTCAATGGGTGGAGTTCTGCCTCGCCCGCCATGCCTTCTACGAAAAGCGAAACGATCGCAAAAACTACTACGAACTGCTGTCCGGAGCCGCAGACGCCTTAGCCTGACGCGAATGGGCTGCGGGGCGAAGTGGGCTCGTTGCGACGGCAGAATCAGGAACTTGCCAAGCTCCTGGTGGAGCGGGAGCCACCGGCGGCAGATTTCGAGCCGAGCAGTTCCTGGGCCGACTCCGGGAGCGGTACGCCCGAGGCGGCAGCCGCCACTTTCGCGTGGGCCATCAAAGCGGGGAACAAAGATCGGCTGGCCCAAGTCCTGATGTGGGAGGCCGATCCGTCAAATACAAATCTGACGGCGCTGGTCGAGGACCTCTCAGGAGGGCTTCGACCTTTGATGTCGGAGGTTGAAGCGTCCAGGCTGGTGTTCAAGGACAATCCCGCGCCTGATGAGGTGACGTTCTGGTTTCAAAGCCGGTTCAAGGACGGCCAAACGCTGGTGTCGCCGCTGAAACTGAAACGCTCCGGCGATCAATGGAAAGTGGAGGTGGTGGTTGGGGGTAACGGGGCGGGAAACTGAGTGGCGTCGCCGACAAACTCGTTGCGATACTGACGCCGGCAGCCGCCATAATGTTTAGCACCTGAGGGAAGCGAACCACGCGGGGAGGCAATATGGCAGAAGCCCCTGAAACATAGTCTGCGCTTTTTGAGTGCTTTTCACTGGTCCATGCATCATGGGGCCATCGGTTGAATTGGTTTCACCCGCAGGTTGCGGAAGGCCACCGGGCCGTGGTCGCCTTGCAGCAAGACCGGTCCCACGGCTTTTTCGTCGGCCCAATGCGCGCTGCGGGTTGGACCTTTGAGCTCAACGTTCTCCTGGACAATTTGTCCGTTGTGCGAGACGCGGACCATTTGCGCGTTGGCGAGCTTTTGCCCCCCCGCATCGAATCGCGGCGCTCGGAAAAGGATGTCGAAGGTTTGCCACTCTCCGGGAGGCTTGCTCGCATTGACGCGCGGAGAGTGGCCATCAACGTTTTGCTCATTAATCCATCGCGGGTAGATGCCGCCGCACTCGATTCCGGGGTAAGCGTCCTTGTCCACGCCATAGCTGTCGTACACCTGGACCTCATAGCGGCCCTGGAGATATACGCCCGAGTTGGAGTGTTTGGCTATGCAGAATTCGACGTGCAACTGAATGTCGCCGAGCTTGGGATAGGGATCCCAGCAGGAATCGAAGAGCACCCACATAACGCCGATGTCATGCTTGGCGGCCACTGCCAGGAAACGATCCAGGCGGCCAAGAAAACCCTGGGAATCCTGGTCCCAAGTTGGTTCTGCAAAAAGACGCGAACCGAGTTGAAGCCGAGCGATTGGGCCCAGCTCAGTTCCCGGTCAATGGTTTCGAGGTCGAAGGTGTCGGCTTGGAACATCTCCAACTGGTTGATGGCGGTGCTCGGCAGAAAGTTGCATCCCACCAACCAGCCGGTTTTCTGTTGCCAAGCCCGGGCGGTTTCTTCCGACCAACGCTGGGAAGCCGCTTCGGCCGTGCCCACAGCCTCAGGCTGCAGTGCGGTGCCCAACACCAGGACACAGGCGGCGCCAAAGAATCTCAGGACGGCCCTGAAATCCCTGCCCGACGGAAAGGATATTGTCAGCGTAGCCGAGTCGTTCATGGACGGAGCATGGCCCGCGAGCGATCGCCGCACAATCGTGTTTTGCTACGACTACGAATCGCCGGCTAAGTTCGCCAAGCCCGGTATGAAGCACGAAACCGCCCTCCGTTCGGCCTTTCAGGAACTCCTCGAACACCGCGCCCACCATGGCTCCCTGGCCGAACCGTCTCCCGGCAAAAGAAGACACACGCCAGGCTTCACGCAGCGAGAGACTTCGGTTCGAGCTTTTCAGCGCCCGTCAACTCTGTCTATATCTGCCAAATGAAGCGACGCGATTTTCTCAAAGCCTCTGCCCTGACGAGCAGCTCCCTGCTGTTGGCCAGGCCTGCCTCCGGTGAGGTCCACAGCCGGGGCCAAACCATCGACCCGATAGCCCCCGCCCCGGCACACGGTCATGGCCTGCCTGACCTGTCGCCCGCGCGTTGGATTTGGTATCCGTCGGGACGGACGCTGCCCAACACGTTCATCCTGTTCCGGCGCGAGTTCACTTTGGAGTCCAGCCCTCGCCGAGCCACCGGGTGGATCTGCGCCGACAGCCGGTATCAACTTGAGGTGAATGGCCGGCGTGTGCAATGGGGACCGGCGCCCAGTGATCCTCGGTGGTCGGAGGCCGACCCTCTGGACCTTCGGGATTACCTCCAGCCAGGCCCCAATGTCCTTGGGGCCACGGTCCTCTTTTACGGCGCGGGCGACGGCACTTGGCCCATCGGCAAGCCGGGTTTCCTGTTCTGGCTCGAGCTCGAGCACGCCGATGGCCGGGTCGAGCATCTCGTTTCGGATCCCTCATGGCGGGCCTTTCTTTGCCGCGCGTGGCCCCCAGGACACTACAAGCGGTGGTACTTGCGCGCGCTTCAGGAGGAATTCGATGCCCGGCTTTACCCCTACGATTGGCATAAGCCCGGCTTCCCCCTGGATTCCCGCTGGCTGGCCGCCATGCCGTTGCCCGGGTCACCCAACAGGCCCGCTCTTTCAGCCGGCTACGATGAGTACCTCTTGAACGCCGGAGACGGCCCGCCAGACACCGAACTGCGTCCACGGAGCATCCCCATGCTGCGTGAATGGGAAGTCCCGGCGGCCAAACTCGCCGAGTCCTATCGTGTGCGCTGGCGCGTCACGCCGCAAGAGTACTTCGAGTTTCGCACCCCCGGAGCCTTCGAGGCCGAGCGCGCGGAGTTGGCAACCGAGGCGGCCCCAGGCCAATGGCAGGTCGAATTGGACGGCCATCAAGGCACCGCCCTCACTTTCGAATTCGCCGAACAGGTGGTCGGCTGGCCGGGCTTCAGCATCCAGGCGCCGGCCGGGACCACCATAGAACTGCTCGTCCACGAGGCGCATGCGCCCGGCGGTCCGCCGCTGCTCAACACCCACTTCGATTGCTGGCACCACTACCGCTACACGGCTGACCTTGAAGCCTTGCGAGAGCCCTTCCCTCGCCTGGTTGGGTTCGCCCGATTTCTTCAAACGCTCACGGGTCTGGACGGACTGCTCCCGGTCGAGAATATCGGCATCCCTTCCGTCTGGATGGACCACGTCGCTTACCAACGCCAGCGTCACAAGCAGTGCGCGTTTAACCTGTACGCCGCCGCGGCCATGGAACACGCCCTGGCCCCGCTCTGTCGCGCCTTCGGACAGGTCCCCCAGGCCGAAGCGGCCGCCCAGTTCGGCCGGGAGCTCCTAACGGCTGCCGTCCGCGCGTTCTGGAGCGCGGACCGCGGTCTGTTCGTCAACAACCTGCCCTGGCTCTCCGAGGAGAAAACTCCACGCACTTGCGACCGCTCCCTGGCCACAGCGGTCTTTTACGATCAATGCCCCGCAGGCCAAACCTCCGCCGCGGTGCGCTCGCTGGCAGAGTGCCCGGCGGAGATGGGCCTTTCCTATCCCTGCAATGCCGGATGGCGGTTATGGGCGCTGGCCAGGTGTGGCCGGGCCGACGTCATCGTCTCGGACCTGCGCAAGCGGTGGGCGACGATGAGTTCGGTCAAAGAGAACAACACCCTCCAGGAGGATTGGCAGGCGAGCCACGACTCCGGCCAACAGTGGAGCCACTGCGACGTGGTGCCGGCGTATATCGCCCTCCACGGACTGCTGGGGTTGGCGCCCTTGGAGCCGGGTTTCAAGCGTTTCGAGGTCCGGCCGCAACTGTCCGACCTCCAAGAGTCTCGAGCTGGCGGCCTTTACGGTGCGTGGCGCGCTACGGCTGCGCTCTCGCGGACCCCGTGGCCAGCGCGAGCTCAGCTTGGAATTGCCACACACAGGCCAAGGCGAGTTGGTCCTGCCCCAGGGCGAAGAGGTTGACCTCCCCGCCGCCTCCGGCCCCACCCTCGCCCGCCACCGCCGCTTCAGCCTGCCCGAAGGGGGCACGGTAACGCTCCATCTGCGGGAAGTGTAAGGCAGAGAGCGATCCTCCAAGGCCAAAGGCAGCGTCAGCATCAGTGGCAATCTCGCGCACGCTGATGCGAACCCAGCCGTCGTGGAGGGGCGGATCCCGGCCCAGGGAAGGAGCGGCGAGTGGCGCCGGCTTTCAGCGACCATCACTGGTGCAAGGTTTGAGGCGGTGATGGAAGCTCCGTCAGGCGGTTGGTATCGCCAACGAAGGCCCCAATACCGACCCGCCAGGCAAACCGAGGGAATCCAGACACCTTCCCTCAGCCTCGCTGCAAAAAGCCGTCCCCTCACCCCCGGTTTGCGAGCCGAGGCTCATCCCCGCGGCCGCTCATCGGGTCAATGCGCGTACGTTCCATTTTCCTGCAAGACGCCCGGGCGCAGGGTCACATTCACCATTACCTATTCAATTACCAGCTTCTTCCTCACGCTCACCGGTTCCTGATACGGTCTGGCGTCCAGGCGCACATCAACCGTATAGGCGCCCGGCTGGAGGCTCTTGGGAATGGTAAAAACCTGAGTGCATTGAACTTGGAGTCGGCGGTTGATAGCGGCCTGCTCCGCGACGGTCTTGCCTTCTGCGTCGGTGAAGGTCGCGGTGAACTTCCCACAGCTTGCCAAGTGCATTATATCCTGGCCGGCGTAGACGGTCGTCTCGATCTGCCTATCTTCCCCGGCCTTCGCGTGTATCGCGTCGGCTCCGGGGGCCACATCGAAGTGAAGCGGCCCCCCAATCGCGAACCTGACCGTCCGGTCCTTCTCCAGGGCTACCAGCGGCGAGACGACGTAGACTCCAGCACCGATCGAGGCCGAACACCGGTAGTTGCCAACGGGAACCTTCACCGGCTTATCGTCCACCGGCCAGAAGTCGCCTTTGTCACCGGAGTAGCTGACGTTTTCGCAATTCGCCTGCTTGCCTTTGCCGTCCGTCGCCCCGACGCTCAAGAACCCAGTCTCCCCGCCGTATGGCTTGATGTCGAGCCGGTTGCCTGTCTTGCTCACGTCAACCAAATAGAGCTGGCCATCAATTAGAACGGCTTCCGCGAGCAGGAGGATGTCTTCCATTTCCCCGCGTTTCACTGGGATGAGGTTGATGGTGTCCCCCCAGGCCTTTTCGTCGGTTTCCCACCCCGGTTGGAACTTGTCACCGTACACCCCATTACCGTTGTGATCCGTGACCCGCACCTGGAGTTTCCCCTTGCTGGTCGTTATGGTCCCGTACCAACCCCCGCGCACGGTGACTTCCGCCGAGCACGGCTCGGTCCGGACACCCGTTTGCCGCTGATAGACTTTGAACCCGTCCACCCGCGCTCGCTCGGTAACCTGATCGCCGGGTTCGCCGATGCAAATCTCGGTGGACAGTTCTCCCGGCTTGTTGGCCAGCCAGAGCGTGGAGTCGGTCGCGGCAGCGCCAGGGAACTTGCCAGGATTGTCCTTCAAGGAAACCTTCACCGCCCGCGTCACGTCAACCATCGCAAGGTCCGCCTTGCTGGCCGCGATGTAGGCCGTGTCGTAGCCTGTGCCTGATCCTTTTGACTCGTCCAATAGCACAAAGAATCCGCCACGCCAACCGACAAAGGCGTTGGCGGACTTCAGGCCGCCATACGTTCTTCCACGACTCGCACTGACTGGTTTCAGTTCGACGCGGTAGAGGTTCTCGCCGGGCCCGGCGAAGGGATACCGTGGATTGAAGTGGTCCGGCAGGCTGGGGACCTTCCACTCCAGCAGGTAAGTCCCCGGCTGAATAGTCCCCCGCGGCTCCGACCCCGCCGCAGGGGGCTCCGCGATATTCTCGTCGCTGCTCCCCTCGTCGGCTTTGCCGTCCCTGGAGATGACTTTTGCTCCCGGCGGCAATCTAAAAGCCGAGCCGGGAGTGGCGACCTGGCGCCAGTTGGCAAAGGTCATGGTGCAGCTCCCCTCACCGTAGCGCACGCTAATCTCTTTCGTGAGAAACCACTGGGTTCCGAACGGCGAGTAGTGGATTAGGCAATGAGTATCATCCTGATTGTCCGTTTCCTCCGACTTGGCCGGACTGAACGATTTCTTTCCAAAGGGCTGGAAGTCGGAGTACGTAACTCCTGCCGTATCGCCCGCCGCAGCGATGCCGCCGCGAAGCTCCTCCTTGAGCGGCAGGCCGGTAGCGTCGTCCAGCCATACGGTGTACGTGCCGGCGGGGGCGCCCGCGCCGGTTTCCGGCAGTTCAAAGAGATACTTCACGCACTTGCGGCCTGCCAAGGAGACCGCTCCCGCTTTCGTGCTGACGGCGTCTCGAGCATCCGCACGAAAGGCCTTAACGATGCTGGCTTGGTAATGACAGCACACGGTCGGAACGATCGGGCCGAAGACCTCGTCCTGGCCGGCTGAATCCATTGCGAACTTGACGGCGGACTTGCCGTTCTTGGACACCAGCCAGGCGCCTGCCTCAGAACAAATCAGTTTGCTTCCTGGTATCCGGAAAGGTTTCAGCATTTTCGCCGCGCCCTCGCCCAGGGCGTCCTTTAAGATCGGCCAGGCGTCCGGTTCGAGGGTGAACGTGTTGAAGGTGCCGGGGGGATTCTCATCATTCCATTCCGCCCGGTCTTCCGGCAAGTGAATGGTGAGCTTCCCGGACACAGCGAGCTTGACTGGCGGCTTCTTGCCCTTCGGTAGCTCTTCTGAGCCCTCGCTGGTCCCCATCAACCGGTAATCACACTGGATGGTGCTCAGCCCGCGGATACGGTCCTCGCTGGCGGCGGACAGACGCGACAGCAGTTCCTTGAAATGAAGCTTTGCGGGCGCAGCCGGGCTGCCGGCCAAGGCCGCGGCTTCGCCCGCGAGCATGACCGTTAAGGCTACAGTAGCGGCAACCACATGGTTCATGATTTGTTTCTCTATGGGTGACAGGGTTTTATGTATTGTTTCGTAGTGCAGGTGGGGCGCCCGCGGGCAAAGGCGGAGTTCGTTTATAGTCGCGTTCATCTGCGAGCGTTTTGGCAGAGCTTGCTGCGCGCGGTGTGGGTGTCAAGCCCGGATGTGTAGGTAGAGGTTCGGAGAATGGGGAACACTGCCCTTGCCGCTACGTCATTCGCGGATACCGGTAGATCGCCTCGCCCAACCGGGCCTTGTTCTTCACGAATTGGCGTCTGTTCATAGCAATATCCTTTCCCAAGCCGGCCGGAATCTGAATCCCGATCCACAATTGACGATACTCTATGTGGGCCTCGCAGCGTGGCCAGACCAGGAGTTCCCGAGCCGAATCATTGCCGCCCAGCACAATTCGCGACGCCCCATTCGCGCTGCACTATCCTTCGCCAGGGAGGCGGCCCCGGTTCAGGGTCTTCCGGCCTTGGGCTTTGTGCCCTGGGTTTCGGCTCGTTGGGCCTGCCCTGTCATCGGCACAAAGCGAACCGGCAGGACCGCCCGCCGTTCAAGCTTTTCACCGTGCTTGCGCAAGAGCACCAACTCCTGGCTCCACCTCGGTCCGACCGGAATGATCATCCGCCCACCGTCCCTGAGCTGCTCGATTAAGGGTTGGGGAACTTTCTCCGGGGCGCACGTGACTATGACCGCATCAAACGGCGCAGCCTCGGGCCAGCCTTTGTAGCCGTCACCCGCGCGCACCTGGACATTGGTGTAACCCAGGCGCTTGAGGTCGCCGGCGGCCCGCCTGGCCAGGTCGTCAATGATCTCGACCGTATAGACCTGTGCCACCAGTCCGGCCAGGACGGCGGCCTGGTAGCCGGAGCCGGTGCCGATTTCCAGGACGCGATCGGTCGGCCGGGCTCGAGTTGCTCGGTCATGAAGGCGACGATGTAGGGTTGGGAGATGGTCTGGCCGTGGCCGATGGGCAGCGGGTAATCCTGGTAGGCCAGGGAGCGCAAGGGCCCGGGCACAAACTCATGACGCGGCACTTTGCCCATCGCCCTCAGCACGCGGGCGTTGGTGATATTGCGCCCGGGGCCAGAGAGCTGTTCTGCCACCATGTGCCGGCGGGCGAGGGCAAAGGGTTCGTCGGTCGCGGCGACCAACCGGGGTGAGGCAATATCGCCCACGGTCAGAGCCGTGGCCCACAGGACCCGTAGCAAGGTTGTCTTCCTCATAGTTCAGAGTGGTCGCCGCGCCTCCAACCGCCACAACCCGGCCGCGGAGGCGTGCCCCACAGCCTGCCGGAACTCGGGGCGGGAGCTGCACCGGTTGATCCCTGAAACTGTGCCGCCGTTGCGGCTTTGGGCGCGGGGTGGTACTGGTCCATAAGGTTCAGTTTCGCTGGCATGATAACACCCCACGCAAGCCCTGACACGGCCCTGAGCTCAGTTTTCAGGTCGGGGGCGATCACAATTCCGCTGGCCTTTTCCCTTAATCCGTGGCCCAATCGAGGCCGGCAAAGACCGGAAATGAATGTGAGCCAGGCTAAATAACCCCTCACCCCGATGGACCTGCCCGAGGACAAAGGCACCTACATCCTGATCGCCCAGGTGCGGCAGATGAAACGCCTGGAGCTCGGCAGCCTGGGACAATTCGACATCGTTCCCGGGTTCTACGCTTACGTGGGCAGTGGATTCGGTTCCGGGGGCCTTCGAGGGCGCATCGGCCATCACCTGGCATCAACCGCCGAACCGCACTGGCACATCAATTATTTGCTCCAGGTTGCCACTCCCGTCGAGGCCTGGTTTAGCACGGCCAACCGGAAACTGGAACATCACTGGGCCGAGTTGCTGGACCACGCACCCGGTTTTTGTGTGCCGATTCCCCGGTTTGGCTCATCGGATTATCATCGGAGCCGGGCCAGTCACTTGTTTTACTCCAAGCGCCGCCCTTCATTCCGGTGGTTTCGGGAGCAGATGATTGAATTTTTTGAAGGCGTGGAGGTGGAGCAGACCATTATGCTTCAATAAACAGTTTCCATTCCGGGATTTGGTGCGGATTGCGAGTGAGTGCCGAGGCCGGCAGTTCCCTGGGTGCATGCGGAACGGACAGCAGTTTCAGGCCGGCTTCGTGCGGCAGGCGTAGATGTTGCGACTAAAGATTCTAAGGGATGAGCAGGTACAACGGCGAGTTCCGTTGGAGACCGAGCTTGCACGTGCCGCCGGCATTGGCAATCGGGTGCTTTTCGCCCACTGTGTTCATCCAGCGGGCCTTGCCTGGTGGCAGCGGGAACTCGACCTCTCTCTCCGCATCCGTCGTCCACACTGCGAGCACGCGCTCACTTTGGCCGTTGGCTGAGGCGAATTCGCAGGCATAGACTCCCGGCCAGTCCTGGCGGGTGCGAACGAAGCGCTTGTCGTTGAGCAAACGGGCCATGGTGGCAAAGGCAAGGTAGGCGGGTTTGGGACGGCCCTCGCGCTGGACGATGCCCATATTGTCCTCGAAATAGACCGGGTCGTCGCCGTCGTTGAGAAAATCGTACCAGAAGGTGCGCGGCTGAACTCCCGAGGCGATGGTGCTCAGGTAGGTGCGCGCGATGAGGCTCGGCCTGGGCGCGCTGAGTGACGGGCTGGAAGTCCTGCCGGAGGGCGTGGTGGGGCACGTGCGTGGCCCAACCCATCTCCGGTGATCCAGACCGGCCGCCGCGTGCCGGCCGCGAGCTGCACCCGGTCCGAGGCCCTCTTTAAGTCGCCGATGAACTCGTCCTCCTTGAGCACAGTGCGATACGGGTGAACGGTCAGCACGTCGAACGGGGCTTGTTTGGCGAGCATCTGGTCGATGAACTTAAAGTTGATGCCGGAGGTCGAAAGGCCGAGCACCTGCGCTTGCGGATCGACTTCCTTGATCGCGCCGTAACTCTTGGTGAGCAACTCGGCATAAAGCTCCTTAGGCCCTTGCCAAAAGAAGATATTCGGTTCATTCCAGATTTCCCATTGATGGATGCGGTCCCGGTAGTGGGCCACCAGCGCCCGGACGAACCGCACGTAGTCCTCAATGCCCTCGGCCGTATAGGGTTTGGTCCAACCCGTCCAGTAGCCGACAATCGCATAGACGGAAATGCCATAACGGTGGGCGCGAGCCAGCAGGCGGTCGTAGTAGTCCCAGTGGAACTCGCCCCGGCGCGGCTCGAGGCGCTGCCAGGAATAATCCTCGCGGGACCACTTGACGCCCGCCTCGCCGGCCAGACGCGCCACTTTCTCCATTTCCGCATCTCCATAGCGGCCCAGATAAACGCCCATGCCGAACGGCGAGCCGGGCCGGAGCGTGAAATCGGGCTCGCCTTCCAGAGGCGCCAGCCAATAGGCCTGCACTGGGGTAACCTTTTGGTCCGGCGCCTCGAACGCGAATTCGGCTTCGGCAAATCGGCAGCCTGCCGGGAGCGGAGGGCACGGCACAGAGACTGTCTGGCTTTCCAAATTTGGACGCAAGACCACCGATTGCCGGCTGTGCTCCAGCACCGCGCCGTCCCAGGTCTTCACGGTCCAGCGCAGCGCGCCATCAATGGCTCGATCTGAGAAGGCCCGCAAATCGCAGTCGAAACGGATTGCGCCGGCCGGGTCCTCGGTGCGCGCGGTCATGAGCACCCGGCGTTCGGCCGGACAATGGGCCTCACATTCGATCCGCAAAATCTCCAGGGTGCCCTTTGCACTGGCACCGTCGGCCTCGAAGCGCAGTTCTCCAGGGCGGAGCGGGCCGTGGATCTTCCCGTCGTTCTCACCAGCGAACCATTCCCAGCCGGGACCGGGCGGGCCATCGGTCACCAACTCCTGTTCGCCGCCCGCGAGAGGGTCCAGGCGTTTGTGAAAAGTCATGAAGTGAGTGCGCAAGAACAGATGGACCACCGGTCCCTTGGCGTCTCCGCGCACCTGGAGCCGGATGCGATCAATGACTCCAGGGAGACTGCGGTCAGGAAATCCGATGCCAACCGAGCGGGCGCCTTTGGAGAAGTCAAGCGTGAGCCTTGCCCCCTCGAGCCGGCTGCCGCCACGGTTTGCCTCGGAGACCAGCCGCCATTGGTTCGTGGGCACAATCGCGGTCAGCGCGTAGGCCAATTGCGCTCGCGCCGCGTCCTGGGCAAGGGTCGGACAGACAGAGGTCAGCAAGAGGACGACCAATTCCAAGCTCCGCCATCGGCGGCCCAATCGGGTCTGATTTGCGCGCATGGGCGGAGTGTTCCGCAACGGGGGCTGGACCGTCAACCCCCGATTCCGAGAGAAGTTCGAGCGGCCGGCCAGCGGCAAACCGCCCTCGGACCTTGTGTTACCGCAACCGGTGACAAAATGACCTCGGGTTTCGTCTCCGCCTCTTCAGCAAGCACGCCAACGTCATCGCCCCGGTCTCGTTCTGGGACCCGCACGACGGCCGAAGCTGGGTCAACCGTTTCCGGTGGCGTCGGGTAAACCACCTGCTTCTCTTCGACCGCGCAGGCCAACCCAAGCCGGCCTTCGATGCAGTCATGGCGGCGCTGCGGGGTTGATACTCTCGCCGGCACGTCCGTGAAAACGGGCGTCACTCGGTGATGCTGCTACTGCTGAGTATCTCTATCTCTCCCCTTGACAATGAGAGCGATTTTTTCCCAAAAGCTTGCCTGGCCCATTAGCCCGCAGCCGCCGGCAAACAGAACCGTGAAATAGAACCAGGGGAGCCTCGAGAATGCGCCAACCACCGCCGCAATCACGCAAGCGGCGCCCAGGAAAAAACGAATCGCCGCCTTCGTGCGGCAGTTGGTTCGCTTTCGCCGCTGGTGAGGGCGGTGAGCGCGTCTGGTGGTTGCGGGTGGAATCATTCTGACGGTTCCTTCGCCAACCCTAGCGCCAGGCGAACCAAGTTGCGCTCTTCGACCGGAAGCTGCAGCAGGACGCCCTCATCTCTAGGCTGGGTTTTGAGATAAGCGATGCCTGTGCGAAACAAGCGCAGCGGGAATTCCATGACATCGTTGCCTGAGATGACGGTCTTCCACCTGGCGAACCATTGGTCGAGCCCCGAGTTGTTGAGAGCGCTTTCTCTCAGACGCGCCAGGTGTTGGACCAGCGCCCCGCCGAGGTAAACCAGGGCATTGTGCTCGCGGTACAGCGCAAAAGCCTGCGCCACCCGCGCCGGCCACACGTCCGGCGAGCCGAACTGGCTAAAGATGGCTTGGATGAGTGCCTCGGAAACCTGAGCGATAACCGGCGCGGGTTTCTCCGGGCCATCGAGGAATTTGATCAAGTGCTCCACCGCAGAGTTCCATTCGCCTGCCGCAAGCAGCGCGAACGTCATCCCTCCCCCGGCTGCTGAAACCACCTCATCAGCAAGCCCGGTCATTCCCATTATTCGCGCGAAGTCTGCCTTCGCTTCGCGGGCCCGACCAATCTGACCAAGCGTCATGCCGCGAGCGATGAGCGCCCGGGCAGTTTGCTCGGGCGGAACACCGGGCAACTCGATCACTTGAGTCAAGTCGGCGATCGCCTTTTGGGTTCGGCCGACGCGGCCAAATGCCAAGCCGCGGTTGAGTAGTGCCAATGTCACCTGTTCGGGACAAGGTTCGGGACAACTTGCACGCAACCCGATCGTTCGGGTATAGTCGGCAATTGCCTCGTCAGTACGGCCGAGTGCGCCAAGGGTGATGCCTCGATTGAGCAGCGCCATGGCAACCGGCTCCGTCGGAGCATGCCGCAACTGGATCGCCCGGGTGAAGTCGGCGATGGCCTCCTGGGCTCGGCCCAGAAGGCCAAGACTGGCGCCTCGAGCCACGAGCGCTCCGGCAACCAACCGGACAGGGGCGTTGGGCTGTTCGACAACCTTGGCGAGCCATTCAAAGGCCGTCGAGAACAGCCGATGGCTCAGACATGCGGATCCGAATTTCATCCAATCCGCGGGCTCGTCGCTTTCCTCCGCCAGCAAACGCAGTCTTTCCAACATGTCCTCGTCACAGTGTCCAACATCCACACCTTCAACGTCGTGGAGCAGCAGTTCACGGCGCAGATCGGGCTGGCCGGGGCAACGGCTCCCCTCTTGTTCATCGCCTGCTCTTGGGCTGCGGCGTTCGCCGCGGATTCACCGGCGCCAGGGGGAGCGGACTTGGCTCCCTCCCCCAAGACCACTGAAAAGGGGCCAGGCATACTCGTCAACCACGTTGGGTTTGCACCGCAAGCGGCCAAGTGCTGCCTCATCTCGGGCAACACGCCTGTCAACTTTGAGATCATTGATACGGCGACTGGCCGGGCCGCCTTCACTGGGCGGACCACGCTTGCCGGACCTGACGTTGGCTCCTGGCAGATCGGGGACTTCAGCGCGTTGAACCGAGTTGGCACATATCAGGTGCGCGCTGGAAACGGGCGCTCGGGCATGTTCGTCATCGCACCAGACGCTTATGAGGACGCGCTGGGAAAGAAGGTGGCTTATTTCTCGAAACAGCGGTGGGGCCCAAGCCATTGCCCTGTTCCGGTCACCGGACACCCTCGCGCGGCTGGTTCGGCGTCAAGTCGGTGATTCCCGGTTCCTGGACCACGGACCACCGCCCGTCCGGGTTATACTCCTTCATCAAGGCGGCCGTCCTTGCGGTCTTTTCACCCAAACTCCGCTCATAGACGACTCCGTCTTGATTCACAATGAACGTCATGATGCCCGACTCTCCCCAACGGACGGGATAGGCGACCAGCGCAAAGCCGCCGGTCATCTCGCCATGCCGGACGTAATTCATCCTGCCGCCCGGAGCGGCAGGTCCTTGCCGCGTCAGAATCCTGAACAAATACCCGTGAAATGGACGCGGACCTTTGCCGCTGGTCCAGTTGTATCCCTCCAAAGAGGCTTCCGCCACGAACGACAATAACGGACTGGGCGTGGCGCTTGTCTCCGTCGGCCAATACAAACCGTCCACGTTTCCGGGAGTGCTCTTGAATCTCTGTGCGTATTTGGGAGCCCCGGCGCTGCCGGCAAATCGGTGGGCGTATTCACGTTGCCCCTTCACATAAACGCGGCAAACTCCAATAGCGTGATACTCGTCCCGGCCGATGTGCCGGTTGATGATCTCATCCTCCCCCGCAATCGTGTCGAAGATCCACGCCCCGTTGGTTTGGATTAGCGGAATCGGAAACGGCCACTGCTCTCCTCCGATTTCCAGAATCACCTTGCGACTCCCCTCCGGCACGGCGTCGCACCGCTTCTCAGATCACTGGCGAAGGCCTCAAAATGTTTCTCGTCCAACGTCTGATCGCCGGTCCATAGATTGGTGACTTCGGGGCCGAAGATCTCACAAATCGCCTGCCGGTCGTGCCCTTTGGCCGCTTTGAGCAACTCCTTGGTGGCCTCCGCCGGCGAGGCGAAGGTGCGTTGTGACAAGGCTGGCTGAGTCCCACCTCGAACCTGCCCAAGCCATGTTACAGATAAGAGCCCTAACGCCAAGGCCGCAAATCTGATCGGCTTCAAGTTCATAAGATTTTAGCGTTCGGACCGTCACCTGCCATGGCCGCCACCGCCTCCATGACCGCCGCCGCCGTGACCAAATCCGCCCCCTCCGTGAAATCCCCCATGGAACCCACCGGCGGCGCCGCGGCTCGCGGAGCCTCGCCGGCCAAAATCGCGATCGTGACCGAAAATGCCATGGTCGTGATGCCTGAACACATAACCATCCGGCCCCCAGAAACCCCCATAGTAGTCCAGGCCATAATAATCGCCATAATCAGGCCCATACCAACCCGGCCCACCGTAGCCGTAGTAACCGGCACCTGCGCAACCTGTCAGAATCCCGAGCAGCACCAGGCCTATTCCCAGCCTCCATCTGTGGCCTAACCTCTTGTTTCCGTTCATTCCAACCTTCCTCCGCGTTCGGACTTGACTTTCCAACGCTAGCCAAGTGCTTAGCGAACGGCCAGCCAACCTGCGATTTCACCGTCCGGCAACCGCACTACTTCGTTGTCGGTGTAGTGGTGATGCGGTTTCCAGCCGCCCATCAAATGGGCCACGGTCGTTCGTCCCGCTTGAATGACGACCGGAACCCTCACCTCGACCGTGCCGGCGGAATTTTCCGCTTGGGCCTGGATCTCGTAGAGACCCGGCGGAAGCGACACGAGAACCGGTTCGGGGTCGTTTGGGTTCCGGGCGTTGCGCACTTGTTTGATGAACCCGCCACCTTGGCTGTAAATGGTGTAGTCGGTGTGGACGGGGTCATACTGGAACTCATTCTTGCCGAAGTCATTGTCCCACAGCCGCTCCTCCATGTTTAGGTCGATGTCGGCTTTCTTCCTGGCGGAGTACACTTGGAGATAGCCATCGCCCCCGTTCTGCGGGCGCACCGTCGGTGCCGGCCCTATGGGTTCAAGGACCGCAACTTTGGTTGGCGAGGCGCACCCAACCAACCAAAGCAAGGCGCCAGCCAAGACAATTGTGTTTGTATGCTTCATAACTTTTTCCAGTTTTGTTCACGTCAGCGATGACCGCCTCCTCCGTGGCCGCCGCCACCGAGGCCGCCTCCATGGAATCCACCCCCGAGGGAACCACCACCGCCGTGAAATCCGCCGCTGAAACCGCCGGTGCGGTAAGCCGGCATGGCTCGATAACTGCCGAACGCGCTGGCGCCGAGTGATGCCGCGCGCGGGGCCGCATAACTGAAATTGTACTCAGTTCGACCGGACCAAACCGACTGACGGGCGGAGGTCGAAGCTCGCTCGCCGGCGCCAGTCAGCGAACCCAGGTGAGCCGCCTGCGCCACCGAACCGCTCGGCCGGGCCGGTGTCCCAAAAAAGCTGTTTGGTCCGTGCGGACCCTGGTGCCAGAGCCCCGGATTGCTTCCAGGCCCAAAGGCCCCATTGTGGCCCCAACGGTCGCCGTGCCCGAAGCGGCCTCCATGACCAAAATCGCCAAACACGCAGGCCCCCCCAAAGGGGAAAAAGCCGCATCCGCCCCACAAGCCACAGGGCTGCCACCAACACCATGGCGCGGGCGCAATCCAGCCCGGCCCCAATCGTCGCAGAAATCGGGCGCCCAGTCGTAGTACGAATCGGAGTAGGCCGGATAGGAGGCGGGCGGGGCCGCAGGGGCCGCGTAGCCCAGGGGTGCGATTAGGTCATCCTGCAACGCGGTTTGGGGCGTTGGGGGAGTCCAGGAGGCGCCGAGACCGGCGGGGGACCCGGGCTTTGCGGGGCAGGCGCATATTGCCCCGGCGCGGCCTGGGCCGGTGGCAGTTCCGGCTTGGCTTGCGCCTGGTAGGCCTTGCAGGCCATGTCGTAAGCCCCACTGAAAACGGCGTGTTTGGCCAACAGCGCCCGGATTTTGGCCAGGCCAACCTTGGCATTTTCGGGCAGTGTGGTCTTGTCTGCCTTGAGGTCGTACCAGGCGAGCAACTCACCGGCCGTGTGGGCGACGAACTTGTTCTCGGGAGCAAACTGGCCCGCCAAACTGATGGCCGAGATAGCATCCGCCATCTGCCCGCGGCGGGCATCCACGTGAGCGACCACGCCCCAGGCCAAGCCGTTGCTGGATTGCAGGGTCGTAAGTATTCGGGCCTGGTGATACGCCAATTCCGGAAGGCCAAAATCCACCATGCGGGCAACGTAGGCCTCATAAAGTCTGGGGTCGTTGCGGTCAAAGGCGATGCCGTTAGCGTAAGCCGTTACGACGGCTGAGGGATCGGGAGCTTGCTGGATGGCTTGTATCGGGGCGGCGTCCGCGGGAGCGGGCGTTTGTTCCGCCCACACCGCCCGCACTGCCGCCGACACACACCATAAAATCAACCAAACACTCGCGGCTTTCGGCCAGGTATTCATAGCTCTGTGCCTTTCACATTATCCACTGCTCATGGCGACTTCCTCGGGTGTCGCCCTGCCGTTCCAGGAACAGGCTAAGGGTCTTGAGCATCATCGGCGAATCCTCCACCACCACTGTGCGAAGAGGCCACCGATCGACCGCAGCTTCGTATGTACCGTGTTGAGCCTCTGTATTCATAGTCATTGCACCTGGGACCTGATTTGATCGTCCGGTCAGCAGCCTTTCAGCTTTGGGTATGCCAAGGGGGAGAGGAATCACCGTTTCACTGTTTTTCCAGGGCTTCTGGATCGTTTGAAACGAGGGGGGACTTCCACTGGTGGCACATCCGGTTCCACGAATGGTCTGTGACGAACCACTTGACGGTTTCTTCCGTTCCGTGGCGATGCCGGCGGCGGTCGTGGCTCAGCGCAGGTTCAGTCGGCCGAAAAGCCACACTTTGAGCCAGTCCAGGCAGGCGAAGTAAACGATTCCTGCGCCGGCGACGCCTAAGAGAAATGCCCCGCTGAGCGCGGGCATGAGGATGCCGCCCAGCACGAGGGCGGCGGTGACGCCCAGGCCCAAAACCGAACTGCCGACGAGGAAACGGCTGGGCCGCGACTGCCAGAAGTGCCCCCGCTCCCGCAAGAGATAGACCCCCGCCTGCGAACTGAGGATCAACGTCGCAAACATCAGGGTTTGAAGATGCGGCATGTCCAGGCGGAGCCTATAATCGCCGCACAAGAAAACCCCGAGTGAGAAGACCAGCTTGCAGGCGGCCAGGACGGCGGCAGCCAGGAGAATGCCGCGGGTGTTCCAGCGGTTTGGGTGCCGCGAGAACTGCATCCGGTCGGTCGAGAGGGACATCGTAAGGAAGTCGTTGAGAAAGAGGAACAGCACCATCAGCAGCGGCGTGATCGGCTTATGCCGGGTCAATAGAAAACCGATGACCAACAGCGCCATGATCTCGATTTTCTTGATCAGCATGTTGAGGGTGTAAGTCATGATACGCTGGAATACGAGCCGGCTCGTTTCGATGGCGGGCACCACACCGTCCAATCCCGGGCGGGTCAACACCATGGCTGCGGCGGCTTTCGCCACGTCCGTCGCGTTGGCCACGGCGATGCCTGCTTCAGCCTGACGCAGTGCCGGAGCATCGTTGACGCCGTCCCCGCTCATCCCGACCACCTCGCCGCGACGCTGGAAGGCCCGGACCAGCCGGAACTTGTCTTCGGGAAACACGCCGGCAAAGACACCGCAGTCGAGCGTGTCTCCGGAAAGATCGCCATGGAGCTTCTCAGGGGAGCAAACGTTGCCGGTAATCCCTACCTGCGCGGCCACACTGCGTGCAGTGATGGCGTTGTCGCCCGTGACCATGACGGTGCGAACGCCGGCGTCGCGGATCGCACCCACGAAGGCCCTCGAATCTTCGCGCACGGCGTCCTCAAGCCCCAGCAGACCCAGGAGGCGCATTTCGCCCGGGGTTCCTTCGGCCACCCCAAGCACGCGTTGCCCACGCCCGACAATGGTTTCGGCCTGAGGCTGCCAAACCGTGTCGGCGGCCCCGGTCACTCTCCCGACAACTGCGGGCGCGCCTTTCATGAAACGACGAGAGCCTTCCTTATCACGATACACGGCCTCAGCGCGCTTGGTAGCCGGGTCAAAAGGCTTGAACTCAATTCGCTCCATTTCGCCGTCCTGCCAGCCGCGGCCGGCGGCGGCCTTGATGATCGCGCCATCCACGGGGTCTTGACCGGCTGGGTCGCTGGCCAGCGCTGCGGCGCGCAAGAGATCCTCTTCGGATGCGCCAGGGGCAGGCCAGAGGGCGTTTACGGTGGCCTGGTTGCGAGTCAGGGTCCCGGTCTTGTCGCTGCACAGCACGGTCATGGAGGCGATGTCGTGAAGGGCGCTCAGGCGCGTGATGAGCACGCCGCGTTTGGAAAGTTCCACGGAGCCCAGGGCGGCCGCCAGCGTGAAGGTGGCCGGCAAGGCGACTGGAATCGAGGCGAGCAGAATGGTCAGCAACAACGGCAGAATGAACTCGAGGGACATCCCGACGTGGTGGGCGTAGCCGATGACGACCACGACCATCGCCGCGTTGACGACGAAGAGGTCTTTTACTACGGCCACAATCTCATGCTCCTGCCGGTTGGCCGCACCGGCGGTACGGACCAGTTCGGCGGTCTTACCGAAGAAAGTGCGCGCCCCAGTGGCGGTCACTTCACCCGTGGCCTCGCCGCCGCGCACCATGGACCCCGCGTAGGCCGTCTTGCCGGACTCGACGGAAGCAGCGGTGGATTCGCCCGTGAGCGCCAACTGGTCCACGAGGAGCGACCCTTCCTCCAACTTCACGTCGGCGGGCACAATGCTGCCTTGGCGCAGATGAATGACATCACCCGGCACCAGTTCTTCTGCCGGCAGCGTGGTCCACGCGCCGTCGCGGCGCACGCGGGCCAGCACCCGCAGTTGTTGACGCAGGAGCGCCAGCGCCTTTTGCGCGCGGCCTTCCTGCAGCAGACTCAACGCCGCATTCAACACCAGGAGTCCGCCGATCACGGCAGCTTCTACTTCCTCGCCGAGAAAGAGTTGAATGATGATGGTCGCTTCCAGCAACCAAGGGATGGGCGCCCAGAACCGTTTGATAAAGGCCTTGAGCGGGCGGGCTTTTTCCTCCACCACCGCATTGGGGCCGAATTGCTTCAACCGGGCTTGGGCGTCGGCAGTGCTCAGGCCACGGTGGTTATGGTTGGCGATGCCGGGCGCCGTCGTGCTGCTAAGACGACTGGTGGCGATGTTTGGCATTCCATTACGCGGCCACCATTTCCAGCGCCTGGCAGCCATTGCCGACAGCGCCCAAGACTTGCAGACCTGGACAGGCCTCGATGACCATTTTCAGCATTTCCCGATAGGCCTCGCTGTCGTCCGCGATCACGATGCTGATCGGCGCGTGGGATTGTGGAGTTCCTTCCGGCTGGTTTTCCGTCGGATCCTCGCGGCTGGCTTTTCGGGCGTGGCCAAGGGAGTTCATGACGCGGAGCCGACCGTTTGCCTCGGGAGTGTGTCGGCTGTGGCCGGGTTCTGCACGAGCGGCCTGACCTTGCGCACGCGCAATTGGAGAACGGACTCCTCAAAGACAGGATCGATCTCCACCCTGCTGGCGTCATCCGGCAGGGCGAACCGGCGCTCGAAATAGCCGTGTGGGCGCTCGACGCGCAGACACTTTTTATTTTCCTGCCCTGGCTTTGGACGTTCGCCGGAAATGAACAGCCCGTCTCTGTCCGTCGTCATTGCATTCATAGTCGTTGCGCGGGAACCAAGCGTCGCTGGTTCGCTCGGCGCCTTCCTTAGCTGGCCGTGTGCCAAGCGCCAGACAAAGCGCCCTTTCACTCATTTTCGGGGGTTTCTTGACCGTATGGCCCGGCGGACCTGCAATGCCGGGTCCCTCCAGGTGGCACGCTGGAAACCACCGGTGAAACCGGATGTTCCATCACTGAGTTGTTACATTGTCTTTATCCACCAAAAACCCTGCAAATCCG
>CAVQND010000055.1:0-115861 GCA_963713735.1 uncultured bacterium
GCGCAGGGCTGCGGGCAAGCGAGGCCCGGGCGGGCCATCTAAGCTCAGGAGCCAGGTCGGGCGCCCGGCGGCATCGAGGGCCTCGAGGTCCTTCGCCCCGAGCACTGCGCCCGGACAATCGCGGGTCCTGCCCACCGCTCGGCGGAAGAACCGCTTATCCAGGCCCTGCCGCCGGGTCAAAGAGCACCGGCGGCCGCTCGGTCAAGACCCAGGCCGCCATGGTCCTGGCCAACCAGGCCGGGGTCCAGAATTGCCCCTTGGTCCGCAAGGCCTCCCGCGCGGGGCGGGTGGAGGGCGCCAAGCGCGAAGCGCCAGGCGCCAGGCGCCAAATCTCCCGTGCTGGGCTGGTGCGGGGAGAAGAATGGGCGTAATTATTCACGTCGGGCGGCAGCGAAGATGGACCATCCCCGGTCGGGCGCGCAAAGCCGGCTGAAGCCGAATGGCGCTAAGTTAAGGCATAACTTTCGTATTGTGAACTACTTGCGTTTTCGCACACCAGGCACCTTTTTGAGGATTCTTTCGAGCGTCATCGTTTGGAGTTTGCCCAGGGTAGCCATCACCCTTCGATTGGCTGCAATCGCACTTTTAGCCACTTCGGACCTGCTCTCGGGACAGCGCGTAACAAACGGTTTTGCCTTGGCGCTTGCCAGTCCAGAGGTAATAAGGCCCCTTTTGGACCCACTGGCCGGCGACCTTGCGTCGCAAGGGCCGGCTGACCACCGTGCCCTGGCAGAACCAGCCCGCCCGGGGCAACCGGCCCAGGAGTTTGGTATAGGCGGCGGGCGGAGGTCCCAGGGGGTGTTCGGCTTTTAAGCCCATGGGCCATAATTTTGCCAGAAAGGGCTTGACTTGTCAATTAATATCTGTATTTATACAGATATATATGTTTACGACCGCTCCTCTCTTCGGCAAGTTCCACTCCCCTTTGAAGCAAACCGCTTAGCCCCTTGCGCGGCCAACCCCTTCATCACCTGGAAGGCCTCCTGGCCGACCGCCTCGACCCCGCCCTGCTCGCCCCCAACCCCACCAAAACCAATAGCCGCCAGCGCCTCTATCCCCCCAAACTCACCTTCCTGAGCTTCCTGGGCCAGACCCTCAGTCCGGACTCCTCCTGCCGCGAGGCGGTCCGACAAATCAGGGCCTACCACCAAAAACAGCCCGACCCCAAGCACCTGGACAAAGACACCAGCGCCGACTGCCAGGCTCGTGCCCGCTGGACCCTCGATGAGTTGACCGAGATCCGCTCCCACCTGGCCGGGCACATCTGTCGCGATCCCTTCGATCTGGAACTCGCAGCAATGCGCCCTCTCAAGGTTATTGATGGCACTTGCCTCAACCTGCCCGACACCCAGGCCAACCGCCTGCTCTATCCCCAATCCTCCGACCAGCAGCCCGAGTGCGGCTTCCCTCTCCTGCGTTTGGTCGGGATCTTTTCCCTCCGAACCGGCGCCCTGTTGGAGCGCGCCTACGGCCCCTACAGCACCAGCGAAAACGCTCTGTCTCACACGCTGTGGCCGACCATCAAAAAGGATGACCTGCTCCTGGGCGACCGCAACTTCGGCTCCTGGGTCAATCTGGCCACCCTCAAAGAGCAGGGGGCCGACGGACTGTTCCGCCTCCACGCCAGCCGCAACGAGGACTTTCGCCTGGGCCAACGCTTGGGCCACAACGACCGCTTGATCCTCCTGGCCAAACCCAGACAGCGATCCAAAAACATGACGCCAGAACAATGGCAGAGCCTGCCCGCCACCCTCACCGTGCGCATGGTGCGTTTCCGGGTGCCCACCGCCAACGGCCTGCTCCAGAAAGATCACTCTGATTACCACCCTCACCGATCCAGTGCTCTGGCCCGTCGAACTGCTGGCAGCCCTATACGCACGGCGCTGGAATATCGAACTCTATCTGGATGACATTAAGACCACCTTGCACATGGACATGCTCAGTTGCTTGACCCCGCCGATGATCCACAAAGAACTGGAAATGCACCTCATTGCCTACAACCTCATCCGCTCCATTATGGGCGAGGCAGCCTGTGTCTGCCACACCCCGCTGGACCGACTCAGTTTCAAAGGCACGCTGGACACTGCCCGCCAGGTACAGCCAAATCATCGCCCAAGTCCCGGTTTCCCACCGCAAATTGCGCCGGGCCATTTATGCGGACATGCTGGCCGTTGTCGCCGAAGACCAAGTGCCTAAACGGCCCGACCGTTTCGAACCCCCGCTGCCAAAAACGCCGCCCCAAAGCCTACCCTTTCATGAAGCGCCCCCGGCGTGAATTGAGGGCGGCGCGCGTGGACCATCTTCCCGCCCGCAAGAAGCGCCGTTCTTAACTTAGCGCCATTCGGCTGAAGCCGGCGCTCCGGAGCGCCGGCTTCAGCCGGCTTAGGCCAAAGGACGGGGACAGGTGCTGAATAGTTACGGCTGGGGAACCAGAACTCGCTCACTCCGTGGCCTGTTGCTGTTTGGCTTTCTTGCTCTCCTCAATGACCTTGGCTTCGGCCTCGCGGGGCATTTCTTCGTAATGGTTGAAGGATTCGGAATGGATGCCGCGCCCGCCGGTCAGCGAGCGGAGGGTGCTGGAGTAGCGGTAGAGTTCCTTGCCGGGCACAAGCGCCTTGATGACCTGAATGTCGCCATCCATGTCCATGCCTTGGATTTTGCCTCGGCGGCTCGACAGGTCGCCCATGACCTTGCCCATGCAGTCCTCGGGGATGCGGATTTCGACCATGAGAATCGGTTCGAGCAGGCACGGGCGGGCCGTGGCAAAGGCCTCTTTGAATCCGAAATAGCCGGCGATTTGGAAGGCGATGTCTTTGGAATCGACCGGGTGCATCTTGCCGTCGTAGAAATCGATTTTCACGTCCACCACGCGGTAGCCGGCGACGATGCCTTCCTCGCAGGCCTTCATGACGCCCTTCTCCACGGAAGGCACGTACACGCGGTCCACGTTCTGGCCGGAAAGCGAGTGTGTGAACTCCACCCCGGTATCGCGGGGCCTGGGCTCGATGCGCATCCAGACTTCGGCAAACTGCCCCGCGCCGCCGGTCTGTTTTTTGTGGCGGTACTCTGGATTCGCCCCGGCCCTTGATCGTCTCACGGTAGCGCACCCGCGGTTCGCTCAGCTCGACGTGCACGTTGTAGCGCCGGCGCAAGGCGTCGGCGATGACTTCCAGGTGCAGCTCGCCCTGGGCGGAGACAATGGTCTGCCGCAGTTCGGAATCCACCATGTAGAGGAAGGTCGGGTCTTCGTGGTGCAGGGCGGCCAGGCCCGAGGCGATTTTGTCTTCTTCGCCTTTGACGCCGCTCTTGAGCGAGGCATGGATGTTGGGTTTGGGGTATTCGACTTTCGGCAGAGACAGCGGCTTCTTGGCCAGAGAAAGGGTGTTGCCGGTCTGCGTGTCCTTGAGCTTGACCACGGCGCCGATGTCCCCGGGGCCAAGCGTGGGAACGCTGGTGCGGGTCTTGCCGTTGAGAATGTAGATCTGGCCAATCTTCTCGGTGCTCCGGCGGTCGGCATTGTAGAGTTCGCTGCCGAACTTGATGGAACCAGAATAGACGCGGAAGAAAGAGAGTTCGCCGAACTGGGCTTCGCTCTGGGTCTTGAAGACGAAGAGAACGGGGTCGGGGTCGGTCAAGGCGACTTCGACCTGCTGGCCTTCGGCATCGGTGGCCTGGGCCGTGGGCCGGTCCAGCGGGGAGGGACCGTATTTGGCGATGAAATCCAGGAGGCGGGCAACGCCGATGTTGTTTTCCGCCGAGGTCACGAACAGGGGAATGAAGACCTGCTTTTGAAGGGCCGCGTGCAGCCCGGCCCGCATTTCCTCGTCCGTCAATCCGCCCTCGGCGAAGAACTTCTCCATCAGGGCGTCGTCGGACTCGGCGATGAATTCGATGAGCTGGCCGTGCAACACCTTGGCCCGCTCGGCCAGGGGCCCGGCGGCGGGGACCTCGGTGAACTTGCCGGTCTTGTCGCCGGCGTAAGTCAGGACGGCATTGCGCTGGACGTCGAGGACCTGGGTGAAGCCCGGCCCCGGGTTGGCGGGGACGGCCAGCGGGAAGATACGCCCGCCGTAGTGCTCGCGGAGTTGGGCCAGCGTCTTCTCGAAATCGGTTTCTTCCTTGTCGAACCCATTGACCACGATCACCTTGGGAATGCCCAGTTCGGTGGCGTACTTCCACATCGCGTCGGTGCCCACGCCGACCCCGTGATTGGCGTGAACGACCACGACCGCCAGGTCGCTGACCCGCAACGCCCCCAAACCCTCGCTGATAAAATCGGCATACCCCGGGCAATCGAGCACATTGATTTTCCTGCCCTGCCAATCGAAGTGCATCAGCGTCGCCAAGACGGAGATCTGGCGCTGCTGTTCGCTCTCATGATAGTCCGATACGGTGGAACCTGCGGGAATGCTGCCGAGCCGGTTGATGACGCCCGCGCAGGCCAGCATGGACTCGCTGAGCATGGTCTTGCCGGACGAAGCATGGCCTACGAGCGCAACGTTGCGAATTTCGCCAGGTTGATTGTCTTTCATATCAGGTCAGTAACGATTGGGTCAGGTCAGTTGTCCATTCGAGCCGACGCTCTCACACGCGGGAAGAATGTAGTCAACCGCGGGCATTCGCAAGAGGAGAATGCGGGCCGGGTGAACAATTGATGATTTCGGCAGCGTCCGGGCGTGGGATGCCAGCGATGCCGCTCCCCACCGAGCTTGGTCCCGGCGCAACCGTAGCGGCGGCTCGGGCCAACCCGGAGGGTTGCCAGATGGTAGCGCGGGTTGGAATACTGCCGCCTGTTCGGCCGATGGGAGCAAAATGGCGGCAGAGGGGGTTGGCCCGATCTCTCCCCTCGGATACCCTGCGGGCACAATATTCGTTTCCGCTGATTCGGGGTCTTCGTGGGTTGAAGCCCCGGCTCTCGGCCTCGGCTCCCCCTCGGTGAGATGGAGCGCAATCGCGATGTCAGCGAATGGATGAAGTCCAGCTTGGAGCAGTCCTGCGTTTTGCGGTTTCGCACTGACATTTCCTTGACTTCGCAGCACCGCTGGCGCATTAAGCGCAGGCAACAATCAAACTGGCTGATGAACTTGTTTCGAAGGAAGAGAATTACGGAACTGCAAGCCGAGGTGCTTGCCGACCACCGCCTCAAGCGCGCCCTGGGACCTTTCAACCTGACCGCGTTGGGGATCGGCGCTGTCATCGGCGCTGGAATTTTCGTGTTGACCGGCCAGGCGGCGGCCAAATACGCCGGGCCCGCTATCGTCTTCTCTTTCGTGCTGGCCGGCCTTGCTTCTGCGTTTGCCGGCCTGTGTTATGCCGAGTTCTCCGCCATGATTCCCATCTCCGGTTCCGCTTACACTTATGGCTACGCGACGCTGGGGGAATTCATTGCCTGGATCATCGGGTGGGATTTGATCCTCGAGTACATGTTTGCCGCCTCGACTGTTGCGGTCGGGTGGTCGGGCTATGTCGTGTCGCTCCTGCGTGATGCCCGTATCGAAATCCCTCCGGCCTTCACTGAGGCGCCGTATAATCATGCCGCGCCTCCGGATGCCGGTTGGAACATCTGGCGGCTGTTCACAGAAGGCTGGACCAGCAGCGGGGCGGTCGTGAACGTCCCCGCCATGGTCATCGTGGGCATCATCACAGTCCTGCTGGTCCTGGGCATCAAGGAGTCAGCCACCTTCAACAACATTATCGTGGGAATCAAGCTGATGGTGATCCTGATCTTCATCGCCGTCGGTTTGGCTTACATCAACCGCGCCAACTGGCAGCCATTCGTGCCGGCCTACCTTGGGCCGGGCCACTTCGGCTGGAGCGGAGTCCTCCGGGGAGCAGGGGTCATCTTTTTCGCCTACATCGGTTTTGACGCTGTCTCAACGGCTGCGCAGGAGGCCCGGAACCCAAAGCGGGATATGCCGATCGGCATCCTCTGTTCCCTGGCGATCTGCACCGTGCTTTACATCGTCGTAGCCTTGGTGCTCACGGGGATAGTCCATTACTCCCGCCTGGATGTGAAAGACCCCATTGCGGTTGCCGTCAATGCCCTCGGCCCCACGGTGGCCTGGCTGCGGCCCATCGTCAAGACCGGCGCTATCGCCGGGCTCTCCTCGGTCATTCTGGTCATGATGCTCGGCCAGCCCAGGATTTTCTATGCCATGTCGAAAGACGGCCTCCTGCCTCCGATCTTCAGCGCCGTGCATCCGAAATTCCAGACGCCCTGGCTGGCGACGATTCTTACCGGGGCGGTGGCCATGCTCATGGCCGGCTTGTTCCCCATCGGTCTGCTGGGCGAACTGGTGTCCATCGGGACCCTCCTTGCTTTCGCAATTGTATGCGCCGGCGTGTTCGTGCTCCGCTTCACCGATCCGCAGATTCACCGTCCTTTCCGCACGCCTTTCTTCTGGCTGGTCTCTCCCCTGGGCGCGTTTTTCTGCTTCTGGCTGATGTACGGACTGCCCCCTGACACCTGGGCGCGATTGATCATCTGGATGGCAATCGGTCTGGTCATTTACTTCACATACGGCTGCCGCCATTCGAGAATCGGCCAGCAGGGCCCTCAAAACCTGACCCCTCTCCTCCGCTCTCAAAAATAGGCATTGGGCGCCGTGTCGGCGCTCTGCGCGGCCTCGGCCTTTGCGGCGCTTTGCTACTCCGAATTCGCCTCTCTGGTCCCGATGTCTGGAAGCGCCTATACTTACGGGTACGTGACGCTGGGGGAGATCTTTGCCTGGATCATCGGCTGGGACCTGGCCCTGGAATACGCGGTCGGGGCGATCAAATGAAGCAGTTCGGGACCGATCCGGGCACCCTGCCGCACGTGACGGCGATTTTCAACCTCCCCGCCGTCTTCATCGTCGCCTTTGTCACAACCATGCTGGTCATCGGGATCAGGGAATCGGCCGGCTTCAACAACGTGATCGTTTTCCTCAAGCTCGCGGTCGTGCTCCTGTTTATCGTCGGGGCCATCCGCGCCATCAATCCAGCCAACTGGCATCCCTTCATCCCGCTCAACGCGGGGCACTGGGGTGAGTTCGGTTGGTCGGGCGTCATGCGAGGGGCGAGCCTTGTCTTCTTTGCCTACATCGGGTTTGACGCCGTCAGCACGGCCGCCCAGGAGGCCAAGAACCCGCAACGGGACATGCCCATCGGCATCATCGGCTCATTGGTGGTTTGCACGGTGCTCTACATTCTGGTTTCGGGGATAGCCACGGGCATCGTCCCCTACGCCCAACTCGACGTGCCGGAACCGATCGCCCTGGCTGCTGACCGGGCCAATATGGGCTGGATGGCGCGCATCATCAAAATGGGCGCGATTGCCGGCCTTTCCTCCGTTATCCTGGTCATGATGCTCGGGCAAACGCGAGTGTTCTGGACAATGTCAAAGGACGGTTTGCTGCCTGGATTTGTGAGCAAAGTCCATCCACGGTTTAAAACGCCCTGGCTGGTGACCATCGCCACCGGGGTGGTGGTGGCCTTTTTCGGCGCGGTGATGCCCGTGCGGGACGCGGGCAATTTGTGCAACATCGGCACCCTGCTGGCCTTCGTTATCGTCTCCATCGGCGTGCTGATTCTCCGGGTGCGCGAGCCGGACCTGCCTCGCAAGTTCAAGGCGCCGCTGGTCTGGGTCGTCGCCCCGATGGGCGCGATTTCCGCCTTGGCCTTGATGGCCGCCCTGCCGTTGATGACCTGGATTCGGCTCGGCGTTTGGTTTGCCATCGGAATGGTGTTCTATTTCGCTTATGGAGTGCGCCGCAGCAAGTTGGCCCGGCCGGCCGCGCCGGCGCCCGTGAATCGCGGCCAGTAGCCGGTGAAGGGGAGCGGGCAAGATGCCCGCTCCACGGCAATCCGTGGACAATGCGCCATAAGTGAGCCAGTTCCCCCTCACCCCGGCCCTCACCCCAAGGGAGAGGGAGCAGCCAGAGCCGGCTCTCGAGCATTCCCACACCGCTGGATGCGTCAACCGACTGACGACAATTCCCCCTCTCCCCGCGGGTGAGGGGAAGCGGGACGCTCGAATTGCAGCAGGCGCTCAAAAACAGATCTGCGCCCGTTCAGTGGGCCAGAACAGTTGCAGGAATCAATCATGCCCCCCTGGTTTTGGGTGTCGCCCTTGTTCCCCTGCCGGATGACCACCATGGATGAACGCGGATTTTTGGAAAACGGAGCTTGCATTTCCGCCGGGTTCCCGTAGTTTATCCGAACCTGCTTGGAAGCGAGCGTAGCTCAGCCTGGTAGAGCATCACGTTGCCAACGTGAGTGTCGAGGGTTCGAATCCCTTCGCTCGCTCCATTCTCAGATTTCTAGGAAATCTGCAAATTCCAGGAAAGAAAAGCCCGAAAGTAAGAACAACGATTTAGGTTTTGGCTCGGTTTCGGCGCATGAGGTCGTCAAACTGGAGGGCCTCTTAGGACGGATTTGACCGGTGATGGGACTGAAAAAGCGAGGGCGGCTTGGGTGCTCCGGTTCGCCGCACCGCTCTGCCGGAAACTCAACCGACCGCACCCCAGAGCAAGGGTGCTGGGCGCCTGATCAACCACAGCTCAGAAAACGGGGCCATGGGAGCGGGTCATCACGGTGCCAGGCAAGAGAATCGGTAATGAGCGCCAATCCAACTGATAAAAGCCGAAAATCCGAGATTATCCCCTTGTGTTTCGGATGGGTTCCTGAGTAACACATTGGAGACGGCGCCGGTTTTTCCCAAACAGCCGATGAGATCAAGACGAATGAAACCCCAAATCACGCAGACAGTGGTCGTGCTCGTTCTGCTTTTAGCCCCTCAACTCGCCGCCTTCGCCCAGGGCACGGCCTTCACTTATCAGGGCAAACTCGTTGCCGGCGGCAACGCGGCCAGCGGCAATTATGACTTCACCTTCGCCCTCTGGAATGCCAAGGCCGGCGGCGCGCAACAAGCCGCAACGTTCGCCACGAACGCGGTGCCAATCACCGACGGCTCTTTCCTCGTCACGCTGGACTTTGGAACCGCCTTCACCGGCAGCCCCCTCTGGTTGGAGATTGACGTGCGGACCAATGGCCCAGGCCCGTTCACCACGCTGACCCCGCCAAGCGCTCACGCCCGTGCCCTATGCATTGTTTGCCCCAAACGCCGGCTCCGCCACCAGCGTGGCGCCCAACTCCGTCACCGTTGCCGGGATTCAAGACGCGGCCATCACAGCCCTCAAAATCGCCCCGGGCCAGGTCGTTAAGTCTTTCAACGGCCTGGCGGACAACGTGGCGCTGGCAGCAGGTCCCAATGTGAGCCTGGCCACGAACGCCAACACGCTTACGATTTCCGCCGCAGGGGGCACAGTCAGCGGAGGGTGGAGCACCAGTGGCAACGCCGGCACGAGCCCGACCGCCAATTTCCTCGGGACCACGGACGGCCAAGCGCTTGTCCTCAAGGCCGGCGGCGTCGGCGTCAACACCAACAACCCCCAGACCGCCCTCCACGTCAATGGCACTGTCCTGGCGACCGGTTTCGCCGGAGACGGTTCGGGGCTCACCAACCTCTCGGCCAGCGTGTCGACGCAGTTCACCCTCAACCTGCTTGCCATCACCAACAACTTGGGTGCTGCCACGGGTGTGGCCGTTTCGGGACATTACGCCTACTTGACCAGCCACCCTGATGGCGGCTTCCTGGTTTATGATGTCTCCGATCCGGCCCACCCGGTCCGGGTCGCCCAGAACGAGGACCTCCCCGCGTCACCTACGGCAGTCGCGATCTCGGGAGACTATGCGTTTGTTTCCGCCGGGTCGCTCTGCACCGTGGATATTTCCTCGCCGGCCAACCCGGTCATCGTTTACCAGGGCGGAAACAATTACTACACGTGGGGCATCGCCGTATCCGGCCAACTGGCGTGTCTCGCGGCCGATACCGATGGCCTGTTTCTCTACAACATCTCAGATCCGACCAAACCCGCCCTCCTCGCGCAGATTCAGGAACAGAACGGCGGGGCCGCCAATGACGTGGCCATCTCCGGTAATGTCGTTTACCTCGCCAACGAAAACGACGGCCTGCGCATCTACAATGTGGCCAACCCCGCCGTGCCGGTGAATATCAGCCACCTCAAGGATGGCGTCGCCAATGGCGGAAGCGCCACTGCCATCGCCCTATCCGGCAGCTTCGCCTATCTGGCCAACGGCGACGACGGCCTGCGCATCTACAATGTTTCCAACCCGACCAATCCCATCCCTGTGGGCTACGTTTCCGAGGCGATCCTAGGCTCGGGGGGATCGGCCAACGGCATTGCCATCTCGGGCCGCTACGCCTTCGTGGCCAACTTCTCGGACGGCCTGCGGGTCTATGACGTGTCGGACCCGGCGCATCCAACGGCGGTCGCCGCCGCGCCCGATGCCACGGGCAGCTTCACCTGGGCGGTGGCGGTGGCGGGTAATTACGCTTACACCGCCGAGTATCAGGGCGGTCTCGCCACCTACTTCGCCGCTCCCCTGGCGCAAGTTCCGGGCGTGGTCGCCGCCACCGGCTTCATCGGCGACGGCTCGACTCTCTCCGGGTTATGGCAGTTGGGAGGCAACGCGGGAACCACGCCCGGCAAGAACTTCATCGGCACCACCGATAATCAACCGCTCGAGTTCAGCGTCAACAACAGACCGGCGCTTACGCTCGGGATCAACGGCGCCTTGGCCATGGGATTGAGCGCCGCGACCGGTGCCGAGTCTGTCGCGCTCAGCGGAGGCAATGCGAGTGGAAGTTCCTCGATCGCCTTGGGTTACTCCGACCAAGCCGCCAACGCTTACGCCATCGCCATGGGCGAAGCGACCACCGCCGGGGGAGGGTATCGACCAGCATGGGCGGCCATACGGTCGCCAGCGGAGACTATTCAATCGCCATGGGCAACAGCACGCGGGCCAGTGGAGGCGATTCGACCGCCATGGGTGCTTTCACCGCAGCCACCAACAGTTGCGCCACCGCCATGGGGATCGATACCATGGCCGGCGGATTCGCATCGACCGCCTTGGGCTCCAATACGCTGGCCAGCGCCGTTTGTTCGACCGCCATGGGGATCCATAGCACCGCCGGCGGATTCGCATCGACCGCCCTGGGCTCCAATACGCTGGCCAGCGCCGTTGGCTCGACCGCCATGGGCAGCAGCACTACCGCCGCTGGCGCCAATTCCACCGCGATGGGTGACCAGACCACGGCCAGTGGCTTGGACTCCACGGCCAGCGGCGCCGGCACCACCGCCAGCGGCCTCGCGTCCACCTCCTTGGGCGGGGCCACCACCGCCAGCGGCGACTGGTCCACCGCGATGGGAGGGGGCACGACGGCAAGTGGAGACTACTCAACGGCGGTCGGTGCGCTCTCCGTGGCCGATGGCAAGGCATCCTTCGCCGGGGGTTGGCGCGCCAAAGCGCTGCATCCTGGATCCTTCGTTTGGGCGGACAGCACGGACCAGGACTTCTCAAGCACCGCCAATGACCAGTTCCTCATCCGAGCGGCGGGGGGCGTAGCCGTCGTCGGGGATCTTCAGGTCACCGGAACACTCCAGGCCACCAAAGGCATGCCGAGCGTAAGCTGGGACCAGCAAGGCCCTGCAGGGACTACCGCCGTATCGGCCGACAACGTGGTGCTCGCCTCTTGCACGAACACCCCGCCCGCGCCCGGGTTCTTCGTCATCCAGGCTTCCGCCCAGGTTGCCCTGGATAACTCCCATTTTGTCCTGACGCTGACGGGCAGCAGCGACCCCGCCTCTTTAACGATTCTGAACGTCAGTGGACGCCTACGGTAGTGTAAACTTGTCAGGCTGGGGCGTGGCGCTCGGACCTCCGCCCGATGTGAACGTGATTTCCAAGAGCACTGAGAGCTTGACTTGGGTGACGCCCACCTCGATCACGGGCGCTCCGATGTTCTTCCACGTTATTGGGAACTGCACCTCAGGGACAGGTACTGTTTTTAACCGGAACCTGACGGTGATGTATTTCCCCAAACCATAGGATGACGGTGCCGCCGGCAAGCAACCGTGAAACGGCGGTGCAGTAGGTAAGCAGTAGCACAAGACCCGCAAATCAATTGCCCTTCGTTCCCTTTGTGCCCGTCGTTTCCTTCTCTTCCGAAGGGGGCCGCGCATCCGGGGGTGCAGGCCCAGCGCCGCGCTCTTCGCCGCGCTCGGCTTTCGCGCCTCGCACCCTTGCCGACGGGCGAAAAGGAGAGTGAACCTGAAACGGCATGATGGCTCTCAGGCGCGCACCTGGTGAGCGGCCTCGACGGGCCGCTGGAAGATTCGTAGCGGTCCGCCGCGAGAGGAAAAGCTAATGGCTGACCCCTCACATGAGAGACCACTTACAAAGTGGGCGAATCCCTCTGCGAACCTGAGGGCGCCAGAAGAGCAGGCTATCTCCCTGTGATCGGCGAATCATGCGGCTGGAGCAGTTCCGGCACTTTGCCGACCTGCGCCGTTGCTTGGCGCGCGCGGAATACGATAAAGACCGATGGAAAGACGAATTATGAAGACCCTGACACATAGAACCCGGCGCTTCGCCAGCTACGCGGACATCCCCAAGACCTACGGTGAATTGTGCCAGCTTTACCTGCCACGCCCAGGACGAGGGACGACCCATCCCACTTTTCAAATCAGGTGTCGCGCGAAAAAATTCCCGAACGGCATCGAAAGAACCCTGCCCGCCCAGCCCGTGGAGTTTTTTCCCCACCGCGCGACACGCAGGCACGAACCCACCTCCTTGGCTTACGTTTCTTTGCGGGGATGCCCAGGGGGTGGAAGGCGCAAAACGCTCAGGGAGCCAAAGGGGCTTGCCACTCCCGAGGCACGGGGTAATCTTGAGGTATGCAAACGTTAAGCGACATTGAGCGGGAAGCCATGAAGCTCCCCGATAGCGACCGGGCTTCCCTAGCTTCGCGCCTGCTGGACTCGTTGCCGGCGGTTCTTTCGGACGACAACGATGGCCTGGCGGAGGCCATCCGTCGAGATGCCGAAATGGACCGGGACCCGTCGGCATCGATGACGCTTGAGGAGCTGAGACGGGCCGTAAAGCCATAGCCGAGCAACTGGAAGCACTCGGGACCGCCTCAGGGGCTCAACCGGCCACGCAAGTGGCCGCCTGAGAGGCGATCCCATTTGATTGCCGGTAGAGCACTGGAAAGCTGACTTAGGCCGACGGAGTCAAGGACTCAGGCCGGGATGCCAAGTGTGAGCACAAAACCTGCCCCTCCGCCACCCAGCCCGGCGTCTTGGGGCATCCGAACAAGGCTTGCTTTGGAGAATCAACATGGCGGCTGTTTCGTCTATTCTTCGCTTGTGAGCAACGTCACGCATATCCTCAACCGCGTGCAGCAGGGCGACGCCAAAGCCGCTGAGGAATTGTTGCCCCTGGTTTATGACGAACTGCGCCGGCTGGCCGCGGCGAAAATGGCTCACCAACCCCCGGGCCAGACCCTGCAGGCGACCGCCTTGGTCCACGAAGCCTGGTTGCGACTGGGTAGCGACGCTCAGCACCAATGGCAGAACCGCGCCCACTTTTTCAGCGCAGCCGCGGAGGCCATGCGGCATGTCCTTATCAACCGTGCCCGCAGGAAGGCTGTCCGCCAAGCTTCCGGGCTTGCTGCACCCGAGGAACTGCACGAATCACGCATCGCCGTGGAGGCGCCACCCGACGAATTGTTGGCGGTTCACGAGGCGCTGGACGGCTTGGCTGCTGTGGACAGCACGGCTGCCGAACTGGTCAAGCTTCGTTACTTCGTCGGGATGACTTTGCCCGAGGCGGCTGAAGCCATGGGGCTTGCCGTGCGGTCGGCAGAACGGCTCTGGACCTTCAGCCGGGCGTGGCTGCGCGACGCCCTGCAGAAGCGGCCTTAAGTTTTTTCGGGAAAGTTGGCGGGCCAGGCCCGCCACAGCCGTATGTGAGGGTGGGACAGAATGTAGGATGAAACCGGAAGACGCCCAACGAGATCGGCAGGCGCTCAGGATCTTCGAGCGCGCGATCGAGGTGACCGTAGCGGAAGCCCGCCGAGGGTACCTCGAAGGGGCCTGCGACGGAGATGAGCGGCTGAAGGCCCGGGTCGAGGCCCTCTTGGAGCATCATGTTCAAGACGGTTTCCTGGAGCGCCCCGCGGTGGTGTCGCTCGCGGAGGCCACGGCCACTCTATCTATCGCCGAAAAGCCGGGAGATTGCATCGGCCGCTACAAACTGCTCCAGCAAATCGGCGAGGGCGGGTGCGGGGTCGTCTATGTAGCCGAGCAGGAGCAACCGGTCCGCCGCCGCGTCGCCCTCAAGGTCATCAAGCTGGGCATGGACACCAAGCAGGTGATCGCCCGGTTCGAGGCCGAGCGGCAGGCGCTGGCGATGATGGACCATCCCAACATCGCCAAAGTGTTCGACGCCGGGGCGACCGAGACTGGTCAACCCTATTTCGTCATGGAACTGGTCCGGGGTGTGCGGATTACGGACTACTGTGACGAGAACCGCCTGTCCACAGGCGCACGCCTCAAGCTCTTTGTCCAGGTTTGTCATGCGGTGCAGCACGCGCACCAAAAAGGAGTGATTCACCGGGACATCAAGCCCTCGAACATCCTGGTCATGGTGGCGGACAATGTCCCCGTGCCCAAGATGATTGATTTCGGGATTGCCAAGGCGATTGGCGAACGGCTCACCGACAAGACGGTGTATACACGGTTTGAACAATTCATCGGCACGCCAGCCTACATGAGTCCGGAGCAAGCGGGCTTGAGCGGCTTGGATGTCAATACGCGCAGCGACATTTACGCGCTGGGCGTGCTGCTTTACGAATTGCTGACAGGTCGGCCCCCCTTTCGAGCCCAAAGAATTGGCTCAGGCCGGGTTGGACGAGATCATCCGCCGGATCCGGGAGGAAGAGCCGCCGAAGCCCTCGACTCGGCTGAGCCGACTGGAGCAGCAGGAGCAGACCACCACCGCTCAGCGGCGGTCCACGGAAGCGCCCAGGCTGATCCGGTCGTTGCAGGGCGACCTGGACTGGATTGTGATCAAGTGTCTGGAAAAGAACCGGACGCGGCGTTACCAAACGGCCAATGAACTGGCCCACGACATCGAGTGCCACTTAAGCCACCAACCGGTGAGCGCCGCGGCGCCAACCCTGGGTTATCGGGCCATGAAATACGTTCGCCGGCATCGCCGGGTGCTGGCGACGGCGGCGGGGTTTGCCTTGCTGCTGCTTTTGGGGACGACGCTGAGCGTGTGGCAAGCGCGGCGGGCGGGTCAGGCGGAGAAGGAGTGGGCGCTGGAGACGGCGCTGCCGGAGATCGGGCAACGGCTTGAGAAGGATGATTACGCAGCCGCCTTCAAACTGGTCGAGCGGGCGCGGCCCTTCATCGGGAACAATCCGCAGTTTCAGGAACTCGCGGCGCGGGCGGTGAGCGTGGTTTCGTTCGAGACCACGCCGCCGGGGGCAAACGTATTCATCCGGGAGTACAGCGAGCTCAACCCGAAATGGGAGCCCATCGGCAAGTCACCTTTCAAGGGAGTGAGGGGGCCTCAGGGCGTCAAGCGATGGAAAGTCACCTTGCCGGGATACGAAATGGCGGAGGGTGCACTGGTCGCTGGTTCAAAAGAGGAGATCAAAGTCCAGTTGGACAAGGTTGGGGCCCTTTCTCCGGGGATGGTGCGGATTCAGGGTGAAACGTCCAGACCTGGTTTGTTCTTGCTTGATTCGGAGTCGTTGCCGGAGCTGAAATTGTCGGACTTTCTTCTGGACCGATACGAAGTGACCAACCGGCGCTTCAAGGAATTCGTCGAAGCCGGTGGCTACCAGAAACCGGATTACTGGAAGCACAAGTTCCTCCAGACGAATGGCGTCGAACTGAGCTGGTCCGAGGCGATGAAACGGTTTGCGGACCCGACCGGCCAGCCGGGCCCGCCACCTGGAGAAATGGGGACTTTCCGAAAGGCAAGGGGGACTACCCGGTCGGAGGAGTCAGTTGGTACGAGGCGGCTGCCTACGCGGAATGGGCCGGCAAGCGTCTGCCCACAGTGCACCATTGGAGCCTGGCCGCCGGAGATACGATGTTTGTGGATGCCGGTTTCATCGTCCCCCTGAGCAACTTTGGAGGAAAGGGTCCTGCCCCGGTTGGAACTTACCAGGGCATGACTTGCCGGGGGATCTATGACATGGCGGGCAACGTGAAAGAATGGTGCTTCAACGAGGCCCCAGACGGTTGGCGAGTCATCGCCGGTGGCGCCTGGAATGAACCGCAATGCATGTTTGGCGAGGCCGACAAATGCGCGCCCTTTTGTCGGGAAGCCAATTTCGGATTTCGCTGTATGAAACCACTCTCCGAGGACGGGATTTGGCAGCAGGCAGCAGGTTCAGTTCGATATAATCCTCCTCCGGTCCGCGGCAATCAAGAACCCTGTTCAGAGGATGCGTTTCAAGCCTACAGGAGACTGTATGACTACAACAAAGTGGCCTTGCAGCCCGCGGTCGAGACCCAAGAGGATTTAAGCCCTTATACCCGGCGGGAAAAGGTCTCCTTCAACGCCGCCTACGGCAACGAAAGGGTCACCGCCTATCTTTACCTTCCCCGCACGGGCAAGGGTCCGTTCCAGACCGTAGTCCATTTTCCTGCCGCCTCCGCTTTGAGCTGCCATTCCATCACCAACTACGCACCTCCCGACACTCTTGAATCATACCCCAGGAACGGCCGCGCCCTCGTCATTCCGGTTCTGCAGGGGACCTTTGAGCGGATCGCCTCCCGGGAGAGACAAGCAAGAACAACCTCACTTGAGAACGCCATCATGTGGGCCAAGGATTTCAGAAGGACCCTGGACTACCTGGAAACCCGTCCGGGTGACTTCGATACCAACAAACTGGCTTATTCGGGGGCGAGTTGGGGCGGCGTTTGGGGCGGCATTTTGCCAGCCATCGATTCCCGAATCAAGGTCGCGGCCATGGGTGGCGGCGGGTTGTGGCCTGATTATCCCCAGGAATACAACCAGATCAACTTCGCTCCTCGAATCAAGATCCCGATCCTACTGCAAAATGGCAAGTATGATCCCCAATTTCCGGTCGAGTCGAACCAGAAAGCGTATCTGAAACTCTTTGGCACAGCCGAGGAGCACAAACACTATAAGCCTTACGAAACCGGGCACTCTATCTGGAGCAAAAACGAATGGCTCAAAGATGAGCGGGATTTCCTGGACCAATATCTAGGCCCCGCCAAATGAGGAATTGCCAATGAGAGCCGTCCTCCGGAAAATGGCAGCAACGGTCGCCCGAAAGGCTCCTTCCATACACTTGGAATCAATCAGTCGTGGCCGGGCGGCCGCCTTTACCCTGATCGAGCTCCTGGTGGTGATCGCCATTATCGCGATTCTGGCGGGCATGCTCTTGCCGGCTCTCTGCAAGGCCAAGGCGAAGGCCCAAGGCATTGAGTGCCTCGGCAACCTGAGACAACTCGGCCTGGGCTGGATGATGTACGCTGAAGACAATAACGACCGGGTGGTGCCGAACAACGGCTATGGCTACAACGACACCAGCCTCACCTGGGTATGTGGATTGTTAAACCTGGATCGAGGCGAAAGTGGTGGACCGAACAACCCCGATAACACGAATACGCTCTACCTCACCAAGAGCTTGTTGGCCCCGTACGGCGCCAGTTCCGTTGGGATCTGGAAGTGCCCGGCGGACAAAAGCCTGAGCACGATCGGTGGGAGGCGTTATCCGCATGTGCGCACGGTCTCGATGAATTGTTGGTTCAACAGTGAACTAATGTTCCAGGCCCTGGGTTTGCAGCAACAGGCGAAGGACTGGAAGATCATCCTGAAGACCAGCGAGATGATCAGTCCTGGGCCCGCCCAGACTTTCGTGATGCTCGACGAGCGCGATGATAGCATCAATGACGGCTGGTTTTACGTCAAGATGAACGGATTCGACCCGGATGTGCCCAGTCAATTGCTGATTGCCGACTACCCCTCGAGCTATCACAACGGCGCCGGCGGGCTCAATTTTGCCGATGGGCACTCGGAAATCAAACGGTGGTTGGACGCTCGCTCCAACCCGCACCACCAGGATGACGTTCACCTGCCGACCAGCTCCAAACCCTCGCCTCGGAATCTGGACGTCCGGTGGTTGCAGGAACGGGCCACTGGCAGGAAATGAGATGTGCCATCCAAGTCATGAGCGTCGGTCAATTCATGAGGAAACAGGTTGAGTCTTAAGTTTCGGTTTTCGGGCTGAGGCGGTGCGCCTCGGCCCAGTGCGCTGACGAATTCTACTCCTGAGAAAAGGGGCCCTTGGCCCTCACGCGTGGAGTGTTCTCTGGCGCCGACAGATTTCGCCACCAACGTAAGGTGGCGGAGATGGAAAAACAACAAACGACAGAACGGTTAGGAGTCACGAAAACTCGACAAACGGTTCCGAGGCTCGCGGAGTGGACGGCAGCAGTTCAAGTAGTTTCCGAGAAACCTTCAAACCAAACATAACCCTTCACCACACAGAAAAAACCTATGAAATCCAAAACATCAGGACTCCAACCGGTCCTACTGCCCCTCCTGTTCTGCTGGTGGCTGTTACCCGGCAGCATCCTGGCCGACCCGTTCGATCAGTGGACCTGGCGCAACCCGACACCATCAGGCAACGACCTTCTCGGCGTCGTATACGGGAATAACCAATTTATAGCGGTGGGTCGTGCGTTTCTGACTTCGCCTGACGGCGTGGCCTGGAGCAGCCGCAGTTCCGGAGCGGATTTTTCCGCCATCGCCTACGGGAACAACCAGTTTGTCGCGGTGGGGGAGGCGGGGACGGTACTGACTTCGCCCGACGGCGTCACCTGGAGCAGTCGCAGTTCGGGAACGACTGACGTGCTTCGCGGCGCCGTTTACGGGAATAACCAGTTTGTCGCGGTGGGGGAGGCGGGGACGGTACTGACTTCGCCGGACGGCGTCACTTGGACAAACCGCTCTGCAACACGCACAAGCAGTGCTCTTACGGCCATCGCCTACGCGAACACCCAGTTTGTGGCGGTGGGAGGTGCGGGCACAATTCTCACTTCATCGGACGGTGTCGCCTGGACCAATCGCAGTTCGGGAACAACCAATTGGCTTTTCGCCATCGCTTACGGGAACAACCAGTTTGTGGCGGTGGGATCCGGACAGAATCAGCGGAAGAGCGTGATTCTCACGTCGCCTGAAGCCGTCACCTGGACCAGCCACTCTGGAACCTGCACTTGCAGTTATCTTACGGCAATTGCCTACGCGAACAGCCAGTTTGTGGCGGTTGGAGAAGCTGGTACAGTCCTCACTTCACCTGACGGCGTCGCCTGGACAAATCGCAGTTCGGGAACGACCAATCATCTGGCCGCCATCGCCTGCGGGAACAACCAGTTCGTGGCGGTGGGGGAGGCGGGCACGGTTCTGACTTCGCCTGACGGCATCACCTGGACCAGCCGTAATTCCGGAACGACTTACCGGCTTTCTACTATTGCCTACGGGAAAAACCAGTTTTTGGTCGTGGGATGCAGATGGGACGGCACGAACTCGGATAATGTCATCCTGACTTCACCGGACGGCATCACGTGGACCAACCGCACCCTGCAGACGGGCATCTATCTTTACGCTTTTGCATATGGGAAAAACCAGTTTGTGGCCGTGGGATGCAGATGGAACGGCACGAACTATGAGAGCGTCACCTTTAACGTCACCGGACGGTACTACTTGGACGAACCGCAGTTCGGAAACGACTTCTGGACTGTGCGCCATCGCTTACGGTGGCGGCCAGTTTGTCGCGGTGGGGGAGGAGTCGGTTTTGACTTCGCCTGAGGGCGTGACCTGGACCAGCCGCGGATCGGGAACGAGTTTCGGGCTTTCCGCCATCACTTACGGGGACGGGCAGTTTGTCGCCGTGGGTGACGCCACCTTTGGCGTCTGGTTGGGCAGGCTGTGGACGTCGCCCGATGGTGTGACTTGGACTGAACGGACTTCGGCGATTGACTTAACTGGGCAACTTACCAGCGTCGCCTTCGGACACCACACCTTCGTGGCCGTGGGCTATGGGGGCAGCATCGTGCAGTCCAGCATTCTGGCGCCAGTGCGGCCCGTGCTCGGACCAGTGGTATTGCTTTCCACCAGCGCGGCGCAGGTGACGCTGAACGGGGAGGCGGGACAGACTTATTCCATCCAAGCCTCCACCAATCCTACCGACTGGCTGACGATCACCAACCTAACTCTCAACAACACCTCCGGGCAGTTCGTGGATCCTGCCGCGTCAAATTACCCGCGCCGCTTCTATCGCGCCGCCGTCCAGTGAGTCCAGTGGCCGCCTATGCCAGGCACGACTTTCAGAGGGTGGCAGAACCCAGGAACCAACCAACAACAGAAAGGTTTAGCAGCTATGAACAGCAAATTGATCGCCGTTACTTCAGCAGGCCATGGGCCCGCGACGAGGAAGACCAACCCCACGATTGCCGCACTCGGCGTCGCGCTCGGCGCGATGCTGGGCGCCTCGGTAGCGACTTCGGCCCAGCCCGTCCTCGTCCCGCCAAAGATCACCCCGACGACCGCGCTCCAGCATCAAGCCGTTTTCGCCGGCCAGCGCGCGTCCTTCACCGTTACGGCCTCCGGGACGACGCCGCTTGCGTATCAATGCCTGAATTCGACCTAGATTTTATTCACTACAGTCGGGCGAAAGTGAGTGCGATCGGGGTTTCGGCCTGATTTTACAGGGCTCCCAATGACATGCAGATTTCTCAAAAAACCGCTTGCTCGTCTCCGAGGTAGTGTATATAATAGTCACTACATGAGCTTCATTCGGAAGATCCGAAAAGGCGACCGCACTTACCTCGCCGAGGTCGAAACCCGCCGCGTCGAGGGCAAGGTGGTCCAGCGCTTTATTCGCTATGTGGGCAAGGAGGCTGACGGCCGCACCATCCTATCGACCTCCCTCTCGGAAGCCGAAGTCGAAGCCGTCAAACTCTACGGTCCACTGCTGGTGCTGCACCACCTCGCCACCGAAATCCAACTGCCCGAACTCCTGGGCGACTACAGCCAGGAAATCCTCAGCCTGGTCTATGCCCACTGCTTGGACTATCGGAGCCTTAACTACATGCCCAGTTGGTTCGAACGTACCGACCTGAACTTTCTTCTGGATCTGGAGGGCCTGACCGAAAGGCGCCTGGTGGGCGCGTTGGACCACCTGGAAAGCCTCGACGCGGAGGCCTGGCAGCGGCAGCTCTTCCAAGGGGTTTGCCACCAATACCGCCTGCGGCCCTCCGGTGTCATCTACGACGTGACTAACACCTACCTCTATGGCCGGCATTGCCCGCTGGGCAAACCGGGTCACGACAAGGAGGAGGTCAAGGGGCGGCCCCTCATCCAGGTGGGTCTGGGCGTGACCCAGGTCGAAGGCATTCCCTTGTTTCACAAGGTCTTCGACGGCAACGTCCATGATGCACGCACCTTGCACGACTTGGTCACCCTCTTTGCGAGCTACGGCTTGGAACCGGGGCTGTTCATCTACGACCGGGGTATCACCAGCGGGCGTAACATCAAGGACATCAAGCACTTGTACTGGGACACGCTCTGCGGGGTCCCCCTCAACGACGCCTTGAAAAAGTTCTGGCGCCCTTATGCCGATCCCCAGCTATTGATGCAACTGCCCTATCGGCAACGAGTGGGTTCGACCGTCTTTTACACCTGCCTGCGCCCCTACCAATTGGATGGGGTGCGCGGACGCTTGGCGCTGTGTTTGAACGAGCGTCACCAACGCGACGCCCGCGAATCCCGCCGCGATGAGATCCTCTACGCCCAAAACCTCTTGGCCCAAGGCAAGTCTATTAAACCCGGCCTGGAACGTTTCTTCGATGCCCGCGGCCATTTGCTGCCCGCCGTCTTGACCGAGGCCGAAGAGTTCGACGGCTACTCGTGCATCTTCTGTACCCGCTCCTTATCCGAGGACCAAATGCTTTCCCTCTATTTTGACAAGGATATTGTCGAAAAAGCCTTCCACAGTCTCAAGGGTATCACCCACCTGCGGCCGGTGCGCCACTGGCTAGCCGAGCGCGTGCATGCTCACGTCTTCGTCTGCTATTTGGCCTACCTGCTCTTGTCTTTGCTGCGCTATCGCTTGCGCCGTACGGACTTCACCGCGGAAGCCGCACTCCTGGAATTGGGCACGATGTATAAGGTCTATCTTCGGGACGCCAAGCGGGGTTTCAGGCTTTCCCGCGTCGTGGCGCTAACCAAGAAACAGGAAACCATCCTCAAGGCCATCGACAAGCGGCTCCTCCGGGCGCAGGATTAATGTAGTGATCACTTTTTAGGTCGAATTCAGGTCAATGGCTGCTGGACGGTCACGACCTCGCAAGCCAGACAAACCGTACGCTCACCTTGAGCGCCGTCCAACCGGCCGACGAAGGCGACTATACTGTCGTGATCACCAACGTGGCCGGCTCGGTGACCAGCTACTCATCCCGCCTGTGGGTGGCGCCACCCGCCACCATGTGGATCAAAACCAATTTCACCAATAATCTAGGCCGGCTCCCCTACTTCTGCTTTCTGCCCACAAACTACACCGCGGCGCGGACCTACCCGCTGTGGCTCGCGTTTCACGGAACCCCGGGTGACGAGAGCATGGCGACCACCTTCCCGTGGCCATTGGCCTGGGTCTCCTATCGCCAGCAGCAGCGCGACCCGGTGATTACGGTCTATCCCACGCGCCGAGTCGGAGATGAAACCTGGACCGACGCGTATTTGCGTCAGGTCTCCGCTCTGCTGGATGATCTCATCTCCCGGTTCAGCGTGGACACCAACCGAATCTATGTCATGGGCGGCTCAGAGGGGGTCCACGCTGCCTGGGACCTGATGGGGATGCGGCCTGGTGTGTTTGCCGGGGCGCACCTCGAAGCGGGTTGGCAAGGCAATTCCAGGGCCGCTTCCATCAAAGATGTCCCGACTTGGATCTTCTGCGCACGGGACGACGGCCTAGTGGGCGACACGCAACTCGCGGTACGTGCGCTCCGGTTGGCTGGAGGCAATCCAATCTACACCGAGTACGCCACCGGGGGACACGACTTCGGGATCGGCATGTCCTGTACCACGCCGCTAGTGATCGACTGGCTCCTCGCCCAACGGCGCGGCGTCCCGTCCGGGATCGAACCGCTCCTCAAAATCACCAGTCCAACGGACCAGGACTTCCTATCGACCAGCGGGACAAACCTTAGCCTCTCGGTGGTCAGCCCATGCCTTGGATCAGGACGTTGTGCGCGTGGCGTGGCAGAACTGGGCCAGCAACCGCACGGAACCGGCGCTCGGAACCAACGCCTGGACCATCACGGGCCTTCCCCTGGTATCCGGCCGAACGAACCTCATCAGCGTGATCGGGACCACGACCAGTTGGGCCCCATCCCTCGGCGGCACGACCACCTTCAGCGACACGCTGATGGTGGCGTGTTACCCGATCCGAGCCACGCTGGTCTCGCAGGGAACGAACGCGGTTCTGAGTTGGACTGGCGGCGGCCCGCCTTACCGGATTCAACGCGCCACCGATTTGATCGCCGCGGACTGGACGGATGTCCTTTCCGACGCCACTCCGCCGCTGATACTGCCGGTGACAGCCCCCTGCGGTTTCTATCGCATTGTTGGCCAATAGAGCAGCGGGCCAGTCCGACCGAGTGATAAGGACGCGAAGGGGGAAACACCCGATTCCCCAACTGGCAGAACTCCGGTCCCGGCAAGATGGCTGAAGCGCCAGCAGGTTCCTATGGGCCAAGGTGACCGTCTTCAACCCGCGAACAATCAGCACCGGGGCGAGCCGTTTTGTCCGGCTCCAGGTCGCTCGTCTTGAATTGACACGGCCAACGCCTACACCCTCAGGTTTCTGAACAACTATCTTAAGGGGCTTGAAGAGCCGACGCCGACGCGGTCAGCCTTATCACGGGTTACCAATTTTGAGCAGAAGTGGCCGGCAACGCTCACGAGCGGCAAGCGGTGTAGCCATCCAGAGGCGACAGCGGGTCAACTTGGCCGATGGCACAAAGCGCTACCAAACAACACCGAGTGCCTGAGACTGTCTTTACAGACAGAATTGGACTTGACCACGCGTTGGTTAGGAACTGCACACGCGGGGGCCATTCCTGGCCCGAAGGATTGTCCGAGCTGAGGCCCCACTGAGCGCCGCATTTCACGCCGAGGGTTCCTCAAGCGGTCCGGCGCCGCGGGCCTCGGCTTGGCATCAGTGGCTGGGTTGAGACTGGCGCAGCAATGGGTGCGCGCCGCAGGGGCACATGCCGGTGAACGGGATAGGCTTCACGGTATAATTGATCCGGAGATCCGCGCCGACATGGAGGCGGCCGTGTTCAAGAACCTCGTTCCCGCCGCCACCGAACGGGTCTATCCGGGCCACTTCACGATCAACGCCGACGGCGGCGGCTACGGGGGCGACACCACCTGGCCGGGGCTGCACTCCTGGCAGATGGTTGGCGCGTATCCGCAACTGGGGCGCACGCGCCTGGTCCTGGATTACCTTGACTTCGATCGGGGGCTGGGTTCTTATCGAAGCGCCGCCGCGGGAAGGTTGCGACGGCGTGACGCAGTGCTACGCGGCTCATGCCTTACCGCGAATATCCACTTCCCGTCCCCCTTGTGCGCAGGAAGCGGCAAAAGCCCCGGCCTAACCCTGCGGTTTATGGCCTGTTTGGGGCAGAAAACTCTCCGATATTCCAAGCGCCAAGCGATCCACTTCTGCCGAATTGAGCTTGGGGTGGTGCTTTAGGAAACTCCTGAATTCAAAGTTCTCGTCGGTGCGGGATTCCGCCATTTGCGGCAATTTCACAGGGTCGAGCATAGGCTACCGGGGTGGAGGTTTTGGGGAGTTCCGGGCAGTGGCTCCGAGGGACCGGTTAACGGATTCCAAATCGAAACCCTCCGGACTCCAATCGCCGCACCAATCCAGCAGTTCGGCATTGTCGGGAGAAGTCGGGTTCTGGAGAGCTTCCAGCAGTTGGGCGTAGCCGGGTGGGCCACCGCAATCTTCAGGCGGGCAGGCGCGGGCCCCAGCGAGGCACACGGGGTAATGCTGCCCAGGTTCGAGCGGGAGGATTTTTTCGAATTGGATCCCGTGTAACCAACCGTCGCCGAAATCATATTCGGTACAGCAGCATTTGCCCTTGGCGGACCAGGACATCCTGCAATAGCGTGGCGTCCTCATTTTCTCCTTCGGAGCCAAAAGTGCGCAGGGGCGGCCCGAAGCCGCGTGGAGGCATCCGGAATTCGTGCATGTGACCACCGCCCCAGCCCATCACCTGCTGAATGATGGAGTGCAGAGCGCCCAGGGTGGAATTTCCCGGCACCAGGATACGGCGCCAGATTGGCGGCGAGACGTAGCGGAGAGTGATGTTGAGCTGAAAAACGCTTGTAGCCGAGGTGGCTTTGACGTTCGTCCTTCGGCGACTCGGGGTGCTACCGTGCTTCATTCCTGGCATATACCGTAAGGCAAGACGATAAGACAAGTAAAAGAGCGATGGGGTGGTTTCGCCCTGAGGTCCTGACTCGATGGAACTTCCCTGAACTTCTCCGAAGTGCGGTTGTCCACCTCATGTTGCCCCCTAACGGTGTCCCGAGCAGTACACCCGCATCGCGCTCAGCGAGCCTCCCGCCTATCCGCAGGGGGATCGGACCCCTGCCTTGGCTGCTTCGCATTCCAGCCGTTTTGTCAGTTTCCCGCACCATCGCATTAAGGCCGACCGAGGATTTTGCGAGCTTCGGCGTCCGGATCGGATTCGAGCCGGGAGAAGAGGGTGTAGGTGGTCATGAACTCGAGTCGGCCGCCCACGGGGAGTTTGGCCAAAGGGGCAAGCATTCTCCATCTCGACGTAGGGCGCCGTTTGCGTGGGGTTGGTATAGATTTCCGTGCTGCTGCCCCCGTCCGGGTAAGCGGACTTGGCCAAACCGGGGACACGTGGGGCGTCGAGGCGCAACGATACGTTGGTGCCCACCCAGAGGAGGGTCCCGGCATCAAAACCGAGCTTGTGCGAGGTGGCGGTGTTGCGGGCAAAGGAGACCAAACCGTTGGTGTTGCGAAACTGGGCAGGCAGGCCGCTGCCCAGTTGGGTGTAGCCCTGACTGAATATGGAGGGGGTGGGCACCGGGACATAGCATCTCACCGGATCCTGGGTCTGGGAAATTACCCAGACACCGATGGGATTGTTGGTCTTCGACGTGGCGGCGGTGCGTTCGAAGATGGTCTTGATGCGCATGACCGGCTCGCCAAAACCCAACTCGATGATGCGGGTCGTTCGTATCTTGTAGGTGTTATCCACGGGCGTGACCAAGGTGACCACCCCGAAAAAATGGGGTCACGTCTCCACTTTCCACACATCCAAAAAGGCGAATGTGGAAAGTGGAGACGTGACCCCCACATTTCACGCGGCAACCAAATGCGCCGTCGAGCGACCGGGCGCGCTGCCGGAATGTGCTCATTCCAAGTAGCCGTGGGCCGGCATCAACTCCTGGCGCGAGAGGATTTCTCCGGTCGAGCGGATGAGTTCCGGCGGCAGGCAACTCCCGGCATGGAGCCGGGGTGGCGGCGCCGCGGCGGCCTTCGGCCCGTGGGCAAAAAAATGATCCATCGCTTTGTTGGCGTTAGTAAACGGATTTCCCTCCGGCAGGGCCGCGGCCAACCGCAGGACCTCCCCGACTGCTGCCGTAAGCCGGCCGGAGAGGCGGCGCGCCGTTTCCAATCGCCCGGCTGAGAGATCCGCGATTACCTGGTGGAGTTCCCGGGCAAAGCAATTGGCCGAGGCCAACAGGAAACCGTCATACGGCCCGCCCGCGGCCTTGAGCCAGCGCGCGTAGTCCCCCTCAGCGCCGCGAACCGCGAAGACCCCGGCCAGGCTCTTGCCGGAAAGGGCAACGGCATCCGCGCCGCTGGTGTCTTTGAACAAAATGAAATTCTCATAGCGCAGCGCCAAATCCATCGCGACCTCCGGGCTCATTTCATTCAGGGTGACTTGGGGCAGTTGGTAAATGGCCGTCGGCAGGCCCAACTCGAGGACGGAGGCCAGGGCGCGGCGGATCTCTTCCTGGGCCAATTGCTGGCCGCGCGGGGGACAGATGGTGAAACCGCAGACGCACGCCTTCGCCAGGGCCTGGGCGGCCTTGCGCTCGCCGAATCGAGATTTGAGCCAGTCCAAATCCTCCCGGATGAGGGCCAGGGCTTCATTCGTCTCGGGATGGAGAGCGCCTATCAGGACTTGGAAATTGAACTGCCGTGCCTGCTCGAGGCCAATGGCCAGCACTTGCCTTCGCTCGGCCCGGGTCAATTCCCATCCGTCACCCGTGGAGCCGGGGATCAGAAACCCCCGAACGCACGGAGACAGATGCCGGAAATGCGCCGCCATCCGCGAACCATCCATGGCGCCCTGGCCGTCGTAGTGCGTCAAAGGCGGGCACCAAAGGAAGGGAACTCCTTCCGGGAAAATGCCCTTGAGGAGCCGCGCGCGAGCGGCAGCGATGGGATCTTTCATAACACGACCCTCGTTCAGCGCTGTGGCTCATTGTTTGCAATGACCGCCTCGCCGCCGAGCTCGTTGAGAATCTCAACCCCGCGCACTCCGTTGTTCTCGGTAATGATGACGAAGAACTCGAAGCCCCGCCAGCGGCGGGCCGACCGGCTTTGATGCGCGCGCATGGGCGGAGTGTTCTGCAATAAAGGCGATACCGTCAACACCGATTCGGTTGAGACCGCCTGAGCCCGTTGGGCAGGTGTGGTCATCCCACGGCCTGGGATGTGGTGCTGCTGGCAATTCTCCGTGTCGCTGGTAGCGGAATACACCGAGATCGTTCACCGGGAAGGCCGGCCACTGGGTTATTCGTGGCAAGACTGTGAGGATTTCCTGGATTATATCTGCACCGCCGGTCTGGAGCGGCCCATCTACTTCCGCTGGCGGCCGGTGTTGCCTGACCCGGACGACGACTTGGTTCTGGAATTGGCCGTGGCATGTGGGGCGGCGCACATTGTCACGCACAACCGGCGGCACTTTACAGGAGCGGAACGGTTTGGTATTGTGCTGTTGAGTCCGGCGGAGTTCCTGACCAAGCTGAGAGCGCTGACATGACGACGATACAAACAGAAGTGCCCGACGCGATCTACAAACAGGCAGTCGCGATGGCCGAGCGTGAAAAGGTGCCGGTGGAGCGACTGCTCTCCCTCGCGCTTGCGCAGGCCCTGGGGGCATGGCAGACCGAGAGCAGCATCCTCGAACGGGCCAAGCGTGGGACACGGGAGAAGTTCCTCGCGGTGTTGTCGAAAGCGCCGGACGCGCCGCCGTTGCCAGGCGATGAATTGCCCTCGCTTTGAGTCTGAAGCCAGGCTTCTTCACCTGAACTGAACCTCGTAATAGAGGGTTCGGTCCTGCGCGCCGTTGATGTTGAAACCACCCTCGGCAACGGGCAGTGATTTGCCGGTGCGGCGACCGTTGTGATCCAGGACGTTCACCGCCGCCACGCTCCGGCCGGAGATCGTGACCGTGGCCCTTACCGGCTCGACCAGGATGGGGCCCTGTCCGTTGTCCAGGGTGTGGGAGTCGAGGGTGAAATACTTGAAGCCGCGGTTGCAGTTGCGCGCCACGACGCAAAGCAACGCACTCCTGGCGTTCGTGAGCGTCGCGTCGCGCTCCAGGGCGGTCAGGAAGATCGAGGCATACGGGCAGGCGAGCCGGAAAGTGACCTCACCGAGCCGCAGCTCCTTGCCCTCGGCAAAACCGACGACGCCCTTGGTGCCCGGCGTGTTCACGGTGAAGAACCCCTGGCCCGAGGTGTCCCAGGCAAGCTGGCCAGTGCCAGAGACGATCGTGGCGCCGGCCCGGTACCTCGCGAGATCCGGGAAAGCCGAGGACTGCGGCTTATCGGTGAACTCGACGACGACCCTTCCGGCAGCCAAAGCCTCCGGAGGCACGCTGCCGCCGAAGGACTTGATGTCGCCTTCCTGCGTCACCGTGTCCGAAAAGCCGAATCGGCCGGTCGCAAGCTCCTCGGGGCTCACGCGGCGCGTCGAGATAATCTCCCCCTCGCGCACGTCACCGCGGTAGAGCATCCGGGCCAGGGCCGGATACTGGCCGAGCTGGGTCGGCACGTCGGCTTCCCACACGCCCCAGGGCGGCCAGCCGGCGCGGTCGCTGAAGAGACGGGGAGCGGCCTGGGCCTGGAATTCATAGCTGGCATCCCAGCCCTGCAGGCCCATTCCGTAAGCCGCGACGATGGCCGGGCCCTCGGCGCTGTAGAGCGAGGGATAGACGTGAATCCATTCGCTCAACCCGAACGGCCGGTTGGCCACCTGCTGCAAGCCGGAGGAAAAATAGCCGCTGCCCGGATGGGCCAGCATGGAATCGGACAGCCCCCCGCCAAAATAATTATGGCGGTCGATGTAGCCCACCAACGCATCGGAGCGGAGGTTGTAGTAGTGCGGCAGCATGGCCGGCGCTTGCCAGGGCGAGCCGCAGAGCGGCCCCTGGTAGCCGGCATCGCGAATCGCCTTGGTGAAGCGGGCATAGAACCGGTTTTGAATCTCGTGCAGCCAGGCGGCGGCATCCAGCAGGCGCTGGCGCGGCCCGCCTGACTGCCGGGGCAGATTGTCCTGGCCGAAAAACCACGGGTTGGTCTGGGGCTCGAGGTTCTTGGCGGCCAGGCTCTCGCCGGGCTTGAGCGCCCCGGACCAGGCCCGCTTGAGTTTCTCCTCCGTGCCATACCTGGCCTGAAGCCAGTCAGAGAAACGGGAGGCAAAGTGCCGGCGATAGGTTGGGCAGGCGGCAAAGGCCCTCTCCGAGGTGTAGAAAAAGATGTCGTCCTCGTTTTGCAGTTCGATGAAAGAGAGCGCCGGCTCTCGGGCATAAGTGAGGCCGGTGTAGGGATTTCGGTGGTGGAGCAGGTTGACCACCATCTCGATCATCAGGTCCTGCACGTCATCGGCGAAGTTGATGAACCCGTAGGTGTTGCGATTGAGGTTCCGCTCGATTTCGTCGTAAGCCAGGAGCCGCGCCCGGTTCCCGGGGCACACATGGAAGCCGTAGGTGTGCGACCAGCCGAAATAGACGCCGTTGCTCTTGAGCTGCGCCGCGAAGTAATCGAGCCGGTCCAGGCCCTCGGGTGTCATTCGGGTCGCGTCGTTCAGGTCGCCGATGCCCATCTGGTCCGCAGGGTACGAGAACTTGTGCAGGCGTACGCCGTTGATCCCGTAGTTGGCGAAGCGGGCGGCGGTGAACTCGGCGGTCTTCTTCTCCGGCGCACAGCCGCCGCCGTAAGAGAGATTGACTCCCCAGAACTTGACGGGGGTCTTGTCCTCAAACTCGAAATGGTCGCCGGCCATCCGCACGCCGCCATGCGCGCCCGCCGGCTTGTCCAGCCACGGGTCCATGCTGATGACGCTCGGGCCGGGGTTGTCCGTAGGCGCAAATGCAAACCAATCCGGGCCCGCCACAGTCCGGATGAACGGGGCGAGGTCCTCGGGCCGGGCCACAAACCCGGTTTCGGAAGGGAACGTCATCGTGAGCGTGTTGGTGCGCGAGCCCGCTTTGAATACCTCCGAGGCCAGCATGATGCGCATATCCCCGTCGAACGCGATTGGGCAAGGCGGGTTGAGGGCCAGGGCCAAGTCCCCTCCCTTCTCCAAATGGAGCACCAGGTTCGAGGTCGCCGGCAGCGAGCCTCGGCCAAAGGGCAGTGGCTGCTCACTCTGTAGCCCGTTGGCTTGGAAGACCTTCAATTGGCCCCGCGCAAAGGCCTTGTCTATGCCAAGGCCGGCCATGACCATCGTAATCGGAACATCTTTGGCCGCCTTCAAGTCGTAGCGAAAGGAGACCTGCCGCGGCCCGGTCTTCGCAGCCTGGAAACGGACCTCAATGACCTCGCCCCTCGCCTGGTTAACGACAAAGGGCACGGTGGTGACAAGTCCTTCGCCGCCGGCTTTGTCCCTGGACGACACCCCGACCCACTGCCAATTCGGTCCCCAGCCGCCCAGGCCCAGCCGGGCCACCGGGGCCTGGCCCTTCACCAGGTAAAACTCGAGGGAATTGTCCGGCGAAATAACCGCAGACCAGCGCTGTGCGGGCAGGCTTCAAGTTCTCCTCGTTGGCCCCAAGGCCCATCGAGGCTGCGGCCAGATTCAGGCCGACGATGAAAATTCGCGTAGCGTTGAGCATAACCTGTGGCTTGGTCTCAGTTTCAGTCACTTGGCGCTTGAGCCGGACTTGCTGGCCGGCAGCGGGCTGGTTTCCGGTTGGATCGTGAGCGTCACCGTGGCGGCTTTGACCGGTGAGTCCAAGGCAATACCCAGCCGCATGGGTTTCTTTGGGGTCGGAACATCCTCATCCAGCTTCTCCCAGCGCATCCCGAAGGGTATTCCGCCGGTGTCGATCCGGACGCGAACCGCTCCGCCGTCATCAGAAATCACCCACTCCTTTTCGGAGAGCCTCTTCCAATCGCCCCAGGTGATCAGGGCGGTCTCGAAGCTTTTCGCCTCGCTGAACGCCACCTCGTCCCGCACGCTCAGCCCCGGAGTTCCAGTTCGACGAAACACAAAGGTCCGTTCGAGGCGTTCGAGTCCCGGCGCCGTGTACGCCGAACGGATGTCCAGGGCCAGGGTATCCTCGCCGTCGGTGAAATCGGAGCGGAGCACGACCGCCCTCGCCTCGGCGCCCGGCCGTTGCAACTGCCCGCCGACCACCGGGACGGCATGGCCGTAGGAGTTGAGCACTTTGCTGTCATAACGATGCGCGCTAAAGGTCCGGGCCGTGTAGATCTCCGCACCCGGATCGCAGATCACCATGGCCTTGCCGGCGACGACGCTGAAGCTGCCCACGTCATTGTGGTTATGCGGTTCCGCGTTGTGCCCGCCCTTGAGCACGGCGGCAAACGGCGTGGCCGAGCCGGGCGCCGGGCGGCAGATGAGCACCCCGCCGTCCTTGAACCAGGTCCGCAACGGAGATTCTGGCGTGATTGCCGCGTGCGGCACGGCGGGAAGTGGGGACGGCAGGAACGCGAAGAGCATCGTCTCCGCAAGGCCCTCGCGCGGGCGTGCCAGTTCGGCAGCCCTTCCGCCCGGCGTCCCCGCTCCAAAACGCTCGCGGATGAAGCGCACCCATTGCGGTCCGGGCCGGTCACCGGGGTCGCAGTCGGAGATGGTCGGATAAATGCCGGCCACGATCTCCGCGCGAGTGCAAAACAGAGCGGGCTGCATGGCGGCGGGGTCGGCCAGCAGATCGATGGCGCCCCCGCTCGCCTGGCGGACGGCTTCGCCCAGCATGAGGAAATGGCCAAAGCCGTAGTTCCAGTAACCCACACCCTCGGCACAGTAGCCGTCCGGCGTAAAGCTGCGCAAAAGGAACCGGAGGTAGTGCTGCGCGGCGGCCACAAACCGCGCCCGCTCCTGCGGCGACTCCTCGAGCGCCAGCGCGGCCCCGGTGACCCCGCTCAGGCACACCGCATTCCAATTGTTCTCCACCCGCAGCCAGTAAATCTCGCCCCGGCGCCCTTCGACCATGTCACGGAACGGCCCCAGGACCCGGCGCTCGACATTGGCGCGGAGCAGGCCCCTGGTCTCCGGCGCCAGCCGCTCCCCAAGCAGGTAGTCGGCGCTTGCCAATTCCCAGGCCAGCAGCGTGGCCCGGAGGTCCATCTCCACGGTTCGGCCGTAAAAATTGTCCAGTTTTCCGTCGTGGGCGGGATAGACCCAGGTGCGCTCCCGGCAAATCGCGCTGATCGTGTCCGTCAGCGGACCGAGAAACCGGCCTTGGTTCTCCAGGCACTCGGCCAGGGTGAAAGTCGTAATCCGCTCGCTACGCTCCTCCGTCACCTGCTGACAGCGATCGCGGTTGCCGGTCCGGGAGTAATCCAAATAAAGGTCATCCGGCAGGGCCGGCACCGGTTCGCGCGCCAGCGATTGCGCCCTGGACACGACCCGGCCAAACGCAGCCGCGTGGGAAAACTTGTCCCAGGCCGCTCGATCCGAGATTGGCCTGCCAAAACCAGCCGGTTTGGGCGGCAAGCGGGCGGCGATCTCATTCAGTCGCGCCGCGTCAAATTCCATCGCCGCGGCCGCGGGCAGGGCCAGGAGCGTAAGCAGGGATGCCGCGGCGATGCCGCCCCTCATCGGGCCAGCCAGAAGCGAAACATTCATGGACCGAGCATGGCCCGCGGCCCATCGCTGCACAACTGCTTTTCCTTTCACCCGGCGTTAGCAGAGCAGGCGAATTCAATGGGAGGGATCAGCCATTCTCTGCTTCACCCAATCAATGTCATTCTTATCCTGGATGGAGGCACATTGCATGACGCCGGCATGCCGGTCGGTGTAGGTCACCCCCACCCATTGAGGGCTGCGCAACATGCCCAGCCAGCGCTTAATCATGGAGTGGCCGTCGGCAAAAGCGAAGCCGCAAGCGCCGTTGTGATAATTCGCTGGAATATCACACCAGCCATAGAGCCCGCCATAGCCGCTCAGGATCGGGAAATACACCCCGTCATTGATGGAATCCGGATGCTCGTCCAGAAAGATGAAAATACCCACCGGGCCAGGGCTCTTGAGATCCGTAATCTTTTGAAAGCCCTGCCACATGTTGAAGCCGCTGGCATCGGAGCTGGGACTGTCCCCGGAATAGGTGTTCATCGAGACACTGCGCGCGCGTTCAGTCCAGCCTGCGCCTTTTTGGACCGTGGAGAGGTACCTATCGGCCGGGCATTTGAAAATCCCCTTGGCACCCGCAATGTATTTCGACAGAGCATTGGTGGGGTTGAGAATGATGTCGAGGTTCGTATTCTGCGATTGGACTAACCAGTTCAGCCAGGTCGCAGTTCCATTGTCACGGATCCAGGTTCCGGCATCGGCCACGCGGTCAGCGTTGTCGGCCACGTACATCTGGTAGGCGTAACCAAGCTGGCGCGTATTGCTCATGCACTGAATGCCTTGGGCCTTTTGCTTCGCCTTGCCCAAGGCGGGCAGGAGCAAGGCGGCAAGGATGGCGATGATGGCGATGACGACCAACAGTTCGATCAGCGTGAAGCCGGTGACTGGGCGCATGGGACCCGCGGTTTTCATATGACGATTTCCAATTCGTTCCCTGCCGCCGGGCGTTGGCTCAAAAGAGGCGCGTCAGCGTCTTGTTGTCGTCGGGGCAGTGATTCCCGGATTCTTGTCCCAAAGGCGAAAAAAAGCAAGGAAAATTCGTAACTGTTCAGCTCTGGCCCACTGAACGGGCGCAGATCTATTTTTGAGCACCTGCTGCATTTCGAGCGCCCCGTTTCCCCTCACTCCGGCCCTCTCCCGCGGGGAGAGGGAGAATCCTCGCCAGTTGGTTGACGAATCCAGCGATGTGGGAAGGTTCGAGAGCCGGCCCTGGCTGCTCCCTCTCCCTCGGGGAGAGGGCCGGGGTGAGGGGAAATCGGCTGCCCTACAAAGTCCGTCCGACGGAAAGTCTCAAACGAGGCCGGAGCCGGCTCAGGCTACCGAAGGCCTCGGCTCAAACGCGACCCGGGGTTCGACTTCCTGCTCGATCCTGCGCGCCTTTTCGTAGCGGGCGAGGCGCAAGTCATAATCGGCCTGGAGGCCGGTCCACAATCTTGTAAACCATCTTGGCCGTTTTCTGGATGTATTGGGGCGCGCCGCAATTCTCAATCAGACAATCAGCCTGCTTGGGACTGGCGCTCGACGCCAGTCAGGTCATGCTCCAATGGGCCAGCCAGGCAAATTGGTTCTACACCTGCCAAGCCTCGCCAGACTTGACTCACTGGAACTGGCTCGGCGCCAGTTTGGGCAATTCCGGACCGTTGAGCTGGACCGATTCCATCTCCCCGGTCATCACGGCCCGGTTCTATCGCGTCGAAGTCAACGCGCCCAACACCGCGACGATCACCAACTACCATGGCTGGACCAACGCGATTCTCTTGAATAATGGCTGGGTGGAAACGATCGTCGTCCCGGCGGCTGGACGCGTTCTCCAGTTCCGGTTCGCCGGCGCCACCAGCGGGCCGTTTTGGGAGAATCCCGCGCTCTTTGGCCGCGCGGCCAATGCCAACATCTGGAATACGAAAGGTGCCTTTGGCGGAGATAAGGCCTGGCCCTCGCCCCAGTCGGATTGGAACTGGCCGCCTCCGGTTGGTTTCGACGGCAGCACCAACGTCTTTTCCGTCAGCAACGGGGTGGTCACCTTGGTCACGCCCGTGGATAACACCTACAAGATCCGAACGACCCGCATCATCGAGTTGGGTTTTGGCGAGCCGGTCATGCGCATCAAGACCATCTTCGAACGCACCACCGCCACGTCGAAGACCAACAATCCCATCGGTGTCTGGGTCATTTCCCAGACCCAGGATCCGGTGAGATGCTATGTCCCGGTGCCCACCCCCTCCCTATTCAGTCAGGGCTACACCCAACCGGACGGGGGCAGCAGCACGGAAATCTATACCAACCCCACGCAGACGGCGCCCTACGTCGAGATGGAGATGCTTGCCCCTTTGGCCAAACTCCCCGTGGGCGGCCGACTTCAAGTTCATGACCACCTACACCCTCTTCTCCCGGCTCGAATCCGATCCGGACGCCGAAGCTCGCAAAATCCTCGGTCGGCCTTAATGCGATGGTGCGGGAAACTGACAAAACGGCTGGAATGCGAAGCAGCCAAGGCAGGGGTCCGATCCCCCTGCGGATAGGCGGGAGGCTCGCTGAGCGCGATGCGGGTGTACTGCTCGGGACACCGTTAGGGGGCAACATGAGGTGGACAACCGCACTTCGGAGAAGTTCAGGGAAGTTCCATCGAGTCAGGACCTCAGGGCGAAACCACCCCATCGCTCTTTTACTTGTCTTATCGTCTTGCCTTACGGTATATGCCAGGAATGAAGCACGGTAGCACCCCGAGTCGCCGAAGGACGAACGTCAGAGCCACCTCGGCTACAAGCGTTTTTCAGCTCAACATCACTCTCCGCTACGTCTCGCCGCCAATCTGGCGCCGTATCCTGGTGCCGGGAAATTCCACCCTGGGCGCTCTGCACTCCATCATTCAGCAGGTGATGGGCTGGGGCGGTGGTCACATGCACGAATTCCGGATGCCTCCACGCGGCTTCGGGCCGCCCCTGCGCACTTTTGGCTCCGAAGGAGAAAATGAGGACGCCACGCTATTGCAGGATGTCCTGGTCCGCCAAGGGCAAATGCTGCTGTACGAATATGATTTCGGCGACGGTTGGTTACACGGGATCCAATTCGAAAAAATCCTCCCGCTCGAACCTGGGCAGCATTACCCCGTGTGCCTCGCTGGGGCCCGCGCCTGCCCGCCTGAAGATTGCGGTGGCCCACCCGGCTACGCCCAACTGCTGGAAGCTCTCCAGAACCCGACTTCTCCCGACAATGCCGAACTGCTGGATTGGTGCGGCGATTGGAGTCCGGAGGGTTTCGATTTGGAATCCGTTAACCGGTCCCTCGGAGCCACTGCCCGGAACTCCCCAAAACCTCCACCCCAGTAGCCTATGCTCGACCCTGTGAAATTGCCGCAAATGGCGGAATCCCGCACCGACGAGAACTTTGAATTCAGGAGTTTCCTAAAGCACCACCCCAAGCTCAATTCGGCAGAAGTGGATCGCTTGGCGCTTGGAATATCGGAGAGAGCGGTATTCGAGGTGTGGGAACAATTAAAGGTGGCGACTGGCTTCCGCCGTTGGCGCAGGTAATCATAGTGGTTCACCGGCGCCTTTGAGCAACGGATACACTGGATCAAGCTATCTGGAGACGAGTTACATCGTTGCTCGCCGCAATCTGAGGTTCTCAGCTACGAGTGAAGGGAGGAATCTTTCGGGAATTGTTCAGGAAAAACCCCAAGGTCTATGGCCACAAAAGTCCGTTGTACCGCGGGCTCAGGCGGTTTTTTGGAACAGGCAGCCGATCGCCTCAGCGAATGCGGGGAGGGCGATCAGTTGCCGGATCTTCGGAGGGACCTTGTCCAAAGAGCCTTGGGCGGCCCGCAGTTCGTCGCGAACGGCTTGAGCGTTGATTTGAGCAAAGCGTTCTTCAAGGGTGTCCTGGCCATTGAGGAAGATTTTGAGGTAGCGAGGATTTTCCAAATTCCGCACCAATGGGGTGTCCGCGATCATGCTCTGCAGCAAGCGGCTGATGGAGTTGTGCCCGCTTCGGTGGCGAGCGCCCCGTCGAAAATCGCGAAAGAAGCGCTCCATGATGTTGTTGGTGCGCTGCGGTTGGATGCGCCGCCTGCCGTTGGGAGTCCAGACGGTGATCGGATCGGCAAAGAGCTTGTCTTTGTACCTGTCGATCTGCCCGACAAGCGCTCGCCAATGCGCGGTGGAGGCGTAATCAGCGCGGGAGGTAATCTTCTGGTGGAAGCGCTCGACCGCCTTTTGAATCGGCCCCATAGCCAGGGGTCGGCTGCCAGCGTTAAGGCCAGCGGTGCCCCCGACCTCGGCCATGCGCATGGCGCTACGCAGTTGGTCGAACACCTCGATCTTGACATCGATGGCCGTGAGCATGCGTTGCAGGCCCGCATCGGCGCAGACGCCTTTGAGTTCGCAGGACAGCTTGAACAGCGGTTTGTTGTCGGCCCATTGGCCGCGCAGGTGCACGTCCTTGATTTGTTCCAAGAGCTGCCCCAAAGCCAGCAGGCGCTTGGCAAACTGCACGTGCGGCCGGTCAAAGGGGAACCCGTAGCCCTCGCCGTCGGTTTTGCCGGCCAACGTCCATTGGATTAACGCGTAAGCACAGAGCCGGGGAAAGACCTCCAGTCGCTCGCTCGGCAGGCAGTGGTCGCGGATGTTCTGACAGGAGTTCGCGACCCAGTCGCCCTGGGCATCGAGGTCGGCTTTGAACTGACGAGCGTAATAGTGCAGCCTTTCGCTCAGGCCGTGCTGGCGCAGCCGCGGCCGGATCGCGTCATAGTCGGCCTCCAGCAAATCCTTGCCGACATCGCGCAGAAAGTGAAAATGACAGACAAAGTCCGGGACGCCAGGAAAGACCACCCGGACCGCCGCCAGAATGCCGCGGCCCATGTCATTGACGGCTGCGACGGGCACACCAAAGCGGCGCTTGATCTCTTGCAGGAACGGGACGATCTGCTCGGTCTTTTCCGAGGGCACTTTCACATTGCCCAGCACGATTTCCGAGAGCGAATCCAAGCTGCTCATCAACATCGGCCCACCGCCTTCACCGGTGCCATCCAGATGAAGGATGTAACCGCCCTGGGCGCGCATGGCCTCCTGGAGGCCGGGTCCCGATTGCCGGTGCGCCAGCGCCAGATAGATGACAAACTTCCTGCCCAGATAACCCACCTCACTGGGGCTGAGCCGGACCTGGCGCGTGCGCAATTCCTGGATGATTTCCTCGGTCCGGCGGTGGCGCAGGAACAGCGCCTGGCCGACAAACGCCAGCACGTCGTAGCCGTAGGTGCAGCCCGAGGGCACCAATTGGCGCAAGGACTCGGGGGCATAGAGGGTGTCGTTGGGACAGTGCTCGCAGTGCAGGAGGGTTTCGTGCGCGGTAAAGCAGCCCAGCGAGAGGCTCTGAAGGGTTCGGCGCTGGGTTTTGTAAACCTGGAGCGGCGCCTGACAATCGGGGCAATCGGTTTGGGCTGGCCGAAAGGGCACGGTAGGCGGTTGCGCGAACAAAGCCGCCGGGCAATTCTCGCGCACTAGTACATCGCGGCGCAAATTCGTGAGTATCAAAGTCGGTGAAGTAGCCAGTTGAGCGAAGTCCTCTCTTTCAGCCCGCTCCTGCATTTCGCTTGGTTTACTGCAGGGCACTGATTCCCCGACCACCTCTCGCCGATGGGAGGCAAGGAGTTTTTTTGTCGCTATAGGTAGATTATTTTATTGACATATACTTACCTATACCACACATTGGGCCATATGACAAACTTTTTCCTCGCCCCATGAACCCACTCAATAAAGACGACCTCATCGAAGTCCTGGAAAACACGGCCCTGGCTCAACTCCGCGCCTTGCGCGCCCTCCGCCGCTCGGAGCACCGCAAAACCGCTCCGTCGGCGGAGCCGAAACGTAAGTCTAATATGGATGTAGTATATGACATACTGCTGACGGCCAAGGGGCCCCTCCATATCAACGACATCATCCAGCGCGCCAAAAAAGACTATCAGCGCCCACTCCACCGGGAATCCCTGGTCAGCGCCCTGACCAAAAAGGTCCTGGACCAAAATGCCTTCACCCGCACGGCCCCCAACACCTTCGACCTCTTGAAACGCCCCTCATGAAAACCAACCGGCTGCACCCCCTGCTCTGGCCTTGGGAGGCTGCCGTGCTGGCCGTAGCCGACCGCCGCCCGCCTCACAAACCGGTGCCACCACCGTGAGCGCCAGCCAACCCCATTTACGCGCGCCCTGTTGAACACAGCCTTGGCCCTCTCCTGCCAGGAGAAAGCCGAACTGGAAAGCTTAAGCCGGCGGCTGGCCGCTCCCCGACGTGCCGTCGAACGCGCCCGCATCATCCTTTTGGCCGCCCAAAACACCAGCATCCCCGCCATCGCCACCAGGCTCCAGGTGTGTGCCAACACCGTGCGTAAGTGGATCCGGCGATACACCCCCAAACCCTTGGAGAGCCCGGCCACCGAAAACTCCGGTGCGCAACCTCCGGCGGTTGAGCCCCCGCCCTCCAAGCTGCCCCTCCTGGCCGATGCCCCGCGCTCGGGCCGTCCCGACACCTTCACCGCCCAACAAACCTGTGCCCTCGTCGCCATCGCCTGCGAAAAACCCCAGGACCATGGACGACCGATCACTCACTGGACTGCCCGTGAGTTGAAGGACCAAGTGGTCCAGCAAGGAATCGTTTCCAGCATCTCCGAGCGGCAGGTCAACCGCATGCTCGCCGCCCTGGACTTGCAGCCTCACCGCAGCCGTTACTGGCTCAACGCCAAGCCCGATCCGCAAAAGGAGGAGAAAATCAGGGTCGTGGGCGCCCGCTATCAGCAAGCCCAGCAAGCCGCCGCACGGGGTGAATTGACCTTCTCGGTGGATGAGATGACCGGCATCCAGGCCCTGGCGCGCATCGCTCCGGACCAGCCCATGAAACCCGGTCAACCGGTGCGGCGCGAGTTTGAGTATGAACGCCATGGCACCCTCTCGCTGCTGGCGGGTTTGGATGTGGCTGGCGGCCAAGTGCAAGCCTACTGTCGGCCCACGCGCAACGAAGCCGACTTTCTGGACTTAATTAACGGCCTGGTGCAGGCCCATCCCCAAGCGGTTGGCTTTACCTTTGTCCTGGACAACCTGAACACCCACCAATCCGAAAGCCTGGCGCGGTATGTGGCGCGCGACGCGGCCATAGCCGAGAGCACCTTGGGCGTCAAGGGCGAGCAAGGGGTCCTCCAGAGTCAAGAAAGCCGCGCCGGCTTCCTGAGTGATCCCACCCATCGGATTCGGTTTTGTTACACCCCGAAACACGCCTCTTGGATGAACCAGATCGAAATCTGGTTTGGCATCCTGGTGCGCAAGGTGATTCGCCGCGGCAACTTCGCCTCCTTGGCCGATCTCCAACAAAAACTGGAGGCCTTTGTGGATTACTTCAACCGCACCATGGCCAAGCCCTTCAAATGGACCTATCAGGGCAAGCCTCTCCAGGGCATTGCCTCTGGCTGACAAAGCCGCCATCCCCACGCACCAGCGGCTCCAAAAACGGACTCGCGCCCAAGGTCCACCTTTGAGCGTGACGCTTTCCGGGGCCCTCAAGCCTTCCGGTGGGAATGACCTCTCCAAACGACCTCCATTGCCAGCCACGGCTCCCAATTCCTCGTCTTGACGCGCCGACCTCCTCACGAACTTACGCCGGGCTGTACTAGGTGGCTCCGGGAGACCGCCCCTGTTGACCTTTCAGGATTTGATCTGGAAGGCGCCAAATTCGTCCATCCGGGGTCTCGCCAGAGCCGGCAAGCTGCCACTCGATGCCGCTAGCAGGCCATCGTGGCCCGCTTCATGCCCTCCGGGAGAGTGCTCGAACGTTGCAGGGGAGGCGGCGCGTTCGCCAAGGCCCTCCCCAGTTGCGACTGGTGCGACCTCGCCGCCGGCCGGGACTTCCGGGCCGCCACAGCGATTCCGTAAGGTGGGTGGGGTTTCAATTCCAACCTGGCTGACCACAGGCAGTTAGGGCATTTTCGGAAACAGAGGCATTTTCTTTTTCGCTTGCATTGCTCGCCCGCTCTGCTATCCTACATCTATATATGAGTAGGATACAGCCGCTCCAGCGCACATCGACCCTGGCCCTCCGCCAGCGAAAGGCCCATCTCCTGCGCTCCTTCCAATTCCCCCCCGGAGTCCTCCACGCCTCCTTAATCGAGCGATTCCTCAAATGTGGCAAGGCCAATTGCCGCTGCCACACCGGTGGCCCCAAGCACGGCCCGTTCTTTTATCTCAACCGCTGCTTCGCCAAAGGCCAGGTGCAATCGCTCTTGCTGAAGTCCCCGGGCCAGATCGACCAAGCACGCCAAGGTGTGGCCGCTTATGCCCAGGTCCAGCACGTGCTTGACGAAATCAGCCAAATCAATCGCGAACTGCTCCGCCGTGGTGAACCTCTGGTGGCCGCGTCTTCATGAACGAACTGGCTCAGTTTCTGGGCTACGTAACGAAAGTCTTCGCCATGGGCCGGGTCGTGCGCGGGGTGCGCAGCGATCGGCCCTACGCCAAGATTCCTACGCGGCCCTTGTTGCTGAGCATGCTCATGGGCGTGGCCATCCGCGTCGGCAGTTACCTGGATCTCTCCAAGCAAACCAAGCGTCGGCGCTGGCAACACCTCATCCATTGGCAAGAGCGCATCAGCGACGACGCCTTTCACTATGTGAGCGAGCGCTTCTACCTGGAGGACTTGCGCCAAGGCCTGGCCGGGGTGAACAAGAACCTCAAGGCCAACAAGGCGCTGGAGAGCTGTAAAATCAACGGCCTGCTGCTCCTGAGTTTGGACGCCAACGAACACTTCCACAGTCGCAGTCGCTGCTGTCCGTGCTGCTGCCAGAGGGAGATTCAAGAGACCGACAACCAAGGCCAAAAACACACGGTGATCGAATACTACCACCGGTATGTCTTTGCCCAGATCAACGGGCCCAAGTTCAACGTGCTGGTGGACGTGGAGCCTATCGGTCCCGGGGAAGAGGAAGCCCAGGCCGGCCTGCGCCTGCTGGGGCGGATTCGCCGGCTTTACGGCGTGCGCTTTTTCAACGCCGTGACCATTGACAGTTGGTATGTGCAAGGCCCCTTTTTGAAGGCGGTGGAGAAGCTGGGCTGGGCCTGGATCGTCGTGCTCAAACAGGAACGGATGGAGGTCTTGCAAGAGGCGCGCGCCCTGAGTGCCGGACAAGAACCCGCTCTGGAGTTTGACGACGAAACCCGTGGCCGGCACGTCAAACTCTGGGAGGTCAAAGACCTGAACTTCAGCAAGAGCTACGGCCGCAAAGTGCGGGTGGTCCACTCGCAGGAGACGTGGATCCAGCACAAGATGGTGGGCGGAAAAATGACCCATCAACCCCAGACCAGCGACTGGTGGTGGATGGCATCGGAGGGCTTGGCGGGCTATCCGGTCCAGGTCGTCTATGAGGGCGGTCACCGGCGCTGGGGCATCGAGAACAAGGCGTTCAATGAGCTGACGCAATTCTACCACCTGGAGCATTGCTACCATCACGAACCGGTGGCCATGTTGGCGCAAATGCTGATTTTAGTCCTAGGTTTCGTCCTCTTTAGCGCCTACGCGGTGCTCCACAGTCAACTGGTCCGGTTGGGCCAGGTGAGCCTCAAAGAGCTGGCGCATGACCTGGATCTGGCTTTGGAGGAGGACTTGCCTTGGGATTTGTGGTTTGCCTGTGGCTGACGACCGCCTGGGTGAGCGCTTTCGGGGTGTTGCTCTTTGCAAACTGGCCGACGCAACAAGGAGGACTCGGGGACTGCGGGAGAGGTGTTGTCTCGCGCGGGCTCTGCCCGGCAGCCCCTCCATCACGACAGCGCTCGGCGCCGACAAAAATCTGGGCCTCCGAAAGTAAAGCGGCGGCGCACCCCACCTTGCGGAATTGCTGGGGCCGCCAAGACCAGCTTGCGGCCAGACGCCCCGCACTGTAGAGTGAACGCAAAGATGCGCATCGCGAACACCGATCCAAAGTCTGCCGAGTCAATCACCGTGACGGTCCAGATGCCGAAGGGGATCGCGCCCAAGTTCGGCACCAACCCCAAGGCCATCGGGCGCCGGGTCATCGAGCAAGCGGCAGTCGAGGGCTACCGGTCACACCAACTCTCGCGAGGGCAAGTGCGCCAACTCCTCGGCCTGGACTGGGCAGAGACCGAGGAATTCCTGGCGCGACACCGTTGCGAGCGGCACTACGACAGGGAGGACCTTGAGGAGGACCGGCGGAACCTGGACAAGATCCTCGGCCCCTCATGAAGCTCGTCGTGGCTGACGCCTCGCCGATCCACTACATCGTCCTGATCGGCGCCACCCACGTCCTGCCGAAGCTGTTCACGAAGGTCATCATCCCGGAGCACATGGTCGCCCAGGAACTCCAGAGCCCGAGGACTCCGGCCCTGGTGCGAAACTGGGCGGCCAACCTTCCGCCTTGGGTGGAAACCAGGAGACCCGCGAACATCGAGCCCCCTCGGCCTGGACACAGGGGAGGAGCACGCCATCGCGCTGGCCGTCGAGCTCGGCGCGCCCGTGCTACTGGATGAAAAGGAAGCGAGAAAGGTCGCGAAGGCGAAAGGCCTGCTCGTCATCGGCACCGTCGGCCTGATCGAGCGCGCCGCCGAGCTCAACCTGCTCGACATCGGGCTTGCTTTGGGGGCGCTCCGGCGGTCGAACGCGTGGATAAGCAAATCGCTCATCGATGAGGCGCTTCAGAGACACGCCCGGAAGGTTGCGGATCGCAGTGCGGGCCGCACGCCGCCGCAACCGGAGAAGTAGGCCCGGTGACGCACAGCGGCGCTTGAAGTCGGGGCACGCTTTCGCTTCGCCCGTCGCTATAGAGGATGGTGCAAAGGCCATCACCCAAACGCGAACCCAAACGCGAATCCAGAGGCCCCTTTCGGCCTGGTCCGGCTACAGCCGGCCTGGCCGCGCCTGGACACCCGTGGCCAGGTTGCCGGGGGGCCAAAAGGGGTCCGAACCGCCGATTCCGACCCTCGCCTCCGGCCTTCGCTGGCTTGCGGCAGCTACGGCTGGCAGGCCGGCGAGGGTTTGGTGCTCGAATCATTACGAACTTTCGCTTGCGCGGTTCCGAGAAAGGTTATCCTCGACGCCAACTGCGGTTTTTGAGAGCCTTTTTCATCGCACTCAATCAGCCCGAGCCAATGCCAGCGACCGGCAGAGAATCCTGCAAGCCCCCTGCTCCGTCCGTGGCCGCTCTTGCCCTGGCGGTCGTGTGCCTGCCTTTGGCCGCCGGCGCGATGGAAGACTCGAGCCCCGGGCCGGCGCGGGCTGCGGTCTTTTCCGAACCCCTGCCCCGGGGCGAACCAACCCTGGCGCGGCACCTGGCCGCTGTGCTCCAGGGAGCCGGTTATGAGCCGGAGTTAATCAATACGGAGGTCCTGACCAACCAGGCGCGCTTGACCGTAGAGCGTTATGAGCTGCTGCTGCTTCCGCAGGCGCAGTCCTTGCCGGCGGCCAGCGTGGCGGCAATCGAGAACTACCTTAAGGCCGGAGGCGACCTGGTGGCATTGCGCGCCCCGGCCTGGGAATCGGCCCTCTACCAGGTTCAGGGCCAGTGGATTTCCAGGGAGGCTTACGAGAAAAGGCTCTCCGGGGAAAAGCCGCAGCATGTGATAGAGAATTTCACGGATTCAAACATGCCCGGCTGGTGGCGTTCGAGCAATGACCTCAAGACCAAGGCCAGCTACTGCGTGGCGCAGGACGGCTCGGGCACGGCGCTGCACGTGGCCGTGCCTCGAATGGCGGGGTGGGAAACGTTCGTATCCCCCCGCTTGCAGCATCCGTTTCCCGCCAACCACACGCTGACCTGCTTCCGTGCCAAAGGCGGTGCGCGCACGCGGCAACTTGCGCTCGAGTGGGACGAACAGGATGGCTCGCGGTGGATTGCGGTCGTCAATCTCTCGCCGGAGTGGAAACAGTACGCCTTGCCGCCCCAGGCCTTCAAGCTCTGGGAATCGCCCGGTCGGGGCGGTCCGGGAGACTGCTTCAATCCCTCCAAGGCAGAACGCTTCTCCGTGGGATTGGCATTGTCGCACACTGCCCTCCAAGGCCAGGAGCATGAGTACTGGTTTGCCGAGTTGGGCACAGCACCCAATCCGTTTGGCAACGAGGCCTTGTTTTCATCATCGGTCCCGCGCCTGGAATCCCTTTCCCCGGGTTACCAGTTCTTCGAGATCACGACGCCAGTGCTGGTCCGGGCAGACCACCAGAAAGAGCCGCTTGAACTTTGGGAACGGGCTGCAGAAGGAGGCGTTTTCCTCAATCCTAAGGCGCAAACCTCACCTGGGGCCGCTCCAAACGCCCGCGGCGGCCTGCTGGGCCTGCATCCGCGGCCTCGGGGCCTTGGCTTCAACCAGCAACGGCCGTTTCGGTGGGAGCCTCTGCTCGGGGCTTATGACAGCCGGACGGGTCATTACCGGGGCGCCGTGGCCGCGCTGGTCGTCCATGTCGCGCCTCCTTTCCGTGGCAGCGTCTGGGCCGTCTTCACGCCCATGGATGAGGAGTTCTACCTTCAGCCGCTTGTCACCAACTGCCTCCGGCAGGCGTTGTCCAGGATGCGGCGGGGCCTCTTCCTGGCCGAAGGCGGCAGCGAATTCTTCACCCTGTTTGACGGCCAACAGTTCCGCGTTGGCGCAGAGGTGGTGAACTTTGGCCAAACCACGGCCAGCAATCTCACGCTCTCGGTACAACTCGCGGACCGGAGACAAAGCGCGAAGCGGCAGTTGCTCGAACAGACGTTTGCGCTTTCGCCCGGCCAAACCAGGCGATGCGAGCAAGGCGGGCTTGGCAAAGAGGCAGGAGAAGAGGTGGTTTCCGCAGTGTTGACTTCCGGCGGGCGGCCCTTGGATGGGCTCTCTCACGAACTGGGCGTCTGGAAGGCAAAATCCGAGCCCGAATTCATCCACGCCGGCCAGGGCGGCCTTTGGCTTCGGGGAAAACCCTGGAAGGCCCATGGCGTCAATTACATGCCATCAACCGGCATAGGTGTCGCCAACGACCATTTCTTCGAGCATTGGCTCGGACGGGGGTCCTACGACCCCGAGGTGGTGGAGCGCGACTTGGGCCGGGCCAAAGCCATGAATCTGAACGCGGTGAGCATTTTCATCGCCCATGAATCGCTTCCGGCCCAGAACCTGCTCGATTTCCTCCGCCGCTGCGAAAGACTTGGACTGCGAGTCAATCAATCCCTCCGGCCCGGCACGCCGATGGACTTCCGCTGGCAGGAAATGAAGGAACTCATCGAGTTTTACCGGATGCCTCAGAATCGACGTCATCTTCGCCTACGACCTGGCGTGGGAACCCAGTCATGGGGACCACAACAGCCAGGAGCGCGCATACGCGGGTTCGTGGCACAACTGGGTGCTCGCCGCATACGGCAGTGTCGCGCAAGCCGAGAGGGCCTGGGGCGTGCCTGCCCCGCGCAACCCGACCGATACCAATCGCCTGAGCGTCCCGCCAATGGCCCACCTGCTCAAGGACGGCCCCTGGCGGAGATTGGCCGCTGATTACAGGCGCTTCTTGGACGAGGAACTCCACCGGCATTACGCCGAGGCGCGGCGGTTGGTCACCGCGCTCGATTCGCATCACGCCGTCAGTTTCCGGATGCAACTCGCCGGCGACCCAACCTGCCTCTCGGAAGGACTGCTGCCTTATGATTTCTACGGCCTGGCCCAGGCCGTGGATGTGTGGGAACCCGAGGCCTACGGGCGAATCGGGGACTGGGAACGCGTCAAGGCCGGTGAGTTTACCGCCGCTTACGCCCGGCTCTGTGACCCGGACAAACCGCTCCTTTGGGCGGAGATGGGTTACAGCACCTGGGACCTGAACCAAATGGCGCCCGACCCGGAAAAGCTATCGTTCCAAGCGCAGTTCTACTCGGATTTCTATCGCATGTTATCCGAATCCGGCGCCGACGGCGTCTTCTTCTGGTGGTATCCGGGCGGGTTCCGTCTGAACGAAAAGAGTGATTTCGGCATTATCAACCCGGACGGCACGGACCGGCCGGTGACGCAGGTGATACGGAACCTGGGCGCCGGGTTTCTCGAGGCGCAAAAGCCCGGAAACCCGAATTACTGGATTTCCGTCTCTCGGGACCAGGATGCCCGGGGGCTCTACGGGATATACGCGGCGGTTGGAAAGGAGTTCTGGGCCGCCAAAGCCAGCGGCCGCCGGCCGGGGCTAAAATGGGAGCATCCGCCGGGAGCGCCGACGCCCTCACCGAAGAGGGCAACGGTTTCTCAGTAGCGCCGGAGCAGCTTCTTCACTACTCTCCATCATGAAAGGCCCAGCGCTGCTTTTCTAATCTTCATATCGTCCATCCAGGATTACTGACCGTAGGCCCCTCCCCGAACCCTCTGCTCCCGCCTTCGATTAAGCACCGGCGGAGTCCGGTGTTGACCCTGTACCGCGAAAGAAGTAGTTTTTCCCCGGTGCAACTGACGATTGAGATTCCAGACGAATTGGCGCAGAAAGCGGAAGCGGAGCGGGACCGGCTCATCGGACTTGTCGAGCGCACGCTGAGACAGCCGGCGACTGGAAAGATGGGCGTCATCCAGGAGGTGTTTGAATTCCTCGCCCGTCGTCCCTCTCCCCAGGAAATCCTGGCGTTTCGACCCTCTCCCCAAGCGATCGAACGCCTCGCTGAGCTGCTGGACAAGAACCGCGAGGGCGTGTTTGCGGCGGATGAGGAGTCCGAAACTCGATACCATGCAGTCACTCAATCACTTGTTTGCGCTCCTCAAAATCCACGCCCGGCGATCCCTGCCGTGAGCATCCCCGGAGCTCTCAGACTGGCGGTCTGGCAACGAGCGCAGGGGAGATGCGAGGTACTGCCTCATCCACGAGCAGGCGTCCTTGGCAAACGACCAAACTGCTTGCTGATATGAGAGGTCGCCCTTAGGCTTTCTGGCAGCATGAACGCCTGCCGCTCTTATTTGTAGGCGCCGCTGCTGGCGGCGCTGGCAGGTTGCCTGGCGGGCAACGCCGCTGATCGTCGAAGGCAACTCTATTGCCTGTCACAACCCTAACTTGAGATGAACGAAATCTATTTCGGGAAGGTCGCCGGCGAGCTCAACTTGCAGCCGCGGCAGGTCGCGGCCACGGCCAGGCTGTTTGCCGAAGGGGCCACCGTGCCCTTCATCGCCCGCTACCGCAAGGAAGCCACCGGCTCGCTGGACGAGGTGGCCATTGCCGCCGTCCGCGAACGGTTGTTGAGCCTGGCGGAACTGGACACTCGCCGCGAGGCCATTCTCAAATCGCTGACCGAGCGCAACCTGCTCACCGATGCTCTCCGAGGTGGCGTGGCGCAGGCGGAAACCCTCACCGCGCTGGAGGACCTCTACCAGCCCTACCGCCCCAAACGCCGCACGCGCGCCATCATCGCCCGGGAGAAAGGCCTCGAACCGCTGGCCGACCTGCTCTTCGCCCAACAAGGCGCGGCCGACCCGCTGGCCGAGGCCCAGGCCTTCGTGGGCGCGGCCAAGGGGGTCGAGTCCGCCGAGGACGCCCTGGCCGGCGCCCGCGACATCCTGGCCGAGCGCGTGAGCGATGACACCTCCGCCCGGACCAGGATGCGCGCCCTCTATGCCGGCAAGGGGGTCGTCCGCTCGAGAGTCCTCTCGGGCAAAGAGGAGGCGGGGGCGAAGTTCAAAGACTACTTCGACTGGAGCGAGCCGTTAAACAATGTTCCCAGCCACCGGCTCCTGGCCATGCGGCGCGGCGAACAGGAGGGGTTCCTCCATCTGCGCATCGCGCCACCGGAACAAGAGGCGCTGGCGCAGCTCGAACCACTGTTCGTCCAAGCCCGCCGGCGCCGGCCGGCGAGCAGGTCCGCCTAGCCGTCCAGGATGGCTACCGGCGCCTGCTCGGCCCCGCCATGGAGACCGAGATGCGCCTGGAATCCAAGAAGAAGGCCGACCGGGAAGCCATCCGGGTCTTTGCGGACAACCTGCGCCAGCTGCTGCTGGCCCCGCCGCTCGGGCGCAAAAACGTCCTGGCCATCGACCCCGGCTTCCGCACCGGCTGCAAGGTGGTCTGCCTCGACCGCCAGGGCAAGCTCCTCCATCACGACGTCATCTACCTGGCGCAGTCCGATTGCCGGGTCCGCGAAGCCGCCGACAGCCTGCGGAGGCTCTGCCACAAGCTGGAAATCGAGGCCATCGCCATCGGCAACGGCACCGCCGGCCGCGAGACCGAGGCCTTCGTCCGCGCCCTCAAGCTGCCGGCCGCCATCCCGATCGTCATGGTCAACGAGAGCGGCGCCTCGATCTACTCCGCCTCCGAGGTCGCGCGCGAGGAGTTCCCCGACCAGGACGTCACCGTGCGCGGGGCCGTCTCCATCGGCCGGCGCCTCATGGACCCGCTGGCCGAACTGGTCAAGATCGATCCCAAATCCATCGGCGTCGGCCAGTACCAGCACGACGTGGACCAGCGCCTGCTCAAAGACAGCCTCGACGACGTCGTGATGAGCTGCGTCAACGGCGTGGGCGTCGAGGTGAACACGGCCAGCAAGCAGCTGCTCAGTTACGTCTCCGGCCTGGGGCCGGCGCTGGCGGCCAACATCGTCGCCTACCGCAATGAACACGGCCCCTTCAAATCCCGGGCCGAGCTGCTCCAGGTGCCACGCCTGGGCGCCAAGGCCTTCGAGCAGGCGGCCGGCTTCCTGCGCATCCGCGACGGCGCGCAACCCGCTGGACGCCAGCGCCGTGCATCCGGAAAGCTACGGCGTCGTCGAGGCGATGGCCAGGGACCTGGGCAGTTCGGTCAAAGACCTGTTGCTCGACCCCGGCCTGCGCCAAAAGATCCAACCTCGAGCGCTACGTGACCCAGACCGTCGGCCTGCCGACCTTGAACGACATCCTGGCCGAGCTGGCCAAGCCCGGCCGCGACCCGCGCCGGCAGTTCGAGGCCTTCGCTTTCCAGGAAGGCGTGGACAAGCTCGAAGACCTGCGCCCGGGCATGAAGCTCCCCGGCATCGTCACCAACGTCACCGCCTTCGGCGCGTTCGTGGACATCGGCGTCCACCAGGATGGCCTGGTGCACATCAGCCAGCTGGCCGATCGATTCGTGAAGGACCCGGCCGAGGTGGTCAAGGTGCACCAGCGGGTGAGCGTGACGGTGGTGGAAGTGGATATCCTGCGCAAGCGCATCGCGCTCTCCATGAAAGCCCATCCCGAGCCCGGCCCATCCGGCGGTGGCAAGACCTCGCCCGGCCCGGGGCGGCCCGCCGGCCAGCGCCCGCCCGCGAAGCCGTCGCCCCCCAAGCCCGTGGATTGGTTCTCGGAGGCGCTCAACAAAGCCGGGCATGAGAAAAAGTGAGTGTCTCGTGGCAGTCCGGTTGCTTAGACTGCGCTTATGCCACAAGAACGACTGCAGGTGCGGGAACCTCCACCGGCAACCGGCGCCGAGGGCAGGCATCGGCGTGCCCGGCGGGTGCTGCTGGTTTTTGCGCTCACCCTGGCGGCTATTCTTTACATGGATCGCGTCTGCATCGCGCAATCCCAGCAGTTGATTGGCGGCGAACTTGGGTTGACGAAGAAGCAGATGGGCCTGGCCATGACCGTCTTTGGCGTGGCCTATGGGCTGTTTGAAATCCCCTGCGGTTGGCTGGGCGACCGTTTGGGGCCGCGCCGGGTTCTGACCTGGGTGGTCGGCTGGTGGTCGTTCTTTACGGTCGCCACCGGTTGGGTTGGCGGGTTCCTATCGTTGCTGGCCGCGCGGTTCCTGTTTGGCGCCGGCCAGGCCGGCTGCTTTCCCAATCTCACCAAGGCCTTTAGCTCGTGGTTTCAAGGGGTCGAGCGCACGCGGGCCCAGAGCCTGATGTGGGTCGCGGCGCGTTGGAGCGGCGCCTTTACGCCCGTGGTGGTGGTGGCGGTGCTCGAGGTTGCCAACTGGCGGCAGAGCTTCCTCCTCTTCGGCTCGGTTGGTTTTGTGTGGGCCTTTTTTTTCTGGCGGTGGTTCCAGGATCGGCCCGCAAATGATGCCGCAAGGCCTTGGTCACGGCCCGCGGTGCCCGTGCCAGGGAGCGGAGCGCGGCCCGGTTCCGCGTCTCAGTCGGGCGTGCCCTGGGGCCGGTTCTTGCGCAGCCGGTCGGTCTGGCTGCTCTGCCTGCAATACGCCTGTTTGAGTTACGGTTTCTGGTTTTATCTCACCTGGCTGCCCACTTACATCCGGGAGCAATTCGGGTTGGCGGACACCCATCGCTACCTGGCTGCCCTCCTGGCCGCTCCCCCGCTGTTCCTGGCCGGGGTCAGTTGCTGGTTCACCGGCTGGCTGACCCCGCGCCTCGTCAAACGGTTTGGCAGCCAGGCGCGGGTGCGGCGCGGCTTGGGCGCAAGTGGCTGCGCGCTGGCCTGCATGATGCTGCTTTTGTCCTCCCAACTCAAACACCCGGCGCTGGCGATGGCGGCAATGGGCTGCTCCTGCTTCGGCAATGACATGGCCATGCCCGGTTCCTGGGCCGGTTGCATGGACCTGGGTGGCCGGTTTGCCGGGACGCTCTCCGGTCTGATGAATACGTGGGGTTGCCTGGGCGGGCTGCTGGCGCCCTGGACCATTCCCTATCTCCTGCAAGCCGCTGGCAACCATTGGTCCGTGGTCATCCAGGCCATCGCCGCGTGGTACTTTATCGGCGCCCTCTGTTGGCTGGGCATTGACCCGGTGACGCCGCTGGACCGGTTGGGCGGCGCCAATGAGCCGGCTCAAGAAATCCCTTGAAAACCGTCGCCCAAATCACCGCCAGCATCCAGCGATTCCAGCGCATCTTCTGGGAAAAGAAGCCCGACGGTCGCCCTCCCGTCGGCGTGGTCAACACCGACATCTTCCTGCCGCTAAAATACCTGCGCCGGCCGTTTCCTCGTGAGTGCGTGGAACCGGAGGATTTGCGGCCGGACCTGGTCATGACCGATTACGAATTCGCCTTTGCGAACCGGCCAGTGAATTGTGATGATTGGATTCCCTTCGCTGCGCCGTGGCGCGCCATTCCGTGGCTCGAGGCCTGGTGCGGCTGCCCCGTGCGCTTTGCCTCCGGCTCGCTGGCGCCGGGCCACATCTGCGATTCGGTCCAGGCCTTGCGCACGGCGTCAGTACCGGCGCAGGACAAATGGTTTCGCTGCCTCTGTCAGCAGACGGAGATGCTGGCCGCCGGCGCCCCGGCGGATTGCTGGATCAGCCCAACCATCCTGCGCGGACCGTCGGACGTGTTGGCGGCCCTGCGCGGCTTGACCAACTTCCTGTGCGACCTGCACGACGCTCCCGAGGTCATTGAAGAGGCCGCGGGCCGCATTCACCAACTGCTGCTCCGGGCCCTGGACCAGCATTTCCGGGTGGTGAAACCCGCGTTTGGCGGTTACGGCCACATCTTCGGCTATTGGGCGCCCGGTCCCACTATCGCTATCCAGGAGGATGCCCTGGGCCTGTGCCACCCCCGCATTTACCGGGACCTCTTCATGCAATACAGCGCGGAGGTCGTGCGCCACCTCGGGGCTTGCGTGGTGTTTCACTTGCACTCGACCGGCTTTCGGCACTTTCGCCACGTGCTGGATGTTCCGGGCCTCGCCGGCCTGCAAATGACCATCGAGGCCAACGGCCCCCCATTACTCGACCTTCTGCCCGCACTCCGCGAGATCCTCGAGCGCTCCCGGCTGCTGCTGTTCATGGACCACCGCTTCGAGGAGTTGCCCGCGGTGCTGCCGCGCCTCCCCAGCGAGGGGCTTTATGTGGCCGTCCCCGAGGCCCGCCTGCCAACCCAAGAAGCCTTTCTGAAATTCACCCGGACCTATTGGAGGACAGATTCCTAAACCCCGGGTGGTGACGGTTTAGGTCTGGGGCATTGAGCGCATGAAAAAACGTCGCCTCGTGGCGTTTTGAGCGTGAACAAAAAGCTTGGCGACAATCCTTGAGAGCCGATAATGTCCCAGACCGAGCCATGGTCGAGCCGTGAGCGTGCGTAAGCCCAAGCCCAGTTTCAACAGTTTGCGAGCGAGGTTAGTCGGGATGGTATTCCTGGCCATCGCCCCGGCATGGGCGGCCATCCATCTGATGGCTAAACACACCGGGACTGAGCCGCCTTGGGCGTCCTTTGTCGTGGGAATGGTGGCCTTGGGGGCCGCGTGGGTGGGAGGAGAGCGATTCATCCTGCGGCAGGTGCGCATGTTGCTTGGGGCGGCACAGCGCCTGGCCGCCGGGGATTTGACCAGCCGGACGGGGCTGGGGCGTGAGAGGGGCGAATTGGGGGAGTTGGCTTCTACGTTCGACGGGATGGCGCAAACACTCGAACAGCGGGTCCGGGAGCGCGAGCAGACGGAGAAGATGCTCCTGAACCGGTCGTTTCAGCAGACGGTGGTCAGCGCGCTGGGCCAATTTGCGCTGGTGAGCAACGACTTTTCCTCGCTCCTGAACCAGGCGGTCCTCCTGGTCACACAGACGCTGGAAGTCGAATACGGCTGCGTCCTCGAATTGCTCCCGGACGGGCGGAACCTGTTGTTGAAGACCGGCGTGGGTTGGAGGCAGGGGTTGGTGGGGGAGTTGACGGTGCCGGCAGACCGGAACACGCAGGCGGGTTTCACCCTGGCCCTGGGGGACCCGGTGGTGGTGGAACATCTGCCGACCGACCCGCGTTTTGGCGCTTCGCCCTGGCTGGCGGAGCATGGGGTGATCAGCGGCATCACCGTGGCGGTGCCCGGGCAAGAGAGGGCCTATGGCATCCTGGGCGTGCATACCACCAACCGGCGCATCTTTACCGAGGACGAGATGCATTTTCTCATGGCCGTCGCCACCGTATTGGCGATGGCCGTCGCGCACAACCAGATCGAGGCCCGGCTCCGAAAACTCGCCGCCTTCGTCCAACTCTACCCCAACCCGGCCATGGAACTCGACGCCGAGGGACGCATCACCTACTCGAACGAGGCGGCACACAAACTGGCCGCTTTGGTCGGGCGAGAGCATCCCAGGGACCTGCTGCCCGAGGACATCCCCCAGCGAGTGCAGGAATGCTTGGCCACGGGTCCGAGCCTGGTCCGGCATGAGACGCGGATTGGCGGGCGCACGCTGGCGTGGTCGTTTCACCCCGTGGTCGAGAGCCAGGCCGTCCATTGCTATGTCGAGGACATCACGGGCCGGCTTAGCCTCGAGGCCCAGTTGCGCCAGGCTCAAAAGATGGAGTCGGTCGGTCAACTGGCAGCCGGCGTCGCCCACGATTTCAACAATATGCTCACCGTCATCCAGGGTCACTCCGGCATGTTGCTGGCCAAGACCGCCCTGCCGCCGGGCTTCCGGGATTCAGCCCAGGCCATTTTTTATGCTGCCGAACGGGCCGCGAGCCTGACCCGGCAACTCCTGGTCTTCAGCCGGAAGAACGTGATGCAGGTCAAGCAGTTGGATCTCCGGGAGGTGGTCGGGAACATGAGCAAGATGCTCGAGCGCCTGCTCGGCGAGACCATTACGCTCCAATTCCAACCGCCAGCCCAGATCCCGTTGATCCGGGCCGACAACGGCATGATCGAACAGGTGCTCATGAACCTGGCCGTCAATGCGCGTGATGCCATGCCCAAGGGCGGCACCCTGACGATTCACACCGAACTGGTGGAGGTGGACGACGCTTACGCTCAAGCCCACCCGGAGGCGCGGGCCGGCCCGTCGGTATGCCTGCGCGTGATTGACATTGGCTGCGGCATGGACGCCGCCACCCTCGACCGCATCTTCGAGCCATTTTTCACCACCAAAGAGGTCGGCAAGGGAACTGGCCTGGGCCTGGCCACAGTCTATGGCATTGTCAAGCGCCACGGCGGTTGGATTGAGGTGGCCAGCGAGGTCGGTTCCGGGACGAGCTTCGCCATTTTCTTCCCCGCCTGCACCGAACCGGTCGAGGCCAAAGCCCCCGACAAGCTGCCGGCTCCGGAAACGCCGGGCGGCAGGGAGACTGTCTTGGTGGTGGAAGACGAACCTGTCTTGCGCGAGATGGCCCGCGTGATACTGGAAGACTGCGGCTATAAAATCCTCGTGGCCGCCTCCGGCCGCAAAGCCATCGAGATGTGGAACCAGCACTCCGGCGGCATCAACTTGCTGCTCACCGACATGGTCATGCCCGAAGGCATCTCGGGAATGGACCTGGCTCAGCGGCTCCAGGCCAGCAACCCCAAACTCAAAATCGTCTTTGCCAGCGGCTACAGCATGGACGACCTGGATACGAGCTTCCTGCGACAAGGCCGCGCCACCTTTCTGCAAAAGCCCTATACGCACGCCACCCTCGCCAAGGCGGTGCGAGATTGTCTGGATAACGGGGGGTGAGAGGTGTTAAGGTAGAGTCTTATGAACAACGCCCAGAGCCTTGCCGCCGGGTCAGTCACAAAGTCGCCGAAACGAGCCCCATCCCTCAACCGTAGGAGACGACGCAAGAAGTCTCTGATCAATGGCCTCCCGGGGAAGGAGGTCTTCGCTGTGCCCGAAACTCATTCGGATTCCATTGCCAAGGTGGAGGCGGCCAGGCCGGGCCGGCGCTCACGCCGATCATGGTTGCTCGGGCTCCTTGTGGCTGCACTTGGGGCAGGCACGTCTTCCGTGCCCGCCTTCACGCTCCTTTCGTCGAATCAACTTGTCTTTGTCAACGTGGACCACGCCCCCGTGGGGGCTTGCTCCACCCTCGCCTACGGCTTCCAAGGGCTGCTTACCCCCCACGGCTGGGTCGGGGGCGACTGGTCCGGTTTGGGAATGTCAACCCCTGCCATTCCGGGCTGGGGCGGCGGCGGCGGCGTACTTATTGCACTGTCAGGCAGCGCCGGGTTGCGCTCGCTTCCGTTTCTCGCTTCGCCCGCCGGCATTGCTGCCAACGCCAGCTTCTTCGACGAGACAAACATCCGGCGGACGCTCACCCCCTGCACCGATCAATGGACCATCAACAATGCCGGTCTGACCCTCACGCATTATTCTCCGGCTTGGTCCATGGCCAGTCTCGACACGGCAACCCTGAGCGACAAGAAGCGGTTCTTCCTGCCCGCAACCTGGATCGTGTTGACGGTCAATAACACCAACACCACCCCCGAAGACCTTTATTTTGGCCTGCCCACGGCCGCCACGCAGACCAGTTTCGCCAATGGCGCATACCAGGGTTTTGCGCTTGGCGAAGCCGCCCTGGCAGTGCAAACGGGGAGCTGCGACTTGTTGAGCGGCCGCAGTCTGACGGCGGCGCTGAACGGGATGACCCAGGGCTTCGCGTTCCATCTGAACATTCCGCCCGGCCAGACCGGGACCCTGACCGTCGTTCTCGCCTTTTACCGCACTGCCGTGGTGGATTCCCGCATGTCGGGGTCTTATTATTACACCTCGCTCTTTGGTTCGATCAACAGCGTGATTGACTCGGCCTTCGCCGGATTGGCGGATGCCCGGATGCGTTGCCAGCAACTGGCGTCGGCGATGGCCAATGCCGGGCTGAACGCCTATCGCCAGTTTCTCGCCTCCCACGCCCTGCACTCCTATATGGCCAACACGGTCTGTTTGATCGATCCGGGCGGCGGCGTTCATTGGCGCGTAACCGAGGGGTTCTACAACTACATCAACACGTTCGACCTCACGGTGGACCTGGCCTTCTACGAATCCCAGATGCACCCCTGGGCGCTGCAGAACGTGCTGGACACCTTCTCGGGCGCTATCCCCCGCACCGATTACAGCTTTGACCACTCGCTTTACGACCCCGATTCCGGCGCGGTGGTGTCGGAAAACGGATTCTCCTTCCATCACGACATGGGCGACTGGCCAACCTCAAACCCGCCCGGCACCGACCCGACGGGTTATGAAAGCGGGTTTTCCTACATGGGACAGGAAGAGCTCCAGAATTGGATTCTCTCGGCCGGGCTTTACTGGAGCCACAGCGGCGACCGGGCCTGGCTGGGCAGCAGCGCCGCGATCCTGCAAGCCTGCCTGGACTCGATGCTCGTGCGCGATAACCCCAACGCCGATGCCAGGGACGGCATCACCAAGTACATCAACGAGCGTGGGGGCGCCCCGGAAATCACTACGTTCGACAACCTGGGCGCTTCGCTCCGGGCGTCGCGCTACAGTGGCAGGCTGGCGGTCAGGAACTGGGCCTGTTACCTGGCCCTGGAGGCGATGTTCGGCCAACTCGGCGACTCAACCGACGAGTTGACCTGTCAGACCATGGCGGCCACCGCGGCGCAAACCATTGCCGGGCTGTGGACCAACTACCAGGGGACCCTCGGTTACATTCCCGCCCTCCTGGACGGCAGCGACCGGTCCGCTATCATTCCGATGGTCGAGGGTTTGGCCTATCCACTCGAGATGGGCCTGACCGACGCCCTTGACCGGACCGGCGGCCCCTACGCCTCCATGCTCCTGGCCCTGTCCAATCATTTGGCGGCGGTCCTGGTTCCGGGCAGGTGCCTCAATGCCGCCAGCGGGGCATGGGACATGACCAGCGCCACCGACTACGGAAACCCTCACAACACCTGGCAAAGCAAGATGTACATCGCCCAATACGTGGCCGAACAGCTTCTCGGGTTCACCGGCAACAATGTCAACGGCACCGTGGACCAGGTTCATGCCACCATTCAGATTCAGGACACACCCATTCAGGAATGGTCGGACCAGACCGACGCCACCGGGGCCAACCTATTCCAGGGAGGCTGCCATTATCCCCGTGGCATCACCAGCGCGCTTTGGTGGCTCAACGCCACCAACAATCCGGGCTACCCCGTGCCCACTTCGGCGCCCGCGGCGCCCAGCGGCCTGTCGGCCTTGGCCGGCAACCGCCAGGTCGTGCTCTTTTGGAATGGAGTCGCCTTGGCGGCCGGTTACATTCTCGAGCGGGCGACGGTCAGCGGCGGGCCTTACACCCCCGTGACCAACGCCATCATGGGCGCCAGTTTCACCGATACCGGCCTGGTCAACGGCCTCACCTATTATTACGTCGTGACCGCGACCAACCAGAGCGGGTCTGGCCTTCCTTCCCCCGAGACCGGCGCGACGCCGCGAGGCTCGCTGCCGCCGATGGGGACAAACATCACTGCCAGGGTGAGCGGCGGAAACTTTACTGTCTCTTGGCCCGCGAACTATGTCGGCTGGATTCTGCAGACCAACGCGGTCAATGTCCGCAACAGCTCCGATTGGGGCGACGTGCCAGGCTCGGCGACCAAGTACCAGATGACATTCCCAACGGGCAATTCAACAAATCGAAGTGAGTTTTTCCGGCTCCGCTATCCATTCTGATGCCACTTGCGGTTGACGAACTTATCTGAGGCAGGCCGAAAGGGGCTTCGCCTTGTCGGCGGGCGCAGCCAAAGCGCCGGAATGCCGCGCACTCCAAACGCTTCGCGACCTGGCAAGCCGGCTCCGGGACTGGCGGAGCCTCTGGAGTGCGCGGCATTCCCGCGCTATGGCTTTAAAAGTCGTCCTCGATGTTCAGCCGATCCGTCTTGAAGCTGTAGATGGTTTTCACCTGGGCCGGTGAGGCGGTGCGCTCGAACCAGGCCGCCGAGCACCACGGGTACTGATTGGCCACGGGCACTAAACCATGCTTCACAGCATTTCGGTGGACATAGTTCAGCCGCGCCAGGTAGCTGTATTGGTGCGTCAAGCGAGTGTCGCGGAAATTGTACCACACGCGCCGTCCCGGTTGCCGGTCAACCTCGTTCAGTTGGCGCGCCGAGTCATAGTGGAAGTCATGGAGGAACACCCCCAGGTTGGCCGCCCCAGGGTTGCCGCGCGCGACGAAGTGATAATGGTTGGCCAGCACCGCCCAGGCCTCCAACTGCCAGCCGTTCTTGTTGGCCATTGAAAGAAGGAGCCGTTCGAGTTGGTCACGCTTTGCGGGGGTGTCGAAAAGGCGCCGTTTGTAAAGTGTCCCGGCGGTCACGAAGTAAACTGCGTTTTCCGAAAGCCGGTGGACTGGCGCATGAGGCCAGTCTTTGGGGGGGGGCGTTGGGTCGAGAGACCGACCGAGGGACCGGGTGGCAAGGGCGGAGCTCCCGGCGGGGCAGACGACAGACACGATCGCGGAATGGGCCTGAGCTGATCCACAAGCGGAGGGTGCCATGAGGTTGGCCAGGAGCAAGCGGAAAGGGGAGGGTGGAAAGCGGCGGGATGCGCCGCACTCCAAACGCTTCGCGACCTGGCAAGCCGGCTCCGGCACTGGCCAAGCCTCTGGAGTGCGCGGCATTCCCGCGCTTTGTGCTCCGCTACATTGATGGCGCCTCGGGTGAATAGCGGTGATCGAAGTCAACGGCGCACTCTCGTTCGCCGCTACGTTTTCGACCATTTGCGCCGCTGGACGGCTTTGAGTCCGTTGGGGGCGGGGGTGAACATGTCGGAGGGCTTGAGATCCAGTTCTTTGGACATGGCCAGGCAGTACCTCCAGTTTGCCCATGTTCGGGTAGCGCCCGTTGGAGCCGAAGGAGAATTTGGCTCCGGCGGCTTTGGCCAGTTTCAAGAACGGGAGTTTGGGGAGTTTGTAGCTGGAACTGATTTCCAGGGCGATGCCGTACTTGAGGGCGGCGTCAATGACCTTCTGGCAGCGGGACGGGGTCCAGTAGGTCTCCCATTGTTCGGCCAGGCCGGCCGGCAGCCAGGTGGTGTTGGCCAGGATGTCAAAGGGTTCTTTGGCCATGACCTCGACGTGCCAATCCACGAAGCGGTCCATGAAGGCCTCTTTGTCCTGCATCTCGACTCGCTGGGCGGCATCCGCCTCCCAGAGCTTGACGCGGCGGCCGTCTTTGCCCGGAAAGGTCATCGCATCGGTGAGGACGTAATCCAATTGGGCGAGCGCTTCCGGGGAGAAACAGCTCATCCAATCGATCCACTCGGCCTGCACGCCCTTGAACACCGGTTTGCCCTCGAGCGATTGCCAGATACTCTTTCAACTCGCCGTCCGTGCTCAGCACCTTGGGGTATTTGTTTTCCTTAGTGCCGGCGTGCTCGACGATGCCAAACTTGACCCCCCGTTGCCTGGACAATTCCAGGGCCTTATTGATCGTGCTGTTGTCCAGGTGAACGTGGAAATCCGTCCAGCGGAACTCGGCTCCGGGAGCCGTCGCAGGCTCCGCTCCCAGGATGTTGAAGGGACGGGCCAAGGCGGCAACGAGCGAGGTGGCAGCCGCCCGGCCAAGAAACCGGCGGCGGGAGATTGGCAGTGTCATATCGTTTTTTCTCTGGTTTCAGAGCAGCTTGCACCAGAGATGCCGCTGAGTTCAAGCGCAGAGTGCGGCGTATCTCGCCGCTTTTGGCCCCGCCTGCGCCTGCACATCGCCTTTCCCCTGCTTCAGTTCCGGGAAGGCGTTTCTTCAAGGAGCGTGTGGCGGAGCGTTTCGGGAAAGAAGTTGTCGGCCAGGGCGGTCACGGCGCCCCGGGCGTCATGAAAGACGGCCTGCAGTTCGGTCCGGAGGGGTTGGTTGACGTTCGTGGCCCATTGGGTCAGCAGCGTGGTGTCAGGCCAGTCCCTCGAAGCAGCGGTCTCCACGGCGCGCGGTGGCTGGACCTGGACGGTTTGGCCGGGAGCAGGCTTGGGCCCGGGCCGTCCTGGCCAGAGGAGAATGGTTGTCAGGACTATGCACGCGGTTGCCAGGGCCAGGGGCCAGCGGAGATGGGAGGGCATCCACGCGCGGCGAGCGCCGGGTTGCGAGGATGCGATTCGGGCCATGATTCCGGTGTGGAGAAAGGGCGCAGGCTCCCGCCATTTCTGCGCGGCGGCGCTGGCGGAGAGGCGGCGGACGATTTCGTGTTCGGTCGCGTAAAGGCGGCGGCAATCCTGGCATTGCGCGACGTGGGCCTGTGCGGCGGGAGGGAGCGGCGCATTTTCATCCGCGCTGCGGGAAATGATTCGGCGATAGCGCCAGCATTTGCTCATAAACGGCCTTTCATTCTTCCGATGCCGGGACGGTCTGGGTTCCCTGTTCCGGAGGTTTCATTGCCGCCCCCGGACCGTAGCTGCGCGCGGGCAGGCGCTTGGCCAAGCCTGCGCGCGCACGGTGAAGCAGGACCTTCACGTGGATTTGGGTGGTCCCCATGGCGCGGGCGGTTTCGGCGACGGAAAAGCCCTCGCCGTATCTGAACCAGAGGGCTTGCCATTGCTTGGGTTTGAGGGCGCGCGCCAGCCGCCAGAGGGCATCGGAGTCGTCCTTGGTTGCCAGGAGGTTAGCCGGGTCTTCCTCCACGATGCCGGCCTCGGGGGGCAGTGGGTCGAACGGTTTTGCGGAGCGGAAATGGTTGGCGGCGGTGTGGCGGGCGATGGCAAAGAGCCAGGGCGCGAAGGAGAGGCAGGGGTTGTAGCCGTGCAGGCCGCGCCAGGCCTTGCAGAAAGTTTCCTGTGTCAGGTCTTCCGGCGTCCTGGTGATGGCGGGTGGAGAGGTGGAGGAAGTTGAAGATCTGCGACTGAAAACGCAAAACGATCTGCTCGAAGGACGCCACGCTGCCTTGCGCCGAGCGGCGGGCAAGTTCCTCCGGGCTAAGTTCAGTCTGGTCTGATTCGTCCACAGGTTCGGCGGGCCGTAAACCCGCTGCGGTCTGCGCGCGCGCCAGTTCGCCCGAACCCTTCGGCGCCAAGGGCGCGCCCCGGTCCATCCCCGGCTGGCGGCACGCGGAAACCATCGGCGCCTCCGGCATCATTTCGTGCCCTGCGGGGCCGTCCCCCCGCTGCCGGACTGGGGCTTCGGCGTCCCTTTTCCCTCGGCCTCGGGCGGATTGCCCTGCGGTGCGGGCATCTTGTCGGGCGCCTGGGTCAATTGCTTCCACCGTGGAGCACCCTGGTGATGATCCGGTGCGCCCGGTGCCAGCATCTTGTCGCGCGCCTGGGTCAATTGCTCGACGGCCTTGTCCACAGGATAGTCCACCCGGACGTTGACGATGTTGTCGGCGGTCGAAACTTTGATTGATTGAAGCAGACGGCCAAGGTCCTTGTCCTGGGGTTGGCTGAGCGAGCCGATGGCAATGAGCCCCTGCACAACTTGTTGCATTTGCGCAACAATGTCGGGTGTTTTGGCGCGCAAGGCAAGGCTCAAAAAGACCTCGTTGGCGCTCTCGCCCAGCGCCACACGACCGGCATCGGCCACCTGAAGCAGCTTGGCCTGCGGCGGCAGGTTGTTTCCCAGATTAAAGCCCTCGGCGACCGCCAGCAAAAAGAAGGCCTCCTTCAGGTCGCCCAATCCGCCGAAGGCCGCCCCGGAAGTCAGGTTTGGCGCCTTGCCCTCGAGCACCTTGGCCGCGTTTTCAGTGGCCTCGCGCGAGCGGCCAATCGCGATGACCTTGCCCGGCAGCACCGCGCAATACGCGGTGTCCCGGACCGTGTAAAAGGTGACGTTGCCTTCCACGGTCTCCGTGACCTGCACGGGGGCATTGGTCCCTGCCAGGACCATGCCGGCCAGAAAACCGACGAGGATCTTTTGCAGCTCAGGACTGGTCCCGATCAACAACACCGCATGGTCCTGCGGCGATTGGTATTCGGTGCCGTAAATCGTGATCCCATTGATGCCGCCGAGGATCTTCTTCGCGTCGAGGTCCAGCTTGAGCTTCTCTTTCAGTTGCTCGACGACCGGGCTGAGCTGCTTTTCCAATTCGGTGGTGATGAAGCTTCCAACTTTGGTGGCGCGAAACTGGGCGCCATCCAGGTGGACGAGCCATTTGGCGTTGGCGGAGACTTCCTCCTTGGGTATCGAGCCGGCCAGAGCCGGACCGAGCAGCGACAGGAACAGCGGGAGAAACCACGCGATACGTTTCATACAATCATTTCAGTCGGTATATGGTTTGTCATTTCCGGCGGGGCGTCCATCGCCCCGTCCAGGTTGTATTCGCAAACCAGGGCCGAAAGGTTACAGGAATCAGGCGTGGACGGCAGTTCCAAGGTGGAAACTGGGTTAGCACGCGCACGATTGGGCTATGCCAGTGGCCATGCCTTAACGGGGGCCCCGGCGGACACTTGCGGTCTCGGTGCGGTGCGTGTATGGTTCAACGCATTGATGAGCGCGAATGAATTGTTGGAAAGGGTGAAAGCGTTGCCTGCGCGTGAACGCCGGAGGTTTTTTGAGGCCGTCCACGAACTGGAAGGAGCGGCTTGCGGCCCGGTTTCATCTCGACCCAAGCGGCCGGCTCGTTGGCCGGACGCAGCAGCGCGTCGGCGCAGAATTTTCGGCAATAAAGTGGTTCCTAATCTGGTCCTGCTGGCGCGCGAACAGGAGCGTTACTGAGGGCGCATGAACCTTTACGCAGACACCAGTCTGCTCATTTCGTACTACATCAATGATTCCAACAGCTCTCGCGCCCAGAGCCTCATTCATGCAACGACCGGCCCTTTGCCCTTCACCGGCTTGCACCGGTTGGAAATGAGGAATGCGCTGGCGTTGGGGCTTTTTCGGCACATCCTTACTCCCGCCCAAATCAGCGCTGCGTGGTCCGACGCTGAACGCGATTTACGAGCTGGCCGTTTGCTTCCCCAGTCCATCAACTGGACCCCCGTATTCCGCTCAGCGGCGCAATGGGCTGCGCTTCACTGCACGACGGTCGGCTGTCGCAGCCTGGATGTTTTACACGTGGCCACAGCCAAGAAACTCGACGCCGTGGAGTTTTTCACTTTCGACGCCCGGCAGAAAGCGCTGGCGCACGTGCTCGGCTTGACTGTGAAACCGTAAATGCACATGGCTTTTGGATACGGGGATGATGCGGATCAGCACCAGTCCACGTCCTTTGTCCGAAGCCGGCTGAATCATCTTGAAAACTCACCGGAATAGATCAGAGCCTCTGCGCCTGGCCTGCGTTGCGGTTGGGCGGTTCGATTCCCTGGAGGTGGCGCAGGAAGAAGTCCTGCAATCGTCTCTGCCCGTAAGCGCCGCCGGCGCCGTGGCCGCCGTTGGGCACCACCAGGAGGTCGAAGTCCTTCCCGGCCCGGATGAGCGCATTGACAAAACGGTAGGTGCCCTCGGGGGGGACATTGTTGTCCATTCCGCCCACGACGAGCATGAGGTGGCCTTGGAGCCTGGCGGCATTCTCGATATTCGAGGATTCGGCATACTGGGGTCCGACCGGGTAGCCCATCCACTGTTCGTTCCAGGAGGCCTTGTCCATGCGGTTGTCGTGGCAGCCGCTGTTGGCCACGGCGGCCTTGTAGAATTCCGGATGGAAAAGCAGGGCCCCGGCGGCGCTTTGGCCCCCGGCGGAGGTGCCGTAAATGCCGACCCGGCTCAGGTCGTAATAAGGGTATTTGGCGGCGGCGGCCTTGTGCCACAGGATGCGGTCGGCAAACCCGGCGTCCTTGAGGTCCTTCCAGCAGACGTCGTGGAAGGCCTTCGAGCGGTCGGCTGTGCCCATGCCGTCGATCTGCACGACGATGAATCCCAAATCGGTAAGGGCCGAAAAACGGCTCGAACCGGAGAAGGACTTGGGGACGTAGGAGCTTTGGGGCCCGGCGTAGATGTCCTCGAGGACGGGTACTTCTTGTTTGCATCCAGGTTGCGCGGGCGGCAGAGGATGCCCCAGATGTCGGTCTTGCCGTCGCGGCCCTTGGCGACAAACACCTCCGGCGCCTCCCAGCCTCGGGCCTTGAGTTCGGAGATGTCGGCCTGCTCGAATTGGCAGACCCGCCCGCCGTCGGAGGCGCGGCGCAACTCGTGGACGGGCGGCGTCTCGACGCGGCTATAGCTGTCAATGAGGTATTTGCGGTCCGGCGAATACTGGACCGAGTGGTTGCCATTGGCCTCGGTCAGCGGCAGCAAGCCCGTCCCGTCGAAATTGACGCGATAGTAATGGATAAAATAGGGGTCTGGTCCGGGCTCCTGCCGCTGGCCCGGAACCACACCTGCCGGTTCTCTTCATCAATGCGATCCAGCCCGCGCACGACGTAATCGCCCTGAGTAATCTGGTTTTTGATTTTGCCCTCGCGCGTATCCACCAGGTAGAGGTGCCGCCAGCCGTCGCGTTCGGAGACGTAGATCATCTCGTCGGTCTTCTCCAGCCAGTTGACGTAGCGGATGTTCAGGTTTTCCGTATGGGCGGTCCAGATGAAGGTAGCGGTTCTTTCGTCCAGCAGGTCGCGCAGGGCGCCGGTGCGGGAATCAACCTTGAGGATGCGGAACCGCTGGTGCCCGCGGTCCTCCTTCTCGTAAGTGAAATGGCGTCCGTCCCGGCGCCAGCGCAGGCGGGGCGCCTCCCATTCGTGCTCGAAACGGTTGATTTCAGGCTTGATCTGCTTGCGATTGGCCATGTCGAAGACGCTCAATTCCCAGGTGGTGAATTTGTCCCCGGGCAGCGCATAAGGACGGCGGTGGAGCACGGCGCGGCCCCCGCCTCGAGGGGAGGTTTCAACCAGATAGACCTCTTTGCGGTCGCCGGGGCTGATGCGCCAGGCGGCCAGGCCCTGCGAGTCCGGCGCCCACTCCAACTGTCCATAAGCATCATCCTCACGGGCATCCTGCGTGAGTTGGCTCTCGGCCTTATCGGCTTCGCTTTCGGACAAAGACATTCCGGTCTTTAATATAGGCGGTCCATTTGCCGTCGGGAGAAGCTCTCTCACCAGCCCGCCGGTCCTGGCCGCCTTCTCCGGGTCCGGGAGACTCCGGGCTTTGGGCCTCGGCGGGCGCCGGGCTGGCCGGGGCGACCGCGCACTCGTAGGAGTTGAGTGTGCACTGCCAGGTCTTGCCTGCGGCATCGAACCGGACGCCCTGCCCGTCGTCTGTGAACTCAATCTCCGAAAACGGGAGTTGGCGCCCCTTGAATTCCTGCCCGGCGGCTTTTGACAGGGCCGAGGCCAGCCGTTCATGGTCGAAGGCGGGGCGCCGAGTGCCCTGTTGGGCGTCCACTACAATAAACTCCCTGGCGCCATCCCGCAGGTCGTTGCGATACCAGAACTTCGCATTGTTTTCAAACCAGTGGGGGGCGATGGTTGCCTTATAGACGCCGCGCTCCGGGGCCCGGCCGCGCCGCTGGGGCGGCTCGTGGAGAGCCTCCTTTCGCTTTTGCGCATGCATTGGGACCATGAACCTCGGCGTAGCGGCGTCTCGGCAGAGCGCCGCCGGTGATCGTTCCGGGGAGCGGCGGCGCTCTGCCGAGACGCCGCTACGAGGGCGCGGTTCATGGACAGAATCGGCGTCCGGTTGCGCCGGGGCGCAGACCGCCAGTGAAGTCAGCATGGCGGGCAGCGTAGCGCGGCGCAGCCACAACCAAAGGGCCTGCCGCAAAGCAACTTTGCCAATCTGCCTGGTTCTTTTGCCAACGGAAATTCCCGGATGGGTCGCTTGCATAGACATTCTGGAGTTCCAACATGACGCCATCCGGCAGCTTTGGGCAAGACTGAAAGGGCGCAGCTCCGTTTTTGGGTACGGCTGATTCAAGATTCTGTAGGAGCCGACGTGAGGAGGCTCTGATATCTGCTCTTTTAAAGAGTGAGCCTCCTCACGTCGGCTCCTACATTCTGGGGGGAATCTCGCACATCTGCGCCCAGACTGAAACCGGCTCGCGGCCAAAGGTTGACTTTCCGCCCGGGAGGACGATTATGACGGAAAGCGATTCAATTTTCATTCAAGACTATGAAAGCGAAGGTTCTCTCCAGCAGTATTCGGGACATAAGACTCGCCCTTGGTTTCGTCGTGCTCGGGGCGGGAGCGGTCCAGGGGTTGGCCGCCGGCGAGTTGCTGCCCCCCTTCCGGGTGGAGGCAGAGGGCAAGGCAATCGAGACGGCGGGAGGCAACGCCGCGCCGTGCATATGCGATTTTGACGGCGACGGGACGTGGGACCTAATCGTGGGCCAGTTTCAGGACGGGAAGGCGCGGATTTTCCGCAACGTGGGCAGCAACACGGCCCCGAGGTTTGGCGCCGGGGTCTGGTTCAAGGCGGGCAGCGCCGATGCGCGCGTGCCGGCTGGCTGATGCATCGGTTTTGGCCCACACGGCGTGGACCTCGATGGCGATGGCAAGCTCGAAATTCTCTCCGGGTCGCTGCCGGGCGAGATTTACTGCTTCCATCGGAAACCCAACGGCTCCTACGGCCCCGGGGAGGTCCTCAAGGACACTACGGGCAAACCCATCAACGTCGGGCGGGCCTCTGCTGTGGCCGTGGCAGATTGGAATGGCGACGGGAAGCCCGATTTAATTATCGGCAATATTGACGGCGGGGTCTTTTTGGTTCTCAACGAGGGAACCGCCCAAAAGCCGGCCTGGGGCCGCCCCCAACCGCTCAAGGCCGGCGGACGCGATATCGTGGCCGAGGGGACCCGGGCGGGGCCATTCGTGGCGGACTGGGACGGAGACGGAAAACTGGACCTGATCCTGGGCTCCGGTTCGGGCAAGGTGGTGTGGTTCCGCAACACCGGCAGCGCCCAGAAGCCACAACTGACTCTGGCCGGCACTTTGGTTGAGGCGGCCTCGGGCAAGCAGATGACCGCCAGCGAAACACCCACACGCAGCGGCCAGACGACCAAGGTCTGGGTGGCGGATTGGAACGGCGACGGCCGGCCGGATTTGATCGTCGGCGACGACAACAATTACGGCAAGTCGTTTCGGGGGTTTGTCTGGGTGTATCTCAGGAAGGCGCCTTAGCGCCCGGCTCACAAGCAATCCGGCATCCAAGGGTCGGGGTCGAGTGTCGAGTGTCGAGTGTCGAGTGTCGAGGGAGGGAAGTGCCACCCCTCGCCTCTCGACACTCCTTCGACCTGGGGTCTATTCGCTGTCCGGCAGTTTGCCTTCTTTGTAGCTGTCGAGGGTTTTGCGCAGCCCGGCCCGTTGCTCTTCAGGGGCGAGGGTGAGGGCCTTTTCCTGCAGTTCGACGGCTTTGTCTTTCTTGCCTTGCATGAAGAGGGCGCGGGCCAAGGTGTCGAGGACGGCGGGTTCTTTGTTGTTGGAGGCCTCGTTGGCGCGGGTGGCGATTTTCTCGGCCAGTTGGAGGTCGCGGGCTTTGAGGCCCCGGTGGGTGAGCAATTCCCAGGCAAGCTGGTTCTGCAAAAGCGCTTTGTCTTTGTTGGCATCGCTGATCTCGCCGGCGAGCTTGGCTGCGCCCTTGGAATCGCCCTTGCCCAGGAGGATGCTGAAGCGGGCCTGGGCGACGTTGCGGCGCTGCTCTTCGGGCAGGAGTTTCTCCACTTCAACCAGGCTCGACTCGGCCTGGTCCCACTGCTTTTCCTGCATGGCTTGGGAGAATTGGCGCGAGAACTTGGCCAGTTGGTCCTGGTTCTTCGCCAGGGTCTCCTGCTCGGCGGCGGCCTTCTTGATGTCGAACTTGCCCTCCAGGACCTGCTCGATGACTTGTTCTTTGAGTTCCATCGGGTGGCCGATCCAGGCGATCACGCCCCTCTTGTCCACGAGGAAGGCAGAAGGGATGCCATTTCGGCCCGCAGCCTCCATCCAGGTCTCGGCCATCTTGCCCTTTTCGCTGCCCTCTTTGTCATCCAGGGCGACCCGGTAGGTCATCTTGTCGCCCATCTTCTCGATGAACGGCGCCACCAGCGATTCATCCCTTTCCCAGCAATCCTGGCCAATGACCACCAGGCCCTTATCCTTGAACTTGGCATGGATTTGGTTGAGATGCGGGATGGAGACGCGGCAGGGCCCGCACCACGTCGCCCAAAACTCCACAATGTAGGCCTTGTCCCGCTCGAACTCTTTGACCGGCTCGCCTTGGACCCATTTGGCGACCTGGAGTTTGGGGGCCGGGTCGCCGACCTTGAGCGTGGCGGCGCCGACGGGGTTAAGGGTTGCGCCCGCTGCCAGGGCGAACATTGCCGCCATCCATTTGACTGTTCCCGTGTTCTTCATTGTCATCCTTTCATGCGCGGCCACAGGCAAACCTGCGGCCATTTACCGAACACCCACAGTATATCGCAGGCGCTGCGGAATGCAACCAGCGCAATTTTCCCGATGCAATTCTCTCCGGCTCTGCTAAATTGTCGGCACGATGCTCCTGACCCAAAATGAACTGAAGAGTTTGGTCGAGGTAAAAAACGGCTCGCCGCACCAGTTGCTCGGCCTGCACGTGCTGGGCGACGGCTCCGGCCTGGTGGCGCGGGCCTTGCTGCCCGACGCGGCAGAGGCGCAGACTCGAGCCGGTTCGGGAGAAGGACATGCCGGTAATCAAACTCAAGCGGATTCCCAAGACCGACGTGTTCGAGGGCGTCACGCTCGAGGCCAAGCGGGTTTATGCTTATGACCTGGTGATTACGGACGAGGCCGGTGAGGTCCGCCGCACCCGCGACCCCTATTCCTTCCTCCCCACGCTCGGTGAGGGGGACCTGTATCTTTTTGGCAAAGGGGACGAGCGTCGAATATACGACAAACTGGGCTCGCACTTGCGGGAGGTCGACGGCGTGGCGGGGGCCAGCTTTGCCGTTTGGGCCCCCAATGCGCAGCGCATCAGCGTCACGGGCGATTTCAACGGTTGGGATGGGCGTCATCACCAGATGCGTTCGCTGGGCTCATCCGGCGTGTGGGAGATCTTCATTCCGGGTGTGGGCGAGGGGGCGCATTACAAGTATGAAGTCCGCGACGCGCGCGGGCGCATCGGCCTCAAGACCGACCCTTACGGTTTCTTCTTCGAGAAGCCGCCCAAGAACGCCGCTATCGTGTGGAACAACCGGCGGTTTGAGTGGACCGACAATGCCTGGCTCAACCAACGCCGCCAGCGCCTCCCGCTGCGCTCGCCCATGAGCATCTACGAGGTCCACCTGGGCTCCTGGCGCAAGAAATCGCCCGGCGAATCGCCCGGCTACCGTGAGTTGGCCGGGCCGCTCATCGCCTACCTCAAAGAGATGGGCTTCACCCATGTCCAGTTCATGCCGGTGGCCGAGCACGCCTTCTATCCGTCCTGGGGCTACCAGGTGACGGGCTTTTACGCCCCCACCAGCCGGTACGGGACCCCGGAGGATTTTCAATTTCTGGTCAATGCCCTCCACCAGGCGGGCATCGGCGTGATTATGGACTGGGTCCCCGCCCATTTTCCGCGCGATGACTGGGCGCTGGCGCGCTTCGACGGCACGGCCCTTTATGAGCACGAAGACCCGCGGCGCGGCGCCCATCAGGACTGGGGCACCCTCATCTTCAACTACGCCCGCAACGAGGTGAGCAACTTTCTCACGGCCAACGCCCTGTTCTGGTGCGAGCGGTTTCACATTGACGGGCTGCGCGTGGACGCCGTGGCCTCGATGCTCTACCTGGATTACTCGCGCAAACCGGGAGAATGGCTCCCCAACCAATACGGCGGCCGCGAGAACCTCGAGGCCATCGAGTTTCTCCGCCGGTTCAATCACCTGACCCATACCGAGTGTCCGGGCGTCATGACGATTGCCGAGGAGTCCACCGCCTGGCCCCTGGTGACCCGTCCGCCCTACCTGGGCGGGCTCGGCTTCTCCTTCAAATGGAACATGGGTTGGATGCATGACACCCTGGACTATTTCAGCCGCGACCCGATTTACCGGCAATACCACCAGAACGACCTGACCTTCGCCATGCTCTACCATCACCACGAGAACTTCATCCTGCCCCTCTCCCATGATGAAGTGGTGCACGGCAAACGCTCGCTCCTGGGCCGGATGCCGGGCGATGACTGGCAGCGGTTCGCCAACCTGCGCGCCCTGCTCGGTTACCAGTGGTTGTTTCCCGGCAAGAAACTGCTCTTCATGGGAGGCGAGTTTGGCCAGAGCGACGAATGGAATGCCAATAGCCAGTTGCAATGGTGGCTCCTGGGCGCCGGACCATACCATCGCGGCCTCCAACGTTTTGTGCAGGACCTCAACCGCCTCTACCTGGCCGAACCATGCCTGTGGGAAACCGATTACGACGTGGACGGCTTCTCCTGGCTGGACGCCACGGACCATGCGAATAGCATCCTGTCTTTTGTCCGGCAGGACCTCCAACGCGGCAGCCAACTCGCAGTCGTCCTCAATTTGACCCCCGTGCCCCGCTACCGCTACCGCCTCGGCTTGCCCCGGCCCGGCAAATGGCGCGAGGTCCTCAACAGCGACGCCGCCGCCTACGGCGGCGGCAACGTGGGCAATCTCGGCGGCGTCATCGCCAACGATTACAAATGCCACCACCAACCCTGGTCGGCCGAATTCACCTTGCCTCCCCTGAGCATCACCGCCTTCCAACCCGAGCGCAAGCCGCCTTCGTGAAAGGGTAACTCTTCAGGTTTGGCGCACACCTGAACAGTTACGACTTCCCCACGTACCGGCGCAAGCGGCTGCGCCGCCGGCGATGGCGGTGGCCGGGTCCGAATCGTCTCCAGACAAGGTAACCGACGAAGACCAGGCAGGCTCCGGCCAGGGCACAGGCCGCGTAGGTCATCAACAACTCCAAATTAAGGTCCGGGTCGCCAGCGGCTGCCAGCGCGGCGCCTGGACCGGTCATCAACAACTCCAAATTAAGGGGGTCCGGCTCCATAATGCCCCATCAAAGCAACGGCTCTCAACGCATCTTTCGCCCGGGTCCAGCCAACCAGGAGCGGGCGCCAAGCCAACTCCAGGCCCAGTCGTTCCGACCAGCCTATGGCCTGCCGCCACCGCGCCCATGAACCCCGGTGCGACCCATGCTATCTCTTCGCGCGGCGAAAACAAGGCCAAAAGCGCCCCCTCGTCGGTTTCGCCACGGCTGATTCAAGATCCCCCCCGGATGTAGGAGCCGACGTGAGGAGGCTCACTTTTTGTCAGGACCAGACATCAGAGCTTCCCCACGTCGGCTCCCGCGCAATCTTGAATCAGCCCCATCGCTTTCGCAGGCACCGTCCCGCAAAGCAAGCGGGGTTCTCCGGGCTGCGCTGTCCGCGCCGTCCCGCCCCGCGAAACCGCAACTTGCAACTGCTCAGAACGAGCGCATCCATGTCCTGTCCCGCAGGGACGGCTGAAAATCGCTCTTCCCCACCGACTTGTCAGCCGTCCCCTCGCGACTAACCATACGGCGCGGCTGGACCCAATCCTGAAACATTGGCCTATTTCCGGCCGTCCCTTCGGGCCAGGACGCGAATGCGTCGGCCCGAAATCCAGCGAGTCCTCCACATCTGTAGCACCCAACGCCCCCCGCGCCGGTCAAAAAACCGTAGCGGCGCCTCGGCAGAGCGCCGCCGATAGCCGACCACCCCCGCGATCCGATCTGAACGCTTACCAGAATTCTGCTGGGAAGTCCGCATCCCGAGCCTCAGAGCCGGCTTGGGTTTTCGATGCTTCGTTTCCTTCGTTTCCTTTTGTTCGCTGCCGGCGCGCAGGCAGATGGACCAAGCGCCCCTTACAGAAGGTAACGAAGGAAACGAAGATCCGGCCTGAACCAACAGGGTAAACTGGATCCAGGCCGCCAGGCGTCTGGGTTTCCTGGACACTTCTCATGACGAAAGCCCAGCAAAACCCATCCTGTGAAGATTCCTTTCCCACACCCATCGCTTTCGCAGGCACCGTTCCACAAAGCAAGCGGAATTCTCCGGGTTGCGCTGTCCCCGTCCCGCCCCGCGAAGCCGCAACTTCCAACTGCTCAGAACGAACGCATCCATGTCCTGTCCGGCAGGGACACCTGACATTTTGCGGGTGATTTACCTGGACGAATCTGCCGCCTGAAGGCGGCGTTCCGAAATCAACCGGAACGCCGCGTTCACGCGGCAGTCCCCGTCCCGGAGGGACAATCGAGAATAACAACGTTTCAACGTTGGGTTTGGCCAGGGTGAGACCCGCGCCCCGCAGGGACAACTGAGAATACTCGTTGCCCTCAGCCGTCCCTTCGGGACGGACCTCTCTTTCGGTTCGCTGACCCGGCGTTGAAACGCCGGGCTATTCTCGGAAGCCCCTCCGGGGCAAAGAGGCGCCGTGAGCCGACCGACGGTCTTCATCGCGCCCAGCCCGCCGGGGGACCGGAAGATTTGCGGGCATGGCATCCGCCGCCACCCAGAGTTCTTCTGCGGACTTGATTAACCCGGCGCAAGGCAGGAAACTAGCGACGTCATAAAAGAGAAGCGTCCGGAAGCGGAGATGATCCGCCGCCTGAAAGAGGTTGCGGCGGACGAAGAGAAGTTTTTCCCCGGTGTGCTCGGCAACCCGGTCACGTTCGCTGCGCGGTGGGAATCGCCGCTCTCCAGGGGTACCGCGATTTGAAGGCGAAGCAACTCGCCACGCACAAACGTCTCTCGGTGAAATTACCCAAGGGCCAGCACCCCTCCCGCGTCGAACCTCAAAATCGCCGACCCTTCACCATTCAGCCCTCGTTTTTCACCGAAACAACTGGCTTGGGGGGTCTCAAGACAGCGCCATCGTGCCAGAAAACAATAGCGGTTGCGGTCAGAGATTTCCAGTTTTCGGAAGCGTCTGCCTCCCCCATCCAACATGACCCGCGCTAAAATCCTTCAACCACGTTACCCACCCGAACGCCCAGCGCGCGGGCGATTTTCACCAGATTGTCCACGGAGGGGGATTCCTTGCCTCGCTCGACCCGGCTAATAAACACCGTGGAGAGGTCGGCTTTCTCCGCCAACTTCTCCTGACTGAATCCGGCCTCTTTGCGTGCGGCACGAATTGCCTCACCCAAAAGGCGGCGGTGTTTTGGGATGGCCGGCATGACCCCCCAAAGAACAAGAAAGGTCAAAACCGCACCATGTCGTTAACGACTAGTGTTTTGCCCATTTCGCTTGCGCTCCTCCGGGAAAAGGTCCAAAAAGGGCGCCATCAACGAAAGTCCGTTTTGTTGCCGGGGACGGCTGCCCAATCCCGGTCAGGGTTGATCCTTGCCGGGGTGGAAATGGACATGTTGGCTTCCTGACGGGATGAAAACGTCTATGAAAACCACAAAAGCAGTATTCGGAATTATCACAATCAGCTTGGCTCTCACGGGTCAGGTCCAAGCTCAGTCCTTCCTCACCAATGGTCTGGTTGCGTATTACCCGTTCAACGGGAATGCTAACGATGCGAGTGGAAACGGAAACAACGGCACTCCTATCAATGTCACCCTCGCACCGGACCGTTTCGGCGTTCCCAACGCTTGTTATTCCTTCAACGGCACCAACAGCCATGTGGACGTTGGCAGCTCAATCCAACTGGGAAAACCCCACGACGCGATGGCCATCTCGGTTTGGTTTTTGCTGGGGAACGTCTTCAACCCACATTTTGACGCGGATTTTGTCCTCGTCTCGGATTATTCGGGGCCAGATGGACACGTCACGGGGGACTACAGCTTCTTTGGCGAAATCAACTTTCAGCATTATGGAGGCGTAACGAACCTGCTCTTTATGGATCGTTCGTACCCCCCTGCAAGCGCAACAGTTTACAGCCCAGCCGTAGTCAATGATAACCGCTGGCATTCTTGCACCGTCGTTGTGGACGGGCAGGGGACGATCTCGATTTACATTGACGGGGCTTTGAGTGCGCAAGGCGCGTACGATTCAAGCCTCGATTACACCCACGGGCAGTTTTGGCGGATTGGAGCAGACCAGTGGAACAACCAACTATGGAACGTGCTTAATGGCTTCATTGACGACGTTCGGTTTTACAACCGTGCCTTGTCCTCAAGCGAAGTCGCACAGTTGTATGCCATTGAGTCTGTGCCCGTTTTGAACGTTCGCAAGGCGGTATATCTGGATTCATCCAATCTTCACGTCGGTATAAACTATCAGGTGCAGGTTTCCACGGATTTGAATACGTGGACGAACTCCGGCGGCCCCTTCACGGCTACGAATTCAACTTGGCGTTCAGCCAACTATTGGGACGTGGACAATTGGGGAAAACTGTTCTTCCGGCTTCAAGTGGCTCCGTAACGGGCCGAACTGAGTGTTTGACCAGCAAAACTTCACCGGCCAAAACCGGTGGGGTTCTTCATTTCGGGCGTTCTCCTTCACCCAAGGCCCTTAACCTCTGGTTGCCGTTGGCCACGATGCGGCGCGCCGGTCCCTTGTCCGATTATCCCAAGCGTCATGGCTCGTATCACACGTGTCAGCTCCGTTAGGAGCGGCATCCTTATAGCACGGCGCCACACCGCCTCTCTCAAGCTCCGTCAGGAGCGGCATGTCACTCCGGGGGCTATGAGGCTCCGACATGCCACTCCCACCGGAGCTTGGCCCCCTCGCGGCGTCCGGCCGGGCTGCGGGTGGACCGGTCGTTGGGGGAGTGGGGCATGCCCAGGAAGAGCGGGGCGGGGCGGCGGGCGTTTGGAGAACGGATGGGGCGGAACGAGGCAGGGTTGCGGGGCACGGCGCAAGGGCGGGCCGAGGAAGGCAGAGCCGGCCTTCTGGAATTGAGCCTTTACTGCGCGAACGATTGGATCTGGCCGGTCTTATCCCACTCTGGCTGATAGGTTCGACCCAGATCATCCATCTTCCACTCGTTGCCGACTTTGACCGCCCGTACGATGACGATTGGCGGCGCAATCCCCTGGCCGCCCAGATCGGCATCTATCTTCACTTTCAGCTCGACTCGATCTTCATCCAAGGCCTTCCGGGCGACGATTTGCATTCCTTTGAAAACCGCCTCCTTGTCTTGCCTATCGGCCCCGAATTGCTCCCGGGTTTGTTGGCTGCCGTCTTTCAATAATCCGGGGGCGAGGCCTGCCAGGAACTGGTCGTAGGCGCCTTTCATCACGGCCCAGGTCATCGATTCCAGGGCGGCTTCCGGCGTGGCGTAACCGGCAAAGGCCAGTTGCTCCTTCGAAACATATCGGCCCGGATTGCTCGCGCTTTGCCCGGCGCCGGCTGCTGGTTGGCTGGCGCGCTGCTTCAGAGCGTCACGCTCCCGGCGCAATTGGCCGACCTCATTGCGGAGCTGCAGCAACTCGGCGTTGTCTTTCTGCAAGCGCTCCAATTGCTCCTTCGTGGCCTGGGCCGCCTTGGCCGCCGCCTCCTGCTCCGCGCTCGCTTGGGCCTGCTGGGCCAACAGGCTTTGGTTGTCGGCCTGCAGGCGCTGGACCTGATGCTGTTGGATGAGATAGGTGACGGCCCCGGTTATGACGGCTGCGCCAATGAGCGCAGCGACTGCTTTTGCGTTGAACATTGTCATTAGAGCTGCGTGGGTTGCTGTGGTTGCTGCGGCAGCGGTCCCGGCCAGGGCGCTCGCGGTGATCGCCGCCGACAATCCCACCGGCACGGCTGTGGTCGTGCTGGCTGCCAGGGCGGTGGCGAGCAGGATTGAGGTAATGGTAACGCCTTGGGCGACCTCTTCTGCCAGGTGGGCATCCCCCACCAACCGCTGGGCAGCCGAAAGAACCATCGCCAGGTGCCGGTCCACCAGTTGCCGGAAGGCTTCCTGCGACCGGCTCCGGATATATTCCCGCAACAACTCGTGGTCATCCATAACACCGTTCAATATCCTGTTCCCGCAGGATGCCAAAAGCGAACGGGGATTTCGAGCTTTTGGAGCTGATCGCAGAACTACGGAAGCCCACAGGAGGGGTCACTTAGCCGGGATGTTTCACACGCTCGGGCAACTTGCCCACGCGCCGGTTCAGCAAAGCTCCGTTAGGAGCGCCATGTTTATAGTCAAAGCGTCCGGAAAACCTCAAGCACCTTTAGGAGCGGCATGTTACGCCAAAACAGCAACGTCCAGGCACCTGCCGCTCCTAAAGGAGCTTGAGAAAGGCTTGGTTGGCTGGCGTTTCTATAAACATGGCGCTCCTAACGGAGCTTTCGCGGCTTCCGGGAATCGTGAAATATTCGGGGGCAATTCACCATTGTCGCCTTTTGCCGGGACTCTAAAGCGGTTACAACGCCGGCTACGATTTCAGCCCGCTCAGGTCCACCTCGAGCCGTGTGTTCTCTTTGAGGAGCTGGTCCATGGTCAAACGCGTGTGGCGGGCGGCGGCTTCGCGGCCGAGGATGCACGTCAATATGCCATCAACGGCGCGCCCGACGGTTTCGTTCTCGAAATGGCCGGTGATGACGTGGTTGTAAAAGGTGGCGATGTTACGGACGGCACCCGCCTCGTAGAGGTTGTCCACTGAGCCGGACCAGGCATCTTCACCGGCGCGGATGTGGGCCTTGCCCCAGTAATTGACCATCGCGTTGCCCCTGTCGCTGAAGATGCGGCAACTCAACTCACCCGTCGTGAAGTTGGCCAGCGCCTGGCCGAAATGATTGTGGACCAACCCATCGGCGTACTCGAAGACCACCGAGCAGACATCGCGGGAGTCGCCGTTGGGGTTGGGCCGGCAGATTCGGGAACTGCCCATCGCCGCCACTGGCCGCCGGCCAAGGACCCAAAGCGCGGCATCGATGGCGTGAATGTCGTAGTTCCCGATATTGTCGGCGCCCAGCGCCACGTCATTGACCCAGATGAGGTTGCGCAACCGGCTTTCGAGGGTCGCGGTCCGCGGCGGGTCGGGGAAGCCGCTGCTGACGCCGACTGTGGCCACTTGGGAAATCCTGCCAAAGCCCTCGGCGCCAAGGCGCTTGAGCACCTCGAGGTTCACCGGGTCGGTGGGCATCTGGTAGTCCACCATAAAGCACTTCTGCCGTTGCGCGGCCTTTTTGCCGGCCTCGAGGATGCGGAGGCTGCCGGGGACATCCAGGGCCACCGGTTTTGCCATATAGACATGAAGGCCGGCCTCCACCGCCGCGCTCGCCTGCTCCGGGAAGAAGTAGGGCGGCACTTCCAGCGCCACGGCTTCCACGCCGCTATCAAGCAGACGCTTGTAGCCGGACAGAGTCGAGAAACGCCGCGCCTTGTCCACGCCCAGGCCTGGCCGCACTGGTCGGCCACGTCCGGAAAGTAGTCCGCCACCGCGTGCATCTCGTAGCCGCCGTGCTTCTTGAAAAGCCCGGCAATCCAGGCCCCCCGTCCCCCGTTGCCGACGACCCCCAGCTTGATCTTCCGCTTGAACTCGGCGGACGGCGCGGGCGCATCGGCGGCCAGGCTGCCCCAGGGCCCCACCGAGGCGGCTGCGGCGGCCAGCGTCCCGCCCAGGAATCGGCGGCGGCTCAGGAGTGCAGAGTGCAGAGTGGGGAGTGCAGAGTGCAGAGGCCGCCATGTTCGCGGAATCAATCACATCAGTCCTGTCAGATTGTTTTTTCATACTTCATCCTTCATACTTCTCTTTAGGGGGGGAGCATGGCGTGCCCCCAGCTCAGCGTCCGGGCATCAGGCAAGTCCTTCCTGGCCGCAACCCGGCCGGCCTGGATCAATGTGCCGAACTGGAAATAGACCGCATCCATGTCCGAGTGCCAGTGGGGGTAATGGCTGAAGCCGCCGCCGTCGGTGCGGCAGCTCAAGGCCCAATCAGCCGCCTTTTGGATGGCCTTGCGGACCGGTTCCGAGCCTCCGCCCAACTGGCGCAGGATAAACACCGCGTCGAAACAGGCATGCACATCCCAGTTTGGTTCTTTGATGTTCCAGCCGCCGTCGGCCTTCTGGTCACGCAGGACGCGGGTGATGATCCGGTCCGCCTTGGGTGTCGGCTGGCCGAGCAGGCGGAAATAATGGACCAGATGAAACGTGGCGGCCACGTGGTCGCCCAGATAACCGTCTTCGGCCTGGTTGGCCATCTGCCAGCCGCGCAGCGCCCGGTCGTATGCGGCCGGCATCGGCTTGCCCAGGGCGGCATAGAATAGCGGAAAGAAGCTGGTGGTGTACCAGGGCAGTTTTTTGAAGGCCTCGCCGACAAAGAAGTGGGCCGGGACTTGGCTCGCATCGATTTTCGGATGTCGGCCCATGGCGCGCAAGGCGACCACGCCCTGGACCGTGTTGTAAAGGACGGCCAGGTCGGATTTCGGGTCCATCTTGCCTGTCAGGTGGGCAAATGAACCGTCGGGCTGCTGGCGGCGCTGGACGAACTCGATGGACCTTTCCAGGTGAGGCGGCCGCCAACCCATGGTCCTGGCCAACGTGGCCGCGTAGGTCACTGCGGCCAGGTCACTGAGGCCCGTGTCCGAGTTTCCAGGTAGGCGGGGTCCGGCGATGGCGCGTACCCGCCATCGGGGCGGGCGCAACGGCGGATGAAAGCGAGCGTGTCCTGCGCCAAGCGCTCCGGCTCGCGGGCAGAGGCGGCCACGGCCCGGAAGGCGCCCATCGCCGCCCCGGCGGCGACGCACACGGCCCCGCGCAGGAGTGCGCGGCGGGAGAGGCGCTGGTTTGGTTCGGTTGCTCGCGGCGGGTTTCCGGGGGGGATGGCGTTCATAACCCAGGGGCGTGAAATTAATCCCGTAATCCGCTTAGATTCGGTTCGAGTTTCCTTCCCTCTTTGACCAGCGCGGCCAGGCTGAGTTCCTCTTTGCGATAGGCAGCTTCGCGGCCGAGGATGGCGGTGAGGGTCGAACGCACCGAGGGCGCCACGGTCGCGTTGGCGTAATCCCCCTCGAGCACCGCCGCATAGAACTCGTTGATGTTCACGCGCACGCCGCTGGTGTAGAGGTCGCCCGCCTCGGCCCGCACCGTGGCCTCGCGCCCGCGCAGCACCACGTTCCCGAAGTAGTCCGCGTCAATGAAACCGTCGGCGCCATAAACCCGCGCCCGGATCTCATCCTTGATCATCGGCACAGTCTGGATGCAGGTGAACGACAGTGCCAGGTCACCGGGGAACTGGTAGGTGAGGGCGAAGTGGTCGTAGATGCTGTTGGGCGGGCGCAGCTTGTGGCCCCCGCTGCCGCGGGCGCGAATCGGCTCGGCATTAATTATCCACGTGGCCAGGTCCAAGGCATGAATGCTTTGTTCCACGATGAAGTCACCGGAGAGCGGCAGGACATAATACCAACTGCGCAACTGCTCCTCGGGCCTGGTCGGCGGCTGGCCCCGTCCGCCGCTGGACCAGGGATAAAACGCCTCGGCCAGCACCAGCTCTCCGATGGCGCCGTGGTGGACCTGGCCAACGGCGTTGCGGAAATGCTCGTTGGCCCGCGTTTGGAAATCCACCAAAAACACCTGCTTCCGGGCTGTGGCCCGCTTGCCGGCCTCGGCAATGACCTGGCATCCCGGGGCATCCACGGCGATGGGCTTGGCCAAATAGACGTGTTTGCCCGCCTCCACGGCGTCGGCGGCCTGATGCGGGTGGAAGTACGGCGGGGTTTCGATGACCACGGCGTCGAGCTTGCTCTCCAGGAGCCGCTTATAGCCGGACAGACCCGTGTGCCGGCGAGACGCCTCGATTTGAAACTTCTGCCCTACGCCATCCGCTTTGTCCTGGAAATAATCCGCGCAGGCGACCCAGCGGTACTTGCCCGACTCACTGAAGAGCCCGGCAATCCAACTGCCCCGTCCCCCGCAGCCGATGAGGCCCAGTTCGAGTGAGGAATTGGCCCCGGCGCCGAAGACAATCGAGGGCTTGAGCACGGTAATCGTGGTGGCTGCGCCGGTGTTCGCCAGAAAGGCCCGCCTCTGCATCATCTTGGGGTCACTCATACGCGGTGTGATTTCGATAGTGCCTTTGCCATAAGGGCCTCATGGTTAAGGCCAAACTCCACGCACTTCAAGCCAAAAACACCAATTCCGTTCCTTGCGGGCGCATCCGGACACTGCTCCCGGAGCGCCGGCTTCAGCCGGCTTTGCGCGCGCCTGGACCCCCGCTGTGCCGCCATTGAACATTGGAAATCCAAAGCCGGCTAAAGCCGAATGGCGCTAAGTTAAGAACGGCGCTTCTTGCGGGCGGGAAGATGGTCCACGCGCGCCGCCCTCAATTCACGCCGGGGGCGCTTCATGAAAGGGTAGGCTTTGGGGCGGCGTTTTTGGCAGCGGGGTCGAAACGGTCGGGCCGTTTAGGCACTTGGTCTTCGGCGACAACGGCCAGCATGTCCGCATAAATGGCCCGGCGCAATTTGCGGTGGGAAACCGGGACTTGGGCGATGATTTGGCTGTACTGGCGGGCAGTGTCCAGCGTGCCTTTGAAACTGAGTCGGTCCAGCGGGGTGTGGCAGACACAGGCTGCCTCGCCCATAATGGAGCGGATGAGGTTGTAGGCAATGAGGTGCATTTCCAGTTCTTTGTGGATCATCGGCGGGGTCAAGCAACTGAGCATGTCCATGTGCAAGGTGGTCTTAATGTCATCCAGATAGAGTTCGATATTCCAGCGCCGTGCGTATAGGGCTGCCAGCAGTTCGACGGGCCAGAGCACTGGATCGGTGAGGGTGGTAATCAGAGTGATCTTTCTGGAGCAGGCCGTTGGCGGTGGGCACCCGGAAACGCACCATGCGCACGGTGAGGGTGGCGGGCAGGCTCTGCCATTGTTCTGGCGTCATGTTTTTGGATCGCTGTCTGGGTTTGGCCAGGAGGATCAAGCGGTCGTTGTGGCCCAAGCGTTGGCCCAGGCGAAAGTCCTCGTTGCGGCTGGCGTGGAGGCGGAACAGTCCGTCGGCCCCCTGCTCTTTGAGGGTGGCCAGATTGACCCAGGAGCCGAAGTTGCGGTCGCCCAGGAGCAGGTCATCCTTTTTGATGGTCGGCCACAGCGTGTGAGACAGAGCGTTTTCGCTGGTGCTGTAGGGGCCGTAGGCGCGCTCCAACAGGGCGCCGGTTCGGAGGGAAAAGATCCCGACCAAACGCAGGAGAGGGAAGCCGCACTCGGGCTGCTGGTCGGAGGATTGGGGATAGAGCAGGCGGTTGGCCTGGGTGTCGGGCAGGTTGAGGCAAGTGCCATCGATAACCTTGAGAGGGCGCATTGCTGCGAGTTCCAGATCGAAGGGATCGCGACAGATGTGCCCGGCCAGGTGGGAGCGGATCTCGGTCAACTCATCGAGGGTCCAGCGGGCACGAGCCTGGCAGTAGGCGCTGGTGTCTTTGTCCAGGTGCTTGGGGTCGGGCTGTTTTTGGTGGTAGGCCCTGATTTGTCGGACCGCCTCGCGGCAGGAGGAGTCCGGACTGAGGGTCTGGCCCAGGAAGCTCAGGAAGGTGAGTTTGGGGGGATAGAGGCGCTGGCGGCTATTGGTTTTGGTGGGGTTGGGGGCGAGCAGGGCGGGGTCGAGGCGGTCGGCCAGGAGGCCTTCCAGGTGATGAAGGGGTTGGCCGCGCAAGGGCTCAGCGGTTTGCTTCAAAGGGGAGTGGAACTTGCCGAAGAGAGGAGCGGTCGTAAACATATATATCTGTATAAATACAGATATTAATTGACAAGTCAAGCCCTTTCTGGCAAAATTATGGCCCATGGGCTTAAAAGCCGAACACCCCCTGGGACCTCCGCCCGCCGCCTATACCAAACTCCTGGGCCGGTTGCCCCGGGCGGGCTGGTTCTGCCAGGGCACGGTGGTCAGCCGGCCCTTGCGACGCAAGGTCGCCGGCCAGTGGGTCCAAAAGGGGCCTTATTACCTCTGGACTGGCAAGCGCCAAGGCAAAACCGTTTGTTACGCGCTGTCCCGAGAGCAGTACGAAGTGGCTAAAAGTGCGATTGCAGCCAATCGAAGGGTGATGGCTACCCTGGGCAAACTCCAAACGATGACGCTCGAAAGAATCCTCAAAAAGGTGCCTGGTGTGCGAAAACGCAAGTAGTTCACAATACGAAAGTTATGCCTTAACTTAGCGCCATTCGGCTAAAGCCGGCGCTCCGGTCGGCCCGCACTGGCTGCGGGGGCAGTGTCCGGATGCGCCCGTTCCTGCCCCAGAGAATTGCGCAGAATCTTTTTGCGGAGCCGCGTCCCATCCCATTAACACACTGGCTTCAGCCCGGTGCAGAGAGGCCTCCGAAGCGCGGCAACCGTTTCAACGGCCTGCCGGGGAGACCGGAAAGCCGTTCTCAGCAGTGACCTTGATTCCGTTCTTGCCCGCGCGCGCCCGGATGTAATATCGTCGGCCAGCCGGAAGAAACGTGGGTCTGCTTGGCCTTGCCGTGCTGCTTTGCAGCCGTGACGGCCGGAACGGACCGGCTAACCGGATGCAGCCGGCGCGGAAAACTCGAACCGACAAACGGTTCGCGCAATAACGCGGTTTTGACCGGCCCCAACCCTGTGCGGAGGCGTAAGGCGTTCTGGTGACGCTCCTGGTCTTCAAAACCAGCGTGGGATTCAACAAAGTCCCAGGTGGGTTCGATTCCCATCCGCCTCCGCCATTCTCTAATATCCTACCCCTGATATTTCACGGGTTTCGCCAACTGGAAGGCGTAGCGCAGGCTTCCAGCCTGCTGTATCGCGCCTGCGCGCCACAGCGCTACGGCGCGCAGGCGCGGATTTCCAATCCGCAGATGCTCCCAACCAAGTGCAGCCTGCCGACTTGAAGTCGGCGATACAGCAGGTTGGAAACCTGCGCTACGTAGCTTCGGCGGCCCAGTACCGCTCTTAGGCTGTGAAATATCCGCGCTAGGTTCGTTGGTGTTCAGGGCCGATGAAGTGGAGCGGCCTAAATGGTCACTTGCCTTTCGACTTCGTAGAGTCCTAAATATCCCACATGCAAATGAATAAGCGCGAGTTTCTAGTCGGGACCACTTTTCTGGGGGTGGCCGGCCTGGCCGGGGCAACCTCCGTGCGGGCAGCCGAAGGGAGTGGGGCGCGGACTGCTTCCGTTTTCAACGTGGCGGACTTCGGCGCCAAAGGCGACGGCAAGACCCCGGATTCGGAGGCCATCCAAAAGGCGCTGGATGCGGCAGGGGCCGTGGGCGGCACGGTCTATTTGCCGGCCGGACGCTATCCCTGCCACGACCTGAAAGTTCACCCGCACACGACCGTGTTGGCTGAACCCCAGTGGGGATACCGCGGCGACGCAGGCGCGATGCTGCTCCTGGATTCCGATGAGGCGGATTGCCTGCTCAACATCACCGGCGCCTTCGGCGTTCACCTCCACGGCCTTTTCCTGCAGGGACGCCGGGAGGCCAAGAAGGCCATTCACGGCGTCTTCTTGAACAACGCTCAGAAGTACAGTCCGCAGGAGGACGCCATTGTCATCGATGACTGCAAGATCGAGAGGTTTTCAGGACACGGAGTGCATCTCCTGCGCATTTGGCTTTTCATCATCCGGCACAGTATCTTTCAGGCAAACAAAGGGTGTGGGGTCCAGATCACCGGCTGGGACGGCTTTGTGACGGACAACCAGTTTTCCGGCAACGGGAGCCACGGTTTCGCCTGCGAATCGGTCGGGGCGACCGTCATGTTCACGGCCAACCGGGTTGAATGGAACAAAGGTTACGGGCTCTACCTGTTCGCGGGCGACGCGTGGAATGTCACCGGGAACTGTTTCGACCGGAACTGGGGTGCGGGCCTCTGCGCCATAAAAATGCGCACCACCACCATCACCGGCAACGTATTCAGGCGCTGCGGCAAAGACAGCAGCCTGCTGCCCGAAGGGGAGCGTTCCTGCCAGGTGCGGTTGGAGGAATGCAGCGGACTGACCTGCGTCTCCAATGTATGCGCGGCGGGCCGCGACGACGGCGGCAGGGGCGATTACACCCCGCATTTCGGATTCGTCGTCCGCAAACTCAGCTACTCCGTCATTTCCGCCAACACCCTGTTCAAGGGCTACATGAAAGAGATGACTGCCGATCTCGGCGAACACGGCCAGGAGTACTTGTTCGCCAATAATGTGGGCTGCCCGATGACCGCTTGACTCTGAACCGGCCATGGCGGAAAATGCGGGCGTGCTGTGCGGAAGAGCCGCACGCATCTTTTTATCATGACGACACGAATCAATGTGAGCTTGGCCTTGGCCGCGGCCCTTTGCCTGCTGGGTTGCGATAAAAACGAGCAAAATGCCGGTGCCAAGAATGTCGGGGGCACTCCTCCAGGCGCGGGGGCGGTCTCGCCCAAAGGTCAGACGAATGGAATGATGACAACCGGCAGCGGGCTCAAATACCAAGTGATGAAAAGAGGCGCCGGCACCGTTTCTCCCAAAGCCAGCGACACCGTAAAGGTCCATTACCACGGAACGCTCCTGGATGGCACCGTGTTCGACAGTTCCGTGGAACGTGGAGCACCGATCAGCTTTCAGTTGAACCGTGTCATTCCCGGGTGGACCGAGGGCCTTCAGCTTATGAAAGTGGGGGACAAGTTCAAGTTCGAGATTCCTGCGAACCTGGCCTATGGCCCAAACAGCCCGAGCCCAAAAATCCCGCCGAACAGTACCTCTGGTCTTCGAAGTGGAACTTCTCGGCATCGAGTAACCAGGCTGAGCTAGTGCCCACAGAATCCAAGTGCCTGGGTGGCGAGCAAAAAGGGCGACCCGGCTTTCACCGGGCCGCCCCCAACCGAACCATGAAGCTGCACGCTTGCCGATTCGACACGTCCGCATCAATGTCCATTCAAACGCGCTCAGAAATGGCCGCCAGGGGAAACATATAGCCTGGCGGCTGGGCGGTTTGAGGCACCCGTCGTTTAGTTCGGGTTGGTAAGCCCGACAAACCGTCCATCCCAGGTATCGGCTGATTTCACCGCGGCTTGAGCCAAAACCGAAGCTTCATGGCCTACTGGGCCTTCCTGGCGGAGAAGGTGACCGTGCCTTTGAAGATGGCCTGGCTCTGATTGGTGCCCACCGTGCCGGAGCCGACGCCGGAGGCAGTGAGGGCTCCCGTGCCGAGCGTCTGCGTGCCATAGCTGTAGAGCGAGACATTGAGGGTCGGCGTCTGAACCTCCATCATGCCAACCTCGTATTCAAAGCCGGTGGCCGCATTGCCCTTGGAAGTCGTGGTTTTCGTGACCGCGCCCAGCGTGCTCATGGAGAAGTTGTCGCTCACGAGGGTATCCACGTTCGTTTTGCCCGCGACATCCTGAACATAGAACCCGAGACCATTAGTCGTATTGCCCAGGAGCACCAACTGGGCCTTGGAGGAGAAGGTCTTATTGAGCGCCTTGCCCAGCGCGGCAATCACGTCCTTGGTCGCCAGCGAAGCGGTGGTGCAGGTGGACCCGGCAGCGGTGGAGGGACCCTGCACGGTGGCCGTGAGCGCAAAGTTGACCGTTTGCACCTGCTGGGCCGAGGTCGTTGCCCCAGGGCCATGCCGGCCGCCAGCAACGCCGCCAGGACCGCGATTCTGAGACTCTGTTTCACATCCATTTTTGCATCTGCCCCTCTGCAAGGGATGCCCGGAACGATACCTTGGCGGCACTGGCGGGTCAAGGTGCTCATGACAACCAGATGGCATTATTCTTGCGGAAGGGGCCGCGGATGCTTTGAAGCGGCCGGCTGACGCACGCCACAATGACCTGGTTGTCTATTTGGCTAAAGGCCTGCAAAAATCTTCCGATAACGCCAGCGGGCCTGGCCAGTTTTGCGCTTGAGACCTGAATTGTACAAGAGAACGTCCGCCAGGGAGACGAACCCAACCCGGCCAGTCCTCATCGAAGTCATGCGCTCGACTCAAATCAAAAGCGTGGTGGTCGCGGTTCTTGTCATCGGCTGCATAACGACGGCCTCCCTGCTCCAGCATCGAGAGCAGGCCAAACTGCAATTGGAAAACGAATCCCTGCGGCAGCAGTCGGAGCAAATGGCGCGCCTGTGCGCGAGTTTTCGGCAGATCTGGTCCCGTTCCATTGGGGAGGCGTCAAGCCGCCTGACCGAGACCGTCAGCATCGATTGCGGCGGGGACCGTGGGCGGCTCAACCACTGCGGGAGCGGTTTCCTGTACGGTTTCAGCCCAAACGGTTCGGAACCCCCTGACAGCGCCGTGGTGCCCCTCAACATACGGCTGCACCGCGCCGGGCTGCAAGACACCCTGGCCCAGGCCCGACGCATGAAAGCCCTGGGCATTCAACAGCAGGTCGTGCTGTCCGAGCTCTGGGGTTATGAGAAGGCCCACCCGGGAGACCACGGCGACTGGACCACGTGGGAGAAGTGCATCCGCCGCCAATTGGACCTCGTGCGCCAAGCCGGACAGCAGGTCCAGTACGACATCTGGAACGAACCGGATCACGGCCACTTCTGGGGGCGAACGCCAGAGCAATTCCACGAAACATGGACCCGCGCCTGCCGCACCTTGCGGGCCGCCGACCCTTCGGCAATCATCGTCGGGCCAAGTTGGTCCAACGTGCATCCGGGAGAACCGCGCTTCGATAACTTCCTGCTTCGCTGCAAGACCAATGATGTGGTTCCGGACTACATCACCTGGCACTTCCCCAAGGATGCGGTTGCCGAGGCCCGCACCTGCCGGGAGTTTTGTGAGCGCGCGGGGATCCGCGTCAAGGGGATTCTGATCAACGAGTATTGCGGGGCCAACGAACAGACCGCAGCCGCAACGGCCTGGCACCTGGCGCAACTGGAAAAGGCACAGGTGGACGGGGCTTGCCACGCCATCTGGGACGATAGCCGGCACAACAACCTCGACGGGATACTTGCGGGGGGCGTCCCGCGAGGCCAATGGTGGGTTTACCGTCGATATGCCGAGATGGGTGGCCAGTTGCTTGATTCAACGCCCAGCGAGAATGTGGAAGCGCTCGCGGCCGCCGACCCAGCAGCCCGCAAACTCGACATCCTCCTGGGACGGCGCGGGGGGGCGGGGCTGCGCGTAATGGTGCGCCTGGACCACCTCGAGGCCGTGCCCTTCCTGGGCCGCGCGCAGGCAGTTTGGATAAGGGTGGAGCAAATTCCAGAGAACCAGGCAGGCACAGTCACGAACCTGGTGGCGCTGCTCAACGGAACGATAGGATCTCCCCGAGGCCACGCGGAGTTCCTTATTCCGTGGCTCAACCCCGGCGACGCTTACGCGGTTCAGATCTCACCGGGCGACCCAGAGCACTTGACCAGGCTATTAACCACGAATTAAAAGCACTTTGGTTGATCCAAGCCACGGACTTTTATGGAACAATTGTATGAGATCGCGTTCGTGTACTGGCCCGCGGCCGCGCAGGCCGTTGCCAGTGTGTCGAGATAATCCGCTGTTTCGTTGTGGGCCATCGCCGTGGCTTACTTGGCCAGTCTTTGCCAGCTCCACACCCAGGTTGTATCGAGCCAGGGTGCCCTTGGGCTCGATGCGAGAGCGCTTCCCGATAGTGCGCGATTGCTTCCTGGACTGTGCTGTCCTGACATGCCGCTCCTGACGGAGCTTGACCCCCCTCGGCGCAAATGGACTATAAATATGGCGCTCCTGACGGAGCTTTGCCGAGGCGGCTGAACTAATGGCCTCGGCTCATACCGCTCTCTGTCCGCTTCCTCTTTTTTTGAAAAATCTTTGACCACGGATTACGCGGATGGCACGGACAAAAAAATCCGTGCCATCCGTGCCATCCGTGGTTAATTCCTCTCCTTGGTTGCGGCTTTCCCGCGCTGGGAAATTTCCGGCTTAGGGCTGCGCGCCTGGCTCTGCCTCTGCGGCCGAAGTTCAGAGCAGCCCCGGCATGTCCCCCCGTTTCTCCTTTCCTGCGTCCGGGGACCTGGTAGTGTGGCGGGGCTATGATGCATTGGACAATGGAGGACTTGAACAGGATAATTCATCCGGCCGGCATTGCGTTGGGGCTGCTGCTGGCCTGGGCGGTCGAGGCGGGCGGAGCGGAGGCCGGCCAGTCCGCGGCCCCCGGTGGGGGGAGCGAGGCCGAGGACCCGTATCTGTGGCTCGAGGAGGTAGGCGGAGAGAAGGCCCTGGCGTGGGTGAGGGAGCAGAACGCCCTGAGCCGGCGGGAGCTGGAGGCAGCGCCGGAATTCGAGCCGATTCGACAGCGTCTGCTTTCGATTCTGAACTCCAAGGAGCGGATTCCGTATGTGGTCAAGCACGGGGGCTGGTGCTACAACTTCTGGCGGGACGATAAGAATGTCCGGGGGATTTGGCGCCGCACGACGCTCGAGGAGTACAAGAAGCCGGAGCCCGCGTGGGAGTGCGTGCTGGATCTCGACAGGCTGGCGGAGGCCGAAAAGGAGAACTGGGTTTGGGAGGGTTACGATATTCTTCATCCCACATACGATCGGTGCCTAGTGTTGCTTTCGCGGGGCGGGGCCGATGCGTCGGTGGTCCGCGAGTTCGATTTGAAGACCAAGGCCTTCGTGCCCGGGGGCTTTTATCTGCCCGAGGCCAAAAGCCATGTGGCTTGGCGCGACCGGGATACACTTTATGTGGGGACCGATTTCGGAGCCGGGTCGCTGACGCGTTCGGGCTATCCGCGCATCGTCAAGGAGTGGCGGCGCGGGACCGGGCTTGGGGAGGCGGCCACGGTCTTTGAAGGCAAACCGGAAGACGTGAGCACCGGGGCGGCGGTGGTTCATGATCACGGCCGGAAATATGAGTTTATCCACCGCGCGCCGACCTTTTTCACCAGTGAGCAATTCATCCGGCGTGGGGAGAAGTGGGTCAAGATAGACAAGCCGGAGGATGCGCGGGTGGGCACCTTCGATGACCAACTCTTGCTGACGTTGCGCTCGGACTGGACGGTCGAGGGCAAGACCTATCCGGCCGGGGCGCTGCTGGCCGCCAACCTGGAGGCCTGCCTGAAGGGAGAACGCAAATTCGCGGTGCTCTTCGAGCCGACCGAGCGCAAGAGTCTGGCCGACGTGAGCGAGACTCAACACTGGCTGATTCTCAACGAGCTGGACCATGTTCGCAACCGGCTCTATGCGCTCAAGCGCGAGAACGGGGCCTGGGTGCGCGCGCCGCTCGAAACCCCGGCGTTCGGCTCCGTGAGCGCCGCCGGCGTCGACCCGGAGGAGTCGGACGATTATTTCCTTACCGTGAGCGATTTTCTGACGCCCTCGAGCCTCTACCTGGGCCGGCTGGGCCGGGCGCAGCGCGAGCGGCTCAAGGGCCTGCCCGCATTCTTCAAGGCCGACGGTCTGGAGATCAGCCAGCACGAAGCGGTCTCCCGCGACGGCACTCGGGTGCCCTATTTCCAGGTAAGCCGAATGGGGATGCCGTTGGACGGCAGGAATGCGACGCTGCTTTACGGATACGGCGGCTTTCAGATTTCGATGCTCCCCAACTACAACGCGTCGGTCGGGTCGGCGTGGCTGGAGCGAGGCGGGGTCTATGTGCTGGCGAACATCCGGGGCGGGGGCGAGTTCGGCCCGAAGTGGCACGAGGCGGCGCGCAAAGAGCACCGGCAGCGGGCCTATGACGATTTCATCGCAGTGGCCGAGGACCTGGTGGCCCGGCGGGTGACCTCGCCCGGGCGGCTGGGCATTCAAGGCGGCTCCAACGGAGGGCTGTTGATGGGGGTCATGCTTACGCAGAGACCCGATTTGTTCAAGGCCGTCGTATGCCATGCCCCGCTGCTGGACATGCGCCGCTTCAACAAGCTGCTGGCCGGGGCAAGCTGGATAGACGAATACGGCGATCCGGACAAGGAGCAAGACTGGGCGTACATCCGCAAGTTCTCGCCCTACCACAACGTCGTGAAGGAGAAACAGTACCCACGGGTGCTCTTCACCACCTCGACGCGCGACGACCGCGTGCATCCCGGCCACGCCCGCAAGATGGCGGCGCGGATGAAGGAACAAGGGCACGACCTGCTCTACTACGAGAACATCGAAGGCGGCCACGGCGGCGCGGCCAACAACCAGCAGGCGGCGTTCATGTCGGCGCTGGCGTACACGTTTTTGCTCCAGGAATTGCGGGGGCCGTGATTGCAAAAGTGAATGAGCATCCTGGCGAAGAAGCGGACGTTGCCTTTTCGGCCCGTTCAACCGGTGTAGCGCACCGCCTTTCTCAAACGCAACCCGATGGCGCCCGAGGCGGCCAGGGAGAGCCCGGAAACGGCGAGGCCCAGCCAGAACATCGAATCCTGGTAACGCACATCGAGCTGGTGATCCCCAGCGGGCACTTCACAGGCCTGGAAGCCATCGTTGGCGCGAAAGAGCTGCACCGGTCTGCCGTCCACGCGGGCTTTCCAGTCGTGATAATAACTCTGAGCGATGACAACCAGGGCCGGTTCCGCCGATTTGACTTCCAGCCGCAGTCGTTGCGCCGCAACCTGCCGGACGTGGATTTGGGGATTCGATCCACCCTTGACACTGACCGCGCGCTGGGCGTCTTCGGGCAAAAACACGGTGGCGCGCGGGTCGAAGTCGGGCTGTGTCAGCGCGCGCAACGTGGCCGTCTTGGAGGCGAAGACCGGGCGCTGGCCTCCGGTTATCCAGGGAAGGTGGGTTGGCCGGGGCAGCCACTGGGTGGACCTGCCGGGCGCATTGATTTGTGACACCGCCAGGAAATCAGCCAGTCCGGCCGGCGGGTTGGGAGTCGAGTAGAGCAGGTTGATAACCCGGAGCGGCTCGCGCAGGAGAAGGCAATAGAACCCGCTGACCTGCGGGATGTCATCCAGCAGGTTGGAATTCTTGAACAGAGCGAGGCGCGAATAAAGAACACGCCCGAGCGGATCTTCGGGCCCCACCGTGTCAACGCGCTGCTCGGTGTCACCTCTCAAAAAGGCGCGCGACTCGCCCAGCTTTGGGATTGAACTCATACCGCTCTCTCGCCGGATGAGGCCGGGCTCGTAGGCGGAGCGCGCCACCGTGGGATTGGGGCGGCGCCCCATGGACATCATATCAAGCCACAGCAACGCCAAAATCGCGAGGCGGAGGCATAATCCCAGGCGAGGCCGCAAGTCTCGACGCAGGGCCACAAGGAGGCCGATCAAGACGGCCAGAAAGGCGACCCGGCTCAGGCCGCTGCGAGCAGCGGCCAGCCCGGAGACCGATGGCTGGGGATACTCAAAAGCTATGGCGACAATTCCCACCGCGGCCGCCGCTGCCAAACCGCCCAGCCCGATGAGCCTGCGGCGGGCGCGGCGCGTGTCGAGCGCGCCGCACCAATGCCCGACGTACAACCCCGCAAGCAACGGTATCGTGAAAGCCGGCAGGATAACGAACTTGACCGGATAGCGCATGAAGCCCAGCGCCGGCAGCGCCGAGCGCAAACCTGCGTAGAGGAGCCCGCGGTCGCCCCAGGCCAGAATCAGGCACACCACGGTCAGCGCGGCCAGCAGGCGCACCTTGGCCTGGCGCACCTCCAAGGCCCCCAGCAGGGCGAATACGAATGTCCCTATTCCCAGGTAGTACGAGAACACCCAATATTGACCCGGCTGACAGTAGAGGCCGAAGGGCCCCGGGGCCGCGTAGAACAATGGCACCAGGAAATTCGCCCACCCCCAAAGCGGCATAGACCAGGTCGAATCGCCGAAGCCGCTGTCCCGATGAGAATGGGCCAGCAGGTCCAGGAACGGCAACAACTGAACCGCCGCCAGCCCGCCAACCAGAACCCCGGTCAGGGCAAAGCGCGCAGCCATCGGCCAACCGGTTTTAAGGCCGGCGCACAGGTTCAAGGCCAGCAAGCACGCCAGCAGCACCCAGGTAAGCAGAATGAATTCCGGTGTGCCGGAAAGCATCTGCATTGCCCCCGCGAACACGGCCCACAGGATCCGCCGGCCGCCTTCGCTGCAGGCGCGTTGGACCGTGAGCACCACCCAGGGCATCCAACTCAGCGCCGCTATGTTGCCGGGCCACATCAGGCAATGCAGCATCAGCGCGCTGAAGGCAAACCCGATTCCGCCGACGGCAGCCGCAAAGCGATTGGCCGCCCAATACTCGACCAGGAAGTACATTCCCAGGCCCCCAAGGAACAGATGCCCCAGGCAGAACACGCCTAACGACCACGACAACGGGAACAGCAGGTAGATTAAGGAAAGCGGGTAGAGGGTTATCGTGTTCCATTGCGCCAGGAAAGGCAAACCGCAGTACCCCAGCGGCATCCACAACGGGAGCTCGCCCCGCCAGAAACAAAGCCGATGGTAATAGGCCAAGGGGTACCCGAACAGAGCAAAGTCCCGGTGGAAGAAGGTCGCCGCGCCAGTCACTACCTCGGGAAAGCTGGCAAAGATCAGCAAGGCGAGCAGCCCGGCAAAGCGCCACGCGGTAAACCATGAGTCTGCGCCGAAAGAGTCCCCTCCATCCGCAGTCCAGGGAAGGCCGGCAATGCCCGATGAACGGGGGCCCAAGGCACCCGCCCTGCGGGCACTGGCGCCGGCCAGACGCCTTAAATCGATACTCGAGATTCGGCTTTCCACGCGCGTCCTCAGCCTTGTCGGCTGAATTGAGGCTGGCTTTAGAGGATTCCGCCCGTGGCTATCCATCCGTACAAATCGGGCAAAACAGTTTGAGGCAGAGCCGCCAGGCCCACCGGCGGGCGCTCCTCAAAGCCGCCGACGCGCTGAGCCAGGAGCTGTCCTGTTATGGGACAGCGGCGTCCAGACCTGAGGCCAAGAATTTGACAGGGCAGCCCCTGCCGGGAGGTTTCCGAGTGCTGCGCGGACGCAACCGAATCGGGGTGCAGAGGGCGAAACTTTCGCAGGCTGCCGGGGTTTTGAAATGAGGATTGATTGGCTTGTGGGCGTTAGGGCAAGTGGCATAAACTGGAAGTGCGGTAAGCCGCCGGCAATACGTGAACAACCATTGTAATAATTATAACCGCCGGCAGCTTGGTTCACACCGCCAGAGAAGAAAGGCTCGTATGAAAACAAACAAAAATCGGCGCCGGGGTTTTACCCTGGTGGAAATCATGATCGTGGTGGCGATAATAGGAATGCTGGCCTCCATCGCCGTGCCCAACTTTATGAAGGCCCGCACGATGGCGCGCCAGAAGTCCTGCATCAGCAACTTGCAGAGTATTGACGGGGCCATTGAGACCTGGGCGACGGACCTCAACAAGGCCGAGGGCCAGCCAGTGGCCTATAGCGACATCCGCACCTATCTCAAGAGCACGCCCGTCTGTCCCTCGGGCGGGACGACCTTCGACAACAGCTACACCATTTCGACAGTGGGCTCGCCGCCGCTCTGCCAGCGCCTGCCCAGCGGCCCCAGCCCGCACGCATTGCCGCAGACGCAGTAGTCTCGAGGCCTTCGCGGCACACCAGGCCCGGGAACGTTCTCCCGGGCCTTTTTTGTTAGAGGCGGTGGCGGCATTAACCGCAAAGAACCCAGGCCTTGGCATTCGGCTTGCTCACCGTCACCTGCGGTCGCAACAGGCAATACGTGAACAAAAGCCGTACTGATTCTAACCCGCCTGTTGCCGGTTCACGCCGCACAGAAAGAAAGACAAAGCAAGTATGAAAAAGACTTCACGCAAAGCGGGCTTCACGTTGGTGGAGATCATGATTGTGGTAGCGATCATCGGTCTGTTGGCGGCCATCGCCATTCCCAACTTTGTCTCGGCACGCAAGACCTCCCAGACCAACGCGTGCATCAACAACCTCCGTCAGATAGACGGGGCCAAGCAGCAGTGGGCAATGGAGAACGGGAAAACGGCGACCTCCACGCCGGTGGCGACCGACATTCAAGTGTATTTGGGCCGGGGCACCGCCGGCTCGATCAGCAACCTTTACTGCCCGATCAACGCCACGGTTGGGGCCCTGGCCGGTTACACCATCAGCGCTGTCGGGACTCCCCCGACCTGCAACAACTACGACGCGACCAATCACCCGGCCGTTTTGAACTAGCTGGTCCATCGAGAGGCCGGACAGGACAGGCTTGGGTGTTCCCAAGCCTGTTTTTGTTGTAACTGTCCGGGGGTGCAGACCTGAATGAGGAAAATGAGTATGAAGACATACGCTCCTTGTAAACGCGGGTTTACGTTGTTGGAACTGATGATCGTGGTCGCCATTATTGGCCTGCTGGCGGCTATCGCCCTTCCCAACTTTGTCCTGGCGCGCAAGACCTCCCAGACCGACGCGTGCATCAACAATCTCCGCCAGATAGATGGGGCCAAGCAGCAATGGGCGCTGGAAACCGGCAAGAGCGGCCTGGCCATGCCGCAGCCGAGCGACATTCAGCCGTATCTGGGGCGGGGCGACCAGGGCAGCCTGGCCAGAGTGTGTTGCCCCTTGATCATCCCGCCAACCCCGATGGGCGGCTACACGGTCAATCCGGTGAGCACGCCGCCGGTCTGCAACCAGTACGGCACAAACGAACACCCCGCCTCGCTCAATTGAGAGGGGTAGGGCCTGTGACCAGCTCGCCGAAACGAGCCCCATTTCCTGGCTGTAGGAGACGACGTAAGGAGTCTCTGATCAATGGCCTCTGAACGGAGAAGGCCCTCGCTTTGCCCCAAACTCAATCAGAGACTCCTCACGTCGTCTCCGACAATGGTTTGCCAAGGCGCCTGGATTTTGGCATAACGGCTGAGCATGAGTCTCGAAGCGGCAACCATAACTACGGAACCAGATTCGACGGTCCCTGCCGCGCGGAAGGCGGTGATCCGGATCGAGGGGCTGGTGGTGGAGTATGGGGGGCGAGGCTTTGGGCAGAGCGCCACGGTGGCGGTCAAGGGTCTGGACCTCGAGATCTACGCGGGGGAAGCGTTCGGTTTTTTGGGGCCCAATGGGGCGGGCAAGACCAGCACGATGCAAGTCCTGCTGGGATTCCAGCCGCCAACGCGCGGGGCGGCCTATATCTACGGGGTGGACGTGCGGGAGCCTATCGCGCGGCAACGCATCGGCTACCTCCCGGAGATGACCTACTACTACAAGTTCCTGAGCGCCGAAGAACTGCTGCGGTTTTACGGACGGCTCTTCCACCTCGGGCGGGCGGAACTGGAATCGCGGATCGCTGCGGTGCTCAAGCTGGTGGACCTCGAGGCGGCCCGCAAGCGCCTGATTAAGACCTACTCCAAGGGGATGCAGCAGCGCATTGGCCTGGCGCAGGCGCTGATCAACAATCCGGACCTGCTCATCCTGGACGAACCGACCAGCGGGCTGGACCCGCTGGGGCGAATGAAAGTGCGCGAGATCATTCAGCGCTTGAAAACCGAGGGGCGGACGGTCCTGTTTTCCTCCCACGAATTGGGCGAGGTCGAGACGGTCTGCGACCGCGTCGCCATCATTCACCGCGGCGAACTCAAGGTGGTTGGGCGGGTGGCGGACTTGGTGAAGGAACACCATACGGACCTCGAGCGCATTTTTCTCAAGATTATCGGCTACCCGCCGCCTGCCGAGCCATGAACACGATTTTCTGCCTGGCCGGGATCGTCGTCAAGGAACTCTATCGCCGGAAGGATTTCTATGTGCTCTTCGTGATTACCGCAGTGATCACGGTGATGATGAGCACGGTGAGTTTTTTTCACCAGGCCGGCATCGTGCGCTATCTCAAGGACATCTGTCTGCTGCTGATCTGGATTTCTTCGCTCGTCATCGCCATTGTGACGACGGCCCGGCAAATCCCGGCCGAGCGCGAGAGCCGGACGATTTTCCCGTTGCTGGCCAAACCGGTGAGCCGCTGGCAGGTGGTGGCGGGCAAGTTCACCGGCTGCTGGCTGGCGTGCGGTCTGGCGCTGGCGGTCTTTTACCTGTTTTTTGGGGCGGTTTGCGCCGCTAAGGAGGGGCACCTGGCGTTGGCCCAATACATTCAGGCCTTTTGGCTCCAATGGGCGATGCTGGCGGTCGTGATCAGCATGGTGTTGCTGGGCTCGGTGGTGTTCAGCGCCCCCTCGGCCAATGTCACCATCTGCTTCGCTGTGGTGGTAGGGATTTTAATTGTGGGAGCCTACCTCCAAAAACTGGCGGCCTTGCAGCCGCCGCTCATCGCCTGGTTGCTGACGCTCCTTTATTTTGCGATTCCGCATCTGGAGTGGTTTTACGCCGTGCGGGAACGGCTGGTATTCGACCAGGACCTTATCGGCTGGGGTGACTGCGCGCTGGCGACGGCCTATGTTGCGGCCTACGTCGCCGTCTTGCTCTGCGCAGCCTGGCTGGTGTTTCGCCGCAAGGCCCTGACGACGTGATGAAGCTCTCTCCCGGACTCATCCTGGCGCTGCTCCTGACCGTCGAGTTGTGCGTGGCCACATCCTTGCAGCCACGCGCCCTGGCCTGGACCAAGGGGCGGGCCTCGGACCACCTGATGCAAGTCCTGCTGGGGGATGGCCGCCAAATCCTGGCCAACCAGATGTTCGTCGAGGCCGATGTCTATTTCCACAGCGGCTATTATCCATCGTTGTTTGACCAGGCCCATGCGCCCACCAACGCCCAGCACATGACCCACCATGCCGGCGCCCAGGCCGGCCACGAGCCGGATGGCGACGCTCATCTCCACGACCATCACGAGGAGGAGGAACACGAAAAGGCGATGAGTTTCCTGGGCCCGCCCAGGAATTGGCTCGACCGCTTCGGCCGGAAGTTTGCCATTACCTCCCACACCCACCTGGCCAACGGGAAGGAACGCGAGATCCTGCCCTGGCTGCGGCTCTCCGCCGAGTTGGACCCGCACCGGATCGAGACCTACATCGTGGCCGCCTATTGGCTGCGGCAGGACCTGGGGAAAACCAAAGAGGCCGAAGACTTTCTGCGCGAGGGCCTTAGTGCGAACCCGTCGAGCTACGAAATTCTCCTCGAACTGGGCCGGCTCTATTACGAGAACTACCACGACGCCGCGGGCGCGCGCAATGTCTGGACCGCAGCCCTGCGACGCTGGATGGAACACGAGGGCGGGAAGCCGGAGCCCGACCTGGCGGCCCTGGGGCAGATCACAGTCCGCCTGGCGCGGCTCGAGGAGAGTGAAGGCCACTACGCCCGGGCAATCGAACTGCTGGAGATGACCCTGGCGCACAAGGCCTCGCCCCACCCCGAGGCCCTGCAGGGGCAGGTCCAGGCGCTGCGCCGCAAGCTGGCCGGGCAACATCATTGAAGTCCCGGGCCGAGCAGCCCCAGCCCGGATATTTCACGACCCAGGAGCGGAACCGGGCTACCGAGGCTGCGTAGCGCAGGTTTCCAACCTGCTGTATCGCCGACCTCCGGTCGGCAGGCTGTACCTGCTTGGCGGCATCGGCGGATTGGAAATCCGCGATACGGCAGGCTGGAAGCCTGCGCTACACCGTCCGGCTGGCGAAACCCGTGAAATATCCGGGCTAGGGCTACACTCGATCAGGGCCTTCTCCGAAGGATCTGATTGCGCAACCTTTCCCTCGGCAGCGTGATTAGGCTTGGTATGGGCCTGTTGGCTTTGGTTTAATGGAGGAGCATGAAGAAGCGGCAGGCAGTCATTCGACGCGAATCCAAAGAGACACGGGTTCGGGTCAAATTGAACATCGACGGGACGGGCAGGGCGTCGGTGCGGACCGGGATACCGTTTTTTGATCACATGCTGAGGCTCTTCGGGCGGCACGGAGTCATGGACCTGGAGTTGGAGTGCCGGGGGGATTTGGAGGTGGATGCGCACCACACGGTGGAGGATTGCGGTTTGGTTTTAGGCCAGGCGTTTGTGCAGGCGCTGGGGGACAAGGAGGGGCTGCGTCGATACGGGACGGGATTTGACCCTCGCAACCCGTTTACGGGGGAGGCCTACGTGCCGATGGATGAATGCCTGGCGCGGTGCGTGATTGATTTTGGCGGACGGCCTTGCCTGGTCTGGCGAGGAATGAAGGCGTTGGCCTACCGGACAGTCAGCCGGGACGAGAAAAGGCAAGATATGTCCACCGCCTTCCGGTTCGGGTTGGCGCGCGAGTTTTTCCAGGCCTTTGCCAACGAAGGGCGATGCAACCTGCACGTCGAACTGCTCTACGGGGATGAACCGCACCACATTGTCGAGGCCCTCTTCAAGGCCTTTGCGCGCGCCGTTGATACCGCCTGCCGGCGCGACCCCCGCTTGGCCGGCCAGCTTCCCACCACGAAAGGAAAACTCTGAACCGGGGTGAATAGGCCGCCACCGGGGACCGTCGAATGAGTGGAAAAGAATATGGGTCAGAAAATGATCCGGTGCTGGTGCGAGCGGCGCAGCGGGGCAACATGGCTGCCTTTGAGGAGTTGGTCCTCCGGCATCGGGACAAGATATACGCTCGCGCCTTGAGCATGGTGAGGAATGAAGAAGAAGCGGTTGATCTTTCACAAGAGGCCTGGGTCAAGGGATGGCAGCGACTGCCGCAGTTTCTGGGGGAGTCGAGTTTCGGCACGTGGATCACGCGGATCGTCATTAATTTGTGCCTCGACCACCTGCGCAAACAGAAACGGCAGCGCATGGAATCCATTGACGCAATCAACGAACAGTCCGGGGGCGTCGAGCGCCAGATGCCGGTGGTCACGGCGAACCCGACGGCGGGGCTGGAACGTTTGGAATTACGCCAGCGAATCAACCGCGCCCTGGACCAGTTATCTTATGAGCATCGCACGGTGCTGGTGCTCCATGAATTCGAAGAGATGGAATATAAAGAGATTGCCAGGACGATGGGCTGTTCCATCGGCACGGTCATGTCGCGGCTCTTTTATGCCCGGCGGAAAATGGCCGCCCTGCTGGCGGGCCTCAAGAAGGAAGATTTGAGATGATGGACTACGATTCACAGTTGAAACTCCAGGCTTGCCTGGACGGGGAGTTGGCGGCGCAGGAAGTGCCGGACTTCGAGGCCCGGTTGGCACAGGACCCCGAGGCGCAGGCGCTGCTGACGGAGCCCAACATGACCAGGAGAGTGTTGGCCGGCTTCGAGGCCGAGGTCAAGCTGCCGGAGTCGCCCGGGTTGTTCTGGTCAAAGATCCGGCGGGAGATTCAGCGGGAGCCAAAGCCCGTGGCAGCCTCCCGGTGGGCGCCTGTTTTTGCCCGCTGGCAACGGTGGCTGGTGCCCGGCGGCGCCATGGCCGCGGCAATGGCGGCCGTGCTGCTCATCGCGCGGCCCGCGCAGGGGCCGGAGATCGAAACTTCCCTGGCTGATTCGGGCGCCTTTACCTACCACGACTTCGCCGCGCGGACCACGCTGGTGTGGCTGTCTTACCCCGCTGAGGATGTCGAAGGCCAGGAGCCTGATACACTGGAATAGCGCATGAGACCCAAAGCGACTGCAGTGCGCCGGCTCGCGTGGTTTTCGGTCGCCCTGGCCGGGCTGGTGCTGAATCCGTCGCCCGGCGGGGCGGCGGAGCCCAATCTCAAACTGGAGGCCCTGTTGATCTGGGGCACTAACGACACCCAGTCCCCGGAACCCAAGCACAAACCGGTCAGCCCGGAGGTGCAGAAGAAACTGCAGGAACTCCCGTTCAAGTGGACCAGCTATTTCGTGGTGAACCGCAAGGTGCTGGAGGTCCCGCCCAAAGGCTCCGCCAGAGTGTCCATGAGCGAGAAGTGCGAAATTGAAGTCAAGAACCTGGGCAATACTACCGTGGAGGTCTCCCTGTTTGGCAGGCGGGAGCACGTTCTGAACCGCAAACAGGCCCTGCCCAAAGGCGAAACCCTCGTCCTGGGCGGCAACGCCCCGAATGCCACCAGTTGGTTCGTTGTCCTCAAGCAGACCGAGGCAGCCGCCACGGCGGAGTCCCAGCCGGGCAAGTAGAGAGCCGCCCCCGCCAATTCCGGACCTTTGTCGCAACCTTCGTTGCCAACTTTGCCGATAAATGGCCAATTCGACAAAGGTTGCGACAAAGGTTGCGACAAAGTCTTGCGCTCGCCGGGGCCGGCTGGACAGTTGGGTGGCAGGCGAGTAAAGTGGCTTGCATGAAGGCGAAAACTCGCCAATTACTGCAGGCGAGGCCCTTTGAGCCGTTTATCATTCGCCTCGCCGACGGACTGGAGTACCGCGTTGACCATCCCGATTTCGTGTTAGCGGCGGCCAGCGATATTTCCCAGATCACGATCGAGGAGCTGAATGGCCGCCAGCATTTTTTGTCCGCGTTGTTGGTCACCGGCATTGAGCGCGCAGGCCCCGCTGCTGCCCCGGCCAACTGAATTTGCCTGGCGTCCGGAATGTAGAGCGTGGGGGCATCGTAGCACTGGCAACGCTCTCACGCTCCACGCTCCACCCCAAGCCTTCAGATCTCGGAACTTGTTTTTGCACGAGCCCTAACCCGGATATTTCACGGGTTTCGCCAACCGGAAGGCGTAGCGCAGACTTCCAGTCTGCTGTATCGCGGATTTCCAATCCGCAAATGCGACCGAGCAGTTACGGCATGCCGACTGGAAGTCGGCGATACAGCAGGTTGGAAACCTGCGCTACGCAGCCTCGGGATACGGTACCGCTCTTCGCCGGGAAATATCCGGGCTAACCGCCCACGCTGGCCAGTTCCTCGTTGGTCGCCACGTTGACAATTTTGAATTGCTCGGCGTGGAGGGCCGGGTCCTTCCGGAAGGAGAGTTTGCCAAAGTAGCGTTTTTCCATCTCGATCAGGTGCTTTTCGTCCTCGGTGCGCAGGCGCTCGAGGATGGTGGGATGGACGACGATGAGCAACTGGAAGTCGGATTCGTCGCGGGCGCGTTTTTTGAGGATTTCGCTGAGCTTGCGCTGGATTTCGACGCTCATGGTGAGGGCGCTCTTGACCTTGCCCCGGCCTTTGCAGTAAGGGCAATCGTCATAGACGGCGTCATTGACGCTTTCACTGTGGCGCTGGCGGGTCATTTCCATAAGGCCAAGCTGGGAGATGGGCAGGATGTGGGTCTTGGCCTTGTCACGCCGAAGGCCCTCTTTCATGCGATGATAGACCTGCTGCTGGTCGCGGCGGGACTTCATATCAATGAAGTCCAGGACGATAAGCCCGCCAATGTTGCGCGCCCCTTGCGGGGCTGCCCACTCTCGTGAACATTCACGCACATGTCAAGCCCTGGTAAGGTTCCTCGTGTACCATCGAATTAAACCACATGCTCCACCGCTTGTGCGGGCCCCCGTCAATTCCTTTGAGTTTCACCCTTGCGAGCATACTCCCCAGGCGGTGCACTTAACACGTTAACTACGGCACAGAACCCGTACGGGCCCCACGCCTAGTGCACATCGTTTACAGCGTGGACTACCAGGGTATCTAATCCTGTTTGCTCCCCACGCTTCGCGCCTCAGCGTCAGTCCTCTGATAGAAGCTCGCCTTCGCCGCCGTATATTCCAGTATCTACAGATTTCACCCCTACACCTGGAATTTCAGCTTCCCCTCAAGAACTCAAGCCCACCAGTTTCCAGCGCATATGCAAGGTTAGGCCTTGCGATTTCACACCAGACTTCATGAGCCGCCTACACGCCCTTTACGCCCAATAACTCCGAACAACGCTTGCCCCATACGTATTACCGCGGCTGCTGGCACGTAATTGGCCGGGGCTTATTCGTCGGCTAACGTCATCGAAGGCTTTCCACTCCTCTTGTTATTCTTCACCGACAAAAGGATTTTACAACCTTACGGCCTTCATCATCCACGCGGCGTCGCTCCGTCAGGGTTTCCCCCACTGCCGGAAGATTCTTAGCTGCTGCCTCCCGTAGGAGTCTGGACCGTGTCTCAGTTCCAGTGTGGCCGTACACCCTCTCAGGCCGGCTATCCATCGTCGTCTTGGTGGGCCATTACCCCGCCAACTAACTAATGGACCGCAGGCTCATCCCCAGACGGTGCAATTGCACCTTTCACCTGCAAGCTTTACCCTCAATCTCGTCGAGGCCATTATTTCTTGGTCCGAACCGCTCCAGTTCGCTGTGCGGGGACTGCGCCGATTCGCGCCATGGGCAGGATAGCTGGCCGGAGCCAGGCTGTTCACGTAGAGTATTGACAGGGTTTTCCTAATGAGATCACTAATCGCTCTGGCGGCGGGAGCCGCCTTGTGCCTGGCCGGCTCCCGGCCCGTTCATGCCGAAGAGAACTTGCGGGTGCTGCGCACCGCCGAGTATCGCGCTCTGCAGAAGAAGCTGTGCCAGGGATGGAACACGTGGAGTGCGAACAGCGTGCTGGCGCATGTGCACCTTCCGGACGGTTTTGCCCTCACCCTCGGTCTGAAGAGCGCCGGCTATGGCCGCATGTACCAGGATTGGTTCTTCCAGGCCAACGAAACAGCGCGCCGGCCCGAGAAGATTCGCCTGGGGCCGCACGCCGATGACGGATCGTTCACCGAACTGACGCTGGAGTGGAAAACAGCGGACTTCCGGCCCGACTCCAATAACATTATGCTGGTTCAGAGCGCCACCGAAAACGACCAGCAGTACATTCTAATCACCGTGAAGAAACCGGATTCGCTACGGCCCGCGCATCTGATTGTGGAGACCGGTTTCTATTGGAACCGTCCCGGGACGGTCCAGCGCGACGGCCAGTTGCTGCGCGCGCCGATGGGGATGGCCAGCGCCCGCGGCTACGAAGTGCGCGCCACCGCGCCGGACGTCCAGGATCCGTTTGTCACGGCCAACGCGCCTTACCTCTCGCTGGTCCTGGACGGTCAGATGGCTGTCTACACGGGGCAGGAGAAAACTCTCGACGCCGTGAAGGCGATCATCGATTCGCACCGCGCGCGCATTTGGCGCGCCTGGCAGCTCGGCGAAGCCAGCGAGGTCTTCAGGGCGATGTAGACCATCCTGGCCTGGAATCTGACTTATGATCCGGCCAACGATCGTGCTATCTCTCCCGTCAGCCGGATGTGGAGCGCGGCTGGGGCGTTATTGCTGTTCACTGGGATACCTACTTCGCCGCCCCATGTATGGTCTGTACAATCGGGATCTGCCTTTGCGAATGCGGTGGAGGTAACCAAGGCCATCACTGCCGTGGTTCTATTCCCAATTGCTATTCGGCTTACAACATCCACAGCGACCACCGCTCTCAGCCGCAGTGGGAAGCCTGATGGTGCTGGAGCTCTGAAAGCGGCACAGGGAGCGCTGAACCGGCCGAGGTCTACGACGAACTGCTGCGCTGGACGCTGGTGGCCCGGGGCGCGACGCCAACGGATTGCTGGCCTGGGGCTCGGACGACGTACCGCAGCTGGTCGACGAGATCACCCACAATTTCCAGGCGGCGCTGTCCGAGTCGGGCCTCGATAAGTCGCCGATTACGACGGTTGCCCTTCAATCCGCGCGCCAACCGTCTGGAGATGGCCGACTCGGTTGAACGCGCTCTATGTGGCCGATTGCCGGGCGCTGGCCGGATCGCCACGATCTTGGGCAAGCCCGAAGAGGCGCGCGAGTCCAGACGCGCGGAGCCGTTACGCCGCCTCGCTGGGCACGCTGTGGGATGAGAAGACCGGCATGTACTTGAACAAGCGAACGGATACGGGCGAGTTTGCCCCAAGCGATCGCCGACCAACTTCGATCCTTGATCGCCCAGGTTCCGACCCAACAGCCTGCCGAGCGGATGCAGGCGCATTACTCAACCCGGCGAGTTCCAGGGCGAGTGGGTGATCCCCGCGATCGCACGCAATGTGGCCGTTTTCAGGACCAGCAATACTGGCGCGGGCGCATCCGGGGCCGATGAATTTCCTGGTGTACCTGGGGTTGCGAAACTATGACCTCCGGCCGCGCGGGCCGACCTGGTGGAGCGCTCTGGCGCCTGTTGATGAAGTCATGGGAGAGCGATCGTGCGGTGGACGAGAACTAGAACGCCATCACGGGCGGGGCAACGACGTCCGCAGCAGTGATGCCTAGTACGACTGGGGAGCTTTACTCGGAGTTCTCTCCCTGCTTGAGAAAGGTATGTAGATCGCTATGTCTGAGAAAGCAGCATTACGAGGAGAATAGATGACCGATTTCAATCGTCGCAAGTTCCTGGGAACGGCCGCCGCATCGGCTGCTTTCGCCGCCCGCGTGTTCGCTGCCCGACGACTCCAGCCCGATGCTCCGTTCCGCAACGACAAATCATGGCGGCCGCTGCTAAACGGCGTCAACCTGTCGGGATGGCATTCCGAACTGGGCTCGCATGGCGTCCCCGGGAGGGTCGAGTGGTTCACTACGACGGCCGTATCGTGGTCGGATGCCAACCCGAAAGTGCTCGCGGCAACCGCTTCTCCGGGCGGCATCATCGTCAACGGCGTCGAGACGCACACCACGAATCTGGTGGCTGATCGCAAATTCGGCGATATCGAGCTATACCTCGAGTTCATGGTCTCCAAGGACTCGAATTCCGGCGTCTACCTCCACGGCTTATATGAGGTGCAGATCCTCGACAGCTACGGCAAGCCGGAGCCGATGAAGTACTTCGATGGCGGGGCATTTACGAGCAGGTGGACAAGAACAACAAGGGCTTCGGCGGCACACCGCCGCGTGTCAATGCATGTCGGCCTCCGGGGGAGTGGCAGTATCTATCACATCTGGTTCGAGCCCCCGCTTCAATTCCGCAGGCAGGAAGACCGGCGATGCCAGCTTCATAAAGGTCATCTACAACGGCCAGCTCGTGCATGAGAACGTCGTCTCCGGCAGTCCCACGAGGTCCCATCTGGAACTGCCCGAAGCGCCCCTAAACCCGATCATGCTGCAAGGCGATCACGGGCCCGTGGCGTTTCGAAATATCTACTTCCGGCCGTTGCGATAGATGTATCCTATGTCAAATCAAGATGGACTGACTCGCCGCTCTCTGATTCCAGGCGCTGCGGCATTGATCGTCCCGCGCCATGTTCTCGGCGGCCCCGGGTACCAGGCGCCCAGCGATACGCTGAACATCGCGGGGGTTGGCGTGGCCGGGATGGGCCGCCGCTATCTCCAGAATTGCGAAAGCGAACGCATTGTCGCTTTGTGTGATGTGGACCCTGGCTTCGCCGCCAAGGTGTTTCGCCGCTATCCCAAGGCCACTGTGTATCGCGACTTCCGCGAGATGCTCGAAAAGGAAAAGAGCATCGATGCGGTCATCGTCGCCACGCCCGATCACAATCACGCGATGGTACAGATGGCAGCCTTGCGGATGCGCAAGCATGTCTACTCGGCCAAGCCGCTGACACACACGCTGCACGAGGTGCGCACCGTCGCCAATGCCGCGCGCGAGGCCAAGGTAGCGACGCAAATGAGCGTGCAATCCATGGCCGGCGATGAAGCGCAATCCACCGCCGAGATCCTGTTATCGGGCGCCATCGGACCGGTAACGGAAGTGCACGTCTGCTGCGATCACCCGCTTTACCCCGCCGGCCAGCAACGTCCCGCGACGAACCCCACCCCCCCCGAAGGCATGGATTGGGACCGTTGGATCGGGCCTGCCCCGTACCGGGCGTTCCATCCGCTGTATCATCCCTGGCTGTGGCGGTCCTGGTGGGACTTCGGGACGGGCACTGTCGGCGACATGACCTGCCACGCTTTGCATGTCTTCTACGAGGTCCTTCAATTGGGTGTGCCGGCGAGTGTCCACGGCAGCCGGACTCAAGATGCATGGCGGTTTGTTCCAGATGCGGCCGGACGGTAGTGAAACCCTGCCGGCGCAGATCGACACACCCGAATGCGAGAGCTATTCCACCATGGTCACCTGGGACTTTCCGGCGCGGGGTCAGCATCCGCCCGTGCGCGTCCACTGGTACGATGGAGGACTGCGTCCCCATCGTCCCGCTGAGTTGGATCCACGCACGCCGATGCCGTCCTCGAGCCTGCTTTTCGTGGGCTCCAAGGGTAAACTGCTGGCCGACTATTCGGGTGGGAACAATCGGCTGCTGCCGGAAAAGCAATACCGCGATTTCCAGCCGCCGCCGCAGACGCTTCCACGCACGACGGGACACTATCGCGAGTGGATTCAAGCCGCCAAGGGCGGTCCACCCGCGCACTGCAACTTTGAGCTCGCCAGCCGCCTGACGGAGGTTGCGCTTCTCGGAACGCTCGTTGCGCGGACCGCCCGGTACCTGGAGTGGGACAGTGCAAATCTCCGTGTCACAAATGATGCAGACGCGAACCGGCTGGTCAACCCTCCGTATCGCCAGGGCTGGACACTGTAGGCCGCCGCGATCGCACTGCCATTTGCGCGGCTCCAAGGACCGAGACCACTGGCGCGGACGCATTGGGGGACCCATGAACTTTCTCGTGTACCTGGGCCTGCGTAACTATGACCTGCGGGCCGCACGGACCGACCTGGCCGAGCGCGCGTCGCGCCTGTTGATGAAGTCGCGGGAAAGCGATCGGGCCGTCTACGAGAACTACAACGCCATCACCAGCCGGGGGAACGACGTGCACAGCAGTGGCGCCTGCTGCCTCTGAAGCGCTTCGCTCGCAGTTCTGCCCCGGCTTGAGAAAGATCTGAAGAACGCTACGTTAGAGCAAGCAGAAATGGGGGAAGAATAGATGTCGGATATCAATCGCCGCAAGTTTCTGGGAACGGCAGCCGCATCGGCCGCGTTCACCATTGTTCCAAGACATGTATTGGGTGGACCTGGGGTTGTCGCGCCCAGTGACAAAATCACCTTGGCTTACATCGGCACAGGCACGCAGGGCCTGCGGGAGATGCTGCCATTACTTGCCATCCCGGATATCCAGATTGTCTCGGTTTGTGACCCCTGCAAGGACGCCGTCGGGTATCGGGATTGGTCAAGAGATTCCCTTCTCAAGAGCATTCGCAGCACGCTGGGGAAGCCGGACTGGAGAGCCGGCAGCGAGGGTGTTATTCCGGGAGGCCGGGACGTCGCAAAAGACATTGTCGAGACCTACTATGCCGCCCAGCGGCCGGGCGGCACCTTCAAGGGCTGCTCTTCCTATGCGGACTTTCGCGAGTTGCTGGACAAAGAAAAGGACGTGGATGCGGTCAAAATCATGACGCCGGACCATCTTCACGGCGTCATCAGCATCGCCGCCATGAAGAAGGGCAAGCATGTGATCATGCATAAGCCCATCGCCAATCGATTGGAGGAAGCCAGGTTGGTGATCGACACCGCTCGCGAAAAAGGCGTTGCCACGCACTTTATGCCGTGGGAGTCCAACGGATCGATGGAGCAGGTTATGGCCTGGATCAAGCGACGGTTCCATTGGCACTCTCCGGGAAGTCCACAACTGGACGAACCGTCCGGTGTGGCCGCAGTACACGACTCTTCCCACCGATACGCCTCCGGTCCCGGAAGGCTTTGATTGGGATTTGTGGCTGGGTCCGGAGGCCGACCGTCCCTATCACCCGAATTACACGCACATGGTATTTCGCGGATGGTATGACTTCGGAGGCGGCTCCATGGCGGATATGGGCCATTACAGTCTCTGGACGGTCTTCAAGGCCCTGGAGTTGGGATCCCCGACCAGTGTCGAGCCGATGCTAAGTCACACCTGTGAATTCAAGGATAACGTCTCGACGAAAGTGAAGAATGACTTTTCCTTCCCGACTGCCAGTTCCGTCCGCTTCAAGTTTCCGGCACGCGGGCACAGGCCGGCGGTGGATCTGATCTGGTATGACGGCGGGATGCGGCCGCCCACGCCACCGGAACTGGAAGAGGATAACAAAGAGCTTCCCGCCGAGGGCATGATGTTTGTCGGCCATAAGGGCAAGATACTGGCGGGCTTTCTCGTTGAGAATCCGCGACTGATTCCCGAAAGAAGGATGCACGGGCATCCGGTTCCGGAAGCGCCTGCCCGGCGGCGACGCGCCCGGGTGAGGTTTCGCCGAGCATGCGCCAATGGATGGCTGCCGCCCGAGGCGGACCGCAATCACCCGGGAGCTTCTTGAACGCGGGCCCGATTTCCGAGGCCGTCAACTTGTACGCCATCGCCTTACGCACGGGCCGGAAACTGCTGTACGACGCCGAGAACCGGAAAATCACCAATGTCCCGGAAGCGAACAAATATTTGTCCCGCGAATACCGAAGGGCTGGGAGCCTCAATCCCTCTAAAGGAAGAAATGAAATGCACGACAATTTCGAGAAGACAATTTCTTTATGGAAGCGCCATGGGCATCGCCGCGGCGGCGATGGAGCTCGAAGCCAACCCGCTGGGAATGCCCCTCGGGTGTCAAACCTATCCACTCCGGGAGTCGATCGGAAAGGATTTCGAGGGCACTCTGCGGCAGATTGCGGCCGGGGGATATCCGGATGATCGAGATGTGCTCGCCGCCCGGTTACGAGAAAGCCGGCTTTGGTCCTCTGGTGAAGATGAAAGCCTCGGAAATCCGCCGCATGATACATGGCGCGGGCCTGGGTTGTGAGAGCTGCCACTTCCAGTTCCGGGAACTCAAGGAGAATCTGGACGACAGAATCGCCTATGCCAAGGAGCTTGGTCTGAAACAGATGATCGTCGCGACGTTCGCCCTGCGGCGTGACGCAACCATGGCGGACTGGGTACATGCTGCCGACGAAATGAACAAGCTCGGCGAACAGACGCACAAGGCAGGTATTCAGCTTGGTTTCCACAATCACAACTTCGAGTTCAAGGAAATCGACGGCGTGCTCATTTACGACGAATTGATGAAGAAGCTGGATCCGAAGCTGGTCAAAATGCAATTTCAAGTTGCTGGTGATCCAGCCTCGGCTACGATCCCGTCACCTATCTCACGAAATATCCTGGCCGCTTTATTTCACTCCATCTTTGGACTGGTCAACGACAGAGAAGAAAATCGTGCCCATCGGAACGGGCTCCATCGACTGGAAGAAGCTCTTCGCTGCGGCCAAGACGGGCGGCATAAAGAACTACTTCGTCGAAATGGATTGGGACTTGATGCTGGCCAGCGTCCCCTACCTTCGCAAACTGAAAGTGTAGCGAGGGTAACCGGTGCGCTGGTGGACCGGCTGACTCACTGATGTAAGAAACGGTTCGAACGGGGCCGATTGAATATATCGGAGTGATCGGCCCCGCGTTTTCTGTACCAGTCGGACAGAGAGACTGGCCGATGCCGAAGAAGAGTTTCATACCGGCGCAGATTATCGGCACAGAAGCTAAAGGAACCACAGCGCGAGAACGCCCAGCGGCGGCAGGGAATCGCCGCTGGGGGGACCCTTAGGACCACCCGCCAAATCTATGCTTTAATCCTGCAAACACCGAGGCCCGCCGCGGCAACGGCGGGCCTCTGAAAAGATCGAAATGCATCCGCCAGGCACCGACGGACACGACCAAAGTGCACCCCCAGCTTTATCGAACGGCAAGGGGCAATCAACCCTTCCGCGCATTTCTGTCGCAAGATCCCCTTCTCACAAGCAATGGGATGGGTGACCTGGGCAGCCAAGGCCTTATCGCTGTTTTCGTTTCGGTCCTTTGCATTGTGGACGAGTGACAGCGCACTCGGAAACAATCCGTTTCTTCCCAAGATCGATGGAGATTCTAGTGCATCGTCCCATTAGTCCCTTATGGAATCGCTTTCTTCCGCCGAGCTCGCCGTCGGCGGGGCTTCTTGGGGTGAGCCATCTGGTAGTCCTTGGTGGTCTCGATAATACGCTGGAGTTGTTCGGGCCCTTTGGTCCAGGCAAATGGACTGCAGGTCTGGTTGTAACTGGCGAGGAATCGGTTCAGGAGCTCTTTGAGATCCTGCTTGGAGCGTTGCACGCTGTGGGCGAGTCCCTGCTTGCTGAGGATGCTGAAGAAGCACTCGATCAGGTTCACCCACGATGCATGCGTGGGCGTGTAGTGGAACCGAACTCGCGGATGACGCCCAAGCCATCGGCGGGCGGCCTCATTCTTGTGAATGTTTAGGTTGTCCGCCACGACGTGAAGTTCACGATCCGGATAGGCTCGCAGCACCTCGTTCATGAAGCGGAGAAAGTTCACCGAGGTGCGCCGGTTGCGAATGTGAGCGACCACCTTGCCGGTAGCGATTTCCAGAGCAGCGATCAGCGTCTGTGTCCCGTGGCGAACATATTCATTGGTCCAACTCCGAGGCTTTTTGGCCCGGAGCGGCAGCAGCGGTTGGGTTCGATCGAGCGCCTGGATGCCGGGTTTCTCATCCACGCAGATGACCAGGGCATTCTCCGGCGGGTTCAAGTATAAGCCCACGATGTCTAGCAGTTTGGCTTGGAAGTCGGGGTCCGGGCTGAATGTGAATGTTCGAATCCGGTGCAACTGCAATTCCGAGGCGTTCAAGATCGCGTGCACCGTGCTATGCGGCAGGCCCAGTTCGCGGGCCAGCGTGCGTACGGTCCAGCGTCCTTGGGATTCTGGTTGTTGGCAAGCTAAGGTCTGCACCTTGTGCCAGACCTCCGCGTCGTGTTTCGGCGGCCGGCCCGAGCGCGGCGCATCCCGAAGTCCCTCCAACCCCTGGGCAGCAAAGGACCGCCGCCATTTGCCGACAGTGACCTCGGGAATCTCGAAGTTCAAGGCAATCTGCTGGTTGGAAAGCCCCTCCGCCGCCGCCAAAACGATGCGACTCCGCAAGGCCATCGCTTGCGGCGTGGAGGGAGCCTGAACCCAACTGTTGAGGGTCGATTGAGTCTCCCGGTCCAAGACAATGCCAGGGGCGATTCGCGCCATACCCCAGCGTACCAGAAATTCATTATATTATAAAGAACTATCTGGACGATGCACTAGTTGTCTCGTTGGACGTACTGTCTCGCCCCACTTGAGCTATCCGCAGATAGAGACGAAGCTTTGCTGCTCTGCGGAGAGGGCGCCCCGCAAACCGCTACCGATAATGCTCCTTAACGGCAGCATTGAGCGGCCAAGATTCGGGCGAGTCTGACCAGCGGCGGTCCTTTGGCTTCCAGCGCCTGACTTCCCGCGCCGCGGTTTCGGCTCGGACCATACATTCCCGATTCCGCAAAGCGGTCGGCCTCTGCTGCGGGTTCCCTAACAGAGCAGTTCCACCCGCAATCTTTGGAGCCCCGGGGTGCCGCTAAGTGAGCCGGAGCCGCTCTAACGCGGCCGGCTGGTCGACGTTTCCTCGCGAATGATCCCTTGCATGGCCGCCAGGCGCACCGGCTTGGGCACATTCGGAGCGCTGAGTGAAGTGTACAGTGTCAAAGCCTGCTCGCGCATGCCCTCCGCTAGCAGACGCTCCGCGCAGACGAGGGAGGCGTCGGCGACGGCCATCCTGGTCATGCCGGCCGTCCTTGTGAGGGCCGTCTGCAGCGCCTTGACGGACGACATTCCACCAATGCTCCCCAACGCCGCGGCCGCCGCGCGGGCGGCATCGGCGTCGGAGCCATGGACTATCCTGGCGAGTGCGGGGCTCGCCTTTGCATCTTTGCGTTTGCCGATGGAGTTGATGACGCCGATCAACTGATTACCCTTCAGCTTCGCCAGAGCGGCACGCAGTGCCTCATCGGCGGAAGGATCGTCAATCGGCTCGAGACCGTAACGCGCGTATGCGCACAAATGCTCGTCTCCGAGCAGCGCGGACAGCGCGGGCACGGCCTGTTTTGCCCCAAGCGCGCCGATCCGCTGGCAAGCCTTTGCCTTCTTGAACTCCGGTGAACTGGCATCGGTGAGGATGAGGATAAGAGCAGCCGCATCCAGCGTCGAGATATCGCCTTCCTGAAACTCGGCGGGGGGCTCCGGCGGCTTCGGCGTGGCGGGCTGTGAAGCAGGGGCGGGCGGTGTTGCTTGCTGCATCGTGCGTCTCCTTGGCTCAGACTCGCCACGGCTCGCGCAAGGCGCGCGACCGCATGTGGTTGGCAATCTCGTCGTTGGTGAACTCGCGCCTGGCAGGATCCCAGCTCAGGGTCTTGCCGCGCTGGAATGCGATGAAGGCCGCGTGACAGGTAACGTGCGAATTCGCCGCCGCGGCTGCGCTGGCGCTGGGCGATTGTCGCGTCTTGATACAGCGAACCAGCTCCTTGACGTGATTCTCCAGCGCGAGACCGGCCGGCTCGGTGGACCGCAGCAGCGGCTTGATATTGTCGGAGCACTCAATCTTGGTGGCGTCGCCGGTCTCCACCCAGCCCTTGTCGCCCTCGATGCGGAAACTGCACGCGCCGGTCTGCAGGCTGCCGTCCCAGCCGTCATCGCGCATCACGAGGTTTACTCCGTTGGCATATTTGCAGTTCACCCTGTATGGGCCGACGTTGGTGCCGACCGGCTCGTATTCCACCGGCTGCGTGTCATCAAACTCCGCGGCCCAGTGGCATAGGTCCACGGTGTGTGAGCCCCACTCGAGAATTCCGCCTCCGTGAAAGTCGTAGAAGTTGCGCCAGCCGCCGTGGACGTACGAGGAGTGGTAGGGACGCCAGGGCGCGGGTCCCAGCCAGCGTTCCCAGTCGATCACTTGCTTGGGCGGCAAATCTTCGGCCGCGAGCCAGTCGCGGCTGGGAAGCGGAGGCCAATTCACCGAGGGGCCGACATTGGCATAGAGAGTTTGCAGCTTGCCCAGGGCGCCGGACTTCAGTAGTTCCTTGCAGAACGCGAAGTTGGCGCCGTTGCGGCGCTGGCAACCAGCCTGGTAGAGGCGATTGTAGCGGCGGAACGCGGCGGCGAGTGCCCAGCTCTCCTCCATCGACATCGAGCACGGCTTCTCGCAATAAACATCCTTGCCGTGCTGCGCCGCGATGATGGACAGAGGCGCGTGCCAGCGATCCCCCGTGGCGATGAGCACGGCATCGATGTCCTGTCGGGCCAGCAGCGCGTACTGATCGTCGTACATCTGGCAGCCATGGTCCCCATACTTCTGATCCACCGTCGACTTGATTTCTTCGCGCCGTTCATTGCGCACATCGCAGATGGCGACAAATCTAACCTCGCTGATGTTGAGCAATTTGCTGAGGTCGTGCGCGCCGCGAGCGCCGATGCCGATGCCGCCGAAGACGATTTTGTCACTGGGCGCAACGGACCCGGCTCGCCGGCCGAGCACCACACTGGGGACAATCAGGGGCGCAATCGCGCTTTGGAGAATCTGGCGGCGGGTGGTCATGGCTTTCTCCATCAAATCCTACATCCGTTCCTCGGGCGGTGTCCCGGTGTCCCTTCTCCTCCAGCGGATCGCATGAAGAATCCAGTGCCGCAACCTGGCCTGTGGCACCTACGACGAATTGAGTAGCGTCTGCCCATAGCCATCGATGGCGCGAGGTGGACTTTGAGCATCAATGACTTGCACCCTGGCTGCGCCACGGAGAGGTTGTTGGAAACCACGTTTTCTGGGGAGCCACCCTCCTGTAACCCCCAATGGGCGCAGGGCTTATTCCTCGTTCGGGCCCAGACGCATTTACGGGCCGGATGTCCAGACGCCCGCCGGCAACGGTCGCGTCCGTCGACATCAATGCTCCGCGCTGCCGAGGCAGCCCGCGGCGAACAGGCGAGGGTCCATTTTGGGGAGGCGCCGGATCTGGGCCGGGGTCAGAAGGCGCGAGTGGGCGACCGTGCAGAGATACTCGGGGATGCACCAAACGGGCTCTTCGCTGGTCATCCAGCCTTGGGGATCGAAGCGCGCCAAGTTGACGGGACGGGTGGAGAATGCACGCAGGGTCTTCTCGCCCCGCAGGTTGAAATAGTGCGGGAAGTAGCTCATGACCAACTCGCGCAGCGAGCGGTAGACCGGGTCGCGGCAACGCAGGCCGGAGTAGTTTGACTTGGCGATAGCGCCCCAGCAGCCGCCGTGCTGAAAGACGGCTAGGACGTGATCGTCGTCGCGCACGGACTCCAGATCCAGAAGCAACGCGGGGCGCCCCTGCACGCGCAGGGCGGCGGCCGCCAGTAGCGCGCCCTCCATGCAGTGCGCCGTCATTTGACGTAGCGCCAGCCGCGGCGAGAAGCAGGTGGGCCCGTCGGGCTCGAGGTTGTAGGCCACGTCTTCATCCAGGAAGCGCTGGATCCGCTCCGGCCGCCGCAACGATTTCAGTACTTTCCACTCCGCGGGGGAGAGGCCGTAACGGGACATCCTCTCCAGACTACGGCAAGTGGCGGCAGGCACGCGGCGCTCGATCGTGTGGCGCGGCAGGGATCAATCGGGGGGCGCGGCTTGCGGATCAACTCGGGGAGGTGCTGAAGGCGGAAACCCCCCGGGCCGGGTCCGGTCGCTCTGCCAGGCTGCGAGCATGGCCAGGATGAGGATCGGCCAGGCGCCAAGCGCCGGGCGGGAGAAGGGATAGTCAACCAACGCGTGGAGGAAAACGGCGATGACGCCCAGGCCCCACACGGAAGAGATGGCCGGCCGCAGGCACCACAAGAAGAGCGTAACCAGCATCAGGCCGAAGGGCAGTCCGCCTTCGGCGGTCCATTGGAGCCAGTCGTTGTGCGCCTGATTGGCGAACAGGCCGACATCGATAAGGGCGTAGCGCGGATAGGCCGCCGCCCACGCGCCCAGACCGACGCCGAACCAGGGGTGAGCGGCGATCATGTGAAGCGTCGAGAGAACAAGCTGGCGGCGGATCTGCAGTGGATCGGGGGCCCAGAAGCGGCTCCAGAAATCTCCCCAGCCAACCACCGCCGTAAAGAGGGCAAACAAAGCGCAGATGCCGAGCAGGGACCCGCCGATCCGGCGGCGATTCGCGCCGCCCCGGATCGAGACGATCGCGATGACGGCCACAATCTCCGCCGTGGCGAGCACCGTTCCGGCGCGCGAGGCCGAGGCGATGACCGAGGCATACATCGCGGCGGCCATCGCGCAGTAAAGCAGGGAAGAGTGCTGGCGGCGCAACGCTTCGTACAGGGCGATGGGCAGCACGGCTTCAATGAAGGCCGCGTAGTGGTTGCGGGAGAGGATCGGCCCCATCACGTAATCGTGGTAACCGGACGGGAACAGCCAGAACACCTTGCCGCCCGCGGTGAAGCTCTGGACAGTGGCCAGGACCGCCACCACAAAGGCGAACACATCATGGTGCCGCGGAACCAGCGTCGCGAGGACGGTTCGCGGAACAGCAGAAAGGCGCACAGGCAGACCGCCAGAAAGGTGGTCCAGTGCGCGACGCATGCGCGTATAAGAAATAGGCGGTGCGCCGGTGAGCCACTGGAAGAGCCCCAGGCGGTCGCGAAGGTCAAAGGGACGAAGGGGAAAGTAAATGGGAACGGGCTCTTGCGCGTGCGGTAAAGCGCTGCCGCCGCAAGCGCGTAAACCCCGGCCTGAAACACAGCGACCGGCCACCATCCGCTCACCCAAAGCGTCAGGATGGCAAAGCAAAACAACGCCGCCAGAAGAGCGGACATGCGAGATTCCAGAGGAGTATCCCTCGCAACTTCGGCCGGACTACGGGCGGCTCACCGGTGGGTTGGAGCCGGCGCAGCCACGGAATACAGGCTGGTCACCGTCAAGGTCACGGCGACGCCTCCGATCAGGGAGGCCAAGCCCGCCGGAGGAAGCCACCGCCGACGTCGGCGGCCGCCGCTGCCGCCGCGCCCGCCGCGGTGTGCAGCACGTTGATGGTAATTACCTGCACCACCTGCGAAGCGCCGCCCGCAGCGGTCGTCCCAGGGATGACGGACCTTCGAAAGTGACCTGTTTCCCGACGTAGCGCGCCAAGTCCTGGCCGCGCAACTGCACCTTGACGCCAGTCGTGGCGTCGCTGAGGAAGAAAGTCCAGTTTCCGACTGCACGACGCCCGTGAGCTTTACAGCGCGGCGCCGCGGAGGCTTGACTGCTGGGGGCCTGAGTGTCGAAGGCCAGGGCCATG
>CAVQND010000056.1:0-83255 GCA_963713735.1 uncultured bacterium
CAGCCCGGCGTAAGTTCGTGAGGAGGTCGGCGCGTCAAGACGAGGAATTGGGAGCCGTGGCTGGCAATGGAGGTCGTTTGGAGAGGTCATTCCCACCGGAAGGCTTGAGGGCCCCGGAAAGCGTCACGCTCAAAGGTGGACCTTGGGCGCGAGTCCGTTTTTGGAGCCGCTGGTGCGTGGGGATGGCGGTTTTGTCAGCCAGAGGCAATGCCCTGGAGAGGCTTGCCCTGATAGGTCCATTTGAAGGCTTGGCCATGGTGCGGTTGAAGTAATCCACAAAGGCCTCCAGTTTTTGTTGGAGATCGGCCAAGGAGGCGAAGTTGCCGCGGCGAATCACCTTGCGCACCAGGATGCCAAACCAGATTTCGATCTGGTTCATCCAAGAGGCGTGTTTCGGGGTGTAACAAAACCGAATCCGATGGGTGGGATCACTCAGGAAGCCGGCGCGGCTTTCTTGACTCTGAGGACCCCTTGCTCGCCCTTGACGCCCAAGGTGCTCTCGGCTATGGCCGCGTCGCGCGCCACATACCGCGCCAGGCTTTCGGATTGGTGGGTGTTCAGGTTGTCCAGGACAAAGGTAAAGCCAACCGCTTGGGGATGGGCCTGCACCAGGCCGTTGATTAAGTCCAAAAAGTCGGCTTCGTTGCGCGTGGGCCGACAGTAGGCTTGCACTTGGCCGCCAGCCACATCCAAACCCGCCAGCAGCGAGAGGGTGCCATGGCGTTCATACTGAAACTCGCGCCGCACCGGTTGACCGGGTTTCATGGGCTGGTCCGGAGCGATGCGCGCCAGGGCCTGGATGCCGGTCATCTCATCCACCGAGAAGGTCAATTCACCCCGTGCGGCGGCTTGCTGGGCTTGCTGATAGCGGGCGCCCACGACCCTGATTTTCTCCTCCTTTTGCGGATTGGGCTTGGCGTTGAGCCAGTAACGGCTGCGGTGAGGCTGCAAGTCCAGGGCGGCGAGCATGCGGTTGACCTGCCGCTCGGAGATGCTGGAAACGATTCCTTGCTGGACCACTTGGTCCTTCAACTCACGGGCAGTCCAGTGAGTGATCGGTCGTCCATGGTCCTGGGGTTTTTCGCAGGCGATGGCGACGAGGGCACAGGTTTGTTGGGCGGTGAAGGTGTCGGGACGGCCCGAGCGCGGGGCATCGGCCAGGAGGGGCAGCTTGGAGGGCGGGGGCTCAACCGCCGGAGGTTGCGCACCGGAGTTTTCGGTGGCCGGCTCTCCAAGGGTTTGGGGGTGTATCGCCGGATCCACTTACGCACGGTGTTGGCACACACCTGAGCCTGGTGGCGATGGCGGGGATGCTGGTGTTTTGGGCGGCCAAAAGGATGATGCGGGCGCGTTCGACGGCACGTCGGGGAGCGGCCAGCCGCCGGCTTAAGCTTTCCAGTTCGGCTTTCTCCTGGCAGGAGAGGGCCAAGGCTGTGTTCAACAGGGCGCGCGTAAATGGGGTTGGCTGGCGCTCACGGTGGTGGCACCGGTTTGTGAGGCGGGCGGCGGTCGGCTACGGCCAGCACGGCAGCCTCCCAAGGCCAGAGCAGGGGGTGCAGCCGGTTGGTTTTCATGAGGGGCGTTTCAAGAGGTCGAAGGTGTTGGGGGCCGTGCGGGTGAAGGCATTTTGGTCCAGGACCTTTTTGGTCAGGGCGCTGACCAGGGATTCCCGGTGGAGTGGGCGCTGATAGTCTTTTTTGGCGCGCTGGATGATGTCGTTAATATGGAGGGGCCCCTTGGCCGTCAGCAGTATGTCATATACTACATCCATATTAGACTTACGTTTCGGCTCCGCCGACGGAGCGGTTTTGCGGTGCTCCGAGCGGCGGAGGGCGCGCAAGGCGCGGAGTTGAGCCAGGGCCGTGTTTTCCAGGACTTCGATGAGGTCGTCTTTATTGAGTGGGTTCATGGGGCGAGGAAAAAGTTTGTCATATGGCCCAATGTGTGGTATAGGTAAGTATATGTCAATAAAATAATCTACCTATAGCGACAAAAAAACTCCTTGCCTCCCATCGGCGAGAGGTGGTCGGGGAATCAGTGCCCTGCAGTAAACCAAGCGAAATGCAGGAGCGGGCTGAAAGAGAGGACTTTGCTCAACTGGCTACTTCACCGACTTTGATACTCACGAATTTGCGCCGCGATGTACCTAGCCTCGTCTCGCCGCAGTTTGTGGCGCCCTTCCAAAACACCAACGTGACCGGACTGGTGTATGACGAAGGCGGCAATAACAGCATCTCGCTCCGCTTCTGGCCGATCAGCCTTTACCAGCCCTCCTCCTACAGCCTGGCGTCGGGCACCTCCAGCGGCGGCGCCGTCCAGGGCGACTATCACCTGAAGGCCTCCCTGCCCGGCGGCGCGAACCTCAACGCCATTTCGGTCCCCGGCTTTCCCGCCGAGTTCCCCCTGGCGTACGACTACGATGACTTCGCGCGCCCGGCCACGCCGGACATCGGCGCCGTCCAGGCCATCACCAGGCCGCCTCCGTTCCTGCCCGGTGTGGCGGATGCCAACCTGGCGATGTATCCGGGCGGGCTCATACCCAATCCCAACAATAACGCCTACGCGCCGACCCCGCCGCCCGTGCCGGGCGAACCCCCGCACCTGGCGGAAGGCGAGCCGGTGGCCGAGGCCAACCCGCTGATCCCGCCCAAGGGATACCAGCCGCCCACGACGCTCAATCCGGTCTGGATGACGGCGCCGCCGACGGGCCGCGCCTTTGACGGCCAGTTCACCATGGGTGACGTGCAGAACTGGTTCAACTTCACCAGCAAGCTCCAGCTTCATGACCCGGTACCACGACCTCGGGAACCTGGCGCCGGTCATTCCCGCCGTGGCCAATGACCCGGTGGGCGCCTACATCTTCAACAACCTGTCGGGCACTTGGCCGGACGCCCCACTGGCCGACGGTGAGGAGCCGCCCGCGCCGATGTTTACCACCAAGCAGATGTTGGCGATCTGGAACTACGGCTGGGTTAAGTACACCCAACCGGCCTATTACGCCCCCAGCGACCAGGCGATGGATGGGCTGCTCCTGGCCGACTTGAACAAGATCATCTCCAGCGGCGTCAATATCTACAATGCCGTCGCCCCTGGCGGCGTCCCGCTCCCGGGTTACACCCCGAGCGCCCGGACCCTCACGCTGGCCGCCCAACTCCCGCTCAACCTGACCCTGCTCAACCGCTCGGTCATCCAGGACGCCTTCCTGGAAGTCCGGCGCTGGTACGACCCGGCAGTGGCTTATTATCAGTTGGTCTGCGGCGACGGCTTTGCCGAGATGGCCGATGGGACCGAACTCTACATCTTCGGGTTCTCGGATCAGACCGCCGTGGCCAATAACCCCACGGACGACCCGAACATGGGCCCGGACAAGATCATCCTCAACTCCCACATGGCGGCCACGCTCTCGGCGCCCACCCTGGTGGTCAAGCAAAACCAGGAGTTCCACCTCGGCCTGGCCAACGCGGGCTTCTACTTCCGCCCGGATTTGTTCGACCCGCACACGGTTCACTTCCACGGCTACCCCAACGCCTCGGCCATCTTCGACGGCATGCCCCTGGCCTCCATCGGCGTGCACGAGGGCGGCAATCTTACCTACTTCTACAAACCCCCGGTTGAGGGCACTTACTTCTACCACTGCCACGTCGAGGCGACCGAGCACATGCAGATGGGGATGATCGGCAACCTCTGGGTGGAGTCGAAGCAGAACGACCTGGCCGTGGGCACCCCGCTGGCGAACCTGCCCAAGGACGGTTACCACGCCCCGACGCACCAGCCTGGCTACAAGTACGCTTACACCGATGGTGACGGCTCGACCGAATTCGACGTCGAGTACCCCATCCAAGTCACCGGCCTGGACCATTACTTCCACGACCAGGACTTTGCGATTGTGCCGGTCCAGTTCTCGCTTATGTTCGACGACTACCCGTTGCTCAACGGGCGCGGTTACCCGGACACGATTAACACCGGGTTCATCACCAACAGCCTGGGCCTGCCCGACCAGCAAATCAATTCGCTGATCACGGCCAAGAAGGGCCAACGCATCCTCATCCGCTACTCCAACGTCTCGGAAACCGAATTCGTCACCCTGACGGTGCCGGGCATCCCGATGACCATCATCGCCAAGGATGGCCGCCTATGGAAAGGCATGTCCATTAACCCGGCCGACACCGGCAACTTCCTGGCCACCGGCCCGTACACGTTTACCCGGACCACTTCGTACACGATCGGCGGCGGCGAAGCGGTGGACTTCATCCTCGACACCTCGAACACGCAACCGGGCACTTACTTCCTTTACGGCGCCCGTTTGCAGCAACTGAGCAACGAACAGGAGGACTACGGCGGCCTGATGACCCACATCGTCATTACCCCATAAACACCGGGTCTCAACCAAACTCTGAACCGAAAAGGAAAAATATGAAATCGACAATTCTGAACCTGCGGACCGGGGTGCTGTTGAGCGCCCTGCTCTTGGCCGCCCTGCCTGCGCGGAGCGGTTGGATCAACCAAACGACCTCCGACCCGCTCGGCTATCACGCCGTGGACGGGATTACCGGCCCGGCCTTCACCCTGACGGCCATGGCCGGGCACATCATGACCCCGGACAACGCCGGCGACAGCGTCAACGGCACGATCGGGCTCAACGCCGGCAACATCTATGTCTGGAGCTTCGGCAATGGCCCCTATCAAGCCGGGGGGGCCAACTTTCAATACCCGGGGCCGGCCTTGATCGTCAACCAGGGCGACCACGTCACGGTCAGCCTCTATAACACCCTGCCGTTCCCGGTCTCGATCGTGTTTCCGGGACAGCAGGTCACGGCCAGCGGCGGCGCCGCCGGCCTCTTGACCATGGAAGGTGCCGCCGGCTCGACTACCGCTCCCAGCGGCCCGGTAACCTATTCCTTCACCGCCGCCAACCCGGGCACCTATATCTACAACAGCGGCACCCTCCAGAACCTCCAGATCGAGATGGGCATGGTGGGCGCCCTGATCGTCCGGCCCCCGGGCTTCGTCGCCAGCAACCCGGCGACCTGGAAGGCCTACGGCACGACCGATACCGCCTTCGATCACGAATTCCTGTTCCTGCTCTCGGACATGGACCCGGGCATTCACAACGCCGTCGAACACCAGATGTGGGCCAATACCGCCCCCTCATTCTTCCCGGTGGTCGACACGACCCAACGCACGGCCAACTATTGGTTCATCAACGGGCGCGCGGCCCCCGATGACATGATGATGGCCTACAGCAAGGCCCTGCCGTGCCAGCCCTACGATTGCTTTCCCACCATGCACCCGGGCCAGAGACTGCTCATGCGGATGGTCGGCGCAGGCCCGGATGCCCATCCCTTCCACCACCATGCCAATCACGCCCTGAACATCGCCCGCAATGGCCGCTTGCTGCAAAGCAGTCCGTCGGCGACCACCGCCGACCTGGCTTACCTGACCTACACCATCCCGGCCTGGCCTGGGGAAACGACCGACGCCCTGTTCACCTTCACCGGGGCGGGTCTGGGTTGGGACATGTATGGCCACCAGCCGAGTGATCCCATGGCGCCTTTCGAAGACCCGAACGACCATGGGAAGCCCTTCCCGGTGGTCCTTCCCTTCGAGGCGGACATGGAATTCGGCCAGTGGTACGGCGGCAGTCCCTTCTGGGGAACGCGGCCTCGCTGCCGCCCGGCCTGGGGGGATTCGACCCGAGCGGCGGATTCATTTACCTGTGGCACTCGCACAACGAGCGCGAAATCGTCAACAATAACGTATTCATCGGCGGCATGTTTACCATGCTGCTCATTCAACCGTGGGGCAAATAACTTCCGGAACACCACCTTCAACCTAATCGAGGTAATATGAACTACACGAAGATTCAAAAAGTGGCGGGCCTCCTCATGGCGGGCGCCTGCTCGATCACCGCCGGCGCGAGCCGGGGCGCCGAGTTCTGGCTCCGCACGGGCCCCGTTACCAACACGATGCCTGACGGGCAGGCCGTGGTCTTCTGGGCCTTTGCCCAGGACTCCGCCAATTGGGCGGTTCCAGGCCCCTTGACGGTCCCCGGCCCACAACTCAACGTGGTGGCCGGCGATTCGCTCGTCCTCCACGTCACCAACACCCTGCCCGAGCCGGTCTCGATTGTCATTCCGGGCCAATACGGCTTCGACACCGAGGCCCCGGTTTTCTGGACGGCGGGGCCCTACGCGGGCCGCGTGCGCTCGCTCAATCACGAGGCGCCGCCGGCCAATGGCGTGGCCACCTACACCTGGAAGAATGTCCAGGGAGGCACCTGCCTCTACCATAGCGGCTCCCACCCGTCGGTCCAGGTCCAAATGGGCCTCTATGGCGCGCTGGCCGTCCTGGCGCCCGGACCCAGTGTTTATGGGAGCAACATCACCTTCCAGGCCACCGTGCTGTTGAGCGAGGTTGATACCAACGTCCATGCCGCCGTCGCGGCGGGCAGCTTCGGCCCGGGACCGGCCTTCCTGCAAACGGATTTCGCCAACCCCGCGGCCTTGATAGCGGCCATCCAGGCTTCGGCCAACCCGGTCGCTCAGTTCGTGGCCGCCAACATCACGGGTGTCCCGGCGTCCCTGGCCAGCGATCTCGATGCCATCATCGGCGCCCCCAACTCGATCTACGACCCGGGTCTGTTCCCCGACGCGACCCTGTCGGCGACGACGCTCGCCCTGATGCGCCCTGACCCGGAACTCAACCAGGACTATCCCGGCACCGGCGCGCCGTTCAGGGCGAACCTGGTGCGGTTGAATCGGAGCCTGTTGTACGACGGGCTGGCTAAGGCGGGGATCAATCTGCCGATGATCAACCAGATGACCAGCGCCAGCCGGGCCAGGGCGCAGTACTTCATGATCAACGGCCAGCCTTACACCAGCGGGCAGCCGGCCCTCGTGGCGGGCGCCGCCGGGGGCACGACCCTCGTGCGGTTGCTCAACGCGGGGATGGATCTGCGCACGCCGACCTTGAATAACGGCGGGGACCTGGTGCTGGTTGGCGAAGACGCCCAGCCGGCGCCTTACCCGAGGCACTCGGCGGTGGTCTTGCTGCCGGCCCTCAAGACGGTGGATGCGCTCTGGACGCCCGCGGCCGCGGGGAATTACGCGATCTACGAGCGGCACTTGGGCCTGGTTAGCGGCTTGAACATGTTCGGCGGCGCGCTTACCTTCCTTAGCGCGGGGGCGCCCGTGGCCTCGTCGGCGCCGGCGATTCTCATTCCGCCCGCCAGCCAGACGGTGCCGGAATTCAGCACCGCGACGTTCGGCGTGGTGGCCGGCGGCAGCGGTTTGACCTACCAATGGCAGAGCAATGGCGTGCCCATTGCCGGCGCTACTGCCCCCTACTATTCACTGGCCAACGTCAAACGCACGAACACCGGGGCCCTCTTCCGCGTCGTGGTGAGCGGCACCGGCGGTTCGCCGGTCACCAGCGCCGCCGCCTCCCTCACCGTGGTCCCGGCCGGGCCGACTATCGTGACTCAACCAGCCGGCATCACCCTGCCGCCCGCCCCGGCCTCGCTCTGGGTCGTGCCTGGCGGCAGCACCCCCTTCAGCTATCAATGGTCCATAGGCCCGACGGCTGCCGGTCCTTTCACGCCAATCACCGGCGCCACCGCCAGCAACCTGGTCTTTGCGACGGCCTCTCCGGCCAACGGCGGCTGGTACCAGGTGGTCGTCACCGGCCCGGTCGTTTCGGCTCCGGGCGTCTTTGTGGCGGGGGCCGGCGCCTCTGTGGCCAGTATTCCAGTCGAGGTTAAGATCTCGCCGGTCATTGTGACCGAACCGAGGAATAACCTCACCGTGCCCGACCTGGGGAGCGCGACCTTCTCCGTGGTGGCAACGGGCACCGGCCTGGCCTATCAATGGTATAGGAACGACACGGGCGCCATCGCGGGGGCGACCGCGGCCAGCTACACCATAGCCGTGGTTCACCGCACGCTGGACGACGGCGTGGGGTTCTACGTGGTGGTGAGCGGCGACACGGGACAACAGGTGACCAGTTCGAGCACGACGCTCCGCGTGACTGCCATCTTCAACTCGGTTGCCATCCTGTCACAACCCGCCAGCATCGCCACCAATGCCCCCGTACCCGGAGTGGCCTTCACGGTTCTGGTGGATGCCGTCAACCCGTCCTACGCGTGGTACCGATGGGACGGCGCGAGTTGGGTCCTGCTTAAGAACAACCTTAACAACGCCGGCGGGGCCTTCTTAGGGGTTAACTCACCGACTCTGACGGTGCGAGGTGTCAACGGCACTCCGGTCAACGTGGGTCAGGCCGGCATCTACCAGGTCCGTGTCACCAGCGGCGGCAAGACGGTACGGAGCGCGGATGCCACGCTTACGGTGACCCAGACGTTCGTCGGCGCGCCGGTGAGGAACATTCCGGTGGGCGGGGAGACGCCGGGCGGCACCTCGACGCCTTACCCGGCCCGGACAGCCTCTGTGCCGGCCTTGATGGGCAGTTCGATCCAGCACGCCAGCGTGACCCTCACGCTCACGGACCCGGAACCCTTTGACGCGGACATATTAATCGCGGCACCCGGCGGGGCCAAGAGCGTCCAGTTCATGGCCGGCGTCGGCCCAGTCCCGGCCCCGGGCGTTGAATTGCCCCCCATCGGGCCCAAATACTACTTCTACGGGGTCACCAACTGTGTCCTGACCTTCGACGACGCCGCGGCGGCGCAAATCTCGACCAACTACTGGCTGGCGGCCGGCACCTACCAACCCACGGTCTTTCCGATGGGGACCAACTGGATGACGCTCCCGCTCGTGAGCTTCCCGCCTGCGGTCAACCCTGCGGGCATCGGCAACACGTTCAGCACGCTGACCGGCTATGCCCCGCCCGCCGGCGCCTGGGGGCTTTATGTCAATGACAACGCCAGCGACCTGGCCATTCAGCTTCCTGCCGACCAAACGGTCGGAACTATCCCGCATTGGAGCCTGACGCTGACTGCCGGTCCAGCTCCCGGGCCATTGCCGGCCGTGATCGCGACAGAGCCTCCAGCATTGCCTCCGGAGAAGGTGGCTGCCCTCCAACCGGGCGCGGCCGGCCAGTGAGCCGAGTGCTCCCATAGAAACCCGACAGCTCCATCACCCAAGGCAAACGCCCCCCCTCCCACGGGAGGGGGGGCTGCCTCATAGAGCCTAAGAACTGTCATGCGAGCCAACACTAGATCGCGGTGGTTTGGGCGTCCCGCCCAAGTTCCCCGAATCAACCTCAGGGCCGGTGTCCTACGGTCGAGCCTCCGCTCGGCCTGGGCGTTGTTTCCAGTCATCGGCCTGGCCTTCAATGTTTTGACCGTGTCGCGGGCGGCGGAGGCCTCTGAGGCCAGGGCCCAAAGCCCGCCGGCGACCAACGCCCCCGCCCAATCGGTTGAGTCGAAATGGGGCATAAGGATTTTAGGCCCGTACCTGTCGGGAGGGGGCAACCTCGTTGATTTCCGCTACCAGGTATTGGATGCGGCCAAGGCCGCCCCTCTTACCAAGCGGGAAAACAAGCCGACTCTCTTCAACCCGGCCAACGGCGCCAGGCTCATCGTGCCCGACACCCCGAAGCTGGGTTCGTTGCGCCAGACAGCGACCCGGCCAACCGAGGGCAGGGTCTATCTCATGCTCTTTGCCAATACCCGGCACCGTGTCAAACACGGCGACAAAGTGACCATCACCGCCGGGGAGTGCAAACTGGAGAACCTTACTGTGGAGTAAAGTCGTGAATATTCTCAGTCACAAATTAACGAGCCATGACGAAAACGAATCTTCCTGAAGCGAGGTCGGCTCGCCTCCTAGGGAAGAACGGCGCCCCCTCTCTATGCGCTTTTTGCGGGGGGGCGCCTCCTTCCCGACGCCATCCTTGCGCGCTCCCGGGGCCCCGCAGTTGCCGGGCCACGCGACTGCCAGGCGTCCCTCCCGGACAAGGCCCTCGGGGCGCGCCGCCGCCGGGTCGAACCGGTTGTTTGGCGCCGCCTTGGGCGGCGCCGTTGCGGTCGGCCTCTGGCTAAGTTGCGCCGGAAGGCTTCCGGCCGGCCAAACGGACGAAACGACCATCACCTGCAGGTTCGAAGCGCCGCAGTTCGAGACGAACGGCGATTACGTGCGGCTCACCTTGCCTGACGGCGGACAACTGCACCGGGTTGGCGAGCCGGCCATGCCGTTCCGCACGGCCCGCATCCTGCTCCCGCCCGGTTACACCGTGGCCAAAGCCGAGGCCCTTGCCCTGGCGGAGCCGAAGACTCTCGAGGGGACTTGGCGCGTCGAGTTCGCCGACCAGGCCCATTGCCGTCCTGGCCGGGGAAAGGGCACATTCGCCCCGGGCGCCAACCGCCTCATTTATAGCTCCGACGCCCCTTACCCGCCATCGGCTGCCGAGTTGATTTCCATCCAGCGGATGGCAGGGTTGGACATTGCGTTGGTTCGAGTGTTTCCGGCGCAATTGCACCCGGCCAGCGGCAGGGTGGTGTTCACGCCCGAGCTGGCGGTGCGGTTGCACTTGACGCCCTCGAAGACCAACGCCGAACCGCCGCTTCGCCCGCCCAATCGCGCCCGCGCCGCAGCCCAGGTTGCGGCGTTTGTCGATAATCCGGGCTCTTGCAGTCGCTCGGGGAAAAGCCGGGGCCAGCCTCGCCTGCGGCCAGCGAATCGTGCGATTACCTGCTCATCACGAGCAGCAACCTGGTTGCTGCGTTTCAGCCCTTGGCTCAGCGCAAAGCCCTGGATGGCCTGGCGGTCAAGGTCGCGACGCTCTCGAGGCCATCACCAACACGATGCAGGGCCGGGACATGCCGGAGCAAATCCGCAATTACATCCGGCAGGCCTACACGAATTGGGGCATCAGTTATGTGCTGCTGGGCGGGGGCACGGGGATTATTCCTTGCCGCTATGCCTACGTGCGCGCGGGCCTTGAACCGAGGGATTCCTATGTGCCCTGCGACTTGTATTATGGTTGCCTGGATGGCTCCTGGAACAGCAACGGGGACCGCCATTGGGGCGAGCCGACCGACGGTGAGAGCGGCGGCGACGTGGATTTGCTGGCCGAGGTATATGTGGACGCGCGCCCGTCTCGACCGCCGAACAAGTCCGCACCTTTGTCGAAAAGACCATTCGCTATGAGAACCAGCCCCATCCCAACCTGACCAACGCGCTGTTGCTGGCGACCTACCTGGGCGACTTCCCGACCGGCCCGTGCCAGGGGGCGGATATGTTCGATGGCCTTCTGCCGCTGATGGACCAGTGGAACCTGGCCTGGCTCGATGATCGGCCCAACAAGCATCCGCAGTGGGGACGCGCGGAAGCCATCACTGCCCTGAACCGGTCTCCGCACGTTGTCCTCTACAACGGCCACGGCACCTCCGATATCCTCATGCGAATGCGCACGCCGGACCTCGAGCGACTCACCAATGAATGGCCGTTCCTGGCGTGCAGCGTGGGTTGCGGCGCCGCCGAGTTCGATCACGGCAAATTCTGGCCCGATTCCTTCGGCGAAACCCTCATCAACGGCAGCCCGCGCGGGGCGTTCGCTGCCGTGCTCAATGCCCGGGTGGGTTGGTTTGACCCGCAGTACCCGTGGAAGTATAGCGGCGAGTTTCAGATGAAATTCCTCGAGGAACTCCTGCGGCACGGCCATCGGAACCTGGGTTTGGCCTTCCAACGCGGCAAGGAAGCTCTCCTCGGGCAGGTCGAGAGCAGCGGGTTTATGACTTACCGCTGGTGCTATTACGAAATGACCCTCCTGGGCGACCCGCACCTGGTTTTTCAAGTCCCCGGCCCGGCCCGCCCGGTTGCCGGGGGCCTCGCAACTCCGCCGCCGGAACCTAACGGCCTGGCGGGGGCAGGCCCTTCCACGGCCCTTGGAACTGGCGAGGCTTGGAAACCCGTGAATGCGCCGCCCACCCCTTAACCACCACAACCCACCATGAAACAACCTGATTCACCTACAGGAATCCGAGCGGGGCTTCTCGCCGCCGCGGCGTTTTTCGTCGTCGCCTTTTTTGTCTCCGCCTGGTATTTCATCCCCAAACCGCTGCCGCCCGCCGAGCCTGAACCCCAAGAGGCGCCACCCGCCGCCGAAACCACCGTAACCGAGCCATTGCCGCCGACGCACTACCAGGCCCGCTTGGTTAAGGCGAAGAAAACACCCAGGAGGCGGCGCGGCGCCCCGGCGGCGTCCGCGGTCACCAACGCGCCACCCACGCCCTCGCTTGAGGCGCAATATGGCATCCAGGTGTGCGGCATGAGGATGTCGCTGGGGGGAGTAGGCATCAATTTGCGCTACAAGGTCCTAGACGCGCAGAAGGCGGCCCGGTTGGGCGACGGCAAGACCCCGTGCTACCTGGTGGACCGTGCCAGCGGGACCAAGCTGCCCATGCGCAAGCCGCCCGCCGAGGGCGCGTTCCCCCCCACCGGCAACCGGTTGCTTGGCGGACGAAACCTATTTCGCCCTGGTGGCCAATCCGGAGCAGGTGGTCAAGAGCGGCAGCCAGGTCGTTTTCCAGGTGGCTGGCGCCGGCCCAACCAACCTTGTGGTGTACTAATGCCCAGTCAAAACCGAATTGTTATTATGAATCCTTCTGTTCTCGAACCCACGTCGAAGAGAGGCCTTGTGAAGCGGGCCTGGCTGCCCGCGCTCGTCATGGCGGTGGCGGTCCCGGTCGGGGTTTCGCTGCTGGGCGGTTTTGGGCGCGCGGCGCCCGACACCGCCGCCAAGCAGCCCGGGCGGCGGATCGTCGGTTATCAGGACTCGATGCACCCGTGGATCAAATCGGAGCGGCCCGGCAAGTGCACGATTTGCGGCATGGATCTGACCCCAATCTATGAGGGTGAGAAGGGCCTGATGACGGGCGAGAACCTGGTGTCCCTCGGTTCCAACGCCATCACGGTGCTCAACGTCCAGACTGAGGAGGTCAGGCGGCAGCCCCTGGCCCGGACGCTCGAGGTGGCGGGCACGCTCCGAGGCCAACGAAACCAAGAAGCGCATTATTGCCGCCCCGGCCCCAGGCCGGATTGACGAACTGACGGTGGATTACGCCGGCGTCGAGGTGCGCGAGGGCCAACCCCTGGTGACCTTCTATAGCCCGGCATTGACTCAGGACAAGCTCCGCTTTCTCGTCCGGACGCGACATACGGCCCAGCAGCGCGATCCGACCGGCAATTTGGCCAAGGAACTCGACGCCGACCCCTACTACAGCGACCTGTTGGCGCCGCAGGGGGGAACGATTCTCGAGCGCAAGGTGACGAAAGGCCAATACGTTGCCGAGGGAGAGAAGCTCTTCACGATTGCCGATGCCTCGGTGCTTTGGTTCCGCTTCAACGTCTATGAGCAGCAGTTGCCCTGGGTGCATCGCGGCCAGAAAATCCAGGTCCGGGTGCCGGCCGTCCCGGGCAAGGCTTATACCGCCGTCATCTCGTTTATCGAACCGATGCTCAACGAGGCCACCCGCACGGTCAAGGTCCGGGCCGACATCCCCAACCCGGTGGTCGAAAACGAGGGCCAGAAGGAACGCCTCCTGCGCTTCGGCATGTACGCCGAGGGCGTTTTCCGGGCGGAGACGGGCCAGGTGGTGACCGTCCCGCGCACCGCTATCCTCTACCCCAGCCATTCGGCCTATGCCTACGTGGACAAAGGCAACGGCGCTTACGAGCGGCGGGAGGTCAAGCTCGGCCGCGAGGGCAACGGGTCCTGGGAGGTTCTCGAGGGACTGGATGAGGGCGACCGGGTCGTAGTTTCCGGCAATGTCCTGCTGGACGCGCAGGCCCAGTTCAGCCGGGGCAGTGCGGACCGGATGGGGGACGCAACGGAAATGGCGGCTGTGGCCGAGGCGACGCCGATGCCGGGGTGTGACCCGGTCGCCCAGACCCTTGCCGGCCCGGCCGGCACCAACGCCGCCTCGATGCCGGCCCAAGCCTGTCCGGCGCCCATGGCGCGCGCCAAGACCCGCATGCCGACAGCACAGGCGCCGGGCGCCGGGCTGGCCTCCGGCAACATGCTCAATCTGCAGATCATGGACCGGTGGAGGGACAGTCACGCGGCCGAGTTGCTGGAAAACTCGCCCCCCGTGACCAACGCGCCGGCCGGGCTTAGCGAGGCCCAGTGCCAAAGCCTCCGGGCCTTCCTGACGGCGGCCAGCGGCATCGCGCAGGCCCTGGCCGCCGATGACTTGGCCCAGTTCAACCGGCAGGCCGCGACGCTTCCCAACCTGACGGCGGGGCTCGAAAAGCAGTTCGTCCGGCGCGACCGCTGGAGGGGTCACGTCCTCCACTTTGACGGCGCGGCCCACTGGGCGCCAGCCAAGGACCTCGCCGAGGCCCGCGCCCAGTTCCTGCCCTTTGCCGTCAACGTCGTCGCCCTGGCCACCGACCTCAAGAAACAGGAACCGGCCTTTGCCGAACTGAAGCTCTACCATTGTCCCATGGCGCCCAAGCCCGGGTTGTGGGTGCAGCTCAAAGGCCCCCTGCACAACCCCTTCTTTGGCGCGAAAATGCTTGGCTGCGGCGAGGAAGTGCTTTAACCTAACCCGCATTACGAACGTGCTCCTCCGCCTGTCCAGACTTGCCGTCGTCCTCGCCTTGGCGTGTGCCCTGGGCTTTCACTGGTTCATGCTCCAATCGGTCGCATGGGTAACCATGTTCAGCCGCAACCTCCCAGGCAATTCCCTGGCTCTGGCGGTGCAGCGCACCTTTGACGGCAAGCATCCTTGCGCGATTTGTCTCCTTATCGCCAAAGCCAAGAGCGCCGAAAAAAAGGCCCAGTTCCCGGCGCCAATCCAAAAGCTCGAGTTCGTAAGCCCAAAGGCCGCCTTCGCCTTTTTCCCCCCCACTCGGTTTCAACTCCTCGAACCGGCCGACGCCGGCGCCGAGTCCCTGGCGTTTCCTCCGCCCACGCCGCCGCCCCGCGCCGCTTCAAGCTGACCCACCCCAGTTCCGTCCGGCGCCCGGCAGGCGCCGGGCGGAGAGCAGTTGTCCCTTGAACCTGAGAGCCGCAATGGCGGCCATCTCAACCCCGGCAGTTCCGTTAATGATGACTTTAGACGACTTGAAAGACCTATGAAAACCTCCAACTTCTTCCTCGGCGCGCTCGCCCTGGCGCTGGCGCCCGCCGCCCTCCTGGCCGCAACCCTCACTTCCGTCCCCATGCAGGGCGACATGATCATGCCCATGATCAGCTACCACGCCGCCGCCGGGTCCTTGACCGTGAACGTGGACCCGACCGTGCCCCAACTCACTCCCCTGCTCATCAGTAACCCAGGGGATTCCTTCGACCCGGCGGACCCGTGGTATGACGCGCTCGACCCAAGCTGCCAGGGCCTGGCCTTCAGCCGCCGCTACGGTTTCACCATGGATATGGCCAGCGATCCCCTCCCGGCGGGCACGGCGATCTGGATTCGCAAGCTCGCGAGCACTCCCGGCCTGGGCGCCTATCTCTGCCGCAGCAGCAGTCCCAAAGCGTGGACCCCGATCTTTGGCACTGCCGGCTCCACCAACGCGCTTCAGCTGGGACGGCACGATGTTCCATGCGGCCTACACCGCCCCGCCGGGCACCGGCACCTACACCGCGACCTTTGAAGCGTTCCTGCTCGATTCCACCTCCGGCGCCCCCGTTCCCGGGGCCGATACCGGGCCGTTCACCCTGAACTGGACGGACGTGCCGGATGGCCGTCCCGCCCTAGCCATCGCGCAGAAGATAGCCATCGCCTGGCCGGCCTCGGCCACCAACTGGGTGCTTGAAGCTGCCGATTCGCTGACCGCAACCACGTGGACACTCGTCACGAACGCGCCGGTGTTGCTCGACGGCCAACCGGCAGTCGTGTTGGATGGGACCGCCGCCGGCCGGTTCTTCCGCCTGCGCCGCCTGCCATGAAAAATCAATTTGCCCGAGACGGCTCGACGGACTTTGTCACAGGCCCGGTCCGCTGGGGGCCGGGGGCCTGCCGCGCCTTTACGCTCATCGAGTTGCTCGTGGTCATCGCCATCATCGCGGTGCTGGCCTCGATGCTCTTGCCCGCGCTGGCGCGGGCCAAGGAAGCCGCGCGCTCGGCCCAGTGCCGCAGCCAGTTGCGCCAGATCGGCATCGCCGTTCGGCTCTACGCGGATGTCAACGGCGATCAATTGCCCCGCAGCCAGCACTCCGCCTTCGCCTACGGGCAACTCCCTTGGGGTCGCGCGATTGCCCCTGACTTGGGGCGCGACCCCCTGGCCTGGACCAACCTCCTGGCCGGCCTCTATCACTGCCCCAGCGACCGGCGCACCTGCCCCTGGAGCTACGGACAGAACGATTACTTCGAACTCGACCCGGCCGACGACGATTATGCCGGCAGCCCGGACACCTGGCGGCGCGCGGCTTGCATTCCCCGCCCTGCCGCCACGATTCTGGACGCCGAGAACGCCACCGGCGCCGACCACATCATGCCGCAGTTTTGGACCAGTCCCCTGGACGCCGACGGCGTCGAACCGCGCCGCCATCGGACCCGCTCCAACTATGCCTTCGTCGATGGCCACGCCGAGGCCCGAGAGTTCAAGAACACCTACGCGCCCTCAAACCATATCGACCGCTGGAACCCCTCGCTGGCGAGGTAGGAGACGACGTAAGGCGTCTCTGCTCGGCAGGGGTGATAGAAGACCCTGTCATCTGTCCCGCCGGCAAGAGAAGTACTACTAAGGTCTAATAGCAGGCGTGTAAAAGCTCTGCTAATGTGCCCGAACGACAGAACCAGATTATGCAAACCAGGCGAGACTTCATTAAAGTGAGCACTCTGGCTGGCGCCGGACTGGCGCTGTTCCGGAGCACGGCCTGGCCGTTCGGCCAAACCCCGGCCGGCCTGACAAAGTTCATTCAACCACTCCCGGGCCTCGGTGCGGCCGGCATCCCGGTCGCCACCCCGAACACGACCAAGTTCCGGGGTGCGGATTACTACGAGATCGCCGTAGGCCAATACCAACAGCAATTCCATCCGGACTTGCCGATGACCACCCTGCGGGGACACGCGGACATGGCCTTCGGTCTCCTGGCGGGCGGCGCTCCGAACCACCGCTACCTGGGTCCAGAACGACGAGCGCGCCAGCGAGGTCATCCAGCGCCTGCGCGCCCTCTACCGCCGCTCCGGCCAGGAACGCAACCGCCTGGATTTGAACCGCCTCATCGAGGAAACGCTTTCCTTGCTCCGCAGCGAGCTGATCCTGCGGCAGGTCTCCTGCCGCCAGGAATTGGCCGCCTGCCTACCCACGGTCAGCGCCAACCGGGTCGAGGTGCAGCAGGTCCTCCTGAATCTCATCTTCAACGCCCGGGACGCCATGTCCGCCAACGAGCCGGACTCCCGTCATCTGGTGGTCAGCACCGTCACCGACCGCCCGGGCGAGGTCCGCGTCTCGGTGTGTGACTCCGGCATCGGCATCCGCCCGGAGGCGGCGGCCCACCTCTTCGAGCCGTTCTTCACGACCAAAGATTCGGGCATGGGTATGGGCCTGGCCATCAGTCGCTCGATCATCGAGGCCCACGGCGGCCGCCTTTGGGTGACCCACAACCCCGTCCGGGGCGTCACCTTCCACTTTGTCATTCCGGTTGGCGCCCAACTCTCAACCTGAACTCCCAGGACGTCCCTCTGCCCGGCGAGGGCGAGGTGGCCCCGCAGTTCCGTTAGCCTTCGTACCACCGTGGAAAGACCAGACCCAGTTGGTCGCTCCCGCCTAAAGTGTTTCTGAGCAGGCGTCCGAGATGAAACCGCGCCGCGCGCGCGTGGAGCCGGCGGTGCACTCGGCGTTTGCGGGCGTCCCTGGCCAGGAGCCGTTGGAGCCAGCCGCGCAACCGCGCCAGCGGCCAGTTGAACAGCAGCGAGAACAGCAGCGCCCGTTCCAGCGCCGCCAAACGGCCATGCGAGTGTCCCGCAGGCAGGAAGTTGAACTCCCGGAAGCGCTTGCCGGACGGGTCCCAAAGCTCCGGACGCCACTCCGAGGTGCCCGGCAGCGGCGTCAGCGGGATGAAGAAAAACTGGTCCAGGCCGAGTTCGATGGCCAGTTGGTGAATGGCGCGGACGGCGCGGGGCGAGTCGCCCGGCAAACCGTAAATGAACGAGCCGACGGCCAGGACCTCCGGGAATCTCCGGCGCAGGACTTGCAGGGCGGCGCGCGCATCCGCCACGCCGCTGGTCTTGTGCAGGGCGGCCAGGCTGGCCGCGTCCGGGCGCTCGATGCCGAGATAGACCTCGTTGAGCCCGGCCCGCACGCAGTTGGCCAGCGCGCCGCTGCCGGCATCGCGCACCAGCGCATCGGTGCGCACCCAGGCGCTTTGACCGACCCGGATGCCCTCGCGCAGCATCAACTCCGCCACTTGCCCGGGCACGCGCGGGTCGGCGTTGAAACACGGGTCCACCCAGCCCAGGTAACGCCGGCCATATCGGCCCACCAACAGGTGGATTTCCTCAAGCATCCGTTCGGGCGACTTGAGCCGCAAACGGGGCACGAGGCGTCCGCCGGCCACCTGGCCCATCTGGCGCCAGAGCACGCAAAAGTCACAGCACCCGAAGCACCCGCGCCCCAACTCCACGGCCGCCAGGTGTGGGTGGTTGACGCTCCGGGCGCCGTACCGCTCGACCGGCAGCAGGTCGTATGCCGGCAGTGGCAAGGTGTCCAGGTCCGGCAGCAGTTGGCGCGGCGGCGTGGTGACGACCTTGCCCTCCGCCCCGCCCTCCAAAAATGAGATCCCGTTGACTTCCGCCAGGGATGCCCGTGAACCTTCGCGCAGCACCCGGACCAACTCCACCAGCGTCGCCTCGCCTTCGCCGTGGACCACAACATCGATCAGCCCGGTCGCCAGCGCCTCGGGCGCAACCTGCCCAAAAAAGCAGCCCCCGGCGATCACCCGGGCGCCGCAGGCCCTGGCTATCCCCGCCAGCCGCAGTCCCTCGACGCAACTGACCGCCTCCTCGCCGATGCCGACCCAGGCGGGCCGGCGGCGGGCAATCTCCCCCTCGAGCGTGCGCCAACCCATTTCCAGGGCCGGGGCATCCAGGATCTCCACGCGCAGCTCGCGGACCTGCTGACGCAACATCGCCGCCAGCGAAGCGAAGGCCAGCGGCGGCCAGAAGGCGCTGGCCGGGCTGTTGAAGGGCCACAAGGGCCGCGGCGGGCGAACGAAGAGGAAGAGGTCGGGCATTGCTAAGCTAAGGGAGTTGCGGAGGTCAGACTTAGGATTAGGATTAGGATTAGGATTAGGATTAGGATTAGGATTAGGATGGGGATGGCATCGTCAGGCTAGGGGAGTTGCGGAGGTCAGACGGCTACATGGTTACACGGTCACAAGTGAAAGACTTGGGAGAGGGCCAGGCTGGCGTTGGCCAGGACCAGCAGCGCGAGGGCCGCGGCGCCAAACAGGGCCAGCCCTGCCAATCCGTAGGCGGCGGCAGTGCCCCCAAATGCGGCCAGCAGTGGCGTCAGCACCAGAGTCGCAACCAAGGCGATGCCATAACCAAACCGGATTGGCGTCATCGCGCCAGGGACCCAGGCACGCAGCGGGAGCCACAGAAAGGTCACCACGCCGAACCCGAACAACACCCCGGAGATGGTTCGCAACACCGGGTTTTGCGGCAGCCAGTGGAGCGCGCAGGCCGCCATCAACAGCAGGAAGAGGCCATGAGCTTCCAGGAAACGGCTGCTCAACTTGGGTCGGAGCCGCCAATGCAGCCAGGCCGCGATGCCCGCGCCCACGTAAAGCCCCAGGCAGCGCTGGCAACAGGGCAGCAACAGCCCCCCCGGCGCCCAGGTATGTTCCGGGTTTTGTCCGCACAGCAAGGCGAAGCAGCGACCGAGAAACTCAAGCATAGCCAAAACTCATTGGCGCCCCGTTGGTTTGTTGGATTGCCCTTTGTTCCGGAGCGTGATTGCGGCCAAGCCCGGGCGACCATTCACTTCCCGACGGGCGAAGAACGCTCGGCCGGCAGGCTAATCGGCACCTTGGTCACTTTCCGCTTCGCGTCGCTCAAGTCCACGAAGAACAAGGCGCAGTCCTCCGCTTTAAAGGTGTTGGTTTCCAGGCAGGCCAGATAAGTGGAGGCTGCGGCGGCCGTCTTGCCGTCGTGCGACACCCCGACCTGGAAATAGAACGGGGCCGCGTCTTGTTCTTTCGCCTCGAAGGCCGGGATGAGCGTGGTTTCGCGGACCGGCCCGGCGGGGAGCGGGATCTCAAGCAGGCCAAAGGACGCTCGGGTTTGGTCTGCCGGCTTTTTCATGCAGGAGGCGAGCAGCGCCTCGCCGTTGCGAGTGAAAACGGCGTTGCCGAATTGCAGTTCGGCCCCTTTGATTTCCAGCGGGCGGGTCAGCGCGGGTTTGCCCCGCTCGAGTACCACCAGTTGCGGGCCGCCCAGGGCCCTTTTTCCAGAAAGGCCACCCGTTGGCCGAGGGGGTCGTAAGTGAAAAACGAGCCGTCATCCGGTTTGTGATGGTGAAGGTCACCGACGGCGTGCGGGCAAAGCTGTCCGGATCCAGGCGCCCGAAAACGAACTGCTCCTCCGGCTCCTTCCGTTGCTCGACGTAGAATGCTCCCTTGTCACCAGGGGCGGCGTAGAGTGAGAACTCGGACTTGTCATCGCCCAGGCGGTGGAGCGTCCTGGCGCCGGTCTTGAGGTCGAGCCGGTTGACTTGTTGTCGGGTTTGCATGATGAACACAAAATCTCCCGCCACCGGCAGCGGCATTAGCAGGGCATTGCCGCCATCCTCGAGTCTTGCCCAGGCTGAACAATTTGATCGGCCCGCGGGCGCCCCAGGGGATGAGCGCCAGGTTCAGGCTCTCGCCCTTGCTTTCGCTTAACCACGTGACCAGGATGCGCCGGCCGTCGGCCAGCCACTGGGGTTGCAGCAACGGCGGCGCGGCCCCCTGGCTTTCGGCGTCCTCGAACGTCACCGGCAGGAACAGCAGTTCGCTTCGCCCTGATTCCCGATTGTACACCGCCACCCCCACCGCGCCATTGGTCCCGCTGAAGGTCGGGTAAAGCACTTTCGTGTCATCCGGGCTGAACGACGAGTGCAGGCCAGAATATAAATGGTGAGCGCCAGCAAACCCACCAGCGCCAACCCCGCGTTCCGGGCAGTCTGAGTCTTCATAGTGAATCTCGGTTGTTCTTTCAGAATCGTTGGTGACCGTTTTAAGTGATTCACTGACGGCACACAAGCCCTTGCCAGCGCAATGAGTCCGGCAATTCCGGCGAAGTTTCTAATTTTCATGCAACATTCTTTCCCATGCTCAGTTTCACTGAACTGCCTGGCCGCAAGGCCCGGCAGTCGGTCTTCATAAGATCAAAGCGCAGTCCGTCGCCAAAACGGATCATTTATTATTTTTATTGGTAGGCTCCTGGCTGACATCTACAATGGAGGCAAAGCCCTGCGCTGCTGATGAAAGAACCTGCGACAAGAGCCGAGTCCCTTTTTGCGCGCGCGCTGGACCTGCCTCCCGGCAGCGCCCGCGACGCCTTCGTCGCCAGAGAGTGCGCCGATGATCCCGCCGTCCATCAGGAGGTCGAGTCTCTGCTGAGGGCTCACGATCAGGCTGTAGATTTTCTTCCAGAGGACTCCGCCCCGCGCCTGCCCGGCTACCGCATCGAGCATAAAATCGGCGAGGGCAGCCTTGGGATTGTTTACGCGGCTCACGACGAGAAGCTCAACCGGCTAGTCGCCCTCAAGGTGCTGCGCCCGTCCGCCGGCGAACCGCTTCGCCGGCGTGTGCTGAACGAGGCCCGCAAAGCGGCGGCGCTCAGCGACCCTGCGATTGTTACGATTTTCTCGGTGCTGGATGACACCAACCCGCCGGCCATCGTGATGGAGTGGGTTGAGGGGTTCGCCCTGGATCGTTTCTCGGCGCAGCTCAACCCGCACCAGAAAGCGCATTCTGCTGCGGGAGGTCGCCCGCGGCCTGGCTGCCGCCCACGCGCACGGCCTGGTTCACCGCGACCTGAAGCCGGATAATATCATCGTGGGTCCCGATATGCGGCCACGGATACTGGATTTCGGCCTGGCGCTGCTGCCGGAGGAAACGGCCGGCCAGGGGGCTTTGTTCGCCGGCACACCTCTCTACGCCTCGCCCGAACAGGTCTTGTGCAAGCCTCTAACACCGGCCTCCGATGTTTTCTCCTTTGGGGCGCTGACCTTCAAAGTGCTGACCGGACGCCCCCCTTTTGCCGGCCAAACGGCCCAGGAGGTGGCCGAGGCGATTGCCGGCGCCGCGCCGCCCTTTCCATGCGAGGTGGCGTTGGGCGTGCCCAAGGACCTCCAGGCCATATGCCTGGCTTGTCTGGCCAGGAACCCGGCAGACCGGCCCTCGGCTTCTGAAATCGTGGTTGAACTGGGGCGCTTCCTCATCGGCGAGCCGGCGCAGCTCAGGCCCAAGCTTTACGACGACCTTCTGAGGCGCACCATCACCGAGTACTCCGCCCAGGCGCGCGCGTGGGAAAGCCAGAACATCATTTCCGGCGAGGAAAGCGATGCCTTGCAAGTGTTGCATCGGCGCCTGCTGGCGGACGAAGACCACTGGATCATCGATGCCCGCCGCGTCACCCTGCTTCAGACGATTCTCTCCGGCGGCACTTGGCTGGCGGTCGTGGCCACCGTCCTGACCGTCTGGATCCTCCGCAGCGAGCTCAGCCCGCTGGGCCGGTGGCTCGTCCCGGTCTGTTTCACTCTCACGCTGTTGGCCGCCGGCTATGCCGCCCTGCGGAGGCGGGACGACCTCGCCGCCGCGACGTTTCTGGCCGGTGCCGTCCTGGCCACGGCTCCTTCCTGCCTGGCACTTCTCGGCGAGGCGGGCCTGTTTGGAACCGCTCCGACCAATGTTACTCAGTTCTTTGCCGGCGTGTTCACTAACCAGCAAGTGCTGGTGGCCTTTCTGACGGCTCTGGTCCTGTCCGGGTTCGGTTTGTGGAGGCTGAAGATGACCGGTTTCGCCTGGACAACGGCGGCGCTGGGCACGGTCAGCTACCTGGCGCTGCTGATGCTCTTCAATTGGCTCGACAAAAAGCCCGAAGTCAAGGCGCTCTGGTGTCTGCCTCTGGTGGGCAGCGAATTCTTTGGGCTTCACCTCGAGACGAACGGGCGGGTGCGCTGGACGCTCCCGTTTCACCTGGTCGCGGCGCTCGCGCTAGTGGGCGGCCTGGACACCATCGCTTTGAAAGGGCCCACGCTGCACATGCTGGGAGTCAGCGCCGACCGGTGGCCTTACTTCGATGACGCGCGGCTGGAGGCCTTCTCCGTGGCGCTGAACGGCGCCCTGTTTCTTGGCCTCATGCTCGCAACGGAGCGTTCCGCCAGCCTCGACCTGCGCCGCGCGAGCAGGCTCCTGGAACTCCTGGCCATCCTCCACATCTTGAGCGCCCTGTTCTGCAATGCCCTTGGCCATCGCGCCGCCGCTCATGTCCGCGTGGACGTTCTGGGTCTATGTCGCTTCCGCGCTGATGCTCGTCATGCTGGCGGCTTTGAGTTCCCGCTGGCGAATGCTGGTGGGTGGCCTGGCCGGCTGTGGTTTAGGCAGCTTCCTCCTGGTGGATCTCGGGCTGGTCGAGCGTCAGCCGTTCATCATCGGTCTGGGTCTCTTCGGTTTGTTGGTCGCGCTGGGTGCGTTCGTCTATGTCCAACAACGCCAGGCCGCGCGTTGCCGGGCGGGAAGGAAACAAAACGACAAAGCCTGAGTGGTCTGTCTATCAAACGGACCACTGAGGCGGACAGATGGCGCTGGCGGACGAATCCCCGACCATCTGGACGGCGGCGGCAATACAGCGGCCCAACCCGCTGCCGCTTCTCATTTCATGCCGGTGATCTCCCTGTACAGCCAGGCGCGCGCATACGCCCAATGCCGCCTGGCGGTCGGCGCCGACAGCCCCAGCACCTCAGCCGCCTCCTCGAGGGTGAGGCCGACAAAGAACTTCAGCTTCACCAATTCCGCTTTGGGCGGATCATGTTCCGCCAGCCGGTCCAGGGCTTCGTGCATGGCCAAAAGCCGGTCGTCGTTCATCTCCACCGGGATCTCCAGCCCATCAAGCTCCACCTTCTCGACCTGCCCGCCCCGGCGCAGCGCTCTTCGGCGACGCGCTCTGTCTATGAGAATGCGCCGCATCGCCTCGGCCGACGCGGCAAGAAAATGAGCGCGGTTCCGCCAGGCCGGTTGCCGGTCTCCGCCCAGCCGCAGCCAGGCCTCGTGAACCAGCGCGGTGGCCTGAAGCGTTTGGCCGGGAGCCTCGCACCCGATTTTGAGCGCCGCCAGCTTGCGCAACTCGTCGTAGACAAGCGCCAGGAGCTGGTCTGCGCTCAGTGGCGCTCCCGCTTCCGGACCCTTGTTCGCCGCCCCCGAATCGCTCATCGGTAAAGCACTTTCGTGTCGTCCGGGCTGAACGAACTGCAGGCCAGAATATAAATCGTGAGCGCCAGCAAACCCACCAGCGCCAACCCCGCGTTCCGGGCAGTCTGAGTCTTCATGGGCGTATCATTTCTGCGGCGATTGATCCTCCCACCACCAGAAGTAGGACCGATAAATGCCGAGAGGTCCTCAACCGGTGCTGAGCGCAAAGGCTGGATGATAAAATGCTCCAACCCAACGCGGATACCGCTCTGTCCGCGTCCTTTGCACCGTCCGGACCACAGGCATCATAGTGTATCCAGTGGTAGTTAGTGTCGAGTCGTATCCCGTCGTGCTCAGGTTCAGGTTCACAGTGGTAACTGAGCCGCAGTAACGCATGACTGGACCAAGGCTAAGCAAATACAACAGGCCCGCGAGGAGAATCGCACCCAGGCAAATCAAACCGCCTCGCAGCCATTCCTGCCAGGTCCAATCCCGGGGATCGGCCGGCTTCGCAGCAACGCCAGGAACGGCCTGGAGGCTGAACTCTGTCCCACACTCCCGACAGTACCTCGCCTCATCGGCGTTCTCACGACCACAATAGCCGCAGGTCTTCATGAGCGGTTGATCAACCCGCAGCCCCGGGGCCCTGCGCCCCGGCGACGGGAGCGGCGAGCCGGGATTTGAGCCGCTCGATGTTCGCCTGGATGCGGTCGAGGTACTCGTTGGGGCCGGAGGGATAAGGGTCGTTGAGGAACCGGCAGAGGCCGCCAAACTCGTTGGCCAACTTGGCCTGGACGAAATGCTCCCAGAAAACGGGGGTCTTTCGCATCAGGTCTTCCGCGCTGGCGAAGCTGGCGATGGATTGAGCTTTCTCGCGCGCGTGCTCCGCCGCTTCGGCCAATTCCTCATAAAGAATGGGCAGCTTCTCGATATAATCATCGGCCGCCATTTGCCCGAGGAGATCGGCGGTGCCGAGTGCGCATCCCAGGATCCTCTCCCACTCGCTCTGGAAAGCAATCGTATCGAGGTTCGCATTGACGCCGGTGCAGTGGATCATGTTTTTGACGGCCCGGATGTCCAGCCGGGCCGAATCCTTTGTCGGCCAGGAGTTGGGCGGCGAAATCGGCGCTGCGGCCCACATGCATGGCGGTGTATTTGGCGCCGGTGCCCTCGGTGTCGTTGCGCTTCTTGAGATAGCCGGTGTCGTGGAGGAGCATCGCCAGCAACCCGAGTTGAAAGTGGCGCCGAGTCAACCGCGGCCGCGCGCCGGCACGGTGGCGCCCGCGCAGCAACCGGGCCATGCACAGAGTCCCTTGGAGCGTATGCTCGAAATCATGGTAGCGGGCGTCGACGGCCTGATAATCGGAGTAGTGGCCGGTGAAACATTCGCTGGCCCAGCCGAACACACGCGGGACAAAGCCACGGCCGCCCCGCGGAAAGATAGCGACATAGGCCGCCTGGACTTCCAACTCAACCGCCGCAAGGTCTTTGGCAGCAACCGGCTGATACATCGTCAAAACAATACCAGTAGAATGCCGGGGATGCACGCCTTTTAAAGCCATCGCAAGGCCGCATAGTTCCACATCAGGTGAAGGGTGTTGTCCACGGCGATCATAATCCAAACCGCCAGCCACTCGGGCGTGTCCTTGGGCATGCCCGTGCTCGAACATTCGCCCCAGGGCCCGCGGGCGGGACCCAGCCAATTCTTCATCCAAACCACGTAGCGCGCCAGTCTGAACCGATCCATGACCAGATGTCCTCCAAATATCACCAGGACTGCCGGGCCGGAGCCGATGAGCAGGAACGGCAGGCTGTAAAGCATGGCGTGACACAAGGCCGGCCACATCGCCTTGGCCTTGTTTCGGGCCATCCAATCACTCTGCGTCACGTAGTCGCCAAATAGATGGAGGAGGAGTTGTTCCATGGCGCTTCAGCCCGCCCGCCGCATTGGTTTCACCCGCAAATCGAACCTCTGGACAAACATCTGTCAAGCTTCGTCTCAATCGGGAAAGAGCGCACTGACCCCGGCATACCGCACGCTCATGCTGTCCAGCCTGACCGCGAGGGTTTTCGCCAGCCCAAGCAGGAAGCGCGAGGCCAATTCCGGAGATTTCAGAATCTCCGTGAACGCCCGATCCGTGAGCTTCAACAACTCGCAGGCGCCATTGGCATGGACCGAGGCGCTGCGACGCCCGGAGCAAAGCAACCCCATTTCCCCAAAATGGTCCCCCGGCTCAATGGTCCGCAAGAAGATCCTGCCCGCCGCCCTCGCTTCCTTTGTAGATTCCAACCTTGCCCCGGACGACAAAATACATTGCCCGGCTCTCTTCCCCCTCCCGAATGATGATCGCCCCGTCGTCAAAACTCAATGGCTCAAGATAGGTTTCAAATGCCGCCAGCGCCGCGGCGGGCATTTCCGCCAGAACAGAGAAGGTCTTTAGTTCTCTCATTGCGTATTTCGGATGCATTGGTCTGCTGACGGCTCGATGATGCGGGCAGCCGTTTGCAATCGTCAAGCGCATTTAACCAGGCCAAGGCGAAAGACAGGGCCAATTCGTGAAGCCGCAAAGCCAGGGGCGGGGACGGCCTCGTCCCCGCCTTTTGGCGGCCCGTGGGAAGAGGAACAAGGGACGGGCCGTCCCCACCCCTTTCATGAATTGGTCCTGCCCCAGCCAGGCCTGCTCGGTTTTCCGCTTTTACCGCCGGCACGGTTTTGTTAAGGTCTTCCCGGCATGGAAACTGAGCCTGCCACACCAACCGGTGCTGCGCCAGGGTTGCAGCCTCCTGGGCACGGTAGCGGACTGGTCACGTTGCTCTTTTCGGACGTGGTGGGGTCCACTGCGCTCAAGCAAGCCCTGGGCGACCGCGCCGGCGTAGCCTTGCTCCAGCAGCACCATGAACAGGTGCGCCAAGTGCTGCGGAACTTCGCAGGCGCGGAGGTGATCGAGACGGCCGGCGATTCCTTTCTGATCCTGTTTCCCATGCCCTCCGAGGCCGTGAGGTGTGCGCTCCTGCTCCAGGGACGACTGCGGCAATTCAACCAGGGTCTGGCTGTGCCGGTGCAGGATCGTCTCGGCCTGCATATCGGCGAAGTGGTCATCGAGGAAATTGGTCCGGGCCGGCGTGATGTCCACGGCATGCAAGTGGACACCTGCTCGCGGGTGATGGGGCTGGCCCAGGGCGGACAAATCCTGATGACGCGGGGCGTCTTCGACAGCGCCCGGCAGATGCTCAAGGGCGAGGACATCGAGGGCGTCGGCGCGCTGAGCTGGCTGAGCCATGGGCGCTACTTGGTCAAAGGGGTGGAGGAGCCGGTGGAGATTTGCGAGGTGGCGGAGGCGGGCCGGAGTCCGCTGCGGCCGCCCGACACGACGGAGAAGGCCCAGCGCCACTCGACGCCGGACGAGGAGCCGGTGCTGGGCTGGCGCCCGGCCGTGGACCAATTGGTTCCCAAAACGCAGTGGGTGTTGGAAAAGAAGCTGGGCGAAGGCGGTTTTGGGGAAGTGTGGTTGGGCCGGCATCAGAAGCTTAAGGAACGGCGCGTCTTCAAGTTCTGCTTCCGGGCCGACCGGGTGCGTTCGCTCAAGCGCGAGATGACGCTCTTCCGGGTGCTCAAGGAGCGCGTGGGCGACCATCCGAACATCGTGCGCTTGCTGGACGTGTATTTCGAGGAGCCGCCGTTCTACGTGGTGATGGATCACGTGGAGGGGCAGGACTTAAGGGCGTGGTGCGAGCAACAGGGCGGCGCGGAAAAAGTGCCTTTGGCCGCGCGTTTGGAAATCGTCGCGCAGATCGCCGATGCGTTGCAAGCCGCGCACGATGCCGGTGTCATCCACCGCGATGTGAAGCCGGGGAACATCCTGGTAAGTGGCGAGTGGCGAGTGGCGAGTGGCAGGCAAGCATCCGGCGCCAGCGCATCTCCGGACTCGTCACTCGTCACTCGTCACTCGTCACTCTCCGCCAAGCTCACCGATTTTGGCATCGGCCAGGTCGTCTCGGAGGAGGCGCTCAAGGGCGTCACCAAAGCGGGCTTTACCCAAACCATCGTCGCCGAGTCCTCCTCGTCGCAAACCGGTTCGCAGATGTACATGGCCCCCGAGCTGCTGGCGGGAAAGCCGGCCACGACGCGCTCGGACATTTACTCCCTGGGCGTGGTGCTCTACCAACTGCTGGTTGGGGATTTCGCGCGGCCGATCACCACCGACTGGCAGCAAGAGGTCAGCGATCCGCTGCTCCGTGACGATCTAAAGCATTGCTTCGCGGGCAACCCCCAGGACCGTTTTGCCGGCGCGGGCCAATTGGCGAAGAACCTGCGCGCGTTGCCCGAGCGCCGGGCGGCCTTGGAGCAACAGCAGGTGGAGTTGGCCGCGCGGGAAAGGGCGGCGTACCGGCGCGGTATTGTCCGTACCGCGACTTTGGCAGTGGTCGTTGTCGCCCTGGTCAGCGGCCTTGCCGTGCTGGCATTCCGTCAATCGTGGCTCGCTAAGAATGAAGCGGCGCGCGCTGAAAAGGGGGAAGCCAGAGCTGAGAAGGAGGAAGCCGAAGCGCGCCGCCTCCTCTATGTGGCCAACCTGAACCTGGCCCAGCAAGCCTGGGAGCAAAACAATATTGATCGGCTGCGGCAATTGCTGGAAGAGACGCAGCCGTCTGTGGACCGCGGTTTTGAATGGTACTACTGGCAAAGGGAAACTCACCTGGCCTTGAAGACGCTCCGAGGCCACCTGTGGCCGGTGTACTCTGTGGCCTTTTCCCCGGACGGCCAGCGGATTGTCACCGGCAGTTTGGATAAGAGGGCCAAGGTGTGGGAGGCGGCCAGCGGCCGGGAGCTGCTCACGCTCAAGGGCCACAGCGATGGGATTAACTCAGTGGCCTTTTCCCCGGACGGCCAGCGGATTGTCACTGGCAGTAGGGATCACACGGCCAAGGTGTGGGAGCCGGCCAGTGGCCGGGAACTGCTCACGCTCAAGGGCCACGGCGCTGCGATTAGGTCTGTGGCCTTTTCCCCGGACAGCCAGCGGATTGTCACCGGCAGTTTTGATCAGACGGCCAAGGTGTGGGAGGCGGCCAGCGGCCGGGAACTGCTCACGCTCAAGGGCCACGCCGCTGCGATTTGGTCTGCGGCCTTTTCCCCGGACGGCCAGCGGATTGTCACCGGCAGTCAGGATACGACGGGCAAGGTGTGGGAGGCAGCCAGTGGCCGGGAACTGCTCACGCTCAAGGGGCACAGCGCTCCAATTGCGTCTGTTGCCTTTTCCCCGGACAGCCGGCGGATTATCACCGGCAGTTATGATCAGACGGCCAAGGTGTGGGAGGCGGCCAGTGGGCGCGAACTGCTCACGCTCAAGGGGCACGGCGCTCCGACGTGGTGCGTGGCCTTTTCCCCGGACGGCCGGCGGATTGTCACCGGCAGTTGGGACCAGACGGCCAGGGTGTGGGAGGCGGCCAGCGGGCGCGAGCTGCTCACGCTCAAGGGGCACACCGGATATATTTGGTCTGTGGCCTTTTCCCCGGACGGCCAGCGGATTGTCACCGGCAGTCACGATCAGACGGCCAAGGTGTGGGAGGCGGCCAGCGAGCGGGAACTGCTCGCGCTCAAGGGGCACGGCGCTCCGATTCTGTCTGTGGCCTTTTCCCCGGACGGCCAGCGGATTGTCACCAGCAGTGACGATCAGGCGGCCAAGGTGTGGGAGGCGGCCAGCGGGCGCGAACTGCTCACGCTCAAGGGGCACAGCGATGCGATTGGGTCAGTGGCGTTTTCCCCGGACGGCCAGCGGATTGTTAGCGGCAGCTCGGATCACACGGCCAAGGTGTGGGAGGCGGCCAGTGGCCGGGAACTGCTCACGCTCAAGGGGCACGGCGCTCCAATTGCGTCTGTGGCCTTTTCTCCGGACAGCCGGCGGATTGTCACCGGCAGCGGGGATCAGACGGCCAAGGTGTGGGAGGCGGCCAGCGAGCGGGAACTGCTCGCGCTCAAGGGGCACAGCGCTCCGATTCTGTCTGTGGCCTTTTCCCCGGACGGCCAGCGGATTGTCACCGGCAGTTCGGATCAGACGGCCAAGGTGTGGGAGGCGGCCAGTGGCCGGGAACTGCTCACGCTCAAGGGCCACGGCGCTCCAATTGCGTCTGTGGCCTTTTCTCCGGACAGCCGGCGGATTGTCACCGGCAGTGTGGATCAGACGGCCAGGGTGTGGGAGGCGGCCAGCGGCCGTGAACTGCTCACGCTCAAGGGCCACGGCGATGGGATTAGGTCTGCGGCCTTTTCCCCGGACGGCCAGCGGATTGTCACCGGCAGTTGGGATGGGACGGCCAAGGTGTGGGAGGCGGCCAGTGGCCGGGAACTGCTCACCCTCAAGGGGCACAGCGCTGCGATTTGGTCTGTGGCCTTTTCCCCGGACGGCCAGCGGATTGTCACTGGCAGTGTCGATCAGACGGCCAGGGTGTGGCTGGCAGCGGGAGCGGAACAGGTTGCGGCGTGGCAGGCGGAAGAACGGGCGGCGGCGCAATCCCTGGCCAGCTTGCAGCGCGAGCGGACCGCCGAACAGGAGCGCCAACGGCTCGCTCGCGCCGGGGACGAGGGCGCCATCAAACGGTGGCTCATCCTGGCGCCGATCGCCTTAGCCACCAATCAAAGTGGGGCGCAGGGGTTGGATTTGGAGCAGGTTGAGGGCGAAGGCCGGCTTCGGCCCAAGGCGGGAGAAACGAGGTCCGTTGGGAATGGCGAATTGAAGTGGCGGGAGGTGGCCTTGGAGGACTACGTGATCAGCTTCACCGCGATCCTGGGGCGCATGACGGATTTGAGCGTGGCCTACGCGGTCTGCTACATCCGGTCGGAAGCCGAGCAGCGCGGGCTGCGGATGCTGGTGGGCAGCGATGATGAGGCGAAGGTGTATCTGAATGGGAAGCAGGTCCACAAATCTCCCTTTCCATGCACCTTTACTGCGGACCAGGATATTGTGCCAGACATCGCTCTGAAGGCGGGGCTGAACGTGCTGGTGTTCAAAGTGGTGAATGAATTCGGCGTCTCGCTGGGGTCCGTTCGGTTCACCGATGCCCAGGGCAATCCGGTCAAGGGGATCAAGGTGACGCTGGACCCGGAGGCGAACGGCTTTCCATGAACCGCCCTCCCGTAGCGCAGACTTCCAGTCTGCTGTCTCGCAGATTCCTAATCTGCCAGCGCTCGGACACCTCCAGGCCCTCCCGGATTTCGCAGCGTTTGCCGACTGGAAGTTGGCGATACAGCAGGTTGGAAGGCTGCGCTACGCGCACTCGGCCGCTTCATGGTCCTGAGACAGGTTTGGCAAAACGTGGAGGCTGTTCATGAACCCCACCCGGGAAGAAGCCCTGTTACAGTGACAAGACTTTACGCAAATTGTCGCCAAAATCGACAAATATGTTGACATCCCAGCCACTTATGTTAGGTTTCAGCGGCTCTTAAGCTTTTCCTGCGACTGCCAGCGGGGACCTCTGCCAGGGTTGGCTCGGAGCGATTATGAGGGTCGGAAGAAATGGTTATGAGCGTGTTTGAGAATTCACTGGTGTTCTCCACATTAGCGGAGACGCCCTGCTTCCGGAGGCCGGGGCTCGCCGGAAGCGCGTTGCGTTGTCGGCGAACCAAATGAACACCACGCTCTTTCTCAAGCTCACCAACCAGGCCGAACAGGCCGTGAAGGAGACGGATCGGAGATACCAGCGACTGCTCGGCTCCGTGACCGACTACGTCTTTTCCGTCACCGTTGACCAGGGCAGGGCTTTAGCGACCTCGCACGGACCGGGCTGTGAGGCGGTCACGGGTTTTACGCCGGGCGAGTTCGAGGCCGACCCGTATCTCTGGTTCCGGATGGTTCATGACGAGGATCGTCCGGCGGTGACTGCCCGGGCGGAACAGATCCTGCGCGGCGAAGCGCCCCCGGCGCTCGAGCACCGCATCGTGCGCAAGGACGGGAGCATTCGCTGGATCCGGAACACCGTTGTCCCGCGCAAGGATGAGCAGGGACGGTTGGTTAAGTACGACGGTCTGGTCTCGGACATCACCGAGCGCAAAAAGGCGGAAGAGGCGCTCTGGCGGAGTTATCAGACCCAGGAGGTGCTCAACGCCTTGTTGTCCATTTCGCTGCAAGACATCTCGCTGAAGGAGACTTTACAGCAGGTTATCGACCGGATTCTGGCGATCCCATGGTTGTCGGTGGAAGCGAAGGGAGCCATTTTTGTAGTGGAGGCTGACCCGTCCGCGCTGGCCCTGAAGGCCCAGCGCAATGTGCCCGCCAGCTTGGAGGCTGCCTGCGGTCTGGTGCCGCTTGGCCGCTGTCTGTGCGGCCGCGCGGCGGTGTCGGGTAAAATGGTGTTTGCCGAGCACGTTGACGACCGCCACGAGACCCACTACGAAGGCATGACCCCTCATGGACATTACTGCGTGCCCGTCGTTTCGGCCGGCAAGGTGCTGGGCGTCATCTGTCTATATCTCAAAGAGAATCACCGGCGGGAATCGAAGGAGGACGAATTCCTCAACGCCGTGGCCAATGTGGTGGGGGGGATAATTGAGCGCAGGCAAGCAGAGGAACGGTTGAAACAGGCGCTGGCGGTCCTTACGACCGCGCACGAGCAACTCAAAGCCGTCGTCGCGTTCCACGCGATGGACGAAGTGGACACGGAGGCGGACCTCACGACGGCGCATGAGGAACTCAAAGCCACCCACGAGGAATTGAAGGGGGCCGAGTTGCAGTTGATCCAGGCGGCAAAACTGGAATCGGTCGGGACGTTGGCGGCCGGGGTGGCCCACGAAGTCAAAAATCCCTTGCAGACCATTCTGATGGGGCTGGACTATCTCTCCGGCAATCTCCCGGCCTCGAACGAGAACACGAAGCTGGTGCTCAGCGATATGCGTGAAGCTGTCACACGCGCCAATGCTATCGTCCAAGAGCTGCTGCGACTCTCGGCGCAAAGAGATTTCGAGCTTAAGAACGAGGATCTCAATCTGCTGCTCGAGCGCTCGCTGTTGCTCCTCCGCAACGAACTCGCCGCCTCGCAGATCAGTGTGGCGCGTAAGTTGGACGCCGGCCTGCCACCCGTCAAGATTGACCGCGCCAAGATGGAGCAGGTGTTTATCAATCTCTTTCTCAATGCCCTCCAGGCGATGTCCAAGGGCGGTGTCCTCACCGTTGCCAGCCGCCTCGCGTCCTTCGACGGGGACCTCAACGTGGCGGAGTCGGCTGACCTTCGATTCCATCGCGGCGACCGTGTGGTCGTCGCCGAGGTGCAGGACAACGGCAGCGGGATAGCAGAGGCGCACCTGCCGAGAATCTTCGACCCCTTCTTTACCACCAAGCCGGTCGGGGTCGGCACCGGTCTGGGCCTGTCCGTGGTCAAAAAGATTGTGGACCTCCACGGCGGGGCCATTGGCATCAGGAACGCCCCGGGGGGCGGAGTGCTGGTAACCATGGTCCTGAAAGCCGAACTATGAACAACCAAAAGAAACGCATCCTGGTCGTTGACGACCAGGCCGATATTACACGCATGCTCAAGCTCAATCTCGAACAGACCAACGAATACGAGGTGCGCGCGGAGAACAACTCCCGCCTGGCCCTGGCCGCGGCGGAGGAATTTCACCCCCACCTTATCCTGCTGGATGTGGTCATGCCGGGCGTTGACGGCGGCGAACTGGCCAGTCGTTTCCAGGCCAGCCCGGAGTTGCAGGGCGTGCCCATCGTGTTTCTGACCGCCGCCGCCACCAAAGCAGAGGTCTCTGAGCGCAGTGGCAGGATTGGAGGGTTGCCTTTCCTGGCCAAGCCCGTCAACACGGCGGAGGTGGTGAGGTGCCTGAAAAAGCATTTGGGCTGACCATCCCCTCAGAAACACCCGGATTAGAGGTGTGGAGAGAGTTGCTGGAGCACCAGCGTGCCCCCGGGACCGGTCTGGCCGCTTGCGGGCGCCCCTTGTCCAAACAACTGCCGGATGAACCGTCCCATCGTCTCGTTGGTCGGCCCGTAACCGGAGTGGTAAATGTAGTGTTCCAAATCCAAGAGCAGTTCATCGGCCAGGGGGTAGCGTTTGTCCAGGTCACGCGCCAAGGCCCGCTGCAGAATGTCGTTCAACCGGTCGTCCACCCGCTCATCCAGCGTCCGAAAATCCGGGATGGGCAGGTTCATCATGCGCTCGCGTGATTCTTCCGGGCTGGCCCCTTTGAAAAGGTTCCGGCCCAGCAACAGGTGGGCCAGCACGACCCCCGCCGAAAACAGGTCCGACCGCTTATCGGTGATCTGAAAACTCGCCTGCTCGGGGCTCATGTAATCGGCTTTGCCGGCCATCTCTTCGCCCTCCTTGTCCGCCAGAAAGCCCCCCGCCTTGGCCACGCCGAAATCCGTCAGTTTGACGTCCCCTTCAAAGGCAATCAGGATGTTCTTGAAACTGACGTCCCGGTGCACAATGCCCAGGGGACGCCCGTCTTTGCCGGTCTTGGCGTGAGCGTAAGCCAGGGCGCGCGCGATGCGGCTCACGATGAAAACCGCCAGTTCCTTCGGCAAGAGGCAGCGCTTCTCGGCCAACTGGAAAGCAAACTGCTCGAGATTCGCTCCACGGATCAACTCCATCGCGATGAAGTAGGTCCCGTGCGTCTCTCCCAGATGATAGGTCTGGACGATGTTGGTGTGAATCAGGTCCGCCACCAGCTTGGCCTCGCCAATGAAGTTCTCGATGAACTGCTTTTGGTTTGCATAGTCCTGGCGAATGACTTTGATGGCCACGCGCTTGACAAACCCGCGCGCCCCTTCCTGCTCGGCTTCATATACCACCCCCATCCCGCCTTCGCAAAGCTGGCGCACGATGCTGTATCGGAACTCATTCCGTATCCTGAAGAGGGCCACGTCTTAATGTTGACAGAACCCCTTCCATGAAGTCAAGCCTCGGCTCTTGAAACGGCCTGCCGCGCAAGAACGGGATCTTGGGTTTCCGCCCCGCCCGGGGGCGCATCTTGCCAGTACCACAGTAGCGCAGACTTCCAGTCTGCTGTATCGCGGATTTCCAATCCGCAGATGCAGCCAAGCCGGTACAGCCTGCCGACTTGAAGTCGGCGATACAGCAGGTTGGAAACCTGCGCTACCAACGCGAGCATCCTGGCGACTGGTGGTACTGGCAAGATGCGCCCCCCACCCGGGGCGCGCACGCCTGGCCCTTGACGGACTTGCCCCTCGAGCATTGAATAGGCCCATGCACACCATGCTCGCCGATTCCAGTCTCCCCCGTGTGCGCCACTCGAGCCGCCGACTGATTCACCGGCTCCTGGCGGGCCTGTTGTTCCTGTCCGCGCTGGCCGCCCGTTCGGGCGAAGTGCTCTATAATGGCATCGAGTTGCCGCCGGAATGGCCGCCGAGCGCGGACTGGGAAGCGATCAAGACCCGAAAATCGCTATCCACGCCGCCCTATCTGAAGCGGCCGCCGCCCGTCATCCCGATCGATGTGGGCCGGCAGCTCTTCGTGGATGATTTCCTCGTCGCACATAGCACGCTCGAGACCACATACCACCTGGCGGAATATCATTCCGCGAATCCGGTGTTCACCGAGGGCATGCCGTTCAGCGGCGGCGTCTTTTGGGATCCGCAGGACCAGTTGATCAAGATGTGGTATCACGGCCAGGGCGGCACCGGTTTCACCACCAGCCGGGACGGCATCCACTGGGCCAAAGGCCGCCTCGTGTTGCCGGGAGCGACCGATTCGCAGTGCGTCTGGCTGGACCTCGAGGAGACCGACCCGTCGAAGCGGTTCAAAATGACGCGCTCGGTCATCGCCGATGATCGTTGCCGGGGCTGGATCTATCTTTCGGCGGACGGCATCGACTGGCGCCACGCCGGCTACACCGGCGATTGGGCTGATCGCAGCACGTTCTTCTGGAACCCGTTCCGCAAGCTGTGGGTCATGAGCTGCCGTCACGGCTGGGGCCAACCGCGCGCGCGCCGCTACTGGGAGCTGAAGGACTTCGAGAAGGGACCGTATTGGCGTCAAACAGGCCAGCCGGATTATGCCCACTTCTGGGTGGGCGCCGACGAACTCGACCCGCCTCGACCCGACTACAAGATCGCCCCGCAGCTCTACAACCTCGACGCCGCCGCTTATGAAAGCCTCATGCTGGGCTTGTTCACGATCTGGCGCGGCCAACCGCCCCCGCGCCAAAAGCCGAACGAGGTCTGCCTCGGTTTCAGCCGCGACGGCTTTCACTGGAGCCGGCCGGACCGGCGGGCCTTCTGCCCGGTCTCCGAGACCTCGGGCGCGTGGAACTACGCCAATGTCCAGTCGGCGGCGGGCGGCTGCCTGGTGATGGGCGACCGGCTCTACTTCTATGTGAGCGCGCGCGGCGCCGGGCAGGTCACGGGCCTGGCAACCCTGCGGCGCGACGGCTTTGCCTCGGTGGATGCCGATGAAGCCGGCGGCATGCTCAGGACCCGGCTCGTCACTTTCAGGGGCCGCTATCCGTTTGTAAACGTGGAGGCTCCGGAAGGCGAGCTCCGGGCCGAAATCCTGGACGACCAGGACCGGGCGATAGCGCCGTTCACCAAGGAGAACTGCGTGCCCCTCAAGACCGACTCGACGCTGGCCCCGCTGCATTGGAACGGCGCCGGGGACCTGGGCGCTCTTGCCGGGAAGAACGTCCGCTTCCAATTTCACCTGAGGAACGGCAGGCTTTACTCCTTTTGGGTCAGCCCGGACACCAGCGGCGCCAGCCACGGCTACGTCGCCGCCGGAGGTCCCGGCTTCACGAGCAACCGAGACACGACCGGCCGGCCAAACGCCTATTAGGCCAATGCCGCGTCATGCCAAAATCATTAACCGCAGAATCTTGCTGTCCTGGCTCCAGGTCACGTCTTCTCCGGAGGCCACCCGGATTCTATCCCTCAGCAGGATTCGGTGGCGGATATCCAGGCGGGGCGCGATTCGGCTTTCGAGAAGGCGTTGGAGTTGCTCCCGCCCAAATGGACATGCGCGCCCGAAACGGGTTTGCCATCCGGGCCTACGACCTTGCAGGCCGGTTGGAGGTCGGCCGCCTAAAGCTTGATGGCGGGCACTGCGAGTTGGTTGGGTTGTGTGCGCTCAGGCTGGGCCACCACGTGTGATCGGCCGGTGGCCGATGGCATAACGTTCACGGAGTAGTCTCCTTCCTGCGGAAGGGCCTTGAAGGTGAATGAGCCTTCCGCATCGGTCCGCGTATTCTCCAACTCCTTGCTCACGCTCTTGAGGGCCATGTTCAAGGAGACAAGGACGTTGGACACGGGCCTGTTCTCGGCATCCAGCACGGAACCTGTGACGGTGACTCCGGGTTTCAGGCATAGGTCGAGGTTTGTCGCCGTGTCATCCAGGTCGCAGGTTGCCGCCAAGTTATGGACCTTATCACGCCCCACTAAAACAGAGTTGACTCCATGAGCGCCCGGGACGGCCGGTGGACGTTGCCAATAAATGATATACTCCCCTTTGCCGTTACTGAGGGCCGGCTCGCTCGTGCCCCTAACCTGCCACACTCTCAACATTACCACCGGAGCCGGCGCGCCGGACGGGTCAAAGACTCTGCCAGCGGTGGGCAAGTGGGGGTCGGTCGTAGCGTCAGGGTTGAGGGCGCGAATTCGGATGATAATGTTTGTATCTCCTGCCTGAGCGCTGACCCCAGCCCCTGCCTGGGATGCCATAAAGGTCAGGACCCCGGGCCGCGTCTCGGGAGTGACATAGCCGTGAGCGTGGAGCGAAACCCTCCCTTCGCACACGGCGTCAAAAACGAAGCGTCCCGTGCTGTCGCTTGTGGTGCGGGGCCGGTCAGGTTGTCCCAGGCCGGAGAAGCTCACCTCAACCCCCGCGACCGGTTGTCCGTCAGGGCCCAACACTTGGCCGGCGAGCTTGAGGTCGGCCCGCTGGAGCACAAAGGCGGGAAACTCATAACGGCCGGGTTTCGCGTCCTCGGTCTTCAGCTCCGCGTGGGCCCTGCCATAGCCTCTGGCAGTGAACGCAGCGACAAAGTATTGTCTTCCCTGCGGCAGGCCGGGAAAGGCAAAGCAACCCTGCGCGTCCACGCGTGCCGGTCGCGGGTCCAGTTTTGGGGCCGAATGCGCCGAGAGTATGCTCAGGTCCACCATGGCGCTGGTCACCGGCGCGCCGTGGGTGTCTTTGACGGAACCCGAGAGGGTGATGCCTGGTTCCAGCGTAAGATCCAGGTTGGTTGGTATCGTATCGAACTCCTGGATCGCGGCGAGGTTCTGCTCCAGACTGCGAGCCATGATGAAATTCGTCCGGAGGATGGGGCCGATCCACATGGATACCTCCCTCAATTCTCGTGTTAGCGTCAGTTCGTATCGCCCGTGGTCATCCGTCCTGCCTTCGACATAAGGGGCTCGCCCCGGGGTAAAACCCCGGATGGAATGACACGAGCACACCTCCGGCTGGCGCGCCTCCGGGGTCACGTATCGTGCCGGAGATGGTTGGGGGCCGGGTCAACTCAAAGCGGACATGATTCGTCTGGCCGGCCTCGATGGTGGCCGTGCTGCCTTGCGGTGCCCAGTCTCTCTTGGCGGCTGAAATCCACCACTGGCCCGGCGGCACGCGCAAGAGGGCCACACCGTTGGCGCCGGTGTAGGCACTCGATCCGCCCGAAAACCTGCTCGACGAAACCTCCACGTCCGCGAGCGGCTTGAGATCACTCTTGGCGATCACCGTCACCTCCGCCAAAGCGCCTTTCGACGCGTGAATCACAACGTCACCCGTGGTTTCTCCGGCCACCACCCTCACCAAGCTATTCTCCCGCTGCACCAACATCCACTCAGGAGTGGACTCGCCAAGATTGGCGCTGAGGCCGCTGATGCGATAATTGCCAGGCTGAACCGCCAGAACGCGAAACGCCCCGTCGGCGGCGCTCTGTTCGGACTCGATGGATTCATACGCGTAAAGCTCTCCCGCAGTGGTCTGCAACTTCACCCTAATGCCCCCGACTGGTTGGCCACTCTCTGTGGCCACGACTTTTCCCTCGATGGCCCCCGGCGGGCCGAGCATGAGTTCGATGTTCGGTTCTCCGGATTGGTAAGCCTGGCCACCCGGGTGGCCCTTTCCAACCTGGCGCTGGGCACTGCCTGTCGTCCTCGCGAGCAGTGCGGCTTGGCCATCGGCTGGAAAGTTCTCGATGCGGAACCTGCCATCCGCCGCGGTCCGGGTGGAGAAACACTCGCGCGCCGGCTTGCCAAATAGATCGTTCGCGTGCCGCGCCCGTGCCTGTTCGTCCCCAAAGCTGGCTGCCAAAACCCACACCTTCAGCATCGGCCACCGGCTCGTGGTTCTTGTCCACTACAATGCCCGCCAGCGTTGTTGGCGCCGTCAGGACCAGCGGCTCGTCCGAACCGCCAAGGAGGGAATTCCAGGTTTTCCAGCCCGTCGCCAAACCCGCCTTTCTCACCACCACGAGGGTTGTGCCTCGTGAAGAGGCAACCGCGAATACTCCCTTGCCGTCCGTAACCGTGCGCTGCTTGAGTTCCGGGTCACCCTCGGTGGTGTAGTCAAGCCGGGCCTGGTAATGATAGCAATCCACCGTCGCGTCCGCCACCGCCCGGCCCTGTTCATCCACCACGGTGCCGGAGACCTGCGTGGACGGGCTGGCCTCCGCAGCCACCGTTTTGTCCCGGGCGCCGGTGAGGGTGATCAATCCCAATGCCAGCGCCAAAAAAGCGGGCGTCAGGGCGCGGCGCCAATGCTGCCTGGACGCTGGTTCAGAAGTGGGCGGACAGCCAGGGGGCGGGTGTCGAGCGTCGAGTGTCGAGGGAACGGAGGACGGCCGTCCCTCGACACTCGACACTCGACACTCCGCATTCCCCACGGGCGTGCGGATACCATGGAACCGAGGTCTAAATCCCGCAAGCATCGTTGGGTTCATGATTCTCATTCCTCCTTCCGTGAAGGCATCTTCTTGAGTTTCCCGATTCCGCATTGCACTTCGAGGCCATTTTCTTCACCGATCCTGTCCAGCATATCCGGGTGGTGCGCGAATGCCAAGCCATTCTCTCGCAATGCTCTGACGCCTTCGGCGGCCGGAGCTGGAGGAAGACGCCGAACTCGCTCCGCCCAGGCTATTGGCGGCTCGGCGAAAGCCTGGCAGCGCGACCAGGCGGCAGTCGCGCGCGTTGTCGGTGGCCTTCGCCCCGATAACCCAACTGGCCAGCAGAATGCGTTTCCGGATTTACGCCGTATGCCCCACGTTGTTAATGACACCGCACATTGGCTTTCGTTCCACAGGCATGCCGGTTTCTCGGCCCTTTCTTGGACAATTGCACCCGCAACTCCGCCAGTTGGCCGTGAAGATTTTGAACAAGGAAGCGAGAAGTTGAGTCATATACTTTGTGATACAAAGTGACTTGCCCTGTTTTATGAAAACGCTTCTTCGTATGAGTGCAGTCTTGTCATTCCTGTCCTGCGCCGTTGGCGGAGTGTGGCTGCTCGGCGAGGCGATTGTCAGCAAATACGACAACCTCATCGTTATGGCGGTGATGGGATTGTTTCTGGTTGGCCTGGCCTTCTTCTTTGGCGGGATACTCCTTGTCGCCGCCGAAAGGTTGGGCCGCAAGGAAAGAGGTTGATGGGCAATCCGCCGGCAGTTGTTCGTCGCCGATCAGCCGGTTGGGCCAGAGGTTTGTGACCTTGATTTCCAGCATGTTCTTGCCGGGCTGGGCGGCTCCCGTCACATTCACCCGGAAGGGCGGCTTCCAGAGAATGCCGAGCGGTTTCCCGTTCAGCGTCACTTCGGCGAAGTTCTTAACCCGGCCAAGGTCGAGCCACACTTCGCGGTTGGAGTCGAGCCAATCGGGAGCCAACTCGAACTCTTTTACATAGGCGGCTGTGCCGGAGAAATACTTGACTCCGAGCTCGCTGCTCTCGGTCCAGGATTGCAGGTGTTCATAGGTGACTTTGGCAGGCGCGTTCCAGCCGGGCGGAAAATTGACCTCCCAAGGTCCGCCGATGGCCACCGGCGCGGGCACCGAGAGGCATTGGGCCTTGGTATCCCGCCCCGAAGACCAATGGAGCGTGAACTTGCCGGGCGCCCAGGCCTCAAGGCACGGCTTGCCGGCAGGGCCGGCGGCAAAGCCGTAGAGCGGCGGGTTGGCCAGTTCGGGAGCCTCGGGCAAGGTCAAGGTATCACCTTCCTGGATCGAGACGCGCTTGACCACGCCATCAAGCGAGTATTTGACCCGCAGTTCTTTGGCAGTCAGATACGCCGGGTCCTGGCCAGCCAGGACGTTACCAGCGAGGACGCTCAATTCCCCGTTCTTGACCAGGTCGCCGTAAAGGGCCCGGAGCGCCTCGGCGCCCGCTGGTATTTCAAGCGTGCCCCCTTCGCTTACCTGGACGGTGCGCCCTTCCTTCTCCAGCCAGGCCGGGGCGGGCGCTATGCGGCCCGCCGCCGGGTCCCAGAGTTCCGGCGCTTTGCCGGCAACCCGGAACGTGCAATCGACGGCGTCGGCCCGGTTCCGCTGGTTGGAGATGAAGTAGAAGTCGGCCTCGCCGTCGCGGCGGTGATTGGCGGCCAAATGGGCGCCGTTGCCGGCGGCGTATTCGAAATCCGGCTTCATTTTTAGCGCGGCCAGGACTTGGCTCAAGGCTCGCCGCCAGACGGCTTTGCCTTGGCCCAGCGTATGTTCGGTAATGGACCGGCCATTACAATTGCCCCAGATCCGAGCGGCGAGTTGCTTCACCTCGGCGTCGCATTCCGGGTAATGCTCGAGGCTCGGCGAACAAATCCGCAATGGTGCGCCGCATGTCCCATAGAAACCGCTCGGACACCTGGGGATTCTCCACAACCCGGCCCGTGAGCGCGGGCAGGTAGAACAACGGGTCGTAGCCACGGCGCTTCTGGAATTCGGCCCGGAATTGCGGCGTCCAGTTCTGGCCGCCGACTTCATAGCTGTCGATCAGGACATTATCGAGGGCCTTGCCCCGGCCGGCCAGAGGCCCTAGCGCGGATATTTCACAGCCTAAGAGCGGTACTGGGCTGCCGAAGCTGCGTAGCGCAGGTTTCCAACCTGCTGTATCGCCGACTTCAAGTCGGCAGGCTGTACCTGGTTAGGAGCATCTGCGGATTGGAAATCCGCGATACAGCAGGCTGGAAGCCTGCGCTACGCCTTCCACTTGGCGAAACCCGTGAAATATCCGGGCCAGGTCGGCCAGGACCTTCTGAACGAAACCGGCTCAATGGGCCTCGAGGGCCTCCCGGCTGAATTTGTCGCACTCCGGCCCGGTGCCCTCGGCCGGCGCGGGGTGGTTGTTTTGGCCCGTTGGAGTGTAGCCGAGGCGGAGGAGCGTCCAGTTGCCGTCGGGCACTTCCCAGTCCAGCCGGCCGTCCGGCTGCAATCGGCTGGTCAGGTCCACAATCCCGACGCGTTTCATGGCCTCGAGATCGGCGGTAATGCCTTCGCGGGTGACGTTCCCATTCATCCAGTGCCACCAGGTGTGCGGTCGGGCGGAAGTCGGCGGATCTTGAAATCCACTCTCGAGCGAATCCGCCCTCGCGCAAGCGGCGGCCGCAACGAGGCTCGCTACGAGGGCCGCGCCAAACAAACGAGAGAGCGGTTTGCGGGGTCCGGCGGGAGAAAGGTGAGTTCGCATATCCGGTTTCAACACCGGATGCGAATCGGAGTTGTGGCCCGGGGCATTCGCGTCAGGCCAAGGCCCTCAGAGGCCGACGCACCGGTAGCGGCGTCTCGGCAGAGCGCCGCCGTTCCCTCATAGAGCACGCCTGCCCCCTTTGGCGCATTGGGCCTCCATGCCCAGAGTGCGGCGCTCTGCCGAGACGCCGCTACGCCGGCGGAACGCCACCGGCGGCTTTATGCCTCAAGCCACGTTTGGATATGAGACCCGTCATTGGCCACGCGAAGGAGCTTGGCCGAAAGCTCGCTGAAGGCAAGACCTTCGACCAGGCCCCGGGTGAGCTTCGCACCGCCCGGAACATCCTCGGCGTGCAATGCGCCATCGGAATCGGGGATTTCACGCAGCAATCGTTTGAGTCCTGGTTGGTTCCTGGAATTTTGTCGGATATCGCAAGTCGGCTCCGATATACTTGAGGAATGACAGCGAGCGACCTGGATTTGCTGAGGCAATACGCTCGGGAGGGCATGGAGGACGCCTTCACCGCGCTGGTGAACCGGCATTTGGACCTGGTGTATTCGGCGGCGTTGCGCCAGGTCGGTTCAGCGGCATTGGCGGAGGAGGTCGCGCAGTCGGTCTTTACCGACCTGGCCCGGAACGCCTTTAGGCTGAGACCGGACACACTTCTGACCGCCTGGCTTTACCAGGTAACCCGCCGCACCGCCATCAACCTGGTGCGCAAGGAGTCGAGCCGCCAGATGCGGGAACAGATTGCCCTGGAACTTGCGGACATGAAGACAAACGGCGCGGAGTGGACCCAAGTCGGTCCGTTGCTGGATGAGGCCATGGAGGCGCTGCCCGAGGCGGATCGCAGCGCGATTCTCCTGCGCTATTTCGAGAACCGGAGCCTGCGCGAGGTCGGCCAAACCCTGGGGATGTCCGAGGACGCCGCACAAAAGCGCGTGAGCCGGGCGGTCGAGCGGTTGCGTGAGTTTTTCTCGAAGCAGGGCCTCACCGTCGGCGCCGGAGGCCTGGCTGCCCTGCTCTCCGCCAATGCCGTCCAGTCCTCGCCGGTGGGGCTCGGCGCCACCATCTCGGCGGCAGCCGCTCTGTCCGGGGCCGGTATCCAGAATGCAACAACCCTCGGCGCGGCCAAAATCATTGCTATGACCACAAAAGAGATGCAGGACCGGGTCGGCAAGCTCAAGCAATGCCTCGTGGAGAGGCCCGAAGCCAGAATACCCGAGTTTCGGTTCCTCAAAGACGGTGACTACTGGGATGCAATCCGACCTCGCCCGCTAAACTGCGAGGAGGATTATCTCGCGACCTTGAGTAGTTTACGCAGCAGCGCCGAATTCAGCTTCATCGTCGGTTTCTTGAATCCAGCGTTGACCCAATATGCGAAAACCAACGATGGACAATTCCCCACCAGCCTCTCGCAATGCCAGCCGGCCCATTGCAAATCGCGCCCTATCTCAAACTCACGACCCCGGACCAACAAGCCGCATACCAAAAGATGATGAAGTGGCGGGAGCCGAGATAATTCTCAGGCCTTCCGGTTCTTTACGCCCCGCCGGCAGGGAAGAAGGAGATGGCTCGGCAGAGCGCCGCAAACATGGAGGAATGGTGCTGAATCTTGTGCATACCGCGCCCGTGCGGAAACTGCCTCACCCATGAACCGCCAATACAAACCATCGTTCGGAGGCTCCCTGAGCCTCTCTCCCCGCTCGAGGTTGCTCGTGAGTTGGGCCTGGGCTACCCCGCTGGCCGGGGCGGCTCTGGCCCAAACTACGAACCCGGCCGAGCCGAAGGCGCCGGCTCCAATCATCTGCTTCAGAAGGGCGTCAGCTATCGGCTCGACCAAACCCTGCGCATTCCCTGGATGCAGGATTGGCGCGCCTGGACGGCGGCGAGTATGCCCTGTTATCCTCAATCCCGGAGACAAAGTCCGCTTTACCTACCAGGAAGCGCCAAGATGGTTGTCGAAGGGATTCTGAGCCGCGGGGGGCGGCCCTTTTCTCCTCCCGTGTAAACGCTGGACGGATAAGAATGCGGCGGATTCCCTCCAGAAGTTTGCGGGAGAGGACCAGAGGGTTAGGGCGGCCTTGAGCGAGGCGAGGTGGAATGCAGATCGAGAATCACGCCTTCGACCACTTTGGTAGCTCTGGAGGCGCTGGCGCGCCTCTCCCCTGCAGGGACAATGCGGAGGCAAACCTCGAGGCCTTGCAACAGGAATGGGAACCGGCTGATGCGCGGGCGAGGCGTCCGCGCCCCGGAGTTCAGCCTGGACGGGGACTTGTGCGGTTTGGCATTTCTGCGGCTGTTATTTGGGTAGATGAAGAACAATGACGTAGAACTGGTCCGGCGCTACGTGACAGAACGCTCGGAAGCCGCCTTTGCCGAGTTGGTCAGGCGGCATATCAACCTTGTCTATTCAGCGGCCTTGCGGCAGGTGTTTGGAGACCAGCAACAGGCCGAGGATGTTACCCAGGTGGTGTTTTCCGACCTGGCGCGCAAATCACACCGGTTAATGAGGCACACGTCGCTCGCAGGCTGGCTCTATACCAGCACGCGTTACGCCGCCGCCTCGATGCGGCGCGCTGAACAGCGCCGCTCGCTCCGTGAACAGGAAGCCCACATTATGAACCAGCTCACCCAGGCAACGGAAACCGACCCCAATTGGGAACAAGTCCGCCCGATCCTCGACGAGGCGATGCACGAGTTGAGGGAGGACGACCGGGAGGCGATCCTGCTAAGGTTCTTCCAGCGCTTGCCACTGGCGGAGGTGGGCTCGCACCTGGGTGTGACCGAGAATACCGCCCGAATGCGGGTCGAGCGGGCCACGGAGAAGCTGCGCGCTCGCCTGGCGCTGCGGGGTATATGTTCGACCGCGGCGGCGCTGGGCACTACAATGGCCCAGCAAGCGGTTGGCACCGCCCCGTCCGCTCTGACCGCCAGAGTCGCGGCTCGCGCGGCGGTCGCCGGAGCCGGGGCCGCTGCCGGCAGCCTGGGGATACTGAGTTCCTGGAGCTTGGCGGGCAAAGGGGCGGTGCTGGCCGGGGCGGTGGTAATCGTCGCGGCTTTGGGCCTGCTGAAGTTGGCAACGTCGTCATCGAACCACCAGCCGTCCATCGCCGGCGAGGCTGCCGCGACAGCCAAGGCTCCATTGGCCGCCCAAACCGATGGCACGAGGAAGAAAAGCGCCGGGATGGCCGACCAATCCTCTGCCGCCGGGTCCGGCCCCGAGCTTCTCTTTGTTGATGATCAGACCGGCCTGCCCATCACCAACCGTGTAGCCTGGCTGCGGGGTCGGGAGCGGGGCTCGGAGTTGTTGGTCGAGAAGATGGTTCGGCTCGAGCAAGCCCGTGCGGTTGCGCCCTTCGATCCGAGTTACGGCCCGGGCTATTGGATTCTCACTCACGTCGAGGGCTATGCCGACGTCAGCCTCAAATGGCAGCCGAAACGCGGGGAGGCTGTCCCTGAATCGTATCTCGTGCGCCTGGTTCGGCCCGCACTGATTGGCGGGCGCGTTGTCGATCCCGCCGGGGAACCGGTGGCTGGGGCCGAAGTTGCCTTTGGGAACAACCCCGTTCCCGGCAGTGACGCCAAACCCGAGAGCCACGCGATTGACCAGCTCATTGCCACCACAGATGCCCAAGGCCGCTGGCAGATCGACCGGGTCGCACCCGACTGCGTCCGTTACCTTATGGGCAGTGCATCGCATCCGGACTTTTCACGATCCGAATACGTTGATGTGGGCTCCCGCCCGGAATTCGCCCGGCAGTTGCTCGAAGGCACGTTCGCGTTCCGACTCGGCCCAGGCATCATCGTCCAGGGCACCGTCGTGGACCCTTCGGACCAGCCTGTGGCCGGGGCGTTGGTTCATGTGGGCGGGCTTTCCGAGATCGGCAGCCGGGATGCCCATTCGGCAGCGGACGGCACATTTCGAGTCGCGGGCTGCAGGCCGGGGACCCAGCTTGTGACCGCGGATGCGCCCGGCTTCGCCTCCGCCGTTCTCTCCCTCGACCTGAAGCCCAACCTGCCGCCCGTGAAGTTGGCACTGGGCCTCGGCCGGACGTTGCGGGTTCGGGTGGTTGATGCGAGTGGCCAGCCGGTCTCCGGTGCCAGGTTGTGGTATGACCCTTTCGGCCGCCGCTTGCCGGGGCCTTTCCCCCAGGTTGAGTTTCTTCAGGATTCCGACCCCGACGGCCGCATCGTCTGGGGGCACGCCCCGGACCAGGACCTCGAGTTCGACTGTTCCTCGCCCGGCCACATGCGCGTCTCGGACCTGCTCCTCCACCCGGACGACCAGGAGCATGCGATCACTCTGCCGCCGGCATTGGTCATCAGCGGAACGGTGCGAGACGCGGACACCGGCGCGATGGTGCCACGCTTCAAGCTGGGAATTGGTTGGCCTGAGCAGGATCCCGACGGTTCCCCTACAATCCGCTGGAGCACTATCGACCGGTTCTGGCCGAGTTTCACCGGGGGCGAATTCCGCCACAGCCTCGAGGAGCCCGTCATCGGGGGGACCACCAACCCGGGCTACGTTTTCCGGTTCGAGGCCGCTGGATATGCGCCGTTCGTTACCCGCCCTTACGGCGCCGATGAAGGCGAGGTTACGCTGGACATCAGGCTCCACAGGGCGGAGGAAACACCCGTGGCCATCTCTACGCCGGCGGGCCGGCCCGCGAACGATGCGCAGATCGCTTTGCTCGCTCCCGGCAACCAGCTCAGTCTCACTCCCGGCGGGTTCAGCACCCTGGGAAGCATGGGCTCGACCTGGTTGCGCAAGGCGGATGCCCAAGGCCAATTCGTCCTTCCCAAGGACGATGCCGTGCAGCGGATAGCGATTGTGCATCCGGAGGGTTATCTCGAATGCCCCGCGGACAACTTGCGCCAGTCGCCTGCCGCCCGCCTCCAACCCTGGGCGCACGTCGAAGGAGTCTGGCTGGAGCAGGGACAGCCGGTGGCCAATCGCGAAGTAAGTTTGGATTTCAGCCACAAGGTGGAGCGCGCCCTCTCACTGGAATACTCGGCCTACCGAACCAAGACGGATGACCATGGCCACTTTGCTTTCCCTCAGATTCCCGCGGGTCTCTTCGATGTCATGTTCTGGGGAGAATCAGCCGACCAGCACGGTGTGCGCTTCGGCCGGCACGCGCTCTCGGTCGAGGCACGACCCGGTGAAACCAATCAAGTAAGGCGGCGTAAATAAATAAAGGTATCAACTTCTGAGAATCGTGGTATGATAGCTGCACATGAGTGCTATTGCCGCGCTGACGCAGAAGTTCAGGGCCATTTGGCCACTCCTAAATGAGCGGACCCGGCGCCTTACCGCCGCCAATGAAGCTATGCAGATGGGTTATGGCGGTGTCTGCGTGGTTCACCGGGCTTGTGGCTTGTCCCGCAAAGCCATCCTCAAGGGTATTGGCGAAATCGAGCGGGGCGACTCCTCGCTGGCGGAGCGCATCCGGCGCCCGGGCGCCGGACGCAAGAACCTCACGGTGTTGGATTCCGGGCTGGTGGCGGCGCTGGACGATTTGATTGAGGGCGGAACTCGCGGCGATCCGGAATCTCCCTTGCGCTGGGTCTGCAAGAGCACTCGGACCCTGGCCGAGGAGTTAAGCCAGCAAGCTCATCCGGTGAGCCACATGCGGGTGGCCCAACTGCTGCACGAGCAGGACTACAGTTTGCAGAGCAATCGGAAGCTGGAGGAAGGGGAGGACCACCCGGACCGCGACGCCCAATTTCGGCATATCAACCGGTGCGTGAAGCGGGCCTTGGCGGCGGGGGAGCCGGTCATTTCGGTGGACACCAAGAAGAAGGAACTGGTGGGCAACTACGCCAATAGCGGCCAACAATGGCGTGTGGCGAAACAACCGCAACGGGTCAAGGGGCACGACTTCCCGGGTCCCGAGGTGCCTCGCGCCTATCCCTACGGCATCTATGACTTGGGGCGCAACAGCGGATTCGTAAACGTGGGCACCGACCATGACACGGGGGCCTTTGCGGTGGCCTCGATTCGTGGGTGGTGGCGCTTTGAAGGGCGAAGACTTTATCCTGCGGTCCGGACGCTGTGGATCACCGCCGATGGCGGAGGCAGCAATGGGTGGCGGCTGCGACTCTGGAAACTCGAGTTGCAGGGCTTTGCCGACGAAAGTGGGCTGTGCCTTTCCATCTGCCACTTTCCGCCCGGCACCAGCAAGTGGAACAAGATCGAACACCGACTCTTTTCGTTCATTTCGTCCAACTGGCGCGGTGAACCGTTGCGAGATTACCAGACGGTCGTGAACCTGATTGCCAGCACAACGACGGCCAAAGGATTGACGGTGACCTGCCGGCTGGATCGTCGAAAGTATCCGACGGGTAGAAAAGTCTCACGCGAGCAGATGAAGCAAGTGAACCTAAAGCCTAACAAGTTCCATGGTGAGTGGAACTATACCATCGAGCCTCACGGGTGAACCAACTTGATACCTTTATTTATTTACGCCGCCTAACCCTTGGAACTGCCGATTCGGCGGGCGCGGCGGACACGAATGGATAGCATTGAAACTGCACGATCACAACCAGGCGGGGGCCTAAACACTCGATTCAATGAGGACGTTTCCCGGAATCGGCCGCGCGAGCGGATCCTGGCGCAGTAATCCCGCTAGCGGGTCCCGGCGTGGGGCGTTGCCTGCGTCGTGCGTCACGATCATTCTGGGATTGAGCGGCGTTTGCGAACAGGCCATCGGTATGGATCAGGACAGCGATCTCGCCAAATGGGGGGCATTCTTGCAGCAAACAACTCCCGTCAAGCGGCTCGTCTATTCGGAGCCTTCTCATATCAGCGTGAATGGAGCGCCGCTTGAAGGGACATTAACGTACGAGTGCGCGTTCCAAGACGAAACGTTCTATTGGCGCAACCTCACGAATTTCCCAGGTCATCCAAAAAACTACGTCATGGCAGGAATAGTCGCCGGATTGTGCCCAGGAAGGGACGCGCGCCAATACTGGTGCATCCAGTGGTTGGAGCCCCGGGGAGAAGTTAGCATCGCGCCGCGGCAGGTTCCCAGGCGGATTGAAACGGTGTCTAATGCTGAGACGTATGGCCCCTACGCGGAGCGCGACATGTTCCCGGTACGATCACTGGGGCTGATTGGCTTGGTGCCAAAGTCCTTCGTGTGGATCGACGATCGCCATTTCAAGGCGCGGGTATATTCGACCAAGTGGCCGTTGGACACGGCAACCGCAAAACTAACCGGCGAAGTCGTCCGCCTCGACAACAACAGCCGCCGTTGGTGCTTAAGGTCACCTGCCCGGAATACTTCAAGAGGCCGCCCAGCACCTACATCGCGCGTTACACGTACGCCGATCGGGAGCCGCGCTGGTTTCCCTCCGCGATAACGACTTCAGCGCCGAATGGCAGAGAATCAACCTTGAAAATTCTGGCCGTCGAACTGGGGCGGGCCGACCTGCCGCCGGACGGTTACACCCCTGGGATGTTTCTTCCCGACTCGGAAACTGCGCAACCGGAGTTCTTTTTCGTCTCCAATGGCGTACAACACGTGCTCACCCCCGCCGGGCCAGTGGCGACACCCCGGCCGAAACCGCCCCAAGTGTCTCCCTTGCGCCTCGCCGTTCTGGGAGCCCTTGCGGCCGTCATTAGCATATATTTCCTGGTGCGACTCTATGTTCGTCGGAGGCGTGCCGGGGCCGACCTGTCAAAGTGAGGACCACAACTGAAAGCTATACCCGTGACTCTCCAGATCTGAGTATAGAATCGCCATGAAATCAAAGACATTCCCGGGTGCCGATCGCCATGCGTTTACCCTGATCGAACTGCTCGTCGTCTTAGCCGTGATTGGCATCTTGGCCAGCCTTCTTTTGCCAGCGCTATCAAGATCCAAGCCGCGAGCACGGCTGACGGTCTGTTTCAACAACCAGCGCCAACAAGGCGCAGGTTTTACTCTTTACTTGCAGGACCATGAGGACACTTATCCCATCTGTGAAGCGTGGGCTGCCGTCGGGGGAAAGACGGGAATGATCGGCGAGAACGGGGGCATCATCGAGGCCAAGGACAGACCGTTGAACGTGTACGTCGGGAATACCGCAAGCTTTTGCTGCCCGAGCGATGCCGGGGAGGACGGGCGAAGCGTCATCCGCGAATCCGGGCGAAAGCTTTCTTGCTTCGACGCGTGGGGCACGAGTTATTTCGTTGCGTCAGTCTATGACCTCCACCGTGTCAAGCACGTGGTCACTTGGAAGGGGGAGCCTTCCGGTATTCCTCCGATGAAGGGCTCCGAGGTGGCCCTTAGCCCGGCCAACAAAATCATCCAGGGGGATTGGTGCTGGTCTAGCGGGCTTGATGACTCATCGTGGCATTGGGCCGGCAGCAAGAGATATAAATATGCCATGTTGCTCGGTGACGGCCATTCCGACGGCATCGATCTCGCCGGCGGAAGGGGTAGTCAAAGCCATATACCCCCGAACCCAGCTTGGAAATGGTGGTGATTTGACTTGATGGGTGCAGGTTTGGAGATGTGCGTCGGAACGAACAACACGGCGGGGTGCGGGCTGCATGACAAGCCAACAGCGAACTTGCGGCGGCTGAGTAGGGGGCCCGCATACCGGAGATGGGCTCCGCTGGGATCCTCGTTTGCATTTTCGCTATTCGATCGGGGTGGACTGCACAGACGATGCCGGGAACGGCAGGCTCCGCGGCCTGCCTTCCCTCATCTCCGAATCTGACGCCCCGGACCTGGTCTGGCCGCGGCCCGCTTCACCGGCAGAGGTCGCTCAGGAAGCTGAGGCGCGCCGCCGACTCACGCGCCACGCGAACGCGATGACGACTTGCGTGCCCTAATCGCCTCCCGGACCGAGGGTGAGCTCTTGTGGCTGAAAAAAGATGTCGGTTTTCGCATTTCGGCGGCACTACTCTCTTGAAAGTGAAATGATGGCCGAGACTACCGATCAGGAATTGTTGCGGCGCTATGCGCAAGCAAGGGATGAAGCCGCCTTCAGCCGAATGGCGCTAAGTTAAGAACGGCGCTTCTTGCGGGCGGGAAGATGGTCCACGCGCGCCGCCCTCAATTCACGCCGGGGGCGCTTCATGAAAGGGTAGGCTTTGGGGCGGCGTTTTTGGCAGCGGGGCTCGAAACGGTCGGGCCGTTTAGGCACTTGGTCTTCGGCGACGACGGCCAGCATGTCCGCATAAATGGCCCGGCGCAATTTGCGGTGGGAAACCGGGACTTGGGCGATGATTTGGCTGTACTGGCGGGCAGTGTCCAGCGTGCCTTTGAAACTGAGTCGGTCCAGCGGGGTGTGGCAGACACAGGCTGCCTCGCCCATAATGGAGCGGATGAGGTTGTAGGCAATGAGGTGCATTTCCAGTTCTTTGTGGATCATCGGCGGGGTCAAGCAACTGAGCATGTCCATGTGCAAGGTGGTCTTAATGTCATCCAGATAGAGTTCGATATTCCAGCGCCGTGCGTATAGGGCTGCCAGCAGTTCGACGGGCCAGAGCACTGGATCGGTGAGGGTGGTAATCAGAGTGATCTTTCTGGAGCGGCCGTTGGCGGTGGGCACCCGGAAACGCACCATGCGCACGGTGAGGGTGGCGGGCAGGCTCTGCCATTGTTCTGGCGTCATGTTTTTGGATCGCTGTCTGGGTTTGGCCAGGAGGATCAAGCGGTCGTTGTGGCCCAAGCGTTGGCCCAGGCGAAAGTCCTCGTTGCGGCTGGCGTGGAGGCGGAACAGTCCGTCGGCCCCCTGCTCTTTGAGGGTGGCCAGATTGACCCAGGAGCCGAAGTTGCGGTCGCCCAGGAGCAGGTCATCCTTTTTGATGGTCGGCCACAGCGTGTGAGACAGAGCGTTTTCGCTGGTGCTGTAGGGGCCGTAGGCGCGCTCCAACAGGGCGCCGGTTCGGAGGGAAAAGATCCCGACCAAACGCAGGAGAGGGAAGCCGCACTCGGGCTGCTGGTCGGAGGATTGGGGATAGAGCAGGCGGTTGGCCTGGGTGTCGGGCAGGTTGAGGCAAGTGCCATCGATAACCTTGAGAGGGCGCATTGCTGCGAGTTCCAGATCGAAGGGATCGCGACAGATGTGCCCGGCCAGGTGGGAGCGGATCTCGGTCAACTCATCGAGGGTCCAGCGGGCACGAGCCTGGCAGTAGGCGCTGGTGTCTTTGTCCAGGTGCTTGGGGTCGGGCTGTTTTTGGTGGTAGGCCCTGATTTGTCGGACCGCCTCGCGGCAGGAGGAGTCCGGACTGAGGGTCTGGCCCAGGAAGCTCAGGAAGGTGAGTTTGGGGGGATAGAGGCGCTGGCGGCTATTGGTTTTGGTGGGGTTGGGGGCGAGCAGGGCGGGGTTGAGGCGGTCGGCCAGGAGGCCTTCCAGGTGATGAAGGGGTTGGCCGCGCAAGGGCTGCAGCGGCTTGCTTCAAAGGGGAGTGGAACTTGCCGAAGAGAGGAGCGGTCGTAAACATATATATCTGTATAAATACAGATATTAATTGACAAGTCAAGCCCTTTCTGGCAAAATTATGGCCCATGGGCTTAAAAGCCGAACACCCCCTGGGACCTCCGCCCGCCGCCTATACCAAACTCCTGGGCCGGTTGCCCCGGGCGGGCTGGTTCTGCCAGGGCACGGTGGTCAGCCGGCCCTTGCGACGCAAGGTCGCCGGCCAGTGGGTCCAAAAGGGGCCTTATTACCTCTGGACTGGCAAGCGCCAAGGCAAAACCGTTTGTTACGCGCTGTCCCGAGAGCAGGACCGAAGTGGCTAAAAGTGCGATTGCAGCCAATCGAAGGGTGATGGCTACCCTGGGCAAACTCCAAACGATGACGCTCGAAAGAATCCTCAAAAAGGTGCCTGGTGTGCGAAAACGCAAGTAGTTCACAATACGAAAGTTATGCCTTAACTTAGCGCCATTCGCCTTCAGCCAGCTTGTAACGCGCCATCTGAACCTGGCTCTCGGAACGGCCTTCCGCATCCTGAACGACTCGGCCCTGGCCCAGGACGCGGCGCAGGCTGCCTTCATCGCTTTGGCCCGCCAAGCGCCCTCGCTCGGCAGGCACCCGGCCATCGAAGGCTGGCTGCACAAGACAGTGGTGAACCGGGCGCGTGCCCTCGGACGCAGCGAGGGCCGCCGCAACAATTCCAATCCTGCCGGCTGGGTTTCCGCTCGCCGTCGCGCACGCCGCCTGTCTGGCGGGCGCCGCAAGCACCACGGGCGGGAGCGCTCTCCTGCTCACCAAGCTTATGACCCTGACCAAAATGCAAACCGCCGTCCTCTGCGTATTGATTGCGATGGCGCCGGCTACGTTCCAGTGGCAGCAGAACAGTTCATCCCGCCAGACCCGAGTATCGGCGGTGGCTGGCCCGGGGGCACGAGCTACTTCTACCTTCCCAAGCGGGTGCTCGGCTCAGTCGGCATTTCCAGCGGACTGTGCCAGAGCAACCGGTTGACTGACGACACTGCCGTGCTTTTTGGCGTTAGCCCCCCGGAACGCGAAGCGGTTGATGCGGCACTGGATACCCTCTGGAGGAACTTCCGCTCGCTCGAGATACAGAAGATGACCCAGGTTGATGTGCCCGCGCGCATCATCGCCTTCGGCAAGGACCCCCGCACTCAGTTTCCACGGGTCATGGTTGTCGACGAAAACCGCAGAGTGTGGGATACTCGTTTGCTCAACCCGCTCAATGTGCCCACGAGCTCGGACGATCCGGTCTATTATTACGCCCGGCTCCTCGGCATCGAGCTGCCGCAGCCGGCCGATGCGCAGCAATGAACTTGCCAGCATCGGCGTAAACCCAAAATGCCCAACCAGTCCTTCGACTCAGCGGCGCAGTTCTGCCTGGAGCTGCCTGGCCATTTCATACCTGTTCCGTCCTGCGATTATCCGTTTGCCTCACTATACCAAAAACCAACATCGCTGCCACACGAGATAAGGATGCTGCGCCAATCCGCGAGGCTTGCCGTCAACCAGGTGAGCGTCACGCCCGGTAGGAGCGTTTGCCGCTGACCGAAGGAATCCCGGCGCGAGCCGACCGCGTGACTGGCCTACTTCATTCCGGGACGACTTCTTCGAGAAAGGGAACCACCTGCTCGATGACCAATTGGGGCGCTTCCAGGTGAGGGGAATGGCCCACACCAGGAAGGACGACCAAGGTGGACCGCTCAATGTCGTTGGCCAAACGCAACCCCTGGGCCAGGGGGATGAGTTGATCTTCCTGTCCCCACAAGATCAGAGTGCGTTTGTGAATGGCGCGATGGGCTTGCTCCCATTTCTCCGGGTTTTGGGGAACAAGCTGCCGCTCCTGGGCGATTAGGGCCGCAACTGCCCCACGGCGTCTCACTTCGCGAAGATAGGCGCGTCTGAGTTCCATTGAGATCGCAGCCCGGTTGTGGAAGTTCCTCTCCAGTGCCACTGCCGTGAGCGTCCGCGAAGGAAGAAGGCCAAGCACCACCTCGGCGAGCAGAGGCGTCTTCCAAAACCACCGCCCGCCCATGGCTCCCGCGCGGTATGCGCCAGGGTCAAGCAAACACAGCGCGAGCACCTTCTCGGGATGCTCCTCCGTCATCCTGAGTGCCACGGTGCCGCCAAGGCTGTGGCCAACCAGAACCGCCTGCCGTACCCCCAACGCGTCCAGCATTCCTTCCAGTCGTTGGACGTGGGCCTGGATGCTGTAGTCCCCGGAAGGCTTGTCGGAGCGCCCCGCCCCAAGGGCATCCCAAACCGTGACCCGATACCCGGCCCGAACGAGGACAGGTTCGATGAATTGCCATCCTGTGCTCGAATCGCCCAAGCCGTGGAGAAGAACAACGTCAGGGCCAGTGCCTGTCTGCCTGAAAAAGAGTCTGTGGCCCCCCACCGTCAATATTCTCCCAGGCAACAGATGCTCTACACCGGTGGTTTTGGTCGAGCAACAACCCACCAGCGAAGGCAAAACAATGGCGAGAACCAAAAGCGAACTGGCCTTCATTCCACGAGGTTTCAGTTTTTCATCGCCGTTCCCAAAAGAGGCGCGTCACGAGGAGCCTAACAAGATAGGGCCATCATGCCTAACTGGAAAAACCGGCCTCGCCATTGCCTGGGTCGCGGCGCCGTTCGGGAGTCAGGCCGGTCAGTTTCGCCAATAATGCGTAACTCGTCCGCTCTCGTCTATTGTAATAATCCTGTGCAGGCTGCCCTACGAGCAGAACAGCTCGGGGCAGGTGATGGCCAGGAGGAAACGGAGGAACGCAGGACAGGATGTCTCTGTTCTCTCTGTTTGCTCCTGTAACACCGCGCCCCCCTACCGACCCGCCGCGATCCCGGGCGGCGGCTTGGGCGGTTGGGCAAGAGTCACGGGGGCAGCGGGGCCGGCCGAGACCGGCGGCCTCAGCATCGCGGGCGGCACGGCGGGGCGCGGGGGCTGGTGGACCGGCACGGTGACCTTCGGAAATGCCGGGTTGGAGGTCTTGACGGTGAAGGTGGCGCCTTGGCCCGCCGGTAGCTCGAAGCCGGGTGCGAAGTTGAGCAGGACGGTGAAGTAGCGCCCGGGCCAGTTTTCGGTCACGGTGATGTTCACGTCCTTGGCATCGATTGAGGGGCTCGGACAAGGCAATCGGGTTCGTGCAGTTGTTGATGATGGTCAGAAAGGCCACTTGATTGGTCGCCAGCGGCGCCTGTCTCAAGGCGATGCTGGCCGGCACGAAAGTCACCGGCAGTTGAGAGTTGGCCCAGAGGTTGACGGTCAGGACGGGGAAATTGGTCAATGAAGTCCTGATCGAGACCACGCCTTGGGCCACGCCCGGAGGCAGGGCCGGGGAATTGGAGACGATGAGCGTGTAATCCCGCCCCAGTGCATTCGTCTTGAGGTGGGCCACAAAGAGCGGGGAGCTGCATTGGGGCGCAGAGAGCATCATGAGCTCCTCGAGGGCATTCGTGATCTGGGCGGAAGCCGAGATGGCCGGGAAATCCGGCCGGATGTTGAGGGCGAGCAATGAGGGGATGACCTGCACGGGCTTCCAGACGGTCCCTTTGAGCTGCAGCATGACCGTGCCTCGCGGCAAGGTGGCATCGTTGCAAGTGACGGTAATGAGCTTGACGACGGGCCAGTTGTCACTGCCGGTTTGGAGCACGACGGGAATCGCGCCCGACTCGCCGGGCCTGACCTGACGCATCCAGTTGCTGACGACGGTGCAGTGGCAGCCAGCCTGGACGTTGCTCACAATCAAGTCCCGGAGGCCCGTGTTGGTGAAGAAAAAGGTGTGCTTGACCTCGGTGCCCGAGACGACCTTGCCGAAGTCGAACACCGTGCCGTCGAAGCGGATCCTCGCCCCCGAGTAGTTCGTCGGGGAGAGGGCGGCAGCGCGGACCTCTCTCTGCACCGCCTCATCAATGACCTTCTCCGGAGGGTCGTAGCCCGCCGTCTTGAACTCCTGCGCTCCCAACCGCACCTGGACAGCCGAAACCCCGGCGACCAAGAGGGCCATCAAGAGGGCAACGCCAAGCCGCGGCCACCGGGCCAGGACGAGGTCCCGTTCTCGATGCGTATCAACCAGGCTTCGAATGCGCTGCTCCAGGTGTGTGCCTCGGCCGACCATCGCCGTGCCGGCGCCCCATTCGGGAGGCGGCAGGCAAACCTGCGCCAGCCGGAGCAGCGTCTCCGCGTAGGCGGCGGGCCGGGAAGCGGCGAGCACGTGGTTGTCGCACAACTCTTCGCGGGCACGTTCCAACTCCCGGTTCAGGTAGTGCAGCAACGGGTGGGGCCAAAAGACCACCAGCGCAAGACGCTGCACGGCCAGCACCCATTGGTCCCTCCTCCGGACGTGGGCGCATTCGTGGATCAAGGTCTCCGTCAATTCCGAGGGGCTCATGTCCACGGCCAGGGCCTCCGGCAAAACGACCCGGGGATGAACCAGGCCAACCACCATGGGGACCCGGGTCCCCCGACAGAGGGCGATCGGCGGCAAACGGTTCAGCGAAAGCGCCTGCCTCACGCCCTGCAACTCGGCCAGGCGCCAGTCGAAAGGCGGGGCTTGTGCATCGCGCGCCAGGCGCCTTAACCGCCGCCAGCCAACCACCAGCCGCAGCGTCAGAAACAGGCTCCCCAAGACCCAAGCCGATGCAGCGAGGGCCAAGGGAATTCGCCAGCCAGGGCGGCCTGGTCCTGGCGCAGATTTGCCGGCGAGGGTCAGGGCTGGCCCTTCTGCCCCTCGCTCTTGGAGTGCGGCGCTCTGCCGAGCCGCCGCTACGGGCCCCGTCACCCCGCGGGCAGCGGCCATCGCCTCCTCGGCTCCCAAAGGACTCTCTCTGAGCCCAAGACCGAACGCGAGCCTGGCCCGGCAGAATGGTCTGCGAAAAGCCCCGCCGGCAGCGCAATCCGCATTGATGCGATCCTCCAACCGAACCCATCCAGCAATCCGCTGAGCGCCGGCAAAGCCAGGACGCAAATCAAGGCCCCAAGCCAGAGACCGTGCCGGACGGCGGGGCGATGTCGGCCCGCGGCAGCCGCCAGGGCGGCGACCACCCCCAACAATACCGAAACGGCCCACAGCACGTTCCCGGCCCAAATGATGATGCCCGCATCGGGATGGAGTGGATTTGTCGTGTTCATAGGTCCTCCTTCTTTGCTTGTTCGATCAGTTTGCGAATGCGCCCGGCCTCCCCGGCGGTCAACCGCCGTCCGCGCAACAGGGCCACTACCAGTTCCTCAACCGAACCGCCGAAGGCCGTGTCGATCATCCGCCTGACCAGGTCCCGGAGCGTGGCGGCCCGCGGCGACCTGGCCGAATAGTAATGACTCTGGCCCTCGAGCCGCCGCTTGAGCCAGCCCCGCCGGGCCAGGCGGTCCATCAGCGTGTGGACCGTGTTGCGCGCCAGGGGCCGTTTGCGGTTGAGCGCCTCGCACACCTGCGTGACCGTCACCTCGGCCCCCGCCCAGACCTCGCGCATGATCTCCATCTGGGTTTCGGAAAGTCCCGCCGGTCGCTTTCGTTTCATGGCCATTTTCTCCGTCGTTTCAGATTTCTCGCAGCCTTATTACCTACAACTGTAGTGGCATATTACCTACATACGTAGGTGATGTCAACAGATTCTTTGGATTTTTTTTGCTCAATTTTGCCTCCTCCCGGGTTCTCAATCGTGATAGGCTGCGGGCCATGAACGATGCTGCCCCTCCGCTCCAATCATCTGCTTCAGAAGGGCGTCAGCTATCGGCTCGACCAAACTCTGAGCATTCCCTGGATGCAGGATTGGCACCTGGCCAGCACCTTCGAGTTTAACGGCCTGGTCGGCGCCGGCGACGTGTGGGGCAAGTCCTCCCAGCAAAAGAGCACCGGGTTGCTCTTCGACACCACTCACGCCGGCATCTGCGGAAACCGGATTTTCATCCTCGAGGTCAACGCTTGCCGCGTCGGGGCTTGCCTGATGCAAGGTTCGCATAACAACCTGGTCGAGGCCCAGTGGATTCACCTGACCAATCTGGGCATCCAGCTCGGCGACGCCGGCGCGCCCGAAGTATCGGGCAATCGAATCATCGCCGGCATCAGCGGGGACATCCCCCACACCTCCGGCGTCCGGGTGTTCGGCAATCGCAATTCGCTTTGGCTTGACGTGCTGAGCGCCGATCCGGAGCGCGGCTTGGTCCTCGAGGAACCGGCCCATGACAACCTCATTCTCAGCACCGGCTTGGCCGGCGGATTCACCAACAAGGCCAAGCGCCCCACCAACCGCCTTATTTCTCCATCTGCCCCTGAGACCGTTGCCACGCCCGACGGTTCCGGCTTCCGGCCAGGAAGTGGTCAACCGCAACCTCGGGCCGGTCCAGGTGCAAATCCTCACCTCCGGCAAGGCCCTGGAATGGGCCCAGACTGATTCGAAAGGCCAAAGCTGCGTCCTCCGGAGCGGCCTCACTCCGGGCCAAACCCTTATCCTCAACCCGGGAGACAAAGTCCGTTTCACCTACCAGGAAGCGCCAAGCTGGTCGTGGAAGGGGTTCTGAGCCAGAATTGAGACGCCTGTCTTTTTTTCATTTTTTTCCATTGACAAAAAGACAAAAGTCTAGATAATGGGGCTGAGTCTGTGGACGGGCGCGGAATTTCCCGTCCCTCTGCAGGAGCATTTTTATGAGAACATTTCGTTTGCCGCCGGCGGAGCGAGACGTGCTGGCCTGCGTTTATCGGCTGCCTGAGGCCACGGCGCGTCAGAATCCGGGAGAACCTCCACAGCTATCGGCCCATGGCCCATGGCTCGGTGCTCACCTTGTTAAAGCGCCTGCAGGCCAAGCGGTTGCTCGCGAGGAAGAAGGGCCCTGTGGGCAAGGCCTTTGTCTATCACGCCACTCGACCCCGGAAATCCACGTTCACCCACTTGCTCGGTGACCTCGTGCATCGGGTATTCCAGGGGGACCCCGTTTCCTTGGTGGCTTCGCTCTTCGAAACCCGGCCCCCCACGGGCCAAGAGGTGGAGAAGCTCCAGGCCATGTTGGATGAATTACGCCGTCAGAACCGCCCGGGAAAGGAGAACCGAAAATGAATACCCTCGCCGGCCTCTTGAATCAGCTTTCGCCAGGTTGGTGGGAATTCACCCTGCACACCACTTGGCAGGCTGCGCTCACGACCGCGATCCTGTTGGGCCTGGCTGCCCTGGGGCGAAAATGGCCGGCACCCTGGCGCTACGGGCTTCTGCTGTTGGCCTTGTTCAAGTTCGCCTTCCCGCCGTTCCTCTCGGTGCCTTCCGGGGCCTTCAGCCAGCTCGGGCCGCAGTTGGTTTCTTCGGCCCTGGCGCGGCCGCAGAGTCAATCCTCATTGGTTGCGGCGCCGGGTCCTGTGCAAGCCCGTGCCGCTTCCGGCAGACCGGACGCGGAGGCGGAGGCGGAAATGACCAGCCAGCCTGATTCGGGCAGGTTCGCCGCTCAAGCGGCCTCTCCTCATTCATCGACCGGCTTCGCCAAAGGCGCCGGGCTCCATTGGAAGGCTTGGCTTATGCTCCTGCACTTTGCCGGTTGTGCCGCTATGTTCCTCTGGATTGCGCGCCAACTGAGCCGTCTTCGCCAAGCGGTTCGCGGCAGCCGTGCAGTTACCGAGGGGCCGCTGCCCCTGATGTTGAACACGCTGGCAGCCGCTCTGAGGATGAAGCGAATTCCCGCGCTAAGAATCTCGGACCGTGTCACGGCCCCGGTTGCGTTCGGAGTCTTTCACCCAACCATTCTCATGCCGGCGACGAACCTCTCCCGGCTTTCGGAACAGGAACTGAAGGTCATCCTGGCGCATGAGTTGGCCCATTTCCGGCGAGGCGATCTCTGGGTGAACTGGGCGCAGCTCCTTCTGCAAGCGATCTGGTGGTTCAATCCGTTGCTGTGGATGTTGAACCCGGCCCTGCGTAAGGTCCGGGAAGACTGCTGCGACGACTTGTTATTGGCGCGCAAACTGACCTCCAGCGATCTCTATTGCGACACGCTCCTGCGTGCGGCCGTTGAATTTGGCCGCCCCGAGCCGCTGGCCGGCGCGCTGGGCTTTGGCGAGCGATTGCACCCCCTGGGCCGCCGGCTTGCGCGCATTATGGACACGGGACTGCCGCGCGCCTATCGGCTTTCGGCCCTGGGTTTCGTCGTCGTTTTGGGCGTGGGATTCTTCCTGCTGCCCGGCTCCACAGCCAGACCGCTTCGCGCACGCAACAGGCCACAGCCTCAAACCAGCCTCCGGCTCCGGTCGAACAGGCTCGGTCCCAGCCGGTGGTGACCAACGGTCCCGTGATGAAGGTCATCGTGGTCGAGGCCGAAACCGGCGCGCCGATCGCGGACGCGGAGGTCTTTGCCCCGAACCAGACCGTGTTCTTCGGCGGGCCCGGCGCCGGTCCGCGCTGGCTGACCGATGCCGCCGGAGTGGCCTCGATTCGCCTGGGTGAACCGGCCAAGGAACCGCACGAATACGAAACCTGGTTCACACTCTCTGCGCGCCGGACCGGCTTCGCGCCGCGCGGGCGAAGTTGGACCGCTGAAACGAACGATGTCCGCGCCACCATGCCCGGCGAGACTACCGTCCGTCTGTCCCGCGGCCTGACCATAGGCGGCGCGGTGCGGGAACAGGGTGGCGCCCCTCTGGCCGGCGTGCGTGTGCGCGTCTTCGGCAGCGGCTACAGTTACGACCGTTGGCGCGAGCCGCAGGAATATCCGGAGTTTTGGAGCGGCGCGAAAGAAGCGCCGGCCGCGGTGACCGACACTGCCGGGCGGTGGCAGGTGAAGGATTTTCCCGGAGACCTGGACAACGTGGCCATCGAGTTTTATCGCGAGGACGGTTCCATGCAGACGTTTTCTCACAGCGGCGCAGGGAACAGTCCCATCAACCCGCATGCCAGCCAGCATGACGAGCGCCTGGACTTGGCGCGGCTGCGGCAAGGCAAAGCCGAGTTCGTTTTGAAATCGGGTTTCGACGTGCGGGGTATCGTGACTGACCCGGCCGGCCATCCCTTGCCGAACGTGCTGGTCAAGGAGGGATACGGGGTTGGCAACATGGTCCGCGCAGGCGAATTCCGAACTGATACCGCAGGCCGGTTTGCCCTGCACAATCGGCCTCGCCGCCAGCTCATCCTGACCGCCGAGCCTTCGGGATTTGCCATCACCACCGCCGTCGTGGACGTCGGGCCGGACCTCCCGGAGGTGCGCCTGCTGGCCGATCCGCTCAGCCCCCTAACGTTGCGGGTCGTGGATAGCCGGAATCTGCCGCTGGCCGGGGTTGACCTGGAGGTGGTGGGCTACCGCACCGAAGGCCAATGCCTGGACTTCCGGGCCGTCACCGATGCGAGCGGCTCCTTCATCTGGACCAACGCCCCGCTCTCTCCCATGACCCTCGCAGCCACCGCGCCCGGCTTGCACCTGCGACAGCAGGTCCAAATCCGGGCGGGGCAGCGCGTGGTCACGTTTAAGTTGCGCGCTGGCATGGACCAAGAAATCCTGGTGACGGGAAAAGCCAAAGACGCGAAGATCGGCCGACCGGTGAAGTTGGCATTTGCCGCATTTCAAACGGGCGACCGGGAAGGGTTCACCTTTCCCGGAGAGGTGACGCATTCGGGTTTTCGGCTGGCCATTCCCGTCACGCGTTTTCGCTCCGGCATGTTGCCGGCCTTTCAGCTCCAGTTGCAGGCCGAAGGCTACCGGACGCTCGTCACTCCATGGCGCGATTTCGCCGAAGGCGACTGGGATGCCCAGTTGACGATGGTGCCTGCCGGCAAGCCTGGAGGCGTCCTCCTCCTGGCCGACGGGCAGCCGGCCGAGGGCGCGGAGATCAGCGTGGCGAGCGGAGAATTCGGCTCTTTGGCCATGAGTCTCCCCGGCCGGGTTAATCCAAGTGAGAAGGACATCCGGACCGAATCCGACGCGACGGGGCATTTTGAGTTTGCCGAGTCGGGCTTTGACGCGGTCGTGCTGGTCACGCACGAGCAAGGGTTCCTTCAAAGCACCATCAAGAGCCTCAGAGACCAGCCTAGGCTCACGCTGCTGCCTTGGGGACGAGTGGAAGGCGTGCTGCGCGCGGGCACCAATCTGGCGCCCAACGCCACGGTCTGCCTGACCGCTGGCGCCTCCGTTGGGTCGTTCGGGTGGTATTTCTCGTACACGGGCAAAACCGATGCGGATGGCCGATTCGCCTTCGACAAAGTGCCGCCGGGTGAACACTACCTCTCGCGCTCGTTCAGTTGGCGCAGCGGGCGGGCCATTACCGAAGGCTACCAGATGCCCGTGCGGGTCTCTCCGGGCCAAACCATCGAGGTCAGCTATGGAGGCACCGGCCGCTCCATCATCGGCAAGGTCGAGGGCCAGGCCGATTGGAGCAACGATGACCACGTGCTGGCGCTCAAGCAACCCCTGGGGCCGGCGGCCCCGCAGACTGAGGATTTCGCCACGTGGGCCGCCTTCGTCAAGGCGCGCGACGCTGACCACACCAGAGATTGGTGCCGCCAGCGCGCTGCTCAGCGGGTCTATCAATTGCAGTTCGATCCGGACGGTTCGTTCAAGATCGAGGACGTGCCTGCGGGAACTTATGAGTTGCGTATTCGGGTAACCGAACCGCTCAAGCCGGACCAATCCGGGTATGTCGCCACCCCGGAACTGGGCTCGCTGACACGCGAGGTGGTGGTGCCAGCAATGCCCGGCGGCCGGAGCGATGAACCGCTCGACCTGGGTGTCCTGCGTCTCCAATGGAAACAGCGCCCGCCCGACACCGCTGCGCGTCCTCAGTAAAGGCAACTCCGTTGGTCTTGCCCAATAAAGCGAACGCCGTTTCCGACGTTCCACCGGCGCTAATGCCGGTCCCTGCCGCGACCGAAAAATGATGGCGAACTGAGCCTTAATGCTGGACAAACTATTTCACCTTTTCGACGACGAGCATTTCGATGGACTCGTGGTGGGGCACGAGTTCGAGGCCGAGTTGGTCGTGAAAAGGACTCTGAGCGCGGGATAGTGGTTTTTCTGTTTTCCCGGGGCGTTTCTGAGGTTACTCTCTCAAGCATGAACGACAAGCATCCTCGTCCTCTCACTTGGTTGCTCCCCGCGTGCCTTGCGCTTGGCATCATCGTCGCCTTCAGCCTTCTGTCGCACTCGCCCCCGGGCAAGGGGCCTGCCCAGGCATCCTCCTTGCGCTCGGGCGAGGGGATGCCTTCTCCCGCGGCCGCCAGGACTGGTGCGCTCGATTTGGTCGGAGTGATCAAAAGCTGCTGACGGCCGACCCGTGACCAATGCCTCCATTTTCATCTACACCGCCCAACCCCGTTCCGGCCCGGGCTTTCTCTGACCGTCCTGCTATGCGGATTGCCGCAAGAGCACCACGGCGGATGCTCAAGGAAAATTTAGAATCGAATCGGTTGACCCCGCGTTGCTCTTCCGGGTCCTGGTGGTCGCGAAGGGCTTCGAGCCGGCCTTTTTCACCAAGGTTGACCCGCAGAAGGGGCCGCTGGAGGCTGGGCTCAAACCCCGCGCCGCCCCCACCATGCCCGCCAGCCAGATCATACTGGGCCGCATCCTCGACCCGGCGAAGAAGCCTCTGGCCCATGCCGTTGTCTCGGTCGAAACCACCAGCATCGGCAACACGACTTATGGCTCGCCCCCGGCGGGCACCGACCCCCTGGCGGTGACCGATGAAACGGGTGAGTTCGAGCTCCGCTGTCCTCAGAAGTTAGACGCGATGGACCTCCGCATCGAGGCCCGCGGTTTCGCCCGCCGGGATTTTCCCGGGACCCGCCCAGGGCCGCAACGGCAGGACCTGGTGGTGACTCCGGGCGCCGCCTTGATCGGACGCGTTCTCCGTGACGGCCAGCCGGTCAAGACAATCACCATCGGCGTCGCTTCTGTGGACCGCACGATGGGGAATTTTACCGGCGATTTCGTAACCGGCACCAGTGAGGACGGCAGGTTCGTTTTTCCGAACCTACCGCCGGGCCGGGAGTATGCGGCCTACGGGCTCATGGATTCGCTCCGAGGCATCGGCGCCTTGCCGACAAAGGTCTTTCGCGCCGCAGGCGACAGCTCCACGAATAATCTGGGTGACTGGGAACTCGCGGCCGGTTTCCGCCTTGAAGGACAGGTGCGCCTTTCCGACAGCAACGCCATCCCGGCTCACACGCACCTGACCATTGGGCGCGATGCGGCTTGGGATTCCTCGAGCACGGAATTGCCAGCAAACGGCCATTTCAGCTTCACGAATGTGCCTGCGGAGGCCCTGGTTGTGAACACCCGCATTGACGGCTATCGCCTCTCAGCCCGGAATGGCAGCCTTGACCGGCTGAACCCCTTCCGGTTGCTGGGCCGCCTTGAATCAGACAAGACGAACCTGCTCATCCTCCTGGAACCAGGCAAGAATCTGGACTCGGATTACAGCCCGGATGACGAGCAGCCTGGGAATCTCCCCTTGTGCGGTGCAGAGGCCAAACGCGCCATCCCCAATGCCGTGCTCGTCAGCGGACGCGTCCTCGATGCGGGCGACGGAGCGCCTGTCTCCCGGTTTCGGATTACCCCGGGTTTGCGCCGCGACGCGAAGTTCGAACGGCCCCGGTGGCAGCGGGGCAATTCAGTGGAGGGCACAAATGGCAGCTTCCTTATCGAGATGTCGGGAAAAGGCGGCGCTGTTGTTTTCCGCGTGGAAGCTCCGGGCTATTTGCCGGCCATATCGGAACCGCTCGCCTTGGGAGGATCGAACTGTGTCGTGCGGATCACACGGGGCAGCGGGCCGTGCGGGATTGTCCGGTTGGCTGACGGGACGGCGTTGCCAAATACAGAGGTCATCTACATCAGTGGTGACGAACAGACCAATATAGACCCGGATGGCCGGGTAACAGCCCCTGGGAAAGGCGAAACCCAAATAACCGAATCAACCGGCCGGTTCAGCTTCGCTCCAAAGCTCGGCCTGGGCGAGTTGATCGTTGGCTGCCCCAGCGGATTTGGAAAGCTTTCGCTCACGTCACTGGGGGGAACCAACGACATCATTGTCCAGCCTTGGGCGGAGGTGCGCGGTCGGCTCGTGAAGGACGGAAAGCCGGTCCCAAACGAGCATGTCGATCTCTCCTTCCATTCGGAATGGAGGCCGGGCCAGCCCCATCTCGGGCTTCACGGCACGGTCACAGACGAGCAGGGACGGTTCACGATTGGCCATGTTCCGCCGGGCCAACTGCAACTCATGACTCGCGTGCCCGTCGAGCAACCCAAGGGTGCTTGGATGGAACAAAGCCAACGGCAGTTCGCCATCCAGGCCGGGGAGAAGGTCAACCTTGGAGATGTCGAAAAGCGGGGTACGGGTCTGCGATAGTTACAGCCCCAGCTTCTTCACGGCCGCCTGGGTCCTGGCGCTCTCGTAGCCATACCACGCATCCACGATCTTCCCGTCGCGGCCGATAATGTAAGTCATCGGGTCGGCCCCCAGATCCGCCAAGGTTTCATACTGGGCCATCGCTCGCCTGGCAGCCGGCGAGGTGTCGAGAATGACCGGGAAGGTCACGTGGTTTGCCTTGAGGTAATCCAGGGCGATCTTGCGATCGTCCGCCGAGTTCACCCCCAGGACCACCAGCCCCTGGTCATGGTATTTCTCGTAAAGAAACGCAATCTCCACCGTATTCGTCTGGCGGGGCCAGGCGCCAAAGCAACAGAAACAAACGCCCACCGCCAGGACCGCCTTCATCCACTTGTCTTTCATATAATCCGGCTCATTTCGGAGTTGCCCCTCGCCCCTCTACCGCCGCCCTGCCAGCTCCCGTAGTTTGCGCCATGCCTGGCCGCCGTCAATCACCCGTTCATTTGAGCACATCCGCCGCCCCGTTCCCAAAAGGGTTCTCATCCGCTTCCAGCAGGTATCCCATGCAAACGGGCATCAACGTGGCCCCATCACGGGCAAAACCATTCCACTGAGCATGAAAGCCCTCCACAATCTCACCCGAAAAAATAGCCGGGGCCAAAAACGCGCCGCCGTCATGCGCTTGAATATGGAAATGAATATGGCTCCCGCCCCCCGCGCCGGGGGGCAAATACATGTAGGCAATAATGTCGCCTTTTTTTACCCGCTGTCCCTCGGCCAGGCGTTGGTGGAATTGTCCCAGTGAATATGCGCGCCCTGATGCGGCTGCGCGGCTCTTCTTCCCTTGAAGGGGTGTCCGGCACTGACATGTTGCAGGTCCACTAGAAAACGGTCTGAGCGATTGGTCCGGAATTGCGCGATATGTGGCACATCTTGAAGGCGCGTCGGAGGATCGGGCAGCGCCTCATCAACAGAGGCCGCGATTGCGGACCCCATCCCAACCGCCAGAAGCGTCAAGGCGAACACCGATTGGATGGATTTCACGCTTCACCCTGTAGCCTCGGGCAATCCGCTGGTCAAGCTGCTTCACCCGATGCGCCATGGTTCGAGTCACCGGCTTCTCGGCGTGAACATTCTTGCGGTCATTTTCATGCTGGCGATCTTCGCCTGTCGTTACTTCGCCTGGAATGGGTCGAAGACGGCGAGTTGTGATCCTCGCTGCTGCTCCTGGATTTTTTCCAAGGCCGCGAGCTGCTCCGGGCTCAGAAGCGGCTGTAGCTGGGTGAGAAACTGCCGGTCGAACTGCTCCTCCTCTCGGGCGAAGGTTTCGAGGCTTTCATCGTTGCACCGCGCAGCCTCATCGACGGTCTCAAAGTTTCGCCGGCTCAAGTCAGTCGTCCAGGGAAATTGGACGCGCGCGTCGGCCAGGGCCTGGAGCAGGCGCGCCTGTTGCTCCGGGCTCAATGCCGTGGAGGTTTGGGCCAATCGCCGGTTGAACCGGTCGATCAACGCCCGGTCCTGGACGGTTTTTTCGAATTGTCGAAACGCCGCATACTGTTCCTGGCCCAGGCAGTCCTTAATCCGGGCGGTGAAACCGGCGGTTTCTCTGTCGGTTTGCCGCGTCAGGTCCGCGCGTCTCACCGCGTCGAGCTTCGGGTTCAGCAGCAACCTGCTCCCGCGCAGCCTGGTCATTACTCGTTTCCGAACCAGGTCCTTGAGTTGCGCCTGTTGCTCCCGACGGAGATGGAGTTGTTGGAAGAGCGGCGCGTAGGCAGCCTCCGGTCCCTGGGGCGTTAGTCGGAGGGCTTGCAGCAACGGGGTGTCCAGCATCCGGGCGAGCCAGCTTGAGCGCGGCACAAGTTTGCGCAGCACGCCGAAAAACAGCGGCACGAGAACGACACAGGCCAGGGCGGCGATCACAAGACCCAGCCCGACCGACAGCCACTCAGACCAGGCAATTTCCGATTTGGGAGTGGCGGAAGGAAGGACGAGCTCCTGAAGGCAGTTTAAGCCAAAGATCAGCAGGAGAAAAACTGGAGCTCCGATGAGCGGGTTGCCCATCCGAGCGAGTATCCTGGAAAAGTGCAGTGGGATCGGAAGACCGCGTCGCCGATGCACCATGCGAACAAGCCAAACGACGAGCAGTCCGTACGCGGCCATGACCGCAGCGCACCGGAGCCAATGCTGCTTCCAAGGCAGCGCGAAGCCCATACCCGCAAACAGCAGAAGCGTTGGGATCGTAACCTTGATCGTCCTGCGAATCCCATCGCGCCCCGGCATTTGATCGATGTCCGTTCCTTCGTCCATGCGAATCTCCAACCTTCTCCGGGCCAGGTAAGACATTGCCAGCATCAGATTGACGAGCCGGGCGAGAAGCAGCACGGCGACAGCGGCGGCAAAGGCCCAAGGGTGATGAGAAGAAATCCACAGAGCGCAGGCGCCGACTCCCAGGAACACCATAACGAAGAAGCTGACCTGATATCGGAGCATGCGCACCACGAACCTCCGTTCGCCTGGCGACTTTGAGTCATCCACCAACGTCTTCCAGGAGAAAAACAAGGCGCCCAGCATCGCCGCCAGACTGCCGAGCGCCGCCAGAGAGAAGGCGCTCTTCGCCCCGGCACCACCCTTGGCCGCGGCGACCCCGACTGACGCTGCTTTGGCCGAGGTGGCGGCGGCGGGCAGCAGGGCCACCACGGCCACGGTAAAGCTCCGGCCCGGCGCGGTCTTTTCCAGCGTGCCTTCCACAAACGCCAGCACTTCTGCCTGCAAGAGTTTTCGCCCGCGCGACAAACGCTGCCTTACCGCCTCCTCCGTCAGCTCCAGATTTTGCGCCACGGCTTGGACCGATTGGTGTTCCCGATAAAACAGCACCAGGGGCACGCGGTAGGTCTCCGGAATCCTTCGAGCGAGCGCCACAGGATTTCCGCTTCCTCCTTGCTGATGGCGCGCTCCACGGGCAGTGGCTCGGGCGAACGCGATTCCGGGATTTCGTCCAACGATTCAGCGCGATGGCTCGGCTCCCGCCCCTGGGTTCGCAATGAACTGTTGATGAGATTTCGCGCGATGCCGCAAAGCCACGCGCGGAGCTTCGCCGGTTCGCGCAATTCGGCCAAGTGTCTCCACGCCGCGAAAAAGGTTTCCTGGGCGAGATCTTCGCTTTGGCCCAGACTGCCCGTGGCGCAGTAAGCCAGCGAGCAGACCAGCGACTGATAGCGCGCAACAATCTGTCCGAACGCCTCACGATTGCCCGCAAGACTGGCATTGACCAATTCCGCATCCCCGCTCCCAGTCACCAGCGTCATTTTGGTTGTCATCATATCGTCTCTCCTGTGGTTGAGAAGCGTGAAGAGGTGACAAGGTTTTTCGGCCCGGCAGGCCGAGGGACGCGGTCGCAAGACGCGGTATGCCGAGCTCACGGTTCAAGGAACCGGACTGAAGCCTGCAACCGGCTGCTGCGAGAAGATGTCCACTGAACACCATCAGGGCTCGCGGATGCTGACACTTTGCGGCCATGCCGCTCCAATTTCAGGACGGCAACGTTGCCTGGCAGCGGATGCTCCGCAGCGTTCGCGAATCTGGCGATTTGTCCGTTGCTCCTCAACTCCAAGCTCGCATAAGTGCCGGGAATCGAAATTGTCAGCTTGCCGTTCGTTAAGGAGAAGTGACAGTCTCGATCCGGGTCAATGACCTCGCCCCAGCCCCGAAGAACCTGAGGCTTATGGCCCGCCGCCCCGATGCAGCCGAACAGAGCTATGAGCATGAGGAAAGTGATCGCAGAAACGGCCCCTGAGCGCATGGGTAGAGCTTAGAATCCTGCCCTGACAAATCAAGGGCGGATTCTGAGCGGCATGGCAGCGAGCGCGCACCCGGGCACGGCCCCACTGGCAGCCGCTCGCGGACATTGCTGTCCGCCTCGAGCGGCCTGCCAGGTTCGGTGGACAGCCATGTCCGCGCTCCACCCGCGCCGCCCCCGGCCATCGCCAGGGACGGTGTCGGGACGCGCCCCAGGCGCAGCAGTTTATGTTCTACCGGCCCCCTTTATGGTCTCCGGAAACTCGAATTCTTCGTTCGCTTTCGGCATGGTGCGGGAACTGAATAGTGAAAGTGTTATGGATGACCGGCAGTTGTTGCAGGAATATGTTCGGAGCCAGTCGCAGGAGGCCTTCCGCGAGCTGGTGGCCCGGCATCTGCCCATGGTCTATTCCACCGCGCGGCGGATGGTGCATGATGGCCACCTGGCCGAAGATGTCGCCCAGAACGTGTTTGCCACCCTGGTCCAAAAAGCCAGTGCTCTGGGCGCCTCCCCCATCGTCGGCGGCTGGCTCTATAACACCACCCGTCACCTGGCGATGCACGCCGTGCGCACCGAAGAGCGCCGGCGCCAACGCGAACAGGCCGTCGTTGCCATGCAGCCCTTGCAAACAGCAGATGAGACCAGCCGTATCCTCGAGCGGCCACCACAGCAACCCACGCAATCCTTATGAGTATGTTCAGCGCAAAAACGTTCACCGCGGTCTTAGGCGCAGCCCTCCTGGCCGGCACGGGCGTCTATTTGGTCCAACAGCGTCAGATCCAACGCTTGAGGGCTGACAACCAGAACCTCATCGCACAGCGGCAGCACTCGGCCGCAGAGCAGGAAACGGCCTCGAGGGCCGCCCAGGCCGCCAAGGAAGAGTTGGCCCGCTTGCAGAAGGACAATACCGAGTTGCCCCGTCTGCGCAACGAGGTCGGGCAACTGCGCCGGGACCGCGACGCCGCAAAACAACGCTCCAAACAACCGGCCACGCCGTCGGCTGGTTCCGGACAATCCGCAGCCAATCCAGGCCGATATATATCGAAAGACCAACTTGCCTCCGTGGGTTACGCCACGCCGGAGGCAGCGCTGGAATTGATGACTTGGGCGATGATGAACGGCACCGCCGTACAAACCCAGTTTCAAGCTCCGTAGGAGCGGCATGGAGTGCTTTGGCGAACTTTCGGCACTTAGAGCGCAGTCGCGCCATGCCGCTCCTACGGAGCTTAGCCCGGATATTTCACACGTTTGGCCGACTGGCAGGCGTAGCGCAGGCTTCAAGCCTGCTGTATCGCGGATTTCCAATCCGCGGACGCGACCAAGCACCTACAGCCTGCCAACTGCAAGTCGGCGATACAGCAGGTTGGAAACCTGCGCTACGCGGCCCCGGGCGCCCGGTCCCGCTCTTGGCGTGTGAAATATCCGGGTTAGCAGACCCGTGTGGCCGCCGGGCTATAAACATGTCGCTCCTGCCGGAGCTTGCACCGATCCGTGCGAGGTCCTTCGGAGTTAAATTTGCCAGCCCCTCAAAGGCAAGGGCTTGATCATGGCGCCCCCTTCGAATCCCGGGGTTCTGCCTTCACGTCCTCGACTCCTGCGTTGCGTAGGGCTTGTCGGCTGTGGTGATGCCATCGATTGACAGGATGAGAGACCCTGGCTTGATCCCGGCCTTGGCCGCAGGTCCCGCAGGCAGGACCGAGCGGACCCTCACCACCCCCCTCCCGGATCAGCCTGAAGCACCATTCCCACTCCCACGATTTCCCCGCCCTGCGCTGCCGTTGCGAGCGCCAGGGCGCCTATGATGAACGCCGTCTTTACCGTCATAATCTCTCGTCTAGATTTCCTCGGAGTCAGGCTGGGGCGGCCGGGTCTTGTCCCGGAGGGACATCCGAGAATAGCCCAACGTTTCAACGTTGGGTTCAGCCGTGCCGAACGGTCAGGAGTCCCGTAGGGACGGCCGAGATTATCCGTCTTTTCAGCCGTCCCTGCGGGACGTATCCCTCGTGGCGGCCAGACCCAACGTTGAAACGTCGGGCTATTCTCAGGCGTTCGTCCGGCAGAGAGGTTTGTTGCAGCTAGGCCTGGGCCGCCGCAGGGTCGGTTCTCAACCATTGGCGGGCGATGGTTTCAGTCTGCGCATTTCGCTTGGTTTCGTCAGGGATAGAACCAATCCACTGGGCGGCAAGGTCGGGACGGCGAGCGGTGGCGGCCGGGTCCTGGCTGGCCAGCAGGTAAAGCAGGATTGGGAGATCAGGGGCGTGAGACAGACTTCTTCTGGGGCCCTCACTCAGGTCCTGCCCCCAAGCACAGCTCCCTTGAAAGCCAAGCTCAACGATTACCGGTCCAATACAAAGGTGACGGTGGCGCCAGCCCCGGCTCAACGGTCACGATTTGGTCCTGAGTGCTTCGCCGGCCATGGGAAGGGTAGATCTCGAGGATCAAACGATATTCACCGGGCGGGAAGCCGTTGAATTCGAACGTCCCATCGGCCCTCACTGCGGTGGTGCCTCCCGGGGAGCCGGTTTTGAATTCCTTGGCCGCGATACGCACCATGAGGCTGCCCGCGTAGCTGGTCAATGCCCTGCCTGATCCGTTGACCACCGTCCCTTGAATTGCGCCCGGACGGCTGAGGCGCAATTGGATGTCGCCCGGCACGTCGTGGATGGTTGTGGCGTCGCCAAAGGCATAACCCGGGGCCGTGACGGTCAACATGGCGTAACCGGTCGGCAGATTGGCGATTTCAAAACGCCCGGCTTCATCGGTCTCGACGGTGGACTGCTCGTAAGGCTCGAACTGTCGGCCGTTGTCGTAGCCCTGTCCGTTCGAGGCCATCACTTCCAAGGGATGCACCTTTGCCCCCTTGATCGGCTTTCCTTCGGGGTCGGTAACGACTCCGCCGAGCTGCGCGGCTTTGGCCAGGTCCACGGTATATTTCGTGTAAGCCGGGTGGAGAAGAGATCGCTGGTCGATCAACCGCGGGGCATATCCCTCAGCCGTCACGTGCACCCAAGCCTGGAAGTCGCCCGCCGAAATCTTCTCGATGCGGACCCGGCCGGATTCGTCACTCACTTTCTCGGCCAGACGCTCGGCCTTCCATCGCGAGGTGGGCGGTTTCTGCCATGTCATCCGGTCCACGATGAGGTGGGCCCCTTCAATGGGCTTGCCGCTGTCCATGTCGAAAAAGTCGGCTTGCACAATGGAACCGCCGCTCAGGTCAACGCCCGACGCCGAGGCCCGCGCGTCCCGAACATGCACCTGAGGGGGAACGGTGATCTGTGCCCAATCCACCCCGCCGTGGCCGACATAAACCGTCAAGCACGGCGGATCGACCGGCTTGTGGAAACGGCCTTCGCGGACCGCGAGCGCGGGAAATTTCGGGTTGTTGTAGAACCGATTCCAGGCGGCCGGCACCCAAACACAAAAAGTCCAGTCCACCCGCGCCAAGTGAAGGATGCTGTCTTCCGATCCGGGACCGTCCTGAATCACCAGGTCCAGTGCCGGGGCGCGAATGGCAGCGAACGCCTCAAGCGCCGCCTTGAACGCCGCCGTGTCGCCGCTATAGAAGAAATGCCACTCACCGCCGCCGAAGGGGGGCCCTTCAAACCACCCCAGCCGGGAGCAGATTCGCTACCTCCAAAGCTCCTTCGGGCCAGCCGGCGTCGCGCACGGGCCTGTTACCGCTGCCGGAAATAATGAGGGCACACGCGGCCATCGGAGGCAGCCAGAGGGCAAATGCCTCAAGCAGAACGGCCAGCGGAGAGGTGAGCTTTTTCATAGTCATTGCGTGTTCATTGATATGACACCAAAACTCAGCATCTATTAGACGGGAAAGAGCGGGCAGTGCCCCCGCGCTGGTAGCATTTCCGTTGGCACACCATGGCTCCTGCAGAGCCGACCAGTCGCCCGCCCGTTCCAGTCATATAGCGAGGCTCCGCCTCAGACCAGGGTTGACACGAATTTCACGAATTCTCCACGATTTCGCGCACATCGCGGGAGCAGCGGATCGGATCGCCCGCTGAAAACTGTGTCGGATTTTGCAGGTTTCGGGTGTTTAATAGTAGAGATGCACGAGATCTCCGATGCACAACTGCTCCGGCGCTACACCGAAAATGGGGACGAGGCCGCATTTCGTGAACTCGTTATCCGTCATGCGGACTTGGTTTATTCGGCAGCGTGAGGCGCCACTGAGCGAGCAAGTCGGACAATTGAAGCGCGAGCGGGATGCCGCGACCAACCGGCTCGCCTTGCTGGCCGGCGAGCTTGCGCAGCTAAAGTCCTCTTTCGAGACTCCGCCCGGCGATGATCTCCTGGACCGCTACCAAATCGTGCCCTCCGCCAGCCTGTCCGAGCTGGGTCGCCCCGCCAACAGCGACTGGGTCATCACACTTAAGTCTCCGCAAGACGAGGGCAACTGGGCCGTTAGCCCAAATGGATCAGCCGCCTTCGTTGATAACCCCCAAATGACCATCCTCGCCCCGGCAATGAAAGCCGCGATGGATGCCGCCCCGGTCATCAACGGGGCGCGGCGACTCGATATTCATCAAAAAGGCTCAACCTGAAAGGAGCAGTTCGGCCGCGAAAAGGCGCAAGAGTCGCAGGACATGAAGAACTTGCGCGCGGCGGTTGTGTCTCCGCATGGGTGAGGGTCGTGGCGAGGGCAAGTGCTTCCTTTTGTGTTTTTTGCGCCTTTTCGCGGCTATTCAACCGCCGTTTCCAGGCTCAATGGCCCGCGGGCTCGTCCCTGGCTGGATCGATCTTGTTCAGCACATCTATCGCCGCCTCGCGAAGGTTTAGGTCTTTGGTCAGGAGCGCCCGGAGTGGCCGCGCTCGCAACGTGCTTTTCAGATTCTGCCGTCAAAAGTGAGTGTCTGTCCAAGCTCATCCTCTTCGGGGAGGTCGGGTCTTCCTGTCCATACTGCATTCCAGCTCAATCGGGCTTTGCTTGATGGAGGCGGAAGAAACGCTGGGCGGCATCGGGCACAGACGCGGAAACATGGAAGAGGCCGGGAGAGGTTCCCTGACACTTCGCCGTGGTGGGGCGCCACTGGATAAGGTCGAGTCAACTCTCCACGATGAATTCTTGCCCGGCCGCGCGGTGCTTCGAACGCCCGATAACTCCAGGCTCGAATACTCGACGCTGGGCCCGGGGTGCGACTTCTGGCTACGGGAAACCGCCGCGACGACGAGGTGGTCATCTGGGAGCAGTTGCCGGGACAGAACCAGTTCCGTGAGCAGACCCGGCTCAGCCAGAATTGGTTGCGGGGGCTGGATTTGAACCAGCGACCTTCAGGTTATGAGCCTGACGGGTGAGGGGGGCTTGAAACCCACATAAGGTGTTGTCCTCAAGCGAGTTACATCGTCTCATTTGGATTCAGCCTGACGGGTTGTAGCAAGTTTGTAGCAAGGCTCGGCGGGCTTGTTTGAGGGGCGTGAACTTGCTTGGAAGTCGCCAAATACAAGCGGCAACTGGCCAAATGGCCAAGTTAAGGCGATGGGTGGTCGCGCGGCCCCCAAGGGAGCGCCCAATGACAATGCTGGATCCCGCTCCCCATGCGACGAGCCATCAGCCGGCAAGGCCATGGAAAGGTGGAAACGCGGAAACGCGGCCGGAAGCTTGACATCCCTTCCGCTTTTCCGCTAATCGCCGGGAGTGTATGCGACATTACTCCCGGTTGGTGGTTGGATTGGGACTAAGCCTGTTGGCCTCCATGATGGCGGCGCTGGGCGCGGCGGACCCCATCCCTGAATCGCAGCAGGCGGCACTGGCGTTGAAGATCCTCAATGCCTACCATGACCCGCGCCCCGCCGATGCGCCCAGGAAACTGCACTTGGTCTATTTCACGCCGGCGGACCGCGAGCCCGCGGCCAACTACGAGCAGCGTTTGGACGCCATTATCGAAGACGTGCGCGCGTTTTACAGGGACGGCATGAGCCGGTGCGGGTTTGGGCCGAGGACCTTTGCCCTGGCGCGTGACGCCCACGGAAAGCTCGTTTTCCATCTGGTAAAGGGCAAGGAGCCGGAGGCGGCTTTCCCGCGGTGGATAGGCCGGAACGGAGGCAATACGGGCGCACCGGAAAGCGGCGACATGGTTAAACGGGACTGCCGACCGGTGCTCGAGGCTGCCGGGGTTTTTTTCGACCGCGAGACCGTGCTCATCTTCTGCCACCTGGCTACCTATGATGAGAAGGCCGGCACCTTTCGGCATCATTCACCCTATTTCGGCGACTGGTCGGAGCGGGCTGGTTTATGCTTTGCGGCGGACTGGGCGAACCAGGACCTGGAAAACCTCACGCGGAAGCAACCCCGGCTGAACGACGGCGAGTATGGCGACATGTCGCTGGGCAAGCACACCACCATCTTCCTGGGCGGCATCGCCCACGAACTGGGCCACGCGTTCCGGCTGCCTCATTGCGGCGAACGCCGGGATGAAAAGGCCCTGGGCACTTCGCTCATGGGCGCGGGTAATCATACCTACCGGGAGGAGCGCCGCGGCGAAGGCCAGGGGTCATTCCTGACCATGGCCAGCGCCATGCGGCTGGCCGCCCATCCGGTGTTCAACGGGTCGGACAAGGGGCAGGCCGAAAATGGCCGGCTCGAACAATGCAGCTTGACTCTGTCCACGAACGTGACGGGGACCGACCTGGCCGGCAGGCGCGGCGCGCTTCGTCTCGAAGGGACGGTGACCGGCACACCCCCGATTTACGGGGTCATCGCTTATTTTGACAGCCTGCACGACGGCGGCTATCGTGCGCCGACGGCCACATCGGTGCCCGATGCGCAGGGCCGCTTCGCCATTGAGGTCAGCGACCTGGCACCTTGCGGCGACGGGGATTTGCGCGTCGAATTCTGCCATGTCAACGGCCGCGTCTCCGAACAGCGCCTGGGGTTCGCCGTTACGCCCGAAGGTCTCGTGGACCTTTCCCAGTGGGAGCTGCGCCGAGACCTGGAACCGGTGGCCTCCGCGGTGGCCGACGGACACGCCGAGGCCGCCCGCGCCGCCGTGCAGGCACTGGAAACCCGCTCCGTGCCGGAGGCCACCAGGGAAATCGCGCGCAAGCTCGTCGCCACCCTCGCCTCTGAGGCCAGGCCCATCCCGGCCACTGCCCCAGCCGAACTCACACGGCTGGCTTTGGGCGAGGCCCAACCCGCATCCGCAGAGGTGGGCTGGCTCCAGCCCGCCGCCAACCGCATCCCTAGGAATGACGAGATCCCGTCTCCTCTGCTGGATTCAGGGAGAGTCTATGCCACCGGCCTTTACGCGCATTCACCTTCCCGGTATGTCTTCGATTTGGGCGGCAAATGGAGGAAGTTGCGGGGCGAAGCCGGCTTGCACACGATGCACCAACCGCACGGCTCGGTCGTGTTCATCATCAAGGCCGATGGCAAAGAGGCCTTCCGTTCCCGCACCATTCGCGGCTCGGCCAAAGCCGCCTATGACATCGATGTGGCGGGTGTGAAAACGCTGGAACTCATCGTGCAGAAGGCCTCGCTGTTCAATGGCGGCAACTGGGGCCTGTGGCTCGAAGCCCACGCTTTGCCGGTAGCGGCTCTGTTCATTCACTCGCCACCCCTGCCCAGCCGACAGGTCGGGATATGGCGGTTTTTGCGCCGGACGCGGCCATCCTTCACCTTTGTGGCTGTGCGGCGGTTGTAGCTGGTGTGCATGACAAGGGCAAACGTCCCAGCGTTCATCCTGGCGACTATCGCTTCTGACCGCGCAGGTTCCCGTAAACAGCATGAATGACCTCGGCGCCTGCGGGGATGTCAACGGTCTTGCCCTCGTCGGCTTCGATCACGAGCGGCGCACCGTCAACGCGCAATTCGACACGCAGCATCTTGCCGATCATCGGGGCAGGATCGAGGCCAACCAGCGCGTTGGCAGCCTTGACGCTGGTTTCGTCGTTCGCCAGCATCCCCGAGATCTTCGCCGTCACGTCCACGACATCGCTGTTTGGCTCCAGCGCCGGGAAATCGCCGTAAACTGCCCGGACGACCTCGGCGCCAGCCGGGATTTCCAGGGTCCCCCCTTCGGTGGTTTCATTGGTGTGGTGCTCGCCGCCGAGTTCGAACTCGACGCGCAGCCGTTTGACCACTCCCGATGCCGGGTCTTCCCCAAAAACGTGGTTGCCCGGGGCAAGCGAGTTCGTGCCGCCGGCGACCAATGCCTTAACCTCAGCCGTGACGTCGGCCTGTCCAGGCAGCACGCCCTGAACGGCCCGGGCCGCCTTGGCGCCGGTCAACGCCCCCGGTTGGTTGGTCTCTTCCGCGAGGTCCCGGCGAAGCACGCCAATCTGGCCGCGCAACCGCAGCAACTCCGAGTGTTCCGCGGCCGAGAGGCCCGCGGCCGTTGAAATCGAACGGGCTTCCTCCGCCGGCGCCGCGGCTGCCTGGCGGTTTGACCATTCGACGATCTGTTGCTCGATCCGGCTGCGTGCAGAATTCAACTGGCGGAGCCTGCTGTGACGCACCATGAAGACCGTCGCGGCAGCCAGCACCACGAAGGAAAGCAGAATACGAAAAGCAATCACACGGTTTTTCATGCCGGCCTCCCAAGATTGTCAGTCGCGGTTGAGGTCTGCGCCCAGGTCCACCTCCTCCGGGCCGTTCTTGTCCACCACCAGGCGCCATTCCGCGCCGGCGCGGCGCGCGCGAAGGGCCATACGTTCCAGCGAGTCCTGGCGCGACATCTCGATGATCTCCGCGGTGTCGCCGTCCGGCAGGGGCACTTGTCGAACCACTCGGAACTCAATGTCCAGTGCCCCGGGCCGGGCTGCGTCCGCGGCGACATTGGCCAGTTCATGCGCCATGACCTCCTTTTGTTGCTGCGCCCCCTCCGCGGACCAATCGGCCAGTTCGATAATCCGGTTGGTATCCCCTCTGGCCATGGCCCAGAACATGGTCTGGAACAAGGCTTCGGCGGTGGCGGAGCCGACGTCGCGGGCGTCGCGCGCGGAGATGAATCCCGGCCGCCGAGCGCCCTGGCCGTTGCCTTTCGCCGCGGAGCCGGCAGTCGCGACGCGGGCCGCGCGCGCTTTTTCCAACTGGGCGCGCAGGGTTGCCACCTCGGTCCGCAGCCGCTCGAGGTCGGCGCGCTCGTCCGGCGCCCGTTCCGTTTTCGCATCCGCCTGGGCCTGGGCCGCCTGCACATTCGCCTCCAAGCGTAGTTCCTCCAGGGCGGCGGCCCGGTCCCGGTTGTCCAAGCGGGTTCGGGCGATGGCGTGTTCCTGCCAGACCAGGGGGGCCGTTAGCGCAACCGCGACGGCGGCCGCCACGGCGACCTTCGTTTTCAAGTGCATCATAAGCTCAACCAGGGTCAAGGTTCCCGCCCCGGCGCAGGCTGCCGCACCCACGGTGGCGAGAGCGCCGGTGGTGACGATCAGGGCGGTCCCGGCCGGGGCGGCGGTGACGCTGTGGGCGCCGAGGAGCCCCGCCAACGCGGCCGTGCTGGAACGTCACGCCGCGGCGGCCCAGCCAGACCCGCAGCTTCTCCAGCGCCCGGCTCACGCGTTTCTGGGCGGCATCGTCGCTGACGCCGAGCACGTCGCCCACCGTGTGCAAGTTCCGCCGTTCGTAAAACCGGAGCAGTATGGCCCGCCGGTCGGCCTCGCCGAGCGCGTTCACCGCGTCATCCAACAGGGGGGCGAGCGACGACCAATCCGGGGAAGAGTCGTGTTCAAGCGCATGCATAGCGGCGGCCATTTGTTCCCGGGCGTGCCGGCGCAGCTCGTGGCGCAGGGCGGCAGCGGCGGCGTAGCAGGTGTGCCGGTGCAGCCAGCCGGCGAGCGAGCCTTCCGCCCGGAGGGCGCGGGCCTTTCGCGCCAGGTCAACAAACACCGTTTGCGCCACCTCCGTCGCCAGGCCGCCGTTGCCGGCCACCTTGCGCAGGGCTGCTGAATAGACGAAGTCGATGTGCCGGGCCACCAGTTCCGCAAAGGCCTCCTCGGACCCGTGCTCGGCCCAGGCCCGCAACAGATCGATGGCAGCATTCATCATTTCCCCCTTAACATGCCGCAACCGGCGGAAATCCGACACTCATTTTGGGAGACTACCGAACAAAAGGACCAGCACCCAAATCGCGCCCAATAGACCGCCCGGATGGCCGGCATGGCTAACCCGCAGAGCTGGATCGGCGCCAAGCACCAGGCCCCGGCTCGGAGCCGGGGCCTCCCCTGACTGTTCTTTCCGGCCTGCAATCCCCAATGGCGGGTGGCCCCCCCGCCGGAACCCAGGGCGGCGGGCACTTCGCTTCGCTCTCGTGCCCTTGCCCTGGGCTATTCTCAGCCACCCCCTCCGGGGTGGTGCGGCCCTGCTCCGCATCGGCCGCTGGGGCGGCCGTGGCGCGGGCGCGCCGGGCCGCCAAGGGATCAGTCCGGGGGCTTGTGGAGGCTCGAGCGCGACGCGAGGAAGTCGTGGACATCCTGCCTCCTTATGAGCCACTTGCGGCGCTTCCCAAGGCCAACGTCGAAGCCCACAACCGACCCGTCCTCAATCATCCGGGCGATGTGCTCGCGCGACATGCCCATCATCTGCGCCACGAGGGGCAGGGGCAGGTATGACTCCCTGGCAAGGGCCACCCTGGCCTCGGCCTTATCGAGGATGACTTGCCTAGCGGCAACTTGCAGGGTGGTGAGTTCTTGTCAACGAAGGCCCGCCTTGCGGCGAGCTGCTCTGGGGTAGGTTTCATCAGAAGTCACTCCCGTTGTTGGCGGTGCCCCATGAGAGCCTCGCCACTGCCATGCCGTGAGATATGTAGGCGCCCATCGCAACGGGCAGCTCCAGCCTCTGGCCGACGGCCGGCGTGCCGTCCGGGAGTGCGTTGTCGGCCCACCTGTCAACCTGGAAGGTCTGCTGCGGGGTCCTCATCCAGAGGGTGATGCAGTAGCGGGTCTTATCACCCTGCTTTGCCTCCCGCCTTTTTCTCGCCACGACCTCGCCCCTCAGAAGGAGGCCGTCTTCTTGTTTTGTGCTCATAATACTTAGGTTGGTCCCGCCGGTAGGTTAGCGGCCCGGCGTATACCGCCCGGTTGGATTTGGCCCAACCGGAAATTGTTTGGAGGGCCTTCTGCCCGAAGCCTTTGACGGCCCCGAGCTGGCCACTCCAGAAGGCGTCGACAACCGACTGGGCGGTGCGCAGCCCTGGAGGAGTAACGAGGTGGCCTTCGGCCCTAGGCCGATCGCCTCAACTGGCGCGTCGCGGACGGCGGGCGGCCTGCCGAAGTGATAGAGGCTGATATTGAACTCGGCCCCGAGCCTGTGCACGTGCCATAGCCCGGTCGCAATGCGCCTGCCGATTGCGCCAATGGCCTTCTTGTAGCCTCCCCTCCGGTGCCTGCCTGCGATCGAAGCGCCCCAAGCGCCCATCCGCTCCCCGGGCGAGCGCATGACGGAGGAGGCCGCGAAAAGCAGCGCCCTGTGCAGCCTGGCGTTACCCTTGCGCTTGACGTATTCCGTCACCTTCCCAGCGCTAAGGCGGTGTAAATAAATAAAGGTAGCAAGTTGGCGGCTTAACAACAAGTCCACAACCGGTGCTACAATGCCTGTCAAAACACCCCCACAGGTTGTGTGTAGAGTTACCTGTGGGGCTCAATAGCGTAGTTCCACTCTCCGTGAAACTTGTTAGGTCTTAGGTTCACTCGCTTCATTTCTCGTCGGACGAAACTTTCCGCCCGGTGGGATACTTGCGGCGATCCAACCGGCAAGTCACCATCAGTCCTTTGGCCGTCGTCGTGCTGGCGATCAAGTTCACGATCGTCTCGTAATCCCTTAACGGCTCGCCCCGCCAGTTGGACGAAATGAACGAAAAGAGCCGATGCTCGATCTTGTTCCACTTACTCGTGCCGGGCGGAAAGTGACAAACCGAAAGACATAACCCGCTCTCATCGGCAAAACCTTGCAACTCTAGCTTCCAGAGCCGCAGGCGCCAACCGTTGCTGCCCCCGCCATCGGCGGTGATCAACAGCGTCCGCGCGTCGGGATAAAGTTTCCGGCCTTCAAAGCGCCACCAACCCCGGATCGAGGCCACCGCAAACTCTCCCGTGTCATGGTCGGTCCCCACGTTCACGAACCCGGTGTTCCGGCCCAAATCAAAATGCCGTACGGATAGGCTCGCGGCACCTCGGCCCGGAAAGTCATGTCCTTTGACCCGTTGGGGTTGCTTGGCCACGCGCCATTGCTGGCCGCCGTTGGCGAAGTTGCCCACCAGTTCCTTTTTCTTGGTGTCCACCGAGATCACCGGCCACCCTCCGCCAAGGCGCGCCTCACGCACCGGTTGATATGCCCAAACTGCGCATCCCGGTCGGGGCGGTCTTCGCCCTCCTCGAGCTTGCGGTTGCCTGCAGACTGTAGCTCTCAGCATGCAGAAGGTGGGCTACCCGCTGATGGCTCACCGGGTGCCCTTGGGCTTGCAGTTCGGCGGCCAGAGTGCGCGTACTCTTGCAGACCCACCGTAGCGGAGATTCGGGTCGCCACGGGTGGCACCAGCAATCATCCCGTCCAGCGCGCCGGCCAGCGCCGGATCGATCACGGTGAGGTTCTTGCGTCCGGCACCAGGGCGGCGGATACGCTCCGCCAACGAGGAGTCTCCTTCTTCGATTTCGTCTATCCCCTTAGCGATCGCTTTGCGCGATAACCCGCAAGCGCGCCGCACCATGGAAACTCCGCCATAACCCAATTGAAGCGCCTCATTGGCCGCGGTGAGACGGCGGGTCCGCTCATTCGACAGTGGCCAAATGAGCCTGAACTTCTGCCGTAGCGTAGCCATAGCACTCACACACGATGACTATACCACCCGGCATCCGAAGTTGCTACCTTTATTTATTTACACCGC
>CAVQND010000057.1:0-62272 GCA_963713735.1 uncultured bacterium
TTGGAGGCGCGCTGGGCGAAGCGTTCGGCCGGGGTTTGGCCGCCCAGCGCACTGTGGGGCCGCTGATGGTATTGGCCCTCGATCCAGCGCCAGAGCCGCGCGTTGAGTTCTTCCAGGCTGTGGACGGGGTCAATCACCAGACGGGCCTCGAAGTCCATCTGGAGGGTCCGGTACCAGCGTCGATCTGCCCTTTGAGAACGCGGCATAGGGGGCCGCGTGGCAGAGGCGCACGCCGAGGTTGGCGCAGACGATCTGCAGGTGGTAGCTGGTGAAGATTTTGCCCTGGTCGGTGTAGAGCTTTTCGGGGAAGCCGCGCCGGGCCAGGCCTTGCCGGAAGCAGTCCAGGAACCAGCAGAGCTTCTCCGAGTCGTAATACTGGGCGTGGGGGACCAGGCGCGAGCAGTTGTCCAGGAGCGAGAAGAGCCGGGTATGGATGACCTGGCCGTCGGCCAGCTTGAGCGTGGGTCCGAACATCATGTCGGTCATCCACAGTTGGTTGGCCAGGGCACACTCGAAGGCCTTGGTCGGGCCGCTCAGTCCGGCCGGTGGATTGGCCTTGAGGGAACGAGCGTCCAGGTGGTGGGCCGCCAAGACGCGGTAAACCGAGGGCAGGCTGAAGGTGCCCAACTGGAGCGTGCCGTTGTCGAGCAACTGGCGCACGATGCACTTGACCGTCAGGTCCCGATATTTTTGGCGCCACTCCACCAGGGCCTGGCAGGCTTCCGGGCTGAGCGCCTTGCGCGCGCCTTTGTCTTTGCGGGGTTGTCGGTGCAGGGCCTCGAACCCCTGGTTGCGCCACAAGTAATACCAGCCCTCCAGAGTGGAGGCGCCGTAGAGCTTGCCGCCCCAGGGCCGTTCGCTGGCCAGGGTGGTGGCCCGGGCCAACGTGAAGTTCTGCGCAATGGCTTCCTGTATCCAGCTCGCGGCGGCGTGCCGGGCCAGGGCCGATGCTTCGGAATCGCTTGGTTGATTCATACGCTCGCGAGTCTGGGGCCGGTCTCACGCACTTGGAATAGCAAGGGTGTGTGGGGGTTAACCGGCGCCCGACTCCCGGGCGGGGCTTCATGCAGCCCGAAGCGGTCGCCGCTGATGGCAGCGGTAAGTCCCGAACAAACAGGTGTGATATTGCTGGACCAACTCTCGGGTGGCGCCGGCCAGATCCCCGCAGCGCGCCAGCAGGACGTTCCAAAACTCCCGGGCCGTGGGTTGAAGCGGCAGCGCCCCGAACGCGTTGCCCACGATGCACAAGAGCGCCGGCAGATGCCCTTGATACCGGCGCCAGTAAACCGCGATGGCCGTGCCCCAATGCTCGACGGCCCGGTTCTGTTCCCGGGTCCGGGTCTGGCCGCTGAAACCGGCCGCAATGGTCTCGCTATTGACCGCCCGATACGGCTGGGCGAAGTCCGGCAGGCAACTCACGCTCACTCGGCAGTGCCGGCACAGGAACCGCCGCACCCAAATCATCAGCACGCCCGTCAGCCAACTGACATACCGGTGGTAATACGCCAACGCCTCCAGACTGTGCGCCCGCCCGCAGTTCAGGCAGTTTTCCGGCGCCTTGACTTGCTTATGATACTTCCGATCGGCATACTGCTGCGGGGTCAGTGAGGTTTTGAAGATGTTTTGCATGAACCCTCTATAACCAAGCTGGCCCCGCCTGAAAACCTCGTTTCACCAGCCTCCCTCCATCTTGGCGGCCCCGGTTGCCTGCGCGACAACGCCCCACCGAGCCCGCTCTCGCCTCACGCTCGCAACGGAGATCTCGCCACCCCCTCCTGGTTAAGTGTGAAGCAAACCGCCTCCGACTTCAGTGATTTCCGCGAAGCGGAACAGCACTCGACACTCGACACTCGACACTCGACACTCGACACTCGACACTCGACACTCGACACTCGACACTCGACCCTCGACCCTCGAACCCTCGAACCCTCAACCCTCAACCCTCGAACCCTCAACCCTCAACCCTCAACCCTCAACCCTCGACACTCGACACTCGACCCTCAACCCTCAACCCTCAACCCTCAACCCTCAACCCTCGAACCCTCAACCCTCAACCCTCAACCCTCGACCCTCAACCCTCAACCCTCAACCCTCGACCCTCAACCCTCAACCCTCAACCCTCAACCCTCAACCCTCGAACCCTCAACCCTCAACCCTCAACCCTCGAACCCTCGACCCTCAACCCTCGACCCTCAACCCTCAACCCTCGACCCTCGACCCCTCAACCCTCGAACCCTCAACCCTCAACCCTCGACCCTCAACCCTCAACCCTCGAACCCTCAACCCTCGTGTTCCGCTTCACGCTTTTCTGGGAGAAAAGTATCTTGATAATCAAGGAGGTTCGACAAAGGCGTATCAAGATAGTCGAGGAAGCTGGTGGCTTGGGTAAGGGGCGGAGAGGCGGATGCTGCGCGGCACACCCCTGCGGCGGGGCGAGAGGCCGTTTTGGCGAAGGGATGGGGCTCAGAACAGGAAGGCCTCTTCGCGGCGGTCCGGTGGCAGGCGCAGACGCATTTGTGGCGAACGCCGGGCGCGTTTGATGGATAGCTCCAAGACCAGCATAGCCTGATCGAGGCGGCAGTCGCAGAGTTGAGGCGCTCGGCCCAGCGCTTCGGCGACGAGGCGGTGAGCGATTTCAAGCTTTTCGAGGATGGAAAGGTCCAGTGGCATAGGCTCTTTAGCGAAGGGTTTCTTTGAGTCGGCGCAGTTGCTCCAATGCGCGTTGTCGGCCGCGCTCCTGTTGCGCCGGTGAGCAGGTTGGCGGCAGGAGGGCGGCCGGGGTTTTGGGGGGTGGCGGGGCCGTGAGGCGAACCCGGCTGATGTTGAGGTCCTCCTCGAAGCGATCCAGTTGCAAGAGGTTGGAGAGCTTGAGGGCGCCGACATTGCGGCGGGTGTGGCGGATTTCCTTTTGCAGATAGCGCACGACCTGGAGGAGGTCGGCCTGGGTGAAGCCGGCGCGGTGGAACTCGAACCAGAGCCGCTCCCGGTCAAAGCCCAGGCTGAGGGTTTGGCCGGTGAGCTGGCAATAAGTCTGGTGGAGTTGGAGCAGGGTCGCCGGGACCGAGCCTGGGGGTGGCCCGTTCACCCGTCAGACAAGCCTGACGAACGGGCCGCAGATGGGGGCTGGGGATAGCTCACGGGGCTCATGGAACCAATTGGGCGACCCAGGGCAGCAGTTCCAAGGCGCGCTGCACGTGAGCGGCGGTAACGGACCGGGAGTTCTGCCCCGCGGCTTCTTCGAGGGCGCGCTGGGCCAGGTGATTGAGCAGCCGGGGCAGGCCGTTGCCGGCGCGAATGAGCAGTTGGAGGGCCGCTGCGTCAAAGGGGTTGGCGTGGATGCCGACCTCCTGCAGGCGGGCCTGGACGTAGCCGGCCAGTTCGTCGGCCGTCCAGAGCGTCAGGGGCAGGCAAAAGCTCAGGCGGGCCAAGAGCGGCGCGTTGATGCCCATTTGCAGGCGCGGCAGCAGTTGCTCGTCGCCGACCAAGAGCAAACTGAAGGGCGGCTGGGTGTCGCGCCGGTCGCAAGAGAGCAGGCGCACTTCCTCCAGGGCGGTGGCGCTCAAGTTCTGCGCCTCATCGATGACGATGACCGGCCAGAGCCGCTCCAACTGCTGCCAGCCCTGGCGGATGAGCAGCACGTTGTCGGAGCGGCGCATCCGGGCGTTCTGGCCCAGTTCGGCGCAGAGCAGGCGCAACAGGTCGGTGCCGGTGACCGAGGAGTGCGCCACCACCAGGGGCTTGAAGCGTTTGTCGGGCAGGCTGGAGAGGAAGTGCTGGATTAAGAGGCTCTTGCCCACGCCGTTGGGTCCGTGAAGTAATCCGCAGGCGCGCACGGCCACCAACTGTTCGAGCCGGTGGCGGGCTTGCTGGAAGCTCTGCGCGGCATAGGGTTTGGGAACGGCGGCGCCAAAGGGCATGGCGGTGGCACCCCACAGGCTCTTGAGGGCGACGTCCAGGTCAGGCGGATTTATCGGGCCGTTCATAATCGCGGTCGGTATAGGTTTTGGCGTTGAGTTGTTTATCGCACCGGCGAGCCTGGGCGAGGAACTTGCCCTCCCACCAAATCTCCAGGCGGCGCCAGGCGAAGGGGTCGAAGCGGATTTGGATGAGTTGGCCGCGCAGATGCACGGGGGCTTCCCAGAGTTGGCCCGCCAGGCTGAAGGTCGCGTCCAGGCGCACGCGCCGCTGGGCTCGGCACAGGAAGAGGGCTTCCCAGTCAGTTTGGGCGTCGGCGGTGCGCAGGTTGGAGGCGCGCTGGGCGAAGCGTTCGGCCGGGGTTTGGCCGCCCAGCGCACTGTGGGGCCGCTGATGGTATTGGCCCTCGATCCAGCGCCAGAGCCGCGCGTTGAGTTCTTCCAGGCTGTGGACGGGGTCAATCACCAGACGGGCCTCGAAGTCCATCTGGAGGGTCCGGTACCAGCGCTCGATCTTGCCCTTTGAGAACGCGGCATAGGGGGCCGCGTGGCAGAGGCGCACGCCGAGGTTGGCGCAGAACGATCTGCAGGTGGTAGCTGGTGAAGATTTTGCCCTGGTCGGTGTAGAGCTTTTCGGGGAAGCCGCGCCGGGCCAGGCCTTGCCGGAAGCAGTCCAGGAACCAGCAGAGCTTCTCCGAGTCGTAATACTGGGCGTGGGGGACCAGGCGCGAGCAGTCGTCCAGGAGCGAGAAGAGCCGGGTATGGATGACCTGGCCGTCGGCCAGCTTGAGCGTGGGTCCGAACATCATGTCGGTCATCCACAGTTGGTTGGCCAGGGCACACTCGAAGGCCTTGGTCGGGCCGCTCAGTCCGGCCGGTGGATTGGCCTTGAGGGAACGAGCGTCCAGGTGGTGGGCCGCCAAGACGCGGTAAACCGAGGGCAGGCTGAAGGTGCCCAACTGGAGCGTGCCGTTGTCGAGCAACTGGCGCACGATGCACTTGACCGTCAGGTCCCGATATTTTTGGCGCCACTCCACCAGGGCCTGGCAGGCTTCCGGGCTGAGCGCCTTGCGCGCGCCTTTGTCTTTGCGGGGTTGTCGGTGCAGGGCCTCGAACCCCTGGTTGCGCCACAAGTAATACCAGCCCTCCAGAGTGGAGGCGCCGTAGAGCTTGCCGCCCCAGGGCCGTTCGCTGGCCAGGGTGGTGGCCCGGGCCAACGTGAAGTTCTGCGCAATGGCTTCCTGTATCCAGCTCGCGGCGGCGTGCCGGGCCAGGGCCGATGCTTCGGAATCGCTTGGTTGATTCATACGCTCGCGAGTCTGGGGCCGGTCTCACGCACTTGGAATAGCAAGGGTGTGTGGGGGTTAACCGGCGCCCGACTCCCGGGCGGGGGCTCTCATGCAGCCCGAAGCGGTCGCCGTTGATGGCAGCCGTAAGTCCCGAACAAACAGGTGTGAAATTGCCGGACCAACTGTCGGGTGGCGCTGGCCAGATCACCGCAGCGCGCCAGCAGGACGTTCCAAAACTCCCGGGCCGTGGGTTGAAGCGGCAGCGCCCCGAACGCGTTGCCCACGATGCACAAGAGCGCCGGCAGATGCCCTTGATACCGGCGCCAGTAAACCGCGATGGCCGTGCCCCAATGCTCGACGGCCCGGTTCTGTTCCCGGGTCCGGGTCTGGCCGCTGAAACCGGCCGCAATGGTCTCGCTATTGACCGCCCGATACGGCTGGGCGAAGTCCGGCAGGCAACTCACGCTCACTCGGCAGTGCCGGCACAGGAACCGCCGCACCCAAATCATCAGCACGCCCGTCAGCCAACTGACATACCGGTGGTAATACGCCAACGCCTCCAGACTGTGCGCCCGCCCGCAGTTCAGGCAGTTTTCCGGCGCCTTGACTTGCTTATGATACTTCCGATCGGCATACTGCTGCGGGGTCAGTGAGGTTTTGAAGATGTTTTGCATGAACCCTCTATAACCAAGCTGGCCCCGCCTGAAAACCTCGTTTCACCAGCCTCCCTCCATCTTGGCGGCCCCGGTTGCCTGCGCGACAACGCCCCACCGAGCCCGCTCTCGCCTCACGCTCGCAACGGAGATCTCGCCACCCCCTCCTGGTTAAGTGTGAAGCAAACCGCCTCCGACTTCAGTGATTTCCGCGAAGCGGAACAACCCTCAACCCTCGACCCTCAACCCTCGACCCTCAACCCTCAACCCTCAACCCTCAACCCTCAACCCTCAACCCTCAACCCTCAACCCTCGACCCTCGACCCTCAACCCTCGACCCTCAACCCTCAACCCTCAACCCTCAACCCTCAACCCTCAACCCTCAACCCTCGACACTCGACACTCGACCCTCGACCCTCAACCCTCAACCCTCAACCCTCAACCCTCGACCCTCAACCCTCGACCCTCAACCCTCAACCCTCAACCCTCGACCCTCGACCCTCGACCCTCAACCCTCGACCCTCGACCCTCAACCCTCAACCCTCGACCCTCAACCCTCAACCCTCAACCCTCAACCCTCAACCCTCAACCCTCAACCCTCAACCCTCAACCCTCGACCCTCGACCCTCAACCCTCGACCCTCAACCCTCAACCCTCGAACCCTCAACCCTCAACCCTCAACCCTCAACCCTCAACCCTCGACCCTCAACCCTCAACCCTCAACCCTCGACACTCGACACTCGACCCCCGCCCCCCGCCGGAGGGCGTGATTCCATGGCGCATAAAGGAGGCTTTTCCCGCTCTGTAGAAGATTTGACTTGTCTTCCAGGCGCAGGTTAAGGCAGACTGCATGCCGGTCATCCACCGGCCATGACATCAATCGTTCCGATTGTGCGGCCAATGGAGGGCCGAGCAATAACCGATTATTATCAAACGTTTAACTGACAAATTCAATCACACATGAAAAGGTTCATCGTATGCAGTTTGGCGCTGCTGGCGGCCGGAGTCATCACCGCGCGCGGGGCCGAGGCCAAGGCGATCTGGGCCAAGGAATGCGCAAAGTGCCACGGCGCGGACGGCAAGGGCAAGACCACGATGGGGAAGAAACTGGACGTGAAGGATTACAGCGACCCCAAGAACCAGGCGGAACTCAAGGATGAGAAGATGGTTAAGTCCATCAAGGAAGGGATCAAAGAGGGGGACAAGACCCGGATGAAGCCATTCGGGGACACGCTGAGCGACAGCGAGATCAAGGCCCTGGTGGCCTATTTCCGCGACCTGAAGAAGTGAAGGCGCCAACCGCGAGTCCCGCGACGCGAGGGAGCCGCCAGCTCCCTCTTTTTGTTTCGATGGGAGCAGGAGAGGCGGCTCATGGGCTGCGCGCGGCGAGGCGAGTTAGCCGAACCGATGGGGGCGGGGGGACGGGAGAGATGGATAAGCCAAACTGCTGCACATATTGCTTATTTCTACAATACCCTTTTTCAGCCCAAAGGGTGGCAAAAAAGGGTGATAAATCGGCAAGAGAAGAGAAGCGCGAAAGCGGGGCCATGGGATAGTGGTTTTCGCGGCAATCGCGACACGATGTAATGCAGCAGCAACCTGGCTAATTGGCAATCATGCGAAGTTTTTTCAAAATGCCGCCGCAGGTCTTCCGGCTATTCCTGCTGGCAGTGGGGATTGTGGTGACGTATTCGACGGCCCGGTATTTCCTGACGCCGCCCTCCTTTGGGCAATACGGGTGGTATCGCGGGGAGGCGCTGGCGGAGGCCGGCGCGCGGGAGCGGGTGTATGCGGGCCGCGAAGGCGTGCGACGAATGCCATTCGGACGAGTTCAAGAAGTTGGCGGAGCACGGGCACAAGACGCTGTCGTGCGAGGGATGCCACGGGGCGGCCCAGGCGCACGCGGACAATCCGGATGTCAAGCTGGACAAGCCGCAGTTCAGTGTTTGCGTGAGGTGCCACGAGGCCAATCCTTCGCGTCCCAAGTGGCACAAGCAGATTGTGGTCAAAAATCACTATACGGTATCGAAGTGCACCGAGTGCCATGTGCCGCACATGCCTGAGGAGGCCCCATGAAGAGGAATGTTTCCCGCCGCAGTATGATAGGCCGGGTTGGCGCCGCGCTGGCCGGGCTGCTGGCCGCCCCCGCGGCCAGGACCGTCCGGGCCGCGGTGGCCAAGGGCCTGGCCTCTTCGGGCGCGGCGCGAGGTTACGACCCGACGCAGCACAAGTGGGTGATGGCCATCGATGTCAATCGATGCATCGGGTGCGGGTTGTGCGTGGCGGCCTGCAAGAGGGAGAACCATGTGCCGGGCGGCCCCTATTATCGCACGTGGGTCGAGCGCTATATCATCACCAGGCCGGAGCCCGGCACCGACGGGGCGCGGGGCGAGACGCTGGTGGACAGTCCGGATGGAGGGATGCACGGTTTTGGGGAGCCGGCGGCGGCGCCGGAGAAGATTCAACACTCGTTTTTTGTGCCCAAGCTATGCAACCTCTGCCAGCATTCTCCGTGCGTCCAGGCCTGCCCGGTGGGGGCGACGTTCGATGCGCCGGACGGGGCGGTGTTGATCGATCCGAAGTATTGCATCGGCTGCGGTTTTTGCATCCAGGCCTGTCCGTATGGCTGCCGGTTCCTGAGTCCGGCGACCCATACGGCCGAGAAATGCTCGTTGTGTTATCATCGGATTACGCGGGGATTGAAGCCGGCGTGCGTGGAGGTGTGCCCGACCCAGGCGCGGGTCTTCGGCGACCTGAAGCATTCGGCGGCGGAGGACTCCGATCCGGCAATTCTACCAGAACAACCGGGTGCAGGCCCTCAAACCGCACCTGGGGACAGACCCACGGGTATTCTACGCGGGGATCGATAAGGAGGTCCGGTAGCATGACCAATGTAATCACCAACCTCTTGGTCGAGGCAATGCCTCATTTCGAGGGTTACGTTTATCCCAATGAAGCGACGCGGCAGCCGCTCTGGGGCGTGCTCATCGTGCTCTATCCCGTACATCACCGGCCTGGTGGCGGGGGCGTTCATCATGGCTTCGCTGGTGCGAGTGTTCAAGGTCAAGGCGCTCGAGCCGGTGTATCGGCTTTCGTTGCTGACGGCCTTTGCGTTTCTGCTGTGCGCGCCGCTGCCGCTGTTGTGCCACCTGGGGCACCCGGAGCGGTGCATGGAGGTCATGATGACGCCGCATTTGACGTCACCCATGGCCATCTTCGGTTTCATTTACGCCTGGTATTTGATGGCGGTGCTGTTGCTCGAGTTGTGGTTCGATTACCGGCAGGATTTTGTCCAATGGTCGCAGAACACCAGCGGTTTTCGCGGGATTCTCTATCGGGCCTTCACCCTCGGGGTGACCGATGAATCGAAGGCGGCGGTGGGATTGGACCTGAAGCTGGGGTGGGTCATCTCGATTGTGGGGATTCCCTCGGCGTTTCTGCTTCACGGCTACGTGGGGTTCATTTTCGGCTCGATCAAGGCCAATCCGTGGTGGGGCAACGCCCTGATGCCGATCATTTTCATTCTCTCGGCCGTGGTGTCGGGGATTGCGCTGTGCGTGTTCAACTACATGACACTGACGTGGATACGGCGCCATTCGATCGACATGCGCTGTCTGGACGCAATGGGGATGTTCTTGTTCTACGCGCTGGTGATCGATGCGGCGGTCGAAGGGCTGGACTGGATTCAGCGCATCTACTCGGCGGAGGAGGGATTTCAGTTGCTGCGGCAGCTTGCGACGGAGAAGCTGTTTTACACGCTGAACCTGGGCCAGGCGCTCCTGGGCACGGCGATGCCGCTGGTGCTGCTGGGGACGTTGCAGGTCTTGCGCCGGCGGATACCCGAGCTGGCGCGCAAACGCATGTATTTCGCCAGCGCGTCGCTCATCCTGGTGGGCGTGCTGGCGATGCGTTGGAACGTGGTCATCGGCGGCCAGCTTTTCTCCAAGAGCTTGCGAGGATTCATGAGCTACAAGATGGACTTCGCGGGCATGGAGGGGTGGTTCATGGGGGCGGTATTGCTGGCGCTGCCGTTCATCGTGTTGACTGTGCTGGTGAAGCTGTTCCTGGCCGAACGGCTGCCGGGGGGCCGGGGTGCAGCCCTATGAATGACAAGACCAGAGCCTCGACCGTGCTTTTCATCCTGACGGTGGCGTTTTTGCTGCTGACCGTGTCCTTCTCGAGGCGCAAGTGGATGGAGCCGGGGCCGCTCAAGGCCATCCCGCTGGTGGATCCGGAGCTGCTCAAGCCGACAACCATGCGCACCTCTTATGTGCAGTTGGTTCGGATGCAGGCGGACCTTTCGGATTTTGATTGTTACGGCTGCCATGAGAAGAACAAGGCGCTGACGCTGCGTTTTGACGGGAGCAATAACCTGATTATTCCCAAGGAGCACTCGGACATCGTGATGGCGCACGGGCAGCACAACCGGAACAACAATTGTTTCAATTGTCACGATGAGCAGAACCTGGTGCTGCTGCAGACCCGCGACGGGAGACAAGTGAAGTTCGAGGACAGCCCGCGGCTGTGCGGGAGTTGCCACGGGCCGACCTATCGGGACTGGGAAGCGGGCGCGCATGGGCGCACCGGGGGCTACTGGGAAAAGAAGGCCGGGGAAATGACCCGCCAGATCTGCGTGGACTGCCATAACCCGCACAGCCCGAGAATACCGACTCGAACCCCATTGCCCCCGCCCAACCCGCTCCATCCGGCGGACCGGGCCGCGGCACCGGAGGAACCTTGACCCATGACGCCTGAGAAGCCCGACACGAACCCGACCGCCGGCGCCAACGCCGGGATGAGCCGACGCAGTTTTCTCCGGGGCTCGGCCGTAGTTGCCTCGGGATTGGCGGCCTTGGCGGCGAGCCTGTCACCCTTGCGCGAGTTGGACGATTCCCCGTCGGTCGAGCAGTTTCTGCAGAAGTATTACAAGGAACTGACGCCGGCGGAGATGGCCCGGGTGCTCAAACGCATCGAGGACGAGGTCGAGAGGCAGTATGGGCTGCGGCCGCACGTGAAGGATCTCAAGCCGCAGGCCGGGGTGGAGTTTGTCTATGCGCTGAACCTGACGCGGTGCGTCGGGTGCCGCAAGTGCGTTCACGCCTGCGTGGCGGAGAACAATCAATCGCGGACCCCGGAGATTCAGTATATCCGGGTGCTGCGGCTGCCGCACGGGTCGTTGGACCTCGAGAAAGCGGAGCACAACTACAATCCGGAGTCGGTTCCGGAGAAGGGCTATTTTTACATGCCGGTCCAGTGCCAGCAGTGCAAGAATCCGCCCTGTGTGAAGGTGTGTCCGGTGCACGCCACCTGGCAGGAGACCGATGGCATTACGGTCATCGATTACGACTGGTGCATCGGCTGCCGCTACTGCGAAGCGGCCTGTCCTTATTGGGCCCGGCGATTCAATTTTGCCAAACCGTCTGTTCCCAAGGAAAGGCTCAATCTGGACATGGCCTACCTGGGAAACCGCCCGCGGCGGCGCGGGGTGATGGAGAAGTGCCATTTTTGCGTGCAGCGGACGCGGGCGGGCCGCTATCCCGCCTGCGTGGAGGTGTGCCCGGTTGGGGCGCGCAAATTCGGCAACGTGCGGGATCCCAACAGCGAGGTGGCCTACATTCTGCGCACCAAGCGGGTCTTCATTCAACTGAAGGAGGAGTTGGGCACGTCGCCCCGGTTTTTCTACTATTTTGACGTATGATCGGTGCGATTCGAAACTACCTGGTGTTTCTCGGGCGCTGCGCGCGCATCGCCTTTGTGGGGGACTGGCGGTATTACTCGTGGATGGGGTTTTTGAGCGTGTTCTGCCTGCTGGGGCTCAATGCCTACGCGCGCCAGTTTGCGCACGGGCTGGTAGTCACGGGGATGAGCGACGAGGTCTCGTGGGGGGTTTACATTGCGAACTTCACCTTCCTGGTCGGGGTGGCGGCGGCGGCCGTGATGATGGTCATTCCGGTGTATGTCTATAACAACGAGGACCTGCACGACCTGGTGATTTTCGGGGAATTGCTGGCCGTGGCGGCCATTTTAATGTGCCTGGCGTTTGTGACCGTGGACCTTGGGCGGCCGGACCGTTTCTGGCACCTGATTCCGGGCCTGGGCCAGTTCAATTTCCCGGCGTCGATGCTGAGTTGGGACGTGATTGTCCTCAACGGCTACCTGCTGTTGAACCTGCACATCTGCGGTTACTTGCTCTATTCGCGCTACCATGGGCGCAAGCCGGCCAGGTGGTTTTACATCCCCTTCGTTTTCGTCGCCATCGTCTGGGCGGTCTCCATCCATACGGTCACGGCATTTCTCTATGTCGGTTTGGGGGGCCGTCCGTTTTGGAATTCGGCCATCGTGGGTCCGCGTTTTCTGGCCTCGGCATTCACGGCGGGGCCGGCCTTGATTATTCTGGCCCTGCAAATCATCCGCCATGTGACCAACTATCGGATTACCGATCGCGCCTTGCTGACCCTGCGGAGCATCGTCCAGGTTTCGATGTTGATCAACGTATTCCTCCTGGCCAACGAAGTGTTCAAGGAATTCTACTCGGGCAACCTGCACGTCGCTTCCTCCAAGTACCTCTATGTGGGATTGCAGGGACGGCATGCGCTGGTGCCCTGGATCTGGACCGCCATTGGGTTCAACCTGGTGGCGATGGTGCTGCTGGTGCTGCCGGTCAGCCGCAGCTTGCGCTGGCTCAATCTGACGTGCGTCCTGTGCATTATCGGCATTTGGATAGAGAAGGGCATGGGCCTGGTCATCCCGGGCTTCATTCCCACGCCGCTGGGCGAGATGCTCGAGTACCGGCCTTCGCTCAACGAGACGCTGGTCTGCTTTGGCATCTGGGCCTTCGGGCTGCTCTGCTACACCGTCTTCCTGAGGATGGCCGTGCCGATCTTGCAGGGCCGGCTTTGCAAGGCCAACGAAGGCGCCGCCGGCTGGAAGTCTGCCCTGGCGAGCGGCGTGGCGGCGGTGAAATCCTGATCGTTTGCCGCCCATGTCCGCCCACTTTGGAACGCCGCCCTCAGGCGGCAGCCGCCAACCCTCAGGCGAAGATGCCCGGCAGCCGATGGCCGAGCACGCCGCGGCCAAGGGACGCGAGGTTCGCGACCGATACGGCTGCCGGATGGGATGGAAAGAACTGCTGCGCCTGCCTCGAGGATCGCGCCTTTGTCCGCTACCCGTGCGACCTCGTTTTCGATGCCGGTCCGCTGCTGCCCGGAGAATTTGCCTGTCCGCTCCCCAAGGGCAGCCGGCCTGAGGACGGGTTCGTGATGCATGTTCATCCGCTCTTCCAGAGGGACCTGGACGAGGTCCCGCTGCTGGTTTTGTATCAACTGGTGAGCGTCAATTACGGTGACTTCGCCTCCGCCCAAGACGCGGAGGCCTTTGGCGCGGCGGCCCTGGGTTTGGACCGGGAGGAGTATTACGCGGCCGTGTGCCGGCTGGCCGACCGGCTCGAGGCGGGCCCTGCCCGGGAAATTCCCCAGGGCAGCGGAGGCCCAGCCAGGTAGCTCGACCCCGATTCCTGAGCCAGCAGATACATGGCCTAATCGAACTCGGGCGCCGGCGGTCCGGCTGCTTCAGGAATGTGATTGACTGGAAGCGGCTTCTGTGTATTAATCCTGCTCATGCAAATCGAAAGCCTCAAAGTTTTTTGCGATTTGAGTGAGACTCAGAGCTTCACCAAAGCCGCCCAGATCAACGAAGTCACCCAGTCCGCCGTGAGCCAGACCGTCAGCGCCATGGAAAAGCAGTTCCGGGCGCTGCTGGTCGAACGGAGCAAGAAGAACTTCCGGCTGACGCCCGAAGGGCAGATGGTTTATGATTCGGGCAAGGAGATTTTGGAGGCCTACGCCGGCCTCCACAGCAAGCTGCAGGAGCTCAAAGAGATCATTTCCGGCACCATCCGCCTGTCCACCATCTATAGCGTGGGACTGCACGAATTGCCCCCTTTCGTCCAGCGGTTCCTCAAAGACTTCCCCCATGTGAACGTCCACGTGGAATACCGGCGCGCCAACCAGGTCTATGAGGATGTCCTGGGCAACGTGGTCGACCTCGGGATTGTGGCCTATCCGACGCGCGACTCCAAGCTCGAACTGGTGCCCCTGAGAAAAGACGCCATGGTCCTGATTTGCAGCCCGCAACATGCCTTCGCCAAACTCAAGACCATTTCCCTCAAGGCGCTGACCGGCCAGAAATTCGTCGGCTATGAGCGGGACATACCGACGCAGAAGGCCCTGGACAAGATCTTTCGAGAGCACGGTCTGACCGTGCAGACCGTGATGGAGTTTGACAATGTCGAGACGATCAAACGAGCCGTGGAGATCGATTCGGGCATCGCGATCGTCCCGGAGACCACCATCCTGCAGGAGGTCAAAGGCCGGACGCTGGTGGCCGTGGGCTTGGAAAACGCGAACTGCGTCCGGCCCGTGGGGCTCATCTACAAGAAAAGCCGAGTGCTCTCCCCGGCCATGAAGCGATTTATCGAATTGCTCAAGAAGCCGTCGCCGGCTTAGGCGCCGCGAATCCATAGCGAACCCTGCCGCTCAGGGCCCGCCGCACAAATGCGGCGTTGCGATGGCGAAGCGCAACGCCGCGTTCATGCGCCAGTGCCATCTTCTCCTGCCCTGTCCGTATTCCTTGCTGACGTTCACGCGCCCGCAGGGCTTGCGAGCCCTGGCCTTGGCGCACCAGCAAGCCGTCTATGGGTTGCTCTTAAGTGGCGCGGCGGCGGCGCTCCAAAAGCTGGCCTGGGACCCCAAGTATGTCGGCGGGGATGTTCACCGCGCATCGGCGGATGGGCGTCCAAAACAACGGCTCCCTCGGGACCGGGGCTTGCCTGCTCGTTCCCAAAGCTCGACCAATTTGGTGCAAACGGTTACGGCCAACTCCATGTCCTGCACGGCCACCCACTCAAGCAGGCCATGGACATTGTGCTGGCCACAAAACAAGTTGGGCGTGGGAAGACCTCTTTCCGTAAGGCGCGAGCCATCGGTGCCGCCGCGCACCAGATGGTCGAAGGGCTTCAGGCCCACTGCCGCAAAGGCCGCGCGCGCCAGTTCCACCGGGCGCATGTCCTTGCGGAGCCAGTAGGCCATGTTGCGGTATTGCTTGCGAATCCGGCACTGGATTCGTGCGTGCGGTTCCGTGGCCTGCAACCCCCGGCAGAGGCCTTGAAGGAGCTGACGCTTTTCGGCCAGCCCGGCCAGGTCGAAATCACGCAGGATGAATTTGACGAGAGCCTGCTCGACGCGGCCATCAACCCGGGTTGGGTGGATGAACCCTTCGCGGCCTCCGGTCGTTTCGGGTGCGCAACGCTCCCGTGGCAATGCCCCCAGCAGTTTGCCGGCGAGACAGGCGGCGTTGACCATGCCTTTGGCTCTTGCCTCCATCGGATGCGTGGAGACGCCCTCAATAGTGACCTCAGCCGCATCACCCGAGAAGGTTTCCCAGGAGATTTCTCCTGGTGAGCCGCCATCCAGGGTATAGGCGGCCTCCGCTCCAAGCATTGCCAGATCCAGCTTGTCAACACCCCGGCCGATCTCTTCGTCCGGAGTGAAACAAATGCGGACCAGCCCGTGTTTCAGTTTTGAGTTTTGGAGTAATGCCTCGGCCAGCGTCATCACCACAGCCACTCCGGCTTTGTCATCGGAGCCCAGCAAAGTCGTACCGCTGGCGGTGACGACGTCCTTGCCCTTGGCAGTTGACAACTCCGGCGAGGTCGCTGGGTCCAAAACCAAACGGGGATTATCCGGGTATTTCACAATGTTGCCGTCGTAATTGCGATGGACGATCGGCTTGACGCCTTTGCCTGAGCAATCGGGAGCAGTGTCCGCGTGCGCGAGGAAGGCGATGGTCGGCACGTCCGGTTTGCGCGTAGTGCCAGGTATGCCGGCCATGACGTAGCCGTGCCTGGTCATCTTGACGTCCACCGCGCCCATTTCGCCCAATTCCTGCTTGAGCATCTCCAGCAGCACCAGTTGGCCGGGCGTACTGGGAAAAGTGGCGCTCGTCTCATCCGACTGCGTATCGATTTGGACGTAGCGCAAGAACCGTGTGAGCAAGGTTTCACTCATGCTGGGACTGTGCCTGGTCTCACTGCCCTGGTCAACGTTGGTCGAACTCCAGCCACCAGTGCCGAGATCGAGCTCCCGGCAAAGCGTATGGTCAAATTCCCCTTTGCCAAGAAAGCCGAGACTGACCTTTCCCGGGGCTTTCAATCCCTGCTGCGCAGCTTGGAGAGCAGCCGGAGAATCTCCAGGTAGAGCCACACCAGCGCAACGGCCCATACAATTGTGGCATCGTGTTCCGAATCAACACGGATGGCAGCGGCTTCTCCCTCCTTCACAACGTCAGCGGCCAGGACGGAATCTACCCGCAGGGGGGCTTGGCGCTCTCGGGCACGACTCACTATGGTCAGCTTCTACGTGTCCACTACCAACCTCCCGCCCAAGCCGGGCCAGAGCGACCATACATCAAAGCAGCCTGTGGCGCGATTGGTCCACTCCACGCATGGATTCTGCTCTGACGGCAATGACCAAACGAGCCGAGGAATTCAAAATCAAAGGGGCTGCGCTCGTTGCGTATATCGAAGGCGAGACCACAAAATGCTCGTCCTCGACAATGGTGGTGGCTGTTTCGGTGACAAATCCAGCCGGTGTGTTACCTTGGTGTTCATGAGCGAACACCTGAACGCGAAAATCCAAATCACCAAAGATGGTCCTTACCTCGTAAGCGGCCGCTTGCCACTCAGGGAGCAGTCGATCGTGACCAATGCGGAGGGTGAATCTCTGGACTACAAGGAAGGGAGGGAATACCCCGCGCAGCCGCAATACGCGCTGTGCCGTTGCGGCCAGTCCGGCAATAAACCATTCTGCGACGGCACCCATAAAAAAGTCCAGTTCGACGGCACCGAAACCGCCAACCGGGGCCCGTACCTTGAGCAAGCAGAGACCATTGAAGGACCGACCATGTTGCTCACCGACGCGGAGAGCCTCTGCGCCTTCGCCCGGTTCTGCGACCCCAAGGGGAGGATCTGGAACCTCGTTGGGCAGACAGACGATCCCGAAGCCAGGCGGCTCGTGGAGTATGAGGCCGGGCACTGTCCGGCCGGCCGGTTGGTGGCGCGGGATCGGGAGACGGGGAAACCCCTCGAACCGAAATTCCAGCCTTCGCTCGGGTTAATCGAGGACACGGCCAAGCAGGTCAGCGGGCCGATTTGGGTGCGAGGGGGCATTCCGGTGATTTCCGCCGATGGGAAAGCCTACGAAGTTCGGAACCGAATGACGTTGTGCCGGTGCGGCCGGTCTGCCAATAAGCCGTTCTGCGATGGGTCGCACGCGGCCTGAGGTGCTGGCCTGGTTCACCGCCGACAACGCTCGTCCTAACGAGGCGGGGCCTCAGACCTCCTCTGCGACCGGTTTTGCTGGAAGGGGTTCATTGAGAATTGAGTATTGAGCATTGGTCATTCATTGACCAATGACCATTTTTCAATCCTCAATTTTCAATTCACCTGAAAGGATCGCTGGTTTTGAGTTTCTTCGGGGCCGGCTTGAAGATGCCCAACCGCTCCGCCACGACCGCCGCCCACAGCGTCAGGACCGGGGCTCGATTGATTTGAATGTTGATGGTTGTCACCTCCGTCGCCGAATTTCAACCTGCCCCGGTTTGAGGCTCCGCGCCAGAAGGAATTCAATCAACAGGTGGCCCGAATCGCCCTGTCGAGAGCGCAACAGGCAAATTGCAACTTGAAAACTGGGCGCTTGCGGTCGTCGTACGCCCTCTGGTATGTTGCAGGGTGTTTACGAGGCGTGTGAACGGCCGAGTTGGTAATCAACGATGCCCGCGTGGCGGAATTGGCAGACGCGCTAGATTCAGGTTCTAGTGGGTAACACCATACAGGTTCAAGTCCTGTCGCGGGCACCATCCAGGAACCCCAGGACGATGCAGTATTTGCTGACGCTTCCGCCGCGCATGGCGGAGGCCTTTGAATCTCTGGCCGGGCTCAGACGGCCGGAGTGGTTTGCCTCTTCCGATCCGCCCGGCCGGGCGCTGGGCTCCGGCGGGGGCACCGCCAGCTTGCTGGCGGAGGCTTGGCGTGCCACCGGGCCGGAGAAGTCCTTTGGGGAGTGGCTCCGCTCCAGCCGCAAGCTCATCCTCCACGCCGGCGGCCAGAGCCGGCGCCTGCCGGCCTACGCACCGACGGGCAAGCTGCTGATGCCCATCCCGGTATTCCGGTGGGGGCGCGGCCAGCGTTTCGATCAGACCTTGTTGGACCTGCAAGTGCCCGATTACGAGCGCGCACTGGCCCATGCCGGCCCCGGCACCGTGGCCATGGTGACCAGCGGCGACGTGGCGCTGCGTTTTGCGCGCGAGCTGCCGGCCGTTTCCCCAAGTGGACGTGCTGGGCCTGGGGATGTGGGTGGCCCCTGAAAAGGCCAAGGATTTCGGGGTCTTCTGCTCGCCCCGCCGCCGGCCAACCGAGCTGGCGTTTTTCCTGCAGAAGCCCCCGCCCTCGAGGATTCGCGAGCTGGCGGAGAATTATCTTTGCCTGGTGGACACGGGAATGTGGCTCTTGAGCGAACGAGCGGTGCAGGTGCTCATGGAGCGGTGCGGCTGGCAGGGAGAGCGTTTCACCGGCGACCGGGCGCGGTCTTATGAGCTTTATGCCGAGTTCGGCCTGGCTTTGGGCGCGTCTCCGGCGGTTCCCGACCCCGCCGTAAGCGCGCTGACCTGCGCGGTCGTGCCGCTGCCCGAGGCGCAGTTTCACCACTTCGGCACCAGCCGGCAGATGGTCGAGTCGGTGGCCGCCCTGCAAACCCTCGTGCTGGACGAGAGCAAGGTGGGCACGGCGGGAGCGCGCCAACGGCCGGACCAGGTGACGCAGAACTCGCGCTTCGGCGTCGGCTTGCGGCGCGAGGAAAATCACACGTTCTGGGTCGAGAACAGTGTCGTGCCCTCCGGCTGGCAGCTCGCGCGCGAGCACGTGTTGACCGGCGTGCCGGACAATGATTGGGACCTTCGTGTGCCGGCGGGCGTGTGTCTTGATTTTGTGCCGGTCGGCCAAAGCGATTTTTGCATCCGGGCCTACGGTTTCGACGACGCGTTCAAGGGCAAACTGGGCGATGAAACTACCCGCTGGCTGGGCCGTCCGGCGCTGGAGTGGTTCCGGGCGCGCGCCTCTTAACCCGCAAGACTGCGGCATCGATCTGGAAGCGGACATCCAACAGTGCGGGCTCTTTCCGGTGATGGCCGGGAGCCAACTCGATCCGGCCTTTGTGGAATGGCTCTTCGCGTCCGCGCCCCGGGATTCGGCGCACTTTGCGCCGCTCTGGCAAACCTTGCCCCGGTTGTCGGCCCGGCAAATCGGCGAGCGAGTGAACCTTGACCGCCTTTTCGCGCAGCGGGCGCGGTTGCGGCAGGACTGCCTGCTGCCGATGCTCAAGAACTTTCGCTGGAGCGTCTTTTTCCGGCTCGACCTTGAATCCACCGCCAGGACTTTTGCGGCGGGCCCGGAGGACCTGCCCGAGTTGGCCTTCAACGAGCACGATGATCCGATGCACCGGGTGCACGAGCGGATGTTCCGCTCGGCCGTGCTGCGGCACCGCCAGGCGGCCCATTGGCAGGAGTTGGAGGCCCAAGCCTTTGCCTGCTTGCGCGAGATGATTGCCCGCGAGGCCCAGCTCTGTCCGGCGCTGCCCCGCCGCAACGTCATCGAGGACCAAATCGTCTGGGCGCGCAGCCCCGTCCGGTTCGACCTGGCCGGGGGCTGGACCGATACCCCGCCTTACTGCATCGAGCACGGCGGCAAGGTGCTCAACCTGGCGGTCAACCTCAATGGCCAGCCGCCCGTGCAAGTCTTCGCCAAGCTGGCCGAGCGGCCGGAGCTCATCATGCGCTCCATCGATCTGGGCGTCGAGGAGCGCGTCCGGACGTATGCGGAACTCGACACCTTCGCCCGGCCGGACAGCCCTTTTGCCCTGGCCAAGGCGGCGTTTGCGCTGGCCGGGTTTCTCCCCCGCTTTCACGCCAACGGCGGTTTTGCCTCCCTCGAAGACCAACTGCGGGATTTTGGCGGGGGCCTCGAGGTTTCCTTGCTCTCGGCCGTGCCCAAAGGCTCGGGCCTGGGCACCAGCAGCATCCTGGCGGCCACCGTGCTGGCGGCGCTCAGCGACTTGTGCGGACTGGGGTGGGACCGCAACGTGCTGTTCAGCCGCACGCTGGCCCTGGAGCAAATGCTCACGACGGGCGGCGGCTGGCAGGACCAGGCCGGCGCCATTTTCCGCGGCGTCAAGCTCATCGAGACCGCCGCCGGTCTTGCCCAGAAACCAACGCTGCGCTGGCTGCCGCATCACCTCTTCGGCCACGAATACGCCAATCGCTCGATCCTGCTTTACTACACCGGCCTGACGCGCCTGGCCAAGAATATCCTGGCCGAGATCGTGCGCGGCATCTTTCTCAACTCGCCGTCGCACTTGAGCATCATCGCCGATATTGGCGCCAATGCCGAATATGCCGGCGCGGCGATTCAGACCTGCGATTACGAGATGCTCCTGGCCGCAATTCGCAATAGTTGGCGGCTCAACCAGCGGCTGGATGCCGGCACCAACCCGCCCTCAGTGCGGCAAATCCTGGATTCCATCGCCGATTACCTCGCCGCCGCCAAACTCCTGGGCGCCGGCGGGGGCGGCTACTTGCTGCTCTTCGGCAAAGACCCCGAGGCCGCCGCCAGAATCAAACAGACCCTCACCCACCACCCGCCCAACCCCCGCGCCCGGTTCGTCGAGTTCACCCTTTCGGAGAGCGGCCTGCAATTGACGCGGAGCTGAGCGGGGCCAGTCACAAAGTCTGTCGAGCCGTTTCGGGCGGGCCACTTTGGAGTGCGGTGGCAAGCGAAGCGCGACACCGCTTTGGCTCGGGCAGCGTCTCGCGTTGTTGGACATCCCGGGCAGCCCAAGGCGCCGTTCAAGGAAGTTCAAAGCGGTAGCCCACATCGCGAATGGTTTTGATGAACTGAGGATCTTGGGGGTTCGGTTCCACTTTGTTGCGCAGCGAATTGATGCAGCGGTCCACACTGCGTTCCGTCACGATCAGGTCCTCGCCCCAGACACCGTCCAGGATTTTTGCCCGAGTCAGCGCGCGGCCCACATTCCGGGCGAAGTATTCGAGCAGGCGGAATTCCTTCGGCGTGAGGGCGACCTCAGCGCCGTTCCGCCAAAGCACGTGGAGCCCGGGTCGAGCCGGCAGTCGCCGAATTCAAAGACCCCCCCGGGCGACCCGCGGCGGCGGCGAAGGCAGGCGTTCACCCGGGCCAGCAGAATCTCGACGCTGAACGGTTTGGCGACGTAATCATCCGCCCCCAGATTGAGGCCGAGCACAATATCGGACTCCTGGCTCTTGGCGGTCAGCATGATGATGGGGGTCGTGAGTCCCTCCTGCCGGAGGCGACGGCAGACATCGAAGCCGCTGATGCGCGGCAGCATGATGTCCAGGATGATCAAGTCGGGCTTTGCCTCGAAGACGGCCTGGACTCCCTCCGCGCCATCGGCAGCCATGCGCACCTCGTAGCCGCTGAACTCGCAATTGTCCTTCAACACCCGCTGCATGGTCGGGTCGTCCTCGATGATCAGGATCTTGTCGCGATTCATGGCAGCGGAATCTTCACGCGAAAGATGCTCCCCTGGCCCGGTGCGCTTTGGACCTCCACCACGCCGGCATGGGCCTGCACGATGAATTTCACGATGCTCAGGCCCAGGCCACAACCGCCGCGCTGCCGCGTCAGGCTCTGGTCCACCTGGTAGAATCGGGCGAAAATCTTCCGGGCGTCTCGGCGGTCGAGACCCGATGCCGTTGTCTTGCACCTCGAAGCAGACCTGCCGGCCTTCCGCGAAGGCCCGCACGGAGATGCGCTTGTCCTCGCCCGTGTATTTGCAGGCATTGTCCAGCAGGTTGATCAGGACCGTGGACAGCGCATCGGCATCGCCGCGCATCCGCGGCAAGTCCGGTTCGACGCGGACCTCGAAATTGCACTGCGCAAACGCCAGTCGTTTCTTGAGTGCATCAACCGCCGCGGCGACAACGGCCGCGGGCGCCAGGTCCTCAAAGCGAAAGCACTGTCTGCCCCGCTCCATGCGCGAGAAGGTCAGGAAATTCTCGATCAAATGGCAGAGCCGCAGGTTCTCCTTGGCGATCAGTTGCAGATATTCCTGGAGCTGTTGCCCGTCGCGATAACGCTGGGCCGACAATGTGTCCACCAGCGCCCGGATGGAGGCGAGCGGTGTTCTTAACTCGTGCGACACCGTCGAGACGAGTTCGTCCTTGAGCCGCGCCAGCCGCATTTGTGCGGCCACATACCGGGCCACCAGCAAGGCCACCAGGGCGATGATCAGCACTACCAGCAAGCCGGTCCAGAGGTAAAACCGCGTCTGACGCGCGGACATGGCCGCAAAGGAATCGCCCTCCTTGAAACTGAGCCCCAGGCGCCAACCCGGCAGGAACTCGCCGGCTTCCTGTGGCGCCACGGGCGTAACCGAAGCAAAGCTCTCCCCCGGCGGCAGCACGGTCACGCGCACGTCGGGCAGCGCCAGCGAATCAATCAGGGCCGCCAGTTCCTTTTTCAGGCGGTCTTCCCGAAACAGCGCCACCAGGGAGTGATCGGCCGCGAGCAGCCGCCACACCTTCGCCATTGGCGCTCGCTGCAGCTTCGGCTGCGTCGCCGGCGTGGGATTCTGCTCCAGATACTCCGCGGCCAGCTCCTCGGCCGCCAGCGTGGGGAACGTGGCGGCACTCGGCGCTAAAGCCGCCACCTCTCCCATCAGGAAACGGCGCTGGCTAGAGGGAAGGTCGGCATCGGTGTAGTCGTTCAGTCGTTTCACCAAATCGTCGAGCGTCTGCTGCCGCAGCGCGCTCAAATCATCGCGCCCCGCTTCCGCGCCGGTGGCCAGCTTCAGGATCAGGAGCTGCGCGTTGGGCACGACCAGAGCGCCTTGGGCGCTGACGGCGTTCCGCAGGCTCGGATCGCCGGCCAGCTCCGCCAGGCGGGCCAGCGCCTCCCCTCTTCGGCCCGCCTTCAACAGACACCCCGCTTGCGCCTGCCGCGCCCTGGCTCGGGAGTGCAGGTCCCGGCTCCCTTGGGCCACGCGCCCGTAGGCCTCGGCGGCGCCCGAAAAATCGCTCTTCTGAAACTCCGCTTCCTGCGCCAACACCCGGTCGCCCCCTTCCTCCGTTGGCGTCTCGATGCTCCCGGGCGCAGGATAAGCCACCTTCCCCGAGCGATCATAGACCACTACGCTGTCGGCCAAGTTGGTGCGAACGACGGCCGCGAACCATTCCGCGGGCGAACCCTTCCCGACCGATGCCAGAGCGGCTTGCCGGCCATGCCAGAACGCCGTCAACTGGCCCCGGAGCGAGGCCGCGTGCGTGAGATAGACGTCCGTGAGCCGATCCTGAACCGCCAGCCGTTCGTTGCGCATCGCCAGGGTCATGAACCACAGGACACAGACCGCCGGCACCAGCGCGACCAGCACCAGAGCGGCCAACGTGGTGGCGGTGCTGTGATTTCCCGCGCTGAACTCTTTGAACGGCCTTTTCAATTCCGGTTATGGACGAAACGAGCGTCCGCGGTCGAACATGGCATATCGAAACTTCGAACTCAATACACTTGCATGAGCCATTCGAAAAATGGTCGATATACGCCCCAAACGAAATCATTAGTAAAAAGTTGCTCGTGCATAAGCAGACTGGTTTCGAATGGTAACTTCTCGGGTGTTGGGCCCAGTTTGACGTGAACGCTCACGGGGGTTCGACTTGGAGCTCTGTCCCGGAGGGACATTCGAGAATAGCCCGGCGCTTCAGCGCCGGGTACGACGCCCAAAGAGCCCGCGTCCCGAAGGGACGCTTGAAGCTCAATCCCACAAATAGCGCTCGTCATGCTCAATCCGATGCCTCTTGAGGAGGGCCAGAAACTCCTCTTGGACAGTCCTGCTGGTTCAACCGTCCCTTCGGGACGGGTGCAACACTAAACCGCTTCTCCCGGCGCTGAAGCGCCGGGCTATTGTCGGATGTCCCTCCGGGACAACAACCGCCCGCAAAGCCCTTCACATTTCGAGAGGCGCCTGCGATGCCGAGGCAAATGGATGGGTGCATACCTGAACAGTTGCTTCGAACGATTATGGCGCGGCCAGTTTCTCCTGCGGCTTATCTGGCATGCCACGCGATACCGGCCCGCGCCATAGGGTTGGCCCACCTAGTTTTTCTTTTCGCCAGCCGCTTGCGCGACCGCTTTGGGCATCAGCCCTTCCATCACCCACAAATCCTGGCCACCATACAATCCCGCAAGGAACGCAATTTGGCGGCCGTCAGGGTGAATGGCAATATCCCGAATGCGCGGCAGGGAAAACTTTAATTCCACGGATTGACCCGAATCCACTTCGGTGGCCCAAACTTCGGTTGGCCCCTCTATAGCCTGGTTTGTGTTCGGAAGTGCCTTCGTGTACACGAGCCGTTTCCCGTCCGGAGTCCAGGCGAGCGAAGTCACATTCTCGCGCGGGGCCATTCGCGCCACTTCCTTAGTCCCAGCGCCGCTCAACCCTCGCACCTTGATGGCGACGACAAAATCCTTTACCCACTGTTCGTCTGACGTGACGATGGCCAGGCGCTCTCCGTCCGGTGACAGCTGGAAAGGCCAATGGATTTGCAGCTTTTCCGGCGATTCATACACGATCTCCTCCGTGCTCGAAGGCAAATGCCGGCGGACGACACAATCTTTCCAATCCACGCGATTGCCGGCGTCTTTGGAGAATTTCCGCCGCGCGCAGTAGAACGAGCTTCCGTCCGGCGAGAACCGGGGGTGGTAACTCATGGCGTCGGTAACGTGGGGAGTGAGCCGCGCCGTGGCTCCAGAAGCCAGTTCGTAGCGATGGATTCCGTCTTGGCCCGCCGTATTAAAGGATTGGACCAAGAGGAAGGCCTCGTCTGGCGACCAGGCATACGCGTAGAGCGGCATTGGGAAAGTATCCGAAACCGGAAAGTCCTTCTGCTCTCCGGACGCCATCGAAACGACAACAAATCGCTTCTGTTGGCCCTCGACCGCTATCATCAGTTTCTGTCCGTTGCTGGACCAAGCCGGTTGGGTCTGCAATCCTGGAAACCGGTCCGTCACGCGGCGAGGGGGGGCCGAAATGTCGCCCGTCTGAAAATTGGCCGTCGCCAGATAAACATACACGGAGGGCTTGGCTTCCGTGTAATAGATGCTTCCGTCGCGAGTGATGCCGTGTATGGAAATGTCCCCCACATTCGCTTTGACCAGCTCGGGCTCGCCCGAGGGCTTGCCCTCCCGAACCGGGATCGCCCACAATCCCCTGGCGCCCGTGCGATCACTGGAGAAGAGAAGCCTGGTATCTCCCGGAGACCAGCCGACCAGGTCTCCGACTCCCTTTTCGATCACCGTGCTTTCGGCGGCCGATTCCAGGTCAATGACGGTGATCTTGCTTCGATCCTCGCTTTCCATGCCCCACCGACAGGCCAGGTAACGCCCGTTCGAAGAGGGGCACGCTTTCACAAGAGCCGGAGGGGCCGTCTGGCGTTTGATTTCTTTCACGGTTCCGGTTTTGAGGTCAAAGGCGCCAACGCTGAGGCCCTTCTCGGTCTCGGAGTTAACGACCCAGTGCCCGCCATCCGCCGACCAGGCGTAAATGAACCTAAACGAATCCCCGTCGCTTCGATAAACCTGCTTCGCCTCCGACCCGTCGATGCTGGCGACGTAGAGCGACATGGACTGCGAAATCGGGTCAAAAACGTGGTATGCCATCCGCCGCCCCTCTGGCGAGATGAGCACGCCCCCGGCGCTTTGGTCGGGGTTTCCGTTGACGGCAGTCCACGTTTTGCCGGTGGCAATCTCATAAATCACTACGTTGGCGTTCTCCTTTGGCCTGTAAGCGACCAACCGCCCGTCCGGCGAAATTGAATGGATCGCAGCCGCCGTCAGTGGAAGTTGGCGGATGGTGACGTTACGCGACGGTGTCTGGCCCAACTCGGCCAGCAGTGCCCGGGCCTTTTGACCCAGCGCCGCCTCGGCCGGGAATTGCCTCAGGAGATCATTGAGGATGCTGATCGCCTGCTCTCTGCTGCCTTTCTTCTGGTAGCAGACGCCGAGCCGGTATTGCGCCTGCGCCACAACCGGGCGGTTGGTGGCCGCCTCGGCGGTGATTTGCTGATAGATCTTGATGGCGGCGTCGAGGTTTCGCTCCGTCTCTTCGGCGAAGATGCCCTTCTGCAAAAGGACGGAAAACGATTCCGCTGCCGCGGCGATCGTCAAAACCGATCCGATGATGACTGCGGTCAACATTAACTGCCTGAGCTTTTTCATGGGAGTCCCTTGCGTTTTAGGTTTGGATTTTCGTCTTCACTGTCTTCACAGCTTGGTTTTCGACGGAGACCCTGCCAGGCCAATGTTACCATTGAATTACCATCTCGTCCTTTTTGTGTCCCTTTTTTTTGACCTTTTGGAGTTCAGCCTTTCGGGGCAAGGCCTGCAATTGACGAGGAGCCAACCCTGGGCCAGTGACAAATTCTGCCGAGCCGTTTCGGGCGGGCCACTTTGGAGTGCGGTGGCGAGCGAAGCGCGACACCGCTTTGGCTGGGGCAGCGTCTAGTGTTCCTGGGCGTCCCGGGCGGCCGAAGGCGCCGTCGCCGCTTCGCTCTGCCGGCGCACTCCAAAAAACCACCTTGTCAACGGCCGTGGAAGCTGACCGGGAGCCGGTCTGGGGAGGCGAATTCGCGCTGCTCCCAGTGCTGCTCGGCGCGGACCTTGCTGCCGAACTCGGCGCACCAGGCGGGCAATTCGGCGGCCAGACGCTCAGCCACGGAAGCCAGTTCCGACAGGCGGTCAGGCCGCAGCGTCAGGTCATAAGCATGACGCATGACGTGCTCGGCCAGCAGAACCGTCAGCCCGGCAGCGTCCATGTCTCCCCTTCGCGCAGGATTTTGTCCCGCAAGCGGCTTTCGCGCAGCAGCACGACATCAACCCTGCGCCCCATGCTCTCGGCCAGCCAACTGGCAAGCTGGTAGAGGCTCATGCCGGGCGGCTCGGATTCCAGCGCCAGGTCGATGTCAGACCCGTCACTGAAACGGCCGGGCTTGGCCAGGGAGCCGAAAACGACGACCCGCTGGCCGGGAATGGTCTGGGGCAGAACCTCGAGGAGGCGCCGGCGGACCTCGGCGCGCAATCGCTCGCGCCGCTGCAACCGCTCCTGCTCCATTTCCTGCAGCAAGGTCGTCATGAGGACAACATGGGCGTTTGACTGCGCCGCGTCAAGTCTTGCGCGGGAAGGGCTATGGCCTGCCAGGGCCAGTGACAAAGCCGGTCGAGCCGTCTTGGGCAGGCCACTTTGGACTGCAGTGGCAAGCGAGCACGGCTAAATGCTCCTGGGTCTTCTCCCGGACCTCGCTTTATCGATGCCTGCCCAGCCGCAAGTAACCTTTTCCAAAAAGGGTGAGCCGGTTTGGCGGTGAATGACGTTTGGAGAAGCGGAAGCCAACAAACAAAGGAACGAGTCGCAGCTATGAAGATATTCACGTCAACTCAGCGAATTTCCGCCCTTGCGGCGTGTGCCCTGTTGCTGGGCGCGGGAGCGGGGGCGGAGCAGCGGGTGGCCAGGCCATTCAAATGGCATGGCCAGAACCTGATCGTAACGATCGCTTACTGATTGAATGTGGGGCCCGGTTCGGGTATGATGGCACGCTATGAGCGACGCGACGCGGCTGCTGAGCGCCGTTGAGCAGGGCGACCCCAGGGCCGCCGAGGAACTGCTGCCGCTGGTCTATGAAGAGTTGCGCCAACTGGCGGCCTTGAAGATGGCTGACCAGCCGGCTGGCCACACGCTCCAACCCACCGCACTCGTTCACGAGGCCTACTTGCGGCTGGTCGGCGCCGAGCAAAGAAAATGGCAGAACAGCCGCCACTTCCTCGCCGCCGCCGCCGAGGCGATGCGCCATATCCTCATTGATGCGGCGCGCAAGAAGCGCCGGCTCAAACGCGGAGGCGATTGGCGGCGAGTCCAGCTCGAGGAGGTTCATCTGGCGGTCGAAGCCGACCCGGATGGACTGCTGGCTGTGGATGAGGCCCTGGAAGACTTTGAGCGAGAAGACCCGGCCAAAGCCGAACTGGTCAAACTGCGATTCTTCGCCGGACTGTCTCTCCCGGAAGCTGCCAAGGCGCTCGGCCTGTCGCTGGCTACGGCCAAACGCTCCTGGGCCTTCTCCCGCGCCTGGCTGTATCGACGCCTGACCAGCGCCCGGTGAGCTTTTTTCCAAAAAGTTGAGCCGGTTTGGCGACGGATGACGTTTGGAGAAGTAGAGAACCCAGACCGGCATGGACGAAAGAAAACAGAGAATCGAGGCGATCTTCGGCGCGGCACTCGAACTGACCACGCCGGAGCAGCGCGAGGTCTATCTGGCCAGAGTCTGCAGTGGGGACCAAGCCTTGCGCCTGGAAGTCGAGGAACTCCTCCGGGCTTATTACAAGGCGGGCGATTTCCTCACCGCCGGCGCAGCGCACCCGGAGGGCGCTTCTCGGCACGAGACTGCGAGCGCAACCGTGTTGCTCCCGGTCACCGAAAAACCGGGCGACCGCATTGGCCGCTACAAACTGCTGCAGCAGATTGGCGAAGGCGGCTGCGGAGTTGTTTATGTGGCCGAGCAGGAGGAACCAGTCCGTCGGCGCGTCGCCCTCAAGGTGATCAAGCTGGGCATGGACACCAAGAGCGTGATCGCCCGGTTCGAGGCGGAACGCCAGGCGCTGGCGCTCATGGATCACCCGAACATCGCCAAGGTCTTTGACGCCGGCGCCACCGAGACCGGCCGGCCGTTCTTTGTCATGGAGTTGGTGCGCGGCATCAAGATCACCGACTACTGTGATCGAAACAACCTGTCGCCCCGCGAGCGGCTGGACCTGTTCATCCGAGTCTGCCACGCCATCCAGCACGCCCACCAAAAGGGCATCATCCATCGCGACATCAAACCGTCGAACATCCTGGTCACGGTGAACGACGGCGTGCCTTTGCCGAAGGTGATCGACTTTGGGATCGCCAAAGCCACGACCCAGCAACCGCTGACCGACAAGACCCTCTACACGGCCTTCGAGCAGTTCATCGGCACACCGGCCTACATGAGCCCGGAACAAGCGGAGATGAGCGGCTTGGACATCGACACTCGGAGCGACATCTATGCCTTGGGTGTGCTGCTCTACGAGTTGCTCACCGGCAAAACGCCGTTTGACGCCAGGACGCTGCTGGCGGCCGGTCTAGACGAGATGCGGCGTGTCATTCGGGAGCAGGAACCCGCGCGGCCCTCGACGCGACTGAGCACGATGGTGGAAGGGGAGCTCACGGCGACCGCCAGGCAACGCCACTCCGAGCCCCCAAAACTCATCCATTTGCTCCGGCGTGATCTGGACTGGATCGTCATGAAGTGCCTGGACAAGGATCGCACGCGGCGGTACGAGACGGCCAACGGGCTGGCCCAGGACCTCGAACGTCATTTGCACCACGAGCCGGTTACGGCGCGTCCGCCGAGCACGGCCTACCGGGTGCAAAAGTTCGTGCGGCGGAACAAGGTGATCGTGATGGCCGGGGCGGCAGTCGCCACCGCGCTGGTGTTGGGCTTGGTGGTGAGCACCTGGCAGGCGGTGCGGGCCACATGGGCGGAACGGGAGCAGAGTCGCGCGCGTCAGGCGGCAGATAAAGCGCGCGAGGGCGAGGCGGTTCAGCGCTCGCAGGCCGTGAAGGCAAAAACCTTGGCCGAGCAGCAAAGCTATTGCGCCAGCATCGGCCAGGCCCAGGCGCTGATCGAACAGGGGCAGTATGGCTCCGCCAAGCAAGTCCTGGCCCAGCCGAACCTGGCCCCGCTGCGGGGCTGGGAGTGGGGATGGCTGGAGCGTGCTTGCCATCGCGATTTAATGACTTTTTACAGCGGTGGGTCTCCACTGACGGGCGCAACCTTCAGCCCGGACGGTCGTTTGCTGGCGACCGGTTGTTACGACGGCACCGCCCGGTTGTGGGACACAGCCACCGGCGGCGAGCTCCGTCAGCTCAAGGGGCACACCGGAATAGTTGTCCTCGTGAGCTTCAGCCCGGATGGCCAACGCCTGGCCACGTCCAGTTGGGATGGCACCGCCAGAGTCTGGGACGTGGCGACCGGCCAACAGCGGCTCACGCTCCAGGGTCACGCGAGCGCGGTTTACTGTGCCGCCTTCAGCCCCGACGGGAAGACCATCGCCACTGGGAGCGCGGATCGGACGGTGCGGCTGTGGGATGCGGAGACCGGAGCTTTCATCAGAATAGCCGGGGAGTACGGCGACCGCGTGATGTGCGTGGCGTTCGCTCCCGATGGGCGAAGAATCGCTTATGCGGGAGGGAGCGGAGATACGGTTGTCCGCAGTGCGGATACGTCTGTGAGAATCCTGGATCTGAAGACCGGCGAGATGCGGACGCTGGCGGGGCATTCGAATTCAGTTCCCTGCGTTGTCTTCAGTCCTGATGGCAACCGAGTGGCCTCGGCCAGTTGGGACCTGACGGTGCGGGTGGCCGACGTGCGGACCGACACGCAGCTTCGATTGCTTTTCCAAAAGCCCGGCTACGGAGGTTTCTTTTCGCTGGCTTTGAGCCCGGACTGGCCGCCTGTGCGCCGTAGGGGGCGGCGCGATGGGTCCTCAAAGAGCTGAAGCCGGCGTTCATCTGCTCGACATGGAAACTGGCCGCGAAGTGCGCGTCCTCGAGGGACATGCCTGGCCGATCCGGGGCGTAGCCTTTAGTCCGGAGGGCACCCGGATTGCCTCGGCGGGATTTGACGGCGCAGCGAAGGTGTGGCCAGTGACGCCGCCGCCTGAGTTCTTGAGCCTGGAAGGGCACGATCAGGCCGTTTGGACCGTCGCCGTGAGTCCGAACGGCCAGTACTTGGCCACCGGCAGCCTCGATCAAACTGCGAAGATCTGGCAACTGGAAACCGGGCGCCTCCGAATGACTTTGCCCGTGCGCTTCCCAGTCGTCTCGCTGGCGTTCAGCCCCGACGGCCGCCGCCTGGTCACGGTGGCGGGCGAGGCGACCGCCAGGGTCTGGGATTTGGGTTCCGAGAAGCTCATCGCCAACGCCCCTTCACGCGCCCTGGAGCCGAGCCTGGTGCTTCGCGGACATACTAATACCGTGCTGGCTGTGGCTTACAGTCCTGCGGGCCGCTACATCGCCACCGGCAGCAAGGACAGAACGGCGCGGCTCTGGGATGCACGGTCTGGCCAACTTGTGGGGACTTTCGCGGGCCATGCCAATTGGGTTCTTTCAGTGGCCTTCAGTCCCGATGAAACCCGGCTGGCGACCGCCGGCGCCGACCGCACGGCGAGAGTCTGGGACGTGGCAACAGGCCATTCGCTCTTTGTGCTTCAAGGACACACGGACTGGGTCTTGCAGGTGGCCTGGAGCCCGGACGGCAAGCTCATCGCCACGGGCAGCCAGGATGCCACGGCCCGCTTCTGGGATGCGGCCACGGGCACGGTCCTGGTTCCTGCGCTCGAGGCACATCGGGATGGCGTCAGTTCGCTCGCCTTCAGTCCGGATGGCCGCCGGTTGGCGACCGCCGCCGGCGGGACGGGAACCGACAAGAGCTTCCAACTCGACAACTCAATCTTCCTCTGGGATGTCGCCACCCGCCAAAGCGTCTTGCGCCTCCGGTCGCATCTGAACGTGGTCCGGACAGTGGCCTTTAGCCCGGACGGGACGCGCCTGGTGACCGGCAGCGTGGACAACACCGCCCGCGTGCGGAGTGCCTTTGCCTGGCGCCTGAGCGAATACCCCGGAGATTCCACCAACTCTCCCAACGAGCGCATGGAGCGGTACAAAGCACAATACTGGCTTCGCCATCTGGCCGCGGCCACCAACCGTTCGCCTGCCGAAACCGAGGTCGCGAGCCAGTCTGGACGCACCAATGAAATGAGGATGCTCGGGGAGTTCAATGTGCCGGTCGAGTGGCAAACCAAGACCCGACCCTCGCGCCCGATTCCTTCGCGGGAGCCAAACGCTGGACCAAACCAAATTGATTTGTCCGGAGTTTACAACGCCGCCCTGGACGAGGTTTGGCCCCCGGTCTCCGGCCTGGACGACTTGGACCAGAGCTTGTCGGCATTTCCGGCGGGGCTGGGCCGGTGGGGCGGTGTGTTGTTCGATGTTCGGGGTGTGATCCAACTCGGCCGCTCCGATCCCTACTGGTCCCAGTTCCCGGACCGAGTCACCATTCCGCTCGGCCGCTCCTTTCGCCGGGTCATTGTCCTGCAAGGCGCCAATCACGCCGAGCGAGAGGAGACGGTCATCGGGAGTTACCGCCTGCGCTATGCCGATGGCCAGGAGCAGGAGTTGGAGCTCCGCTACGGCCGGGACGTGCGCGATTGGTGGGTTCGGAGCGACCCTAAGCCGCCCGGCGAACGCTCGGAAGCAGCCTGGACCGGCCCGCGCCCCGGTGCTGCCGCGGCAGACGATGGCTTGAGGCTTTACCGAAGCACCTACAGCAACCCCCGTCCGGATGTGAAAGTAGTCGATATTGACTTCGTCTCCAAAATGACGCAGTTGGCGCCTTTCCTCCTCGCCATGACGGTGGAGTAGTGCGCGGGAGGGTCGCGTTACCCATAGCGCAGGTCTCCGCAATCTCATCAACAACACAAAACGAAGTTATGAAAACCAAAGCCCACCTCTCCAGTCCGTGTGTTCCCCTTGGGGCGACGCCGCGCCGCCGCTGGACCACGCTCGTGCTGGGACTCTGGCTGGCCACTTTGGCCGCCGGCCAGGGCCAACCGGTGCCCCACCATTTCGGCCGTATCGCCGTTGCCCCTGACCGAACGGCCACGCTGAGCCTCAACGGCAGCATTCGAACCTGATCCCAGGCCTGACCGGCACCGTCTCCAACGAGTTCATCCAGATGTTCGATTTGTACATTGTCGAAGCTTCCACCAACCTGGCGGATTGGACATGGCTGGCCATGCTGCTGCGGACCAACAGCGATCCCAACCCGCTGCTCTTTCAGGACACGAACGCGCCTGGCCTCGGCCACCGGTTTTATCGCACTCCCACCAACCACCTGATCACCTCGTTTCTCAAACCCAGCGGACCCTTCGCCGTCGGCACGTTTGACCGAGTCATGATCGATCCGACGCGGACCAACCGTTACCGATACAATCCGCCAACCAACGCCTTCATGGTCACCTTTTGGTATCCGGCCGAGTCGCCCCGCGCGGGCGCGCTCCCGGGCCCAGATGGAATAAACGGCTGGCGGCCGATGTGAACTTCTGGGCCCTTGGAGGTGGCGATAGCCAGTTGGCGAAGCTCGCGTCCCAATTGGTGGGGCATCGCTTTGCGGACGCCCCGTTGGCTGGCCGCGACCGGAGCCCTATCCGATTCTCTTGTTTTCCCACTGCCTGCCGACACATCGGAGCTTCAGTTCCCATATCGCTGAGGAATTGGCCAGCCACGGGTACGTTGTCGTCGCGCCGGACCACCCCGATTGCTATGCCACCGAATTCCCGGATGGCCGATATTCGACCGGCAACTGGAACGGCGATAACGCCGGTCGGTTCCAAGACCTGCAGTTCCTGCTCGACGAACTGGGGCGACTCAATGCCAGCGATCCCTTCTTCGCCGGGAGGTTGGACCTGGACCGCATCGGCATCTACGGCCTCATCTATGGCGGGATGGTGGCGGAGATGTGCCGTCGCGACAACCGGCTGAAATGCGCGGCGCTGTTGGAGGCTGAGAACCTCCTGGTGCCGGACGCCGGTCTGCGGAAACCCTTCCTGGCCATGAACGCCGCCGGCTCCATGCGCCTCCCGGAGAACCAGGCCCTATTCAACGAAGCGACAACCAATGCCATTTGGCTCCAAGTCAATGGGGCTGACCGCCTTACTTTTACCGATATTGCCTGGGGGGCGGAGATACCCTGGGGGCGCCGTCCCGCCCTGGCCATCGACGCCTGCCTGGTGTGGTTCTTCGATACTTACCTCAAAGGCCAAGTGGCACCGTTCCCTACGAACCAGGAACTCATCCACGTGAATCGAAAATAGTCGGCCGCCCGCCCTCACGCGGCGGGGGGCGCGCCGTTGCCGGCGCCCTGATACACAGCCAGAATGTTTTCGGGCGGGACATCGGGTTGGAAGAGGTGGGCCGGGGCGAGGATGTAACCGCCGGCGGCGCCCAGGACCTCGCAGTAGCGCCGGGCCTCGGCTGCCACCTGGGCGGGAGTCCCGCGCGGCAACAGCTCCTGCATATCGATGCCCCCGTGGAAAGAGAGCCGGCAGCCGAACTCCGCCTTGAGGCGCTCGGGCTGCATGGCGGGGCTGGCCGGCTGGAGCGGGTCCAGGACGTCCACGCCCAGGCCTATGAGCTCGGGTATAAACGGCGCGACGGCCCCGCAACTGTGGTACATGGCCAATCCCCCGAGCTGGTGGATGCGGTCAATCATCTCTTTGAGGTAAGGCGCGACGAACTCGCGGAACATCGAGGTGGAGATCAGGGGGCCGTGCTGCCCGGCCAGGTCGCTGATGAGCAGGTAGAGGTTGATGCGGCCGTGAGTTGTTTCGGCGGCGCGGGTGTAATCCTCAAGGTAGAAATCCGTGAATTTCCGGCAAAGAAAATGTATCCACTGGGGCCGCTCGACCAGGTCCAGGAAGAACTCTTCCCAACCTCGGACCAGGGCGGGGCGTTGCCAGACGTCGGCAAAGCCGTAAAGGAGGGCGTGTTGAGGATAGCGGCGGGCCTGCTCGACCAGGCCGGAGTGGTCCAGGCAATCGGGAGTGGGCCAATCGAAGGCCTCGAGGTCCGCCAGGCTCCAGGCCCCGGCCAGGGCGCCTTTGACGTCTTGGCGCATGGGTCCCCAGGGCGTGGGTTGTTGGGTGAATCGCTCGCCCCAGAAGTTCTGGAAGAGGCCGTTGCCGAGTTGCCGTTCGGGCGGGCCGGGTGTTTCCAGATGGCGCACGTCGACCTCGATGGCCTCGAGCAGGCGGTCCTGATCCGGAAAACCGGTATAATCGAGCAAGCGGCGGAGCGCCGGCGGTTCGGCCCAGAAATCTCGAGGGGTGCGGTCGGGCTCTTCACGCCGCACGGCGGCAAGGACTCGTTCTCGGGGAGTCATGGCTGGAACGGATCACTAAGGAAGTCGGCGGTAGCCGACTGGCCGGGTGCGCAGCGACAGGCCGGGCGGGGAAGGCGGACGTTCCAGGCCGGGCGGGGAGGGAGGTTGCTGGGGCAATTCGTTGACCAGGTCGCGCCAATTCTGCCGCTCCTCAGGGGGCATCAGCTTCCATAACTCGACGTTTCTGAGGAACTGCCGGCGTTGTTCGAGGCTCAGGCGGGCAAACTTCTCGAAGGACCGGATCGCCTTGGCGCGGTCTGCCGGGGAGAGCCTCTCGAATTTATGCAGGGTCTTTTCGATTTGCCGGCGTTCCGGCTCACTGAGGGTGCTGCAGGCTTCTTGCTGCTCTTCCGGGGTGAGGTCGAAGAAACGTTTAAAGCGGGCCGTAATCTTCTGTTGCTGGACTCGGGGCAGGGCCTGCCATTGGAGGATGCCGCGTTGGAGCTTGGCCTGTTGGGCGGGGGAGGCGGGCGGCAGGGGAGGGGGGCCGAGCTTGAGCTCGGTGAAGAAGCGGATAGCGGCGGCATTCGTCAGGAGTTCCTGTTGTTTGCTGGCGGGGAACTCGTCCCAGGCCCGCAATCGTCTCTCGATCTCCTTGCGGTCGCTCTGCGGGACCAAGGCCAGCAGCGGAGGGCGACTTGGAGGCGGGGGTGTTCATCAGCGGCCAGAGGTAGTAGTAGAGTTCGGTGGCCTTGAGGCGTAATTCGCGCTGGTTAGGGCCGAAAGATTCGTACTCGCGGACTTTGGCCAGGATGAGTCTTTGGGTTTCCGGGGGCTTGGCGGCGAGGAATTGCTTGCGCTCGGCGGGGTGCATGGCCAGCAGCTCGCGGAAGGTGTCCACGGGGCACCGAGCAGTGATTGGGCTGATGAGGTCGTTGCTGGGGGAGGGAGCGGGCGGGGGCAACAGCGCCTGGGCCAGGAGCGGCGGACCGGCAAGCTTTTGGCGGGCGCCCCAGCCGGCCAAAAAGGAATGTTTAATCGCAACCCTCCCGGTCCACACGCCCGCAACCAAGGCAGCGGCCATCAGACCCGCCAGCCAAAGGCCTTTTGGACAGGACCGGCTCATTTCATTTGAGCAGTTGGAGCAATTCAATATCGGCCGGAGGCGTGCGATCCAGCACCTGGATGGCCTCGAAGTTGGTCAGGATCTGCGGGCTGGGCAGGGAGGCAACATCGGAGATGGCTACCACGCTTCTGGCGAGTTGGGCGCGCTGAAAGGCCAGGACCTGATGATAGGACAGAAGACTGGCGCCCAGGAGAACGGCGAGGAAGGCCATTTTGGGCAACCAGCGGAGGCGGCGGCGCCAGGCCAGCCAGGACAGGCGCGGCTGGCGTGAGGCGGCGGCAGTTTCACGCCCGACAGCCTCCAAGACCAGGGCCGTGAAATTGCTCGGCACGGCGGCATCAGGCAATTGCCCCAAAGCCTGGTTGAGAGCCGCCTCGGCTTGCCAATCGGCCCGGGCCTGGGGATGCTCGGCCAGCCACGCGCGCAATTCGGCTTGTTGAGCCGGGGTCAGCTTTCGCCGCCAACTCAATTCTCGCCAACGCTCGTTCGTCCGCTCGTTTGTCATAAGCCTCGACAGAGTTACATGCCATATATAAAACCGCACAGGCGGGAAAGTTGCGTTCATGGAGAGTCGGTCCACACGCCGGCCCGCAGGTAGGGTTTGAGTTTGTGCTTGAGGGTTTCGCGGCCGCGGTGGATGAGGGATTTGGTGGCGGAAAGTGAGCAGCCGAGGACTTTGGCAATTTCCTCGTAGCTCAGTTCACCCTGAGCTTCGCCTGCCACCAAGCCAATTTGATTGAAACATCCCCGACATTGCTGAATACTCGAAGAGTGAAGACTGAACGAGCACCCAGAAATCGGACCGTGACATTGACGGCGGCAGACGAAAACGCCTTCTCCCCGATGCTGCGGGCCATAACGCAAGACGCGCGGCCGTCTGACCTGCTCAACCAAGTATTCCACCAGGACCTCTCCGAAGCCCTCCCACACCTGCCCGCTTCCTTCGTCGATCTGCTCATTCTCGACCCCCCATACAACCTTGCGAAAGACTTTAACGGTCGCACCTTCCAGAAGCAGTCCGTCGAAACCTACACGAGGTGGATGGAGTCGTGGTTTCTGCCCCTCACCCGCGTTCTCAAACCAAGAGCGTCCATTTACGTGTGTGGCGACTGGCTGACCTCCGCATCCATCTTCCACGTCCTCCAAGGGCGATGTACCATTCGCAACCGCATTACGTGGGAGCGCGAGAAGGGCCGCGGCGCAAAAACAAACTGGAAAAGCTGCTCGGAGGACATCTGGTTTGCCACTGTCTCGGACGGCTACTTCTTCAATGCGGACGCAGTCATGCTCAAGCGCCGCGTCCTGGCCCCCTACCGCGTCGAAGGCCAGCCGAAAGATTGGCAGAGCGAAGAAGGAGGCAACTACAGGGTTACACACCCCTCGAACTTCTGGTCGGACATCACGGTCCCGTTTTGGTCCATGCCCGAAAACACCGACCATCCCACACAGAAGCCAGAAAAGCTCATCGCGAAACTAACGCTGGCAAGCTCAAGACCCGGCGACGTCGTCATGGACCCATTCCTCGGTTCCGGCACAACCGCTGTTGTTGCCAAGAAGCTTGGACGCCAATTCGTCGGCATCGAAGTTGACCGCACCTACTGCCTGGTGGCGCAGAAGCGGCTCGCAATGACCGAGTCCGATGACACAATTCAAGGCTACGCCGACGGGGTCTTTTGGGAGCGGAACACGTTGGGTGAGCAGCTGCGCGCCACCGCCGCTAAAAATGGAAAGGCGGAAAACGCGGACCCAACCCAAAGGCTGCTCCTGGAGGTGCCCTAAGCCGCCAAAAGGCGTTTCAGGAACTCCCGAGCAATGCGCAAGTCAACCTTGCGGTTAAACTCCGGAGCCAAAAACGTATTTGCGTCCCCGGCCAGTTGGGTCACTCCACGAGAGTTCCGTCCTGCCCAGTGAAACTGGGTCCGAGTCATCGCGATGAGTTGCGAGTCCAGAATGTCTACCAGCCTCCCCGCAACTCGCTTGTCTCCGCGATTGATCCCAATCAAAAAGACACAGAATACGGTCGCCCCATCGGACAGTTGGCGCAAGGTCTTGTCGATGTTGTACAGCTTCGGACTTGATGACAGGTCGAGCACCTTGGTCTTCAAATCAACAAGCACTCGGATCTCCCCGGTCTCCTCAAACACGGTGTCCTCCAGGCCATGAACGGTTTTCTTGCCAGTGAGCAGGTACTCGATTGCATCTCCCCGGAGCTTCACATTTCCGGTCTCCGACGCTCGCAGAATCTCCTTCTCCCGCTCTGCCAACCGGCCCTGCAAGCTTTCATCGATCCGGTCCATCCGCCCGCCGCCTTCAGCCTCGTTGCTGATCCCCGGTGCCCGGAGAATCGCCTCCCGCTCCGCCGGTGTCGGCTCGAACCGCTTGCCAGTAGGAGTAATCGCGCTGGTGGCGGCTGCAATGCGCTCTAAGTTCTCATCCCAGCCGAATCCAGCATGGACTTCATAAAGCGCCTCAAAATTGCCAGGCTCATTTGCAATCTCGTCCGCACTCCGCAGAATATCGTGGCCGAGGATCGTTCCCCGCACGCAATACATCGTCAGCTTTTGCGAACTGTGACTGGCCTTGTTGATCATCGTCGAGTTCGCCAGAAGCGTCTGCACCCCGCTGGGCTTGAGCAGGCACACCAGGAAGGGCCGGTCGTCGAAATTCTTCAACGTCGAAAGCGAAATCACGCAATTTGAAAAGCCAGCGTCCGCCGAGTAGCAGAACCGCACCGCGAAATCATCGGCATAGTAAACCGACCGAGCCTTTCGCAGTCCGAACCGCCCCGCCAGCATCTCCGCAAACTTCTCCTTGCTCATGTCCGGTTCCTGGCGGTGGACCTCCACCGCTGCCTCATGGAAAGTAAGCCAGCGCTTCACTTTCCACCCCCTTCCTCAGCAAGCAGAAGGAGCGGATCTACCCGAAACGCGCTTGCGACCGCCTGAAGTGTGCCCAGGGTGACGTTCCGCTCCCCGCGCTCAATCGCCCCGATATACGTCCAATGCAGCCCGCATTTCTCAGCGGCATCCTCTTGTGAGAGGGCCCGTTCGCGCCGCAGCCGGCGCAAGTTCCGGGCCAGCCGTAGATTCAAGTCGTTGCTCATCCGGTGAGGCTAGCCGGACTGATGACTATTTATCTACAGACTAAATATAGCACCCGACTTGCCCGAAATTCCAAAGCCCGCTCGCACAACTCCGCTCACAAGCCCCGCGCTTTAGGCTGCGCCAGGGCTCACGACCTCACCCGCACAGCGTCAATGAAGCGGCGGTGCGTCAAAAACGAACTTGGTTGCGCTCATGGGGAGTCGGTCCACACCCCGGCGCGCAGGTAGGGTTTGAGTTTGTGCTTGAGGGTTTCGCGGCCCCGGTGGATGAGGGATTTGGTGGCGGAAAGTGAGCAGCCGAGGACTTTGGCAATTTCCTCGTAGCTCAGTTCATCCTGGCGGCAGAGGAGGATGGCCGTGCGCTGGTTTTCGGGAAGCTCGGCCAGGGCCCGTTCGATCTTCTGTTGGAGTTCGCCCTGGAGGAGGCTCTCGGGGGGCGAGAACGTTTTTTTGTCTTCGAACTGTTGCAGGGGTTGGTCCTCCTGCTCCGGGCGGGTGGCGTCCATGGACTCGGAGGGATGGCGGGAGCGACGGCGCAGTTCGTTGAGGGCCAGGTTGCGGGCGATGGTGAAGAGCCAGGTCGAGAACTTGGCGGAGACCTTATAGCGAGGAGCGGAGCGGAAAACCTGGACAAAGACGTTCTGGGCGAGATCCTCGGCCTCGGTGGCGTCGTGGAGCATCCGATAGACCATATTGAGGACGGGCTGCTTGTATTTGTCCACCAATTCGGCAAAAGCCGCGCCCTCTCCCTGTTTAACGCGCAACATCAGGGCGGCATCGGGTTCCAGCTCAGCGGACATGCTCGTCCAGTCTATCAAACACCGCCAACCTCACAAGGTTTGACACCGCTTGCCTTTAAGGCGTTTCTCGCCCCGGAACGCCGGCTTCAGCCGGCAGTCTCTGGCTTGACGCAGCTTGCCTTTAAGGCGTTTCTGACCCAAGCTTAGCTATCGAATGCAGGAACTGCTCAAGAAAATCGAGGCGAGCGCCGCGGCGCGGCTGCCCCTGCCCCCGGGGCGGGAGCCAACACAGGAGTTGGCGCGCTACAAGGCCTTTCTCAAAGTCGAGACCCATCGGCTCAAGATGCTGCACCGGGCCGGGGGGGGCGGGTTGGAAGTGTGCCGGGCGCGGGCGGTCATGGTTGACCTGTTGCTGCGCTATTTGTGGGACACGGCCAAGGCGAATCTGACCGAGCAGGCGCAGAAAGAGTTCCCGCCTCTGGCCCTGGTGGGGATCGGGGGTTACGGGCGGGCGGAACTCAACCCGCACAGCGACATTGATTTCATGTTCCTGCACAGCCGGCAGATTGCCGGCAACCGGCCGCTGCCCTATTTGTCGAAGATTATAGACGGCATTCTCTACCCGCTCTGGGACATCGGGCTCAAAGTGGGGCACTCGGTGCGCAGCGTCGAGGATTGCGTTAAAGTGGCCAACACCGACATGCAATCCAAGACCTCGTTGATCGAGGCCCGCCTCATCGTGGGGGACGAGGCGTTGTTCACAAAATTCCAAAAGACCCTCCTCAACAAATGCGTTGACGGCCATGAGGAGGAGTACATCTCGATGCGCCTGGCAGACCAGGCGGGGCGCCGCGAGAAGTTTGGCAATTCGGCCTGCATGCAGGAGCCCAATGTCAAGAACGGCTGCGGCGGGCTGCGGGACTTTCAGAACCTGCTGTGGATGGCCTTTTTCAAGCACCGCACGCGCTCGCTCAAGGACTTGCAGACGCACGCGCTCATCAGCGAAACGGAGCGCAAGCAGCTCGAGGAGGCTTACGATTTTCTCCTCCGCGCGCGCACGGAGATGCACTATCACGTGAACCGCGCGATGGACGTGTTGAGCAAGAATCTCCAGCCCGCCGTGGCCCACAACCTCGGCTTTGGCGAGCGCTCCCCCAGCAAACGCATCGAGCGGTTCATGCGCGAAGTCTATATGCGCTCCAGGAGCATCTTCCTGATCACCCGCACCCTCGAGCAGCGTCTGGCCCTCCAACCCTCGGTCCAGCGGCGCTTGTCCCTCCGCTCCCTGCTGCCGGGCGGCCACAAGCCCGCCAGCGAGCCCGTCGATGGTTTCACGTTCACCGACCGCGAGATTCATGCGCTGTCCAACCGTGTTTTCCGCGAGCAACCCCGCCGCCTCATGCGGGTCTTTCTCTATGCCCAACAGCGCGGTCTGCGCCTCCACCCGGACCTGGCGCAACTCCTCCGCAACGAGCTGGTCCTGGCCGATCGGGCGTTCCTGGCCGACGAGCACGTGCGCGAGACCTTTTTAACCATCCTGGACCAACGGGGCAACGTGGCCCCGATTCTGCGGGCGATGCACGAGGTGGACCTGCTCGGCCGCTATATTCCGGAGTTCGGGAAGCTGACGTGCCTGGTGCAGCATGAGTTTTACCACCAATACACGGCCGACGAGCACACCTTGATGTGCCTCGAGCAGCTTGACCGCATCTGGGAGGCCAAAGATCCCCCTTACAGCGATTATGCCGAACTGCTGCACAAGCTCGAACGGCCCTTTGTGCTCTACCTGGCTTTGCTGCTCCACGACGTGGGCAAGCCCGAGGGGCACGGTCACCCGGCCCTGAGCGGCGCCATCGCCCTGCGCGTGGCCCGGCGCCTGGGTCTGGACGGGGCCGCCACTCACGCCCTGTGCGTCGTCATCGAGAACCATCTCTTGCTGGCCAGCGTCTCCCAGCGGCGCGACCTCGAGGCCCCGGCCGTCATCCGACAGGTGGCCAAACAGGCCCAGACGCCCGAAAACCTCGCCATGCTCACCTTGCATACCTTTGCCGATTCCCTGGCCACAAGCGACAAGCTCTGGAACGGGTTCAAAGATTCTCTCCTTTGGTCCCTCCACCACAAGACGATGGCGCTGATGAGCGGCGGCACCGAGTTTATCCGCACCGAAGAGATGCAGCGCCAGCTCCTGCGGCAGGAGGTCAGCCGGCTGCTGGCCGACAACTCGCACGAGGAAGAATTGCACGCCCTTTTCACTTCCCTGCCTCACCGCTACTACCAGATCCACTCCGCGCGCGAGGTCCTCGATGACCTCATGCTCGTGAACCGGTTTCTGCGCTTGCAGACCCTCGAGGACCAGAATGCCCTGGCCCCGGTCGTGGGCTGGCAGGACGACCCGGACCGGGGCGCCAACCTCGTGAAAGTCTGCACCTGGGACCGCGAAGGGCTGTTCAGCAAAATCGCCGGCTCCTTCAGCGCCGCGGGCCTCAACATCCTCAGTGCCCGCATTTTCACCCGCTCCGATGGCATCGTGCTCGATTCCTTTTCGATCGGCGATGCCCGCAGCGGCAGCCTCGCCAGCCCGGAGCAGCGCGAGAAATTCCAGGAGACCCTTATCAAGGCCCTCACCGGCGGCGTGGTGGATTTCCCCGCCCTCATTGCCCGCCAGAAAATTACCCGCCCCCTCTACCAGGCCTATGCCGGCGAGCACATCTCAACCCAAATCCGCTTCGAAGACGAGGCCTCCGACACCCGGACCCTAATCGAAATCGAGACCGAAGACCGGCTCGGGCTGCTTTACATCATCTCGCAGACCCTCGCCGAGTTGAACCTGGACATATCCACCGCCAAGATCCTCACGGAAAAAGGCGCCGCCATCAACAGCTTTTACGTCCGGGAAATCGACGGCGCCCGCGTGTTGGCGCCCAGTCGCCGCGCCGCCATCGAGCAACGTCTGCGCCGGGCCATCCGGGGACTCGAGGAGCGGTCTGGCCAGTAATCTCCAGCTTTTTTGTTCGGTTTTGAGGTTGGCGTCCGTTTATAAGTAGATGAACGCGATGGGGGACCTCGAACTGCTGAGCGAATACGCCGAGCGCCACTCGGAAGCGGCGTTCACGGTGCTGGTTGAGCGCCATGCCGGCCTGGTTTATTCGGCGGCTTTGCGGCAGGTCCGCGACCCGGACCTTGCGGAGGAGGTGACCCAGGCCGTCTTCATCATTCTGGCCCGGAAAGCGCATACCCTTCCTGGGAAGGTGTCCCTTTCGGGCTGGCTTTATCGAGCCGCGCGGTTCGCCGCCGCTGATGCGCTCAAAACCCAACGCCGCCGCCAGCAGCGCGAACAAGAGGCTGCCCAAATGCAAACCAATCCTGCCGATGAACCTGCCTGGGAAGAGGTCGCGCCCATGCTGGATGAAGCGATGGGCCAACTGCCGGAGAAGGACCGAAACGCAGTCCTGCTCCGTTTTTTCGAGAACCGGAGCCTGCTTGAAGTTGGCGCCATCCTGGGAGTGACTCCAGACTCAGCGAGAATGCGCGTGACTCGCGCTCTGGGAAAGCTGAGGGCGTTTTTCACGCGCCGCGGCATTGTCCTGTCCGCCGCGGCCCTGGGGAGCTTGGTCTCAGCCAACGCGGTGCAGGCAGTACCCGGCAAGTCTGGCTGGTTCGGTGGCGGCGGCGGCTGCCCTCAAAGGAACCACCGCCACGCTTTCAACTCTGGCCCTCGTGAAAGGAACCCTAAAGATGATGACCTGGATAAAACTCAAAATGGCCGCCAGTGCGGGAACAGCCTGCCTGCTCGCAGCCGGGGGCCTCGCCCTGGCCGAAAAGGAGATTCAGAATCAACCGCCGGACCCGCTGAAGTTGCCTCGAGGCCGTGGCCCAGGCCCGGCAGCGGATCACTTCGGGGGAATTGGAGTTCCTCCGGGCCGACTATAATCCCCCCCGGCCTTTGGACGGCACCAATTATACGCGCGTCAAGGCCCGGTTCGATGGGCAAAAGTGCCGCTTCGAATATGATGACCGCCAGTACCAGGTACGTCCTGATGGGGCCCGAGGCCGGCACCGTTACGGACGCGAAAATGGCGGAGTTAGGCCTGGACAGGGAAGCGGCAGTTCGAGCCGGACTGCTGAGAGGATTTGAGGCACATCAGGTGATAGCCTACGACGGCACTACCGTTCTGGACTATCGGGAAGATGACGGCAAGCCGTTCCAGACGAGGATTGATGACCCAGAGAAGGGGCCCGAGCCGTTCGACCCGCGCTGCCTGGGCCTGGATGCGACGCCAGCCGCAAGCTACACGATCGAAAGTTGCCTGAGTATCACAAGGGCCAAGGCTATTCAGTTGGTGGGCAAAGAGGCCGTGGAGGGAATACCCGCCTGGCACGTGCGCCTGCAAGTTCCATCTGGCCAAAATCCGATGGACAAAGATTTCTGGCTCGAGGCCGCGCATCCAACTCGCGTGATCAAACACCAGTTCAATGGCAACACGGTATGGTCGAAATATGACGCTGCGAACCCTCAAGATCCAATTCCGACGGAGGTTCGCGCGATGACTGGGCACCTCACCAGTGGCACGAACCACATATTCTATCACGCTTACCATCAGTACGTTCGTCGGAGCGCCCGGTTCAACGTCCCGGTTGACCCGGCCTCCTGGACCTTGGCCGGGTTGGGCATGCAGATAGGCACGGACGTAGTTGATTACCGCACCAGCCGAAGTCTTGGATATTGGAATGGCTCCGGGCTCTCGGCGACCCCCCCGCGTGGACCCCAAAAGACCGCCAGCGCCTCGAGCCTGCCTGCCGAGCCCGAAAGACCGCCGGACCCGCGCGGCCTGTTGACGCTCGTGAAAAAAGATCCCAAGTCTCCCTTCGCCCGGGAGGCGGCCACTTGGATCATTCTAAACACGCCGGCCGGACCTGAGGTTGAGCAGGCTGCCGAGGTGATTCTGCGGGAGCATGTCGCCAGCAGCAACCTGGCGTTTTTATGCCAGGAGCTGGTGCGCTCGCGGCATCCTTGCGCGGAGAAGCTGTTGCGGGCCGTGCTCGAAAAGAACCCGAACGCTCATGTGAAAGGCCAGGCCTGTTTCGCCCTGGCCAGCCTGCTCAAAAACCAGGCCGACAAGGGTGGAGGCGAAAAGGCGGCTGCGGAGGCCGAGCAGCTTTTCCAGCGCGTTATTTCGGACTTCGCCGAGGTGAGGTCAGATGGGCGGAAGCTGGCCGACCTAGCCGAACCCGAGCTTTCCGAATTGCAACGCCTGGGCGTCGGCAAAGAGGCGCCGGAAATCGAAGGGGAGGACTTGGATGGCCGGAAGATGAAATTGAGCGATTATCGCGGCAAAGTCGTGGTGCTGACATTCTGGGGCACCTGGTGCGGCCCGTGCATGCAAATGGTGCCCGACGAGCGCAAACTCCTGGCGCGGCTGGCCGGAAAGCCCTTCGCGCTTGTCGGTGTCAATTCTGACACTGACCGGGCCAGGCTCAAGGCCGCAGTGGAAGAGGAGCGAATCACCTGGCGGTCCTTTCAAGATGGCCCGGCGCCCAGCCCTATCGCCAAGGCCTGGAACGTCCACAGTTGGCCGGCCGTCTATGTGCTCGACCGCAAAGGAGTAATCCGCTACCGAAACGTGCGCGGACGCGACCTTGAAGAAGCGGTGGACACGCTGCTCCGGAACTGATGCGCTTGCCAGACCAGGCGCAGGCCCTCGAGGGTCAGGAGGGGCCGCACGGCGGTGATTTCGGGCAGTCGCTGCGCTGAGCACGCCGTCGGGATCATCTGGCACCCGCCTCCCAGTTGCTCCACCGGCGCGCGGCAGGCGGCCACGAAAATGGGCCGCGCGCACGGGCGCGGCTCCGGCCCGCTACTTCCACTTGACGGATATACCCGCCGACGTAGAATAGCGGCGTTGATCACTGATTTTAAATGCCCTGAGACCGAGAGAATCTGGCAGCGCCAGTTCTCCAGTAAACTGCCGGGCAACATCCAGCAACGAGCGCTCCACAAATTGCAGCTCCTGGACGCTGCGGTTCGCCTCGAAAACCTGCGAGTTCCGCCTGGAAACAGGTTGGAAGCCCTAAAGGGAGGGCGAGAAGGGCAGCACAGCATCCGCATCAACCGGCAGTGGCGAATCTGTTTCAAATGGATGAACGGAAACGCCCACGAAGTTGAGATCGTAGATTATCATTGAAATTATGAAGAAGCTCAAACCGGCGCATCCCGGAAAATTGTTACTCGGCGAGTTCATCAAGCCTATGAATTTGAGCGTTTACCGCGTGGCCAAAGATTCCGGCATTCCCCAATCCACCCTTGCGGCCATCGTTGCCGGGCAACGCTCCATCTCCCCCGAGTCGGCGATGCGACTGGGCCTTTACTTCGGGGTGGACGCCCAATTCTGGCTCAACCTTCAAACCCGCTACGCCCTGATGATGCTGGACAACAAGCGCAGCCAAATCGAAAAGCAAGTTCACCCGCTGCCAAAGGCGGCCTAGCAGCACAGCCCAAGGGCAGGAAGATCCATAGCTTGCCTGCCGCTGATGGAGCGGCAGGTGCGCGCGGGCTGGGCCGGAACTCTCATACCTTGGGACGTTAATGACAGCTCCGTTAGGAGCGGCATGTTTATAGAAATGCGGCCCCGCAACGCCTCCCTCAGGCTCCGTCAGGAGCGGCATGTCAGCCCCCTGGATTGTGCGATCCCGACATGCCGCTCCTGACGGAGCGCGTGAGCCGTAGAGTGCTAGAACCAAGTCAGTTAAACGGTGCAGTTGATGGTAACAACAACTAAATCCTACCGAGGCGGGTCCGCGCCCGTCTCGAAAACGTGGTCAAAACCCTCGGTCTCCAACCGAGGGGAACGAAGCCAGTGCCGCACAGTAATGGGCGGTAGCGAAGAGGCCGGGCCACGTCATTCCGAGGGGTCTTGCATAGGCTTGGCCGTTGGGCGAGCATCCGCTCCGTTTGCGAAGCCTGAGCCGTTGGCCCCACAACGGCTCCCGTGTCGGTGCGTGCGGTTATCCGGCGCGGCTAACCGGGTCATAGGCGTGGTCACTCGGAAACAATGGTCCTCGCACTTCACCGGCGAAGTCCCACCGCGTCCTGGTTCTCCCAACCAGGCAACGGTCGGCCATAAGGTTCGTCCAAAAAGCCGACCCCATGCGCGGGTGCAGCGAAGGCGGTCTCCGCCGCCGCTGCTTTGGGGATGTCAGCAGAGCCAAAGTAGGTCGGCCGCAGGGCCAACTGAAAGGCAAAACCTCAGTCAGCATCCCGAAGGGTTCCGGCACACGGGGCCAGTTAGCCCGCCAACTCCAGCCTCATTCTGGCTCGCTGTGGCCTCTTGCGCAGCAACTCGGCGTCAGCTAAGAAACAGCCCCCAACTGGCCGGCGCCAGGGCGGGATGCAGTTCGTCAGTGTGGGAGACAACAGCATGGTTGTAGAACCAACAGTCACAATGCGCCCAGCGCCCAAACGCAAGGCTCATTCGCTAACCGGCAGAATCACCCTGCCTCTGCTGGCCGCCGCCTTCAAAGCGGTCAAGGCCAACCGGGGCGTTGCGGGCGTGGACAAGGTGAGCATCAAAATGTTTGAGGCCAACCTTGCCCAAAACCTCCACGCGCTTATGCGACAACTCAAGGATGGCTCCTTCGAGCCTTACCCGCTGCGGCGTGTTTTCATCCCCAAAAATGAAACGGAGTTTCGTCCGCTCGGTATTCCCGCGGTTCGAGACCGAGTCGCTCAGGAGGTGGTTCGTCGCCTTCTGGAGCCCATCTTTGAACCGCTGTTTCACGAGGCGTCCTACGGCTTTCGCCCAGGACGTAACTGCCATCAGGCGCTGGCGGCGGCATTATCGCTCCACGACCAAGGCCACGAGGTTGTCCTCGACGCCGACATCAAGGGGTTTTTCGATAATCTGCCGTTGCGCGTCATTATGCAGGCTGTGGCCGCAGAAGTGGCTGACGGCAACATCCTGCGCCTGGTCGAGAAGTTACTTCGCTCCGGGGTGATGGAAAACGGGCGGTTCAAGCCAACGACCCTTGGCACTCCGCAAGGCGGTGTCATCTCGCCGTTGCTGGCCAATATCGTTCTCAATCACTTGGACTGGCAACTCCATGATGCCGGCTTCCGCTTCGTGCGCTAGGCCGACGACTTTGTGGTGCTCTGCCTCACCCAAACTCAGGCCCAAGAGGCGCTGACCAAGGTGCAAACCGTCCTGGGGGAATTGGGGCTGAGCCTCAGCCCCGAGAAAACGCGCATCACAACTTACCGCAAAGGCTATGCCTTTCTGGGATTTGTGCTCTCGCGTTGCTCCCGGCGGATGCGCCCAAAGTCAGTCAAGAAATTCAAAGACCAGGTGCGGGCGTCCACCCGCCGAAAGCACAACTTCGACCGCCGTGTCGTCGAGAAACTCAACCCGCTCATCCGGGGCACCGGACACTACTTTGGCACTTCGTGGAGCACGAACCGAGAACGGTTCAACCAACTCGATTCGTGGGTCAGGATGCGGCTACGCTCTATGAAATACAAGCGCAAGTCCCGTCACGACAACCGCAAGCTGCGCATTAAAAGTTTTGTCCGACTCGGGTTGTTCACGCTGGAAAGCATCCTGTTGGGCCATGCCAACGCACACCGCCCGGACTCCCCGCAAGGGGCAAGGACTGTTCACCGTGAGGTGAAACACTGGTGGCGCTTTGATGTGGAGCCAGTGCAGGGGTCGCCCGGAGCATGAAACATGCACGCCGGCAAATATGAGGAATCAACTTCATTGCGACAATGGGGAGGGGGTGGCCACGCGCCACCCCCTTACCCGCTGCGTGAGCCGTAGAGTGCTAGAACCAAGTCAGTTAAACGGTGCAGTTGATGGTAACAACAACTAAATCCTACCGAGGCGGGTCCGCGCCCGTCTCGAAAACGTGGTCAAAACCCTCGGTCTCCAACCGAGGGGAACGAAGCCAGTGCCGCACAGTAATGGGCGGTAGCGAAGAGGCCGGGCCACGTCATTCCGAGGGGTCTTGCATAGGCTTGGCCGTTGGGCGAGCATCCGCTCCGTTTGCGAAGCCTGAGCCGTTGGCCCCACAACGGCTCCCGTGTCGGTGCGTGCGGTTATCCGGCGCGGCTAACCGGGTCATAGGCGTGGTCACTCGGAAACAATGGTCCTCGCACTTCACCGGCGAAGTCCCACCGCGTCCTGGTTCTCCCAACCAGGCAACGGTCGGCCATAAGGTTCGTCCAAAAAGCCGACCCCATGCGCGGGTGCAGCGAAGGCGGTCTCCGCCGCCGCTGCTTTGGGGATGTCAGCAGAGCCAAAGTAGGTCGGCCGCAGGGCCAACTGAAAGGCAAAACCTCAGTCAGCATCCCGAAGGGTTCCGGCACACGGGGCCAGTTAGCCCGCCAACTCCAGCCTCATTCTGGCTCGCTGTGGCCTCTTGCGCAGCAACTCGGCGTCAGCTAAGAAACAGCCCCCAACTGGCCGGCGCCAGGGCGGGATGCAGTTCGTCAGTGTGGGAGACAACAGCATGGTTGTAGAACCAACAGTCACAATGCGCCCAGCGCCCAAACGCAAGGCTCATTCGCTAACCGGCAGAATCACCCTGCCTCTGCTGGCCGCCGCCTTCAAAGCGGTCAAGGCCAACCGGGGCGTTGCGGGCGTGGACAAGGTGAGCATCAAAATGTTTGAGGCCAACCTTGCCCAAAACCTCCACGCGCTTATGCGACAACTCAAGGATGGCTCCTTCGAGCCTTACCCGCTGCGGCGTGTTTTCATCCCCAAAAATGAAACGGAGTTTCGTCCGCTCGGTATTCCCGCGGTTCGAGACCGAGTCGCTCAGGAGGTGGTTCGTCGCCTTCTGGAGCCCATCTTTGAACCGCTGTTTCACGAGGCGTCCTACGGCTTTCGCCCAGGACGTAACTGCCATCAGGCGCTGGCGGCGGCATTATCGCTCCACGACCAAGGCCACGAGGTTGTCCTCGACGCCGACATCAAGGGGTTTTTCGATAATCTGCCGTTGCGCGTCATTATGCAGGCTGTGGCCGCAGAAGTGGCTGACGGCAACATCCTGCGCCTGGTCGAGAAGTTTCTTCGCTCCGGGGTGATGGAAAACGGGCGGTTCAAGCCAACGACCCTTGGCACTCCGCAAGGCGGTGTCATCTCGCCGTTGCTGGCCAATATCGTTCTCAATCACTTGGACTGGCAACTCCATGATGCCGGCTTCCGCTTCGTGCGCTATGCCGACAACTTTGTGGTGCTCTGCCTCACCCAAACTCAGGCCCAAGAGGCGCTGACCAAGGTGCAAACCGTCCTGGGGGAATTGGGGCTGAGCCTCAGCCCCGAGAAAACGCGCATCACAACTTACCGCAAAGGCTATGCCTTTCTGGGATTTGTGCTCTCGCGTTGCTCCCGGCGGATGCGCCCAAAGTCAGTCAAGAAATTCAAAGACCAGGTGCGGGCGTCCACCCGCCGAAAGCACAACTTCGACCGCCGTGTCGTCGAGAAACTCAACCCGCTCATCCGGGGCACCGGACACTACTTTGGCACCTCGTGGAGCACGAACCGAGAACGGTTCAACCAACTCGATTCGTGGGTCAGGATGCGGCTACGCTCTATGAAATACAAGCGCAAGTCCCGTCACGACAACCGCAAGCTGCGCATTAAAAGTTTTGTCCGACTCGGGTTGTTCACGCTGGAAAGCATCCTGTTGGGCCATGCCAACGCACACCGCCCGGACTCCCCGCAAGGGGCAAGGACTGTTCACCGTGAGGTGAAACACTGGTGGCGCTTTGATGTGGAGCCAGTGCAGGGGTCGCCCGGAGCATGAAACATGCACGCCGGCAAATATGAGGAATCAACTTCATTGCGACAATGGGGAGGGGGTGGCCACGCGCCACCCCCTTACCCGCTCTGGCCTCCCCCCCGATGCCCCTCGACTATAAACATGGTGCTCCTGATGGAGCTTTGCAAGGTGGCGGCTGGACTAAGGGCTTGTGCAAAAATTAATTCCGATTTTGTTGTCGGCGGGCGCAGCCTGCTGGAGTCGTGGGGTCGGCTGCCGGCGTGCTGACTCGCGAAGCGTGTGGAGTGCGTCCAGCTTGCTGGCGCTTTCGGTTTGGCTGGGGCGTACAACAGCGGGAGCAAGCTCCACGCACTCCAAACGCTTGGCGACTACGCCGACCTGGGCGAGATCGTTCTTCAACCCGTTGGGCCGCCCTGATGGGCGCGCCAGACCAGGCGCAGGCCCTCGAGGGTCAGGAGGGGCCGCACGGCGGTGATTTCGGGCAGTTTGCGGGCGATGAGTTCGGCGTAACCGCCGGTGGCGATGACCGGGAGGCGGCGGAGGTTGAGCTCGCGTTTCAGCTCGAGGATCAATTCGCGGACCAAGCCGCGATAGCCGTGAACGGCGCCGACGAGCATTGCCTGTTGGGTGCTCTTGCCGATGGCCCCGGTAATGTCGCGGATTCGGATGCGGGGCAGAAGCGCGGTTTTCTCGTGGAGGTAATCGGTCATGGCCGCCAGGCCCGGGGCGATAATGCCCCCCACGTAATTGCCGGCCCGATCCACGACATCGAAGGTGACGGCAGTTCCAAAATCAACAACGACCACAGGCGCACCGAAGGCCTGTTTTGCGGCGACCGCGTTGGCGAGGCGGTCGGGACCGATGGTCTGAGGTTTGGGGTAATCGAGGCCGACGCCGCGCACGGTTTTGGCGGTGAGCTCCAGGCAAGGCAGATGCCAAAGCTGTTTTGCCGCGCGGCGCGCGAGCGGGGAAACGCCGGGCACCACGCTGCAAAAGGCGGCGGCGTCCAGGCTGGCCCAGCCGACGAAGGCGGCAACACGGATCTCCGCGGTGCCGTCGCGCCAGGCGGCCGTCGGGATGTTGGCGTGTCTGAGGACGCGCGCCGAATTGGCCAATCCGAGGTGAGTGTGGGTGTTGCCGATGTCAAGGAGCAGGAGCATGGCAGGTTCATTTTTCGATGGTGACATCCCCGCCGACGATGCGTTCGAGGTGGCCGTGCTCGGTGCGGAGGAGGAGGGCGCCTTCCTCGCCCAGGGCCTCGGCGCGGCCGCGGATGCGGCGGTCGCCCACGCGAATGGCGACGTTTCGGCCAATGGTGCTGCAGTGTTTTTCCCATTCGTCGGCGATGTCCGCAAACCGCCCGGCGTTGATGCGGGCGTAATCGTGGTCCAGTTCCCGGAGAATGGCCACGGCGAGCTGCGGGCGGAAGACCGGTTTGCCCAACTCGGCCTTGAGAGACGTGGCCTGGTGGCGCAACTCGGCCGGGAAGTCGGCGGGGCTCAGATTGACATCCACGCCGATGCCCAGGATGAGGTAGTTGATGTGGTCCAGCTCAGCGCTGAGCTCGGTTAGAATGCCGGCCGTTTTGCGGCCGTGAATCAGGAGGTCGTTGGGCCATTTGATTTCGGGTTCCAGGCCGGTGTTCGAGACCAGGGCGCGGCGCAGGGCGATGGCGGAGGCCACGGTCAGGCGGGTGGTCTCGAGCGGGGGCAGATTGGGCCTGAGCAGGACCGAAAACCAGAGGCCCTTCCGGGCGGGGGACAGCCACTTGCGTCCGAGGCGTCCGCGGCCGCGGGTTTGGGACTCGGCAAAGACCACCGCCCCCTCCTTCACGCCGTCGCGAGCGAGCTTTTCGACCACGTCGTTGGTCGAGGTCGTGGACTGGAAGACGCGGATGTCGCGCCCGATGACCCGGGTTGGGCCGAGCCGCGAAAGGAGGTCGTCAGCGTGCAGGACATCCGGGGCGCTCAGCAGCCGGTATCCGTGGTGAGGGCTGGCCTCGATGTCGTAGCCCAGCGAGCGCAGTTCCTCGATGCGGGCCCAAACGGCGGCGCGGCTTACGCCGAGGTTCTGGGACAGCTCGGTCCCGGACACCGAGCCCCCGGCGGCGCTGCGCAAGGCGTTGAGGATTTGGACATCGATCGTCATAATCAAACCTCGAAATCCAGGCCGATGTCCACCGCCCGCGCCGAGTGGGTCAGGGCGCCGACCGAGATGAAGTTCACGCCGGTTTGGGCGATGGCGCCGAACAGTGTCGAGGTTCACGCCGCCGCTGGCCTCGGTCGGGACTCGCCCGGCGCAGTTCCGGACGGCCTGGCGCAATTGGCCGAGGTCCATGTTATCGAGCAGGATGGAGTCGGCGCCTGCGGCCAGCGCCTGGTCCACCTGTTCGAGGGTGTCGGCCTCGACTTCCACCTTGAGCTGCGGATAAGCGGCCCGCGCGCGCTGCACGGCGGCGGCAATCGCGTTGGGCCGTTCGTGCCGCAGGGCGGCCAAGTGGTTGTCTTTGATGAGAACCCTGTCAAAGAGCCCCAGGCGATGATTGCGCCCGCCGCCGCAAGTCACGGCATATTTTTCCAGACGCCGCCAGCCCGGCGTGGTCTTGCGGGTGTCGAGGATTTGCGCGCCCGTGCCCTGGACTGCCTTGACGAAGCGGGCGGTGAGGGTGGCGATGCCGGAGAGCCGCTGGACGAAGTTGAGCGCCACGCGCTCGGCTCCCAGCAGGGCGCGCGCCGGCCCGGCGACCTCCAGGAGCGTCTGGCCGGCTCTCACAGGCTCTCCGTCCTGGACGGCGCGGGTAATGCCCGCTTGCGGAGCCAGTTCGCCAAAGGCCGCCTCCGCCAGGGCCAACCCGGCGACCACCAGCGGTTCGCGCGCCCGCATCACCGCCCGGGCCGTTGCGTCTGCCGGCACGGTCGCCAGACTGGTGGCGTCTCCGCTGCCGGTGTCCTCGGCCAGGGCCAGTTGCACGGCGCGGCGGAGTTCTTCGGTGGTCAACGGTTCCATCAGCGCCAAGATGGCGCAACGCCCGAAAAAGCAAAGGGCAAAATAAGGAAGATTTCCTCAATGTCCGACCTCGCAGCGGGAGCGAGGATGAAAGCACTGTTTTCCTTAGGGCCAGTGACAAAGTCTGTCGAGCCGTCTCGGGCAGGCCACTTTGGAGTGCGGTGGCAAGCGGAGCGCGACACCGCTTTGGCTGGGGCAGCGTCTGGCGTACTTGGGCGTCCCGGGCGGCCGAAAGCGCCGTCGCCGCTTCGCTCTGCCGGCGCACTCCAATCCCGACTTGTCGGGATGTCAGCGGCCCTGGCGTTTTCCCCGCATCAATTCCTCGATCTCATCGGCTTCAATCGGGATGTCAGCCATGAGGTCGAGGTTGTCGCCGTCCTGGACGAGGATGTCGTTTTCGAGGCGGACGGCAAAGGCCTCGGCGGGGAGGTAGATGGCGGGTTCGACGGTGAGGACCCAGCCAGGCTGGATCGGTTCGGTGGTCAGGCCCAAGTCGTGAACGTCCAACCCGAGAGGGTGGCCTACGCCGTGCATGAAGTATTTCTTGAGGGCGGGTTTTTCGGGGTCTTGCTTGCGGACCTCGGACGGTTTGAGCAGGCCCAGACCAAGCAGTTCCTCCTGCATGAAGGCCTCGGCCTCTTTTTGCCATTGTTTGGGCAGCTTGCCGGGAGTGGCGGCCTTGCAGACGGCGCGGAAGACGCGGAGCACGGCCTCATAGACCTGGCGTTGACGGCGGGTGAAGCGGCCGGTGACGGGGATGGTACGGGTCAGATCGGAGTTGTAGTTGGCATAGCTGGCGGCCACGTCCAGGAGGAGCAGTTGGCCTTTTCGGCACGGTTGGTCATTGGCCAGGTAGTGGAGCACGCAGGCGTTCTTGCCGCTGGCGATGATGGGGGGATAGGCGAAAGCGCCGCCGCGCCGGATGAATTCGTGGGCAAATTCGGCTTCGACTTCGGTCTCGGTTACGCCCGGTTTGACAAAGCGGGCCACTCGGAGAAAGCCCTCCTTGGTGATGGCGCAGGCCCGGCGGATCAATTGGACCTCAGCCTCGGACTTGACGACGCGCAACCGGTGCAGGAGCCGGGCCAGGCGCTGGTAATCGTGCAAGGGATAGCGCGCTTGGGTGTCCTGGATGAACCGGGCGTCGCGGGTTTGAACCTTGATGACGGCGCGCTTGTGTTCGTTGCTGTTGAGATAGACGTGCTCGCACTCGCACATCAGCCGATGGAAAAGCGGGCGAAACTCACTCAGCCACTCGACCCGCTTGATGCCGGAAATGTCGCGGGCTTCCTCCTTGCCAAGCTTGTGGCCTTCCCAGGTGGCGATGAGATCGTTGGTCTCGCGCAGGAACAGTATCTCCCGCATGTTCTCCTCGTGCGCCTCTGGATAGAGGAGCAGGATGGTTTCTTCCTGCTCGATGCCCGTCAGGTAAAACAGGTCGGAGTTGGGCCGCAGCGGGAGGGCGCCGTCCGCGTTGGCCGGGAGAATGTCGTTGGCGTTCACGACGGCCAACGAGTTGGGCAGCATCAGCTTTTTGAGGTTCCCGCGATGTGTGATGAACATCTGTGGATCGAGGTTTCGGTAACGCATGGAATAGAGACTTGTTGGGTTTGGGGCCTGAGTTTGAGGTCTGAGGTCCGAAGTCCGAAAGTCCGACTTCGGACCTCGGACCTCGGATTTCAGACTTCTAATAGGTTTGGTGTTCGGTGCGAGCGATGATTTCGTTTTGGAGGTCGGTGGGGAGGTCGCAGAAGTAGTCGCTGTAGCCGGCGACGCGCACGATAAGATCGCGGTGCGCCTCGGGGTTGGCCTGGGCCTCGAGGAGGGTGTCTGCGGTGACGATATTGAACTGGACATGGTGTCCGTCCATTCTGAAGTAGCTGCGAACCAGGTGGGCCCATTTGTCCAGGCCCTCTTCGCCGGCCACCAGGCCAGGGGCCAATTTCATGTTCAGCAAGGTGCCGCCGGTCTTGACGTGATCCATTTTGGCGGCGCTGCGGATGACGGCGGTGGGGCCGTGGCGGTCGGCGCCCTGTACCGGGCTGATGCCCTCGGAGACAGGCAGGCCGGCCTTGCGACCGTCGGGCATGGCGCCGACGACGCTGCCGAAATAGATGTGACAGGTCGTGGGGAGCATTTCCACGCGGTAGCGCCCGCCGCGGGCGTCGGGCCGTCCGTCCACTTCCTCGAAACAGGCCCCGAAGACTCTCCGCATGAGGCCGTCGGCGTAATCGTCGTCATTGCCGTACTTCGGGCTGCGGTTGACCAGGCGTTGGCGGAGCACTTCATGGCCCGCGAAGTTCCCGTCCAGGATCGAGACCAGTTCGGCCAACCCAAGCTGCGGTGAGTTATGAAAGCTTCTGCCGGCTGAAGCCGGCGTTCCGGTTGGTTCGGCCAGCGGCAGCGGCGGTGAGTTATCAAAGCACACTTTTTGGATGGCGCTCAGGGAATCGGTGATGCTGCCCAGGCCAACCATTTGGATGAAGGTGTTGTTGTAGCGGGCGCCGCCGGCGTTATAGTCGCGCCCCTTGGCGATGCAATCCTCGATGAGCACGCTCAGGAATGGGGCGGGCATGTGGCGGGCATACATGCGCTCGATGAGGCGGCTGCCGCGGATTTTGATTTGGATGAAGTGGCGGAGTTGGCGGCGGAAGGCCTTGAACAGGCCCTCAAAATCCCGGAACGAATCGGGTGGCCCGGTTTGGAGGCCCAGTTGGCGGCCGGTGCGCGGGTCGGTTCCGTCATGCAAGGCCAGTTCGAGGATTTTGACGAGGTTGAAGTAGCCGGTCAGGATGTAGGCCTCTTTGCCGAAGGCGCCGACCTCGACGCAGCCGCTGCAGCCGCCGGCGCGGGCGTCCTCGAGGGACTTGCCCTGGCGCAGTTGTTCGGCCACCACGGTGTCGGCATTGAAGAGGGAGGGGAAGCCATAGCCGCGGCCCACGACGCGCAAGGCGTGCTTCAGGAAGGCCTCGGGGCTTTTGCGGGAGAGTTGGATGTTGCTGCTGGGCTGCAGGAGGTGCATCTCCTCCACGATGTCCAGGAGGAGATGCGAGACCTCGTTCGAGCCCCTCAGTGCCGTCGCGGAGCATCCCGCCCAGGTTGAGGTTGGCGAAGTCGGTGTAGGTGCCGCTTTCGGCGGCGGTCACACCGACCTTGGGCGGGGCCGGATGGTTGTTGAACTTGACGAAAAAGCATTCGAGCAATTCGCGGGCCGATTCGCGGGTGAGGGTGCCGGCAGCCAGGCCCTGTTCGTAGAAAGGCAGCAAGTGCTGATCGAGGTGCCCGGGGTTGAAGGAATCCCATCCGTTCAACTCGGTGATGACGGCCAGGTGGCAGAACCAGTAGTATTGGAGGGCCTCGTGGAAATCGCGCGGGGCTTGGGCCGGGACGTGACGGCAGACCTCGGCGATCTTGAGCAACTCCGCCCGGCGTTGGGGGCGCTCCTCCCGCCCGGCCAATTCGGAGGCCAGGGCGGCGTGGCGTTCGGCAAAGAGGATGAGGGCGTCGCATGAAACATCGAAAGACTTGAGCGTCTCGCGTTTCTCGTAGGCCTCCGGGTCGTCGAGGAAATCGAGTTTGGCCATCGCCTCGGCTATCTCCTTTTTGAAGTCCACCAGGCCCTTGGAATAGATCTTGTCGTCCAGCACCGTATGGCCCGGGGCGCGCTGCTCCATGAACTCGGTGAAGACCCCGGCATCGTAGGCCTCCTTCCATTCCGGGGGCAGTTGGGCGAACATTCGGTCGCGCATCGAGCGGCCGCGCCAGTAAGGGATGACCGTTTCTTCGTAGAGCTTGAAGGTCTGGGCCTCCACCCTGTACCAGGTCTTGGGGCGGGAGTCGAGGATGCGGAGGTCCTCGAGACTGTGGCAGGTCAACTCGGGGAACGTCGGGGCCGCTTTTGGGCGCGGTCCCCGCTCGCCGACGATGAGTTCCTCTTCGCCCAGGTAAATGGTCTTGTGGCGGCAGAGGTGCAGAAAGGCCAGCGCTCGGAGCACGGGAGTCGAGTGGCGGCCCTCGTTGGCCTTGTAGAATTCGGTAATGAGCCGCGCGCGTTCCCCTGAGATGGACGGCGCCGTTTCGAGGCTCTGGCTGCGAAGTCTGGCAGTGCGTTCGTTCATCGGTTCAACTCAGTTCAGTTCAGTTCGGCTCGGTTCGTCTTCCGCTTCCCAGCAGTGTAACACAACTCGGCGCGGCGCTGCCACAAACAAAATCCCGGGGCGAGGACGGGGGGGCCACAGTCCACAGTCCACGGTCCACGGTCCGCAGTGCAAGGAGCCTGGGGGAAGGGACGCTGGGGACTGGATGGGGACGGGCAGGCGGGTTCGGATGGGCAAGTAAAACGCAGAGACGCCAAGAGCGCAACGCGGCAAAGCCGCACCCAAGCACTCCGAGGATGATTTTTGAGCCACAGATTTCACAGATTGCACGGATGGGAATTCTTTTCTGTGCAATCGGTGCAATCGGTGGCTCGATCACCCGAGCGGAGCGTGGTAGCGTGGGGCGAGGAATGTTTTTTGTGGGGGGCAGTGAGGCGGCGGCGTGCTGGGCGGGGCGAGAGGTCATAATTGCTTAAAATTGCTTAAAACGGAGGCGCTGAAGTCGAGGGTCGAGGGGCGAGGGGCGACGGCGGCGCCTCGTTTGCTCGACACCCGCCACTCGACACCTGCGTCTGCGCGCCCTTGAGCATCGGACGTTGAGTCTTCAATTCCTGCCGGTTGTGTCGCCTTCATACGCCGGAAGTTTCGCATAAGTGGGAGGGGGAGGGCAAATGCTGCATTGGCTCTATTGGCTGTATTGGCTCTTTTTTGCACTGCAATAGCCGAATGTCCTGGCAGGCTGCAAAGATTTCTCACCGAATGAATGAACCGCGGAATATGCGGAATACGCAGAATCCCGAAGCCGGCCGGTTTTTCTTTCCGCGTGTTCAGCGTATTCCGCGGTTATCGCCTCGGTTGCGGGTTTGCCGCCTTGGCCTCTTGCGTTTTTTCGCGGCGGAATCACGTCTGTGCCGTCAGACGGCACGGGTCCGTCAGGTATTCTTATCCTGCCAACTCGCCCCTGGCGCAGCAGATTCCTTTCACTGTGGGCGCAAGCCCTCGCACCCCTTGCCGACGATCTCATCAACAAACTCAAGAAGCAGGCGGCGGAGTTCGTGCAGGACGTGAGCGAGGAAGAAGTGCCAACCGTTTAACTGCTTACTCTTTTTATACAATACGGACAATTGTATAGGTATAGATTGCCACGAGACATGTTGTCGGATATAGCGGATCTTCAGATGAATGCGGCGTGTTCACCTTGAACAACCGCCACGGAAATGAGTTCGACGTTGGCCTGCAGACCGAGCTTCAACACATGCGGTTTCTGAGTGGTGGAGCCGATGGGGCAGCCCCAGGGCGCTTGCTCAGTCTTCCCAGTGCGGCGGCATCTGCGCAGGTCCTGGGTCAAGTGAACCGTCGGGAAGGCGGTGGTCGCCTCGGTCGTATCTGGCGTAGCCGATGGCAAACAGCAAGTAGCCTTTTGCTGTGGGTGGGAGGCTTGGGGCCAGCCCTTCCTCAAGCGACTTCACGTCCACGAGTTCGAGGTGATGATAGATGATGCAGGAAACCGCATTAAGAACCTTGGAGTCCTTTGAATTCCGAAGCAATGCCCAGAGACTCTCGGTCACGAAGGCCCTAATCCCCTCCCAATCGAGGGCACGAAGCTGATAAACCAGGCCGGGCTCGGCTTTGGTGAGCGCAGTTTCCCATCTTTCGACAATAAGGTGCTTTGCCGCCGGGTCTGTGAGCCTCTCCCACAGGCGCAAGCACAGCCACCATGCATTGTAATATCCCCCGACAACCTGCTCTTTTTGCTCATTTGAGGAATAGTGGGCCCCAAGGCCCTCGGCGGTCTTGTCGAGCACCGCCAAAGCAGCACGGGCAGTCTCAATTTCAACCCCTTGCGCCACGGCATGCTCATAGGAGGCGAACTTCTCGGGTGCAGCTTTTCTGACAGCATCATTCATCATCTTCTGCCACGATTGCCTCACTTGTTCGGGCGTCATCGTTCTGGGACTGACTATCGGAGGAGTTTCCGCCCAGTTGCTAGCGTTCAGGACATAAACGGGCGTACGGGGCCGCGGGAGCCAATAAGGAAATCCTGATCCTGGTGGTCGGACAGGGTCAGCGGTATTCGACACGCAGTTCCATTTGTTGCTGCCATTCCAAACATAAACAGAGGACCAGGCAGGCAATGGACCGGTTATGAATGGGCCCTTCCAGCCGTTCGTGCCCTCGGGGTCCCAATCGGCTCCGTATAAAGGCGCAGTGCTGCCGACAAGAAGGGTGGCCACTGCAGCGCAGATCCCCGCAAACGCAAGGGGGTTGGTTCGCTCTTCCATTCGATGTTTCCTTTCTATTGCCATCTGCCAGTTGATTTCAGTGCCGTGGAGCAGTAATTCCACCTGGAGCGTATTAAACTCCTGTCATCAGGCAGTTGCAAGGCAAAGCGCCGTGGTCCTTCCCCGAGAATAGGCCGTGAGGCTTGCGGTGAAGGCGGATGGCCTTCCGTGGTAATGCAGCAAGGCGAGGGCACCCCATTGGGCCTTGATGCCGTTAGCAATCCCCCAATGGCGGCGAGAAAGGGGTCAGCCATAACTTTTTCCCGTCAGGAGCCCCGGGCGTCTCTGTCCGCGGATGCCAAGGTGGTGAAGGTTGATGTGCATCCGGGCCGGTTGAGTTGGGCTGAAGAGCCAGGGCGATTGCCTGGCTGGTTGACGAGCTGGCGTGGACGGCCGATTTTGTGCTATGATTGGCGCCAGTCATCCTGAGCAGAGCCGAGGCGTCGCCGGCCCAGCCGGGGCGCATTTCCTATGTCGGCTGATACTCTGGCTTGTGAGTGCGTCAGCCCTGGCACAGAGCACCGACGTGCTTACGTGCCACAACGACAACGCCCGCACCGGGCAGGCCCTGCAGGAAGAGATACTCAGTCCCGGCAATGTCAATACGAACCACTTTGGCAAGCTGTGGGTCCTGCCGGCCGACGGCAAGGTGGACGCGCAACCGCTCTACGCGGCCGGGGTGGCGATACCCGGCAAAGGTGTGCGGAATGTGCTGTTCGTGGCGACCGAACATGACTCGGTCTATGCCTACGACGCCGACAGCACGAACCTGTTCTGGCGCGTCTCGATGCTGGGCAGCGGTGAGACGCCTTCGGACAACCGGGGCTGCGGCCAGGTCACGCCGGAAATCGGCGTCACGGCAACCCCGGTCATTGACCGCGCGTTAGGTTCCAACGGCACGATTTTTGTCGTGGCGATGAGCAAGGACGCCTCGGGCCGCTATTTCCAGCGCCTGCACGCGCTGGACCTGGCGAGCGGCTCCGACCGGGTTCCCCCCGTGACGGTGGCGGCGAGCTACCCGGGCACCGGCGCCAACAGCAGCGGGGGCCGCGTCATTTTCGATTCCGCCCAGTACAAGGAACGCCCGGGCCTGCTGCTGTTGAACGGCATTGTCTATACCGGCTGGTCGTCGCACTGCGACATTAGCCCATACACCTGCTGGCTCATGGGCTATGACGAGCAGGTTTTGGCGCAAACCCATGTTCTGAACCTGACACCAAACGGCGTCGAAGGCTCGATTTGGATGAGCGGGGCAGGGCTGGCGACCGATGCCGAGGCCAACATCTATTTCCTGGCCGCCAACGGGACCTTTGACGCCACGCTCGATGCCAACGGCTTCCCCAGCCGGGGTGACTTCGGCAACGCCTTCATCAAGGTTTCCACGACGGGCAACCAACTCGCCGTGGCGGACTATTTCGCCGGCTACACCAACGCTTACGAAAACGCCCACGACCTGGACCTGGGTTCCGGGGGCGCAATAGTGCTGCCGGACATGGTGGACGCCCGGGGCAATACCCGTCACCTGGCCGTGGGCGCCGGGAAGGACCAAAACATCTACCTCGTGGATCGCGAGAACATGGGTAAATTCAGCGCGGCCAATAACAACGCGCTGTACCAGGAACTGGGCCACGCCCTGCCTGGCGGCGTGTGGTCCATGCCGGCTTACTTCAACGGCACGCTCTACTACGGCGCGGTGGGCCAGCCAATACAGGCATTCCCCTTCCAAGCCGCCCGCTTGGGCGCCCGCTCATCACAAACGCCCGGCGCGTTTGCCTACCCCGGCGCGACGCCCAGTGTGTCGGCCAATGGCACTGCCCACGGCATTGTATGGGCGGCAGAGAACACTGCCCCCGCCGTGTTGCACGCCTACGCGGCCACCAACCTCGCCCTCGAGCTTTACAACAGCAACCAGGCGCGCGATGGCCGCAACCAATTCGGGAACGGCAACAAATTCATCGTGCCGACCATCGCCAGCGCCCGGGTTTATGTCGGCACCACGAACGGCGTGGGCGTCTTCGGCCTGCTGGACGTGGCGACGTTGACCCCGCTGCAGGCCTGGCGCGCCGCCCATTTCGGGAACCCCTCCAACGTCGGGGCCGGCGCCAACGGGGCTGCGCCGGCCGGTGACGGCGTGGTGAACCTGATCAAGTATGCGCTCGGGCTGGACCCCTTCACACGGGCCCAGCCCGGGGAATTGT
>CAVQND010000058.1:0-64160 GCA_963713735.1 uncultured bacterium
ACTACGAGGGTCATTCCCTAGCCTGGATATTTCACAACCTAAGAGCGGCACTGGGCTGCCGAAGCTACGTAGCGCAGGTTTCCAACCTGCTGTATCGCCGACTTCCAGTCGGCAGGCTGTGCCTGCTTGGGCAGCATCTGCGGATTGGAAATCCGCGATACAGCAGGCTGGAAGCCTGCGCTACGCCTTCCGGTTGGCGAAACCCGTGAAATATCCGGGCTAGGTATGCTCCGCCGCGTCGCCAAAGTCTTGAGCGCAAAGGTCCGTGTTGTCCTCGAACCCGTGGCAAAGGCGGGCGCCAGCCGCCTCGCGGAAGCGCCCCTTGCCTACCGGGTGAGACGCAAATCGCCATGACCGCCGCCGAACTCCAGCACCGCCTGGCACAGCCCTACGATCGAACTCGTTGGCTCGACACGCTCGGCAGAGTCCTGCCATGCATCGGGAGGCTCGTGAGCAGTATCCTTGAAGCCCGACAGACGAGCCCAACGGCAGACGTGTCGGCCCCGGAGCGTGAAATCAACGACCGCGTCCGCCGCCTCTGCGGCTTGACCAGAGACGAAATCAAAATCGTGGAGCGAAGCGTCACGGCGTACCTGACGGACAAACCGAAAGCCGGAGAGGACTTATGGCCGAAAAAGTAAAAGTTTGGTTCGACGCAGAGGCAGATTATCTTGAGGTGCGCTTCGCGGATGCCCCTGGATATATGAAGGCAACGAAACACGACGCCGTCATGGAGCGTGTGGACGCCCAAGGGAACATCGTCGGTTTCAGCATCCTCGGCGTAAGCCGCTTCACCAAGGAGAAACCGTTGGACACGGAGCTGACGCCGGCTTAAAAGACAATACCCGCTCAACGAAAGGGAATTGCAGCCGGATTCAGTTGTTAAACAACTCTTAACAACTGCCGCCGACGGAAAGGGTTACCATAGAGCCTGTCCCACGCAGTCCCGGTTCCGAACCTTTGCCGCAACCTTCGTCGCAACCTTTGTCGAAAAATGGCCAATCCGACAAAGGTTGCGACAAAGGTCGCGACCAAGTCTTCCTTCCGCCGGGCTTTAGGGATAGGCTCCACCATACTCGTTTTTCCTAAGGTTTTTCGCTCAAAAGGGCCGGGTCGATCAGGCGCGTCCACCGGTCTTGTTCGGCGATGGGGATGAGGCCGCGCTGGACTTTGAGCCAGGCCATCTCGCGCAGCGAACGCCAGCCGAGCTTGCGGGCGGCCTGGCGGAGTTTGTCGGTGCGCAGGCCGGGCCGGATGAGGTCGGACAGGGCCTCGTTGAGGAGGAAGAAGTCGTAGATGGCGACGCGCCCGCGGTAGCCCTTTTGGTTGCACTCGACGCAGCCGCGGCCTTTCCAGGCCCTGACCTCCGCCGGCGGAATGGAGAGGGCGGCGGCCATTTCTTCGCGTGTGCTTTCGGGGATGGCCGTGTCGGGTTCGGCGCAGTGGCGGCAGATGCGGCGGGCCAATCTCTGGGAGATGCTGCAGACGAGCGAAGCGGCGATGAGGTAAGGCTCGATGTGCATTTCCAGCAGGCGGGTGAGGGCGCCGATGCTGTCATTGGTGTGGAGGGTCGAGAAGACCAGGTGGCCGGTCTGGGCGGCGCGCACGGCGATTTCGGCGGTTTCGAAGTCCCGAATTTCGCCGACGAGCACGACGTCGGGGTCGTGGCGCAGAACGGAGCGGAGGCCGGTGGCGAAGGTGAGGCCGATTTGGTCGCGGACCTGGATCTGCACGGTGCCTTCGAGTTGGTATTCGATGGGGTCCTCGAAGGTGATGATCTTGCGGTTTTCGTCGTTGGCCTGGGCCAGGGCGGTGTAAAGAGTCGTGGTCTTGCCGCTGCCGGTAGGGCCGGTGAGCAAGACCAGGCCCTGGGGCAGGCCGAGTCAACTGGGCGAAGACCGCTTCCTGGTTAGGCTCCATGCCCAGTTGGCTCAGGTCCAGGAAGAGGCTCTGGCGGCCGAGGATGCGAAGGCAGACGGCCTCGCCGTACTTGGTGGGCACAATGGAGACGCGCAGGTCGTATTCTTCATCGCCGGTTTTCATGGCGATGCGCCCGTCATGGGGCAGGCGTTTTTCGGCGATGTTCAGGCCGGCCATGATTTTGAGCCGCGAGACCACCGCCGAATGGAGGAGGCGCATGTCGGCGGGCAGCGGGACGGTTTCGAGCATGCCGTCCACGCGGTAGCGCAGGCGGATCGAGTTGGCGTAAGGCTCGATATGGATGTCGGTCGCCTTGAGCCGCAGGGCTTCCTGGAGGAGCTGGTCGACGAAGGCGGAGACGGTGGCCTCGAGGGCGGAGTCGGTTTCCTTGCCCTGGAGGTCGAAGACGATTTCCTGGTTGAGTTCGCCGGTGCCGCGTTCCTCGCGGAGTTTTTGAACGGTCTCGGCCCCGAGGCCGAAGTGTTTTTTGGTGACGGCATGGATCGAGCTGGGGGCGGCCAGGACGGCCCGGAAGCGTTTGCCCAGGACCAGGCGCAGGGCTTGCTCGATCTGGCGCGGCGGTTCGCTGAAGGCCAGGATCAGGCCATCGGGCTCGACGCCCACCGGGCAGCAGGTGGTAGTGGAGGATGAACTTGATGGGCACCAGGTCGAGGGTCTCGCGGCTCAGGTCCAGGGCGACGGGGTCGACGAATTCGAGATGGTTGACGGCGGCCAGGGCCCGCCAGGTGTCTTCTTCGGAGGCGAAGTTCAGGTCCACGATCGCGCGGTGCTGGGGCAGGTTGAGCCGCCGTTGGCGCCGCCGCACCTGTTCGAGTTGCTGCTCGGTGAGCTTGCCTTGAGCCAGGAGGAGGTCGCCGGCTTCTTTTTGCACTGGCGCCGGGGTCCCGTTCATCGGATGGGCACTTTCATTTTGGTCTTGGCGTTCAACGGGAGCAGGTTGGTTTGCGCGGCCGGGTTGGTCAAGGTCAGGGAGGTGATCGAGGCGTCGGCGGCAAACAGGTTGGCGGTGAGATTCGAGCCCACCTGGGTTACCAGAATGGCATCGTCCAGCTTGACCATGGTTTGCTTGGGCCCCTCGGCGGCCTGGTAGAAGCCGAGGTAAGTCAGCTCGATGTCGCGGGTCGTGGGGGGCGGAGACGGAGGTTGGAGCCGGGTTAAAATGCCGGGTGAAGAACGGGTTGAGCGAGTTGGTTTCGGCGGCGGATTTTTGGCCAGGAATCGCCGGCAAAGAGCCGCCGGAGGCGGGCGGCGGGCAGCAGGCTTCGCGGTGAGGCGGACGGGGATTGGATTTCGCGGAAACCCGAGGTCTTGCCGCCCAGGCCCAGGAGGGCCAGGTAAAAGAGCAACCACAGGCCGGCATGAGTCAGGATGACAAACGAGCGGCTCCGCAAAGGGTGGACGATAGCGGGTCTCATGCTCACTCCTGGAAGACGAAGCCGACGACGCGCAGGGCGACGCGGACTTCGTCGGGTTTGTCCGGGGACTGCTTCTTGATGATGAGCCGGTCCAGCAGGAGCGGCAGTTTGCCGGGCGGGGCGTTGGTGAAACCGGCGGCGCGGAGTTCGGCCCCGCACAGGGGCAGGCCCTGGACCAGGCGCAGCACATTGGCCACGGGCCCGACCACCTCGAGTTGCAAGGGGATTTGAGCCAGGCGCCCCGCCGCATCCGGTGACGGAACATTGGTGAAGACCAGGGGCGATTCCAGGGCATAGATGGCGGTGACCTTGCATTGGACGGCAGTGACCAGGAGCCCATCCACCAGGGACAGGGCCGGCCAGAGCAGGGCCGGCTGCCGCACATCGATGGTATATTCGGGAAAGCCCGCCAGCACCGCCGGTTCGAGAGCGACCTGCTGCTGTTTGGCCAGGCTGCTCAACTCGTCCATTTTCTTGCCGCGCTCGTTCTCAAACTCAACGAGTTGAAACGGGGGTTTCATTTTCGCGCGCAGGGCGGGGCTGAGTTTGAAATGCGCCGCCGCTTGTTTCCCGGCGTCCTGCAATGCGGCCAGCGCCTGGCGTGTTTCGTAGAGCTGGTTGGTAATGCGCTGGAAATCGAGCGCCATCGCGTTGGTCTGGTCCAGGGCGATCGGTAAGCTGGCCCCAGTGCTGCCTCAGGCGGCTCTTCGATGTCATCGGCTCGGTGGGCCACCGGCAGGAAGACCAGCAGGTAATAGGCTGCCAGGAGGATCCCGGCCAGCGGGACCGCCGCGCCGCGTTGGTATTCCCGGAAGAGCCTCATGGGTGCGATCCTGTCTTGGCGAGCGGGGATGGCCCTCGAGGACCCGGCGGTTTTTTGAGCGGCAGCGATTGCTCGAAGTCGGTCGCCGCAAAATCCAACTCCAGCGCAAAATGCCGGTCCGGGACAATCACTTTGGGATCCGCCAGGCTCCGGCGTTGGTCGTCGGAGAGCAGGTCCACTCTGGCGAAGAGGGGCTGTTGATTCAAGTCGCTGACCAATTCGCTGAGAATGCCCCGGGCAGTCTCCGGGCCTTCGGGCACGCACAATTCGGCGATAAACCCGCGCGTGGCCAGGGGGGCATTGGTAGCGGCAGCCGGGGCCGCCCCAGGGGCAAACTCGGCGAAGAGCGGTTTGGCGGGGAGGTTGGTGCCGGCCGGTTTATTGGTTGAGGCCAGGGCGGGGCCTCGGAAGTAGGTCTGCTGGTCGGCAAGCAAGACGTACCAGAAACTGCGGTTGCTGCGGGATTGCTGGAAGCAGGGCCAGCGTGTTCAAGGCATCCAGGGTGAACTGCTGCCGGGCCAGGAGCGGCCGAAGGTCTTCGTATTCTAGCCAGCAACTGGGCGGTCAGGAGGTTGTTGCTGCGGACGCTTTCCTGGCTGGCCTGCACCTTGGCGTCGAGGGCTTTTCGATCGAGGGCGGCCGTTATTTTTTGCCAGGTGCCCAAGGACAGGAGCAGGAAACAGGCCAGGGCCAGGACCACGCTGGCCGACTCGATGCGCTGGCGGGCCAGGCGCCTTTGCCAGTTGGCACGGTAATCTTCCGGCAGCAGCGAAACGGGTTGGGCGCTGTGGCCCAGCGCCTGGAGAGCCGTGCCGAAGGCCACCTCGAATCGCTTGGAAGGGCAGACCGCCTCGGGCTGGCTGGGCTTGGGCCAGGGGTGAAACCTCAGCCCGGCCTCGGATTCCAGGTATGCGAGCAGACCGGGCTGGTCAAAGCCGCCGCCGCTGGCGATCAAGCTCGAAAGAAGCGACCTCGGCGGCCAGCGGGGGATTGTGTTCGAACCAGTCATTCAATTGGCGCTTCAGTTCGGCCACCCAGCCGTCCAGGACAATGGCGAATTCCGGGCAGGCCGCCTCCCCCTTGAGGAGGTTGCGCTCGCGTTTTATGGACTCTGCCGTCTCTTCGGAACAGGCCAGGACGCGGGCCAGCGAGCGGGTCAGGAAATCGCCGCCCATCTGGAAGCTGGTGACGAAAGCGGCCCGGCCCGCCAGGAGGATGACCAGGACCGTGGACTGCGCGCCAAGATGCGCCAGGATGGCCCGCGAAGAAAACGGGCTACGGCGCGGTAGGCATTGACCAGGGCGCTGGCCGTCGTGGTCACCTCGCAGAGATCTTCCTGCTCGATTCCCAGCCGCAATGATCCGGTCTCGAACATCGCCTTCCTGGCAGAGCGTCACCCAGAACTGCTGCCGGTTGTTGGCGGGCAGTCTCGGTCCGCACAAAGTCATAAACGATGCGAGTCTCGCTGACGCCGCTCAGCTTGACGATTTCATCATGGATCAGGTTCTTGACCTCGCTTTCCGGCACCGGAGGCAGCTCGATGGTTTGGGAGATAGACAGGTGCTGGGGCAGGACCAGGGCCATGGGAGGCCAGCCCCAATCTGCCAGGCTCGCCTGCAGATGGGCCTTGGTCTCATCCGCTGAGACGAGACCCTCGGCCTGCAAATCGATGAGTTCCTCTTTGAGGATGCGCAAGCGGCCAAAGTCACTTTCCGCCAGCAGCAGCTTGAGGGAGCGGCTGCCGGCATCCAGCGCCAGCACCCGCCGAATCGGGGGTTTGACCCGGCCAAGCTTTAATCTGGAGAGGAAGTTGGGCACAGACTCCAAAGGCAAGCGAGTTCCGCGCCTCTATTTTGGCGGCGCGAGGGTATTGGTGCCGGCCGTGCCCGGAGGCGCCGGGCTGGCCGGGGGGGCATTAGTTGGCGCGGGATTGGCCGGCGGCGGGATCGCGGGGGGCGCATTGGTCGGCGCCGGATTGGCCCGCGGTAGGCTCACGGGGGGCGCATTGCTCAGCGCCAGCACGGGCCGAGGCGGACTTGCGGGCAGCTCACTCGTTGGCAGCGGATTGGCCGGGGGTGGATTGGTCGGGAACCGATTGAGCGGGAGCGAGTTTGTGGAAGTGCCGGCCTCATCATAGATGAGGAACTCGCCGGTGTCTTTGACGATGGTGGCGGTGACGAAGATCAAAAGGTAACGAGGGGTGTCCACCTCGGTGCGGCGGCGGAAGAGGATGCCCAGCAGGGGCAGATTGCCCAGGACGGGCACCGACTCCACATAGGTCGAGCGCTCGCGCTCGAGCACGCCGCCCATCACCACGGTTTCGCCCGACTTGACCACCATGCGGGTGGAGATTTCCTCGGTCCGGTATTGCGGGAGACTGATGTTGAAGGCGCTCTGGACCTGGCCGGAGGCATTGAGTTGGCTCAGCGTGGCGTAAGTGACCAGCTCGACATCGGTGTTCACGCGGGGGTTGAGGGCCAGGAGAATGCTCTTGCCGTCGCCGCTAATGCTTGCCAGCACGTTCAGTTCGGCCCCGGCGACGATCTGCGTCGGTTTGCCGCTGGGCACAAAAGAGGAGGAGGTGTCGTACCTGTTGAACAATGGGCAGGACTTGGTATTCCTCGTAGTAGGTCCTGGACCAGGCCGTTGCTGATGCGGGAGGGGCGGTTGTTCAGAACCGTGAGGCGCGGGGCGCTGAGGGTCTGGCTCTCGCCGCTTTGCTCCAGGGCGCTGATGGTGGCGCTCAGGTCCTCGGCCCCCAGGACCTTGGCGAAAGTCTCCTGGATGCCGATACCCACCGCGGGGCTGGCGGCCCCGCCCGTCACTATCGTCTGCGGGAAGTTCTGGCTGTCCACTATGCCGGTAAAGTCCCGCGGCAGCCCCGTTTGATTAGCATTGCGGCCCGTCTCCCACAGGACGCCCAATTGCATGAAGGCGGGTTTGGAGATGGTGACGAATCGGGCCTCGATCAACACCTGTTGAATGGGCCGATCGAATTCGCGGATAACCTTCTCGAGGATCTCGAGCTGCTCCGGGGTCCCGCGCGCCATCACCAGGTTGCGCTCAAAATCGATCATATACTTCAGCCCGTTGGTGCTGCCCACGACTAAATCCTTGATGGCCTTCTCCAGCGAGGGAATTTGCGGGGCCTGGTCATTTACGAAGTTTTTGAGGTTCGTGGTGTCCACGACGTTCGTCTGCTTGGGGTCCGTCGTTATGGTATGAGTGAGGGCCTGGGCCCGAACTGGGCCGGGAGGACAAAGCCTTTGCGGAGCCGATAGAACCGGGTCTCTTCCATGATATGCTTGGAGTCCTTGGCGTCCACCACCCACACCAGGTCGGGGCCGGTCTGGAACTGGAGGTCATAATTCCGTTCGATGTAGCGGAAAAACTCGCCCAATTTCATGTTGGTCATGTGCACGCTCAGGAGCTGTTTGAGGGCCGGAAGCGATTTGTCGGCCACGATGTTGACGCCGGCTTCCTTGCTCAGGAGCACCAGGAGCGTTTCCAGCGGGACGTTGTCCAGTTGAACGGTGACTTCCTTCTCGAGGGCCTTGAACATGCGGCCCTTGACGCTCTCAAACTCAAACGTGGGCCCCTGCTCGTGGAGAATCTTGCCGTAACTATCGGGAATGTAAGGCGTGCTTTCGATCCGATCAACCGCGTCGCGCACGTCTTTGCGGGGCGGCAGGCCGCGGTCCTTTTGCTCCGTCAACAGGCTCTTGAAGGTGGGATTGAAAACGGAGTTCTTGGCGTCAATTTCGCGGATCTTGTCTTCCAGGGCCTGGGCCCGGCGCAACTGGGCCTGCTGGTCCACCCACACATGCACCCGCATCACGATCGGGCTTGTCGGGTCCTTTTTGCACAACAAATTGGCCTTGGCCTGCGCCTCTTCCCATCGACCCTGGCGCGCCAGTTCCATGATCTCCTTCATCTCCCGATCGTGGCTTTCGCTGAAAACCACCTTGGGTGGTTTGGGCAGCGGCGGGGGCGGCGGCGGCGACGGCGGCGACGACGAGGACGGCGGTGAATGCTGGCAGCCGCTCATCGCCACCAGCATGAGCACAACCGCTGTTGCCGCTCTCGACGGGATGGTCAGCCGGTTTTGTGAAAGCATGAGACAGTACAGTTACGGCACTGGACGCGAGTTTAGACCAGACACTTCACGCGCGGAAGCAAAATTTCAGCCGCCCGGGTTCGAGGGGTCGAGTGTCGAGTGTCGAGGGAACGAAGTGCCGCCCCTCGACACTCGCCCCTCGGATGTCGGATTGCGTGCAAACCGGGGTCTAAACAGAAGCATTGTCTCGGCGCGGGTTTGCGGGCAAGCTTGGGGTGTCGCATGAAAATCAATGCTATTAGTTCGATGTCACTGTTGGCCGGCGGCATTCTGCTGGCCGGATGCACTGCCGGCCTGGCCGGCGAGTGGCCGCAATATCGGGGCCCTCAAACGGCGGGCGTGTCCGCAGAGAAGATCCTGTCCGCCTGGTCTGCCCAGGCCCCCAAGTGCCTGTGGCGCGTGCCGGCGCCGGCGGGCTTCAGTTCTTTTGCGGTTTCCCAAGGCAGGGCCTTCACCGTCGTGTCTCGGGACCAGGGCGGCGTGATGTCCGAGGTCTGCGTGGCGCTGGACGCCGGCTCGGGCAAGGAACTTTGGGCCACGCCGACGGGCGTTGCCAAATACCAGGGCGGCGGTGACAGTGGAACCGACGATAATAAGGGCGGCGACGGCCCGCGTTCCACCCCTGCCGCCAATGCGGGCCGGGTTTTTGTCTATTCGTCGGACCTGGTGTTGCACTGCCTGGATGCGGGCAGCGGCAAGCCGCTCTGGAAAAAGGACGTCGTTGCCGAATTCGGGGGCAAGAACATCGGCTGGAAGAGCGCCATGTCGCCGTTGCTGGATGGCGGCCTGCTGTATGTGGCGGGCGGGGGCGCCGGGCAATCGTTCCTCGCCTTCGACCAGGCCTCGGGGGCGGTCGCCTGGAAAACCGGCGACGACGCCATCACCCACGCCACACCCGTCCTGGCGACCATCCATGGCGTGCGGCAGGTGATCTACCTGATGCAAAGCGGTTTGGTGGCCGTGGAGGCCGCCACCGGCAAGCCGCTTTGGAGATTCGCCTTTCCTTATCGCACCTGCACCGGCTGCTCGCCGGTGGTCGAGGGCGAGTTGGTCTTCTGCAGCGCCGGCTACGAAATCGGCGGGGCCGTCTGCCAAGTCCTCAGGAACGCCGAAGGCTTCCAGGCCAAGGAACTGTGGCGCATCAAAGGAGACAATGCCGTGGCCAGCCTCTGGAGCACCCCGGTCTCCAAGGATGGCTGTCTCTACGGGATGATCAGCTTCAAAAAATTCGGGCGCGGCCCCTTGAAGTGCGTGGACCTCAAGACCGGGCAAATCAAATGGGAGCAGCCCGGCTTTGGCGCCGGACAGGTGCTGCTGGCCGGGGACAAGTTGCTGGCCCTGGCCGACGATGGCCAACTGGTCCTGGTCGAGCCCTCCCCCAATGCCTATAAAGAACTTGCCCGCATCAAGGCCGTCGCCGGCAAGTGCTGGAGCACCCCGGCTCTGAGCAATGGCAGCCTCTACCTCCACAGCACCAAAGAAAGCGCCTGCCTCGACCTCTCGCCGCCAACGCAGTAGAGGGGCGAGGTTTCCCCAATGAAGCCCTGCAGGAGCACCGAGCAGGCCAGGGTACGCGCGGCCAATAAATGGGCCGCGCCGGGGCATCGACTCAGCCTGCTGCGGGTGGGCTTCCTCGCGCTCGTGCTGGCCGGCATCGCCCGCAGCGGCGCCGAAGAGGTCGTGTTTGCAGTCCGCCAGCCCCGGGAAGGCCACTGGTATGAGAACTTTGGCCATGTCGTCTCGGATGAGAACCAAGCGGCCTACGGCGCCGGTGGGCACCTCTGCAAACTGGAGCTGGACACTGGGAAAGTGACGGTTTTGCTGGCCGCACCCCAGGGCAGCGTGCGCGACCCGCAAGTGCATTACGATGGGAACACGATTCTCTTTTCGTACCGCAAAGGCGGCACGCCCTACTACCACCTCTACGAAATCAACCGTAACGGGACCGGCTTGACACAGCTCACCGACGGCCCGTTTGACGACCTCGAGCCGTGTTACCTGCCGGACGGCGGGATTGCGTTTTGTTCCAGCCGCTGCAAGCGGTTTGTGCCGTGCTGGTACGTTCAAGTGGCCAACCTGCACCGGTGCGATGGCGACGGGAAAAACATTCGCCCGCTTTCCTCGAACATCGAGCAGGACAACACCCCCTGGATGCTGCCCGATGGCCGCATCCTCTACACTCGCTGGGAATATGTGGACCGCTCGCGCGAGCATTTCCACCATCTCTGGGTCATGAACCCGGACGGCTCCGGCCAGATGGTCTATTATGGCAACTCCTATCCGGGCGATGTCTATCTGGATGCCAAGCCGGTTCCCGGCACCAGCACCATTGTCATGGTCAATTCTCCCAATCATGGCCGCATGGAACATGAAGGCCGGATTGCCATTGTCAGCGCCGAATTCGGCCCGGACAAACCCGCCGCCCAACGCCTGCTCAATCCCGGCGCTGACTTCCGCGACCCCTATCCCTGGTCGGAGAATTCATTCCTGGTGGCGCAGCGACGCAACCTGCTGCTGATGGACGAACGGGGCCGGACGCGCGAGCTTTACCGGTTGGCGGGAGAACTGGCGGCCGGAGGCAATTGGCTGCACGAACCTCGTCCCTTGCGGCCCCGGCCGCGGGAGCCGGTCATCCCCTCGAGAATCAACCTGGCCGATTCTACCGGCCAACTTATCGTGCTGGATGTTTATCAGGGCCGCAACATGGATGGCATTAAACCCGGCGCCATCAAGAAGCTGCTCATTTTGGAGAACCTGCCCAAGCCCGTGAATTTTGGCGGTTCCATGGATCCGATCAGTTACGGCGGTTCCTACACCCTGAACCGGGTGCTGGGGACCGTGCCGGTGGAACCGGATGGTTCGGTGAACATGAAAGTGCCCCCGCTCCGGAGCCTGCAGTTGGTGGCCCTGGATGACCACGAGCTCTCGGTCAAACGCATGCTCAGCTTTCTGACGGTCATGCCCGGTGAATGCACCAGTTGCAGCGGTTGTCACGAAAATCGGACTCAATCCCCCTCCAATAAGCCGACCCTGATGGCCCTGCAACGGCCGCCCAGCGGAATCTCGCCCATCCCAGGCGCTCCCGAGGTCTTTGATTATCCACGGGATATCCAACCCATCTGGGACCGGCATTGTCTGACCTGTCATGATGTTCAACAAGTATGCGGGCCGCGCTTTGCTCACCGGCGATCAAGGTCCCATGTTTACGCTGAGCTATTTCACGCTTTCCTCTCGCTTGCAGATGGCGGATGGCCGCGACCTGGCGCGCGGCAATTACGCGCCCTACACTATCGGCAGCGCCGCCAGCCCCCTCCTGGATAAGTGTCAGGAGTCCCATTACGGAGTCAAACTCGCCCCCCTGGAACTGAGGATGGTCAAGCTTTGGATTGATGCCGGCGCCACCTTCCCCGGAACCTACGCCGCCCTGGGTGGCGGCATGCTCGGCCCCTATGCCGCCCTGCAATACGGCACCAAACCCAAAACCGATTTCTTGAGCTGGCCTGGATTGAAAGCGGCCAAAGCAGCCCTGGACCGCCGTTGCGCCTCCTGTCACCAGGGCAACCGGCAACTCCCCGCCTCGCCGGCGGATAACCTGGGCCTGCGCCTGCATCAGTTGCAATACGGCGGCGGCCAACCGCGGTTCTGGGATCCGCCCTGGGTCAAAGTCTATGGCGACGGTTCGCTCCGCCCCGGTTCGCTCGAGTGGATGAAGAAATACGCCGACCCCCGGATGCAATTCTCCGAGCATATCCTCTACAACCTGTCCCGTCCCGAAAAGTCCCTGCAACTGCTCGCGCCGATGGCCAAATCCGCCGGCGGCTACGGGATTTGTGGCGATGTTTTTGCCAGCACGGATGACGCCGATTACCAAAAGCTTCTGGCCGGCATCCGCGAAGCCAAAGCCCGCCTGGAGTCCATTACCCGCTTCAACATGCCGCACTTTCGTCCCGAACCGGAATACGTCCGGGAGATGAAGCGTTACGGCATCCTCCCGCCAAGCTACCGGCTGCAGGATCCGATCGATGCCTACGACACGGACCGCCGCTACTGGCAATCACTGTGGCACCAGCCATAGGTGGCAGAACAAAAGTTGAGCATCGGCCAGCCGATATGAAAGCTTGTGGATACTGCGGACGGCAGAACGATGAGGAAGTCTCCCAGTGCGCCGAGTGCGGCGCAGCGTTCACCGCAGACACGCCGTTCACCCTTGCCGACGTTGCTCACTGGAGCCCGCGGTCGGCTGCTGGCCTGGCTCTTGCCGGCCGGCTCGGGATCGCTCTTGATTGCAACCGGCGTTTATCTCACCTTCGGCAGAGCATGTCTTGATATTAGTCCGCCACCAGTCCCCGCACCTGGGTTTACCAGCTATCTAATCAGGATGCCTCCAGTTCTTGGGGCGTTCCTAAGCATCGGAGCCATCGCCTTCGTCTATGTGGTCTGTAACACCCGTTGCCGGAACAGATGGCTGGGCAGAGTCACAGCTCTTGTTGTCCTCGGCTTGTTGGCCTTTCTGAAGGTTGTGCCGGGATGGTATTTGCTTGCGCTGCCTGCGGTGTTCCTTCGTGGCATCACCAGCTCGTCTTTGGGCTTCTACATCGGTGCGGCCTTACAGCTTGCACTTGGAGCGTGGTTGCTCGGCTGGTTCAGAGGAAGCGGTCAGCGTGAGAGACATACGGGCACTAAATGATAATTCTGATGCTGGGCATCCTGATCCTCGTCGTTTCGGTTGGGATCTTCGGCATACTCCTGCCGAGGCCGGGACAGTCAATGAAGAGCATGATAACGGTGCCCAAGGAGGCGCAGGCTGTCAAGATTGGACTATCCATTACAAGTCCAACGGGCGCGTCTTGTCAGTACCACCATGCGAGCCACGAGGTCAGGGAGAGTGCCCGCCGCCCAGGAATTCATCCCGGAGGGATGACATATGGTAGCCGGGGGTCGAAGCGTCGCGAGACCCCCGGTTCAGCGGCGGTGTGGGTCGGTATCCTATAGGGATGCCAGAAGGCAGCCTGCTCCCTTTGTGCAGCCTTCTGGCACCCCGTTCCGGGGTGTAGGCCCCCTCTGGCCGCAAACCGGGGGTCGCGGCGATGCCCATTCGCGTCAGGCTAAGGTTTGGCGCGCAGTTGACGCGGCGGCCTTTTCTGTGTCCGACACAGGAGCAGCACGTTTTTGTCTTCGATTAGCCACTTCATTTCTTCCCCTTTTTTGATCTCCAGCGCCTCCGCCAGGACCACCGGCAAGTTCAGATAGTAGGAGCGATTGGTTGGCCGCTCCACCTTTTGCACTTTGATGAGGTAACCCGTCGTTTTTTCTGTCGCCTTTTGTCGCTTTGGCATATAGTATTAATACTATATAAAACCACGCATGTCATCTCCTAACCCTTCCGCGCAAAACAATTCCGGTTTGCCCGCCTCCCTCCACCAACAGCTCCCGGCCTGCCTCCCCAAACTCGACGCCATCGACGCCGAGGGTATCGCCCGAGCCTCAGGCTTTCTGCAGCGCAGCCCACGTAAAATCCCCATGCTCAAATTTGCCAAGGGCCTCCTGGCCCTCGCTCCCGAAACCGACCTCGCCTTGGAGCATACCGCCGCAGTCATCGGCTTGGCCGCCGACACCACCTACACTAAACAGTCTTTGAGTGAACGGCTCTCCGGTGGCCTCAAAGGCTTTCTGGCTGGGGTCGTCACGGCCCTCTTCAGCCAGATCGCTCGTGGCGTTCCGACCTGCCAAGCCCTTGAACGCTTTGCTCACGTCTGGGTCCATGACAGCACCTCCCAAACGCTGCCCAAGCACTTGGCTGAACTCTTCCCCGGGGCCGGCAACCAACATGGGCAAGACTACGCCACCCTCAAAATCCAATGGATCTGCGACATCAAAAACGGCGTGGTCGGGCACGTCTCCCTTTCGGGCTATACTCGCAATGACCAGGCCGCCGCCCCGGACATCCTGGAAGTCGCCCGCCCCGGCGATCTGGTCCTGCGGGATCTGGGTTACTTCACCACGGCAGTCCTGGCCCAGTTTGTCAGTGCGGGCATCTCCTTCCTCAGCCGCTACCGCCACGGCGTCAATCCCTACGACCCCAAGACGGGCCAACCGCTGAATTTAAAGGCCCTCCTGAAGAACTCTGGCTCCTTGGATATGGACGTGCTCCTGGGACCGGAGCGAGCGGCCGTGCGCTTGGTCGCCCTGCCCGTGCCAGAGGAAGTGGCCAATCAGCGGCGGCACAAGGCCAAAGTCTCCGCCCAGAAACGCCACCGCTCCCCTCCTGGCGCCGAGCATCTCTTCTTGATGGGCTGGAACATCTTCGTGACCAACGTGCCGGCGGCGACTTGGCCCCCCAAGGTCCTGGCCGCGATCTATCGGCTGCGCTGGCGAATTGAGATCATTTTTAAAACCTGGAAAAGCCACCTGGGATTGCCTCACCTCAACTGCCGCACCCCGGTCTTGCTTGAGCTCTCGGTGCTGACCAAGTTGTTGTTCTGCGCGCTGGTCTGCCAGCTTTCTGACCTGCTGGAACTCAATTGTCCCCACGGCCAACACGTCAGCCTCCTTCGCCTGGGGCACATTCTCGGACAGTGCGCTTGCTGGTTCTCGGCCATGGTGCTGGGCGTCTCGGTCGTTCAATGGGTGGAGTTCTGCCTCGCCCGCCATGCCTTCTACGAAAAGCGAAACGATCGCAAAAACTACTACGAACTGCTGTCCGGAGCCGCAGACGCCTTAGCCTGACGCGAATGGGCGATGCCGTGACCCCCGGCTACCATCTGGCAACCCTCCGGGTTGGCCCGAGCCGCCGCTCCTGGCTGGAGGTGGTGATGCTGACAAGATGCGCCCAAGTCTAACTTGGCGCGGACGTTTTTCACGGTGGCTCCTGATGCACCAGTTTTTGCACGGGCGCTTAGCGCATTCGACCTTCGGACTTCTTCTGGCCTTCTTCTTGCTGCCAGGCTGCCCCGGAGCGTGATTGCGATGAAGAGAATCTGTCTGTGTTTGGCGGCGGCGAGCCTCGTTTGGCTGCCTTGGGTCTCAGCCGGTGAACGAATCAACCAGGAGGGCCGCATCCTGGGTCCCCCGCCCGTGGTGACCAACGCCGTCCTTTTCAATACGCCGGCAGCGGATGCGATTGTCTCGGCGATGCAGATTTTTCCGGTCACCCATGCCTGGAATGAGGACATTTCCCGCCGCCCACTGTTGACCAATTCGGATGCCATGATCGCGCAGATCATCTCGGACCTTGGCTCGAGCCGGCGCTCTTTGCGTGGATTCTTCGAGATGAATTTCGTGCTGGTGCCCGATGCGCAGCCGCTGGCGCCCATTGCCCTGGTGACCTATCCCGACGAATCCGACCCCGGGCCCTACCCGGTCCCTTCCAATCTGCCAATCGAAGGCTGGCCGATAGCCTCGGAGACGATCGGATTGACGCTCCTGCAATGGCAGCAAAACGTCAACAACTCGACCAGCGACCGCCATGCGATTATCGTGCAGCCGGGCAACGGGTTTGCCTGGGAAACCTGGGAAACGGTCCTGGCAGGCGGCAACTGGCAGGCCGCCAACGGCGCCAAGTTCGATCTGAAAAGCAACGCCCTGCGGCCGGCGGGCTGGACCTCGGGCGACGCGGCGGGCCTGACGATGTTTCCCGCGCTGGTGCGTTACGACGAGTGCCGGCGCGGCATGGTCGAGCATGCCTGCCGCCTGGTGGTCGCCAGGTCCCGCCAGGCCTGCATTTATCCCGCCACACATTATGCGAGCTCCGACACCAGCGTGAACCGCCCGGCCATGGGCCAGCGGCTCCGGCTCAAGTCGAGCTTCGTCATCCCCGCCGACTGGGCCAACGAGGAGAAGGCGATCCTGCTTGGATTGAAGAAATACGGCGCGATAGTGGCGGACAACGGCGGCTTTTTCTCAATTTCCATCACGCCCGATGATCGCTGGGCGGCCAATGCGTTCAACCACCTGTCGAGCATCGGTCTCACCAACTTCGAGGTCATCCAAACCACCGGGCCCAATGAAGGCCCCCGCTCGCCCGGCGCCCCAACCGCCAGCGCCGGGGCCGATCGCTCCGTGGCCCTGGGCGCGGCGGCCACCCTGCAGGGATTTGTGGCCTGCGCCGGCAGCCCTCCGGCGGTCCAGTGGCAGCTCTATTCGGGTCCCGGCGCCGTCACCTTCGGCAACCCATCCCAAACCAACACGACGGTCAGCTTCAGCGCGCCCGGGGCCTATACGCTCATGCTCAGCGCCGATGATGCCGTCCACGCCGTGGCTTATGACGCGATGGTCCTGACCGTGGGCCAACCCATCACGCTCGCCCTCACGCGGACTGGCCCCAATCTGAGCTTGAGCTGGACCGGCGGCGCGCCTCCTTATGTGGTCGAGCGCGCCGATACGCTGTCCGCCGGTTCGTGGAGCCCGCTGGCCGCCACCAACGGGCAAAGCGTGCCGTTGTCCGTCGCCGGCAGGAGCGGGTTCTTGCGCGTGCGGGGCCAGTGACAACGTTCCCCGCAAACCATTGTAGGAGACGACGTAAGGAGTCTCTGACTGAGTTTGGGGCACAGCGATGGCCTGCTCCCTTCGGAAGGCATTGATCAGAGACTCCTTACGTCGTCTCCTACAGTCAGGGAACGGGGCCTATTTGGGCGATTTTGCCACTGCCCCTGGCCCGCCCGCGCGGCGCTAAAAAAACGCTTGCCAGGGGCAACACTTTGCGTTACAAAGTATAGTCATGGAATCGGATTGGGCCGCCGAGCATTTGCAGGTCATCCGCACGCTCATGGAGCGGTCGGCCGTTTATCGCCGCGCCTTGGCGCCGGTGATGACGGCCGCCGGGGTGTTGGGCACGCTGGCGGCGGGCGGTGGGCCTGGCGGCCCGGGTTGAGGCGCCGCGGGCCTTCATCGGGTATTGGATGGCGGTGGCTCTGGCGGCGGTGGCCGGCTCGTTTCTGCTGGCGCGCCGGCAGGCGCTCAAAGACGCCGAGCCGTTCTGGTCGCCGCCCACGCGCCGGGTCGCGCAGGCCCTGCTTCCCCCGCTGTTTTTCGGCTTTGTGCTGGGCTTGCTGCTGGCCGCCCGCCCGGGCGTCCCGGGCGGCGCGCCCGGCGCGGCGCGGTGCCTGTTTTGGCTGCCGCTGGTGTGGATTGCGCTCTATGGCTGCTCCCTGCACGCTGCCGGGTTCTTCATGCCCCGGGGGATGAAGATCTTCGGCTGGGCCCTGGTCCTGGCCAGCAGCCTGTTCGGAGCGCTGGGGGCGTTTGGCCTTTTCGATTGGGCCGAGCCGCCCCTCCTTGGCCATGGCATCATGGGGCTGGTCTTCGGCCTGGCCCACCTGGCATACGGCACCTATCTCTACTTCACCGAGCGCGGCGGGAATGAAACGTGAACCCGGAACCTTTCCTTCGGCTCGATCGTGTCATCCACGAAAAGGGACGTATGGCCATCATGTCGATGCTCGCCGCCTCCGCCGACCTGTCCTTCACCGAGTTGCGCGATGCCTTGGGCATGACCGACGGCAACCTGACCACCCATATCCGCACGCTCCAGGAGGCCGGGTATGTCTCGGTGACCAAGTCCTTTCGCAACCATCGCCCCCTGACCACGTGCTCGCTCACGCGCGCGGGCCGGCGCGCCTTCGCCGGCTACATCAACCTGCTGGAACAGATCGTCCGGCAGAGCAAGCCTAAAGCATCATGAAAACGGCCCGGGAGGCTTGACAGGGTTTTATACTTTGTGATTACAAAGTGAACGCATGAGAATCATTCGAGCCGAACATCTCGGCATGTGCTTCGGCGTCCGTGACGCCATCGCGCTGGCTTTGAAGGAATCCCAAACCCGGCCCCTGACCGTTCTGGGCGACCTGGTCCACAACGAGAGGGTGCTGGCCGAGCTGCGCGCCCGCGGCATCCGGATTGCCCGGCACGCCGACGCGGTCGAGACCGCGGCGGCCATGGTCACGGCGCACGGCGCCTCCGAGAAGGCGATGGACCGCGCGCGCGCGCGCGGCCTGAGCCTGACGGAAGCCACCTGTCCCCTGGTGCGGGTGGCCCACCGGGCCGTGGCCCGCCTGGTCCGGGAAGGATACCATCCGGTGATCATCGGCCAGCGCGACCACGTGGAAGTGCGGGGCCTGACGGAGGACCTGGCGGACTTCGACGTGGTGCTCTCGGAGGCGGACCTCTTCGAGTTGCGGGAGCGGGCGCGCTTCGGCGTGGCGGCCCAGACCACGCAGCCGATCGAGCGGGTGCGGCGGCTGGTGGAGCTGCTGCGCCTGCGCTTTCCGAGCGCCGAGGTGCGTTTCATTGACACCGTCTGCCAGCCGACCAAGCAGCGCCAAAACGCCGCTCTCGAACTCGCCCGGCAATCCGACGTGGTGGTGGTGATTGGCGGCGCTCACAGCAATAACACGCGCGAATTGGTGCGCGCGTGCAGCCGCGACTGCGCCCGCGTGCACCATGTGCAGACGGCCGGGGACCTGCGGCCCCACTGGTTTGCCCAAGCCCGTGACCGTTGGCATCACCGCCGGCACTTCCACTCCCGATTCGGTGATCGAGGAGGTTGAACAGTGGCTTCTCAGTTACGCCGCCGCCTCGCCGGCCGCCGCCGCCGGCCCCGCCCTGGCGCCGTCAGGACAGTTGAAGGCAGCTTGAACCGGATATTTCACGGGTTTCGCCAACCGGAAGGCGTAGCGCAGACTTCCAGTCTGCTGTATCGCGGATTTCCAATCCGCAGATGCGGACCAAGCAGGTGGAGCCTGCCGACTGGAAGTCGGCGATACAGCAGGTTGGAAACCTGCGCTACGCAGCCTCGGGAGCCCGGTACCGCTCTTAGGCTATGAATTATCCGGGCTAGCGAAGCTTGGCCAGGAATGCCTCCACGTCCCCCAGGCGCGGAATCTCATTTCCCATGGCCTTGAGGGCAGCGGCGGCGGCGGCAAAACGGATGCAATTGTCCAACGGCTCCGCGCGGGCCAGGCGCGCGGCATAAGCCCCGTGAAAAACGTCGCCGCAGCCGGTCGTGTCCGCCGCCTTGACCGGGAAGGCGCCGTGGTGGCAGGCGGCCGGTTTTGCCCCCGCCGACACGCTCCAGCAGCCTTCGGCTCCGCAGGTGACAATGACCACGACACGCTCCGGGCGCCAGAGCGCCAGGGCCGCCCGGGGGGCGTCGGGTTGGCCCGTGATGCGCAGGGCGAAGGTTTTTGAGAGGATCAGGTGGTCCACCAGGCCCAAGACCTCCTCGAAAACGGGGGCCGAGGCGTCCTCGAAATCGGCGACCACAGCCGCTCCGTGGGCCCGGGCCAGGCGCGCCGCGCGGAGATTGCCGCGCATCCCGTAATGATCAATGAACAGGACGCGGGCGCTGCGGATGACTTCCTCCGAGGGCAGAGAATCATGCGCGCCGAGCAGGCCCTCCGCTTGAAAGAAGATGTTCCGGCTGCCGGTGCCCCGCCCCACCACAATGACCGAGCGCACCACTCTGGCCTCCGGCAGGCGCGGCGCCGGAGCGGTACTGATGCCTTCCCGGGCAAAATTATCGGCGGCGTATTGGGAGAGATCGTCCGTTCCCAGGCAACCCGCATAGACACACCGCGCCCCCTGGCGCGCGGCAGCCACCAGCGCCGCCCCCGTCAGCCCGCCGCAACGGCGCGCGCTCTGCTCCACCCGGACCTTCTCATCGGCCGCCGGAAACGATGGGACGTAGAGCAAGTCGTCCACCGCCACGCAGCCCAGGCCCAGGACATCGAATGACTGCCCCTGGAACTTCTTGTCGCCGTGGTCCGTCATGCGCAGACAAGACTAGCGAAGCGACCCCGAAATGGCGACACATTTGCGGCCGGCCGCACGACTCCGCCGCAGTTGACTCCTGCCGGCTCAGGGTATCCGCCAGGAGTGGCCTCGCCCAACAACCGCAACCTCTTCTGGCTCCGGGACCGCTGCACGCGCAAGACGAGGCAGGTGAAGATTTGTAACTACTCAGCACCAGTCCATGTCCTTTGCCCTAAGCCGGCTGAAGCCGGCGTTCCGGAGCGCCAGCTTCAGCCGAATGGCGCTAAGTTAAGAACGGCGCTTCTTGCGGGCGGGAAGATGGTCCACGCGCGCCGCCCTCAATTCACGCCGGGGGCGCTTCATGAAAGGGTAGGCTTTGGGGCGGCGTTTTTGGCAGCGGGGCTCGAAACGGTCGGGCCGTTTAGGCACTTGGTCTTCGGCGACAACGGCCAGCATGTCCGCATAAATGGCCCGGCGCAATTTGCGGTGGGAAACCGGGACTTGGGCGATGATTTGGCTGTACTGGCGGGCAGTGTCCAGCGTGCCTTTGAAACTGAGTCGGTCCAGCGGGGTGTGGCAGACACAGGCTGCCTCGCCCATAATGGAGCGGATGAGGTTGTAGGCAATGAGGTGCATTTCCAGTTCTTTGTGGATCATCGGCGGGGTCAAGCAACTGAGCATGTCCATGTGCAAGGTGGTCTTAATGTCATCCAGATAGAGTTCGATATTCCAGCGCCGTGCGTATAGGGCTGCCAGCAGTTCGACGGGCCAGAGCACTGGATCGGTGAGGGTGGTAATCAGAGTGATCTTTCTGGAGCGGCCGTTGGCGGTGGGCACCCGGAAACGCACCATGCGCACGGTGAGGGTGGCGGGCAGGCTCTGCCATTGTTCTGGCGTCATGTTTTTGGATCGCTGTCTGGGTTTGGCCAGGAGGATCAAGCGGTCGTTGTGGCCCAAGCGTTGGCCCAGGCGAAAGTCCTCGTTGCGGCTGGCGTGGAGGCGGAACAGTCCGTCGGCCCCCTGCTCTTTGAGGGTGGCCAGATTGACCCAGGAGCCGAAGTTGCGGTCGCCCAGGAGCAGGTCATCCTTTTTGATGGTCGGCCACAGCGTGTGAGACAGAGCGTTTTCGCTGGTGCTGTAGGGGCCGTAGGCGCGCTCCAACAGGGCGCCGGTTCGGAGGGAAAAGATCCCGACCAAACGCAGGAGAGGGAAGCCGCACTCGGGCTGCTGGTCGGAGGATTGGGGATAGAGCAGGCGGTTGGCCTGGGTGTCGGGCAGGTTGAGGCAAGTGCCATCGATAACCTTGAGAGGGCGCATTGCTGCGAGTTCCAGATCGAAGGGATCGCGACAGATGTGCCCGGCCAGGTGGGAGCGGATCTCGGTCAACTCATCGAGGGTCCAGCGGGCACGAGCCTGGCAGTAGGCGCTGGTGTCTTTGTCCAGGTGCTTGGGGTCGGGCTGTTTTTGGTGGTAGGCCCTGATTTGTCGGACCGCCTCGCGGCAGGAGGAGTCCGGACTGAGGGTCTGGCCCAGGAAGCTCAGGAAGGTGAGTTTGGGGGGATAGAGGCGCTGGCGGCTATTGGTTTTGGTGGGGTTGGGGGCGAGCAGGGCGGGGTCGAGGCGGTCGGCCAGGAGGCCTTCCAGGTGATGAAGGGGTTGGCCGCGCAAGGGCTGAGCGGTTTGCTTCAAAGGGGAGTGGAACTTGCCGAAGAGAGGAGCGGTCGTAAACATATATATCTGTATAAATACAGATATTAATTGACAAGTCAAGCCCTTTCTGGCAAAATTATGGCCCATGGGCTTAAAAGCCGAACACCCCCTGGGACCTCCGCCCGCCGCCTATACCAAACTCCTGGGCCGGTTGCCCCGGGCGGGCTGGTTCTGCCAGGGCACGGTGGTCAGCCGGCCCTTGCGACGCAAGGTCGCCGGCCAGTGGGTCCAAAAGGGGCCTTATTACCTCTGGACTGGCAAGCGCCAAGGCAAAACCGTTTGTTACGCGCTGTCCCGAGAGCAGTACGAAGTGGCTAAAAGTGCGATTGCAGCCAATCGAAGGGTGATGGCTACCCTGGGCAAACTCCAAACGATGACGCTCGAAAGAATCCTCAAAAAGGTGCCTGGTGTGCGAAAACGCAAGTAGTTCACAATACGAAAGTTATGCCTTAACTTAGCGCCATTCGGCTTCAGCCGGCTTTGCGCGCCCGTAGTCTGTGAGGCCTCCATACCCCATGCCCGACTGGGGACGGTCCACCTTCGCCGCCACTCGACGTGAATAGTAACGATTCTCAAGCAGCGCGTGAATACGGGTAGCAGAGGTAAAACACAAGCGACAAAGCTGCCAGGGCCCATTGCGCGAGGGCGACCTCGCGGGCGCGCCCGGCCAGCGTCTTGATCACCGGATGGGTGATCAACCCGGCGGTGACGCCGACCCCGATGTTGAAAGTGAAGCAGGTCAGCACAATGGTCAGAAACGCCGGAATCAACTCCGTGTAGTCCTCGAAATCGATCCGCCTCACGGGCGCCATCATGAAGATGCCGATCGCCATCAGGGCCGTGCCGTAAGCGTGGGGCGGGACCACGGTCAAAAGGGGCACGCAGAACAACGACACGGCGAAGAGGCCCGCGACCACCAGCGCCGTAAAACCCGTCCGGCCGCCTTCCTCGATGCCGGCGGCTGACTCGATATAGACGCCGGAGGTCGTCGTGCCCAGCAACGGGGCGGCCAGGTTGGACAACGCATCGGCGAGCATCGGTTTCTCGATCTCGGGCAGGTCGCCGCGTTCGTTCAACAGCCCCGCCCGCGAAGACAGGCCGATCAATGTCCCCACCGTATCCACAAAGGCCATGACGAAGATGATGGCGACCACGGGCAGGCCCTTTGGCGAAAGAGCGCCGGCGATGTCAAGCTGCCCAAAGAGCGGCGCGGGACTCGGCGGCAAGGCCACCCAGTTGCGCGGCGCGGGCGTGATGCCCAGCAGGATGGACGCGGCCGTAATCGCGAGGATGCCGATGAGGATGGCGCCGCGCACCCGCCTGCACCAGCAGCCAGGCGATGAGCAGGAACCCGGCGATTGCCAGCAGGGTTCGGGGGCTGGACAACGCCCCCAGGGCAACCGGCGCGCCCTTGACCCCCAGCGTCACAATCCCGGTGTCGTTCAGGCCGATGAACGTCAGGAACAGCCCGATGCCGACGGCAAAGCTGCATTTGAGCGAGAGCGGAATGGCGTTGGCCATCCAGGCCCGCACCTTGATCAAGGTCAGCACCGTGAACAGGACCCCGGCCAGGAAGATTGCCCCAAGGGCGATCTGCCACGACAGACCCATCCCCTTGACGACGGTATAGGCGATAAAGGCGTTTTCGCCCATGTAAGGAGCGATGGCGAACGGTCGCCGCGCGTACACCCCAACCAGCGCCGTCCCGAACACCGCCGTGAGAATCGTGACGGTCGTCGAAGGGCCCTTGGGGATACCCGCCGCCTCGAGAATCGCGGGGTTCACCACCATGATATAGGCCATGGTGAGAAAGGTGGCGCAACCCGCCACAATTTCCCGGCCGTAATTGGTTTGGTGACCTTCAAAGTCAAAGAATCGCTTCATGCCGGAAATCAAGGCGGAGGCGGAAGCTGGTTTTCATCCAAGGCGCGCAAGTAGCTCAGGACCACGGCCGCCGAATTGGCCGCCGCCAGTCCGAAAAAGGCGGCCACTTCGTTCTTCGCGCCGCCGCCCGCCAGGTCGGATAGGGAGCGGAAAGCAATAAAGGGCACCCGGTTCACGTAGGCCACCGTGGCCACCGCTGCCGTCTCCATGTCCAGGGCGTCCGCGTGGAAGGTCTGCCAGACCCATTCACGGTAGGCGGCGTTATCCACGAAGGTGGGGCCGCTCACCCCGCGGCCCCCCACCACCACGCGCGGCGTGGCGGCCAGGTTCCGGCCCTCCTCGGCGCCGCGACTCAGCGCCAGGCTGTTGGTAATCCCTTGCACCACCCGCAAGCTCGCCGCATCCACCGGGAACCAGAACCGCTTCTCCGCCGCGTCCGGCGTCCCGCCCGCCCGCGTCACCTTCACACTCTGCGGGTGCATCATGCCGTAATTCGGAAAATCAATCGGCCAATCTCCGGTTTCCCACCCCCCGGGAACCTCGCGGGCAAACAACTGTTCCTGGTACTGGCCCCATTCCGCCGGGACCGTCACGTCGCCAATCCTCAGGTTCGGATTCACCCCTCCGGCAATGCCGGAAATGACGATTTCACGGATGGCGAAATGGTCTAGCAAGGCCTGCGCCGTCAGCGTTGCGTTGACCATGCTCACCCCGCTCAAGACCAGGACCACCCGGTGCCCGGCCAGCCGTCCCAGGTAGTGGCTGCGGCCATGGATGACCCTCACCTCGGTGATTTCGGTCTGTTCCCGCAGTTTCTCGAGCTCGGGCTCGAACGCCGAAAGGACCGCCAGCCGGGGCGTCGGGTCGTAGCCGCCCCCGCCGGGCGGGGACTGCCGGCGTGGTCCGGCATCCAACGCCAAGGACCAGGCCGGCAACCAGCCCAACGGCGGCCAGCCACCGCCACGCCAGCCGGGCAGCCCCAACCCGGAAGCGGGCCCTGGGCCCGGCTGTCCCCGGCCGGCATCGGATGGGTTGATGTTTTCTTGTGTCTTGTGGGTGGGGCCGCGCAGCATCACCAGGCCAGTGTGCCACCGCCTTTTGCGCGGTCAAGTTTGAACGCGATTAGCGGCTGCCATCGGGGCAAGATCTGCGCAGCGGACCCGAACTCCGCAGGAGCGCATCCCGGAGGGATCTATATCGAGCCTGTCCCAAAGACCCCGATTCCGGACCTTTGTCGCAACCTTCGTCGCCGACTTTGTCGAAAAATGGCCAATTCGACAAGGGGTGCGACAAAGGTTGCGACAAAGTCTTCCGTTCCCCGGGCTTTTGTAACAGGCTCTGCGTATGAACTACTTCAGTGCGGCTCTTGGGTTGGCTCTCATGCTGGATAATTCCCTCTGGGCAGTCGAGCCCGTTCAACTCGCTCCCTACGCGCAAAAGGTCCGCACGTTTTACAGCCTGACCAACGCGGCCGTCCCGGCGTCGCTTCGCTCAGACCCCCTCCCGTTGCCCGTCGGCCACCTCACCGCCGTGGCCCGCGCCACCGACGGCGCGCTCTGGCTCGGCACCACCCAAGGGTTGATGCGACTGGACTTCGCCGCGCCGGAGCGAGACCGCCGGCAATACCTCGCGGGCAAGCGCTACCTGCCCGACGATGCCGTCGAGCAACTCGTGGCGGACGGGCAGGGCGGCGTTTGGGCGCGCACCCGGTCCGGCGTTTCGCACCTCGAACTCAAGCCGATGACGCTCGCGCAAAAGGCGCAACTTTTCGAGCAACGCATCGGCGCGCGCCATGACCGTTACGGCCTGGTGGCTGATTCGGAGCTGCGCGCCGCGGGCGATGTTTCCAGCAATCAACCCACCGACAATGACAATGACGGCCTTTGGACCTCGATCTACGCGGCCGCTGAGTGCTTTCGTTACGCCGTGACCCAATCACCGGAGGGCCTGGCCAACGCGCGCAAATCCCTCGAGGCGATTCTGTTCCTTGAAGAGGTGGCGGGCCGGCGCGGTTTTCCCGCCCGCTCCTTCATTCGCAAAGGCGACCCGATGCCCGGCGACGGCCAGTGGCACTGGACCGGGGACGGGCAGTACTACTGGAAGGCGGACACGAGTTCCGATGAAATCGTCGGCCACTTCTTCGTCTTTGGCGTCGCCTGTGATTTGTTGCCCGACGAACCGTTGAAACGGCGCATCGCCCAAACCTGCGCCCGGATCATGGATCACATCCTCGAGCACGGCTACCAACTCGTCGACCTCGACGGCAAGCCCACAACCTGGGGCTGGTGGTCGCCGGAGAAGCTGGCCACGCAGCCCGACGAGCGCGCGCTCAACAGCCTCCAACTCCTCAGCTTTTTGAAAACCACCGCGCACATCACGGGCGGGGACCGCTACGAAAAGGAATACCGCAAGGTCGCGAGGGAGTTGAAATACGCCGACTGGATTGCGCGCGTCAACGAGTTTCGGACGGAGTTGAATTACTCGGACGAGGAACTCGCGATGCTCCCGTTCTACGGCCTGTTTCAATATGAGCGCGACCCTGCGCTCTTGACGGCCTATCGCCGCGCGCTGGACCAGTGGTGGCAGAACATTCAACGCGAGGCCTGTCCGTTATGGACCTTCATCTACCTCACCGCCCAGCCCGGGGCGCAAGCGGATCTGTCCGCCGCCCTCTGGACGCTCTACCGGATGCCCCTGGACACCATTGCCTGGGACGTGATGAATTCCCCCCGCGCGGACATCGCCTGGGCTGGGCCCCGGATCGCTCCGGGCGTCGGGAGGCCCTCACCCTGTTGCCGCCCGACGAGCGACCCGTCATGAAGTGGAACAGCAATCCGTTCCTGGTGGACGGCGGCGCCGGCGGGCGGCGCGAAGACGATGGCGCGGCCTTCCTGCTGCCGGTACTGGCTGGGACGCCATCACCAATTCCTCCTCGGTGAATGATGACAAAGTCCTCCTACAGTCAGGGAATGGGGCCCCTTTCGGCGACTTTGTCCCTGGCCGTGGGGGCGATGTTGGCTCGAGCGCCTTGCAATTGCTCCCGCCCCCCCTGTATAGTTTCGCGGGCGCCCCCATAGCTCAAATGGATAGAGCTCGCGTTTCCTAAACGTAAGATCCCTGTTCAATTCAGGGTGGGGGTACCACCTTGCCGTCCCGCTCTCCGAGGTTGCGCTCCGCTCGCCGAAGTTCTACCTTGCGCGTATGGCAACGCTGACCATTGAATTGCCGTCGCACCAGGCCCAGACCACTTTCAACCTGCGCCGCTGGGCGGAATTGCTGGCCGATGCCGAACTGGCCAGGTTCGATGGCCGCATCGAAACTGACCGCCATGGCCATATCATCATCGAGCCCCCTCCAGCTCCCTCACATGGCAGCTATCAAGCAAGAATCGCGCTTCTGCTGCAGAATCTCCTGGCTCGCGGACGCGTCCTCACCGAGTGCCCAATCTCGACCGCCGATGGCGTAAAAGCCGCCGACGTAGCCTGGGCCTCGCCGGAATGCATGCGGCGCTTGGGCAACCGCACCTGCTTCCCCCAGGCCCCGGAGATCTGTGTCGAAGTCCTTTCCCCAGGCAACACCGATGCCGAAATCGACGAAAAAGACCGCTCTCTACTTTAACGCGGGCGCCCAGGAGGTTTGGCTATGCGCCTCATCCGGCGCCATGAAATTCCTGGCCCACGGCGCCCCCCGCCCGGCGGAAAGCTCGCAGCTTTGCCCGGCCTTTCCGAAACAAGTCGAACTGCCGTAGGTTTCTGTAGCTAGACCCTGTCCCCAAAGGCTGGCGAACGGAAGACTTCGTCGCAGCCTTTGTCGCAACCTCTGTCGAACTGGCCATTTTTCGACAAAGTTGGCGACGAAGGTTGCGACAAAGGTGCGAAAGCGGAGCTTCTGGGACAGGCTCTGGATATGCCGCGCCTGACGGAGCTGGCAGGCACGTCACGAGGCCTGAAACTTCCGGGGCTGGGACGCCAGTTTAGGAAACGACCGCTCTATCCATTTGAGGCCGGGGCCTTGGTTCCATCAGGGTGTCCCCGGGCCGCCCGTCCACTCCGGCCGGCAGCTCAGAATTGCCCCACGTGCCATCCGTCGCGGTAGGCGCGCCGGAGCAGGCGGTTGGCTTCGGTGTGGTTCTTGATGGCAAGGCCCTTGGGATCCCACTTCGAGGAGTTGGCCGGGCAGGCGGATGGCGACGGTGCCCAGGAGGACGGCCTCAGTCATCGGGCCGCTTTGGGCGAAGTGCGATTCGGTCTTCTCGCCGCCCAGGCAGGCATCCACGAAATGATGGTAATGGTCCCGAGGAGGGAGCTGGGGCCGTTTGATCTCCTTGAATTTCTCCTCCGGGAGCAGTTGGGGCGGAATACCCAGCCCGATGAGCAGGGCGCCTTCGCTGCCGATGAGCATCGAGGATTCAGGCGGGTATTCCTTCAGGTCGGCTGAGTAGCGCTTGCGGACCTCCTCGGGCGGATAAAACTCGCCATCAAACCATTCCAGGACGAGTTCCTGGCCCCCAGTCTTTTCGTTGCCGGGGAAGCCCCAGGTGATGTGGTCCCCCTGGGGCCAGGTGTCGGCGCGGCGCTCAGGCGAGTCCTTCCATGATTCCTGGACCTCCGCCAGCACCCTAAGCGGGGCCTGGAGGCCCAGACCTTTCCAGACCGCGTCAAAGATGTGGCAGCCGATGTCCCCCGACCAACCGGTGCCGAAGTCCTGCCAGGCGCGCCACTTGGTGGGGTGGTAGATGTCAGGGGCATAGGGGCGGACGGGGGCGCTGCCGGTCCACAGTTCCCAGTTCAAGTGCCTCGGGCACTCCTGGCCCTTTGCAGGCCGCGGCCCTTTGAGCCGGTAATTCTCGACCGCCCCAGGCCGGTTCGAGCAAAGATACGCATGTTGAATGCTGCCGATCCGGCCTTCTTTGAGCCAGAGGACGCCTGTGCGCTCATGGATGCTCGAGGCGCCCTGGGTCCCGAGCTGAGTGATGACGCCCTTCTCGACCGCCAACTCCGTGAGCGCGCGCACCTCCAGCACGTCATGGCAGAGCGGTTTCTGGCAATAGACGTGTTTGCCTTTGGCTATGGCGCTGCAGGCAATCGAGAAGTGCGTGTGGTCCGGAACCGTCGCGTTGACCGAGTCGATCCGGTTCTCCTCCTTGGCCAGCAGCTCCCGCCAATCCGAGTAGAGACGCGCCCCGGGGACTTCTTTGGCGGCCCGCTCCAGCGTATTGGCATCCACGTCGCACAGCGCCGCGATCTGGACTCTCTTGTGGCTCAGAAAGCTATGAAGGTCCCCCCAACCCATGCCGCCCACGCCGATGCAGGCATGGTTGAGCTTGCCGTTCGGGGAGACTCCCGCCTGGGCCCGGCTGATGAAAAAACGCCCGGCTGCGCCCGCCAGGGCGGCCGTTTGCAGAAAATGGCGCCGGGACCATGAGCGTTGGCCGCCGGCAGAAATCGCTGGTCCGCAACCAGAAAGAGAAGCCGTGATTTTCATGCCCCCACCTTGGACCCACCCGGCAAGGACAGCAATCAAAAACGCCCGGCCTCGGCGCCGCGGGGGCGCATCTTGCCAGTACCACCAGTCGCCAGGATGCTCGCGTTGGTAGCGCAGGTTTCCAAACCTGCTGTATCGCCGACTTCCAAGTCGGCAGGCTGTAGCTGCTTGGCCGCATCTGCGGATTTGAAATCCGCGATACAGCAGACTGGAAGTCTGCGCTACGGTGGTACTGGCAAGATGCGCCCGCGCCGCGGGGCAGCGCCAGGGACAAAGTTCTCCCCAAACCATGGCAGGAGACGACCTGAGGAGTCTCTGCTTGATCCTTAGCCACGGCGAAGGCCCGCTCCCCTCGGACTCAATGGCCCTGGCTTTCCGGGACGCCCCCCGCGGGCACTTGCAAGCATGGTTTTTTATGTTAAACTTAAGAAACCTTTGACCTTCTCCTGCGACTTCCAGCGAGGGGCCTCCGGCAGGGTCGGTTCGGGGGGCTTATAATGCCAAACGAAATGATGATGAGCGTCGTTGCATGAACGCCACTGTTTTCATCGAGCGCAGCAACCAGGCCGACCAGGCCGACCAGGCCGTCCAGGAGAGCGAGCGAAGATACCAGCGACTGCTCGCCTCCGTGACCGATTACGTCTATTCCGTCACCGTGGAGCAGGGCAGGGCGGCAGCGACCTCGCACGGACCGGGCTGTGAAGCCGTCACCGGCTTTACGCCGGGCGAGTTCGACGCCGACCCGTATCTCTGGTTCCGGATGATTTATGACGAAGATCGTCCGGCGGTGACTGCCCGGGCCGAACAGATTCTGCGCGGGGAATCGTCTCCGGCGCTCGAACACCGCATCGTGCGCAAGGACGGCACTGTTCGCTGGATCCGGAACACCGTGGTCCCCCGCAAGGATGAGCAGGGGCGGTTGGTTATGTACGATGGCCTGGTCTCCGACATCACCGAGCGCAAGCAGGCCGAGCTTGCCCTCCGGCAAAGCCAGGAACGGTTGGCCCTGGTCATCCAGGGCAGCAACGACGGGATCTGGGATTGGAACCTGTCCACCAACGAGGTCTATTATTCGCCTCGCTGGAAGAGCATGCTCGGCTACCAGGAGCACGAGGTCGAGAACCACTTCTCCGCCTGGGAGCGCCTGCTTCACCCCGACGACCGGGAACGCGCCCTGGCGCGGCTTCAAGCCTGCCTCTCGGGTGCGACGCCGAATTTCGAGCTCGAGCACCGCCTCCGCCATAAGGATCGCACCTTTCGCTGGATTCTGACGCGCGGGGTTGCCCTGCGCGATGCGGGTGGGAAGCCGGTCCGCATGACGGGGTCTCATGTCGACATGACCGACCGGAAGCGGGCCGAAGAGCAACTGAGCAAAGCCTACGCCGAGCTGACCCAGCGCCAGGCAGACTTGAAGCGGACCTTGCAGGAGCTTACGGCAACCCACGAAGAACTCAAGGCGGCGCAGTTGCAGTTGATCCAGGCGGCAAAACTCGAATCGGTGGGGACGCTGGCGGCCGGAGTGGCCCACGAAGTCAAAAATCCCTTGCAGACCATTCTGATGGGGCTGGACTATCTCTCCGGCAATCTCCCGGCCTCCAATGAGAACACGAAGCTGGTGCTCAGCGATATGCGTGAGGCTGTCACGCGCGCCCATGCGATCATCCAGGAGCTGCTGCAACTCTCTGCGCAAAGAGGTTTCGAGCTCAAGAACGAGGATCTCAATCTGCTGCTGTACCGCTCGCTCTTGCTGCTCCAGAACGAAATCGTCGCCTCACAGACCAGCGTGGCGCGCAAGTTGGGCGCCGGCCTGCCACCCGTCAAGATTGACCGCGGCAAGATGGAGCAGGTGTTCATCAATCTCTTTCTCAATGCCCTCCAGGCGATGTCCCAGGGCGGTGTCCTCACCGTTTCTACCCGCGTCGATTCCTTCAGCAGCGACCTCGACGTGGTGGAGTCCGCTTCCATTCAATTCCATCGCGGCGACCGGGTGGTCGTCGTCGAGGTGTGGGACAACGGCAGCGGGATACCGGAGGCGCACTTGCGGAGAGTCTTCGACCCCTTCTTTACGACCAAGCCGGTGGGGGTCGGCACCGGTCTGGGCCTGTCGGTGGTCAAAAACATTGTGGACCTCCACGGCGGAGCCATTGGCGTCAAGAACGCCCCGGGGGGCGGAGTGCTGGTAACCATTGTCCTGAAAGCCGAACTATGAACAACCAAAAGAAACGCATCCTGGTCGTCGACGACCAGGCCGATATTACACGCATGCTCAAGCTCAATCTGGAACAGACCAATGATTACGAGGTGCGCATGGAGAACAACTCCCGCCTGGCCCTGGCTGCGGCGGAGGAATTTCACCCCCACCTCATCCTGCTGGATGTGGTCATGCCGGGCATTGACGGCGGCGAGCTGGCCAGCCGTTTTGAGGCCAGCCCGGAGTTGAAGGGCGTGCCCATCGTGTTTCTGACCGCCGCCGCCACCAAAGGTGAGGTCTCGGGACGCGGTGGCAGGATTGGGGGGCTGCCTTTCCTGGCCAAGCCCGTCAACACGGCCGAGGTCGTGAGGTGCCTGAAAAAGCACCTGGGCTGACCACCCTCAGGTTGTTCAGGTCGGATCGTGGGGATGGTCGGCTATCGGCGGCGCTCTGCCGAGGGGCGGCGACGGGATCGTTCTCCGCGTCAGGGCCACGCCAACGCGCCCAAATCGTCATCTTCGCCTCCCGCGCAGCCCATGGCTCCGAGTTTCCAGTCGGCCCCGATCTTCTCGAACGCGAACTTGCGGGTCTTACCCTCGCCATCGAAATAAACGGTCAGGATCGCCCGATCCGGGGAAGTCAATGTTTGGCCGACGAGATAGAACCCGCTGGATGGGCTGAGCGACTCGGCAATGTCCCTGGTCGAGGCGGCGATTTCGTCCGCCGGATCGCCGTGCTTCTGCCAGTCTTGTCGGGTCATTCTGACCAGGGCCTCCGGCGTCACACTGGCGGCCAGGAGGTTCGTATCGCCCCGGCTCATGGTACAAAGCATCGTTTGGAGAGCGGAGGCTGGCTCGGCGTAACCGGTGAAGGCAAGTTGGTCTTTCGGCCAACGGGCCAGGATGGCTGCATCGGGCGGCGGCGCGGGCAATTCCCGCGTCGAGTTCGTGCCGGCCGCCCTGAGTTGTTGGTTCGCCGCTCGGAGCGCCTCCACATCGCCAACGGCCCGCCGCAGCAGCCCGATTTCCCCGCGCAACCTTAACAGTTCCCTGAGCGGCTCATTGGCAAGCGACGGGCCTTTTGCTTCCTCAACAAGATTGGAGAGGCGTTGGTTTTCGGCGGACAAGCCGGCCAGCCGCGCTGCCTGCTCCCGGAGCCGTTCATTTTGTTCGCGCCATCCGGCCTGCGCGTGACGCCAAATCGCCAGTGGCGTGGCAACGCCGGCCACGAGCAGTGTCCCGGCAACTCCCAACTTCAACCATAGCTGTTTGTCTGCGTTCATCTCTGTAGCCACTCATCCGGCGGTCGTGATTCGTTTCATTGGCCGGGCGGCGGAAGAATGTGCTCCTTTTCCCAGGCCTCAGGAGTGTCGTACTGTGGCCGGGGGAACCCCATAGTTTGAACGGCGCCATCGGCCATGCCATAAATCCGGCTCCATCTGCCGTCACCGACCCGCCGTGGCTGCCGTTCGCGCAGGACGACAATGTCCCCAATATTGGTCAACGAATCCAGCGAGCCTTGGAATACGATCTCGAACTGATCGGGACTGATGCCGGCACCCAGTTTGCCGGAGTTCTGTGCGTGAATGGACGCCACTTGTTCGAAACTGGTTGGGCACTGCCCCTGGTTGTCGTTGGCATATATCCTGAATGCCAGAAGCCAGTCCTTGGCGCACATCGCCCTAATGAGTCCTTCTTCCCTTGCTTCCACCGGCGTTTTTGGTTGGTCGTCGGAGGTCTGGCGGAGCCGGCGATTCTCCGCGCGGAGGCCGGCCAGGTCGTTGGTCTGCCGGCGAAGCGACTCGGCCTGGGCGCGGAGCGCGGGCAAGTCACGCAATGGGTCGTTGAGCAGCGAGCCGTCAGCCCGGCCCGCAAGACTCGACAGGCGCTGGTTGTCGGTCTCGAGTTGGGCCAGTTGATCTCCCTGCTGCCGCAACAGCTCGTCCTGTGCGCGCAGCCTGCTCCGGGCCTGGCAGTAAACTATCACGGAGGTCGTGACGCTGGCCGCCAGCAGGGCGCTCAGGAGGCCGGCTTTGAGCTTTGTAATGGTCATAATCTTGATAACGGTTGCGGAAATCGCGCCGCCGGCTGCCGGACTGGCAAGCACCGCCCCGGCCACGCTCGCAGCCAGACCTGCCGGCGCCGCGATGACCGCTTTGTCAGCCAGGGCCGTCCCCAAGGCCGCCGCCGAAAGCGCGACGCCCCGGCGTCTGAGCATGACCTGGAGTTTTTCCAAAGCGCGAGTCACCCGCTTGCGGGCCGCCTCTTCGTTGCTGCCCAGGGCCTCGCCGACCGAGCGGAAATCGCGCTGCTCGAAGAAGCGCAAGAGAATGGCGGTGCGATCCTCGTTGCCGAGCAGGTTGATGGCCTCATCGAGCAGGGGCGTAACCTTTTCGAGGTTGGCTTGGGAGTGGTCTTCGCGCGAATTCATAAAAGCAGCCTGGCGTTCCCGGGCGCGGCGCCGGCGCTCGCACCGCAGGCCCTTGCTCGCCGCGAAACAGGTCTCCCGGTGCAACCACCCGCCCAGCGAAGACTCTCGCGCCAGCCGGCGGGCGTCGTGGGAGAGGCGCAGAAAAACGGTCTGAGTAACGTCCTCCGCCCAATGCGTGTCGCCGCCCAGCAGCCGGAGCGCAGTGGAATAAACCAGGTTGACATAGCGCGCCGCCAATTCGCGAAATGCCCCTTCCGAGCCGCTCTCCGCGTATTCCGCGAGCAATCTCTGGCTTTCAGTCATCTTCGTTCACCTCTATAAACCCGCCGCCGCCCCGAACCGGACAAAAAAGAGGGAGAGGGCAAACACGGGTTCGTATCTAACCCGGATATTTCACAGGGTTTCGCCGGCTGGAAGGTGTAGCGCAGGCTTCCAGCCTGCTGTATCGCGGATTTCCAATCCGCAGATGCGGCCAAGCAGATACAGCCTGCCGACTGGAAGTCGGCGATACAGCAGGTTGGAAACCTGCGCTACGTAGCTTTGGCAGCCCAGTACCGCTCTTAGGCTGTGAAATATCCGGGCTAAATCTTTCTACAAATCTTCTCAAACTAGGGGTCGGATCTAAACTTTTTTACAAATGCGTCTTGACATCATGCGACCGCGGCAGTTAGCCAAAGGGCACAGCATGGCCCCCTGCGAACTCCACAGAACCAAATGTAGAAAAGTTTAGATCTGACCCCAATTTTCATTCCACCCTTTTGAACCGGTGAGTCGGGGTCGGTTTCCCGGGACGGAAGTGCTCCAAGTGGTCTAAAGTGGCCTGCAAGGTGGAGAACTTCCGGGCCGTTGCGGCCAGCGCCTCCCGAACTGCGGTTCCGAGCACAGCGGGAGCCGCCTCGGCCCTGAGGTTGACAATCAACTGCCCGCTTTCCACCGGCTCCTGGAGGCTCATCGCGAGCCTCCGGCACGAAATCATTCCGCACGAGGTTTACCACGCCAATCTCGCCAAGGCCCGCATCGGGGCTGAGTGTCATCTTCAAATGGGCCACCTCCGCCTTTTGCAGGCGCTTCCGGACTTCTCCGGCCAGGTCGCTGAGGAACCTGTTCCCATCGAAGGCCCTCTTGGCCGCAAGTTGCACGGTGCAATTGAGCCAGCCGAGCAGGGCCTCGCCCTGGGCATAAACCTGGTAATCGATCTCCATCGCTGTTCGCGCCCCCTGCTCCGCGCTGGTGATGCGGTCAAACCACCCATCCAGGTTCCTGCCATCGCGGGCGGACACGGCGACAATCTCCTTTCCGGGAAACCTGGCGGCGATGGCTTCCCGCAACCCTTCCAGCCGCCGCTCATCCAGGAGGTCGCACTTGCTGATGACAGCCAGGTCGGCTTCCTCAATCTGCTTGAGGTAGATGTAGAGCACCTGCTCCGAGAAGCTGCCGCCCCGCTCGAGGCCGAACACGCGCCGGCCGCGAATCGCATCCACCAGGATGCTGACCGGCGCGACGGTAAAGTTGCCGCCATACAACCGCCGCAGGGGATAGGCCACCGTGGCCGCCAAATCCGTGCAACTGCCCACTGGCTCCGCGATGAAAACGTCCGGGCGGCTTTGCTCAGTCAGCCGGGCGGCGGCCTCCACCAATGAATTGAACCGGCAGCAGAAGCAGCCGCCGGGAATCTCCTCTGTCGCGAATCCCTGTGCCCGGAGCATGGCCGTATCAACGAGGTTTCGTCCCTGGTCGTTGGTGATGAGGCCCACGCGCTGGCCCTGGCCGGCCAGGTGTTTGGCCAACTTGGCCACGGCGGTCGTTTTCCCGGCGCCCAGGAAACCGCCAATCATGATGTAGCGCGCCTTGGGCGCCGGGCATCTCGTTGCTCTCATGTCTCGCCGGCCTGGGCCTTGGTTTTTGCGCAAGCCCTAAGCGTTGATTGCAGTGGGCAGGCGGTCGGGAAGATCCAGCGCGTCAAAATCGCCCAAAGGTTGGCATCGCTCCCGGGACGTTCGAGAGAGACGTTCGAACCGTTGCGTTTCGTAGGCCAACACCTCCCGGGCAAGGCGAATGCACTCGAGCGGTCGAGGGCTGAATACGGTTTCCTTGCCGAGCATGACAACATTGGCTCGCTGCCGGGCGATCAAAGACAAATCGGAGAGCTCCGCGCGCTGCGGAAGGCCGGTCTCGGCGAACATCTCCATGACTTGCGTCGCCACCACCACGGGCTTATGCGCCTGCCGCGCTGCGGCTACCAACCGCTCCTGGACTTCGGGCAAGCGCACGTAGCCTATGGCCAAACCGAGGTCCCCGCGGGCTACCATGATCCCGTCCGCCGCGTTGATTATGTCCTCCGCGCATTCCACCGCGGCCACTGTCTCAAATTTTGCCATGATCCGGACCTCTCGACCCACGCGGCGGCGCACTTGTCTGCGGCCCGCGCGAACGTCCTCGGGGGAGGAAATCAGCGATAGCGCAACCCAGTCCGGCGCCAATTGTTCCGCCGCCAATGCCTCCAAGAGGCTGCCATCCTGCGGGGTGACGACCGCAAAGGGGTCGGGGTGTCGGGGAGAAAAATCGAATTGGATGCCTTGAGCGGGATCGTCCCCTGCTGCACCCGGGCCAGGACCGATCCACCTTCAACCTCATCCACCAGGAATCCAAGCCGACCGTCACAGAACCACATGCGATGGCTGGGCCTTAGCTTGGAGAGCAGTTCAGCCAGGCCCGGCAACGGCACGTGCGCAAACCCGTTGCGGCCCGCATCGTGCGGTGTGGTCTCCGGATCCCAGAAAATCACTTGCTCGCCGACCTTGAGGCGAAGTTCCTGCATGAGGCCAGTGCGGGGTCTGGAAGAGGGGAGATCCAACAACAAGCGAACCGGGGTTCGCTCTTCGCGCGCCGCCTGGCGAACAGCCCGGCTGTTTTGGACGTGCGGCCGCTGCCGATAGCCACACGGAAGCCTGAACCAACGCGCCCCGGCTTCGATGGCCAACCGCAAATCGTTCGGGTCTCGAGCGTCGGACCCACCGTGGCCATAACCTCGGGTGCTTCCCAGGCCCCCGATTCCTGGTTTCCGGCGTCCGGTATAATCTTCATGCGCTTCAAAGTTCGCAAGTTGTTGATCAGCAGCAATTACCGGGCCGATTGTTACGAAAAGGTTACAAAGGTGGTTTGAAGGCTGCGGCACCTCCAGAAATCCCGCACTATTGGGCGCCAATTCCAAAGATGGCTTTGCTGGGACGGTCGCCGGGAAGAACCAGGACCGGGGGAGGTTTGCGTGATTTTCACGCATTCGGCGTGATTTCCACGCACTCGAGTCAATGACCGGTGGCAATGAGTCATGACATTTCCCAGGCAGAGCGATCCCTTCCCGATCATTGGTCGTACATCAACAGGACCTGGTCACCGATAATCTGGATACTCGAGATTCGCGTCCACGCCTCCGAACGCAGACGGTAGAAGCATTGCGTCGGGATTCGTGTTGCGGTGACCGTCTTTTGGGCCAAATCAATCGTGGCGTCAGATCGATCAACGAAGGGCCCGACCGGAGAGGACGATGATTGCAAAACCAGGGAGCCGGGCGCATAGACCACCACGGTAAAGGTCTCGCTGTTGGATAGGGCCGGCACTCCATTGTCAGTCACCGTCACGGTGATCAGATTGGTGCCGGGCGCTTGGGCTGCCGTAGGCGTCCAGGCAAAGAGGCCGTTGGTGGTGATGGTCGCTCCCACCGGCCCTCCAGGGCCCAGGGTGAAGGTGAGCGTCTGGGGCGGTTGATCGGTATCCGTTGCGCTGGCCGTGAAGCCCAGCAGCGTGTTGGCATAGACCGTCTGATCGGGAATCGCCGTCAACACCGGGGGCGTGTTGGGCGCATAGACCACCGCCGTAAAGCTCTTGCTGTTGGACAGGGCCGGCACTCCATTGTCAGTCACCGTCACGGTGATCAGATTGGTGCTGGGCGCTTGGGCCGCCGTAGGTGTCCAGGCAAAGAGGCCGTTGGCGGTGATGGTTGCTCCCAGCGGCGCTCCAGGGCCCAGGGTGAAGGTGAGCGTCTGAGGCGGTTGATCGGTATCTGTTGCGCTGGCCGTGAAGCCCAGCAGCGTGTTGGCATAGACCGTCTGATCGGGAATCGCCGTCAACACCGGGGGCGTGTTGGGCGCATAGACCACCACGGTAAAGCTCTTGCTGTTGGACAGGGCCGGCACTCCATTGTCAGTCACCGTCACGGTGATCAGATTGGTGCTGGGCGCTTGGGCCGCCGTAGGCGTCCAGGCAAAGAGGCCGTTGGCGGTGATGGTCGCTCCCACCGGCGCTCCGGGGCCCAGGGTGAAGGTGAGCGTTTGCGGCGGTTGATCGCTATCCGTTGCGCTGGCCGTGAAGTTGAGCAGCGTGTTGGCATAGACCGTCTGATTGGGAATCGCCGTCAACACCGGGGGCGTGTTGGGCGCATAGACCACCGCCGTAAAGCTCTTGCTGTCGGACAGGGCCGGCACTCCATTGTCAGTCACCGTCACCGTGATCAGATTGGTGCTGGGCGCTTGGGCTGCTGTAGGTGTCCAGGCAAAGAGGCCGTTGGCGGTGATGGTTGCTCCCAGCGGCGCTCCGGGGCCCAGGGTGAAGGTGAGCGTTTGCGGCGGTTGATCGCTATCCGTTGCGCTGGCCGTGAAGTTGAGCAGCGTGTTGGCATAGACCGTCTGATTGGGCATCGCCGTCAACACCGGGGGCGTGTTGGGCGCATAGACCACCACCGTAAAGCTCTTGCTGTTTGAGAGCGGTGGCACTCCATTGTCGGTCACCGTCACCGTGATCAGATTGGTGCTGGGGGCTTGGGCTGCCGTAGGCGTCCAGGCAAAGAGGCCGTTGGCGGTGATGGTCGCTCCCACCGGCGCTCCGGAGCCCAGGGTGAAGGTGAGCGTTTGCGGCGGTTGATCGCTATCCGTTGCGCTGGCCGTGAAGCCCAGCAGCGCGTTGGCATAGACCGTCTGATCGGGAATCGCCGTCAACACCGGGGGCGTGTTGGGCGCATAGACCACCACCGTAAAGCTCTTGCTGTTTGAGAGCGCTGGCACTCCATTGTCGGTCACCGTCACCGTGATCAGATTGGTGCTGGGGGCTTGGGCTGCCGTAGGCGTCCAGGCAAAGAGGCCGTTGGCGGTGATGGTCGCTCCCAGCGGCGCTCCGGAGCCCAGGGTGAAGGTGAGCGTTTGCGGCGGTTGATCGCTATCCGTTGCGCTGGCCGTGAAGCCCAGCAGCGCGTTGGCATAGACCGTCTGATTGGGAATCGCCGTCAACACCGGGGGCGTGTTGGGCGCATAGACCACCGCCGTAAAGCTCTTGCTGTTTGAGAGCGGTGGCACTCCATTGTCGGTCACCGTCACGGTGATCAGATTGGTGCTGGGGGCTTGGGCTGCCGTAGGCGTCCAGGCAAAGATGCCGTTGGCGGTGATGGTCGCTCCTACCGGCGCTCCCGAACCCAGGGTGAAGGTGAGCGTTTGCGGCGGTTGATCGGCATCCGTTGCGCTGGCCGTGAAGCCCAGCAGCGTGTTGGCATAGACCGTCTGATCGGGAATCGCCGTCAACACCGGGGGCGTGTTGGGCGCATAGACCACCACCGTAAAGCTCTTGCTGTTTGAGAGCGGCGGCACTCCATTGTCGGTCACCGTCACGGTGATCAGATTGGTGCTGGGGGCTTGGGCTGCCGTAGGCGTCCAGGCAAAGATGCCGTTGGCGGTGATGGTCGCTCCTACCGGCGCTCCCGAACCCAGGGTGAAGGTGAGCGTTTGCGGCGGTTGATCGGCATCCGTTGCGCTGGCCGTGAAGCCCAGCAGCGTGTTGGCATAGACCGTCTGATTGGGAATCGCCGTCAACACCGGGGGCGTGTTGGGCGCATAGACCACCACCGTAAAGCTCTTGCTGTTTGAGAGCGGTGGCACTCCATTGTCAGTCACCGTCACCGTGATCAGATTGGTGCTCGGCGCTTGGGCTGCCGTAGGCGTCCAGGCAAAGATGCCGTTGGCGGTGATGGTCGCTCCTACGGGCGCTCCCGAACCCAGGGTGAAGGTGAGCGTTTGCGGCGGCTGATCGGCATCCGTTGCGCTGGCCGTGAAGCCCAGCAGCGTGTTGGCATAGACCGTCTGATCGGGAATCGCCGTCAACACCGGGGGCGTGTTGGGCGCATAGACCACCACCGTAAAGCTCTTGCTGTTTGAGAGCGGTGGCACTCCATTGTCGGTCACCGTCACCGTGATCAGATTGGTGCTGGGGGCTTGGGCGGCTGTGGGCGTCCAGGCAAAGATGCCGTTGGCGGTGATGGTTGCTCCCGCCGGCGCGCCCGAGCCTAGAGTGAAGGTGAGCTTCTGCGGTGGTTGATCCGTATCCGTTGCGCTGACCATGAAGCTGAGCAACGTGTTGGCATACGCCGTCTGATTGGGAATCCCCTTCAACACAGGGGGCGTGTTGGGCTCATTGACCACCACGGTGAAGCCCTGACTGGCGGACAGCGGTGGTGTCCCATTGTCCGTCACAATCACGGTGATCGTGTTGGTGCTTGGCGCCTGCGCCCCCGTCGGCGTCCAACTGAACTGACCGCCGGAGGTAATCGTGGCTCCCGCCGGCGCTCCCGACCCCAGGCAGAACGTCAGCGTCTGAGGGGGTTGGTCGGCGTCGGTAGCGCTGGCGGTGAAAGCAACCGTTTGGCCAAGGGCGATTGCCTGGTTGCCGATCGCCGCCAAGACCGGCGCGCTATTCATGGAGTCAGAGGAGGCTGAAAAGCTCAAGTTGTCGATAGCCAGGCCCTGGGCCTTACCCGAGGAATCAGCCATCTCCCAGACCAACCAAAGGGCGGCCCCGGGCGGCCAACTGGTTATCCCTTGGTTCAGGACACTCAGATTGGTCTGATTCAGGGGCGAGGTGCCGTCCACCGCCACGCCGCCCGAGGCGGTCGGATCCGTCGGGAAGGCCACGTTCAAGCTGGGCAACCGTGCGGTGGCATTGGTCGAAAAGGCGTTGGTTCCCGTCGCATCCACCACGTAGTAAAACTCGAGAGTTTTGGGCTGGTCGGACTGGCGCCAAAGTTCTCCGGTAAATTGGAGGCTGATGCGATCCAGGGTGGAGCCGGTGCCATTGATGAATCGGGCCGCCAAGGCGGTCGGGCCGGTGCTGCTGGTGGCCAGGAGGCCCAGGGCTCGGTTCGGGCTGCCCGCCGGGCCGAAGCTGATCATCCCACCCGTGGTTTGGTCACCGTCGGTGGCGCCAAACTTGGCCTCGGCGGCAGCCCAGCCGAACCAGCCGGACAGGGCAGGGATTCCCAGCCCTCCACTGCTGCCAGATGCCACGGCGGGGCAGGCCGCATCCACAGGATCGGCCAGCGAATAGATAAGGCCATCAATGGTCACTGGGTTGTCGGCGTTGACGGAAGTGGGGCCGGGATTGGGCAGGGCATCAAAAGTTTGGGTATAGGCCGTTCCCGGGGCGGTGTAGAGGATTGATGAGGCGACCAGACTCACCCTGTTGGAAGCGCCGGGGGTCGGCACGATGAATTCCTGCCGGTTGAAGCACTGCCCATCCGGAAAGGAACCATAAGAGTGGTTGAGGGCGACGTTGGCGTAGTCCACGTAGTCGAGCACTTGGAGTTGGCCGTTAGAAGACCGGGTCAAGGCCAGCGAGCCAGAGCCACTTCCGAGGGTGAAGCTGGCGTGCAATTCGTCGGTGGTCGAGAGATTGATCTCGCCGTCGGCGAAGATGACTTTGAACTGGCCGGGGTTGATGGCGGCGCCGCTGGGAAAAGCCCACTGGGTGAGGTTGGTGTAGTTATTGGCCAGGTAGAGGCCGTTGAGCGGAACGACGTTGGTGCTGGGATTGAACAGTTCGACCCAGCCGACATGTTGGCCGGCGCTGTTGGTGATGCCTGTAAGGTTATCGGCTTGCAGTTCGTTGATCCACAATGGCGGGAAGGCGGCCAGGGCGGCCAGGACGCTGTTGCTGGCGCCAGGCGTGCTCTGGGCCAGGGCCGGAAGGGAGGGCGGGGCCGGGTTGACGGTGGCGGGGTTTGAGGAGGAGGACAACCGCACCGTCAAGGGACCCCCATTGGTGCTTTGGAGGTACCAAAAGCTCAGCGTGTAGGTGGCATTGAGAGTGAGAGCCGGACTGATATTCTGGTAGATGGCATTGCCGCTGCCGGTGCCGGCAGCCGTAGCCACCACGTGCAGGCTGGAGCTTCCGGAGTGGCTCACAGCCGAGCTGATCACCGATGAAGCAAAGTTGGCGGTCAGGTTCCAATTGGCGCCGAGCGGCGACTCGAAGTCACCGTCGGCAAGCAGGTTGGTCCCGGCGCTTCCAGCCAGGCTTACGTCGTCAACATAGATGTCACCGGCGGAGCCGAGGTAAATGTAGATTTTGGAAGACGTGGCCGGGATGTTGGTCGTCACAAACACCCATTGAGGGGGAGGATTAGTCTGCGCTGCCGTGTTCTGCACCGCCGCCCAATTGCCCGGCCGCCAATTGTCCTGGTTTGCATCTATCAATTGGAGCGAACTGCCGTTGGTGCTGGCCGCCGCCGGCCAGGGCGCCGTGCTGCCATATCGCACCCGGGTCACCACGAGGTCGTTCGCGCCGTTTCCCCCGGGCTGAACCAGGGAGAGAGTCTCCCCATTGGGTTGCAGGGTTCCTGTAAAAGTATCGAAGGGTGGGAAATCGCCTCCGTAGGCGGCTGCATACGCCGACGGGTTGGCCGCCAGGACCAGGAAGCCGTGGGGGGCGATTGCCGAGCCAGCCGGGAAGGTGTAGGCGAGGCCCTTGAGTTCCCAACCTGAGAGGTCGAAGGTGACGTTGCTCGATTTGTTGTAGAGTTCCACGAATTCCGCACCGGGCACCTGGGGCTGGTACATGATCTCATTGATCACAACCTGGCCAACCGGCGCGGGTGTCACGCCGCTGACCGCCGCCACGGCGCCACTGGCGCCCGCTACCGGCTGGCTGTTCAGGTCCACACCGACCACGTTGAGTTGGTTGGCGCCGGGCTGCAATGGGACGGCGACGGTCCAGCCAGTGACACTGGTCCAGGTTACCGGCCACTCGACGCCGTTGAACTGGAGGGTCTTCACGGCCAGGGGCGCCGTTCCGCTCACCAGGGCCACATCGTTGCTGACGACCGTGGAGTTGATCGCGAACGGGACGCTGCTCACGCCCTGGTTGGCCAAGGCCGTTAACAGCGAGTTGTGCATGGTGCCAATCCAGTCTTCGAGTCCGCCGGGTTGGGCAGGGTCCTGGACGACCAACCCGTAGGCCGCGCTCGTCAACCCATTGGCCACGAACGCCGCATACTTGGCATCCAACATGGGATTGACCACCGCGTTGTTCATCGCCAGGTTCGCGATGTCCTGCAACGCACGCAGATAGGCGCGACGGTAAGGGGTGTAGTTTTGGAAGGCCCCCATGATCGGATCATTGGACCCAACATTGAACAATTGGCTGCCATCGGGCGGCCAGGTCTGAGTGCCGCCGCCCAGGGTGATATTCCAGTCCCATTTCAAGGCCGTCCATTTGCCCATCGTGGGTTTGTAACAGTACATGTTCCACTGGTTTTGGGTGAAGAACGAATCCCAGTCCCCGCTGGCGTGTTCTATGGCCGACAAGCGCATCCACTCCTCAGTGTCCACCTGGGCTTCCATGTCAGCGTAGTAGGAAGGGCTGGTGGTGGGCGTATTGGCGGCGTCAATCAGCGCGAACAGATCGCGGTAATCGTTGGCTGACGAGGGATATTGCTTGATCAGCCACATCCAGCGGTAGCGCGCCAGCTTGTATTGGTTGGGCACGCCGTTGATCGTGGTTGTGTAAGCGCCCAGCGTGCACCACGAAGGCATGCTGTAGTTCATATAGCCGTTGGATTGCTCCGCAACGTCGCCTTCGAACCAGCCATGGTTCTTGTAGAGCAACCCGTTGCTGTCATTGGGCCAGTACTCTTTGATCATCTCGGCACCCGGCACCTGCGCGTCTTCCATAATCGGACCGTGGCGGTTGCCGTTGACGTAATAGACGTAGTACCGCCGGTTTTGGCGGGTCAACCCAATCTTGTGCGCCATCCAGTAGGAGGCTTGTTCGCGTTGAACGGTGTCGTCATCCAGAGCGCCGTTGCCAGGCACATGCTGCTTGTCGAAGGAGGCGGTGCCGAAGACCTGGTCGTCCTCGGGCATGTACCAGTGCATCCCGCCGACCGTGGTCACTGGCGATCCCGTGTATTGGTGATAAGGACTCCCGGCGTAGCGCCCTCTCCAGTCGTAAACGATGCGCCCGCCCCCATCCACCCAGGTGCCATCGTAGCTCTCATGGGAAACCCCACCCCATTGAGCCCACTGCTGCGCCCAGTTCTGGGTGATGAAGACATGATGGTGGCTGAAACTGCCCGTCGGGATGGTATCCCCAAAGACGACCACGCACTCCCGCGGTATCCCGGCGTTGTCCTTCAGATCGGCCGGGAAGATGCTTGTCGCCCCTGAGCCGTCGCTGGCCTGCACGAGGAAGGCGACGACCGTGCCAGCCGACTGCGCCGGGATGGTGGCGCTGTAGATCCCATCGCCAGCTATGGCATCCCCCCCGGTGCCGTTGTCGTTCATCGGCACCGAGGTATAAGTCGGAGTCGGGTTCACTGCGGTATCGATTCGATAAAGCAGGGTCGCTTGGAAGGGGTTGAGGTCGTGAAAGCGGGCCGTGACCACCACCGGCACATTGGCGGCTGGGAGGCTGGGCGCGTGTTTGACATCGAAAATGGCCGGCCCCGGCTTGGCCGTCGTAGCGGCTGTTGGGCAGGCCCGGCGTGCCCAGGTTGGCTGGCACTGGCGCCGCCCCTGTGACTTCCAGGTAGTTTCCATTCAAACGCATCAGGACTTCCGGCCAGCCATGCAGCCACCGGGCCTTGAGCCGCAATGTGGCCGTTTGACCCGAGGCCAGGGTGGTCTGAGTGAGCGAACCTTGGACGTAGTCGCCCAGGGTCCACATGCTGTCGCTGGCGCGCAGGTGCAGGGATTGGCTGCTCTGGTAGCCGCCCAAGCCGCTTGCCGTCTCCAGGCTCGAACGCAGGTGATCCCCTTGCGCGGTCCAACCCGTCAAGCCCGCTTCGAAGGTGCCGTTGGATACGATGTTGGCTCCGGCGGCACCGCCTGGCCGCACCTCGAGGCCATCCACCAGGCATTCGCCGACATCGAGCAAGCCAACTTGAACCAGGCTGATAGGGTTGCCATTGTAAGTCGAGCCGTTGTCCAGGATTCCCGTGAATTCGAGGTTGGTCCATACCGACTTCGAGGTTTCGATCGCTGTCGGCCCAGTTATACGCCAGGCGGTGGTTGGTGTTCGGGTTGATCAACTCGAGGCTGCTGCCGCCGCCCTTAGCCCATTGGCCCCAGCGCCCGCCGGTGCCGTAGGTCACCTCATCCTGGACGACATAAATCGTGTTGGTCACCGGGCTTCCGTTCACGGTGCTGGTCAACGACTGAGGCATGGCCAGGGCCACCCGGGCGCCTTTGTGTGAGAGCTTGCCGCTGTAATTGCCCACGGTGTTGGCCGCGCTCAGGTTCGCGTATTTCGCCAATAGATTGGTTTGGTTCCGCGCAACCACAAGGTAGCCGTTGGGTCCGAGGCTGATGTTGGCTGGGAACGTGAACGAGATGCCGGCCGTGAACTGCCAGTTGGCCAGGCTCACCGTGCTGGAGCCCTTGTTGAAGAGTTCGATGTATTGATCATCGTCGTTGCCGCTGATCGGGTCGTACATCAACTCGTTGATCACGATGTCCCCAATCCACACCGAGCTGTTGTTCGTGCCGGGGGTGCGGGCCGCCAGCGGATAGAAGTCGGCGGCCCCATCCGGCCAACGGCCCCAGGATATGCCATCGGCCTGCGCCTCGAATTGGACCGCGTCGAGCACCCGGCTCCCATCAGGCTTGATGAAATAGAGCTTCTCGCCCGACCCATCCAGGGTAAAGCCCAGTTGCGTCTGGTTGAAAGACGAGGAAGCCGCCCGGCCCAATCAGGGTGCCCGCCGGGATGACGAACTTGTTGGTGCTCGGATCGTCGGTCAGGATGCAGCCGGACAAGTCGTTGGTCTGGCTGCTGTGGTTGTAGAGTTCGACAAACTGCAACAGCCGCGGGGTTTTCGGAGTGGGCCAGCAGTTCGTTGATGACCACGTTGCGCAAAGGGCTGGGGCGGTAGGCCTCGGGTCCCCCGGGGGAGCCGCCGACGATATCGCTGATGTCCCACGCCCGGGGATTGCCTTCACCGTAGCTGGGGTTGGCCAGGACGATGGAATGCCCTGTGGCATGCGCCGCCGACCGGCCACGGATAGTCGTGGGAATACGGCACGGTCAGCAAGACCGCCCCTTGGTCATCCAGCAGGGTGATGGTGTCTGCCTTTTTAAGGCTGCCGGTGTAAGGGCCAACCACGTTCGTAATACCATAAACGATCGATATGCCGGCCGGCGATGCGGCCACCACCAGGAAGCCGCCCCCGCCCAAAATCGTCCCGGGCGGGAAAGTGTAATTCATACTGCTGCCCACAAGCTGGAAACCGCTGATGTCCTCGAAATACGGATTGGAATTGTAGAGCTCGAGAAACTCAACGTCGTTGTTGTCCGCGCGCGGGGCGGGGGTGTACATGATCTCCGAAATCACGATGGGAGTCAGCCTGCTGCACGGGCCCAGCGGCTCGTGCGGGTTGGCGGCCTGGCCAAGCACCGCGCTGGTGACATCGCCGAAGTCAATGAATTGGGCTGTCGTGGCTTGGTCCTGGTTGTGGCTCGTGACGGCTAAGCCGACGTAAAGTTGGCTCGACAACGCCATGACGGCGCTCCCCAGCGGCATCCAGACTACTCCATCATAACTGGCATAGCCGGTGAACGTGTTGCCGACCCGCGTGAGGCGCAGCCAGGTGTTGGGAAAATTAGGCGGAAAACTCCCCATCACGTTCGCCAGGCTGTCGGCCGGGTTGCGCCACTCGAAGAAGGAGCCGGCCATCGTTGGAGTGGCCAGGGCGGCCGCGAAGCGGCCCGTTGCGTCCAGAGTTTCGCGTGCCATGAGCCCGGCTTTGGCCCAAACGTCTGATCCGCTCAGTCCAGCGAGGCATACTTCGATGTCGAAGTTGCCGCTCCGGAGCTGGTAATTCAGGTTGCACTGGTCGCTCAAGCCCCCAATATCGCTGCCGGCAGCGGTGACCGTGATGCTGTTGGTCCCGGTCGTGATGACCGTAGCCACCGGCGGGCTGCCAATGTCCTGGCTCGCGTATGGCAGGGCTGTAAACGTGACGGTCGTGTTGGCGGCGATCGTGTTTGGGATGGACGCGCGGTCGCGCACGCCATTGATTACCACCGTGTAATTACTGCCATAGACCAGCGGCGCGGTTGCCAGGGTCACCGTGACGTTGTCAGCCGCCAGCGAGGCGTGGGAGATGCTCAGCCCGTCGGTGAAGACGTAATTCGCCGTATTGGTGGCGGTGGCCGGATCCACGGCCTTTGAATAGACCACCTCCACGGTGGTGGTGCCTATATTCAGTGTGCTCAGGACTGCCGGCGGCACCGTGTCGCGGAGGACCGTGAGCGTCATGGGCGCGCTGGTGAGCACGCCGATCGAGTTGGAAACCGCGCAACGGTACACCTGTCCGTTGGCCGTTAGGCTCACGTTGCTTATCGTGTAAGATGCCGCAGTGGCGCCAACTCCGCTCACAGGGGTTCCGTTGACCGACCACCGGTAGTTGAGTGAGGATTGGTTGGTGCATAGGACTGAGAAGAAGGCGTTGAGCCCTTCCACAACGGTGAGGTTGGTCGTTTGTTGGTAGATGCCCGGGGTGCTATCGACCCCGGTGAAGGGGATCATCCGCGTGCCGGCCGCGCTAAACGAGGGCAAGGGTTCTTCGAACGTGCCGTCGGGCACTTGCCACCGCACCGTCAGGTTGTCGCCTCCGCTGCCTTGCTGCATGATCGCTTCCACGTAGCAACGCTGGCCCCCGGCCAGGTAAAGCGGCGCTCCCTGCTGGTTAGGCTCATCTGTCCACACCTCTGCGGGTGTCCAGCTACTGACCCAGCAGATCGGGAGTTTGTGGGCCGGGTTTTCGTCCTGGCTCACGAAGAGCTCCGACGTGTCGTCGCTCGAAATCCAAAAGATATAATTGCCGTTGGTGGGCGGGACTACAAAGGCGCGCAGGCGCTGCCCGTAGTAGTTCATCCCGGTGTTTACATCGGTTTGGAAGTTGGTGAAAGTCTCGGTGTAGGCGGGGTTGGGATTGTTGGGCCAGTTTGGATTGTCCGTCACGTTGGTTAGGGCGGCGAGCGTGTTGCCCACCGCTGAGCTGAGCCCGGTCCAGAGTTGCCGGTAAACGCCAAAGGTCGGCGGGGGTGGCGGGGGCGGCGGAGCTTGATAGGAAAGGCTCACGTTGGCAAAGGTCGAGGTGTTCAGGTAGCCGTTGTTGTGGGCCGTCACGCACAAACCGACCAGCGGCAACGTGCTGTTCATCGTGATCGTTTGGGACCCGCCAAGGGGCGTCCACGACACCCCGTCGGCGCTGTAATAGGCGCTAAACTGGGTATTGATCCGCACCAGCTTGACCCAAGTCGGGGCCGTAACATTGTTCACCTGCGAGTAACCGCACTCCCCGTCCGTGCTGTTGCGCCACTGGAAATTGACCCCGCTTCCAGGCGTGATAACCACGTTGGCAAACATCGCCCCAGCCGTCGTGTCGTCCCGCATCATCACGCCCGCCTTGGCCCACGGATCGGTGTTCTGAACGGCAGTCACCTTTGCCACGATCACATCGTTGGTCGTGTTCTGGTACAGGAAATTGAACTGGTCGCCCGTGCCCCAGATGTCGGAGCCGCCGCCCGATACCGTCCAAATGCCATTGGCATAGGACGCCGAGCCTGCGTACTGGGGAGAGCCGATGTCCACGTCGGCCCAGCCGGCCGGAAGTTGGCCCCAGGCAGGACCGATGCCGGCGAAAAAACCCAAAGCCAGCAGAGCCGTGACTAGCCGGCGCGGGCTTCTTGATTTCATTCTGACTTTGTCCATAGCACTAAAAACGGGAGAGTGTTTGTCCTCATACCGGCAAATACCTGCCAGGCAGTTGGGCATACGGCAGGTACAGGACAGCAAGTCCCGAGCCAATGCCTCGGCAGGGCGTGCCCATAACGCGACAAACCCCGAACTGCCGCGTGCCGCCGAGTTACGCCCCTTCCATTTCCTTTGAACCGCGTATGCCGCTCGCTCAGCCTGAGCAACGGCCCAACCACCCCGATGGCAGACTACCATTTCCGCGTCTCAGAGCGCAACGGCTAAAACCACTGTCCGAGAATTAGGCACCGGCAAGGGGGTCTGCGGCGGGTGTGTCGAGTCCAGTTCGAGTCAAGCTCTCAGGGATGGAGGCATTTCTTGCCTCCATCGCCTGTCCCTAACCCGGATATTTCACGGGTTTCGCCAACCGGAAGGCGTAGCGCAGGCTTCCAGCCTGCTCTATCGCGGATTTCCAATCCGCAGATGCTCCCAACCAGCTACAGCCTGCCGACTGGAAGTCGGCGATACAGCAGGTTGGAAACCTGCGCTACGTAGCTTCGGCAGCCCAGTGCCGCTCTTAGGCTGTGAAATATCCAAGCTAAAGCCCGGCGAACGGAAGACTTCCTCGCAACCTTCGTCGCAACCTTTGTCGAACTGGCCATCTTTCGACCTGCCTGCCGACAGAAGCAGGGGCAAGCCATAGCCCGAGTTGATTAACTCGGCCAGCGGCGGATAAAACACGGGCCAGTATGACCCTGAATGTTGGCGTTGTCCACTCCCACAAGCCCAATGTGGTTGACCACGGATTTTTCCGCCAGCCATTTTGGCTTTGGGAAAGGCACTTCACATTCGCCTCCTCGGATCTCCGTGGTCAAAGGCGCAACCACCGACATGTTGCGCCGACTGTCAGCAGTGGGCATGGAGATGACGACGCAGGGACGCACCTTGGCGACATAGCCCAAATCCACCAGGACCACGTCGCCACGCTTAAAGCTGGTCATAAAGGACGGTTGGAGCCGGTCCGAGCTTATCCCAAGTTTCCGCCGCCGCCTCCGCGAGGTCGGACTCCTTGGACACGCCGTCGCGAACCTGGGGCAGACCGAGTTTAATGGCCTGAAGCATGGCGTCCTCCATCGAAAGATGAGTGTCCGCCGCCGTCCGCTTCCAACCGGGGCAAGTGCCGGGTGCAGATGGGCATTATGGCCCTTCCGCGTCACCGCAAAAAGTGTCAATAGTGAGGAGTGATACCGGGACGCTCCGTCGGCTTGTCCGAGAGCATCCAGCGACAGTTTGCGGAGAGAGCGCTTGCCCTCCGCTACGCCGCGCCGGAGATGGCACCGATTCGCCTCACCATCGAAGACGTGCCTCAGGATCAAAGACCAAGCGGGCTTGCTCCGAATGGGCTTGGGTTTACCTTTGGGCAAATCTTGATTGATTCCAACCACGACGCCTCCTTTCCCCCTTACCGATCACGTCCCGGCGGAGCAGTAACTCTCAGAAACACCGAAAAGCTCGTGCAACAATGCCTCTTCCATTGAGCAAAGCCATATCACCCCTCCCTACAAAAAGCACAAACTCTCCGCAAGAACCGAAATTCCTCCCCTTTCTCGATGAAAGCCGTGAACAGGTTGTTCATGCGCATAACATAGCGGTTTCCGCCCGCCGTTGTCCAGCCGACTCACCACGTCTCAAGTCACCCGGGCGCCCCTTGCCACTACCACCGTAGCGCAGACTTCCAGTCTGCTGTATCGCGGATTTCCAATCCGCAGATGAGGCCAAGCAGTTACAGCCTGCCGACTTGGAAGTCGGCGATACAGCAGGTTTGGAAATCTGCGCTACCAACGCGAGCATCCTGGCGACTGGTGGTCCTGGCAAGATTCCCCCAAGCGACCCGAAATTTCACAGCTATTCGATATTGCGCAGGGCCGCCTCGGCCGCCCAGCGGACGCGCGGTATTTTGGCCATCTCCTTCAAGAAGGGCACCGCCGGCGCCGCCGCCGGCCGGCCAATCGCGCCCAGCGCCGACACGAACGAGCGCAAGACCTGGATCTGCTCGCCCTTGGCCGAACCGGCGGCGATGAGCGCCCCGACGGCCGGCGCGGCCTCCGCGCCCAACCCCGCCAAGGCGTTGGCCGACATCAAACGGACGTTCGGGTCGCTATCTTTCAAGGCGGCCGTAAGCGCCGCTAGGGCGGGACGCGCGGCCTTGCCCCGGTCACGCAGGGCGATAGCTGCCAGTCCGCGGATGACCGGGTCCGGCTCGGACAGGGCCTGCCCGAGTTGGGCTGCGGTCCCGGTGGGGACAGGCGGTTCCTGCACGCGCGCCGCGGCGGCCCAGGCGGCGGGACCCGTCCGGGCCAGCACGATGTTGTCCACGCCGAGGTTGTAACCGGAGGAGGAGGGGTTCTTGCCGAGGCAGAGATAGGCCAGCCAGTGCCGCCCGGCGGTCAGGTGCGGCCAGCCGACCTGGAAGGCGGCGCCGACGTACGTTTCGAGGGCATAGCCGTCGAACTGGCTCCGGGGCAGGATGTCGGCGCCGGGTTCGTGTTCCAGTTGAGCGGCGGTGGGCGTTTTGCCGTCGAGCAGCACCCGATACATGCCGTAGTCCGAGGCCTGCGCCAGTTCGGTGTAGAGCTCGTAGTCGCCCTCCTCGGGGACATCGAAGGGCACTTCCAATTTCGCCCCTTTGCCTTGCGCCTCGAAGAGGATTACGTCCTTGGACCAGAACAGGTCCGGGACCACGGAAGTCTTGCCCTGCTCGGCTTTGACTTCTTTCAACGAATTCTCGACCTCGATTTGCAGGGCGTTGCCCTGGGGCAGCCGCGCCGAGCCATAAGGCACGGGCGGTTGGTCCAGCGCGATGCCCTGCTGATACCAGAAGGCGACGCTGGACATGAGATCCGTGCGCTCGCCGAAGGCGGACTTGACCGTGCCGTCGGCATTATAGGTCCAGCCCTTGTGCTCGATGTCGAACTTGAGCGACTTGGTGAACGGCACCGGGTCCAGCAGGTGCCAGCGGTAGGCCGTCATCCGGGAACCCAGGTCCGTGCCTTCCGCCACCGTCACCCCGTAATACGGGCCGTCGTCCACGTGCAGGCCCCAGGCGTCATTGAAGTAATCTTCCGAGCCGGTCCCCTCGATGGCGGGGTAAGGCTCGCCGTCCACCCAGAAGTGATCGTCGCCTTCGCCAAACCAGCCGGCCTCCGCCTGCACGACCGACAGGACGGTGCCGACATAGTGGCCCCGGCCCCGGACGTGGAGGAACTCGTACGGCGCCCCGTCGGCGGCTGCCGGCAGGGCCTGACGGTAGCGCGCGTGAAAATAAAGCGTGTTCCTGGGCAGGGACGGGACCTTTTGCCAGTCCACGTGGTAGTAGAGATTAGAGGCGCGGCGGCGGCCTTCGTTGGTGACCGTCACCTTGCACGACTTGCGGAACGGCATGGGCCAATAGCAGTTGCGGGCCCGGCCCTCCGAGCTGTCGCGGACCATCAGCGAGCGGACGCCGCGTTCCAGGCCGTGGCCGACCGCGAAGAAATCGCCGATGGGCGAGTCCACGCTCGGCGTGGCGCTGCCATCGTAATAGATGCGCAGCCGCAAGAGCCGCGGCCAGCCGTACTCATTGTCGGCTATTGTCACCCACAGGTGGGTCACCACGCCCGGCCCAGCCAGGTCGGCCAGCACTATCGTTTCACCCGGGATGGGCCGCTTGCTGTCGTCATTCGAGTTCCAGTCCGGGTTGTTGGACGAAGACCGGCGCGCCTTGAAGGCCTTGGGCTCGGTCAACCGGAAGGGGTCCGCAAGCCCCGGAGCAGCTTGCTCGGCCCGCGCGAACAAAGCGCCACAAACCACGGCCAGCCCGGCCAGGGCACTGGGGCATGAAAACAGGCTTTTGATCAGGTTCATAGAGCGCATTATGGCCCGCCGAGCCGAAAAACTCCAGCCAGGCCCCGCCTCAGGCCGTGCAATGCCTCACGCAAAAGGCGCGAAGGGCGCAGCGCGGCGAAGCCGCAACCGGCCTCCCCCCGACCATGATTCTTGAGCCACAGATGTGTAAGGAAAATCAACGGTCGTACGCCTATCGTAACTTTTTCCACATCAAGCACATAGGGACATGGAAGGGAAATCAATGTCGGAAGGTTTTTCACTTTTCCACTCCTCTGGCGCGGACGACTTCTTGCCTGGCCTGAAACGCCATTACGCAACACTCTGGAACAGAACAGGTTACGCGCCAAGCGATCGAATATCGCTGGATGCCAATATGGTTGGCACAAGATTGGCTGCCGTACCACTGGCTCATTGGCGCTTATGTCTGACGAAACGAAAGAGTCGCACTCGGCGAACGATTTGCTGACGAACTCGTCGCTTTACCGGGAATTTCAGGCGGAACGCCAGGAGATCCTCAAGCACAAGTGGCTTGAGTCCGAAAAGGCTGGCTGTGACATCGGTTTTGATCGGGCGTTGACGGACTGGAACGTCAGGCACCGCTCCCAGTGGCTAAAAGAGCGGCAAGGCAAGCATCGCTGACCTGCCGGCGCTCCTTCAAGCCAGATTATGTCCCCGAACTCCTCGACCAGGCAATCGAGGCTGGTCAGGCGGATGAGTTGTGCTATCGTCACGCGCGATGAACGAGATGCCGTTGGCATTGGTTGTGGGCGCGTTGCTCGGCGCAGCTTTTTCGGGTCAGGCGGGGGGTCCGGGGCGGGACATTCCGCGGCCACTATCCTCGCACCCGGGCAACGTGTTTGTTGCCGGAGAGCCCGTCATCATTGCCGCGCCCCCTGGGGAGGGCCAGACCTGGCGAGCGGTGGATTACGAGGGCCAGACCGCCGCCCAAGGGCAGGTGAAGGAGGGCCGGGCCGAACTGGGGCCGTTGGCGGTGGGGTATTACGAGGTGGCTCGAGGGACGGGGCGGGTCTCGGTGGGAGTGCTGGCGGAATTGCGGGCGCCGACGCCGCTGGATTCGCCTGTTGGGGCGGACGTGGCGATGGCGTGGTCGGTTTCGCGGGAGCAGATGGAGAGTGTGGCCAGCCTCTGCGCGCTGGCCGGATTGAACCGGGTGAGGGACCGGATGGACTGGGCAGAGATGGAGCCGAGACGAGGGGATTTTGCAGCGGCCAATCGTTACGATGACTCGGTCCGCGTCCAGGCCGCCGCCGGCTTGCAGGTGCTGCAGGTCAGCCATCGTTCCCCGACGTGGGCCAATCCAAATAACAAACGGTTTCCGCTCGATCTGCGCGATGCCTGGGCCTTCCACCGGGCTTTGGCCCGCCGCTGGCAGACCGAGGTGGCCGCCTTCGAGCCCTGGAACGAGGCGGACATCGACATGTTCGGCGGGCATACCGGCAGCGAGATGGCGTCGCTCCAGAAGGCCGCCTGGCTGGGGCTCAAGGCGGGCAATCCCAAGGCGACGGCCTGTTTGAATGTGTTCGCTCTGCATCGCCAGACCACGCTCGAGGATTTCCAGGATAATGAGGCCTGGGCCTGCTTTGATACCTTCAATCTGCATCATTACGAGCCCTTCTCCGGCTATCCGTCGCTTTACGCGGATTTCCGCGCCGTTTCCGCCGGACGCCCGCTCTGGGTAACCGAATGCAGCCTGCCGGTGAAGTGGCACGGGGAGGCGCGCTTGCAGGAGCCCAGCCCGGAAGACTTGAGGCTCCAGAGCCAGCGGGTGCCGATTACCTACGCGCTGGCCATTCACGAAGGCGCGGAGGCGGTCTTCTATTTTATCCTGCCGCATTACGTCGAGGGCCAGACGCAATTTGGCGTGCTGCGCAAGGATTTCACGCCGCGGCCGGCGTTCCTGGCGCTGGCGGCTGCCGGGCGGTTGCTGGCCTCGGCCCGCCCGCTGGGGCGGCTCCAGGCCGACGACCCCGGCGTGCGTGCCTATCTCTTCGATGCGAGACCCGACGAGCGGCGCGCCCAAGTGCTGGTGGCCTGGTCCGAAGAGGAACGGAGCCTCGAGCTGCCGCAGGCGCCGCAGGCTCTTTTTGATCACCTTGGCCGCGCGCGCGAAGTTGCGGCAGGCAAGTTGAAGCTGGGCGCCGCGCCGCAGTTCATCGTTCTTGGGGGCGGGACGCGCCTGCCGCTGGCGCCGCCCCCGGCGCGCCCGGCCATGTTGCCCGGCCATCCTTCGCCCGTGGTGCTCCAGGCCGTGCTCCCGGAGGCCAGCATCGTATTGAGCGAATCCGCTTACCGGCTTTCCGCCGGTCAGCCAGCCCGCATCCCGATTTTCGTTTACAACTTCAGCGACCAGCCGGCGCGCGGCCGGTTGGCGGCGGCGGTCCCCGAACAGTGGCAGGCGGAATTGCCCCAGGAGGCGGAGATCGCTCCGGGAGAACGCCAAGAACTATCGTTGCGCCTGACCGGCGCCCCCGGCGCGCGGATAGCCAAAGTGCGCATCACCGGCGACTTCGGCTCGGCGGGGCCAACGGTGCTGTCGTTGCGATTCCAAATCCCGGCCAAAGGCGAGAACCCGTCACAGTGAGAAACGGCTGCAAAATTAACCGCAGAGAACGCAAAGAACGCAAAGACCTAACAAAAATGAGGCGTTTCTTTGTGATCTCTGCGTTCTTTGCGGTTACTTCTGCAACCGCCGCTAAATAGAGATTAAAGATCGTCCGGGCCGCGCAAGGCGGCCAGCGCGTCCAGGAAATCAGCGGGATGCGGCGCCTGGAAGCTCATGCGCCGGCCGGTCCGGGGATGAATGAACGAGAGTTGAAAGGCGTGGAGCATCTGGCGCGGGGCGACGTAGCCGGTCAGGTCGGCCAGGCGCTGATTCTGCCGGTTGCCGTAGGTTGCGTCGCCCATCAGGGGAAACCCAAGGAACTGGAAATGCACGCGGATCTGGTGAGTTCGGCCGGTGTGCAAGGCGGCCTCGACGAGCGTGGCGCCGCGCAGGCGCTCGAGCACCCGGTAGGTGGTGCGCGCCTCGCGCCCGAATTCATCATCCACCGCCATGCGTTTGCGGTGGGAGGGGTGCCGGGCGATGGCCGCGCGGATTTCCCCCTGGTCGCGCTGCATTTCACCGCACACAATGGCGTGGTAAAGTTTCTCCACCCTCCGGCTGGCGAACTGGGAGGCCAGGGCCAGGTGTGTGGAGTCGGACTTGGCGACGACCAGGCAGCCGCTGGTCTCTTTGTCCAGGCGATGCACGATGCCGGGCCGGGCGACGCCGCCGATGCCGCTCAATTGCCCGGCGCAATGGTGCAGCAGGGCATTGACCAGCGTGTGCTCCTGGTGGCCGGCGGCCGGATGGACCACCAGGCCCGACGGCTTGTTGAGGACCACCAGCGCTTCGTCTTCGTAAAGGATGTTCAGGGGCATCTCTTCGGGCCGGGCCTCGGCCGGCCGGGCCTCGGGCCAATGCACTTCCACCCGTTCTCCGGCGCGCGGGGAGTGGGTCGGCTTGACGTTGCGGCCCTCGACGCGGATATGGCCCTCCTGGATGAGCCGCTGCAGTGCCCCGCGCGAGACGGCGGGAAAACGGCTCCGCAAGTAGCTGTCCAGCCGCTCCGCGGGGAGAGATTTTTCGATGATGAAGATTTCCGTGCGGGGGGACATCCGGAACGTTTATCTGGGGGCCGCAGCCCCCGTCCCGACGCTCGGCCCGGGTCCTTTGGCCCCACGCTCGCTTCTCCAAGTGACAATGAATATCAACGCCACACCGGTACAGATGGAGCTGTCGGCTACGTTAAAGGCCGGGAAACCGATCTCCTTGCCCCCTCGCTGCTCGAGGTAGAAGTAGATGAAATCAATCACGTGTTTGACCGTGACTCGGTCCACGAGGTTGCCGATGATGCCCCCGAAGATCAGGCCAAGGGCCACCTGGCCCAGCAGCGTGTGGGCGTCAAAATGATGCCGGCTCAGGAACAGGATTACCAGCGCCACCACCGCAACCAACGCCAGCAGGGCGTTGCGGCCGCGGAAAAGGCTCCACGCCGCCCCCGTGTTGCCCCAATAGACGAACCGGAAGAAGCCATCGATAATGACCTTCTCCTGCCCGCCGCTCAAAAACCGCAGGACGATCTGCTTGGTGGCCTGGTCCAGGACCACCACCGCCAGGGCGATGAAAGCTATCCGGCGATTGGAGGCCTGGAGAACGACATCAAACGCTCTCTTTTCCACGTTGTGCGCTGATGTACCCGACGCTCCCCTAAAAAACAACCTTATTGTGGACCGGGCGTAAGAAAGTGGGAGCAAGCTCCACGCACTCCAAGACCTTCGCCAGTTCGAGAGCCCGGAGCAGGCGCAGCGGCAGCCGCATGGCTTCGTGCCCTTGTAGCGGCGTCTCGGCAGAGCGCCGCCATTGCCGGGAACGATTTCCAGTCCCGCCCTGGCGGGACCGAGACGCCGCTACGCCAAGGGCCTGGCGCGCGAGGGCGCGTTCCTCTTTGGGCAGTTGGAGCAGGACGCCCTCGTCTCTGGGCACACAGAGATACGTCAATATTGACGTGCGTCATTATCAAAGTATGATGCCTTTATCATAGTTAGAGCCTGCCCCAAAACCTCCGATTCCGGACCTTTGTCGCAACCTCCGTCGCCAACTTTGTCGAAAAATGGCCAGTTCGACAAAGGTTGCGACAAAGGTCGCGACGAAGTCCCCCGTCCGCTGGGCTTTTGGCACAGGCTCGAGCCAACCGGAGGCGACCCCAAGAGCCTGGGTTTTGGCGCCGTTGCTCCTCGGCTTGTGCGGTGGCCGAGGAGAGAGGAGCCGTGTCCGCCAGCTCAGCGGGCGAAGATTTGGCGGATGACATCCTCGATGGGGACTTCCTGGATGTCAATGTCGCTGATGGGCAGTTGGTCGAGAAGGGCTTTGCAGGCGGGGATGACGCGGTCGCGTTTGACCTTGAGCTGGATTCTGCCGGAGGCCTGTTCGAGGATTTCGCCGTATTTGCCCAGGTGTTCGGCGGTGCAATTGGCGCCGGCCCCGCATTGGATGGTCACCAGTTTGGAATCGGCAAAGCGGTCCACGATGTCGCCGAGCCGGCCATCGAAGAAGATGGTGCCGTGGTCGATGATGATGACCCGCTCGCAGAGCGCCTGGATGTCGGCCATGTAATGGCTGGTCAGGAGGATGGTGGTTTTTTGGAGGGCGTTGTGCTCGCGGAGAAACTCGCGCACGGTTTTCTGGGAGACAACGTCCAGCCCGATGGTCGGCTCGTCCAGGAACAGCACTTTGGGCCGGTGCAGCAGGGCGGCAATGAGTTCCATCTTGGCGCGCTCGCCCAGGGAGAGTTCGCGGACGCTGACGTTCATCTTGTCGCGCACGCCGAGCAACTCGCCCATCTCGGCCACCGTCCGCTCGAGCGCGGCGGGGGGGATGCCGTAGATTTTCGCGTTGAGCTCGAGCGACTCGCGGGCGGGAAGGTCCCACCAAAGCTGGTTCTTCTGCCCCAGCAGGAGCGCGAATTGCCGCCGGTAACCGTCCTCGCGCTGCCAGGGGACGTAACCCAGCACGCGCGCCGTGCCGCTGGTGGGATAAAGCAGGCCCGAGAGCATCTTGAGCGTGGTCGTCTTGCCCGCCCCGTTCGGCCCCAGGAAGCCGACCAACTCACCCGGCTCGATGGTGAAGCTGATGTCTTTGACCGCCAGCGTCTGCTCGTAAGTCCGATGGAAAAGTCCTTTGACCGCCCCGGCAAAGCCGGGCCGTTTCTTGTAGGTCCGAAAGGCCTTGGTGAGGCCGCTGACTTCGATGGCGGGCATCAGGACGTTTTTCGCCCTAAAGTCACCGTTTTGCTGGGGAAGTCAACAGTTTTGGTGGACTTTGGCGGCGACCTTGAGGCGCAGGGCATTCAAGCGGATGAAGCCTGTGGCCTCGTCCTGGTTATAGGCGCAAGTCGGGTCGGCTTCCATAGTGGCGATAGCGGCGTTGTAAAGGCTGACGGGGGATTTGCGGCCAGCGACCATGATGTTGCCCTTGTAGAGCTTGAGGCGGACGGTGCCGCTGACGTTTTTCTGGCTTTCGGTCACCAGGGCCTGCAAGGCCAACCGCTCGGGGGAGAACCAATACCCGTAATAGACCAACTCCGCGTAGCGGGGGATGAGGGAGTCGCGCAGGTGCATGACCTCGCGGTCCATGGTCAGTGTCTCCATCTGACGATGGGCGAAATGGAGGATGGCGCCGCCGGGCGTCTCATAGACGCCCCGGGATTTCATGCCCACATAGCGGTTCTCGACCATATCAACCCGGCCGATGCCATGTTTGCCGCCGAGCCGGTTGAGGGTCTTCATCACGCCCAGGGGATTGAGCGGTTTGCCGTTGAGGGCGACGCAGTTGCCTGTTTCAAAATCGAGCGTGACATACTCGGGCCTGTCAGGGGCGTCCTCGGGGGCGACACTGAGCTTGAACATCTCCTTGTTATTGCGGGCGAAGGCGTCCATCCACGGATCCTCGAGGATGCCCGCCTCGAAAGAGATATGGAGCAGGTTGCGGTCCATCGAATAGGGCTTCTTGGCTGAGGCCTGGACGGGGATTTTCTTTTCGGCGCAGTAGGCAATCATCTCGGCCCGGCCCGGGAACTGCTCGCGGAATCGGGCATCGCGCCAGGGGGCGATAACCCGGAGCTCCGGCGCCAGGGCGGCGGCAGTCAACTCAAAGCGGACCTGGTCGTTGCCTTTGCCGGTGGCCCCATGGGCCAGGGCCTCGGCCTTGTGGCGGCGGGCGATTTCAATCATGCCCTTGGCAATGAGGGGGCGGGCGATGCTGGTGCCCAGCAGATACTGGCCCTCGTAAATCGCCCCTGCCTGGAACATCGGGAAGATGAAATCGCGCGCGAATTCCTCCTGCAAATCAACGATGTAACAGCTCGAGGCCCCGGTCTTCCTGGCCTTGGCTTCAAGTCCCTTGAGTTCCTCTTCCTGCCCAATGTTGGCGCAGAAAGTGATCAACTCCGCCTCATACTTCTCCTTGAGCCAGGAGAGGATGACCGAGGTATCGAGGCCGCCTGAGTATGCTAGGACTATCTTCATGGCGGGAAATTAAGGCCCAAGCGGGCAGCAGCGCAAAGAAAAACGTCAGACCTCAGCAAACTTCTCCGGTGCGGGGCAGGCATCCCGCCCGCCAAGCCGGGCGGTCATTTTTTCAAGGCCAGTATCACCTTCTCTGAAACGCCTTGGTCTTCCAGGTAGATGATTTGGTCACGCGTGAGCGTGTAAGGAACGCGGCGGTCTCTCGAAACGAACGCCAGGATGACCTCCTCGCCCATCCCGGCCCGCGCCAGACGCACGCAGCCTTGCGCCGTCTCGGGCAATGTCACCAGGATGGCCGGCGCTAAGGCGGGCGCGCTCCGGGCGTCGGGAGAGGAGCGGCCGGGCGGCCCACGGAGACCACTCGTCCTTCCGGCGTGATTTTTCGCAGGAGACCGTTGCCGGTGTCGGCAACATAAACATTGCCAGCGCCGTCCAGGGCGACGCCCAGCGGGGTGTCAAACAGCGCGTTGGTCCCCGTGCCGTCGAGCAAAACCCGCCTTCCGGCCTGGCCCGCAAGGGTGCTGACCACGCCGTCCGGCGTGATGGTTCGAATCGTGTGGTTGCCGCTGTCGGCCACATACACAATGCCGGCGCTGTTCACGGCCAGGCCGCACGGTTCGTGAAAGCAGGCGTTGGTGCCCAGACCATCGACGCTGCCGGCATGGCCGGAGCCCGGCCAGAGTACAGCACCCGGCCCGCCGGCGTGAGCTTTCTGATCGTGTGGTTGAGCATGTCCCCCACATACAGGTTGCCCGCCGCATCCAGCGCAAGGCCCTTTTCCATGTCGCTAAACCGCGCGTCGGCGACCCGGGCCGTCCTGTTTGCCGGCGTGCCTTGCTTTCCCGCCAGGGTGGTAACCTGGCCCTCCGGCGTAAGCTTTTGAATCGTGTAGCGGTCGGCTACAAAAACATTGCCCTCGCGGTCCACCGCCACGCCGGAAGGCAAATCGAAAGAGGTTTCGCCGCCGGGGCCGCCGCTGCGTTGCGGGAACGGGCTGGTAGCGCCCCAGGGCGTTACTTCTCGCAGGCGGTGCGCGTCGGCGACGTACAGGTTGCCAGCCTGGTCCAGGGCGATTCCACGCGGCAGGATAAACCGGGCCTCGGCGCCAAGACCGTCGCGGGCGCCGGGATTGCCCGGCAATCCGGCCAGATTTGTCATCACCCCCGCGGGCCTGATGCTTGCAGACCACGGCCTGGTCTTTGTCCGTCACGAACACGTTGCCCTCCCGGTCCGCCGCAATGCCCCAAGGCGTTCGGAAGGCCAGCACCGGCTGCGGGGCGGACGGCGCGGACGGGGACGCCACCCTGCGCATGGTCCGCGGGCGGGCTTTCCGGCCTCCGTTCGAGCGGGGGCCGAGTGGTGCGGGACCGAGTGGTGGGTGAGCCCCGGCGCCGCCAGAGCATCCAACCCAGCGCCGCCGCCCCCGCCAGGCAGGCGGGAACCCAGAGGACTCGCGCAACTCGGCGGACCCTCAGCAGCATGGGGCGCGCCTTTCGCCCAGCCCCGTGCGGCCCCAGCGGCGGCCGCCCCTGCCGGACCCGGTGTAAATCGGCCACGATGTCCCGCATCTCGGCATAACGATCGCGGAGCTCGCGGGCCAGGGCCCCGGTGGCGATGGCGGCCAGGTCCCGATCCGCCTTGGGATTCAAGCTGGTGATGGGTTTGGGCGGACCGGCGCGGATTTGGTCGAGGATTTCCTTGGTGCGTTCGCCTCGGTAAGGCGGGCGGCCGGTCAGCATTTCGTAAAGCAAGGCCCCGAAGGCATAAATGTCACACCGCGTGTCTTCGGCCTCGCCGGCGGCGACCGCCGGCGACATATAAGGGGCCGTTCCCTCCCACTGCCGGCTTTCCACGTCCACCAGCGTGTCGTTAAAGAGGCTCCGCGCCAGGCCGAAATCGGCCAGGCAAACCCCTCCCTCCGTTGTCAGGAGCAGGTTGGCCGGCTTGAGGTCGCGGTGGATGATGCCCCGCCGGTGCGCGAAACTGAGCCCCTCGGCCACCGGCAAGGCCAGTTCCAAAATGTTTTCCCGTTCCAGGGCCTGTCCGGGTTCGAGCCGGCTCGCCAGGCTGCCCTTTTCAAAATAGGGCATGACGAAATAGGGGCCCCGAGGCCGGTCGGAAATCTCGAGCACGGGCACCACGTTCGGATGCCGCAACCGTTTCAAATGCCCGGCCTCCTTCACGAACCGCTGCATCGCGCGCGGGTCGCCGACCAAATCGGAGCGGACCAGCTTGATGGCAACCTCCTGGCCCGTGCCCGGGTCCCGCCCCAACAACACGACGCCCATGCCGCCACGGCCCAGCACGCGCAGGATCTCGAACCGGTCCAGCATCGCCAGCACCCCTGGCCGCAACGGCGCCGAGAGCATCCGTTGCGCGATGAGTTCCCCAATCGGTCCCTGGACCGACGAGAACGGCAGCGCCTCATCCGCGCGCCGCAGTGGGGGCGCATCCTCGCTCATAACACCGAGGCGTCCCGCGCTCCGTCCGGCGTGATTCCGGCCAAGGCCGCGGCCAGCAATTGTGTGGTCTCTTCATCCAGCCAGGGTTGTTCGGCGGCCCAGCGCAGGCCGCGGCCGAGGTCCGCCTCCGAGAGCTTGGAAATGCGGGCCTTAAGCCGGAGAAGCGCGGCGGCGATGCAGGCGTAGTAAAGGACCGCCGCAATTTCCTTGGGCAGACCGTGCTCGGGATGGTCCGCGTTGGCCTTGGCAAAATCCTTGACCAGTTCCAGCAGCTCGAGGGGCGGGCTGGGCTGGCGCAAAAGGTCCCCGAAACTCTGGCAGGGCGCACCCTGCGCGGCCGCCAGGGCCTCCAAAGCCCGCGCCGCCGGCAGCGCCAAGCCCTCCGGAACGCCGGCTCACCGGCAGCGCACTCCGCCTTTCCAAAGCCCGCGCCGCCCCCGCAGCCAAGCCCTCCAAGTCCACCAGCAGCGGCGCAGCCATCTGGTGCCGGAAAATGGCCGCCATCTCCTCCGGACGCCAAAGCCCGGCCGGGGGCTCGCCCGCAGCCAGGAGCGCGGCCAGAGGTTCCGGGCCGCTTCCGGACAGCGCGACGGCAGAGTCAAAATCGGGCATAACAGGTCCGGTGCATCGGTTCGGTCCAGTTCGCGTTAGGTAGAGTCATGCGCAGTGGGCGCCAATTCAACTGCGCTTCGCCAACCGGGCCAGGAACTCCTCCAGCCGGCGGATTTCCTCCGCCGCAGCGTCATCCTGTTCCGTGTATTCCCGGATGACCTGGACCAAGTGCGCTTTGAAAATCCGTTTGGCGCTCAGCAGCATATTCGAGGCCTCCAGAGGCGACTTGAGCCCGAACCGGGCAATCAACGCCTCGTAAGGTGTCTGAGGCCGCATTGTGGAACAGCGGCTCCAGCAGGCGCAAGCGGAATAGCTCCCAGATATGGCTGCGCCGGGGCTGGTTGGCGGCCGGGTCCCGGCAATCGTCCTCCATCCGCCGCAAGGTCTGGGCGAGCACCACGCGCGCCCACTCCAGGTCGAACTCCTCGGCCCCGGCCTCGGGCTCCGGCTCGGGCAATTCCTCCTCGAGCGCTTCCAGCGAAACCGGCGCGTTCTTCACCTCCGCCCGGCTCAGGCGGTCCAGGACGAAGTTGCGCAGACTGGTCTTGAGGAACTCGCGAAATTGTCCGCGCTGCCGGTCGGCCCGCCCGAGCCAGCCCGCCTTGAGCAGCTTGTCCTCGGCAAAATCCTGCAGCAGCAGGTCCGCCTGGTCCTCCTTAAGGCCCGGAAAAGTCGAAGCCAGGAAGACCTTCAGGGGCCGCCAATAGCGGCGGATAAGGCCGTCCAGAGCGCGTCGCATCGCCCTCGATCGGCTGGCCCAGGGCCTCCCAGTCAGTTCGGGGAAAAATCGTGCTTGCTGACGGTTCAGCAGCCATCGCTGTGGCTCGGCATAACGGCAGACTCGGCGGACCTGGCACGGTTTCCGCGCCGCCACCCGCTTTAGGCGCTGTTGCTTCCCGCTAACGGCGCCGCCGGTCTTCGCTCCTACTTTGCCCCACCTGACGCCCGCTGTCCAGCACCGCCCGGGGGTCTTGAAGTCCGAGGGTCGAAGGTCGAAGGTCGAAAGAGGTCCGAAAGAGCGAAGTCCAAACAAGCCGTGATTTGCGCCCTGGCAGAGGAAACCGGGAAGGAGCGGTTGCAGAATTAACCGCAAAGAACGCAAAGAACGCAAAGACCCGAGAGAACAAGGCATTTCTTTGTGATCTCTGCGTTCTTTGCGGTTAATCTTGCAACCGGCTCTACGGTTTCCCGTGATTCGCGTCCCTTCGCAACTATTCGCGGTTCCGTTCCCGTTTGAAACAGAGCGTTTTCGGGCTCCGGGTTTCGGGTTTCTTTTCGGACTTTCGGACTCTGGACTCCGGATTTCAGGGCTGCGGGGTTTGCCTGTCATCCCCCTTCCTTCTCCATGTCCGCGCGGCA
>CAVQND010000059.1:0-19747 GCA_963713735.1 uncultured bacterium
GCTAAAGAGCCTATGCCACTGGACCTTTCCATCCTCGAAAAGCTTGAAATCGCTCACCGCCTCGTCGCCGAAGCGCTGGGCCGAGCGCCTCAACTCTGCGACTGCCGCCTCGATCAGGCTTTGCTGGTCTTGGAGCTATCCATCAAACGCGCCCAGCGTTCGCCACAAATGCGTCTGCGCCTGCCACCGGACCGCCGCGAAGAGGCCTTCCTGTTCTGACCCATCCCTTCGCCAAAACGGCGTCTCGCCCCGCCGCAGGGGGTGTGCGGCGCAGCATCCGCCTCTCCGCCCCTTATCCAAGCCACCAGCTTCCTCGATTATCTTGATACGCCTTTGTCGAACCTCCTTGATTATCAAGATACTTTTCTCCCAGAAAAGCGTGAAGCGGAACAGGATTGGCCCACGTATCGTCGCCGGTCAGGGCCTGGAAGCTGCAGAGTTCCTTGAATCCTTCGGGGCTGGCGGCTGCCAGGCCGAGCTTGCCGTTTTGCCCGTAGAGAATGAGCTTGCCGGCGGCCTACGGCCAGAGCACCAGTTGATAGAAGAATTGCCGCCGGCCCGCAGAATTGGGATCCAGGAAGATGAAGGTGCTGCCCGCAGGGGTGTTGGTCACCAGGGGCGTCCAGACGGGCGGCAAACTGGGAGAGCCGTCCAATCAATACGATTGGCCGGGAGCCACGGCCGCGGCCACCTGGAAGAGATGGCTGGCATTGGTGGAAGTGAGGGTCAGGACCGCCAGATTGCCGGGGCTTTTTGTCCCGAGCCGGAACAAGGTTGTGGCGGATACGGCAGCCAGGCCGGTTGCTCCGGGCGAACTCACGGTGTCTATGGTCTGGATGGCTTCAAACAGCAAGGCGGCCTGATAGAACTGGTTCGGGCTGAGACAACCGGCCGGGATGACGACGGAAGTGCTCGCGCCTGACAATGCTCCCGGCATCCCCAGGGCCGGCGTTTTGAAAACCATGCTCCCCTTGAGATCGGTAATGGTCAGTTGAATGAATGAGTTGGGGCCGGGACCGGCGTAAGGGTCCCAGCCGAGTGTAAAATCGGCGGTCGGGTCGAGGGCCTGCGCCGAACTGTAGGAGGTGGTGCGTGGAGCGGAGGGGTAAGCCGGGGTGGAGAGGGCCAAAGGGAGAGACCTTCAGGCCGTCGTGGGCGCAATTGACCTGGAGCGTGTAAATGCCGAAAGGATAGGCCGTGTCCAGGCCCGACTGCGCGGGCCGGAGGTCTGCGAAAGACCAGACCAACCCGCCCGGCTGGGCGCTCAGAGAATTGGTAGGACCTTGGGGCGCCGCCACTGCCGCGCCGAGCACCGCGGCCGAGATATTGGCCGTGGCTTGCGCGCTGAAAGAACCGCCGTTGGTGGGCAGGGGGACCGGCGACCCATCGCCCGCCTGGGTAAAGACCAGGCCCTTGCAAATGCTGTAGCCGGCCAGGTCGGCCGGCATCGTGCTGATGGTGAATGTAGTCTTGGAGTAATAATCGCCGAACAGAAGGACGGCGGGATAGCTGGTCGTGTTCAAGCCGACGATGCGCGCGAAGGAGATGCTGCCCACATAGCTCTGTCCCGGAAGCAGCGTTCCGGCGCCTATCGTGCAGTTCGTCGCTCCGGGATTGAGGGCATTTTGACTGCCGATGTTCGGGGTCTGAAAAACTTTGTTGCCTTGCAGGTCCTCGATCCGAACCTGAACGAAATCGCTCGGGGCGCCTCCGCTCCAACTGTCCCAGGAGACGGTGGAGGACTGGCTCACACTGACGGCTTGGAGGGAGTTGAAATTTGCGACGTGGGGCGGGGGCGGGGCATTGGTGACGGATTGCAGGGCCAAAGTGAGCGACTTGGCGCCGTCATGCGGGGTATTGAAATTGAGCGTGTAGTTGCCCGGCCCGTACAATGACTCCAGAGCGGTTGCGCTCGAGGCGGTATCCAGGAACTCGAGCGTCACCTGGTCCGAATCGAGCGTCAGGCTCTGCGTAGCAGGCCCACTGGGCGTGGCCGGCACAACGAGGGTGCCGTTGGTCAGCGCGCCGGGCAGATTGGCCTTGGCGGTGGCCTCGAATTGATATTGACCGGCCGGAGCGGGAACTGGCGGACCGCTGTTGGTCTGTGTCCAGAGGATGCCCTTGTCCACTTCGATCCATTTAACATCGGGCGCCGCCGCCCTCGAGGTCACCAGGGAAAACTTGGTTTCGGTAAAGTAACCGGCCACGCCGAGAGCGCCGGGATAGCTGGTCAGATTGACCGCCGTGTTTTTCTGAAAATCCAGTTTTGCGGTGTAAGTCTGTCCCGTGGCAAAGGTCCCGGGCCCAATCACCGCGTAACTGGTCAGGCCGCCCCAGGCCCCCTGTTTGCCCAGGTTTGGGCTTTGGAACAGGTTGTTGCCGGCGCTGTCCGAGACCGTCAGCCGAATGAAATCGGTCGCCGCCCCGGAGCCGAGGCCTTGCCAGCCAATCACGCAGTAGCCATTGGCGTTGACGCTCTGGAGCGGGGTGAAATCGGTGACATAAGGCGTCAGGGGGTAACTGTCTCCCTGCAACGGCAGGCTCACCGAAACCGTGCCGTCATGCACGGCATAAATGGCAAACAGATAATTGCCATCAGGAAAACTCTTGGTCAGAGCCTTTGAAGTGTTCTTGGAGTTCTTGAACTGGTAGTGGGTTTCCGAGCTCGTAAGTGCAAGTTGGGTGAACGAGTTGGACCCGGGCACTTTTACGTAGGCATTCGTGACGAAGGCCTGAACCGTGGGATACACGTCTGCCTGGAAGGGGAATCCGTTGGTGCCGTCTGCGGGCGGCTGAAGGGAACTCGTCTGCGTATAGCGCCGGCCCTTCTTGACCGTGTAGAGGGAGACATCAGACGCCCAAAGATCTGCTGCCGCCTGGAAGACCGCGAGACCCAGGACCAAACTCGAAGCGGAGGAACCAAAGCTGCCAGCCACGGCTATTCTATTCATGACGCGCGAGCATGACAGGTTGGAACCAGCGCGTCAACGACGGAGTGACCGGCGAGCTGCCATGTGGGGCTCCCGCCGTTCGGTTCGGGCGGCATGAGCGCATCCAGCGCGGGTTCCTCGGCTTCCATGCCTGCCTCGGCGGCGGGCAGTTGCGCCATGGCTTGCCCGGAGGTCCACAGTCTCAGTCGGTGCCGGAGCTCGGGCTCCGCGGAGATTTTCCGGAGTATCCCGGCCATCGCGCCATTGGCGCCCCTGACGGTGAGGTGGCCCTCGAATTTGAATCTCCCCGCAATCCGATTGGCTTTTTGGAGGTTGTAGTAATCAACCAGGGCGCCCAGCACCCATTCGCCGGAAAAGTAATCCAGAAACAGATGTTTGTGCAGGTGGCTGGCGCCTCTGGCCTTCCAGGCGCAGTTGGGGATTCCATTGAGGAGCCTGGCCCGGCGTTCCGGCTCCAGTTGCTTGAGCCGGCGCCTGACCTCAGCCGCGTTCATCGGCTCGATCTTTGCCATCCGCTCCAGGTATTGGCTGGCCAACCTGCAAGCCAGCGGCTTGTCACACAACGTGCGGAGAATCACTCCCAGCTCGTTTTTCACCGCATTGGCCGACAAACCGAAAGCAGCCGCAAGCTCCTGGTCGGTTCGGCCCTTCAGGAAGCAGTCATAGGCCAGCCGGCGATCCCGGGTTGCCCGCAAGCTCAGTTCCTGCCTCGTGGCCCGGCCCGGCGCCTGGCAAAACATCAGGATAATATTCAGAGGGATCAACTTGATCACCTCCATCCTGTCGGTCAGTCGGCATCCGGTGCAGGGCCCATCTCATTTGGCCTTGGCTCACCGGCCTGACCCGGAGCAAGTCCCTCTCGATGCGCACAACCTCCGCCATCAATTCCTGCCCTTCCAGGATGAAGTCCACCATCCGAAAGACGGTGTGCCGCGCATGTTTATAAGGCGCGCTGGGCTCGACGTATCCGTAGGCCAGGGTGTTCTCTGCCCGGTTGGCAGTGTCGGTTGCCTGCTCGACTGCCTTCTTAGCTGCCTGGTATGCGGCCTCCGGGTCCATCCGGAACGCCCCGAGCACTTTGCCCCTAACCAGGGCGTTTTTCCGCGCCACCTCCGGCTGGAGCAACCTTCCGGCCGGACAGCTTATCGGCCAGCGCCAACGCAGCAGTCTCGATATTGCTAACGGATTCCCCGATTCTGAAGCTCAGCTCCAGCACCCCGACCTCCTCCGCTTTGGCCGGTTGGACAAGGTGCCCGAGCAGCGATGTTTTGAACCCAGCCCACTGCGCGTCGGACATCTCCCTGAGCACGAAACGCACACGTTCCCTCATCTCCTCGCGGACATTGCCCCCCGATTGCCGGCCGCCTCCTGCCTGGCGCCTTCGGCCTGCTCGCCGCCAGACCGCAGGACTTCGGCTGGCGGAAGCAGGACCTCAAAACGCGGTTTCATAGGACTACGGCTCCTTCTTAGCTCCATCGGCCCGTTTTGGGAACTGTGCGTCTGGAGGCACACCCCTCCGGAGAACCCCCGAGGATTCTCCCCGGCAAATCCCCTGGATGCGTTTGAGCCAAAGCCCGATTGCGCCGGCCCCTCGCCGCGTGGCATGGTGGCAGGCGATGCTCAAACAGGACATTGATTTATGAGCGAACAGGCCAAGACCATGCGCAAGCACATCCTTCTCGCCGATGACCAGCAAGAGGTCCGGCATACGATCAAGTTGCTGCTTCGGCTTGATGAACATACGGTAGCCGAGGCCGGGAACGGGCGGGAAGCCCTCCAGATGTTCACCCTCCAGATGTTCACACAGGACCGCTTCGACCTGGTGATTACCGATTACGCCATGCCGGAAATGCGGGGCGACGAACTGGCGGCCAGCGTCAAGCACCTGGCCCCCTCCCAACCGATTCTCATGCTGACCGGCTCGGCCGAAATGCTGGACGGCTCCCGCACCCCGGTGGATGCCCTCCTCAGGAAACCCTTCTCCCTCGGGGACCTGCGCCAGGCGATTGCCCGGCTTTGCTGACCCTGCCGCCGCCACGGGACGCCGCCTTCAGGCGGCAGCGAGCGGCCCTCCAGCCATTGCCCGGCTTTGCTGACTCAGGCCCCGCCACGGGGACAAAGGATCAGGGATGAAGGATGAGTTACTGGACAAAAATGGTGCGCGCTGCAGGACTTGAACCTGCGGCCCCTTCCGTGTGAAGGAAGTGCTCTTCCACTGAGCTAAGCGCGCAACACGCCAATAATTTACCGAGTCCACCCTGGCCCGCAAGGACAAATCCCGGGTGAATTCAGCCTGAACAATCGCGATAAAATCCCAATGTAATGGCCAGATTCTACGAACTGGCAGACAGCGACTGGTTGCAGGGTGTTAGCGCGTAAATTGTCCCACTGAGCATCACGCTTCAGTAGGGACGCGGGTTGCCCCGCGTCCCCCTCGCAGATCCCGGCGGGCGGTTTTCCCGCACCGGGCTCTTCACGACAACTCGCTGACTGGCCTGCAGGAAAGTTCGCCAGCCTGATTCCGTCGTGCTTACGGCGCTGGTTTCCTTTGCAGGCTGCGTCGTCGTGCCGGCCCCTTGGTCCGGGCTGGGGCAGCGTGTGCCTGGCCCCGGACTACTATGGACCGGTCCGATTCCCTGCTCTATACCCTTGGGGAGGTCTTCTTGTCGTTGAACCTCCTGTCCCGATTGGCCCCCGCAGTTGGTGCGTCGGGGGGCGGCAGGGCTTCCCAGTTTCCGTACGGCTCGTTGCTCGCGTGCCACGCTCTGCGACCCCGGCAGGTCTCCGGAGACCTCACCCGTAGCGGTCTCCTCTGTGTTGGGTTCCGGTGATGCGACACCGTCTCCACCTGCATGTTGTGACGTTTCGAGGCTGGATTGCTTTAGCGGGGTGCGACTCCCGCTTGCGGCCTGCGAGCTTCCCTGTGTACGCTTCCAGGCGGTCGTTCGGCTTTGGGCATCCCTTACGGGCGCTTGGGCCTGTCCTTCCGCCCGGCAACACTCGGGCTCGGGGAGCTGGTTAGGCTTTCCCCCCCAGTTCTTTCGTGCCGGGTCACTGTTCATGTTTTCGTGTTGTCGTTCATGTTCAGTCCTGGAGGGATTTGCACCCTCCGAGCCGCCAGACTTTCACTGGCGCACCGCATCAAGTCTGTCACCGAAATGTGTGTTGACGGCACGCGCCATCTGTGATAAGATGGTCGAAAGATGCGCATAAGTGGAGTGCATAAGTGAAGCGCATAAGTAGTTCAGATTGGCGCTTGAATCATGGGGCGGGACCGATCCCCGCTGTTGCGCGCGCGGAACACAACCTAGTATGAAACAACTGATTCCACCGGAAACTACGGCCCTCTTCCCGAGGAGCGAGCCCGTATCCCTGTCCCAGTTCCCTGAGCGCCGGCCGCGCTCCTCATCGCCCCCGGCCGGGTGCCCGTGGGGTCTTCCCGCCGATGAGAGCGTCCCGGACATTTTCTCCGCGAGGCCTGGCCCTGGCCCTGCTCGCCGGCCTGGCGCTCTTGCCGTGGCGAGCCCCAGCGGCGGACCTCCAGCTCACCGCGATGGATGCCATCGCCACGCCTTTTGGCGGGGCAGCAGGGGGATTCGCCATGCTGGACACAACCGGTTTCTTCGGGCCGGCGGGAGCGAACGTTTTTCTCAGCAACGTGCGCATCGGACTTTACAGCGGCTCCGGGTATGCTCCCGAGAACCTGGGCGTCATCGACCCCGTCGGTGGAACTTTCGCGATGAATTGGGGCGGTGCCGCCACGTTTAACGTCCTGGACGCCACCGGAACCAACACCGTGGGAACGGGGGAGTTGCTGTTGGTTTCTCCGGAAAGAGGGAGCTACGACCCGACGACGGGCGTCGCCTCGAGCCAGACACTTCAATCCGCCCCCGCCATCATGCTCCTCCATAACCAGAGCGGCGGCCTGTCCAGAATACTTGGCATCAAGATTTCCAACACCAATATTGTCAACACCTCGGCCAGTGCGACGGGCATTTCCGGGACTTTCGCCCCCCAACCGCAGCCGGACCTGACCGTTATCCTGCCGCCCACGCTGGGCGGCGGACGGCTCCTGGCCACGCTGAGCGGCACCGCGCAGTTTGCCACCGTTGCCACGCCGGCGAGCACCAATCCCCTTCCGGTCGGGCTTACCGCCCTCAACGCTACCGCCACGCCGTTTGGCAACCCGAGCGGGACCTTTGCGGCCGTGGACGCGAGCGGGTTCTTTGGACCGGCGGGTGGGACGGTGCAGCTCAGCGGCGCGCAGATCGGGCTTTACGCCGGCTCGGGTTCGCCTTCGGCCAACATGGGCGTCATCGACCCGGTTGGTGGAACTTTCGCCATGAATTGGGGGGCAGTGGCGATGTTCAACGTCCTTGACGCCAAGGGCCAGGCCGCGCTGGGCAGCGGCGAACTCCTGTTGGTGTCGCCGGAAAGCGGGGCCTTCGATCCCACCACAGGCATCGCCATCAGCCAGACCGCCGGACCGGTGCCCGCCAGTATGCTCCTGCATAACAATGCGGGCGCCTCAGCCAAGGCAGTCGGCGTCACCGTCAACAACTACAACAAACTCACCACCGCCAAGGCCGCCGCCGGCATTATTGCGGGGACGTTCACGTCCAACAGTGCGCCGGATTTGACCATTGGACTGCCGCAGATGCTCGGCGGGGGAACGCTCTCGGCCGCCCTGGCGGGAACGGTGCAATTCACAACCGCCAACTACGCCATTACCAGCAGCAACCAGATTCCCATTACGCTGACGGCCATGAACGCCATTGCCACGCCGGCCGGTTCCTCCGGCGCCTATTCCGCTGTGGATGTCACCGGCTTCTTTGGGCCGACGGGCGCCAGCGTGCTGATCGGTCCGGCGCAGGTAGGGGTCTTCGCCGGCTCGGGACTCGGTTTCGCCGGCCAGGGCTATCTCGATCCGGTCGCCGGGAAATTCCTGATGAACTGGGGTGGCACGGCCACATTTAACATCCTGGACGCAACCGGGACGACCACCCTTGGCACGGGCGAACTCCTGGTGGTGTCGCCTGAAACCGGGGACTACAACCCCACGACCGGGGTCGCCTCCAGTCTTACGGCCGCAATGGTCCCAGCCACGATGATCCTCCGCAACAGCGGCGGCGATGCCAGGATACTCCACATCACCATTAACAATTACAACCAAGTGACGACCGGCAGTGCCGCCGCCAGCGTCATTCCGGGGACCTTCACCCCGCATGGAGCGCCGGATCTCACCGTCGCGCTGCCCGCCATGCTGGGCGGAGGCACGCTCCTGGCCAATCTGGCTGGCACCGTGCAATTCAGCATCAACCCCGCCACCATCACCAGCACCAATGAGATTCCCATCGCGCTCACCGCGATGAACGCCTCGGGTTCCCCCCAGGAAACCCCGGGGGAATGTTCTCCGCCGTTGACACCACGGGCCTTTTTGGCCTCGCGGGCGCAAATATTCTGCTCAGCACCGCCCAGGTAGTGCCCTACAACGGCATCGGCCTTGGCTCCCCCGACTTGGGGTTCATCGACCCCATCGCCGGGATGTTCGGGATGAATTGGGGCGCCATCGCTACCTTTAACGTCTTCAACGCTGCGGGAACCACCCAGATCGGAACGGGAGAGCTGCTGTTGTTTTCACCCGAGACCGGCGCCTATGACCCGGCGACGGGCGTGGCTGCCAGCCAGACCTTCGAACCGGTCCCGGCCACCCTGCTTCTCCGCGGCAACGGCGGGGCGGCGGCCATAGCAGGGATCACGATTAACAACAAGAACGTGGTCAACACGGGAAGAAGCGCCGCCGGAGCTATCGGCGGCACCTTCGCATCGAACAGCGTGCCGGATCTGACGATCGGCCTGCCGGACCTCTTAGGCGGAGGAACAATCTCTGCCAATCTTGCCGGAACGGTCCAGTTCACTACTCCCAGCATTACGGCAGCCTATCCGGTCATAACGGCCGGGACGGTGCAGATCGACTTCAACGTGACCCTGCTGCCCACCTCCACGTTCCAGCTCCTCAAATCCAGCCACGCCATTGGCCCGTGGGTGCAGGACACCAGCGCGGTGCTGACGACGAATACGCCCGGGTCATCCTATCGGTTCACCACAACGACCGGCGGAACACCAGCTCAGTTTTACCGCATTGTGGGTATGTAACGTCGGCCAACCCTCTCAAAATGTCCGGGCTAGCTAGAGCCTGTTTTTCCTCATTGATGGCCCCAATAAAACCGGGGGTTTCACATCCGTGTGAAGGAAGTGCTCTCCTGGCCAAGGGGGTTGAAGCTGCCGCCCGTGGCGCTGGTGTATCACGAAGCCTGGGGATGGACCATGCAGGACGGCAACCCGGCTAATCCCGCTTTGCTCGATAGACGGTCTGGGCGACGCGCAGGTTGCCAGCCAAGGTAGCGGACTGGGGCGGGTAGCCTGTTTGTTCACTACCGGCAAAATTCACCGTAATCGTCACGTCCCCTTCGCCGGAACGGAAAGTTGTGCGCTGTAAAAGGCGATCCGCCGAGAGCCATTCAAAGCGGGTCAACCGGGCTGTCGCAAGCTGGCGATGAATCGGCCCCCAGAAGGCAACGTGCCGGACGATTCGTTCTCGTCGTTTCGGCCACGCTTCCCGGTTCAGGTGGTACATCGGCGGAACCATGTAGAGAATCTCCAGCAGTTCACGGGTGACGGTGAGGTCGCTGAACTTCAGGGAATCGAAACTCCAATGGTGAGTAACAATCAGTTCATCGCCCAGCGCCGCTTCATACAGGGGAATCCGAACTCGCGCATCGAAATAGGGCACCACCATCGAGGGAGCCACGGGGACAGGTTTGAAGGCGTTCTCCGGGGTGTCCGGCGGCCAATGACGCCCCAGAAAATGAGGACTGGCCGGGTCGCGGAAAGCCGGGTCCAAATGGCCAAGGTACGGCGTGTGTATGCCGTGCCCGAAGTGAAGGAGGTCGGCAACAAGCACCGAACCTTCCTCGCTCCCGACGACCAGCTTCTGTTCCTGCCCAAGCCAGCGCAACCGTTGGCGGCGGGCGTTGAGGTCGTCCACACGGGTTGCCACATGACGCGGGTTGTAGTCGTCGAACCACTCGGACGTGGCGTCACAATCAACGAACCATGCCGAATAGGGAACCTGACTGCGAAGCGCCCCGACGCGCTTCTGGACGTAGGGCCAAGCGGCAATCGGTGAGAATTGGTAGCCGGAGTTACGGAATCCTCGACGGCCTGTGCCGTTTGCGTTGAGCACCCGTCCCTGCTCGTAGGCGGCTTTGTCGAACTGGGCCGTTTCCCACGTATTGTCGGGGGCAGCATCCGGGGAGTGGACGGAGTGGTACGAGTCGTATGGCCCAAACAGAAAGCCCATCTGGGTAGCGCGAACTGCCACGTCCGGTCGAGGCGAACGTGCGTACAAGTCGCTGAGCAGCAGCAAGGCACGGTCGATGCCGCTATCGCGCAAGGCCTCGAGCATGGGGAGCGATGGCCCATCGCCCCACGTCGCCGCATCGTGAACGAACCCTGTGAGTGCGCTGGCAATGAACTCGCGGTTGCGCTGCACCACGTTCGTCAGCGGCGAATCGGCTGCCAGAGGCAAAAGCGTTGCGTCGGTCAGCACGCGCTCCACACCAGCAGCAACCTCGGTGGCGAGGTAAGCCATCGGCCACTCGCTGCGAGCAAGCTCTCCGAGAGCCTCACGCTGGCCCTTGGTGAATCGAGCCACCACCCTGCCTCTGGGGCTGTCTGCTTGCGCGTCGCGCAACGATTTCGCGCACTCTATCCACTTGGACGGAGAGACATCGTGGCGGCTGAACAACGCCGAACCCCAAAGATAGATGTGGGGTGCGCCATACAGCCATGAGACACGAGGCAATTGCGCGGCCTTGTCCGTAAGCCGCCTGGGTCGTGGAATGCCGCCCGTGTTTTCTGCCTGTTCGCGCCAATCGCGGAACGCCTGCGCTACTTCCAACGGGTCAGCGCCGCGCCAGAGCGCCACGATTTCGGCGGGCGCGGCATTTCCTCGTTGCTTGGGCCACGAGAACCTGACCCCCACCCGCTCATTAAGGACCAACTCTGCGTAGTGCGGCCAAGGAACAATGACCACAAGCATCCGGCTTCCATAACGCACACCGAAGGTTGGCAGTTGAGCGAGACCCCAAGGCGACCCTTTCCGAAGCCAGCCCATCAACTCCGCGTGGGCCGTGTCTGCCACAATTCCGTCCGCAACGGGCAGGACCAGAGTATCCGCACCGGACGGCAACCACCAAGTGAACTCGCCGGTGTCAGCGACCTCGGGTCTAAAAGATGCGGGCTTGGCTCCAATTTGAGCCAGCGGTATCTCGCGCTCGGTTGGCGCTGCCCCGCAGTCCCACGCAACTCCGCACAACAGGAGGCAAGCGAGAACGCCCTCAAGCAGCCACAGCAGAACCCTCATCGGGCAGGTCAGGGCTTGATGTTCTTCTCGTCCGAGCATGAGGCCGTGGCGCCAGGGCGCAACGGCCTCACTGCTGCGGACCGTAGATGCGATGCCGCATTTACGTCCCGCAGTCCCGGGTGAAACCGGTTGGAGAGGTGCCGGACGACTATTATTGGCCGCCACCACCACCGCCACGACGGCCACCGCCACGGCCACCAAAACCGCCTGGGCCGAAAAGGTTCATGTACCCCATGCCCGGGGTTTCTTTCATCTGGCTCTTCTGCTCGTCGGTGAGCTTCACATTCTTTTTCACCGCCTTGCAGTACACGAGCGCCATTCGATTCTGGATCTTGGCCACCGCCTCGAGCTTGGCCATGATGACTTCATCCTTGGCGTCTTCGGACAAGGCGGCTTCGACCGCCGCTTTCTGGGCCGCCTGCAACTCGGTCCGCAACGTGGTCATTTGGGCTTGGATGGCTTCCCGGACGGCAGTCCGGTCTTCCTGGGACAGGATGGCGCCACGGCCCCCGCCCTGTTGGGCGGCGGCCTGGAAAGTGGGGCCACAGAGGAGGCCCGCAGCCGCCAATGCGTAAGTGAGGATTCTCGTTTTCATGTTATGCTTTTTTGGTCGTTTTGTTTTGCTGACCTCTGATTGTCGTCAGAGGGTCGAGCCTTGCTCCGCGAACCGCTTGCGGCTGGAATTAGCCCGCACTCAGTCCGCCCGCGACGGCTCTGGTTTGTATCCCGACACCAGGTTAGACGCTGGCCAAGCCAGGAAGGTTGCAGCCAACGAGCAAGGGGGGCCGGCCGCGAATGACACGGTGAGGGGCCGCGTGAATTTCACGCATCGTGCGTGAAATTCACGCAAGCCGGGGGCCGGAAGGTTCGGAACCTGAACAAATGCCGGGCTCATTTGGCTTCCGGGCCAGTGGCATGGTTTATGCGGAACGCCATTCAGAACAGCAATACTCAGTTAGGAAAAGGCATGAGACAACCGTTGTCTTTCTCTCAACCTTTCTCCCAAAAGGTGTGAAAACGAACTTTCTCTCCGGGCAGCGATCAGCTTTGCTCCTGCTCGCTGCCGCCACCGCGTTGTCAGCCTCGGCGGCTTCACTGCAACTGGTTTCCACTCTGGACCCGGCCCAGGAGCCGCCCAGCGGCGGTGGCGGGGACTCGGCAACTGCGGTTATCAGCCCGGATGGCCGCTTCGTGCTCTTCGCCAGCACGGCGAACAACCTGGCGCTGGTTGGAACCAACCCCCTCCCTGTGCTGGTTCCTCCCCCTCTGAACGTATTTCTGCGCGACCGGGCCAGCGGGACGACAACGCTCGTCAGCGTTAATGCCGCCGGCACTGGGGGCGGCAACGGCGATTCGTTGCCGGCTGGGCTGTCCACCAATGGCCAGTTCGCGCTGTTTGAAAGCAGCGCCAGTGACCTGGTGGCTGGCGACACCAATGATGCCACCGACATCTTCGTCCGCAACCTCCTCAACGGCACCACCCTGCTGGTGAGCACCGGCACCAATGGCGTCAGCGCCAACGGGGTTTCACGCAGTTCAGTGATGACTCCGGACGGGCGGTATGTCGCGTTGGTCAGCGCGGCCAGCAACCTGGCGCCGGGCGATACCAACGGCATCGCGGATGTTTTCGTGCGCGACCTGCAGACCGGGGTGACGCGGCTCGTGAGCGTGGGCGCCTCCCTCGATGAATCGTTCGGGCCGGCCACCAGTTCGGAGGCGCCGGACATTACTCCGGACGGCCGCTATGTGGTCTTTTCCAGCACGGCCTCCAAGCTGACGCCGGCCGCCGTGTCGAACGGCGTTTATGTGTGCGACCTGGTTGGCGGCGCCACGGTGCTGGCCAGCCTCGCCCCGGCGACGGTGCAGGCAACCTTCGGCAAAAGGAATCCTGTCTTCTTTAACCACGCCATCAGCGCGGATGGCCGGTTTGTGGCCTACGCCGCCAGCGCGACTCCGACCGGGAATTCGCCCTCGAATCCCGCCACCAGCGGGGTCATCCTCCGTTACAATGTCCAGACTGGCGCCACCGACGTTGTTAACACCAATGCCTTCGTGCCCACGTCCACCTACCAGGAATCGCGCAATATAGACCTCACGCCCGATGGCCGGTTCCTCGCCTTCGTGGCGGTAACGAACGACGCTTCCGGCAGCGACACCTGCATCCTGGCCTGGGACGGGCAAACGGGCACCGCCACCCTGGCCAGCGGCGACCTGGGCAACGCTGTGCCCGCCGGCTCAACTTGCAACTCGCCCGCCCTGGATTCCAGCGGCCGGTTCGTGGTCTTCCTGAGCAACGGCGCCAACCTGGTCACCAACCTCGTGGCCGGCGGTTTCCATGCCTACGTGCGGGACGTGCAGGCGGGCGTGACTACCTTGGTGGACGTCGGTCCGAACGGCGCCGGTCCATCCCTTCCGAGCGTTTTCGGCTCCGTCACTGAGCCCCAACGGCCTCAATGCGGCCTTCGAGAGCCCCCGATGGCGCCCTGGTTCCCGGCGACAGCAATCGGGATTACGACGTGTTTGTGCGGGACTTGTCAGCGGGAAAGACGGAGCTGGCTTCCGCACGGGCCCCGTCGCTGCCGTCCGTGGCGCCCAACGGACCCAGCCTCCTGTCGCCGTCGTCGGTCAGCACGGATGGCCGGTTTATCACCTTCGCGAGCGAAGCCGACAACCTGGTTGCGGGGGATACCAACGGTCTGCGCGATGTGTTTGTGCGTGACCTGTTGGCCGGGACGACCCTGCTGGTTAGCGTGAGCACCGGCGGCGGCGGAGCCGATGGCGTGTCCACCGAGCCGGCCATCAGCGCGGATGGCCGGTATGTTGCCTTCACAAGCAGCGCCGACAACCTTGTGGCGGGTGACATCAACCGGGCGGTGGACGTGTTCATCCGCGATCTGCAGACGGGGTCCACCGCGCTGGTGAGCGCCAACGCCTCGGGAACTGGAAGCGGCAACGGCGCCTCCTATTCGCCCACCGTCAGCGCCGACGATCGATTCGTCCTGTTCCGCAGCAAGGCTACAAACCTGGCTCCCGGCACCTACACCTACGGCAGCGAGAACCTCTTCTTGCGCGACCTGCAGGCGGGCACGACCCGAGCCCTCACCACGACGGGTCTGGGCTGGAGTTCAACGAGCGCCGACGGGCGTTTCATCGCGGTGGTCGTGATTTCTCCCGTGGACAGCTACATGTTGTTCGTGTGGGATGCGCAGGCGGCTGGCAGCGTCTATACCAACAGCGCCACGCAGATGTGGGTGGCCGGAGTCGGTCCCGGCGCGAACCGGATTGCGTATTTCGACGGCATTGGGCTGGCTGCCCAACTCTTCGTCGCGGATCGCCTCGCCAACACCAACGGAGCGATTGCTTCGTGCATTCCCGCCAACCGACCGGGGCTTCGCTTCAGTGCCGACGGACGGTTTCTGGCTTACGCCGCCGGGCCGCCCAGCAACCTCCCACCCGTCGGCGGCACGTCTTACGGCGCCAACCAGGTCTATCTTTACGACTTCCAGACGGGGACGAACTTGCTGGTCAGCCGGAGCCTTGCCTCGGGCGGCGAGGCGCAGGGCAACTCCGAGGCGCCGGACATCAGTCCGGACGGCCGCTTCGTGGCCTATCGGAGCGCAGCCACGGATCTCGTCCCTGGCGCCACCAACGCCCTCCCCAAGGTAGTTTTGTACGACCGCCTGGGCGACTTTACGATGCTCCTGAGCCAGAGCAGCCTCGGGAATGGGGACGCGAACAACCGGTCCGGCCCCCCCGTTTTCAGCGCCAATGGCCATACGGTGGCGTTCGATAGCTGGGCTTCTGACCTGGTGCCCCAGGATTTCAACCAGTCCAGCGCGGTGTTCGCCTTCGACCTTTACTCGCCTGGGGCGTTCCCCCTGTTTTCCGTTCAGGTTGTAAATGGGGCGGCGCCGCTCCCATCATCCAGGCTGACCTGGCCGGCGCAGCCCGGAAAGTCCTACCGCGCGCAATTCAAGACCAGTCTCACGGATGCCGCCTGGCAAGACATCAATGGTGGCGTCACGCTCAACGGCAGCCAGGGCAGGTTCAGCGACCCCACCCCGGCAGCGGCCCAGAGATTCTATCGCATTCTGTCTTACTGAACCATCCCATCTGTCACCGTTATGAACTCAATTCCTTTCAGCGCCTCTGTAGGCACAAGCGGCCTTGGGCGCCCCCATCTTCGGGCCTTCACCGTGCTCTGAGTTATTGGCCGTGATCGCGTCCTGGTCATGGGCGCCCTGTGGCTCGCGCCCGCCTTGGCGCGGACCAAACCCAATGTCCATGCCTTCCAGTGTCTGGAAAACCTCCGGCGGCTCCAGGGCGCCATGACGATGTACACCCATGACAATCACGACTTGTTTCCGCCCAACCCGGACGACGGGAACACCGTCCCGGGCTATAATTGGTGTGCGGGTGAGGTGGATGGAGGAATGCCCGCGGGTGCTCCGGGCTTCAGGGACATGTGCAACCCGGACTTGCTGAAAAACCCCGCCTACTGCCTGGTCGCCCCTTATCTGGGCGGCAACATCGGGGTCTTCAAATGCCCGGACGATCCTCGGTTCGGACTCTACTCGGGTTCGGACTCTACTCAACGCGGCAAAATCATACCGGCCGTCCGGAGCATCTCGATGAACCAGGGCGTGGGCACGGTCGATCTCGTGTTCAGTGAGTTCGGCAGCGGCCATTCCGGCAGGCCGACGCTTAAGGTAAACGGGCCGTGGCTCAATGGCGCCTATAGCCATAAGGCGGACTCGCCCTACGCCACGTTTGGCAGAGTGACCGATTTTGCTTTTGCCAGCCCGGCCGGCATCTTTGTCCTCGTGGATGAAAACCCCTGGAGCATCAACGACGCCTCGCTGGCTGTTATTGCAGCACAATCGGCGTTGATCGATTTTCCCGCCTCCTATCACAACAACGGTGCCAGCTTCTCGTTTGCGGATGGACATGCCGAGAGCCATCAATGGCTCTCCACAGTGATGACTCTCACTGACAGTGGTGTTAGTCAAACCGTTGCGCCGCCGGGCACCCTCGCCTATGAAGATTGGCACTGGCTGGCCTCGCACGCCACGAAGAACACCCGCACGGGTAACGTCCCCTGAACCGAACCAGCTCAGTGAAGGGGCCCGACAATCTTACCTGACTGGTTCGCGCGCGCCGCCCGCGCTATCCTTCCGACAGCATCGGCAGGCCCAACCCCCCGCCCGGGCCAGGTCAGGCTCTCGCGCGTTCCTCGAGCAATCGGCCGTCGTGGCCAAAAAGCTGAACGTGGAATCCCATCTGCCCCACCGCGTGGGTGGCGCAGGAAAGGCAGGGGTCGTAGGCGCGAATGGCCACCTCGATATGGTTGAGCAGGCCTTCGCTGATTTCAGGTTTTCCCGTGAGATAATCCCTGGCGACCTTGGTGACCGCGCGATTCATCGGTTCGTTGTTATTGGTCGTTGAAACGATGAGGTTGCACATGGTTACCTCGTCGTTCTGGTTTACGCAGTAGTGGTGAAAGAGGGTTCCGCGCGGCGCCTCCACCAGCCCGACCGCCTCCTCCCGGCGGGGCCCATGGGAAACAAGGTCGTCCCCTTGCAGATCCTGGTCATGGAGCAGGTCGCGAATGACCTCGATTGAGTGCAGCAACTCGATGTTGCGCGCCCAGTGGTAACACATGGTCACATTGTTGGGACGGCCATGCGTCAGGGCGAGAAACTCCTGCCGCGCGGCCTCGGCCTCAGGAGTGGGAACGAACGAGCAGGTATTCAGGCGGGCGAGAGCGCCCACACGATACCAACCCTTCTCGGGCCCTAGCGACTTGAGGAAGGGGAACTTCATATATGACCAGGACCGAACCTCCTCGCCGACCACCTCCAGATAGCGCTGATAGTCCACATCGTTGACCAGCCGCTGGCCGTCTTTGTCCACCGCGCGCAAGACGCCATGGTACAGGTCCAGGGCGCCGTCTTCCTGCCGCACCAGCGACAGGTGGTTCGAATCAAATGAGCCAAAGGTCAGAAGTTCAACGAGATGGCTCATGGTAAAGTCGCGGGCGATTTTCACCGCTTTGCGCGCCCATTCCAGCAGCTGCGGCACATCTTTTAGAAGCGCATCCCGCTCCGCGAGCGAGAGGTTCTTATTCACCCCACCGGGAATTGCTCCCGTCCCGTGGATTTTCTTTCCTGCCGTTGCCTTGATGACCTCCTGCCCGAACTTTCTCATCATGATCCCCTGGACCGCCAGCTCCGGATATTTGGCGGCTACCGCAATGACGTTGCGCTGGGCGACGGGCGCCCCGAAGGCGCTGGTTGCCGTGCCGTCAGTGCCGAAGAGCAGATCCGGACTGGCCAGATGGAAAAAGTGCAAGGCGTGGCTCTGCAGGATCTGACCGTAATGCATCAGGCGACGGACCTTCTCGGCGGTAGGGGTCAGTTGTTCACCGCCCACAATGCGGTCCATGGCCTTGGCGGCGGCCAGGTGGTGGCTGACCGGGCAGATGCCGCACAATCGTTGGACAATGACTGGAACTTCCCAGTAGGGTCGGCCGAGGATGAATCGCTCAAAACCGCGAAATTCCACGATGTGCAAACGCGCCTCGGTGACTTCGTTGTGCTCATCCAGGTGAATGGTCACTTTGCCGTGACCCTCGATGCGGGTCACAGGCTGGATGGTGAGCTTCCGAGCCTGCCCTGGCGCAGCAGTTGCCGTGGTGGTGGTCATGGTCAATGGCTCTTTAATCGTATTTCAGCCGTTCATACGCCAAGGTCACCGGTTGCCGGGTCAGGAGGGCAACCACCGTGTCCCAGATGGCGTCGGCGGGCGGCGGACAGCCGGGAATGAAATAATCAATTTTTACCACCTCATGGCATGGGTAAACCCGGTGAAGCAGAAGCGGAATTTCCGGGTCGTTGGGAATAATGCCTCCCGGGTTCCATATGCCAGGGGCTTTGAGATACGCCTGTTCGAGACACTCGCTGAGAGGGATGTGGTTCCTCATCGCCGGAATGCCGCCATTGATCGAGCAATCGCCCAAAGAAACAAGCACCTCACAATGTTTGCGGAAATCCTCAAGCACATGGACGTTCTCCTCATTACAGCAGCCGCCTTCGATGATCCCGACCGCGCACCGCCCGTTAAACTCCTTGTAGTCGTTAATCGGCGAGCGAGCGAACTCAACCAGTTCAGCCAGCTTGAGAATACGCTCATCAATATCGAGCAGTGACATGTGGCAGCCGAAACAGCCGCAAAGGCTGGCGGTGGCGACTCAAGGTTTTATCGGGCTGCTCATTCAGATCCTGGTTTCCGGAACGGACTCGGAGCCGATCGGTCTCCAATCGAAGGGCCGCTGGCCAATCGGCACGGCATAACCAACCCGCTTCTTCATCAACGCTCCGCACGGACAGGAGGCGGTTACCTCGTCGGTAACGGTCAGGCTGGTGGATGCCAGCGCCTCCCCATTCACCTGGAGCCGCTTCCTAAAGCCGCGGCCCACGAACTGGAACACGTTCTTGTTGTCCAGTTCCTGGGAAACGCGCACACAACGGCCGCAAAGGACACAGCGATTGTGGTCCAGATACACGTCCGGGTGTGATAAATCAATGGCGCGGTCCGGATTCAGGAAGGGAAACTGGGGTAACGTGATGCCGAAGCGGTAGGCCAAAGCCTGCAGTTCGCATAGACCGCTCTTCTCACAGAACATGCAGTAATGGTTGCCCTCGACAAAGAGCATATCCAGGATAGCCTTGCGGAACTCGCGAATCTCCGGCGTGTCATTTTCCACCACCATGCTATCGGAGATGGTCTGCGCGCAGGCCGCTTGGATCCGGCCATTCACGCGCACGGAACAGACCCGGCAACTGCCTTGCGGGATGAGATTCCTGTAGGCGCAAAGCCGCGGGATATAAATGCCTGCCGCCTCTGCCGCCTTGAGAATGGTTTGGCCGGCCCGGCCGGTCACCAGCTTGCCGTCAATCGTGAATTTGACTTCACCCGTCATGAGTTTTCCCATTTAGACATACGCCAACATGCGGCCGGCGCGCAGTTCGGCATCAACCACTGCTTTGGACAGGTCGAACGTGGAGAGCAGCCCGGATTTGCTTTCGCCCACCATGTCGGCGTAAGCGTGGAAGTTCTGGAGAGCTCCAGCACCGGGTTCGGTGCGGCCTGGCCGAGCCCGCACCGGCTGGTTTGCACAATAACGTTCGCTAAGCGGCGCATGTAGTCCAGGTCCGCAGGTTCCCCGGCGCCGCTGACGACTTTGTGAACCGCCTGCTTGAGCAGGACCAGCCCGACTCGGCAGGGCGTGCAATGCCCGCAGCTCTCCTCGATGAAGAAATCCAGGTAACGCTCGGCAATCTCCAGTTTGTTGCGGGCCCGGTTGAAA
>CAVQND010000060.1:0-44950 GCA_963713735.1 uncultured bacterium
CGGCTTCAGCCGGCTTTGCGCGGGCGGGTCCCTGCGCTATTGCTCCGGCGGCAAAGCGCGAACGGATTGCTTGAGTGTTTGGGCAACGATTTGCCAGCCTTTCATTGGGCACATTATCGAACTGACAGGCTGTGCCGATGCGCAGGACGATGCGGCCGGGACGCGGCCATTTGGCGCCGGGAGGCAGGGCGTGGAAGGTCCCTGGCAGATGGCAAGGAATGACCGGGACGCTGGCGCCCGCCACGAGCATGCCGACGCCGTGCCTGAAGGGACCCATTTCGCCGGTGCGAGTGCGCGTTCCTTCAGGGAAGAGAATGTAGCCGCAGGGTCCGGCGACGAGCCGATGGCGGAGGGTGTCAATCGCGTGGTGGCCGCAGTTTTTCCGCCACATGGGCAGGGCGTTCATCATGCCGGCGGCGAAGGCGGCCAGGGCAGGCGTCTCGAAAAGAGTGTCCCCCGCGGCGAGAGGAAGGACGCAATTGCGCAGGCGGAGCGGCAGGGCAGTCGCCAGGACCAGCACGTCAAGATGGCTGGAATGGTTGGCGACGATGACGAACGGGGCCGATGGGGGAAGATGCTCGCGTCCGAAGACCTCGATGCGTTCGGTGAGCCTCAGGACGCCGCGCACCCACCACCACCAGAGATTCCGGCTGATGAGGCCGAAAAGACCGCTCTCGCGCTTGACGGAGCGGAGGCGTTGGGTCCCTGCCATGCCGAGGTCCTGCGCGGGTTTGTATTGCCATTCGTCCACGGTGGGTCCTTCCGGGGGTATGCTGTCGTCAGCGGTGGGTGAGAATCCGCGGGACCTGGTCCAGTCCAATGCCTTGGAAGTAGTTGACGTAATGGAAAACGGCAGGGGCGGCGAAGAGAAGGCTGTTGAAGCGATCCAGGAGTCCGCCATGGCCCAAGGGTCGCGGCCGAAGTCCTTGATGCCCAGGTCGCGTTTGATAGAGGAGAGGGTGAGATTACCCAGTTGGCCCGTGACGCTAAGGACGGCTCCGAGAGTGACGAGTTTGAGCGGGGTATCAATGGCCGTGCCGGCAAAGACGATGGCGCCGGGACGGCGGCCAGGGCGGTGGTGAGGATGAGCGCGCCGAGGCCCCGGCCACAGTCTTGTTGGGGCTGGTATTGGGCGCGAGCCGGGCGCGGCCGAGTGTCTTGCCGACGATGTAGGCGAAAACATCGTTGAGCTCGATGCAGAGGATGAGCCACAGGAGCATGAGACGAAACGGCTGGTTGGCGAAGTAAGCCAGGTGGCCGAAGCAAACGCCAAAGAGGAGAAAAGCAAAGACCCCCAGGGCGACGCGCTGGATATAGCCTTTGGGCTGATCGCGGCAGAGGGCGATGGCCGCCATCAGCGCGATGAGGAGCGGCGTAATTGCGACGAAGAGGCCGTACCAATGGTCGGCAACCGCGAACGTGACGGCCAGGATTCCAAGGACGACCAGGGAACTGATGGCCGGTTGCCGGAACATCCCCGTGGCACGGGCGAACTCGCGATAACAAGCCAGGCTCATGAGGGCGATGGCAGCCATGGTCCAGGCGGCGCCCAGGAGAATCGGGCCGACAATCAACGGAGCGAAGAGCAGCCATGAGCGATAGCGCGCCCAGAGCTCGCGCCGGCGTTCGGGGCCGGTTTTTCCCACGACCTCGAGCAGCCAGATGCAGAGGGGAACAATCGCCAGCACGATGGCGAGGCCGACGAGAAATCCGCGCACGAATGGCGTGTCGAGAGCGTGATTATAGCCCCAAAGACGCTGTTTGGAGGTCGCATCCATCAACCGGGATTCTTCAAATGGCGGACGATCAAGGCGAGTCGCCGGACGACGGTCAACAGACCGCCAGCGATTATGAGTCCCAGACCGATGGAGGCAAGCCCGGCGTGCCGCTCGCCCCAGGAGGGTTGCCACTCTCGCGGCAGGACCGCCATCAACAGGGCGGCGAGGGTCAGGACAAACATGCGGTGCTGTTTCGCCATCGGACCAACGAAGAGGTCTGAGGCCCCGGCGGCCTTGCCGACGGCGCGGACATAGGCAGTGAGAATGGCGACGCAAGCGGCGATATAGCCCAGGGTTGGCAGGCCGCCGGCGGCATAACCGGCGCCAATGAGAATGGCGGCGTCCGAGACGCGGTCCGGGAGCTCGTTGTAGAGTTCACCCAGGCGCGAGGCCCTCTGCGAGGCCAGGGCGACCATGCCGTCGAGCATATTTGCAACCAGTCGCAGTTGCATGCCCGCAGCCGCTCCGAACCAGAAGGCGCGTTGGACCCAGCCGTTTTCGGCAAACCCAGTGGCCGCAAAAAGGAGACCGGCGACGATTCCCGCGGCCATGCCGGCCATCGAGATGGAATTTGGCGAAACGTGACGCGCGGCGAGAAAGGCGGCCAGCTTCTGCCAAACCCTGCGATCGCGGCTGGCGATCGGGCGCCGGTCTGCCGGCTCGTAGGGTCGGGTCGAGACGCTCATTTCCCCATCAGGAACATGCCGGCCACAAGCAGGACCATGCCGGCGAGGTTGACCGGCTTGATCGGTGTGCCGTAGGCGCTCAGCGAGATAATTGCCGCCCAGATGAACGTGCTGGCGTAGATCGGGTAAAGCACGCTAAGTTCTCCTCCGCGTTTGAAAACCGCGACGAACAACACCATCACTGCAATATAACAGACGGCGCCACCCAGGAGCCGCAGGTTGAGAAAACTCCAGGCGAACTACCAGGTGTGCCGCGCCGGACTTATAGAGGAATTGCCCGACCGCCCCGAGGACCGCAGCCAGGGCAAACAGAGCGATGCTCACAGTGGGCGTTTTCATGGGGCGTTTGCCGGGGCCTCCGCTGCGCTCCAGCCCGGGCTATGACATGACACGCCTCCGGCCGTCTCTTGGTTTGCTCTTGGAGGACGAAGTCCGCTGCGCGAGGCGGCGGGGTTTCCCGGACTTGTTTCCGAACCTTGAGCACTTGGCTGGACAGTTTCTTCTCGACATGGTCTCGCCAGACGGCGCGACAAGGACACAACGGGTTCGGACAATCCTTCAGGCGGGCCAGTTGCTGGCGCCGTTCTCGAACCAGGGTGGCAAGCCGGAGCAACTCCGCCTCCAGTTCGAGGACTTCGCGTTCTTTGCGTTTCATGATGGCTAACTACGTCTCTCACAATAACCCAAGTTCGGCAAAAGTCATTAGCCTGGATATTTCTGACGGGCCGCAAACCGGGTTAATCGCCTGCCTTCATCATGCGCGCGCCGAAGACGCCGCCGGCCCAGGCCCCCGGGTGGGCCTGGAATTTGACGGTCACCTCGGTCTTGCCCTTGAGCAGTTCGGCGGGGATGGGATAGGACTGATCGAAGAACTTGCCGGGCTGGTTGTTTTCGAGCCGTTGCGTGGCGATCTTCCGGTTGTCCACCAGGAGGTCGAACACGCGATTGCCGGCATCGCTGCCCCAGTAGGTGACGCAGAGTTCCTGGGCCTGGTCGGGCAGGACCTTCATTTGCCAGGAGAACCAGCCGCCCTCGGTTGCGTGGCGCCACTGGCGATCGCCGAAATCCCCTGCGTCCGTGTTCTGGCCGCGCATCTTGTGGTCGCGCTCGCTCTGCTCGCGATCGGGCGCCACAAAGTCCACCGTGCGCGCGGAGAGTTCGCGCTGCCGCGCGAGGTCGGCGGCATATTCCGCCTCCTTGTCCTGCCACTGGGCCGGGGTGAACCGGTCGAAATAAACTACATAATGCCGTTCGCCGTGCATCGCGTAAAACGGCTCGAGGGTGAGGTCTGCCCCCGGACTGCCGGCGGTGCGGAAGATGCCGGCCGGTCCGGTGAAGGTGTTGGGCTTGCCGGCGGGCCCCAGGGCCTTGATTATCTGGTCGCGCTCCGCCACGACCGCCGGGAACGGTTTTCCCGGATCGACCTGCGCGCAGAGCACCAGCGGGCCGTTGAGGAAGGCGAACCGGTCGGGGTTATCGGCGAACCCCTCGAGGCGGAGCGCGAAAGGCATGGTGACGGTGATGGCGTCGCCACTCTGCCAGGCGCGTTCCAGGCTGACCCAGGAACCGGGTCCGCCGGTGAGCGCCTGCGTCTTGCCGTTGACGGCCACTTCGAAGCCGGTGGCCGCCCAGGCAGGCCGGCGGAGCTTGACCTCGAGTTTCACCGGCTTGGCGCACGTGAAGACCAGCCGTGTCCGGCCTTCGTTCGGATACGCGGTCTCCTGGCGCAGTTTCAGGCCCCGGGCCTGCCAGTCCAGCTCGGAGGCAATGAACAGGTTCACGTAGAGGATGGAATCCCCGGAATGGAAGTAGATGGAATCGCCGTATTTGGCATGGTTCTCGACGCCGGTGCCGGTGCAGCACCAGAAGGAATTGAGCGGGTCGCAGTACTCCTTGCGGGAGCCGGGGCGCAGCGGCACGTAATAGCACATCATGCCGCTGTCGGGGTTCTGGGATGCCAGGATGTGGTTATAGAGCGCCCGCTCGTAATAATCGGCGTAGTCGGTCTGCGGGTCCCAGCAGAACAGGTGCCGGGTGAGCTTGAGCATGTTGTAGGTATTGCACGTCTCGGTGGTGTTGGGGCCCAGGGCCGTCGAGAGCCGTTCCTTGGGCGAAAAATGCTCGCCGTCGCTGTCCCCGCCGATGACGTAGGAACGTTCCTTGACCACGGTGTCCCAGAAAAACCGGGAGGCCGTCCGCAGCGGCTCATCGCCGGTCAGCTCGTACTGGAGGGCAGTGCCGACGAACTTGGGGATTTGGGTGTTGGCGTGCAGGCCGGTCAGGTTGTCGATGCCGCTGCGAGGCGGGGCCGATCACGGCCTGGTGGTTGAGGCGAAGCGAGGTCTTGAGATAGCGCTCCTCGCCGGTCAGGGCGTAGAGGGCGGCCAGGGCCTCGTTGATCCCGCCGTGTTCGTTGCCCAGCATCCCTTGTATCTGCTGGTCCGAGAGCCGGGCGTTGCGCGCAACGGCCCAGTCGCCGAATTTCCGGCACACCTCGAGGGCCTGGCGGCTGTCGCAATAAACATACATGTCCATCAGCCCGGCGAAGAGCTTGTGCAGCGTGTAGTAAGGCGCCCAGACGTTTTTGCCCGCCTCGACGCGGTCGATGAAGGTCTCCGGGTAGGCGCTGAGGTAGCCGCTGGGGAATTTCGCCTGGCACTCGGCCAGGCCCGCCACGACGGCCTCGCCTTTGAGCTTGAGCCGCTCATCGCCGGTGCTGGCGTACATCATTGCGCAGGCGCTCAGGTAATGCCCGACGAAATGCCCGCGCACCTCGCACTTGGGCTCCTCCCAGCCACCCAGCGGCTGGGCCGAGGAGGGCAGGCCGGCGTTGAGCCGGAATGTGTGCAGCAACCGATCCACCTCCAGTGAAAGCAGATACTGCCGGTCCAACTCCTGGGCGTGGAGGAAGGGGCCTTCCAGCAAACGGACCTGGCGCAGGTCGAAGGCCTGGGCGGCGGGCGGCGCCTGGTAATGCACCTTGAGCTTGGGAGCTTCCAGCTGCAGTGAATCGGCCCGGGCGGCCGGAGCCAGGAAGGTCAAAGCCGCGCACACTGCCAGCCGCAAGTTGGGAATCAGGCTTCTTGAGGTCATAGTCTTGCTTTGATTGGCCCGGAGAATAATTGACAGAACCGGCCGGAGGCAAGCTTGGGACCGGGGGACTTGTACTCCTCAATTAATGCCGTGTTTTTTCGCCGCTTTTTTCAGTTGCTCTTGTGCGGAGTCAAAGTCGCGCTTCTTGATGCATTGCTCGAATTGGGCGTAGGCCTCGGGCGCGAAGGCGGATTGGAAGATGGCGCGATTGTCCGCCAGGCAGTCTCGGGCGCCGGGGTCCCGGCCCGCAAGCAGGGGCAGAATCTGGTTCACGGCCTTGCGCAGTTGCGAGGGATTCAGCGGGTCCACAGCCTCAACGGCCGCTTTGTCCGGTCCTTTTGTCGAAGAACTCGGCGATGCGAACAGCTCTACCTCAACCTCGCGCCGCGTCTTTTTGCGCCTGGCCCCGGGGCCGGCCTTGGGTTTGTCAGGCGGCGGCTCAGGCGCCTGGGCCGGCATTTGCGGCGGCGGCTGAGCCGGCGGCGGATTCTCTTGGGGGCCGGCCGCGCGCGGCGCGGGCATCCTGCCCGCGTCCGTCAAAGGGCCAACAGTCTCGGGCGCGGCGAGTTCGCCGGCAGGGGCCGGGCCCTGGCCAGTCTGTTCGAGGGCATTCGGGACGGCATCAGGGCGGGACTGCAAGTCAGTGTGGGCCGCGAGGGTCTGGCGCAGCGCCGCGCGCGCCTCCTCGAGTTCCGCCTGCGCGGCGCGGGCCGCGGCGTCCGCAGCGCGGACGGTGGCGTCGAGCCGCTCTTGCAATTCATGGGCGTTGAGTTCGGCTTGCTTGAGCCTGGCGTGGAGGGCCTCGCTGGCTTCCTGGTTGGCGCGCTCGCTCCCCTCGAGGCGCGCCTGGCATTCCAGGCTCCTGGATTCTGCCTGCTGCAAGGCCGCGCGCGTCTCTTTGAGTTGGGTCTGGGCGGCGGCGGCGGCTTCCTTGGCGCTGCGCCAATCCTCCTGGGCCTGTCTTCGCTCGGCGCCAAAGCCGCTCAGGCGCCGGTTGGCGTCCGCCAGGGCCGCCTCGAGCGAGTGGCCGCTCTTGAGCAGGTGCGCTAACAGCCAAAGCAGAGTGGCCATGACGAGCACTCCCAGGCATTCCAGGGCTGCCTTCCTCTTATCAATCCAGCCGCCGGGCGGGGCCGGCGTGGGGCTCGATTTGAAGTCTTGCGCCCCGAATTCCTGCTGCACTGCCTGCTGGAGTTCATCGGTCCGCGCTCGGGCCAGCGGCTCCGTCAACCGCATCGAAACGGCCACAAAGCCCCAAAAGACCTTCGCGACCGTCGCGTCCCCGTTGAAAGATGGGCGCTCGGAGGACGATGCCCGGTTCTCCACGATAGAGCTTCAAGGGCCCGGCTACCGTGGCCGCGCGCCTCTGGATGGCGGCTCGGGCGCTGGGGAACTGCGCCGGGTCCTTCAGCACGTTGAATCCAATGACCCGCTCGTAACCGGCTCGGGGCACGATATCGCTGACGACGCCGTTCGGGCTGCGAGTTCGAGCGTGGCCAGGTCCGGCCAGGCGGCCCGCAAGTCCGCCCCGGCCTTTTGGAAATTGGGGATGGCGCCGCCGCTCTGCCGGGCCAGGGCGCCCAGCACCTGCAGCGCCGCCACCGCGTGCCTGAGTTGGCCCTGCACCAAGGCGCCTCGCGCCCGGACCTCGATGCGCGCGAACTGGCGGGCGGCCTTGGCGCGCGAATTGGCACGCCATCCCGCCGCCCCCAAACCCAGCGCCAGGGCGAGCACGAATACGATGGGCCCGGGCCGTGCTCCGAGCCATCTCCACAGCGAAGGTTTCGGGTCCGTTTGAGGGGCCACAAAGGGATTCATGGAACCTATACAAAAATCGGCACGGGGACATCATAACCAGCCCCCTAAAATTATGGAATCGTTTTCTGGCACGAGTTCCCGCATCATCCCGGCATGAGTGACGCAACTTCGCCGGTGATTGATTTGCGCAGCGACACAGTGACCAAGCCCACCTCGCCCATGCGCCAGGCCATGGCCCAGGCGGAGGTCGGCGATGACGTGTTTGGCGATGACCCGACGGTGCAGGAACTGGAGGCGGAGACTGCCGCCCTCCTGGGCAAGGCGGCCGCCCTTTACACGGCTTCCGGCACTATGGCCAACCAACTGGCGGTGCGCGCCCACACCGAACCGGGCGACGAGATCCTGGTCGATGCCAACGCGCACATCTATTACTACGAAGCCGGCGGCCCGGCCGCCTTGTCCGGGGTGATGTGCCGCTGCCTCAACGGCCAGCGCGGCATTTTCACCGGCGCGGACGTCGAGGCGGCGTTGCGCCCGGTGGACCCCCATTTCCCGCGCACCCGGCTGGTCTGCGTCGAGAATACCCATAACCGGGGCGGCGGCAAGATTTGGTCGCTCCAACAGATCAAAGAGGTCGAAGCGGCAGCCCGCAAACACGGCCTGCAACTGCATCTGGACGGAGCGCGCCTCTGGAACGCCTCGGTCGCCACGGGCATTGCCGAGCGCGACTATGCCGCCCCATTCGACACGGTGAGCGTTTGCTTCTCCAAGGGGCTGGGAGCCCCGGTCGGCTCGGCCCTGGCTGGGCCGCAGAGTTTCATCGAACGCGCCCGGCGTTTTCGGAAGATGTTCGGCGGGGGTATGCGCCAGGCGGGAATCATCGCCGCGGGCGCGTTGTTCGCCTTGCGCCATCATCGCCCTCGCCTGGCCCAGGACCATGCCAATGCCAAGGCCCTGGCCTCGGGACTGGCTGCGCTCCAGGGACTGCAAACCGACCCGGCTGCCGTCGAGACGAATATGACGCGCTTTCGCGTGCTGGCCATGCCCGCCCAGCAATTCGTCGAGCGCCTCAAGTCCCGGGGCGTCCTGGTCCTGGCCGTCAGCCCCGATACCATTCGCGCCGGTGACCAACCTGATGGTCTCGGCGGAGGACATCGGGAAGGTGCTCGCAGCCGCAGCCCAGGCCTTGAAGCAGTGAGACTCACCACTGACGGACCCGATAAAAGGCCTGGCCCTGCTGGTTCAGGATGCCGGGATCGATAAACGAGCCGGCCGTATCCATCGGGCTGGCGGGCAGAAACGGTCCCGTCAGGCCGGCGGCTCGCTCCAATTGGAAGACGCGCCCCTCGCCCTCCCATTGAAGGGCCAGGCTAGCGGGAGGCTGGCTGGCAGGCTGCGGCACGCCCAACCGGGCAGCGCCGTTGACCGCCCTCACATCCGAAACGACGAACAGCGCGTCCAGACCGAGGCCGGCCACGCCCCCCGAACCGCCAAACGCCGACTCGAGTTCCCCGTTGCGATAAACCACGTAACCGGCATCGCTGAGCAAGTCCCCCGGCGCGTAAAAGTTGGACCCTGCGTCGTAGAAGCCCTGGGCCGTGGCGAACCAGACCTCGCCTCCGGGCCAAACATAGAAGGCCGTCAGACCGTAATCGGTCGTCGTATTGGTCGGATTGAAGGCGGCCAGCAGTTGGGCGCCCGTTCGGATCATCGTGCCGCTGTCCGAGAGCAGATCGCCCGTCTGGACTTTGAGGCCCAGCGCCTTGGAATAGAAATTGGTTTGGACGGAAAAATAGATCTCGCCCGAGTCCATGACTTGCACCGCCCCCAGCCCGACCCCGGAGGGCGGCGCCGGGGAGGGTGAAAACCTGGCGATCAGTTGCAGGTTGGTGCGCAGAATGCGGCCCTGCTCCGAAAGGAGATCGCCCGGGTGCAGAGCGCCAAGGGTTTCGCTGAAAACGTCCTGGGTGATCGAAAAAACGATTTCCCCGCCCGGCAGAACATCGACGCCTTTGAGTCCCAGGTCGGGGACCATCGGCATGAGGCCGAGCCGGCCGGTCAACTGCTGGTTGCGCCGCACGACGCGGCCCGACATCGAGAGCAGATCGCCGGCGCTGATCGCATTGGTCGGCGGGTTCCAGCCCCCCGCCACGAAGGGCGCCGCCGTGGAAAACCAGAGCTCCCGGAACGGCGCGGCGTAGAGGTCCAGGCGGTACTGCTGGATGGGGGTGCCGTTGGTTTGGTCCACACCCGCTTGCAGCATCGGCCAGGGCCGGCCCGCAGGGCCCATTGCGTTGGTCAGATAGCAGAGCTTGTTGGTGGTCCCGTTATCGATCTGGACGGCCAATGACAGGCTCTGCATGGGGAGAATTTCGCCCCCAAAAACATAGACGCCCTGGCCGGTGACCTTGTAAGCCGGACCGTTGCTGCGGCCGGCGGTAAAGGCGATGTTCTCGACCGCATATTCCGTAAAGAGCGGGCCCTGGTTGTTGAAGCGCAACTCGAACGTCCCCCGCATTGGCACCGGGGCGGTGAGCCGGTCACAGATCGGACAGTCCTCCGTGAGTTGGCTGCCCTCGGTCAGCGTATAGACCCAGCCGAGGCCGGGGCCAAGCGTTTGGGCCTCCGCTCGAGGGGCAAAGGAAAGGCCCCCCAGGATGAACGCCGCAACGGGGAAGACCCGGACAATGGCTGTTTTCATAAGCGCCCCCGGTTCGTCTCATCAGTTGTATCTCGCCAGCGAGTTTACACCCACGGACGCCGGCTGTGAAGGTCAATTCCAGAAAAACGAAAAAGCGAAGGACTTCAGTCCTCCGCCTTGCTCCGTCCAAAGAACTCACCGGGCGATCCGGCCTACTTGACGCCGAGAATCGCGTCCTTGGCGGCCTTGGCAACGCGAAACTTCACCACGCGCTTGGCCGGGATCTTAATCTGCTCCCCGGTGGCCGGGTTGCGCCCCATCCGCGCTTTGCGATTGACCAGCACGAGCTTGCCCAAGCCGGGGATCGTAAAGGAGTTCTTAGCGTTCTTGTAAGCCAGTGCCACCAGGGCCTCGAGGGTCTGCACGCCCTGCTTCTTGGTGACGCCAACGGTTTCCGCCAGCGAGGCGGCGATTTGCGATTTTGTTAAGGTTTTTGCCATATGGCCCTATCACTTAGAAGCAAAGTCAATGCGGTTCAAGCGAAAAATGCCAAAAAAATGCCAAAAACCGCGGCTTTGGCCCCCGCCATTGGGGTCGGATCTAAACTTTTCGACATTTGCCTCTGAATGGGCGTGGTTTTCGGACGCAGTATTGGGTTGACGACCACAGCCGTCTTGATCTGCCAGAAGGAGGCTTCCAAATCAATGGTGGAGCTATTTTTATCAATTTGACCGCCGATCAATAGGGTGAGAATGTGGAAACATGAAATCAAGCGCGCTCCCTCAAACAGGCTCGTCGTCCGCAAGCGCCTTGGACAAATCGCGGGCGCCAGTATGGCTTAAGTTGGCCTACACGGCCTTCATGATGGTGCTGGTGCCGGTTTACTGGGCGAACTACGGACCAGCAAATTTCATCTACTTCTGTGACGCGGCGCTGTTCCTGACCTTGTTCGCCCTGTGGATGGATAACGCGCTGCTGGCTTCCATGGCAGCGGTTGGCATTCTCGTTTCGCAATTCTTCTGGTGCGTGGACTTTGGCGGAGAGTTGCTGGGTCTCCACCTGACCGGCATGACGAGCTACATGTTCGAGCCGCATCACTCCCTTTTCCTGCGCGGGCTTTCGCTCTTTCACGGCTGGCTTCCTTTCCTGCTCTGCTACCTGGTTTTCCGCCTGGGCTATGATCGGCGCGCCCTGAAGGCGTGGACTGCGCTGGCTTGCGGGCTGTGCCTGGTCGCCTTTTTTCTGCTGCCACCGGCGGGCGCAACACTGGCGGACCCGAAATGGCCGCGCAATGTAAACTATGTCTTTGGCCTCGATGATGCCCAGCCGCAGACCCGGATGCCGCCGGGCCTGTATCTCGTGGTCTGGTTCCTGGCTTTGTTCACGCTGGCATACCTGCCCACGCACCTGGCGCTCACCAAACTGACCGCCGCCCGCGCCACCCGGCAACCATCATGAAACCTGACTGCCGACCTGGCGCCCGAGGATCGGCAGCGCGGCTTCTGGTGCCTGTTCGTCACGCAATTCCAGGGCGCGTTCAGCGACAACGTCCTGAAATGGCTGGTCATTTCGCTGATCACGGGCATGGGGTTCTCCAATGACGAACGCGACCAGCTTGTCGGCGTGGTGGGCGCTTTGTTCGCGCTGCCGTTCATTCTTTTTTCCATGGCCGGCGGTTATTTCGCGGACCGTTTCAGCAAACGTTCCGTCACCATCGGCATCAAGGTGTTTGAGATTTTTGTCATGCTGCTCGCGCTGGGTGGGCTGGCGGCCAACCGGCTTTACCTTCCCATCGCCTGCGTTTTCCTGATGGAGGTTCACAGCGCGATTTTCGGCCCGTCAAAATATGGCCTGCTCCCGGAACTGCTGCCGGAGAGAGAACTTTCCTGGGGCAATGGCGTCCTCGAACTCGGCACGTTCGTTTCCATCATCGGCGGAACCGTTGTCGGCGCGTGGCTGTGCAAAACATTTGCCGGACAACAGGCCTGGTCCGGCGTGGTGCTGATCGGGCTGGCGGGATTTGGGCTTTTCACGAGCTTGGGCGTCAGCAAGGTGCCCGCCGCCGATCCGGCGAAAAAATTCCGCCCCAATTTTCTCGCGGACCTGTGGGGACAAATCAAACTGATCCGCAAAGACCGCGTGCTCTGGCTGGCCACGCTCGGCAACACCTACTTCTTCGCCTTCGCTGCGCTCATTCAATTCATCATTGTCATCTACGCCAAAGACGTGCTCAACATTTCCGATCCGCAGCGGAGCAGTTATCTCCAGGCCGCGACGGCCATTGGCATTGGTCTGGGCAGCTTTGCGGCGGGCTATCTTTCCGGCGGCAAAATCGAATACGGCCTCATCCCGCTGGGTTCCATCGGCATGACCGCGCTCGCCGCGTTGCTCGGGCGGCACGGACTGTCCTTTGCCAACGTGGCGGTGGATTTGTCCCTGCTGGGTTTCTTCGGCGGATTTTTCATCGTCCCCATTGCTGCGTTGCTGCAGCATCGTCCGGACAGGGAAAGCAGAGGGGGTGTGCTTGCGGCGGCGAACTTGCTTTCGTTTGTGGGCATTTTCGCGGCCTCTGGAATTTATTACCTGGTTACCGTCGTTCTGCATCTGAGTCCGTCCACCGTTTTTGTGATCACCGCAGTGGTGACTCTGGCCGGAACGATTTACGTCTTGTGGCTCCTGCCCGACGCGCTGCTCCGCTTTGGTCTCTGGCTGCTCACCCGCACGCTCTACCGGGTGCGCGTGCTCGGTCGCGACAATATTCCCGAGAAAGGCGGCGCGTTGTTCGTCTGCAATCACGTTTCTTGGGTGGACGCGCTCTTGCTCATCGCTTCCACGGACCGCCGCGTGCGCTTTATGATGTTCGCCGGGTTTTACGAGTTGCCCTGGGTGAAGCCATTCGCGCGCATCCTCGGGGTCATTCCGATCTCATCCGCGCAGCGGCCGCGCGACCTGCTCAAATCGCTGCGAACCTGCAGGCGAGGCCATTCGCGCCGGCGACGTGGTTTGCATTTTCGCCGAGGGTCAAATCACGCGCATCGGGCAGCTCTTGCCATTTCGCCGCGGGATGGAGCAGATCATGAAGGAGGTGGAGGCGCCCGTCGTGCCGGTCGCCCTGGACGGCGTGTGGGGCAGCATCTTCAGTTTCGAGAAACGGCGTTTCCTTTGGAAGTGGCCGCGGCGGATTCCGTATCCGATTGCGGTGAGCTTCGGCCCGCCCATGCCGCCGCGCGCGAGGGCGTCTGACGTGCGCCAGGCCGTGCAGGAATTGCTCGCGTCTGCGTGGCGTTATCGCCGCGGGCATATCCTGCCGCTGCCGCGCGCCTTTGTCCGCTCGGCGCGGCGGCATCCGTTCCGCTTTGCCATGGCCGACCCGCGGTCGCCGAAGGTGAGCTTTGGCTCGGCGCTGGTGAAAGCTATCTTTCTTGCGCGGCGATTGAAAACGGTATGGGCCGGGCAGAAAATGGTGGGGCTGCTCTTGCCGCCCTCGGTGCCGGGCGCGCTGGTCAATTTTGCGGCGATGTTGCTCGGCAAAGTGCCGGTGAACCTGAACTACACGGTGTCGGAGCAAACCCTGGCTTCCTGCATCCGGCAGTGCGAAATCAAGACCGTCGTTACGTCGAGAGCGTTTCTTGAAAAGGTGAAGCTCACGGTGCCGTGCGAGCTGGTTTTCATCGAGGAACGCGCGGCGAGTCCGCGTCCGGGGGAAAAACTCGCCGCGTCTTTCATGGCTTGGATGTTGCCCGCTGGTTGGTTGGAGCGGGCGTTGGGGCGCGCGAAGAAGGTCGAGCTGGACGATCTGGCGACGGTCATTTTTTCCAGCGGCAGCACCGGCGAGCCCAAGGGCGTCATGCTGAGCCATTACAACATCGGGTCGAACATCGAGCAGATGGAACAAGTGTTCAGCCTGGACCGGCGGGATCGTTTCCTGGGCGCCCTGCCGTTTTTCCATTCGTTCGGTTTCACCGGCACGCTCTGTCTGCCGGCGGTGCTGGGGGTGGGCGCGGTTTATCACGCCAATCCGCTCGATGCCAAGACGATTGGCCAGTTGGTCTGCGACTACAAAGTGACGTTCCTGTTGGCGACGCCGACGTTTCTGCAGCTTTACATGCGCGGTTGCACGCCGGAGCAGTTCGGCAGCGTGCGAGTCGTGGCCGTGAGCGCGGAAAAGCTGCCCGAGCGGCTCGCCTCGGCGTTCGAGGAGCAGTTCGGCATCCGGCCCTTCGAGGCTTACGGCAGCACCGAGTGCGCGCCGGCGGTGGCGGTCAACACGCATGATTTTCGCTCGGCGGGTTTCCGCCAGGTCGGGGCCAAGCGCGGGAGGATTGGCCATCCATTGCCCGGCGTATGCGTGCGCATCGTGGACGCCGAGACGCAGCAACCCGTGCCGCTCGGCCAACCGGGCCTGATGCTCGTGCGCGGCCCAAATGTGATGCAGGGTTATCTGGGCCGCCCGGAGAAGACCCAGGAAGTGCTGCGCGACGGCTGGTATGTCACCGGCGACATCGCCGCGCTTGACGAGGATGGTTTCCTCCAGATTACCGACCGCCTGAGCCGCTTCAGCAAGATCGGCGGAGAGATGGTCCCGCACGGCCGAGTCGAGGAGAAGCTGCATGAACTGGCCGGAGCGACCGAGCAATTGTTCGTCGTTACCGGCGTGCCGGACGAAAAGAAAGGTGAACGACTGGTGGTGTTGCACAAGCTGGCCGAAGCGAAATTGACGGAGCTCCTCGCGAAGCTGCCGCAGCTTGATCTGCCCAATCTCTGGAAGCCGCGCGCCGACCAGTTCTATCACGTGGATGCGTTGCCGATGCTCGGCACCGGCAAACTGGACCTGCGCAAGATTCGCGAACTGGCGGCGCAGTTCTCCAAATGAGCAACGGCCAAATGAAATCCAACCCCGCCAGGAGTGGCCTGTTTATGGCACCTGCATGAGCATGTTCCGCTTTGACTTTCCCTCGTAAGGCGGCATATTTGCGGCATGAACGCGACGGAAATGACAGTTCAACTACCGAGAGAGGAGGCTGAATTCCTCGAGACTTATGCCAAAGAGCACGCAACCAGCGTCGCGGAGATTTTCACGCGCTACGCCAGACGGCTGCAAAGCACGACGCGACGTGCCGCTCACCCGGAAAATGTCAAGTTCACTGGCTCGGTCCCGGCAGATGTAGATGCCCGCGAGGCTTACCGGAAGCACGTTGTTGACAAACACCGATGAAGATCACGGTGGATCTGAACGTGCTGCTGGATGTTGCTCAAAACCGGTTGCCCCATTACCATGCTTCGGAAGAAGTTCTGCACCGTGCCAGAGCCGGCGAATATGCGGCGGTGTTGCCGGGCCATGCAATCACTACTTTGCATTACATCATCGAAAAATGGTCGGGCGTCAATCTCGCAAACCAAACGATAGACGGATTGCTGGCCGACTTTGTTGTTCATCCGTCCGACAAGACGAATTTCCGGCGCGCCCGCCAGTTGCCATTGAGAGATTTTGAAGACGCGCTCGTCGCCAGCGTCGCGGAAGCAACTGGCAGCGACTACATCGTTACCCGCAACGTGCCGGATTTTGCAGGATCACCAGTCCCGGCCATTACACCGACTGAGTTTCTCGAGGCAATCATCGGAATCGAAGTGGAATAAGCCTTCCCCGGAAGCGCGCCCGAACCTTTGCTGCCGCGTGCTGTGGGCACCGCGGGCCCGCTTTTAGCTCTTCAAGCCAATCCCTCATTGATCCCCGATTGTGACAGAATCAAGTGCGATCTCTCCTCCTTCGTGCAAAGCATTGTCGTCAATCCCTTCGCGACAGAGGAGCGAAAGGTCGCTCTGAGCAAGCTGATCGGTGAGCACCAGCCTGCTTTGGTGCCCATGCTGCGAGAGTCACAAATTCTGAGGCCACCGGTCGGCCGCCGCGAAACGTGAGATGGGGGGCACGGAGCACATCACGCGAAGCGGGAAGGGGTCCGATAATCCTGGCATCTATGCGAAGATTGAAGGACTGAGCCGTTCCCCTTCCGCAGTTCTGCTGAGCCGGCAAACTGGCACGTCGTGGTCGCTCTCTCGACTCCGCCTTGACGCGGAGCGCGGCGGCTGCACAATACAAGCGAGCTTCAAATTGAAACTTAAACGATGCGAAACGCGCTTGAAAACGGATTTGGGAGATTAGTGATCCGCTTTACCTGCTCAATGGTTGATGTCGAGGGGTTTCACGACGACGTGGAACTCGCGACGCATTCCTCTCGCACCGAGTTCTTGGATCGCGCCAAGCAACGTTTGAAAGAGGCTGAATCTCTTCCCGATTTCGCGGGAGTTTTACAAGAGGTTGGAGAGATCACCGGCAGCAACGGATTGGATTTTCTGGCTGAGTCAACAACCGGGAATTCGCTGGACGCCCCACGGAGAAAGTCCGATGCGGCGAGCGTGGTCTTTGGCCACTCCCTGCTTGATGCGCTACTGTTCGATCTGTGTGAGCTTTCACACTCAATCGCCCCCAAAGATTGGCTTCCGCTGGTGAGCCGGCGTCAGGTAAAAGCAAAATTGGAAGAACTATTGGTTAAAAAAGCCGATTCAATTGCTGCGGAAGTTGCTCTAACCTTTGTTGGCTCTCTGGAACGCGAGTCCTTATTACGAAAGGCCACGCTTCTTCACGCCATCTGCAAACCAAGCAGCACCAAAGGCATCATTCGCAACTTCACTTTCTCGGAGTCTGCCTTGAGAGATTTTGATCGGCTCCGTCATGAAATTGTTCACGGCTTGAAATTTCGCAAGGCGATTCCCGCAGTAGCATCTCATTTAGAATACGCCAGACTAACCGGCATCTATTTCTGCACGATGGTCGGCAGAAAGTACGGTTTGCAGATAACCTTGTCAGAGCCGGACATTGTCGGCATTTTCAAACCGGACCTTTCCTGAACTCGTCACCTACAGCGATCCGCTACTTGACGCTCCGCCGTTGATCCCCTGCCACCGGATCGTTTCCTGGACATGAAAAACGTTGTCATTGCTAAAACCCGCCGCTTCGTGCCGCCGCGCTTCGGCCCGTTCTGGGCGCGGCTCATCCAGTGGTATCTGCCAACGCATCTTCGCAAGAGCTTCGGCATTACCTCGTGGAAATGCGCGGGCGCGGAGCGCTTGGCCGCTTCTCTGAATGCCGGATGCGGCGTGCCGCTGGCCTCCAAACGAGGGGAGATTAATTCTCTTCCCTCTTGCTCGCACTTTTGGCAGCCAGCCAGTCTTTTGGCGTGCAGGCGCAAACCTCGGGAAACTTCTTCAGAATGCCCTTGTCAAAGGTCGCTACATCGCAGCCCTCCGAGTGCGCGTAGGCGCAAAGGAGCGCGTCGCCAAAATCGCTGTTCTTGACGCGGTAAAACTGCAAGGCTTCAAGAAGCCACCGCGCATCCGGCGCATGAACGTTGGCAATGGCCAGTAGTGAAATCAATTTGGGTGCTATCGCAGCCGCATCCAGGTCGTAAAGCCGCTCCAGTGCGTAAACAGTCTCCTGGATTGCCGAGGTCGGAATCACCAGCTTCACCTTGCCTGATTGCGCGGCACGAAACAAATCAGTCGCCGCCGACGATTGCGCTTTGTCGTCCCCTGTGAGATAGCGGACGATCACGCTGGTATCTATCGCGATCAAGGCAGCCATCTATCTGCCCCGCTCCAATCCGGACGCTCCCGCTTTGGCGATACCCTTCCGCGCCGCGGCCTTTATTTCACCAATCGGGTGTGCCCCCTTCCCCTTCCCCAACGATCCGGCCAGGGCGTCCGCGTCCTCGACGGGCTCCAAAATCAGCCTGTTCCCCTCCACAATCTGGTTTACCCGCTGGCCGGCCCGCAGCCTAAGCATCCGAATCGCCTCGGCTGAAATCGTTGTCTGAAAGGCTCTGGAAATCTTTGTTTGCGTCATACAATAACATGATATTCCGAAAACCTTTGGTGTCAAATCCAAACGTTTGAAATACCGGTGAAGCCTTTGTCCGATCTCTGGCAGCGCACATTTTCACTCTTTGCTCCCACGGACCACCGCACAGCAAAGGTTTCACCTGCGCCATTATCCGCGTCGCGTTTCCCCTCACCCCGCGACTGCGCGCCATAGCGCTTCGTCGCGCCGGCGCGGCCCTCTCCCTCGGGGAGAGGGAGATTCTTCGCCAGTCGGTTGACAAATCCAGCGGTGTGGGAATGATCGAGAGCCGACCCTGGCTGCTCCCTCTCCCTCGGGGAGAGGGCCGGGGTGAGGGGAAACGGGCTGCCCAACAAAACGAACTCCCAAAAACAGATCTGCGCCCCAACTGAACAGTTTCCTTGCTTTTTGACGCGCCGCGGTTGATTTCTTGGCGGCGGATCGTTTCCTGGACATGCAAAACATTGTCATTGCCGAAACCTATCGCTTCGTGCCGCCGCGCTTCAGCCGGTTCTGGGCGCGGCTCATCCAATGGTATCTGCCAACGTACCTTCGCAAAAGCTTCGGCATCACTTCGTGGAAATGCGTGGGCACGGAGCGCCTGGCCGCTTCTCTGAATGGCGGATGCGGCGTCCTGCTGGCCTCCAATCACTGCCGGCCCTGCGATCCGATGGTTTTGGGGCTGCTCTCGCGCGAGGCCGCCCGTCCGTTCCATGTCATGGCAAGCTGGCATCTGTTCATGCAAAACCGCGCGCAATCCTTCCTGTTGCCGCGCATCGGGGGATTCAGCGTTTACCGTGAAGGATTGGATCGCGAATCGCTCAAATGCGCCACCCGCATTCTGGCCGAGGCGCGATTTCCCCTAGTCATTTTTCTGGAAGGCTTCGTCACCCGCAACAACGACCGGCTGATGAACCTGATGGATGGGGTTGCGTTTCTGGCGCGCGCGGCGGCCAAACAACGGGCCGCTTCTCCGCTGCCTGGCAAGGTCGTGCTGCATCCGGTTTTTGTCCGCTACTTTTTCGAAGGCGACCTCGCTGCGGCCATTGCGCCGGTCTTGCGGGAAATCGAAGCCCGCTTGTCCTGGCAGCCGCAGAGTCATCTGCCCTTGCGCGAACGGATTGTCAAGGCCGGACACGCTTTGCTCGCGCTCAAGGAAATGGAATACCTCGGTGCGACCCAATCCGGCGGAGCCAGGGAACGGCTCGAGCATCTGGTCGATCATCTGCTGGAACCGCTCGAGCAGGAGTGGGCCGGGGGACGCCGAGAGCCTGATGCGATGACGCGGATCAAGCGTCTGCGCGCGGCCATCCTGCCGGACATGGTTCATGGCGAACTCACCGAGGAAGAGCGCGCGCGCCGGTGGCGGCAACTCGCGGATTTGTATCTCGCCCAGCAACTGCATTGTTACTCGGGTGATTACCTCGCCGACGCCCCAACGCCCGAGCGCCTGCTGGAAACCGTGGAGCGTTACGAGGAAGATCTGACCGACAGCGCCCGCCCGCATCCGCCCATCCACGCGGTCATCTCCGTCGGCCAAGCCATCGAAGCAACGCCAACACGGGATCGCAGCTGCCGACAGCGACCCCATCTCCAATGAACTCCGACGGCAGCTCGAAATGATGCTCGAGGAAAGCAAAACCCGCCGGCGCACCTGACAGATGACACCCGACACCATGGCACACCTTGCTGCCGGCTGAAGCCGGCGTTCCGAGCGGGGCGCGCCTGACACCTTACACCATGACACTTATGCTTGCAGTATTGCACTGGCCCGCCGTTGGCCTTCGCGCAGGCGTCGTCGCCGGGGCGCTTGCGGCCTGGTTCTGGACGCAATCGCTGATCGGACGCAAGCCCGCGCCAAAGGATGGCATCGGCGACGTCGTCCATGTCCTCACGGCAGGCTGGCACCGCTACTTCTCCACCCATAATCGCGCCGCCAATGCGGCACTGATCACCAGTTCGGTCTTCATTGACCTGTTTGGCCTCTCCCTCATCGGCGCCGCGATCTTCGGCCCCACCTTTGCGCCGTTTCTGGCTATCCTCATCGTCTTCGGTTTGCGGCAAATCTGCCAGGGTCTCTGCACCCTGCCCCCGCCGCCCGGCATCATCTGGAGAAACCCGGGGTTTCCTACGTTGCTCGTGACCTACGCCGTGGGCCAGGACTTCTTCTTCTCCGGCCACACCGCGCTGGCCGTGCTCGGGGCCATTGAAGCCGCGCATTTGGGACCGGCGTGGCTCGCGCTCACCGCGGCGTCCATCGCGCTGGGAGAAATGCTCATCGTGCTGGTGTTGCGGGCGCACTACACGCTGGATGTCGTGGCGGGCGCGTTGGCGGCGTTCCTCGCTGCGGAGATGGCAGGAAGATTGTCACCCGCCGTGGATGCGTGGTTGCGATGATGCTTTCCCCATTCCCTGGCTGTAGGAGACGACGTAAGGAGTCTCTGATCAATGGGCTCCGAGGGGAGCAGGCCTTCGCTGTGCCCCAAACTCAATCAGAGACTCCTTACGTCGTCTCCTACAATGGTTTGCGGAGAGCTTTGTCACTGGCGCTTTGGGATTGGCAACCCGCAAGCTTTCCGCCCTTGCCGAGGGGGCGCCAAACCGTGTAGAACTTGCCCATGAAAGTCGCACCACTGAACAGCCGCCGCGATTCCTCGCTCACCCGCCGCCGCTTTCTTGCCACGGCCGCCAAGGCGGGCGCCCTGCTGGCGGCGCCGAATATTGTCCCGCAATCGGTTTTTGGCGCCGAGGCCCCGTCAAACCAAACGCATGTCGCCTCGATCGGCGTGGGTGGCCGTGGCAGCGCGCTGCTGGCTGAGGTCTCCGGCCTGCCCAACGTAAAAGTCGTCGGCATCTGCGATGTCTTTCGAGACCGGCGCGAAGGGGCCGCCGCCTCGCTCAATCAGCGCTATGGCAGCAAGCTCTGCGCGCCTTACCGGGATCTGCGTGAAATGCTGGCGCGCGAGGACATCGAGGCCGTGGTCATCGCCACGCCCGACCACTGGCACGTCCCGGCCGCGCTCCTGGCCGTGCGCGCCGGCAAAGATGTCTATGTCGAGAAGCCGCTCGGATTGAGCATGGAAGAGGACATCGCCATTCGCCAGGAAGTCGAGCGCTACAGCCGCGTTTTCCAGTATGGCACCCAGCAGCGCTCGATGAGCCATGTCCGGCACGGCGCCGAACTGGTCCGCAATGGCCGCATCGGCAAAGTCGTCGCGGTGGAAGTCACCGCACCCAGCTACGGTTTCGAGGGCGGCTCGCTGGAGCCGATCCCGGTCCCGGAGGGCCTGGATTACGAGCTGTGGCTCGGCCCGGCCCCGTGGCGGCCTTACACTAAGGACCGCTGCACCGAGTGGGGCTCTTACTGGTGCAGCGACAACGCCCACGGCTTCATCGGCGGCTGGGGCGCCCATCCGCTCACCGACATGGTCTGGGCGATGGGCGATGACCCGGCCACCGCCGTGCCCGTCGAATTGGAAGGCGCCGGCAAATTCGGCAAGGGCCTTTTCAACGCCCCCTTTGACTGGAACATCCGCGGCAGGTTTGCCAACAGGGCCTCCTTCCACTTCACTCCCGGCGGCGACCGGGCCACTCTCATCGGCCAAAAGGGCAAGGTCCACATCAGCCGCGGCGGCTTGACCACCGAGCCCGCATCATTGAGCAACGAAAAGATTGGTCCGGAGGAAATCCACCTTTACCAAAGCCAAAACCACATGGGCAATTTCATTGATTGTGTCCGCTCCCGCCGCCCTGCCATCGCCCCGGCCCAAGTCGCCGTGCTCTCCGATTCCATCACCCAGCTCAGCATGATCGCCATCTGGACCGGCCGCAAGATCCGCTGGGACGCGCGCCGCGAGACCATCCCGAGCGACCCCGGCGCCGCCCAACTCCTCACCCGCGCCCTGCGCGCTCCGTGGCACCTGTGATTCACAGCCTCCGTCAATTCAGCTTTTCCACATGACCGGTTATGAAATCCGAAATCCGAAATCCGAAATCCGAAGGAAATCCGAAATCCCAAGCCCGAAATTCCGGAACTGTTCAGGTGGCCAGAGCTGAACAGTTACGAAATTCCGAGGCTGGGGCTTTGCCCCTGCGCGGGGCAGTTCTGGGTGCGGCACTACTCCTGGTTGCAACGGGGCTTTCGCTGGCCGCCGATTCCTATTCCGAGCTGCCCCTGCTTAAATTCGGCCAGTCCAGCCCTGCCTTGACCGCCATCCAGTCGGACATCGCCGCCGCCAACCCCGGCCAGCTCCGAGCCATCGAGGGGAAGCTCATCGGAGTGCTCTCGTCTCCGGAAGCAACTGCCGATGCCAAATCCTGGGTCTGCCGCACGTTGCGTATCGCCGGTTCCGAGCAGGCTGTGCCCGCGTTGGCCGCCTTGCTCACGGACAACCAATTGGCTGCCGATGCCCAGTTTGCCCTTCGCTGCATTCCCGGCCCTGCGGCAGACCAGGCCCTGCGCGCCGCTTTGGCCAAGACCCACGGCCTGCTCGAGGCCGGCATTATTCAAACCCTGGGCGCCCGCGCCGACCGCCAGGCCCTCGCGCTTATCGCGCCCTTGGCCTCCGACGCCGACCCGGTCGTGGCCGAGGCGGCCCTTTATGCCCTGGGCCACATTGGCGGCCTCGAGGCCCTGAAGGCCGTGCAAAACGCAACCGTCCCGGACGGGCTCCAGCGCTATCGCCGGCACGCAATCCTTTTATGCGCCGAGGGCCTCCTGGCCGCCGGCAACGCGGGCGAAGCTGCGGCCGCCTGCCGCGCCCTTTGCAACGACTCGCCGGAGCCTGTTATCAAGTCCGCCGCCTTGCGGTGCATCGCGTTGGCCGAATGCAAAGTCCTCCTCTTCTCCAAGACGCTCGGCTTCCGCCACGCCAACATCCCGCTGGGCATCGAGGCCATCCGCCGGCTTGGCCTCGAGCACGGCTTCGCCGTCGATGCCACCGAGGACAGCAGCGTCTTCACGCCGGAAAACCTTGCCCGCTACCAGACCGTCATCTTCCTAAGCGCCACCGGCGACGTCCTCGATGAAGGGCAGCAGAAGGCCTTCAAGGACTACGTGTTGGGCGGAGGCGGCTTTGTCGGCATTCATGGCGCCCTGTTCGGCCCCTCGGCCTGCCTGGACAAATGGGCCTGGTACGGCGGCCTGTGCGGCGTCACCTTCAGGAACCATTCCGCCGTCGTCCCCGCCCGCGTGGAGGTCGAAGACCCGGCCAATCCGTCCACCGCCAACCTGCCCGAGCACTGGCTCCGCACCGATGAATGGTACAATTACCAAGGCACCCCGCGCGGCGCCGCGCGCGTCCTCGCCGCCGTCGCGGAATCCACCTACCAGGGCGGCACCGTCGGCCAGGACCATCCCATTGCCTGGTGCAAAGAGATGGGCAAGGGGATTATGTGGTACACCGCCATGGGCCACACCGACGAGAGCTTCCGCGAACCGCTGTTCCTCAAACACATCCTCGGAGGCATCCAGCTCACCGCCCGGCTCAAGCCCGGCCAACTCACGCCCAACCCAAAGCCGGGCCCCCGGCAGACTGAACATCTTCCATGATCGACAAAGCCGGGGCCGGCTCTCAATCGTTCCCGCGGCGCTGGATTTGTCAACCGACTGACGACAACTCCCCCTCTCCCCGAGGGAGAGGGCCGGGGTGAGGGGAAACGGGACGCTGGAAATGCAGCAGGAGCTCAAAAACAGATCTTTGCGCAAAGCTTCTTTCAAGAAAGGGAGGTTTTGACAGCGACGGGTATGTCGCGGGACATGCATGGCAGCTCTGTTGGGAGCGGCATTGTTATTGGCACGCCGCCCGGCAAGCCCTCCCTCTCCCACGCCCCGTCAGGAGAGCGGCGGAGATTTGACGATCTGCAACTGCCCGGACCCGGCCCCGTCGAGTCTCACAGTGCCCGCGGCCGCCCAATGCACTTGGCCGGCGCCATCAACTTCTCTGAGAACGAGGTCATGGCCCTTGATTTCGAGCACCTTTTCATGAGCTTCGCCGTTCCCGTTGGCGGCTTTCCACCACCAGGCCCCCTGCAATCGCGCCAGGGTAAGTCCATCGGCGCTCTCCGGGGGAACCGCCTCGCACCGGGCCGCCAGGCAGCGAGCCGGGGCGGCGCGCTCGACAACGCGCTCCGGCTCACGCGGCGCGGCCGGCGGCCTTGGCTCCGCCGGACCTGCCGCCGGTGCGGTTCGGGCCTTTTGCTCGGCAGAAACCAGGACTGCCGCCAGGAAAAATGCCAGCCAAAATGCCGCCAGGCACAACAGCGAGAGCAGGTTAATCTGAGGTTCCGGCAATTCGGCCTTCATGGCCCGCAGCACCAGGGAGATCGCCGCGGGAAACAGCAGCGAGATCGGGACTGAATGCCACCGGCGCGGTTTCATGGCGCCCAGCATCATGCCTGCCAGAACGGCGCAGAATATCGTTCCCAGGAAACTGAATATGAAGGTCAAAAGCAGGACAAAAGACACGATGGCGCACCAACCGGCGACATGACCGGAAGCAGTCCTGAGGGTCTTGGCGTTCATAGTTCGTTGCGCATGAAATGGACTGTTGCGCCCAATATGAAAGCCTAATGCCTGGAGTCAAGCTTTTTTCTCTTCGATCCAAATGCCGGCAGGGCTGATTCGAGATTCTGTAGGAGCCGACGTAAGGAGGCTCTGATCGGAATGGCGCTTAAATAAGGGCCATATTTTTCCGGGTGCCTCTCTTCCACCAAGCGCGGTTGCGGTGAGGTACATCCTTGAACGAGTGCCGCGGCTTGTTCAGCAAGGCGAAGGGTTTAGGCCGCCGTTTGACCGCTCGGGGTTCCCAGCGGTCTGGCCGCTCCGGCACCGCATCCCTGGCCAAATCCGACAACAGCATCGCCACCAACTGCCGCCGTTTCTTCTTGGTCGGCGCCTGTGCCAGCACGATGTTGAACTGCCGCATCCTATCCACGGCGCCCTTGAAGCTGATCCGCTGCAGGTCCCCGTGATGGACCAGCGCCGCCTCGGCCATGACGCACCGAATCAGGTTGTACGCGATCAGATAGGTCTCCAGTTCCTTCTGGACCATCGCCGGGCTCAGACAGCGTAAGTATTCCATCCCCATCGTCGTTTTGATGTGCCGGAACCAGAGTTCAATGCGCCAGCGCCGCAGATAGAGCCGGGCTAATTCCAGCGCCGGATAGGCCTGGGCGTCCAAGAGCGTCGTCACCAGCGTGACCGAGTGAGTGCGATAGCCTGGCCGGTGGAGGGACACGTGCACCACGCGCACGGTCAACTGGTCCGGCACTCGACGCCACAGAGACTGGGGCAGCCAGCGCGGTTTGGTGCCGGGTCTGCTCCAGGTGAAAAGCGCATCGCCCGGCCCCAGTTTCTTGCCCCGGCGGAAGTCGACCTTGCGCGCCGCGTGCAGGCGGAACACCGCCTGGGCCTGGCAGAAGACCAGCAGCAGGGCCAGCAAGACATAATTGCAGAAGCCCCGGTCGGCCAGCAGCACGTCGTTGGGTTTAATGCAGTCCACCAGGCGGCGCAGCAGCGACAACTCGGATTTATGCTTGTTGCCCTTGGCATAAGCCAAGAGTGCGCCGCTGGCCAGGCTGAAGAGGGCGAGCACTTTCATCAGGGGGAACCCGCAGCCGGGTTTCTGATTGGACAGTTGGGGGTACTGCCGTTGGTTGTCCGCGGTGTCGGCCATCAACAAGGTGGTGCCGTTGACGACTTTGACCTCATGGCCCAGCCAGCGGGATTGTTCTGAGGGCACGCGGTTTTGGGCCTGCTGGGCGGCGGCCTCGCGGGCGCTTTGGAGCACCTCCAGGGGAAGGCGTTTGCGGGCGGTGCAGTAGGCACTGTTTTTGGGGTCGGCCTCCTCCGGGCGCAGGTCGTGCAGCCCCAGGTGAGCCAGGATTTGACTGACGGCCTCGCGGCAGGGGCAGCCCGGATTGAATGCCTGATAGAGAAAGGCCCAGAAGGTGCGGGAGAGGCTGTAGAGCCGCGTGCGGCTGTTGGGGCCTTCGTCGCGCTGGGAGAGCAGGCCCGGGGGTAGCAGCGGGGCGAAGAGTCTTTCCAGGTGCAGGAGAGGTTGGCGGGTGAAGGTCTCCAGGTGTCGTCCGAGATTAGCCAGGCGCGAGCGCCAGGCGGGGAAGTAGGGTGTGTGGGGCATGGGGGAGGGGTGGTTTGGGGGTGTTTGGGTTTGGGGCGGCTTGTCGTTATCGTTATAGGGCGGTATATATACCGCCCTATTGACGAATCTGCTACGCTCCTATTCAATGAAACCAGCAAAAAAGTCAGAGCCCGGCCTGAGGGCCTGGCAGTCGGAATACGAGACGCTGCGCCGCTCCCTGAATACCGTCGGCTGGATCAGCGAGGGCTACGTCCAGGACCGGGGACCGGGTGCCGGCGGCCCTTGCTACCAGTGGACGCGCAAGGTCAGGGCAAAAACGGTGAGCGTGGCGCTCTCCCGAGAGCAGTATGAGGCCTTGGGCCAAGCCATCCAAAACTGGCGACAGGTCCAGGAGACGTTGCGGCGAATGCAACAACTTTCCCGCCGGGTGATCTTCGAAACGCTGCCCCACCCCCCTCGTCGTAAACGATTGGGCAAGAAAGTCTTGGGTCTTATTTAAGCGCCATTCGGCTCTGATCGGGGTTCAAAATAAATAGTGAGCCTCCTCACGTCGGCTCCTACAGTTCCACGGCGATCTTGAATCCGCCTTGAAATGCCCGGAGGGCTGCTCTAAACCCTGGCCGCGCGCGGCCCGAGCCTAGCCCGGATATTTCACCGCCTAAGAGCGGCACTGGGGTGCCGAAGCTATGTAGCGCAGGTTTCCAACCTGCTGTATCGCCGACTTCCAGTCGGCAGGCTGTGCCCAGTTGGGAGCATCCGCGGATTGGAAATCCGCGATACAGCAGGCTGGAAGCCTGCGCTACGCCTTCCAGTTGGCGAAACCCGTGAAATATCCGGCCTAGAGCAGCCTTGCCCCTGCGAGCACCGGGCGATTCTCTTTGTGCGAGGGGGACAGGCGGGTGACGCTATTCATGAATTGGACCCGGACTTTGTTTCCCTCGAAATGGCAGGTGACCGTGTCATGATGGGGGGTCTCCTGGAAGCGCCAGGTCATCTCGAAGGTGTTCGCGTCCTTCCAGGTGCCGCTGGCGGCCACTCTCGATGACGGCCCCAGGTCCCCCGAGGTCAGTTTGGGCGGAGTCCCCGGCATCGATGTCCGGCCTTCCACCCAATTCTCGAGACCGCACTCGATGCGGTACTCTCCTTTTTGGTCTTTCAAGGCAAAGAGACACGAGTGGGTCCGAAAATCGAGGGTCACATTCTGAACACCCATCGCGTTGGTTTCCATCTTGAAACTCCGGCCCGAGACCGCGGCGGCCATGGGGCTGGAGGGCCGGCCCTTGGGCGGCAACAGGGTCAACGCCGCCAGCTTCTCCTGCAAGCGCCGTTGCGCGGGCCGATCGGCCGGCAGGGCGCCCGGCTTCATCGCGGACAACAGATGCTCCCAAACCAGGTCCAGCTCACCCTGCATGCTCGGGCTTTCACTGGTAATCGCCAGGACGGCATCCTGCTCGGGCATTACGACGGTGAACTGGCCGAAGGCGCCGTCGCCCCGAAAGGCATTGTGCCGGCAGCGCCAGAACTGATAGCAGTAGCCCTGGTGCCAATCGCTGTTCTTCTTGAGGGTCTCGAGGTCGGCCCGGGCCCCGGCGGCTGCTGAATCTTGAAAGAGGTCGCTTCCTCGATCCAGCTCGCGGGCAGGAGTTGTTTGCCGTTCCAGGCGCCTTTTTGCAGATACAACTGTCCGAACTTCGCCAGCCCCTCCGTCTGAATGCTCAAACCCCAGCCCCCGGTGTTGATGCCGCGCGGGCAGGTTTCCCAGGTCATGCCGGTAATGGCCAAGGGCCGAAAAAGACGCGGCTCGAGGTACTCGATGACCTTCTGCCCCGTCACCGTCTGGACCACTGCGGAGAGCATGTAGGTCGCGCCGCTGTTGTAGAGAAAGGCGCTGCCGGGGCGGTTCCTGATGGGCAATGAAAGGAAGGTCCGGACCCAATTATCGGACTTGGTCATGGCTGGCATGGAATCCTCGCCGTGGCCGACGGACATGGTGAGCAGGTCCCTTACGCGCAGGGCGGACAGTTCCTCACTCGGGGCGGCCGGCAGGTCCTGGGGAAAAAAGGAAACCACCCGGTCCTCCACCTTGAGCCTGCCTTCCGCCACGGCAAACCCCACCGCTGTCGAGGTGAAGCTCTTGCTGAGTGAATAGAGCATGTGATTCAGTTTGGGGCCGTATGGCGACCACCAGCCCTCGGCAATCACCTGGCCGTGCCGAACGAGCATGAAGCTGTGGAATTCATGCGGGCCTTGTTGGATGGCGTCCAGAAAGGCCAGGATAGCCCCGGAGGGCATCCCTTGCGCCTCGGGCGCGCTGCGCGGGAGCTTCCCTCCGGACCCGTCCCCTGCCGCCAGGCATTGCTCCAATTCCGTAGCCAGCCCCAAGCCGGCCGCCCCCAAGCCGAGTTGTTTGAGAAATGCTCTGCGGGCTATCGTCCCCCTGCCGAAACCGATCCGCGTCGAATTGCGATAAGTGAAAGCTCGCATGCGCCAGCCCCACGTTGCCGCGGCAAAGCGATCGCAGTCAAATCAAAAGACCGGCCATTAGCTCGACTTTATCCATTCGGCCGCCTTCTGGCATCCCGCCGGGATGCGGCTGCACACCGTCGCTGGACCGGGGGTTTCGCGACGCTTCGACCCCCGGCTGCCTGCTTTCATCCCTCCGGGATGGAATATTTCGCAGGCCGGCTGCAGCTATCTCATTAACACCGCGGCTTCAGCCCGGTGCGCGTGAGCGGCGAGCCGCTCCAGCCGTTTTTAACGGCTTAGCGCTTATTATTGGATATGCGGCTGGTTGTCAACGTTCCAGTGGCGGTTGACACCGGCATTTTTCAGATCGAAAACCTGATTGGCGCGCAGATTCTCAACGTGGGTGTCGCAAAAGCCCATGTTCCATCGCCCCACGTAGACGCTTCCGGGTTGCCTGAACCGCCCGATCACTGGCCGGCTGACCAGTCAAGGCCGCCTTGGCGCTCGCGTTGTCAAAGGGGTTGCTCACGGGGCTGACCGCGGACGCGTTGCTGGCATGATTCCAGTTTAGGTCCAGCACCATTTGTCCATACACGGGAGGCGCACCCGCATAGACGGGAGGCGCATCCGCAAAGAACAGCGAGTCGCTGACGGCGAACATATCGCTCGGGCTGGCCACTTGGCTTTCGCGAGTGGGCCGCCAGTTCGCCAGCGCATTGCCTCCTTGATAATACCCGGCAAGACCCTGCGCGCCACATCCGGCGTCGTTGTAGGCATAGCTTCCGACCCCGCAGGGGTAATTCTGACCATAAAACCCGTTACCGTTGCCGGCGGGGTAGGTTGCCTCATAGCCCCCGAATAAACCCCGCGCACGATTTGCCCAGGACACGCATAAACCCCCTGCCTCGGCCCCAGCCAGGTAATTGTAGAATAAGCCTGGCTGGCAGAGCCCGAATCACAGGTGGCAGTGCTGCTAAAGTTGTTTTCCGGACACGATGCTCTCACATAGGGCCGAAGCCGCTCCACCCAACTCGGTTCAAAAAACGGATACCACATTTCGTCTTGAAAATTAGCGGCAAACACCCACACATTAGAGATTACCTCGCCCACGGTTGGGGATGGATAGGCCCCGTAGTCCTGCACATACATGCCCAGGCCGAGGGTGATTTGGTGCAAGTTGTTCTTGCAGGTGGCGTTATCGGCCGCAATCCTGGCCCGATTCAGCGCCGGCAAGAGCAGGCTGGCCAGGATGGCGATCACCGCGATGACCACCAGCAATTCGATGAGTGTGAAGGCCAAGCCGCCCGCGCGTTCCCGCCCTTGGCCCGAGGCCGATTGCCCACGAAGTCCTATCATATTCAGTCGTTTCATATTCCCGATTTCATATCCATTTATTACCAGAAGCAAAACGCCCGAAAGGTTACAAAGAATTTTGAGCGGACATTTCCAGAACGCGAAGAATACGGAATCCCCCAGCCTCGCAGACCATCCGAGGCTTTAGCCTGAACCGACCGGTTGCCAAGGCCGAAGTGCATCGCACCCTCACCACCCCCAGCAATTTACCTCATCGAGGCGGCCAGGTCAAGTGATTTGCCCGCCTCGAAGCCTTGCCTTTGGAGTGCGGTGGCAAGCGGAGCGCGACACCGCTTTGGTTCGGGCAGCGTCTGGCGTTCCTGGACTTCCCGGGCGGCGGAAGGCGCCGTCGCCGCTTCGCTCTGCCGGCGCACTCCGGAGAAACCCTCTCTCAACGGTCCTGGGCACAAGCCCTGAAAGGCCCAATAAATCCTGCTTCAACAGGCCGCGAGGATTTCCGCCGCAGCGGCGGCATCGATGGCCTGGTGTTCGCCCAACTTGAGGCCGCGCGCGCGGAAGCGGCTGGAAACCTGCTTGGCGGCTTCCGTGGGCGAGATGCCGTAGTCTGCCAGCCTTGTCTTTATGCCCAGGGAGTGGAAAAACTCCTCGGTCCTGGCGACAGCGAGTTCAGCCGCTTTGCGGTCATCGGGTTCATTGACGTTCCAGACGCGGCGAGCGAACCGGGCCAGCTTGGAGCGTTTGCGGGTCATTTGGTGGCGAAAGAGCGAGGGCATGACAATAGCCAGGCTTTCGGCGTGGGCGATGCCGAAGAAGGCGGTCAGTTCGTGGCCGATCATGTGGGTGGACCAGTCCTGGGGCACGCCTTGTCCGAGCCAGCCATTGAGGGCCTGGGTTGCGCTCCAGACCAGGTTGGCGCGGGCATCATAGTCCTGCGGATGGGCCAGCGTTTTCGGGCCCTCCTCGATCAGTGTCAGGAGGATGGCCTCGGCCTGGCGGTCCTGGAGGGGGCTGTTGACCGAGTAAGTGATGTACCTGCTCGAGCACGTGCATGAAGGCATCCACAATCCCGTTGCGGACCTGCGCCGGAGGCAGGCTCAGCATCACCGCCGGATCGAGAATGGCAAACCGCGGATAGCAGGCGTCGCTGCCGAAGGCGAGTTTCTCGCGTGTCCCCTGGCGCGAGATCACCGCGAAACCATTGGATTCCGAGCCGGTGGCCGGCAGCGTCAGCACCGTTCCCAGAGGGACCGCGGTCCTGACGGGCGCATTTTTGGCCAGGATGTCCCAGGGGTCCGGGCCGGAAACTCCGCCGCCGCGGCGATGAACTTGGTGCCGTCCAGGACAGAACCTCCCCCAACCGCCAGCAAGAACGTGACCCGCTCCTCTTTGACGAGCTTCACCGCCTGCATGAGCGTCTCGTAGAGCGGGTTGGGCTGGATGCCGCCGAACTCGAGCGGCTCCCTCCCGGCCAGCGCCCGCTCGACCTGGTCATACACCCCGTTCTTGCGGATCGAGCCTCCGCCGCAGGTCATCAGCACGCGTTCCTGCGGGCTGATTAGCTCCTTGAGCCGGGCTATCGTCCCCTTGCCGAAAACGATGCGGGTCGGATTGCGATAAGTAAAATCTTGCATCTATGGCCCCCACGTTGGCGCGGCCAAGTGATGGGAGTCAAATCAAAACCGACGCGGGCAGCCCCGAGGTCCAAAGGGCGAAGGGCCGGTTAAACCGCCATTTCCTGAATTCTCTTCGGATCGCTGGTCGGCTCCTGGCAGGCAGAGCCGGTGCAGAGGTAAACGACGGCGTCCTGGGGAGGAGGCAAGGACCTGGCCGAAAGGCTCGACGGCGCCCGTATTGCCGAGCACGACTTTGTTGGGCAGATAAACGGAATGGATGGCGCGCATGAGGGCGCGGCGCTGCGGATTCTCCGGGTCAGCCGACGGGTCGGCGACCACGAAGCGCCTGGGTTCGTCAAGGGAGAAATCAAGGGCCGCCAGCAGGCTGGGGAGCGCCAGGGGGCTGCTCGAGGTGCTCGGCGAACAGGCCCAGGGTTTTCCCGGCGGCACTGGCGAACTCCGGCCGGCCGGTGATTTTGCCCAGCTCCAAGCAGGGCCAGGGCCGCCACGGAATTGCCGCCGGGCTCGGCCCCGTCGTAGTCTTCCTTCACGCGCACGATCAGGCCGGCGGCATCGCTGGCGCTCTGCCAGAAGCCGCCATGGTCGGGGTCGAAGAACCTCGCCAGCAGTGTCTGGGCCAGGGCCAGGGCAAAGTCGAGGTGCGAGGGGGCGAGGGTGGCCTGATAGAGACTCAGGACCCCGGCCAGAACAAAGGCGTAGCCGGTGAGCAACTGGACGTTGTCGCGCTCTCCATCACGCCAGCGGTGATAGAGCGTCTGCGTGTTGGGGTCCCAGAGTCTGGCCTTGAGAAAGGCGAGGTCTTTCTCCGCGGCCGCGCCCCAGGCCGGGTCGCCCAGGACGGCGTAGGCCCGGGCGAAGGCCCCCAGTATAAGGCCGTTCCAGGAAGCGAGCACTTTGTCATCCAGGTGCGGCCGGACGCGGCGGGCGCGCGCCTCGAACATTTTTCTCTTGGCCGAGGCCAGCAGGGCCCGTTGGGGCCCGGTCAAGTCCGCATCGACGACACTCAGGACGTTCTGATTGGGCAAAGGGGTGGGATGGCTGTGGTCGAGAAAGTTGCCTTGCTCGGTCACGCCGAAGCAGCGAACAGCGGCCTCGAATTCGTCCGGCGTGAGCAAGTCGGCCAGTTCCCTGCGAGTCCAACAGTAGAACTTGCCTTCATGGCCTTCGCTGTCGGCGTCCTCGGCGGAATAGAAACCGCCCTCGGGATGGGTCATGTCCCGGAGCACGTAAGCGAGAATGCCGCGGGCGACCTCGGCGTAACGTTGCTGGCCGCTGACCAGGGCGGCCTCGAGGTACAACTCGGCCAACTGGGCGTTGTCGTAGAGCATCTTCTCGAAATGCGGGACCCGCCATTGGGCATCCACGGAATAGCGGGCGAAGCCGCCGCCCAACTGGTCATGGATGCCGCCCGCCGCCATGCGGTCGCAGGTGTGGAGGACCATGCGAAGGGCCTCCGGGTCTTGAAAGCGTTTGGCGTAGCGCAGCAGGAATCGGGGCTGGCTGGGGTGCGGGAATTTGGGGGCCTGGCCGAAACCGCCGTGGCGCGGGTCGTAGGTCTGCTTGAGCAGCTCGCCGGCGCGGCGGAGCGTGCTCTCAGTGGGCCGCTGGCCGCTGGGCGGGCGAGCTATGGCCTCCTGGAGCCGCGCCTGGATGCGCGCGGCAAATTCGGTGAGTTCGCCTCGGCGCGTTTGCCAGAACTGACGGACCTGTTCGAGGACATCCAGGAAGCTCCTCTGGCCGTGTCGAGTGTCTGGCGGGAAATAGGTCCCCCCCGCAAAGGGTTTAAGGTCCGGCGTCAGAAACACATTCAACGGCCACCCTCCCTGGCCGCTAGAGGCCTGGACGAACGTCATATAGATGCGGTCGACGTCCGGGCGTTCCTCGCGGTTGACTTTGATGCTCACGAAGTGCGCGTTCAAAAACGACGCCACCTGCTCGTCCTCGAACGATTCACGCTCCATCACATGACACCAATGGCAAGTCGAGTAGCCGATGCTCAGGAAAATCGGTTTGTTCCCGCGGCGCGCTGCCTCGAAGGCCTCTTCACCCCAGGGGTGCCAATCCACCGGATTATGCTGGTGCTGTAGCAGGTACGGGGACTTCTGCCCAGCCAGACGATTCGTATGTTTTCGGTTCACTCGCGTTTCTTCCCGGACCCACCATAGCCCGGCGGGGGCGCGAAGGCCAGGGGCGCAGCCCTGAAATCCGACCTCCTTCGGACTTCGAAAAAGCTGTCCCTTCAGGCGGTCTTGCGTGAAACTCGGAGAGAAAGGCATCGAAACAGTGGCCCAAAATGCGGAACATGAACAGCAGGTTTTAGAGACGGCGCAGGTGGTTTTCAAACGCTCGCCGATTCACGGGACCGGTGGATTCGCCAGGCAGTTCATCCCCAAAGACGCCCAAGTCATCGAATATGTGGGCGAGCCGATCGATAAGGGCGAGTCGCTGCGCCGATGCGAGGCGGACAACGCGTATATTTTCACCCTGAACCAGAAAACGGACATCGATGGCAACGTGGAATGGAACCCGGCCCGGTTTATCAATCATAGCTGCGCCCCCAACTGCGAAGCGGAGGTGATCGAGGATCGGATCTGGATTGTCGCTTATCGCGACATTGAGCCCGGAGAAGAGCTCACCTTCAACTACGGGTTTAACCTCGAGGACTACAAGAACTATCCCTGTCAATGCGGCGCCGCCAATTGCGTCGGCTTCATCGTCGCCGAGGAGTTTTTCGAGCATGTCCGCCGGCAGCGCGCCCTGGCGCAGGAAGCCGGCAGGGAGCTGTCGCAGGATTAACCGCAAAGAACGCAAAGAACGCAAAGACCTAAAAAAAAACACTTCTTTGTGATCTCTGCGTTCTTTGCGGTTAACATCTCTGGGTTCCTTGCGGTTGATTTTGCAGCCGGGTTTACCTCGAGGCCCGGTCCAAGGCCGCCAGGACAATGCCGGGTGTCAGGGCTTCGGGCAGGACCATGGGCGGGGCCTGGGGGTCTTTGGGATAGACCAGGACCAGCGGCACGCCGGCCCGGCCATAACGATTCAACTCCTCGGTGATGTTGGTGGGAAGGCGCGTGTAGTCGCCCAGCAATGCGGTGGCCCGGACCTCGCGCAACTTGGCGCGGACGGAAGTTACTTCCAGGGCGAATTTCTTGTTGGCCTGGCAGGTGAGACACCAGTCGGCGGTAAAATCCACGACCACCGGATGGCCCGCCGCCCGGGCCTGGGTCACGGCCGCCGGACTCCAACGCTGCCAGTCAATTCCCCCGGGACTCTCTTTGAGACTCCCCTCGGCGATGGTCTCCGGGACGGGAAACCGCCATTGCAGTTGGCCCTCGATGACATAGAAATATCCTCCGACCAGCAATATCAGGGCGCTGGCCAACCCGAGTCCGCGCCGGGTGCTGCCGCGCTGGACGAACTGGCCATAGATCCAGGCGGCCATAGCGACGAGGAGCAGGAAGATGAGGAGCCACCATGAGCGCGAGCCGTAATGAGCGGGGAGCAAACTGAAGAGCCAGATGGCCGTGGCCAGCATGGGAAATCCCATGGCTACTTTGAACTGCACCATCCATGGGCCCGGCTTTGGCAGGAACCTCAACCAACGGGGATTCCAGCTCAGGATCACGTACGGGGCGGCCAGTCCGGCGCCGACCGTCAGGAATACCAAGACAATGACCGGCGGAGGCTGCGTGAAGGCAAAGCCGAGGGCGGCCCCTAAAAACGGGGCGGTGCAGGGCGTGGCCAGCACCGTGGCCAACACGCCGTTGAAGAAGGCCCCGGCCGGCCCATGCTTCGCCGCCAAGCCACCGGCTGCCCCCGCCACCCGTCCGCTCAGGCTCACCTCGAACAGCCCGAACAGGTTCAAAGCAATCAGCGTCACCAGCGTGGTCAGCCCCGCCAGAAACTGCGGGCTCCCGAATTGCATGCCCCAGCCGGCTTTGTGTCCGGCGGCTTTCACGCCGATGACCAGGCCGGCCAGAAGCAGAAAGGAGGCCAGCACGCCCAGGCCGTAAATCAACCCCAGCGCCCGCACCCGCCGCGGCTCGTCTCGGCCCTGGCCGACAAAGCCGAGGACCTTCAGGGCGATGACCGGCAGCACGCACGGCATCACGTTCAAAATCAATCCGCCGATGAAGGCATAGAAGAGCATCTTCCAAAAGGCCGGCGCGAGAGCCGATGAGGCCGGAGCGGCAAGCGTGGCCGTTGCCGCCACCGGCAGCGTGCCTTCGTAGGCCAGCCGTTGCGAACCGGATTTCCAGACCAGCACCCCCGAGATTTGTTTGGGCCAGTCGCCCGAAATCTTCTTCACCTGTTTGCGCAGCCAGACTTTGCCTGCATCTGCCGGGATAACCTCCGTGGCAGGCTGGACCTCGAACTGTTCGCTGGCATCCGGGTAAAAGTCAGCTTCGCCGGCCCCGCCGAGGGAGGTCCATTCCACTATCAACGGCCGCAAATCCCCAGTCGGGGGCTTCTCCCACGCCGCGTGGGGGACTACGGCGGCTGCGGGCTTGGGCAGCTTGCTTTGCCAGGATTCGAGCAGGCCGGCCTCTTTAGAGGGAGTGGTTTGCGCGCCCAGGCTCAGGGCGGCCTGGACGGCGGCGCTGCCCGGCAGGCAGGCAGTCTCGCACTCGAGCCAGGAGACCTTGGCCTTGAGGACCAGCGGCCCGGGGGGCAGGCCGGCTGCCAACTTGAGCGGCGCCAGCAGGACAACCTCGCCCCGGTAAATGTAGGTCGTCAGGTCGTCGTCCGGCAGCTTCTCGGGAGCAGGCCATTGCAGTGGGCCGGCCGTGACTCCCGAGGGCAGTTGCCACTCGACCGTAGTGGGGATGCCGGAGGCGCCGGGATTTCGCCAGTAGGTGTGCCAGCGCGGCTCCATTTGAAGGACAATACCCGCCAAAACCGCATCCCCGGGCCGCGCCGTCTCTGCCGACAGAACCAGACGCGCCTGGGTATGGGCAGCCTGAACCGGCATCCCGGCAAGACAAAGCACTACGACGCTTAGACCCAAGCCCATAAGCAATCCGACATCCAAGGGTCGAGGGTCGGAGGTCGAGGGGTGGCACTCCGTTCCCTCAACCCTCGACCCTCGACACCTCCGTCTCGATGCCTTTGAACTGCGGTCTAAAAAGCTCGCAAAGAGTCTCACACTAATAAAATGGATCAAAAACCCAATCGGTGCATCTTTCTTTTAAGCCGCCCCACCTCCTCGGCAGTGAGGCGGCGGAATGCCCCCTTGGGAAGGTTGCCCAGCGGCAGCGGGCCGATGGCCACGCGCACCAACCGCAGCACCTCGACGCCCAGGGCGGCGAGCAAGCGGCGAATCTGCCGGTTCTTTCCTTCGTCGAGCACAATTTCGAGCCAACTGGTCCGGGTGCCCCGCCGGAGGAGCCGGGCGCGTTTGGCCGCCAGAAAATCGCCTTCGACCGTTACGCCCGCCTCGAGGCGCCGGCTCAACGGCTCGTCCGCCAGGCAGTCCACTTGCACATGGTAGAGCTTGTCCAGATGAGCGGCGGGGTCGGTGAGGCAGGCCGCCCACTGAGTGTCGTTGGTCAAAAGCAATAAACCCTCGCTGGCCTTGTCGAGCCGGCCCACCGGCGCGACAAACGGCAAGCCCTGCCCCGCCAGGCACTCGCAAACCGTCGAGCGGCCCTTCTCGTCCGAGGCCGTCGTGACCCATCCGCGCGGTTTGTTGAGCATGACATAGACCTTCTCCTCGGGACGAACTGCCTGCCCGTCCACCTCGAACCGGTCGCGCCTCAAATCCACGCGCCACTCGGGGTCGCGGCGCACCCGCCCGTTGACCCGCACCCGCCCCTCCTGGATGAGCTCCCAGGCCCGGCTCCGCGAGCAGAACCCCAGCTTGGACAAAGCCCGTGCCAGGCCCGTCTTCCGGTCCTCGGGGCGGTCCTGAAAATGTCGGCGATAACCCGGCCCATTCACTTCCGATAACAAACACCGATTTCAGGACGGAGCAAAGCCCAAACTCGGACGGCAAGGAATTCTGTTCTGTGCATTCTGTGCAATCTGTGGCTCAATTACTTGAAGAAGCTGTGTTGCTGAAAACGCTTTTGCTCGTCGGGATTTGCTTTGGTTCGATGGCGCGGGCGGCCCCGCCGCCCGCCGCTCTTCCGGCGGCAGCAGCGGGCAAGGCTTACGCCGGCTCGTCCAGTTGCCAGGAATGCCATCGAGAGTTCTATCGGTTGTGGGCGCCCTCTCATCACGGGCTGGCCATGCAGCCCTACGCGATGGCCCGCACGAACCTGACCGAACAACCGGCCCCGCTGCCAATCGGCACCAACACCTACCTGGCCGACTTTGCCAAAGGAGTCGTGCTCGAACGGGGCGCGGCCGGTGAAAGGCGTTTTGCCCTCGAACAGGCCATGGGCGGCAAGAACGTCTATTATTTTCTGACACCGCTCGAGCGCGGCCGCTTGCAAGTGCTGCCCGTAGGATATGACCTGCGGCGCCAGCAATGGTTCGACGTAGCCGGCAGTGCCATGCGCCATTTCGGCAGGCAACCCGATGAACCCTTGCATTGGACCGAATCGCCCTTCACGTTCAACACTGCCTGTTTCAGTTGCCATGTGAGCCAACTCACCAACAATTATCAGGTCAAGACTGACACCTATCAGACCTCCTGGGCGGAGCCGGGCATCAATTGCGAGACGTGCCACGGGCCGGCGGCCGAGCACATTCGGGTGGCCCGGCAAACGCCCAAAGGCCGGCCGCTCGAGGACCTCAAGCTGACAGGGCTGAGAAACACCCCGCCGGAGCCGATGAATTCGTTGTGCGGGGCCTGCCATGCCAGGATTTATCCGCTGACCAGCTCGTTTTCGCCCGGCGACCGTTTTTTCGACCACTTCGGTCTGGCGGCCCTCGAGCAGGCCGATTTCTACCCGGATGGGCGCGACCTTGGCGAGAACTTCACCTTCACCTCCTGGCGGCTGAACCCCTGCCTCAAGTCGGGCCAACTCGATTGCGTGAAATGCCACACCGCGAGCGGGCGCAACCGTTTCCCGGGCGAGAAGGCCGATGCGAGCGTGCCTGCCCTGCCACCAGGAGAAGGTGAACAACGCCGCCGCCCACTCCCATCATAAGGCGGCAACCGAGGGCGCCCGGTGCATTGCCTGCCACATGCCGACGACGGAGTTTGCGCGCATGCGGCGCTCCGATCACTCCTTCCGGCCTCCCATGCCCGCCGCCACCCTGGCCTTCGGTTCGCCCAATGCCTGCAATCTCTGCCACACTAACCAGACTGCCGCCTGGGCCGACCGCCAGGTCCGCCAATGGCATCCGCCCGATTACCAGGCCCCGACCCTGCTGCGCGCCGGCTGGATTGCCGCCGCCCGGAAACGACGACTGGTCCAGGCTGCCCGAAATTGTCCATTACCTTGCCAGTCCCGGGCGCGAGGAGATCTGGGCCGCTTCCCTGCTCCAATTGCTGGCCGGGTGTGAAGAGGAGGCCAAATGGGATGGCGTCAAGCCGTGCCTCAAAGACCCTTCGCCCCTGGTGCGGGCCGCCGCCGCGCAGGTCCTGGGCCAGGGGTTGCGAGCCGAGTTCATCCCGCTGCTGGTGGCCGCCACTCGAGACGATTCTCGCCTCGTTCGCCTGCGCGCGGCGGCCGCGTTGGCCGGTGTGCCGCAGGAAATGATCGCCGGCGCCGGCCAACTGGCCGTCAGCCAGGCCACCGATGAGTTGCTCGCCTCCTTCCTGGCCCGCCCCGACGACGCCGCCTCCTATCACAACCTCGGCAATTTCCGTCTCGAACGCCATGAATACGACGCCGCCGTCCAGGCCTTCACCACCGCCAGCAGGCTCCAGCCGCGCGACATTTCCCCCCTGGTCAACCTCTCCATCGCCTATAACCTCACCGGTCAAAACCCGAAAGCCGAATCCAGCCTCCGGCAAGCCCTCCGCCTCGACCCCGCCAACGCCGCCATCCACCTCAACCTCGGAATGCTCCTGGCCGAAATGGAAAGGCCCCCGGAGGCAGAGGCGGCCTTCCGCGCCGCCTTCAACCACGATCCGCAGTCGGCGCCCGCCGCCTTCAATTTGGGCGTGCTGCTGGCCAAGGATCGTCCCGAGGAAGCCCTGGCCTGGTGCCGGCGCGCCGCCGAGCTGCGTCCGCAGGAATCGAAGGACCTCTACACCCTGGCCTTCTATCAACACCGCCAGGGCCAGGCCGCCGAGGCAGCGCGCACGCTGGAAAAGCTCGTTGCGCAAGCCCCTCCGGCCGCCGAGGGCTACGCGCTCCTTGGCCGGATTTACGAACAGCAAGGCCTGCCTGACAAAGCCCTGTCCGTCTATCGCCGGGCCGCCCAAAACCACAAACTGTCCGACCCGGAACGCGCTCAGTTCGCCGAGCAAATCCGCTGGCTTTCGACCCAAGCCGCCAAACCGTGAGCATCGTAGCGCAGGTTTCCAACCTGCTGTATCGCCGGCTTCCAGCCGGCAGCGCGGCGGAAACACGCACGCTGCCAGAGATGGGACGCCCGGCTGCGGATTGGAAATCCGCGATACAGCAGGTTGGAAACCTGTGCTACGTTGGCTGCGGCTCCGCCGCGCCGGGTAATCAGTGCTTGCGAATCGGCTGTGGAATGCCCGTTGCGCGAGGGCCGGAGCGTTGTTACCTTGTGCCGGGTTTCTTATGCGGATTATCAATCTCAATCCCGATGCCGACATCGGCGCTTCCGCCTGGTTCGTCCAGATGGAAGGCCACCGGCTCCTGATGGACGCCGGCATCCATCCCAAGCGCGAAGGGCGGGAGAGCCTGCCGATGTATGACCTCATCAGGGATGAGGACCTGGACGCCATCGCGATTTCCCATTGCCATCATGACCACGTCGGCTCGCTCCCCATCGCCCTCCGTTATGCTCCCCAGGCCGATGTGCTGATGAGCGAGTTGAGCTACTTCCTGGTCGAACGCGTGCTTCATAACTCCGTCAATGTCATGAAACGCCAGCGCGAGGAGTTGGGCATCAAAGATTACCCCCTTTTCAGCCATGACGAAGTGGACGACATCTCGCCGCGCTTCGAGGGATTCAAATACAACCGCGAAATTGACTGGGCTGCCTTTCACAAGACCCGCGCCGGATTCCTCTCGCCGACGCTGGAATTCTACGACGCGGGCCACGCGCTGGGCTCCGCCGGCCTGATGGTGCGCGGCCAGCGCGAGACGCTTTTCTACACCGGGGACGTTTGTTTCCACGACCAGACCATTCTCAAGAGCGCCCGGTTCGAGGACGTGCGGGCCGACGTGCTCATCATGGAGACCACGCGGGGCAACCGCAACCTGCCCCCCGGGTTCTCCCGCGAGACGCGAGATCGCGCGCCTGCGCCATGCCATCCGCAGCGCCCTTGAGGAAAAACGCTCTCTCCTCATCCCCACCTTCGCCCTGGGCCGCACCCAGGAAATCCTGGCCCTGCTGGCCATTATGCTCGGCGAAGGCGAAATCAAACCCCAGCCCATTTTCATCGGCGGCCTTGGCCGCGTGTTCACCGAGATCTACGATCTGGAATCCCATCGCACCCACCGCCAGTACCCCAACCTCCAGTTGCGCGAGGCCCTCAACCTCGTCGTGCTGGAACAGGGCCAGGCCGAAAAAATGAAGCTCGCCGGCGGACGCATCTTCGTCATCACCGCCGGCATGATGAGCGAGAACACCGCCGCCCACGACTTGGCCCTGCGCATGGCCGGCGACAAAAAGCAAGCCATCTTCTTTGTCGGCTACACCGACCCCGATACGCCCGGCGGCCGCCTCCGCGCCGCCAAACACGGCCAAACCTTTCACTTCAGTTCTGTTGCCGGCAAACTGACCCGCCTCTGCCAGGTCGAGGACTTCGACCTGACTGCCCACGCCAATCGCAAGGAAATGCTCGACTTCGTCAGCGAGGTCGAACCCCGCGTGGTGCTGCTCACCCATGGCGACGCGGATTCCCGCAACTGGTTCCAACAGCAAATCCATGCCCGCCATCCCAAGATCAAGATCCTTCAGCCCAAACCCGGGGAAGCGGTCGAGGTGTGAACACGCCCTCGAGCGATGAATCCCGAGGGACAGGAACCCGGCGATGCGGCAGGGCAAATCTCCCCTGAGGCAACGCCCCAAACCAAGGCGCCCCCCTCGCCGCCCCGGTCGGTGCTCTGGGCCGGGCTGGGACTCCTTCTGGCCCTCCTGGCGGGCGCCCTGCTCTTGGCGGTCCTGCACAGCCGGAGCGTCGGCCCGCGCCCCACTGCCCGTCTATGGCCTCGTCGGGAATTTCACGCTGACCAACCAGGACGGCGCTGCCGTCTCCCTGGGCGCCCTCCGAGGACACGTCTGGGTGGCGGACCTCATCTTCACCCGTTGCCCGGGCCCCTGCCTCAAAATGACCCGCCAAATGAAGGAACTCCAACAGGCCCTGCCCGACGCCAGCCAGGCCCGGCTCGTCTCGCTCACCACCGACCCGGATTTCGACAATCCCTCTGTCCTCAAGACCTACGCCCAGCGGTTCGGGGCCGACCCCCGCCGCTGGATGTTCCTGACCGGCGCGAAAAAACAAATCGCCAACCTGGCGATCGATTCCCTCAAGCTGACGGCCATCGAAAAGGCCCCGGCGGACCGCCAGTCGCCCGACGACCTGTTCGTTCACAGCACCATCCTGGTGCTGGTGGACCGGCAGGCCCGGTTGCGGGGCGTCTTCGAGACCACCGGCGATGGCGTCGTTGCCCAGCAGGTCAAGGCGCAAGTTATCCGCGCGGTCAAGCAACTGGAGCGTGAGCCATGAGCCTGGCCTGCCTGCCCGCCGTCAATGCCTTCCTCAACGGCCTGAGCGCGGTGTTTCTAGGCGCCGGCTACTATTTCATCCGGCGAAAGGACCAGCTTGCCCATCGCAACTGCATGGTTGCCGCCTTCGGCGCTTCGGTCCTTTTCCTGGCCTGTTACATCGGTTACCACAGCTACCTGGCCTTCCACTTGCACCGCGGGCCAACCCTCTTCAAAAACCCCGCCTGGTTCCGCCCGATCTATTTGGCCATCCTCCTGACCCACACCGTCCTGGCCATAGCGATTGTGCCCCTGGCCTTGATCACGCTCGCCCGCGCCCTGCGCCGCCGTTTCGACCTGCACCGTAAAATCGCCCGCTGGACCTGGCCGCTCTGGATGTATGTGTCAGTCACCGGCGTGTTGATTTATCTGCTGCTCTACAGGATTTTTCCGCAGAAATGAGCCGCCAAACCATTGTAGGAGACGACGTGAGGAGTCTCTGACTGATTCTTAGCCGCGGCGAAAGCCTGCTCCCGTCGGACGCCATCGATCAGAGACTCCTCACGTCGTCTCCTACAGTGAGGGAATGGGGCCCGTTTCAGCGACTTTGTGAACGGCCTTGTAAAAAAACGTCAGTTAATGAAAAGAAAAACTTTACTGTGCGCCGCTCTCGAATAGGATTACCCCGTACCGCCCTGCGGGACGGAACCGCGAATGGATTTAAAGCGACACCAATATCCGGTAGAGTGGCAAGCCGATGGCAAAGGCAGACACGTTAAACTCGCCGGCAATCCAGGTCACCGGACTGAAACAGGAGACTGCACCCATGGACCTCCATCATCCCATCTTGCGAGAGTTTCCGGAACATCGTGAGACTATCAAGCGTCTGAAGGGGTCTGACGACCATTTCCGGGGCCTTTTCGACGAGTATCACCGGTTGGATGACGAAATCTACCGGATTGAGGAGGAAATCAACTTTGCGACGGACCAGGAAATCGAGGAACTCAAGATGCGCCGCGCAAAGCTTAAGGATTACATTTATCACCTGATTCGCCACGCGCCGCCGCCTTGCCCCGTCTGCAACGGAACCGGGCTTGCCCCATAAACGAGCGGCGGGGCGCCTTACTCCGCCACTACCTTGACGCCCCGGCTCTGCGCCGCGCGTTTGCGCTTGGTTTCGTCCAGGATTTTCTTGCGCAGCCGGAGGTTTTTCGGCGTGGCCTCGACGTACTCATCCTGGCCGATGTACTCGAGGGCGCGCTCGAGCGAGAGCTTGAAGGGGGCTCCAACTGGATGCCCTTGCCGTCACCCACCGAGCGCATATTGGTGAGGTGCTTGGCTTTGCAGGGATTGACGGGGATATCGTTTTCGCGGGCGTTTTCGCCGACAATCATGCCTTTGTAGATCTTCTCTCCCGGCTCGATCATGAGGCGGCCGCGCTCCTGAATCATATTCAAGGCGTAAGCGGTGGCTTCGCCGGCCTCCATGCTCACCAGCGAACCGTTCTTGCGGGCAGCGATCTCGCCACGGTCCGGACCGTATTCGTGAAAGAGATGGCTCATGACGCCCAGGCCGCGAGTTTGGTTGACCAGGTCGGTTTCCAAGCCGATGAGCCCGCGCATCGGGATCAGGGCCTCGATGCTGACCTGGTCGCCGTGGTGATTCATAATCACGATCTCCGCCTTGCGGCCCGCCAGGTTCTCCATCACCGTGCCCATCGAGTCCTTGGGGATTTCCAGGAACAGGCGCTCGATCGGTTCGAGGAGGTTGCCCTTCTTGTCCTTTCGATAGATGACCTCGGGCCGCGAAACCAGGACTTCGTGGCCCTCGCGGCGCATCTGCTCGACCAGGATGGCGATTTGCATCTCGCCGCGCCCGCTGACGTTGAAAACGTTGGGAGCGTCGGTCTGCTCGATGCGCAAGGCCACGTTGGTGCGAACTTCCTTGACCAGCCGTTCCCAAATATGACGCGCGGTGACGAGCCGGCCATCGACGCCGGCCAGGGGCCCGTCATTGACGGCGAATTGCATCTGGATGGTGGGCGGGTCGATGGGCACGAAAGGGAGCGGAAACCGGTCTTCGGCATCGGTAATGGTTTCGCCGATAAACACGTCTTCGAAGCCGGTCAAGCCGACAACGTCCCCGGCATGGGCCTCGGGGATTTCGATGCGTTTGAGGCCCTCGAAATGGAAGATCGCAGTGATCTTGGAAGTGGTCTTTCGGCCATCGCCATGGATGCAGACGTAGTTGTCGCCCAGCTTGACCTTGCCGCTGTAGATCTTGCCAAAGGCAATGCGGCCCAGGTAGTCGGAATAATCGAGGTTGGCCACCAGGAGCTTGAAACCCTCGCCCGCGTGCGCGCGCGGCGGAGGAATGTGTTTGATGATGGCGTCAAAGAACGGCTCCATCGTCCCGCTCACATGCTTGAGGTCGGTCTTTGCAAAACCCTCCTTGGCGCTGGCATAGACGGCCGGAAAATCCATCTGCTCGTCCGTGGCGTGCAGTGAAACGAACAGGTCCCAGACCTCATCCAGGACCTTGCTTGGATTGGCGTTTTCCCGGTCAATTTTGTTGATGACGACAATGGGTTTGGCGCCGGCCTCCAGGGCCTTGCGCAGGACGAACCGGGTCTGGGCCTGGGGACCATCCGCGGCGTCCACCACCAGCAGCACGCCGTCAATCATGTTCATGATGCGCTCGACTTCCCCGCCGAAATCGGCGTGGCCGGGCGTATCCACGATATTGATGCGGTAGTCCTTGTATTTGAAGGCGGCGTTCTTGGCCTTGATCGTGATGCCCTTCTCACGTTCCAGGTCCATGGGGTCCATGATGCGCTCCTCG
>CAVQND010000061.1:0-64046 GCA_963713735.1 uncultured bacterium
CAGGAATCGGGATAAAAATTCTTGTTGCCAACCAGCGCACTTTTTCCTATCTATTGCCCCAAGAGCACCGGTTTTGGTGCGAGGGCAGACTGGATTTGCCCTCTTTCGAGATGCACATTTAGACAGGTACTAGCACAAGAACTAACAAATCGGAGGAACGAATGAAGTTTAATAAATGGACAGTAGCACTGGCCGCCGTCGGGGTGGTCAGTCTGGCGTCCGCTGCCAAAGCCGAGGAGAAGGCGAGTGCCGTCGCAACGGCGCTCTCTTCGACCACCATCGGCGGGTATGTGGACACGTCGGCCCATTGGAACTTTGGGACCGGCAACTATAACCAGCCGCCTTACAAGTTCAACAGCCCGAGCAAAGCGGACGGCTTCAACCTCGACGTGGTCCAGCTCACGATCTCCAAGCCGCTGGATGAAACACCCTGGTCCGCCGGGTATCGCGTTGACCTGTGGGCCGGCCCGGATGCAAATACCCTGGGAACCACCTCGTTCATGGCGATGGGTGGAGCCTCGGACTTTGCCATCCGGCAGGCCTACGTCTCGCTCAACGCGCCCGTGGGCAATGGCATTGACTTCAAGGTCGGCGTGTTCGACAGCATCCTGGGGTATGAAACGATCGAGTCCCCCAACGATCCCAACTATACCCGTTCCTATGGCCACAGCATGGAGCCGCAGACCCATACGGGCGTGTTGGCCACCTATCGTTTTGGCACCGTCGTGAGCGTGACCGCAGGCGTAGCCGACACCGTCGGTGCGACCATCAATGAACGCGCCTTCGGGGGTCTCAATTACGGCAACACCCTCAATAACAACAAGGCTGAGACCTATAAGACCTACATGGGCTCCGATAACCTTGACCGCCCCGACCAGCATGGGATTCCTGGCCGGCTCAACCCTCTACGGCGGAGTCGTCAGCGGCTTTTCCGATCACGCCTCCAACATCCAGGGCGGCGTAGGCACCGGCGACCAAACCAGCTATTATGCCGGGGCCACGATGGCCACCCCAATCAAAGAACTGCAATTGGGCGCGGCTTTTGACTACCTGGATATGTACGGGTCCATGGCCAAACCTGGGCCGCTGCCGGCTATGCTACCGTCAAGGCCACCGATAAACTGAGCTTCAATTCACGCGGTGAGTACCTCAAGGACAGCATGGGAGTCTTCGGCCTGAACAGCGCATCTGGCACCGTCCTGGCTGTCACCGAGACCGTCCGGTACGACCTGTGGAAGAACGTCGTCAGCCGCCTTGAATTGCGTTGGGATCACTCCCTGAGCGGCACCGATGACTTCGGCGGTGCCACCGCCGAGTACGGGCCTACTGCGCGGAACTCCTGGTTGCTGGCGGCCAATATCATTTACAGCTTCTAAGCCAACCTTTCTCTTATTGGCGCTGGGCCCCTTCCGAGCAGTTCGGAAGGGGCCATTCTTTAAGTGCAGAGTGCAGAGTGCAGAGGAGAGCGGTGTCGAGTTTTGATCAGGCAGGGCAAGAAGAGTCCGAGGTCTGCTCATCCGGGCGATTAGGTAAAATGGGTAAATCATTAGGTTGCAAGGACTTACTTGTTTTGACAGGCTGCTGGCACAGTTTGTGCCTTAGCGGCCAACCGACTGTTGCGCGTATTGTTGGACGCTGCGTATCGAGCAAGCTGCGGCGAAAACGAAAACCGAACCAAATAATATGATGAAGTGGAATCCATGGACATTGGCCCTGATCAGCGCCGGCGTGCTGAGCGTGCCGGGGGCCGCTTACGGAGAAGAAAAGCCGAGCCCGGTTCTAACCGCGCTCTCCTCGACGACGTTGAGCGGGTATGTTGATACCTCGGCGCACTGGAATCTGGGGACGGGCAATGCGAACTTGCCGGGTTACACCGGCAATGGCGCCTTGGGCGGCAGCAAAGCCGACGGCTTCAATCTCGACGTCGTGGCGCTGACCATCACGAAAGCCACCGGCGAGGAACCCTGGTCTGCGGGGTACAACGCAACGCTGCTCTTCGGGCCCGATGCCGTCGGCTACAATCCGACCGCCTTTAACCTGAAGACGCCGGGGGATTTCAGCCTGAAAGACACGTATGTGGAGTTGAAGGCCCCTGTAGGCAATGGGCTGGACTTCAAGGTTGGCACGTTCACCGAACTGAACGGCTACGAGGTGTTCGAGGCGGGCAACAATCCCAATTACACCCGGTCCTACGGCTACATGATCGAACCGACGCAGTTGACCGGGGCGCTGGCCGCTTACCAACTCACGCCCGCGGTGCTGCTCAGCGCCGGGATTGCCGACACCTGGAGCGCGGGTATAAACTCGCGCGCCAACCCTCCCAAGGCCGAATCGTTCAAGACTTACATGGGCGCCATCAGCTTCACTTGCCCGACCAACTGCGGTTTTCTGTCCGGCTCGACTCTCCTGGGCGCCGTTACCAGCGGTTATGACGCCATCAACGGGGTGGACAAAACGAGCCTCTATGCCGGCGCGACCTTCAATACTCCGCTCAGCACCCTCAAGGTTGGTGTGGCCCATGACTATGTCCTCCTGGGACCCAACGACATTAACGCGACCCTCGGCGCTCAACCTTCGGGCTACCAGCAAGCCAGCGGCATCTATCTGAACTGGCAGACGACCGAAAAGCTGAGCCTCAATACGCGCGCCGAGTACTTCACCCAGAGCCGCTACCTGGTTGGCACTGGCGCCGGCGCCGGCGACGGACTGCCGAGCAAGGCCGTCGAATTGACCGAAACGGTGCAGTACCAGCTCTGGAAAAACGTCATCAGCCGCCTCGAATTTCGCTGGGACCATGCCCTGTCCGACACGCCGGCCTTTGGCGGCCAGACGCTCGGCGCGCCCACCCTCGACAACGCCTTCCTGGTGGCGGCGAACATTGTTTTCAGATTCTAACGCAGACTCGTCAGTTCCTCCACAGGCCCCCTTTCGCCTCGGCGAAAGGGGCCTTTTGTTTTTCGAGGGTGCGATTAAGACCGTCGATCAGCTCAGGTCGCCTCTTTGCCCCGGAGGGGCTTCCGAGAGTAGCCCGGCGTTTCAACGCCGGGTCAGCGAACCCAAAGAGAGGTCCGTCCCGCAGGGACGGCTGAGGGCAACGATTATTCTCGGTCGTCCCTTTCGGGACGAGAGTCTCTTCTCTCGCCTTCCCGGCGTTGAAACGCCGGGCTATTTTCGGATGTCCCTCCGGGACGAGACTTTCGGAGCGGATGCCGTACGGTTTTAATCGCACCCATTTTCGATGGCCCCTTGACATTACGTCCGAGGTAGTGTTTATTAACTGCGATAAAAGAAACAGTTAGAGTATGACTAATATGACTCAGGTTAACCTGGGCGGCCGGCGGGGCCATGGACAGAAGTCCATTTGGTCTTGTGCCGCTGGCCCCGGCATCGCGGGAGGGAACTTCTAACTGCTCGATACAGATTTTCAGAAAACCCCGCGATTGCCAGTCAATCGCGGGTTTTTTGTTGGGATGATGCCGCCCGGGCGGGCGGCGCTAGAGAAAGGCAAAGCCATGAAAGCAAACAACAGCCGGTTGCACATCGAGTTCCTGCCGGAGACCCGGTTTGAGGTCAAACCGAGGCCTCCGTCGCCGCTTCGGACCCGCGGGGAAGACCCTCTGGAAAGGCTCAAACGCCGCTTGCTCGAGGGGCGTTTGGAGGGAGTCTGGAATGCGGAAACGAACTGCCGGTTGCGGCGGGCCGCCAACGAAGCGGCCGCCCTGGCCTGGGTAACGCCCTATCCGCTGCTCGTGTTTCCGGTGCTGTTCGAGGAGCACGCGAAGGCCGCCGCCGCTCGAGCCCGGCGCCAAGCCCAAGTGCGGCGGCGCAGCCGGGAGTTGCTGGCCGTATGAAGCCGCCTCAGCGTGGCGCGGCCAGAACCCGAGCAGCAACCGCGGTTCTGTTGGGCAGCAGGTGCTCAAGAACAGGTCTGCCCCCGTTCGTTGGGCCAGACCTCAACAGTTTCGTTGGTTTCAACGCGGCTCGCGTCCCGCCTCGGGGACCTGGATGCAGCGGCGGAGGAGCCAGAGGCCAACGGGGGCAATCGTGGTGGTCAGGGCGATAATGAGCCAGAGCGCGGCGGAGTCGCGCGGGCCGGTCTCCGGGCAGAACCTGGCCAGCAGCACGCCGGAGAACATGGCCACCGGGAGCTTGGCCAGGAAAAAGGGAAGATAGGAGAGAGACATGTAAGAGGCTTCCTGGCCTTTGGGCGCGATCGCCGCGGCGTATTCGTAGAGCCGAGGCGAGTAAATCGATTCTCCCACCGAGAGCAAGGCGATGAAGAGAAAGATCATGACGTAATACGGGTTGACGCTGCCCGGAACACCGGCGCGATTCCTGGCGATTTCCGAGGGGAACGCGTCCTCGAGGAGCCGGCGGTTGAGGCGGGCCAGTTTGGTCCCCTGCGGTTTTTGGGCCAGTTGCGCCTTTTCCTTCGGCCAGAGCGCCAGGCCGGGGAAGCCTGGCCACTCGTTGCAGCGGGCCGTTCTTGATGAGGGCGCCCAGGTCTTCGGCCAGGGCGACGCGCAAGGGATGCGCGCTGCGGGCCAGTTGGCGGGTGTAAGTGTCCTCGAGCAGCAACCGGTTCAGGAGCAAGGTTTGGTTGGGAAGCTGTGGCGCGGGCATCCTGCCCGCGTTGGGAAGCGTTCCGGCCTTGGCCTGGTTCGGTTCTTTGCCCAGGAGCGCCAGTGCCGCCAGGGACAAGGGCACGCCGGCGAATCGTCTCTCATCGTAGAGTGTCTTGCCATGGAGAATGCGGTTTAACTCCTGCGCCAGGACCGCCTGCCGCTGAGGCTCGGGCCGGTTCGCATCCCCCAGCAGCGCCAGGCTGGCCGGCGAGAACCGGCTCCAAACAAAGGCGGAAATGGGCCGGGTCGCCGCATTGGCATCGTCCCGCAACCGGCCCGCGAAAGCCGCCGCGTCGCCAATGTCTCCGGCGGCAAACAGGGCGGAGCTGGGATGCGGCTCGAGCTCGGCGGCCCGGTCCGGCAGCTCCCGGCCCAGGAGCGCCCGCGTCGGTCCCGAAAGGGCCTGACGAAGCGCGCCGGACAGCGGGTTGGAGGGGGAGCGGAGTTTGGCAGCCAGAGCGGGCAGATCCCGAAAATCATCCGGGCAGAACCGGGCATCGCCCCCGAGCCAGGCGCTGGCGATGCTATGGCCCAACCAGCCATCGGCCAACGGCTCGAACCATCGGGGGGGCAGGGCCATGAAAAAGACCGAGGCCGCGGCGATGGCGCTGCCGACGCTGACCATTCGGTAGGCGGAGACTCTCTGGGTCAACGCCCCGACAATGGGCACCAGCAACAGGATCAGCACCGAGTTGATCGCGAAGAGACGGCCCACCGGCGCGCCTTCCCCCAGCTCGCGGATGCCGAACTTGGGATAGGTGTAATACATGTGAATGAAGATCAGGCGCACGAAGGACGCCAGGCCGAGAAAGGCCAGGAACTTGTAAAAACCGCGCTGGCGCCACAACCCGGCGAAGATGCGGGCCGTCTGGCGCAACGCGTCGCGCGTCGTGAGACGGAAGGCGTTCCCGAGGCTCGCACCTGGGTACTTGGGCTGTTCGGGGGTGATGGTCACGCCCTGGTCGGTGGCCTCGACGCCGTCGCGCAGGGCAAACCAGGCGATGGGCAACAGGCAAACCTCAATGAGCAAGCTGATGAGGAAGAGCGCCCGGTAGGTGGTGAAATCCAGCCGCAGCCACGGCAGCAGCAAGTGGCCGTGGGGTTCGCCCAGGCCTTGGCGCGCGTGGTCGAAGATGTAATCGGCGATGATGAACCCGCCGTTCATCATGGCATAAAACAGGGCGAAGGAAATCGAGCGCTGGGCGGTGGTCGAATAGCGGCGGACGCCGGCTGCCAGCACGGGCCCGCCCAGCGCCTCGCCCAGGGCCAGGGGCAACATGCCTCCGGCCAGGGCCAGCCATTTCACGGTGGTGAACGTCATCACCCCCCGCGATGCCACGGTGACCGCCAGCCCCAACAAAATGGCCTTGCGCAGCCCGATCGCGTCCGCCAGAGACCCGGCGAAGACCGCGAACAGAGTCATTACCGCCGACCACCCCGCCACCATGAAGCCCGCCCACTGGTCGCTGTAACCCAGGTCGTACGAGAGCCAGAGCACGAAGGTCAGGTTCATGACCTGGTAGGCCGCAATCCCGGCCAACTTGACCAGGAACACGAGCCATAACTCGCGCGGCGCCTCGTGCAGGACCGTGAACCGGCCCAGAAATGCCGGGAGCGCGGCGCGGGCTTGCGCCGCCAATCCCGGTCCCGCAGAGGCAGTGCTCATAATTCCAGAATCTGCCCCTCAAACATACCTGCGCGGCTCCGCGCCTAAAAGGACGAAAGATGTGTTGATGAAAAAGGGGGCCAAAATCTGTAGCTGTCCCTCTCAGGCCAGTCTTTGCTGGCAGGGAGTATTACGCGATCTCAAAGGCCGGGGGATTTGTGTAGCAGAGAGCACTAATAGTCGAGGAAAATTCCACCAAGATGTGCCAGCCACAGGTCGTGTACTGGCCATCCGTGGTGCCATCCCTCCGGATGGTGTACAATCTAAAAAAAGGGCAGGGAGCGAGAAGAGGAGCCAAGGAAGCAAGGAAGGGGCGCATCTTGTCAGTCCCACCATCTCCAGCCAGGAGCGGCGGCTCGGGCCAACCCGGAGGGTTGCCAGATGGTAGCCGGGGGTCACGGCATCGCCGCGACCCCCGGTTTGCGGCCAGAGGGGGCCTGCACCCCGGAACGGGGTGCCAGAAGGCTGCACAAAGGGAGCAGGCCGCCTTCTGGCATCCCTATAGGATGCCGACCCACACCGCCGCTGAACCGGGGGTCTCGCGACGCTTCGACCCCCGGCTACCATCTGTCATCCCTCCGGGATGAGTTCCCGGGCGGCGGGCACTCTCCCTGACCTCGTGGCTCGCATGGTGGTACTGACAAACTGCTGGTGGTCATTGCGGTCATCGCCATCCTGGCGGCCCTCCTGTTGCCGGCGCTGGGCCGGGCCAGGCTTAAGGCCCTGGACGTGGCCTGCCTGAGCAATGAGCGGCAGATCGATCTAAAATACCGGATGGCCGTAGACGACTCGGGCGGGCGCCTGGACCAGTTTGCCGATGCGCGCGTGCTCAACATGAACACGGAGCAGCACCAGATCTGGGATTGGTGGACGAACGAGATTGGCCGGGCTCAATTGTGCTGGATTTGCCCCAGCGCACCCCGTCCCGAAAAGCGACGCGACAATTTCGTGGGTCTCGATGGTCCTGATGAATCTTCGGGCACCTACAATTCAGCGTGGTCGTGGCCGGTGGTATTCGGGGGAGACATCCGTTCCGGCAGTTACGGCCAGAACGGCTGGGTCTTTGGGTGGTCAACCCTCTATTTACTCGACCCTCTATTTACTCAGTAACACGTCCGCACGGCCATTCCTGAGAGAGGGCGAAATTGGGCGACCGGCAGAAACCCCGGTCTTGGCAGATGCCATACTTCCTTGGGGAGTTCCGATCGCCTCGGACCCGCCGCCACTGGATCTTACGGCCATCGAGGCGGACAACCCGATGTCCGACCCAACCCCCGGGCAGATGGTCAATTTCGTCATCCCGCGCCATGGCAACCGGCCCCGTACGGTGCCGAGGTATTGGCCCCGAAGCCAACGCCTGCCCGGCGCGATCAACGTCGCCTTCTTCGACGGACACGGGCAACAGGTCAGACTGGACAATTTGTGGCAGCTCTACTGGCATGTCGGATACCAGCCTCCGGCCAAACGGCCGGGGCTGCCTTAACGATGGCGCTTCTTCTCGACTGCCGAACTTGGGGGGGCGGTCGAGCGGCCGTAACTTTTCACTTTTTCACCCGCGAGGCGTGAATCGTGGGCAGCGCGGCAAAAACCGAATTCCTATCGGATCCCTGAATACGCGCCATCCCTCAGGAGTCAGAAATGAAAACCGTGGAAAAGAAAGGTTGTTGAATCCTTTCTGCGTTCATGACATTATCGGCCCAGTTAAGACTTAACATGCAAAAGACGAACATAGAAAACAGCGCAAAACCAAGCACGTCCACCTTCACCCGCCGCCAATTCCTGAGCCGCACGACCGTGGCGGCTGGCGCCGCGGCCCTCTCGTTCCCGTATGTCGGCCGGGTCCTGGGGGCCAATGAGCGCATCAACGTCGCCTGCATCGGCGTCGGCGGCAAAGGCGACAGTGACAGCAGCGAGGCAGCGGGGCGCGGCGGCAACATCGTCGCCCTGTGCGACGTGGACCGGGACACTTTGGCCAGCAAGGTCAGGCAGTTCGAGAGCAAGTTTCCCGAGGTCAAGCAGTACCGGGACTACCGGAAGATGCTCGAGGACATGGAAAAGAGCATCGACGCGGTGACGGTTTCGACTCCGGATCACAACCACGGGGTAGCTGCCATTCGCGCGATGAAGATGGGCAAGCACTGTTTCTGCCAGAAACCGCTGGTGCAGACCGTCCATGAGGCCCGGATAGTGCGGCAGCTCGCCAAAGAGAAGAACCTGGCCACGCAGATGGGCAACCAGGGCAGCGCCGAGGGCGGGTTGCGGCGGGCGGTTAAGGTGGTGCACGCCGGGGTCATCGGCAACCCGCTCGAATGCCATGTCTGGTCCAATCGCCCCATCTGGCCGCAGGGTCTGAATCGGCCTGCCGGCCAAGACCCGGTGCCGGCGAAGCTGGACTGGGATGTGTGGCTCGGCCCGGCCCCGGAGCGGCCTTTCAAGGACGGCGTCTATCATCCCTTTAGTTGGCGCGGGTGGTTCGATTTCGGCACCGGCGCCCTGGGCGACATGGCCTGCCACACCGTGAACATGCCTTTCCGCGCCCTCAAACTGGGCTATCCCAATGTCGTGGAACTGGAAAAAGCCTCGGAAATCTATCCCGAGACCTTCCCCAAGACCTCCCGCATCCGCTTCGAGTTCCCCGCCCGCGAGGGGCTGCCTGCGCTCAAGTTCTGGTGGTACGACGGCAACCCGGGCAACAAAGCGAGCCTTCGCCCCTCCGGAGACGCGGTGAAGGAAATCCTCAAGTCGTTCCACGACCCCCTCCCCGGCAGCGGCGCTCTCATCGTCGGCGAGAAGGGCAAGGTCTTTTCTCCCGACGACTACGGCTCTCGGTTCCTGGTGTGCATGAACGGCGAAGAGGGATACATCGATGGCCGGCAGCACGAGGCCTGCAAGCCCGTGCCCCAAACCATCCCCCGCTCCCCGGGTCACATGCAGGAGTGGTTCCGGATGATGAAAGATGGCACGCCCGCCTACTCGAACTTCGACATCGCCGCTTACCTGGCCGAGGTGATTCTGCTCGGCTGCGTGGCCTTGCGCGTCGGCCCAGGCCGCCGCATGGAGTGGGACGGCCCGGGCATGTGCTCGCCCAACATCCCCGAGGAAGCCGCCAGGTTCGTTACGCGCCGGAACCGCCCGGGTTGGGAGGCCTGACCCGGATGTTTCACAGGATTTCGCTAACTGGAACGTGTAGCGCAGACTTCCAGTCTGCTGTATCGCGGATTTCCAATCCGCAGATGCGACCGAGCAGGTGCAGCCTGCCGACTGGAAGTCGGCGATACAGCAGGTTTGGAAATCTGCGCTACGTAGTCTCGGGAGCCCAGCACCGCTCTTAGGCCATGAAACATCCGGGCTAAATCCCGCCCCTGCTGGCTGAACCCCACGACGCCTCCATCCCATTTGCCGGCCGGCCCGGCGGAGCAGCTCTTGCGGCGCGGTTGCGACTGTGCCGGGCAAGGCCGGGCGCTGGAGGCAGCTAAACTGTTTGTCGCCGTCCTGCAACAGCAGCCCGACTGTTTCGAGGCGCATTGCCGCCTCGGCACGGCCCTCCGCGAGCTCAATCGGCTTGATGCAGCGGTCCAGTGCCTCGAGGCTGCCATCCGCCTGCGCCCGTCCTATCCGCGATTGCATTTGCTGCTGGGCGCCATCCATAAGCAGGCCGGCAACCTCGAGGCCGCCGCCCAGTGTTGCCGCCTGGAACTCGCCCTCGAGCCGCGCAACGCCGACGCCCATTACAACCTCGGCCTGGCGCTGCAGAACCTGCGCCGGCCCGTCGAGGCCATGGCCGCCTATCGCCAGGCCCTGGCCCTGCGCCCAAACCACGTCAACACGCTAATCAACCAGGCCCTTCTTTACCAGGAACAACCCGAGCTCGACGCGGCGATAGCCTGTTGCGAACAGGTCCTGCGCCTCGAGCCGGCCCATGCCGAGGCCCATTGGCAGCTTGGCACCGCCTTGCTGGCCAAAGGCCAGTGGGAGCGCGGCTGGCCGGAATATGAATGGCGCTGGAAACTCAAAGACTTCACCACGCCCGCCGGGGCCTTTCCCCAGCCGCTCTGGGACGGGTGCGAGTTGGGGGGACGGCGCATTCTGCTGCATTCCGAACAAGGCTACGGCGACGTTATTCAATTCATCCGCTACGCCCCGCTGGTGGCGCAGCGCGGCGGGGAAGTGCTCCTCGGCTGCCCCGAGGCCCTGACCGCCCTTCTGGCCCGCGCGCCGGGCGTGAGCCGGGTTGCCACCGGGCGGGCCGGCTTGCCTGCGTTCGATTTCCACGCCCCACTGTTGAGCCTGCCGGCCATTTTCCGGACTACGCAGGCAACGGTTCCGGCCAAGGTCCCCTATCTCACCCCGCCCAAAGAGGTCTTCCCTATCGGGCCGACGGAGGCGGGCTGCCTCAAGGTCGGCCTCGCCTGGGCCGGCGACGCCAAACACAAGAATGACCACAACCGTTCGATGCCGGTCACACATTTCGGTCCGCTGATGGGATTGCCGGGCGTTCAATGGTTCAGCCTGCAGGCAGGCCCCAGGGCCTCGGACCTGGCCCAGGTCCCGTGGGCGAACCGCCTCACGGACCTGGGCGCCCGGTTCGCCAACTTTGACCAGACAGCCAGCGCCATTGTCCAGCTCGACCTGGTCATTTCGGTTAACACCGCCGTGGCCCATTTAGCCGGGGCTTTGGGGAAACCGACTTGGACTCTGCTGCCTTTTGCCGGCGAGTGGCGTTGGATGGTTCACAGGTCCGACAGCCCGTGGTATCCTACCCTGCGTCTGTTCCGCCAAAGCCAGCCGGGCGACTGGCCCGGGCTGATGGACCGGGTCAGAGGCGCGCTCGCGCAACTTCCATCCCGACGGGAGCTATGAATATTGCTATGAACGCCCAAGTTTGCTGAACTGGCGTTTAGGCGAGCGGTTTTGGCGTGTGAGAAATGCGGGTTAGGCTGCAAGAGACTGTCTATGTTTGCGGTGGTTGACATTGCCTGGTGGCACTGGGTGGGTTTCGTCGCCTGTGTGGTGGTGTTCCTGGCCTTTGATTTGGGCCTGTTCCATCGCCGCGCCCGGGTGGTGAAGCTCCGGGAGGCGCTGGCGTGGACAGCCCTCTGGGTCGGCCTGGCCCTGCTCTTTGGGCTGGCCCTGGGGCTGCTGCGCGGGGAAAAGGAATCGCTCGAATTCTTCACCGGCTATCTCATCGAATTCTCTCTTTCGATGGATAACGTCCTGGTCATCGCCCTCATCTTCAACTGGTTCAGCGTCCCCCCGTGCTTCAGCACCGGGTCCTGTTTTGGGGCCTCCTGGGCGCCCTGGCCATGCGCGGCCTCATGATCGCTTTGGGGGCGGTTCTCATAGCCCTGCTCCACTGGGTGCTCTACCTGCTCGGGGCCTTCGTGCTGTTCACCGGCCTTAAAATAATGTTGGCCGAAACCAAGGTTGATCCCAAGAAAAACCGCGTCGTCCTCTTTGCGCGACGGCTCTGTCCGGTGACGCCGGGCTTCGAGGGGCAGAGATTTGCGACCCGCTGGCACGGCAGGCTGGCCCTTACACCCCTGGCCCTGGTCCTGTTGACGATCGAAACCACCGACCTCATCTTCGCCTTGGATTCTGTTCCCGCCGTCTTCGCCGTCACCACCAAGCCTTTCATCGTTTTCACCTCCAACGTCTTCGCCATCCTCGGCCTGCGCTCTCTCTATTTCGTGCTGGCCGGCGCCATCGGGCATTTCAGATACCTCAAATCCGGCCTTTCCGTCGTGCTGGTCTTTGTTGGAACCAAAATGCTCCTCGACCCCCACGACCTGCCGCCTCGTGGAATCCAAATCGATATTCCCACCTCCATCTCCCTGCTCGTCGTCGCCGGCATCATCCTCCTCTCCATCTTGCTCTCGATTCTCTCCGCCCGCCGCAACAAACCTAAGCGCCGGCTTTAAACCCCCGCAGGGCCAGCGGCAAAGTCTGTCGAGCCCTCTCCGGCAGGCCACTTTGGAGTGCGGTGGCAAGCGGAGCGCGACACCGCTTTGGCTCGGGCAGCATCGATCCCGGGTATCAGTTGCCATTGACCATTTTTCATTTTTCAATTTTCAATCCTCAATGCTCCTCAGTACTTCGGGACACATGCCCATTCGGAGAAACCTGACGCGCTCGCGCGCCAGCGAGGGCCGAACATTTGCTATTGAAACACCGGCCTCCCCAAGGCAACAGTAATGCCGTGTCCAATATGAGGTTTCATTGGTCCCTGCCGCCCGCCCGACCGGAGTTCGCCGAAGAGTTGGCCAGGAAGCTCAACACCTCGCCTTTGCTGGCGCAATGCCTGTTGAACCGGGGGTTGGGCGAGCCGGCGGCGGCGCGTTCCTTCCTCCAACCCCAGCTCAAACAACTGGCCGACCCCTTTGCCCTGCCGGACATGGCGGCGGCGGTGGACCGCTTGTTCCAGGCGCGCGAACGCCGCGAGCCGGTGGTGATTTTTGGCGATTACGACGTGGACGGCGTCACTTCAACCGCCCTGCTCCTCGAGGTCCTGCGCCCCCTGGGCTGGACCGTCAATGCTTACCTCCCTCACCGCCTGGACGAGGGCTACGGCTTGAGCCGGGACGGCCTCGAAAACTGCCTTCGACAGTTTCCCGCCTCGTTGCTGCTGGCCCTGGATTGCGGCTCTACCGCCGTCGAATCCATTGCCTGGCTGCGGCAACGCGCAGTCGATGTCATCGTGCTCGACCACCACCAGCCCGCCTCGCCCGCCCCTGCCGCCCTCGCCCTGGTCAATCCCCGCCTCCGCTCCCCTTCCGCCGCCCACGACGCTCCCACGCTCCAACGCTCCAACGCTCCCACGACCCATCCCCGCGACGGTCACGGGAATTTCACCGAACTCTGCTCCGTCGGTCTGGCCTTCAAGCTCGCCCATGCCCTGGTCAAGCGCGGGCGTGAATCCGGCCTGCCCGGCGCCGCCGATTTCGACCTGCGCCCGCTCCTGGACCTGGTGGCCCTCGGCACGATTGCCGACATCGTCCCGCTGACGGGGGAGAACCGCATCCTCGTCTGCGCCGGCCTCGAGCGCCTCAACGCGACGCAGCGCCCCGGCCTCATCGCCTTGAAGCAGGCCGCCCGAACCCCCGCGCCCCTGGGCGTTTACGAAGTCGGCTTTCAACTCGCTCCCCGGCTCAATGCCGCCGGCCGGCTCGAGACCGCCCAGGCAGCCCTCCGCCTCCTTTTGGCGCGCGACCTGGCCGAGGCCATGCCCCTGGCTCAAGACCTGGATGCCTGCAACTCCGAACGCCAAAAAATCGAACGCCGCATCTCCCAGGAAGCCATCGCCGCCATTGGCGCCAGGTTCAAGGCCGACACCGACTTCGTTATCGTCGAGGGCCGCTCCGCCTGGCATATCGGCGTGGTCGGCATTGTGGCCTCTCGCGTGCTCCAGCAGTTCCATCGGCCCGCCATCATCGTCGGCGGCGATGGCGTGGAATGGCGCGGCTCCGGACGGAGCATCGCCGGCTTCGACCTGGCTGCCGCCTTGCGCGACTGCGCCGGCCTTCTCGTCCGCCACGGCGGGCACGCCGCCGCCGCCGGACTCTCCTTGCGGGCTGAAAACCTGGATAAATTCCGCGCGCGCCTCAATGAACTCGCCCGGCAAGTCCTCAAACCCGAAGATTTGACGCCCCCCTTGCACCTCGATGCCCAGGTCGGCCTGGCCGCTATCACCCCGGATTCGCTGGCCGAACTCGCCCTGCTCAAACCCAACGGCCCGGGCAACCCGCCCGTCCAATTCTCCGCCCGCAACCTCACCCTCAAGAGTCCTGCGCATCGGATGGGCGCCGAGCAGCAGCACCTCAAACTCCGGGTGACCGACGGCCTCACCACTCATGAGGCCGTCTGGTGGGGCGCTGGCAACGAAACCCTCCCCACCGCCCCTTTTGACCTGGCCTTTTGCCCCCAAATCAACCAATACAACGGCCGCCGCCAACTCCAGTTGAAGGTCTTGGACTGGCGGCCCGCTCAGTAGGTCGTAGGATAAAGGTATTCGTCCATCAGGCTGGGGGTATGGTCAATCTCATGGGCCCTGGCCCACTTGAGTGCCTCGGCGTGTTCATCGGCGAACACGACATTGACCAGGCCGCCGTGCCGGATTTGATGGGGCGAGGTGAGGAGACACCACTGACAATCATTGCCTTCCCACTCGACACTTAGCGACGGTGGGTGGGTTAGGTCTATGAGCAGAATCTTCTTGGCCGGGTTCACCACCGCCGTTTCGCGTGTGCCGTAGGCACTCGCATTCATAGGATAGTTAAAAAGCATGTTCATATCGTAAGTGACGCGGCTCAACTGGCCGGTCTGCCCGGTGTCGGGGCACCAATAGACCCGATAGATGTTGGTCTGCCGCGGATCGGCCAGGATTCCAGGCCCAAACCCGGGGTACGAAAATGGCTTAGAGGGGTCGTCAAGATAAACTCGGGGCAGACTGGTGACGTAAGTAAAAACCGAACCCGCCTCGGCATGGATGGGGGTGGCGATGCCATTTGCGAAGTAACCCGGTGAGGTGCCCTCGAATAGACACCACCTGTCGATGGTCTGATCACCGAACCAGAGAGACCTGGGAAAGTAATCATTGTGATCATCGGTACAGAGGGCGATGCCGAGCCCCAGTTGGTGCATGTTGCTCCGGCAAGCCGCCAGCCGGGCTTTCGCCCTGGCCCTGCTCAACGCAGGCAGCAGGAGGGCGGCCAGAATGGCGATGACCGCCATAACCACTAACAACTCGATCAAGGTGAAGGCCAAGCCGCCCACGCCTCTCGCCGGGGGGTTCCGCCCTCGGCACGATGCCGGGTGCTGACGAAGTCTTTTCATATCCATCCCCCTCTAATCTCCCTCCTGGAAACACCCAAGTCAACTGCTTTTGGCAGCCGCGCATGGGTGCAACCCGCAGGGTTGCCAGATGGTAGCCGGGGGTCGCGACGCCGTCGCGACCCCCGGTTAACGGTCCGAAGGTCCAGCACCCCGGAACGGGGTGCCAGAAGACCGCCCGGCGTGCAGCGCGCGCTGAAAGCGCGCCAGCATATCAGCCCAGGGTAACACCCTGGGAAAGCCCGCGCCCAAAACACGCCCGCGCCCTGCAAGGGCGCAGGCCACGGAGGCTACCACCGCCCTTGCAGGGCGGGCTATGCCATTGCGGGCCGGTTTCCCAGGGCGTTGCCCTGGGCTGATATGCCCACACGCCGTTGGCGTGGAGAATGTCCAAACTCCAATAGCGTCAGAGAGTTGTCTGACCTGACTGAATGGAGCATTTGCCCTCCGCCCCAAATTATGCGAAACCTCTCCCGCATGAATGCGGCACAACCCTTAGCCGGGATATTTCACACGCTCGGTCAACTTGCCAACGCGCTGGTTCAGGAAAGCTCCGTCAGGAGCGCCATGTTTATAGTCAGGGCGTTCGGAGAACCTCAAGCTCCGTTAGGAGCGGCATGTGACTCCGCAACAACAACGTCCAGGCACATGCCGCTCCTGACGGAGCTTGAGAAAGGCTCGGTTGGCTGGCGTTTCTATAAGCATGGCGCTCCTAACGGAGCTTTCGCCAGTGTCGGGAATGGTGAAATACTGGGGTTGGGATTCGCAACTCAGCGTCAGTGGACCGTGGACTGTGGACTGTGGACTGTGGACTAAAAAATGACCTCCGCCCTTATCGTCGCTGCCGGCAAGGGGACCCGCATGGGACCCAAGGTGGACAAGCTTTTCGTCGAGTTGAACGGATGCCCGCTGGTGGCGCACACCTGGCGGGGCTTCGATAGCGCCCCCTGCATCGATCACATCGTCCTCGTCGTTCGGGACGGGATGCAGACCGCCTTCGCCGAACTGGCCAAAGAGCACTCGTTCACAAAACCATTCCGGCTGGTCGCAGGCGGCAAGGAGCGCCAGGACTCCGTTTGGAACGGCCTCGAGGCGCTGCCCCCGGATGCGGACATTGTCGCCATCCAGGATGCGGCGCGGCCCTGCACCAGCGCCGGCCTCATCGCCGCCACGATTGAGGCCGCCCGCCAATTTGGGGCCGCCGTTGCCGCCCAGCCCGTGGCCGACACCATCAAAGAATCGCGCGATGGGCAGTTGATTGAACGCACACTGGATCGCTCCCGCCTTTGGGCCGTCCAAACACCCCAGACCTTCCGCGTCGAACTCATCCGCCGCGCTCTCGCCCAGGTCCGCCAGCGCCACCTCGTCGTCACCGACGACACTGCCGCCTGCGAGCTTATCGGTCAACCAGTCAAACTCATCGTCAGCCACCTGCCCAATCCCAAAGTCACACGCGCCGATGACCTGCCTTACGTGGAATGGCTTTTGAGGCTCCGAAAGGAGCGCAGTACGTAGGAGACGACCCCGGGCGCCCGAAGGTCGCGAAGCGTTTGGAGTGCGGTGGCAAGCGGAGCGCGACACCGCTTTGGCTCGGGCAGCGTCTGGCGTTCCCGGAGGTCCCGGCCACCGGAAGGCGCCGTCGCCGCTTCGCTCTGCCGGCGCACTCCAAAAGAGGCGCCGAGCGACTTGACAGAACTCGTTATTGGCTGATGTTAGTTCCCGAATAACCTTGCGGCAAAGAAGTAGCGGAACCGTTAGTCGGAAGTGAAACTATTTGGACTACTGCATGAGCTGTAGTGCTACAGAACTGATCTCCGCCGACACGACGCGCCTGGTTCAGGAGCGCGTCAAACGGTCCGCCGACTCCCGGGCCGTCGGCGATTTCCACCAGCTCTCCTTCCAGGCAATGAGCACCCTCTGCCGGGTCAATTTCCGCGCGCGGGACAACGCCCTGGCCAGGCGCCTTCAAAACGAAGTCCTCGAATGGGTCGGTTGGTTCGAGGCCCGCTACTCGCGTTTCATTGCCGAGAGCCTCATCAGCCGCATCAACGACGCCGCCGGCAAACACTGGGTCGAAATCGATGCGGAAACCGACACCCTCTTTCGTTTCTGCCAGGACATGTTCAACTTCACTCAGGGAGTTTTTGATCCGACCGCACTGCCCCTGCTGCGTTTGTGGAACTGGAAGGCAAGGCCTCCCATCGTGCCGGCGCCCGCCGCTATCCAAGCCGCCCGGCAGTTGGTCGGCTGGGGCAAGGTCCAGCGGCGGCCCGGGGCGGTTTTCCTGCCGGAGGAAGGCATGGGCCTGGACCTGGGCGGCGTCGGCAAGGAATATGCCGTGGACCGCGCCCTCTGGCTCATCTTGCAGGCCGGGCTGGAGGACGTGCTCGTCAACTTCGGACAGGACGTCCGCGTCCACGGCAAGCCCCCCAACGGAGGGGCCTGGCACATCGGCCTTCAGGACCCCAAAGACCTGGCTCGCTGCTGGACCGGTGTGGCCGTGACCAACCATGCCGTGGCCACCTCCGGTGATGTTGCCCGGTTCTTCGTCCACAACGGCCGGCGCTATGGCCACATCCTGGATCCACGCACCGGCTGCCCGGTCGACAATGGCAATCTTTCCGTTTCCGTTATCGCTCCCCATTGCACGGTCGCCGGCATCCTTTCCACCACCGCCTTTGTCCTGAGCCCCAGAGAGGGCCTCCAACTGATCAGCCTTTGTCCGGGCGCCGAAGGCTGCGTCATTACCAATAGCACCCGCCTTCAAACCCGAGGTTTCTATGCCTACACTACGTCTTGATTTGCTGGCCTTGATGGGGGGCCTGTGCGCCTTGCTCGGCTCGAGCGCGGGCGCCGGCGGCCTCAAACCCGGCGACACCTTCCCCGATCTGCGCGCTGCCGGCCTGGAAGGGGATTGTCCCGCCGACCTCAAGGGCAAAACCGTGCTGGTGGACTTTTGGGCCTCCTGGTGCGGGCCCTGCAAACAGTCGTTCCCCGTGATGGAAGAATTGCAGAAAAAGTATGGCCCCCGCGGGTTGGTCATCATCGCCATCAGCGTGGACCAGAACAAGAAAGAGATGGCGGATTTCCTGAAGAAAAACCCGGTCTCCTTCACCGTGGTCCGCGATGCCGGCCAGAAATTGGTGGCCCGGGTGGAGGTCGCCGCCATGCCCAGCTCCTTTCTCCTGGATGGCCAGGGCAAAGTCCGCTTCATCCACACCGGCTTTCGCGGCGCCGAGACTCGAAAAGAATACGAGCGGCAAATCGAATCCCTGCTCGGCAAATGAAAATAAAACTCATCCTCCTGCTGGTGCTGGCCGCCGGCTTCATCCCCACGACCGGTTGCCAGCACGTAAAGCCGTGGCAACGCGGCACGCTGGCCGATCCCATCATGAGCGCCGACCGCGACCCTGTAGGCACCCAGCAGGGTGAACACATCTTTTTCTCCCGCGAAGCCGCCTCCGGTGGCCGTGGCGTCGGCGGCGGCGGCTGCGGATGCAACTAACCACCCGCTCGCTCTGAGATGAATCAACCTCACAGCCAAGCCTTGAGCGGCCACACCCTCCCCCAACCGGCTGCGCCGCGAGGCCAACACCGCGGCGCGGCCTTAGCCCGGATATTTCACGGGTTTCGCCAACTGGAAGGCGTAGCGCAGGCTTCCAGCCTGCGGTATCACGGATTTCCAATCCGCAGATGCTCCAAAGCAGGTGCAGCCTGCCGACTGGAAGTCGGCGATACAGCAGGTTGGAAACCTGCGCTACATAGCTTCGGCAGCCCAGTGCCGCTCTTAGGCTGTGACATATCCGGGTTGGGCCTGGCCGCCATGCTTTACCTGGCGCAACTCAACCGTGCCGCAGGCCAGGATCATGTCGATTACCGCTTCGAGAGCTACCAGGAAGACCATGGGCGCGTCGGCGTCCAAACTCATAGCTGGCTGTTCGAGAAGACTGCCACGTCGTGGCTCACCCTCAGAGGCCAGGTGGTTTACGACGCCATCTCAGGCTCCACCCCCGTCGGCGCTCCGCCACCTTCACAGATCAAGAGCCCCTTTTCCCTGCCGGGGCCGCTCAGCGGCAGCGTCCCGACCAAGTTCATGGAGGACAAACGCTGGGCCGGAGAGATGGATGCCACGTTGAGCTACGGCCCGCATCACCTCACCCCGCAGTTCTCCTACAGCTCGGAGCGGGACTATCTCTCTTATGGCGCCGCCTTGAATTACTCGCTGGACCTCAACGAGAAAAACACCTCTCTGAATCTGGGCTGGGCCCACGACTGGGACACCATCCTTGCCAACCGCGGGACTTACATCTTCGGCGAACAGCACAAAGACACCGACAATTTGCTCATCGGCGCCAACCAATTGCTCGGCCCCAACACGGTCCTGACCCTCAACTTTACCTTTCGCAACAGCTCCGGCTACTTGAGCGACCCCTACCGGGGCGTGGTCTTTGACGGCTACCCTCAAACCGCCGCGAACCACCCAACCCTCTTCCCGGAGAAACGCCCGGACTATCTCGAAGGCTACATCGCCTACGCCTCGCTCTTGCAATACATCAAGGCCTTGCACGGTAGCGCGGAAGGTTCCTACCGCTTCTATGCCGACTCCTTCGGCATCTTCGCCCACACCCTCGGCATTGCCTGGCATCAGAAAATCGGCTCGCGCCTCCTGGTTTCGCCCCTGTTCCGATATTATGAACAAAGCGCCGCCGACTTTTACGCAACACAATTTGCCGGCGACCCCTCGAACCCTTACAACCCCGCCCGAATTCCAACCGCCTACTCGGCGGACTACCGACTCTCGCACCTGGAAACCGTCACCTATGGCGTGGAGGTCAGCGCGCGTGTCCTGTCCTGGCTTTCCCTCAACCTGGGCTTCAAACGCTACGAGATGATGGGCCTGGACGGTGTCACCTCCCCCAGCGCCTATCCCCACGCCAGCATCGTCACCGTCGGCTCGCGTTTATGGTTCTAGCAACCAAAGAGAGAGCAAATACAACATGAACGCCCGAAAAATCCCTGCTTTACTGTTGGCCGTTGCGTTGCAGGTCCTGCCAGTCTGCCGCGTGGCCGTTGTCAATCCGGCGGTTGCCCCGTCTGGGGTTGCCTGCGTCCTGCGATGGCTGGCTGCCGCCACCGTGTCGCTCGGCGCCTTCCACGCCGTCTCCGGCGCCTCGTTCGCGGCAATCACCGGCGTCGCCAACACCAGCCCGCCCGGCCCGGTCACTTCGATGCCCACCGGCCAGGTCGGCTCGGCCTTCAGCTATCGGATCGTTGTGACCAACCCCGGCATCAGTCCCCGGCAAAACTACTTCAATGCTGCGCCCCTCCCGCCCGGCTTGATCATCAATACAAACCTCGGCGGAGATGGCTTCATCACCGGAACCCCTGCTCTCGCCGGCCTGTTCTATCCGGTCACGTTGACGGCCAGCAACGCGGCTTCCCACAGTTTCGCCACCCAGACCATCACCATCTCAATTCAAGAAGGCCCGCCTCCTTTGATCCCCACCCCTTTGCTCCTGGCCAACCCGCACTGGGCCAACGGCTCCTTTGCGTTTGATGTGACCGGTCCTGTCCAAACCAACTTTGTCATCTGGACTTCCGGCAACCTGGCCCTTTGGACCCCAGTCCAGACGAACTTCACCGCCAATGGCGCCGTCCATTTCATGAACCCAAGCCCCTTGCCCGGCGCAGCCTTCTACCGGGCAACCTTGGGGCCGTAACCCGGATGTTTCCCACGTCCCGCCCCGTTTCTCCCCCCAGGACCACTGACAAAGTTCTCCGCCAGCCATTGTAGGAGACGACCTAAGGAGTCTCTGATCAGGCCCTCCACAAATCCGGGCTCCGAAACCGGAATCGCGAGCCGCGGCAGCGAAGGCAGCACCCCGCAAAATCAGGGCCTTTTCGGACTTCCGGATTTCGGGTTTTTTTAGGAGTTCGGACCTGGAACTTCGGATTTCGGGGCTGCCGGGGCTGCCCTTTCCCTCACCGGCGTGACTTCAGGGCCGCCCTGCCGGGCCGGAGGGAATGAAATTTCCGGCTTGCCAGCCGTCCGGGAAAGCGTAAAAGGAGAGCATACAGAAGTCCGTTGGCGATTCGCTATATGAGTTATCAGGACAAAATGCCCACTGTGAACGTTGGCCCGGCAGGAGTACCGGTCTCGTACCCGATGCCGCGGCCGATTGCGCCGCACTCAGTGAACCATCGGATTGTGCCCGGCAAGGTCCCGGGCGCGCCCCGTTGCGCGCTGATGGACAAAGTGCGGGAATTCGAGAGCGCCGATCAGTTGCGGGCGATGGGCCTGTATCCCTACTTCCGGGTGATTTCATCGGCCCAGGACACCGAGGTGCTGATCAATGGCAAGAAGGTCCTCATGCTGGGCTCCAACAGCTACCTGGGCCTGACAAATCATCCGAAGATCAAGGAGGCGGCGCAGCGCGGCCGTCGAGAAGTATGGCACCGGGTGCGCGGGGTCGCGTTTTCTCAACGGCACCCTGGAAATTCACCTTGAACTCGAGCACGAGTTGGCCCAACTGGTCCACAAAGAGGCGGTGCTCCTCTACTCCACAGGGTTCCAGGTCAACCTCGGCGTCATCAGCGCCCTGGTCGGCAAAGGGGAATTTGTGCTCGGCGACAAGAGCAACCACGCCAGCATCGTTGAAGGCTGCCTGCTTTCACAGGGCAAGTTCCTCCGCTTTCCGCACCGGGATATGGCGACGCTGGAGAGCCGCCTGCGGAACATCGATCCTGAATCGGGCAAACTGGTCGTGGTGGATGGCGTTTTCAGCATGGAAGGGGACATCATCCCGTTGCCGGAGCTTTGCCGCATCGCCGCACGGTACGGGGCGGCCGTAATGGTCAATGACGCCCACGCCATTGGGGTGCTGGGCAAGAACGGCTCCGGCACGGCCAGTCATTTTGGACTGACCGATCAGGTTCAACTGATCATGGGCACCTTCAGCAAATCCCTGGCCAGCCTGGGCGGTTTCATCGGTTCGGACGCAGAGACGATAGATTATCTCAAGCACCACTCCCGGCCGTTGATCTTCAGCGCCAGCATGAGCCCGGCCAACGCGGCGGCGGTGCTGGAGGCGCTCCGAATCATGACCAAGGAACCGGAACGCATTGCCCGGCTTTGGCACAACACCGCCCGCATGAAAGAGGGCCTGGCGCGGCTGGGCTTTAACCTGGGCGCCTCCCAAACGCCGATCCTGCCCTTGTATTGCCGCAACTTGCTGGTCGCCTTCAGACTGTGCAAACGCCTCCAGGAGGAAGCCGTCTTCGTCAATCCCGTCGTTTCCCCGGCAGTGGCCCCGGGTCAGGAATTGATTCGCATTAGCCTGATGGCGACCCATACCGACCGGCAAATCAATTTCGCCCTGGACAAGCTCGGAAAGGTAGGCAAAGAGCTCGGCTTGATCTGAACGGCTTGAAGATACTGCTCACAGGCGCCAACGGCTTTGTCGGCAGTCATGTCCTGGACAAACTCCGCGCGCGGGGACTGCCCACGGCGATTCTCCTGCGGTCAGCCGGCAACCGGCGTTTCATCCAAACCCACCTCTCCTGGGCCGAGGTCCGGACCGGCTCGATCTCCGAGCCGGCCAGCCTCCGGCAAGCGATGGCCGGCATCACGCACGTCATCCACTGCGCCGGCTGCACCCGGGCCGGGCGCATCCCCGAGTTTTACGAGGTCAACCACGCCGGGACCCGTAATGTCATCGAGGCGGCCAACGCTCAGACAGGGATGCGGCGGCTCGTGCATGTCTCAGCCTGGCGGCCAGCGGACCCGCCGTGGCCGCCAATCCGGCCCGCGAGCAAGACGCGCCCCACCCGGTTTCGGAATACGGCAAGAGCAAGCTGGCCGGAGAACTGGAAGTGCTTCGCCACTGCCGCCCGGAGTTTGTCATCCTCCGGCCTCCCGGGGTTTACGGCCCGCGCGACGTGGAATTCCTGCGGCTTTTCAAGGCGGTCAAGGCCCACCTGCTGCCAAGGCCCGGGCGGCAGGCCCTGAGCCTGGTGTTCGTCCAAGACCTGGCCCAGGCCATCGTGACCTGCCTGGACCATCCGGCGGCAGCGCGGAAGACCTATTTTGCGGCCTGCCCCGAAATCGTGACCGCCCGCTCGATGGCCGGGGAGATAGCAACGCAAATGGGCGTCTGGACCGTTCCGTTGCCACTTCCGGCGCTGATGCTCTGGCCCTTGTGCCTGGGACAGGAAATCAGGTCGCGCCTGACCGGCAGGGCCAGCGTGCTGAGCCTGCAGAAGTTTGCCGAACTGCGCGCCCCAGGCTGGGTCTGCAACCCGAACCTGCTGGGGCATGAAACCGGCTGCGCCTGCCCGACGACGCTCAAGCCGGGCATCAGCCAGACGCTCGAGTGGTATCGGCAGGAGCGATGGCTTTGAGCAGAGCCTCACGATGATGAAGCGCTACGTCTTTGTTGATTATGCCACGCAGGCATACTCGGCTGTCGTGGCGGCGCTCATTCTGCTCTTCCATAACCAGACCGTCCCGGCCTGGCCGTGGCTCCTGGCGGCCCATGCCCTGGGACTGGCGGCGGTCCATTGGCTGGTGCAGCCCCATAGGCGCGGCTGGCCGGGCCCGGCGCTGGACTTTCTCCGGCATTTCTACCCGGTCCTGCTCTACCTGTGGTTTTTCTGCGAAACCGGGTGGTTGAACCGGATGTTCTGCGCCGAATATCTCGACCCGGCGGCCATCCGGCGGGAGCAGGCGCTCTTTGGCTGCCAGCCCAGCGTCCTGTTCATGGAGAGACTGCCGTGGCCGGCAGTCAGTGAGGTTTTTTATGCGGCCTATTTCTCCTATTACCTGATGATCGTCGGCGTGGGCTTGGCCCTGTTCCTGCGGAGCCGCCGGCAGTTTTTCCACTATCTGTCCGTCCTGTCGTTCCTCTTTTACCTCTGCTACCTGATTTACATCTTCCTGCCGGTCATCGGCCCCCGCCTGTTTTTTGGGCCGGTCGGCGGCTACACCCTGCCGGCGGAGGTCCAGCGTCTGGCGTCGGTGGACACCTATCCGGCGGCGGTGCAGCGCGGCGTTTTCTTTAAACTGATGGGATGGATTTACCGGGTCTTCGAGGCCCCGGGTTCAGCCCTGCCCAGCAGCCATGTGGCCGTGGCGTGGTGCACGGTCTATTTTTCATTCCGCTACCTGAAGCCCATCCGCTACTTCCACCTGGTCCTGGCATTCCTCCTGACACTCTCGACCATTTATTGCCGCTATCACTACGCCGTGGACGTCCTGGCCGGCTTGCTGGCCTTTGCCCTCCTCGTCCCGCTGGGCAACTGGCTCTACTTTAAGTTCAGCCCTGAGGGGGCGGTGATGAATTAAACCCTCTCCTGAAAACTCCGATTCCAGACCTTTGTCGCAACCTTTGTCGCCAACTTTGTCGAAAGATGGCCAATTCGACAAAGTTGGCGACAAAGGTTGCGACCAAGTCTTGCGTTCGCCGGGCCTTTGGGACAGGCCCTAAATTAAGGTGCCGATCTGGCTGCTTGGGGTGGGGGGCGCAGAAGGCCCCGGCACCTAACTGGGGCGGAGCAACATAAACCGCCTTCTCAAACGTCAATCGAGCCCCCTGCCCTCGGGACATCCACTTGGCTCGCTCCGCTCGCATAGTGGGCGAACCTGAACCATACCCTGGAGCGGAGCGCCCTGCCGGCTGAAGCCGGCGTTCCGGCGCCGCGCAGTGAGCGAACCCGAATTATGCCCAGGAAAGGAGCGCCGGCTGATTTTTGAGTCTTAGGAAATTGGCCAGGATTTGCCGGCCATTCGGGGTCAGGATGCTCTCCGGATGGAACTGCACGCCCCAGATGGGGAACTGCCTGTGCCTGACCCCCATGACTTCCCCCTCCTCGGTTTGGGCGGTCAATTCCAGGCACTCCGGCAGGGAATGCCGCTCGATGACCAGCGAGTGGTAGCGCGTGGCCTCGAAGGGGTTGGGCAGGCCCTCGAAGAGGTCCTTGCCGTTGTGCTTAATCATGGAAACCTTGCCGTGCATCATGCGGTAGTTCACGATGACATTGGCGCCAAAGACATGCCCGATGCACTGGTGCCCGAGGCAGACGCCCAGCGTGGGAATCCGGGCGCCGAACCGGCGGATGATCTCGTTGGATAGCCCGGACTCGCGCGGCGAACACGGCCCGGGCGAGATCAAAATCCGTTCCGGTTTCAAGGCCTGAATCTGCTCGAGGGAAATCCGGTCATTCCGATGGACCTGCATTTCCACCTGCATTTCGCCCAGGTACTGCACCAGGTTGTAGGTAAACGAATCATAATTGTCGATGACCAGCATCATAACGGCCTGTGACACTAATCCCCCCTGGCCAAAATGGCGATACCTTTCCGGGGGCTGTGGGTTAAGGGCCAAGACGCCAGGGTTTGCTCGAGCATCGCCGGGGGCACATTTTGGCCGAACTGCGCCTGGCCGAGCTTGCGCGCCAGGACAAACTTGAGTTCGCCCCCGCTGACCTTTTTGTCGAGTTTCATGGCAGAGATGAGTTTTTCCCGCTGGCGGGAGGTCAAAGGCAGTTGGGTCGGAAGGCCGGCGCGCTCGAGGAGGGTCCTGATGCGGGCGGCGTGGCTTTCGGGCAGGCCAAGCAGCCGGGCGGAGAGGCGGGCAGCGGCGGCCTGGCCAATAGCAATGGCCTCTCCGTGGAGGTATTTGCCGTAATGGGAGACGGCCTCGAGGGCATGGCCGACGGTATGGCCGAAGTTCAAGATGGCGCGCAAGCCGCTTTCGGTCTCGTCCTGGCGCACGACCTGGGCCTTGATCTGGCAGCAGCGGGCCACCACGGCGGCCAGCGTGGCCGGCTCGCGGCGGATAAGGGCGGGCAGGTCGCGTTCCAGACGCCGGAACAGGGCGGCATCACAGATAATGCCGTATTTGATGACCTCGGCCAGTCCGGCGCGGAACTCACGTTCGGGGAGCGAGGCGAGGGTTTCGAGGTCGCAGAGGACCAGGCGAGGCTGGTAGAACGCGCCGACCAGGTTCTTGCCCGCCTTGAGGTTCACCCCCACCTTGCCGCCAACGGAGCTGTCCACTTGCGCCAGCAGCGTGGTCGGCGCCTGGACAAAGGCAATCCCGCGCAAGTAGGTAGCGGCGACAAACCCGGCCAGGTCTCCAACGACGCCGCCCCCGAGGGCCAGGACGAAGGACTGGCGGTCGAGTCGGAGGGCCGCCAATTGGTCGTAGCAGGCCCGGACGGTCTTCGAGAGCCTTGGCGGTCTCTCCGGCAGGCACGGTCAGAAGCTCGGGCTCGAATCCGGCCTGGCCCAGGGCCTGGCGAGCGGGCGCGCCGAAGCGGGGCGCGACGTTCCGGTCCGAAATGATGACGCAACGGCGGCCAAGGCCCAGCGCGGCGCATTCGGCGCCCAGGCGTCGGAGAAGACCCGTCCCGATTTTGATCTGATAGCTGCGGTTGCCCAGCGGTACGTCTATGGTGCGCACGGGCTAAGAATAGGGGCCGCCGTTGGCGTGTCAAAGAATGATCTTTTCCTTGCCCTTTTGGTCCCTATTCTACCCAGGCATGAATGCGGCAACGCTCATCACCGGGGCCTCGCGCGGCATCGGCCGGGGCATCGCGCTGGAACTGGCCAGGCTGGGGGCGGACCTGGTGCTGGGCTGCGCGCGGAAGGTCGAGGCCGCCCGCCAAACGGCGGCGGACTGCGTGTCGGTGGCGGCCAGCGCCGGCAAGTCCATCCGGGTCGAGATTTGCCAGGCAGACATCAGCAGCAGCAGCGATCGGCAGCGGCTCATTGAGTTCACCCGGTCCGCGTTGGGCCGGCTCGATGTGCTGGTGAACAACGCGGGCGTGGCCCCGGAGGCGCGGGCGGACCTCCTCGAGGCGAGCGAGGAGAGTTTTGATCGCCTCATCAGCGTGAACGTCAAAGGCCCCTACTTCCTGACCCAGCTTGCCGCCCGGTGGATGATCGAACAATCCCGCGCCGGGCTGGCGCCGGCGCCCGTGAGGCCCAAGATCATCACCATTACCTCCATCAGCGCCTATACGGCCTCGGTCAACCGTGGCGATTACTGTGTGGCCAAGGCGGCCCTGGCCATGCTGACGCCGCTCTTCGCGGCGCGGTTGGCGCAACACGGCATCAACGTCTATGAAATCCGTCCCGGCATCATCGCCACTGACATGACCAGCCCGGTGAAGGAGAAATACGACCGGTTGATAGCCGAGGGCCTGACGCCCATCCCACGTTGGGGCACGCCGGAAGATGTCGGCAGGGCCGTGGCGGCTATCGCGCAGGACCTGCTGCCCTTCAGCACCGGGGAGGTTCTCAACGTCAATGGCGGGTTCCATTTGCGACGACTCTAATCTGATTACAACTGGTCAATAAGTTCAATAAGCCCAACGTGTCCCTGAAAATTGCCCATCGTCTGACCCCAAGGCAGCTCCTGCCCAGGCTGCACCGGCTCTTTGACCTCTCGGCCGGCAAAATCCTGGCCATTGAAAAGACGTGGAATCCTGCCCATGGCACCCCCGTCTTCACCGTCAAGGGCCGATATACGACGCGAGGCTGGACCGAATGGACGCAGGGGTTCCAATTCGGCTCGGCCCTCTTGCAGTTCGACGCTACGGGGGAGGAGCGGTTCCTGGACCTGGGCCGGCGCAAGACCATCGAGGTGATGGCCACCCACGTTTCGCACATTGGCGTCCACGACCACGGGTTCAACAATATCTCGACCTACGGCAATCTGTGGCGCCTGATGCGCGAAGGCAAAGTCCCCTTTAATGAGCGCGAGCAGGAGACGTGCGAACTGGCGCTCAAAGTCTCCGGGGCCATCCAGGCGGCGCGCTGGACCGGCACGGCCGACGGCGTGGGCTACATCTATTCTTTCAACGGCCCGCATTCGCTCTTCGTCAATGCGTTGCGCTCGTTGCGCTCACTGGCCGTGGCGCATCAACTGGGGCACGTGCTGATGGGCGAAGGCGACCGCCGAATCAGCCTCTTGCGGCGCCTCTTGATGCACGGCGAATGCACGGCCCGCTACAATGTCTATTACGGCCAAGGCCGGGACCTTTACGACGTGCGCGGGCGCACCGCCCATGAGAGCATCTTCAACGCCAACGACGGCAGTTACCGCTGCCCCAACTCGCAGCAGGGATACTCGCCTTTCAGCACTTGGACGCGCGGCCTGGCCTGGGCCATTCTCGGCTACGCGGAGCAATTGGAATTCCTCGATACGTTGCCGCCGGAAGAGCTGGCTGCCCAGTGTCGAGGGTCGAGGGTCGAGGGTCGAGGGCAGCCGGCGCCGTTCCTCCCCCTCGTCCCTCGCCCCTCGCCCCTCGCCCCTCGCCCCTCGCCTGGTTCTATGCCGCCGCCCTGGCTACGGCGGACTTTTACCTGGCCAACTCCTGCGCCGATGGCATTCCGATGTGGGACACCGGAGCCCCGAACCTGTATCGGCTGGGGGACTGCCTCGACCGGACCGCCGACCCGTTCAACCCTTGGGAGCCCGTGGATAGCTCGGCTGCCGCCATCGCCGCCCAGGGCCTGATTCGCCTGGGAAACCACCTGGCGGCCAAAGGCGACGCCCGGAGCGGGGCGCGCTACCGCCAGGCCGGGCTGACCATAGCCAAGGCCCTGTTCGATGAACCCTATCTCTCGCCGGAACCCCGGCACCAGGGCCTGATTTTGCATTCGGTGTATCACCGGCCTAAGGCCTGGGACCGCGTCGAGCCAGGCCAGAAAGTGCCCAACGGCGAGAGCTCGATGTGGGGCGATTACCACGCCCGCGAACTGGGACTGCTGCTCCTGCGCGAAGCCGCCCAAGGGAAGTACCCGACCTTTTTTCAACCTAAAAACGGCAGTTGATGAATCGCAACCTTATCCTCGCCTCGGCCGCCCTTGTGATCGGCAGTGTGCATGCCCAGCCAATACCAGATACCGAGTTCAAACCTCCGGTTGAGAAACCTGCCTATCTGAGGGGAAGTGGTCCAGTCGTCATGATAGATGAAGCCCACTTCAACTGGCATACTGCGACCGGCCGTTACCTGCCATTCGCGGAGTTGCTCAGACGTGACGGCTACGTGGTTCGGAGTTCAAAGTCCACGTTTGGCAAGGTTGCGCTGAGGCAGGGGAACATCCTCGTCATCGCGAACGCACTAAATGAACGCAATAACAACTACTGGGTTCCCCCTTATCCTTCGGCATTCACGCACGAGGAAATCACGGCGGTGCACGATTGGGTCAAGGAGGGTGGCGCGCTTCTGTTGATCGCCGATCACCTGCCTTGGCCGGCAGCGGCCAACAACCTCGCATCGGCATTCGGTGTTCACTATAGCCCTGGTCACGCTCTCGACGAAAAGACGCAGGCCGAGCCGATGATTTTCAGGCGTTCCGACGGAACACTTGCGGAGCATCCGATAACGAAGGGGCGGGCCGCAAGTGAGCGTGTGGACTCTGTGGCGACTTTCACAGGGTCAGCGTTTCGCGTGGATAAAGGCGGCGAGCCTCTCCTGATTTTCGGGCCGGGCATCGTTTCCTTTACACCTACGAATTTCTGGATGTTCAAGGCTGACACGCCTCGGATTCCGGTGACAGGCTGGTACCAAGGCGCGGTGCTGCGGGTTGGCAAAGGGCGCGTGGCTTTCTTCGGCGAGGCAGCGATGTTCTCGGCCCAAGTGGACGGCCCCAACCGTGAGCCATTTGGAATGAACACTCCTGCGGCAAGGCAGAATCCACAGTTTATCCTGAACCTGCTCCACTGGCTTTCGGGTTTGTTGGACAAATAGTCAATCATGGCTGTAAATGCTGAGAGAAGTTCGCACCTATCTGGCCAACGGGGCCGGTGCAGCCCACAGCCTCCGCGCTGGGCAGTGGTTGCATGGTGGTTTTTCGTTCATCACTGTTGCGCTTCGAGGTCAGCCTCCGGTGGCTCTGGCTGACATCGTTCGTTCAAACCCGTGAAGCTCACACGCATCCCCTCACTGAAGACCGCCGACGATTTTCGAAGGCATGCCGCCTCGCTCGGCGTCGAGCTGCCTTGCGACGACCAAATCCTCACAGGCAGCGCCTCGCCGCTGGCGCGACCCGCCGACGGGGTCCTGATCAACGGCAAGAGAATCGGCAACCGCTGCGCGGCGCAGCCCATGGAAGGCTGGGATGCCACGACGCGCGGGGGCGTCACCGAGCCAATGCTCCGGCGCTGGCAACGGTTCGGCCAGAGCGGGGCAAAACTGATTTTTGGGGGCGAAGCCATGGCGGTGCGGCCGGACGGCCGGGCGAACCCGAACCAGTTTATCATCAATGAAGAGAACCAGGCGGGCCTGGCCACGCTGCGCGAGACGCTCCTGGCTGCCCACCAGCAGCGGCATGGGACCACGGATGACCTGGTCATCGGCTTTCAACTGACGCACTCCGGGCGCTTTTGCAGGCCCAACGACCAATCCCGCCTCGAACCTCGAGTGGCCTGCCGCCACCCCATCCTCGACCGCAAGTTCTGCGTCACCGGCCAGGAGCAGGTGTGGACCGACAGCGAGATCGAACTGCTGATTGCCGACTATGTTGGGGCGGCCCGGCTCGCCTGGGAGGCCGGCGCGGATTTTGTCGATATCAAACACTGCCACGGTTATTTGCTCCATGAGTTCCTGGGCGCCTGGACTCGCCCGGGGAAATATGGCGGCTCGTTCGAGAACCGCACCCGGCCCCTGCGCGAGATCGTGTCGGGCATTCGCGCCGCCGGCAACCCGATCGATCTGGCCGTGCGCCTGAGCGCCTTCGATTTCGTCCCCTTCCGTCCCGACCCGGCCCTGTCCAGGCCGGGCAAGCCCGGACCCGGCATCCCGGAGGACTTCTCCCATTGCCTGCCTTATCGCTACGCCTTCGGAGTCAACGTGGATAACCCGGTCGAATATGACTTGCGGGAGACCTTTCAGTTCGTCGAGCTGTGCCGGCAGCTCGGCGTGAAAATCCTCAACCTGACCGCCGGCTCCCCTTATTACAATCCGCATATTCAGCGCCCGGCCGCTTATCCGCCCTCGGATGGTTATCAGCCTCCGGAAGACCCGTTGATCGGGGTTGCCCGCCAGGTCAACGCCGCGCGCCAGGTCAAGGGGCGCGCCCCCGCCGGCCTCCTCGTGGTCGGCTCGGCTTATTCCTACCTGCAGGAGTTTCTGCCCCAGGTTGCCCAAGGCGTCGTCCGCAACGGCTGGGCCGACCTGGTCGGCATCGGGCGCATGGTCCTGGCGTACCCGGACATCTTCACCGACGCCCTCAGCAAAGGCAGGCTCGAGGCCAGGCGCATCTGCCGCACCTTCAGCGATTGCACGACCGCCCCCCGCCACGGCCTCATCAGCGGCTGCTATCCCCTGGACCCCTACTATTCCTCGAGACCGGAGTTCGAGCAATTGAAACGGATCAAGGGTTAGACCTCAACCAAGCGTCATCTCCCGTTGCAGTTCCTCTCTCTTCAGGTCGAGCTTCGTCAGGAGCGCCATATTTATAGTCCAAGGCATCGAGGGGGCCAAGCTCCGTCAGGAGCGGCATGTCAGGATCGCACTGTTCAGCGGGCTGACATGCCGCTCCCGACGGAGCTTGAGAGAACCCTTGAGGGGCCGCGTTTCTATAAACCTGCCGCTCCTAACGGAGCTGTCAGGCACGTCCCAAGGTATGAGGTTTCCAGGCTAAGACCCCTGGGCGCCCACGAGTGGGCGCATCTTGCCAGTACCGCCGTAGCGCAGACTTCCAGTCTGCTGTATCGCGGATTTCCAATCCGCAGATGCGGCCAAGCAGTTACAGCCTGCCGACTTGGAAGTCGGCGATACAGCAGGTTTGGAAACGTGCGCTACCAACGCGAGCATCCTGGCGACTGGTGGTACTGGCAAGATGCGCCCCCACGAGTTCCAGGGACTTTGTCAAGTTGCGGAGGTCACGGTGCGCATGGTAGATTGGCGCGCAGAGAAATATGCCGCTGACCCTGGATCAGAAAGCTGATGCTGCCAGCCTGCTGGCGCGCTTGATTGAGCGCGACCCGGCACGGCTGGGCGGTGTGCCGGTGTTCCGGGGGACGCGCGTGCCGGTTAAGAGCCTGTTTGACCACCTGCGCGCCTGAACAGTGATTTTGAACGAACCCGAGGAGTTTTTGTCACTTACTTTGTGACACAAAGTAAACCGCCGAGCCGGACTTTCGCAGGGGCGACCCCCCGCGGCGGCTGTGCGGCCCCGGCAAAACGAACAGATGAATCTCGCCTGTTTTCGCCAATGGTTTCAACCGGTGCCGGCTGATCCCTTTTATCAGCCGCGCGCTCCGCTCTGGTCGCCCTCGGAAATGGTGGAGCCGCCTCGCCTCGAGGCCTCGCCGGCTGGTGGCCGGGCGGAACGCCGCTTTGCGCTATTGGTCAACCCGTTTTATCCCAAGTCCCCGCACGGCAGTTTTGGCAAGCACGTGCTGACGCCGAGCCTGGCGCTGACTTCCATCGCGGCGGCGACGCCCGCCCAATGGCGGGTGCAGTACTGGGATGAAAACCTGCTGCAGGGGCCGCCCCCGGCCGACCCGCTGCCGGCGGTGGTTGGGATTACCGTTCACCTCACTTTCGCCCGGCGCGCCTACACCCTGGCCCGGTGGTATCGGGATCGTGGAAGCAAGGTGGTGCTGGGCGGGTTGCATGTCCAATCCTGCCCGGAAGAGGCGGCGCCCCATGCGGACGCCATCGCCATTGGAGACGGGGTGCAGCTTTGGCCGCGCATTCTCGAGGACGCGGACGCGGGCGCGCTGGAGCCGTGTTACCGGGCCGGTTATGAGAGTTCTTATGACCTGGACCCGGTCCCGCGCCGGGATTTGCTCTCCCGTGACAGCTATCTAACCACTACGAGTTTGATCGCCACCCGTGGCTGCCACAACCGCTGCGGTTTTTGCTATCTCGCCACCGATGGATTGCACCTGCCTTACCGGACGCGGGACCCGCAAGACATTCGACGCCAGGTCGAAACCGACGGCCAACCCTACGCGGTTTTCATTGACAATAATCTGGGTTCCAGGCCGCAATACTTGCGCGCCCTCTGCCAGGCATTGCGGCCACTCAAGACGATCTGGAGTGCGGCCGTTTCCCTGGATATTACCGATGACCGCAGCCTGGTCCGCGACATGGCCCTGGCCGGCTGCACCGGCGTCTTCATCGGGTTCGAGACGCTTAACGATGAGAACCTGGCCCAGGCCCGCAAGCGCGCGCCCAAGGCTGAGGATTATGCCCGGCGGGTCCGCATCCTGCAGGATCATGGCATCCAGATCAACGGCAGCTTCGTGGTCGGGTTTGACGGCGACGACAAGAACACCTTCGTGAACCTGGCGACTTGGATTGAAACCAACCGGTTGGAATGCGCTACGTTTCACATCCTCACTCCCTATCCGGGCACGCCGCTGTTCCGCCAACTCGAGGCCGAGGGGCGATTGCTGCATCGGAACTGGGAAGAATATGATACCGCCCACGTGGTGTTTCAGCCCAAACAGCTCGCTCCCGAGGAATTGCTCCTGGGCTATGACTGGCTTTACCGCCGCCTGTTCTCCCACGCCTCCATTTGGCGCCGGCGCCCCCTCAGAGTTAAGCGCCCTGCCAGGTTACTTTGCCGGCTGCTATCTGTATAAGCGTTCCAACCGTTTATGGCATTACCTGATCAAGAAAAAGCTCGTGCGGAAAGTTTGGGCGCCGCTGGTCGAGTTCACGCGCCGGCGCCACCTCTCCTATCGCCGGCGTTTGCTCCAAGCCGGTGCTGCGGGCAACCATTTGCAACCGGCGGGCCAAATCAGCAACGTGGTGCCGGCAGGAGTTTAGCGCCAGAGCTTCAACCGCAACTCAGCTCACCAGGGGTTACAAGACCGTGTAAATGCCTGGCCCACTGAACAGTTACAAAACCGTAACAACTCCTCTGGCGGTCCGGCTATCTTCTGCCTAAACTGATGTTCATGACCACTAAGCCGGGCTTTTTCTGGCAAGGGGCGCTGATTGTGCTGCCGGCTATTCTGCTGGGGAGCGCCGGGTTCTATTCCTTGCGCCAGGACCGCCTCCTGGCCGAGCGGGAGGCCTCGGAGCAAGGGAGGCTAATCGTCACTGCCCTGTCGCGGGACTTGCTGCCCAAGGCCTTTGCCCTCCAGGGGTCTGATCCAGACGACCCTCGAGCGGTGGCGCGAGTGGTCCGGCCAGCCCTTGGACGAGCCGGTCCTGGGCCTCGCCCGCAAACCCCCGGGGCGCGTCGCGTGCCTGGTCGATGCCCAGGCCCGCCTACTTTACCCGCCGCCCCTCTCCCCGCCGCCCGTCCCCCAACCGCTCGACGACGACGAATTGCGCCCGGGCCAGCGCGCGGATTGGACCTTGCTGCGCGGCCCGGCGGCAGCCAGCAACGACCTGGCCGCGGCCATCGCCGCCGGCGAGCGATTCCTGGCCCAGGCCCCGCCCGAACGTTTTGCCGCCGTGGCCTGCTACCGCGTGGGCCTGCTGGGGCTCAAACAAGGTGAACCGGCAACGGCGCGGAAGTTTCTCGAACAAGTGGCCGGCCAATACCCGGACGCCGTGGGCGAGACGGGTTACCCTTTGAAGACCTACGCAGAGGTCCAACTGTTGAAACTGGCCGACGGCCAGGGTTGGAAAGCCGGGTCAAGGGAGGAACTCATCAACGCCCTTTGCGCGCAAGCGGTGTTCAACCCTTCGCCACTGTCGCACACGTTGGTGGGCCAGGTTGCGGCGAGGGAGACCAACCAACCCTCGCTGGCTGGCTGGCTCCGGGTCGTCCAGGCGCATGAACTGGCGCGGGCCTTGCAATCCCAGGTCGCCGCGGCGGCACTCGCCGCTGCCACCAACGGCGCAATGACCTTCCGGTCCTGCTGGCTTCCGCTGACCCCCACTAGCGACTGGCTGGTCACTTGGCACCCCGCTGGCGCAAACTACTGGCTGGTCGCGCGGCCCGAGGAGCAGGCCCGGCAGCTCTTCAGCGAGACCCTGGGCCGGGTCGTCCTGCCGGCTTATCTGGGTGTGTCCGTTGAACTGGCGGGCCGGGGCCTGGGGCCTGACGCGCCCGCCGGCGACCTATTGGCCAATGGTTCGGCCAGCCTGTCACCGGACCGCGGCGCCACCGACGTGCGGGTCAGCGCCCATCTGACCGCACCGGGCCGATTGTACGCCCGGCAACACAAGCGCACGCTCTGCTTCGGGGCGCTCATCGCGGCCTCAGTGGCCGCCGTGTTGGTGGGCTTCTTCACCGCCTGGCGGGCCTTCCGCCGGCAGCAGCAGCTTAGCGAGCTTAAGAGCAACTTCGTTTCGGCCGTTTCGCACGAACTGCGCGCGCCCATCGCCTCCATCCGCCTGATGTCCGAGGAACTGGAGGACTTCGCGGCGCCGGACCTCGCCCGGAGCCGGGATTACCACCACCTCATCCACCAGGAGTGCCGGCGCCTCTCGCGGCTCATCGAGAATGTGCTCGATTTCGCGCGCCACGAACAGGGCCGGCAACAATACCTCTTCGAGCCGACCGAGGTGCCGCCGCTGGTCGAGGCCACCGTGAAGCTAATGCAGCCCTGCGCGGCGGAACGGGGCGTCACCCTGAAAGCGACGTTCCAAGGGCAATGCCGGCCGGCTGAGCTGGATGCCCGCGCGCTCCAGCAGGCGCTGGTCAATCTCATCAACAATGCCATCAAGCACTCGCCCCCCAACGCCAGCGTCACCATCGGCGTGGAGTTTGGACCGGCTTCCCCCAGCAACCCTCGCGGAACGGTCCGGCCCCGGCAACCCTGCGCCTCTGGGTCGAGGATGCGGGCGAGGGCATTGCCCCGGAGGAGCACGAGCGGATTTTTGATCGTTTCTATCGCTGCGGCTCCGAGTTGCGGCGCGCGACCCAGGGAGTCGGATTGGGCCTGGCGATTGTGAAACACGTCGCTCGAGGCCCATGGCGGCAAGGTGACCGTGCGCAGCGCCGTTGGCCAAGGCAGCCGCTTCACGCTCGAACTGCCCTTCGTCGCCCCGAGGCCGGCGCCATGAACCCGCTCCCCCGCATTCTCGTGGTGGAAGATGAACTGCCCATGCGGACGGTCCTCCGCGATTGTCTGGAGCGCCGCGGCTACCGCGTCCTGCTCGCCGCCGACGGCGCGACCGCGCTGGACAAGGCGCTCCAGGAAAAGCCCGATCTCATCATCCTCGACGTCATGATGCCCAAACTGGACGGCTTTGCCGTTTGCGCCGAATTGCGCCGCTTGGGCAACCTGGCGCCGGTCCTGTTTCTGACCGCCAAAGGCAGCGTGGAAGACCGCGTCACCGGCCTGGATGCCGGCGCCGATGATTACCTGGTGAAACCCTTCAGCCGGGAGGAGCTGCTGGCCCGGGTGCGGGCGCTATGGCGGCGAGCCCAGCGCCAAACCCGAACGCTCACCACCGTTGCCTTCGGCGCGGTGAAAATTAACTTCGCGGGGCAGCGCGCCTGGCGCGCCGGCAAACCGCTCGAGCTCACCCCAAAGGAATTTGCGATGCTCCGCCTGTTGCTCGAAAGCCCCGGCCAAGTCGTCTCGCGCGACCGCTTCCTGGACGTGGTCTGGGGCTGCACTGCCTTCCCGACCACCCGCACCGTGGATAAGCACATCGTCGGCCTGCGCCAAAAGCTCGAAGGCAATCCCGAAGAGCCGCGCTGGATCACCACCGTCCACGGCGTGGGCTACCGCCTGGAATTGCCGGAGGAAGTTACAGAACCGTAACAACTCGCCTGTTCGGATGGGCCAGGATGCCAGGCGATACGATGCATCAAAACCTTAGAAATACGTTGAACATGAAACAAGAACGTCCCTTTCGTTCGCTGGCATTTCTCCGTGGCCTGGCGGCGCTGGCGGCCGTGTGCGCCTCCGCCGCCGCCGACCCGGGAGCTTCTCCTCAGAACTCCAACTTTTCCGACATGTCAACCTGGATCCGCCACACGGGCGGCTCCGGCGTGCAATTGACGCCCGCCGGCAACGGGTTTGAAGTGGCCTATGCGGCCGGAGCGCAGCCCAGCCCCGGCGGCGGGATGGGCATCCACGCCGGTTATATATCGACCTTTGCCTTGCGCGGGGATTTCACGATGGACATTGACTACGCGCTCACGACCTGGCCGGCCTCTAGCGGGGTCCGGCTGGGATTGGGTGTCTGCTGGCCATCGATCTGCATGATTCGGCAGGGGCAGGGGCCTTACACGCAAGAGTCGTACACCTTCGGCGCAGGGCCGTATGTGAGCATTCCAACGGGCGACCAGCACGGGACGTTGCGCCTGGTCCGCGCGGGAGGGGCGCTGCTGGGCTATTGCCGGAGTTTGTCCGACGGGTCGTGGGTGCTGGTGGGGTCGCGGACGGGTGATCCGGTGTTCGCCAACGATTTTCAGGTTTCTGTGAACTCTTGGACGGACAGTTCGACCTTTGGCCAGGAGGCGGTTGGGATAAGGCTGAGCAACTTCGTACTGACGGCGGACACGGTTTTGCCCGGGCCTTATGGGGTTCCGTTCCGGGTGGTGGCGCCGGACAATGCCAGCTCTCTGGTTGCCGACGAACCGCTTCGCGTCCGCGATGTTCGGTTCCCGGCGCCGCCGCCAGCCGTTACCAGCCAGTGGCCGAGCCAGATGGTGGTCCCGCCCGGACGGCGGCCGCCGTTAAGGCCCCCCCTGCGCTCCAGCCCTTGGAATCGGCCGCGCTCTCCACGGCCATCCTCGAGGAGGACCTCAATCTCGACCTGAACGCGGCGATTCAGTCCTACCAATCGCTTATTACCCATTTCGACGCCCAGCGGGCAATGGCAGCCAATGCTATCTTCCGTTTGGCCGAGTGTTACCGCCGCCTGGGCAGGGCGGAGGAGGCCCGCTCACAATACGCCCGCATCCTGCGCGAGTTTGCCGACCAGGCCCCGCTAGTCAGACTGTGCGGGAGGTATGTCGCCAGCCTCACCGCCACGCCCCCGAACCAGCTCAGCGAAGGTTTGCTGGCGTATTACCCATTGACCGATGACGGCAAAGACCAGAGCGGCCACGGCTTGGACCTAAAGCTCAACAACGTTCTGTTCTCCACCGTTGGCTCTGGCGCCTGGGACATGCGGCGAGCCGCCTCTTTCGACGGCCAGTCGTCGTATGCCATCGTCGATCAGGCCTTGATCGTTGCGCTGACAAACTGGACCTGGTCTGGCTGGTTGTACAGCCCGCAGCCCCAAGCTGAAAATCCGCCGGAGCATTCGATCTATATGGAGGGGCTGCAAGCAGGCAATTGCTTCACCATAGAGATCATCCCTGATGAGATGCTGCAAACGGCCGCGTGGAATGTAGGTTTTCCCAACAATTGGATGAGGGCTCCCGTTCCCTATGTCCTCACCAATGGATGGAACCACCTCGCGCTTACGCTGGCCGACGGGGGCGTCGGCAGTGGGACATTGAGCATCTTTTTCAATGGAGTTTTCACCAATAGCGCAGTGCTCCAGAGAGTTAATCCCGGCGACGCATCACCCCGGGTCGGCGTGCTTGGCAACGGCTGGAACGCGGGCAGCGGCTACTTAACGGCGCCTTGGAAGGGGAGCATGGCGGACCTGCGGTTTTACAACCGTGCCCTTTCTGCTGCCGAAATTCAAGCGATCTACGCGGCGGGCAGCGCCGGGAAGGGCGTGGTCACGGTTGCCCCCTCCACTGGGACTGCCACGCTGGAATGGCAACTGGCCCAGGCCCGCAATGAGCTGATCAAAGCCAAAGGTCAAGTCGCCAAGGCCCAGGCCCTGTTGGCCGCGGCCAAGGCGAAGCTCCAAGAGAACCATATTTCCCCCGAGGCCAGGTCCTCCGTTGCCCAGGGGGAGGCCGAGCTGGATCTCGGCCAGGCACAGGAATCCCTTTGGTCGCAGGAAGTGGCGCGCCTCGAGGCCCGCCTCAAGGAGCAGGAGCAACGCGGGCGCGGCCACGAGGCGGTCGCTCGCCTGAAATACCAGCAGGCCCAGGCCGAATTCAAGCGCGTGCAAGCCCTCTTTCACGACAATGTGGTGAGCCAAACCGATTACGATGCCGCCAGACTCGCCCTGGAAAAGGCCGCCGCTGATTATCCCGGGGCGGCGGAGTCGGGCAACAAACTCCCGGGGCGTGTTTACGTGTCGGGCCAGGTGAAAGTCCAGGGGCCGGTCGACTTCGATGTTGGCGACAATCTGACAGCGTTCAAGGCCATCCTGCGGGCCGGGGGCTTTGGAGATTTTGCCAACAAGAAGAAAGTCAGGGTTGTCCGCGGAGGCTCCGGGGCGGGCGCGGGCCAGCAGACGATTCAATTGGACATGACCGAGATCGAGCGCGGGAATATCGAAAGGGACATCCCACTCCAACCGGGCGACTACATCATCGTGCCCAGCCGGGCCATTCCGCAGTAGCTGCTGGATTACCACCGTCCACGGCGTGGGCTACCGCCTGGAATTGCCGGAGGAAGTTACAGAACCGTAACAACTCGCCTGTTCGGATGGGCCAGGATGCCAGGCGACATGATGAATCAAAACCTCAACCATACGTTGAATATGAGACAAAAACGTCCTTTTCGTGCGCTGGCATTTCTTTGTGGTCTGGCGGGGCTGGCGGCCCTGTGCGCCTCCACCGCCGCCGATCCGGGAGGTTCTCCTCAGCACTCCAATTTTTCCGATACCGCGACCTGGATACCCTTGGTGAAGGGTTCAGGGGTGCAATTGACGCCGGTGGGCCAGGGGTTTGCCACGGCTTACGCGGCAAACACGCAGCCCGATCCCGGCAAGGGGATGGGCATCGCCGCCGGTTATATGTCGAGCTTTGCCCTGCGCGGGGATTTCACGATAGACATTGACTACGCGCTGACGACCTGGCCCGCCTCCTGCGGGGTCCGGCTGGGATTGGGTGTCTGGCCATCGATCTGCATGATTCGGCAGGGGCAGGGGCCTTACACGCAAGAATGGCTCACCTTCGGCGCCGGGCCGTATGCGAGCATTCCCACGGCCGATCAGCACGGGACGTTGCGGCTGGTGCGCAAGGGAGGGGAGCTGCTGGGGTATTACCGGAGTTTGACCGATGGGTCGTGGGTGCTGGTGGGGTCGCGGAAAGACAATCCGGTGTTCACCAACGATTTTCAGGTGTTTGTTTGCTCCTGGACGGACAGTTCGACTTTCGGGGAGCAGGCAGTTGGGATTACGCTGAGCAATTTCGTAATGACGGCGGGCACGGTTTTGCCCGGGCCTTATGGGATTCCCTTCTGGGCGGTGGCGCCGGACAATGCCAGCCCCCTGGCTGCCGAGGAACCGCTTCGCGCCCGCGATGTTCGGTTCCGGGCGTCGCCCCCGGCCATTACCAGCCAGTGGCCGAGCCAGATGGTGGTCCCGCCCAGACGGCGGCCGCCGTCAAGGCCCCCCACCGTGATTCAGCCCTTGGAATCGGCCCCGCTCCCGAAGGGCATCCTCGAGGAAGACCTCAATCTCGACCTGAACGCCGCGATTCAGTCCTACCAATCGCTTATCACCCAGTTCGACACCCAGCGGGCAATGGCAGCCAATGCCATCTTCCGTTTGGCCGAGTGTTACCGCCGGCTGGGCAGGACGGAGGAGGCCCGCTCACAATACGCCCGCATCCTGCGCGAGTTTGCCGACCAGGCCCCGCTGGTCAGACTGAGCCGGAAGTATGCCACCAGCCTCACCGCCACGCCCACGGCGCCGCCGCCGGCAGAGGGCCCTTCGCCAAGACCTCGCCCGGTGGCGGGCCTGGTGAGCCGGTGGGCGGGCGAAGGCAACGCCAACGACAGCCAAGGCTCAAACCACGGCATCCTGGAAGGCGGGGTAACTTTCGTGCCCGGTGAAGTCGGCCAGGCCTTCGGTTTAGATGGCACCACTGCCGACGTGCGCGTGCCGGCCTCGACCTCGCTCGATGTCGGGGCTGGAGCCGGCATGACCATGGAGGCCTGGATTCGGCCGGCCGACCTTTCTGATCAGCACCCCGTTCTCGAATGGAACGATGGGTCCTTCGGTACACTGCTGTGGGTTTCGGTGTCGCTCGAGGGCGGGGGCGTCGGGCCAGGGGCGTTCACGGCCAACTTCAAGGACGTCAACCTCCAACATCACGTCATCAATTCTCCCCCTGGGGTGCTTACGACCAACCGTTTCCAGCATGTGGCGGCCACCTACGACGGCAGCAGCGGGGAGGCGGCTCTTTACCTGGATGGCACCGCTGTTGCCCATGCCAACCTCGGGAGCTTCACGCCCCGGACCATCGGCGACTTGTATTTTGGATTGAGGCCGTTCGATGGCGGCGCCGGAATGCGATTCAAAGGCCAAATCGATGAGGTTGGCGTCTATAACCGCGCCCTCTCAGCCGCCGAGATTAAGGTGATCTACGGGGCCGGCAGCGCCGGCAAGGGCGTGGTCACGGTTGCCCCCTTGAGTGGGACCGCCACGCTGGAATGGCAACTGGCCCAGGCCCGCAACGAGCTGATCAAAGCCAAGGGTCAAGTCGCCAAGGCCCAGGCCCTGTTGGCCGCGGCGAAGGCGAAGCTCCAGGAGCACGTGACTTCCTCCGATGCCAGGGCCTCCGTAGCCCAGGCGGAGGCCGAGCTGGATCTCGGCAAGGCGCAGGAGTCTCTTTGGTCGCAGGAAGTGGCGCGCCTCGAAGCCCGCCTCAAGGAGCAGGAGCAACGCGGGCGCGGCCACGAGGCGGTCTCTCGCCTGAAATACCAGCAGGCCCAAGCCGAATTCAAGCGCGCGCAAGCCCTCCGTGACACCAAGGCGATAAGCGAAAGCGAATACGATGCCGCCAGGCTCGCCCTGGAAGAGGCCGCCGCTGATTATCCCGGTGCGGCGGAGTCGGCCAACAAACTCCCGGGGCGTGTTTACGTGTCGGGCGAGGTGAAAGTCCAGGGGCCGGTCGACTTCGATGTCGGCGACAATCTGACAGTATCCAAGGCCATCCTGCGGGCCGGGGGCTTTGCAGGTTTTGCCAACAAGAAAAAAGTCAGGGTTGTCCGGGGAGGCTCCGGGGCCGGCGCGGGCCAGCAGGTGTTTGAGTTGAACATGACCGAGATTCTCGAGCACGGGAACATCGAAAAGGACATGCCGCTCCAACCGGGCGACTACATCATCGTGCCCAGCCGGGTGATCACTATGTAGTTGCTGGATTGGCCACCGGGCCCCAACCGGGCGACTGCATTATCGTGCCCGATAGATTGAGGAAACAGCCGGGCGGCAAGAGAACAAGGCAGGATGCTGCCTTTATTCATTTCCACCGCCTGAGCTTAATCATTGGCGGGAGAGATGGCAGAGGGGTTTAATGCGCACGCCTGGAGAGAGTCAAATGGCGCTTTGCCCCCTAAAAGACCTGTTTTTCGGCAAATAGCATCAGATCGCAGTATCAGATCGGGGTGAACGCCGCACTTCTTCATGAACTACGATTGCTAAGTATGTCTAATTGTTTCTGTCTGTTGGATGGAGTTTTGACGCGGGCGCATCTTGTCAGTACCCACCATTTCCAGCCAGGAGCGGCGGCTCGGGCCAACCCGGAGGGTTGCCAGATGGTAGCCGGGGGTCACGGCATCGCCGCGACCCCCGGTTTGCGGCCAGAGGGGGCCTGAACCCCGGAACGGGGTGCCAGAAGGCTGCGCAAAGGGAGCAGGCCGCCTTCTGGCATCCCTATAGGATGCCGACCCACACCGCCGCTGAACCGGGGGTCTCGCGACGCTTCGACCCCCGGCTACCATCTGTCATCCCTCCGGGATGAATTCCTTGGAGGCCGGCACTCTCCCTGACCTCGTGGCTCGCATGGTGGTACTGACAAGATGCGCCCTTTTGACGCCAGCGCGCCATTTGCGCCTTGACGCGAATCGGCGCGCCTTCATACTCCCTCCCATAAGCGGGCGCAACCGCTCATTGGACCTCCCTCACGCGGCCCCGCGCGGGCTGGATCAGGTCCTGGCCCGACTCTGGAAAATGGAAAGGACCATCAAATTCATCGCGGTGCTTGGTGCTTCGGGTTTGGCGCTGGCGGCAACGGCGCAAGAACCCGTGGTGATCAGTGAGATCATGTACGCGCCGGTGGAAGCACCGGCCTTCAACCCGGACGGAACTCCGGTGATGGACCTGACCGAGGAGGTCCACGAGTACGTGGAGTTGCACAACTTCGGTTCCAACCGAGTGGATTTGAGCGGTTGGCGGCTGACGAGCGCCATTCACTACACCTTTCCGGCGGGCGCCAGCATCGGGCCCGGGGAATTCCTGGTAGTGGCGCGGGACCCGGCGCGGTTGGCCTCGGTCAGCGCCTATGGGCTGGCACAAGCCAGTCTCTATGGCCCTTACAGCGGACAGCTCAGCAACCAGGGTGAAACCCTCAAGCTGCGCAACGCCTTGGATGAAAAGGTTGATACGGTAACCTATTCGTCCGCTTTTCCCTGCGCCATCAGCGCCAATGCCTTGGGGGTGGGCCAGCGGTGGACGGGTGTGGCCGAAACCAACTACCTGTACCGCGGACGCTCGCTGGAGCGCGTCAGTTTTACCGCTTCCGGGGACAACCCGGCGAATTGGCTCGCCTCGCCCTTGCCAGGTGAACCCAGCCCCGGCAAGCCCAACGCCGTTCACCGCGATCTGCCTTTGCCGGTCGTGGTTCAACTCAGCGTGTGCCAAGCCGGCGACGGGCAACCGATGATCCGGCCCAACCAGGCCGTGCAGGTGGCGGCGGTCTTCTCGGCGACGAATGAGCTGGGTTCGGTTCAGCTCGAGGTACTTCCTTCAAAACCTGAATGCTACGAACCTGCCGACCACGAACGTCGTGATGCAGCCGGTTGGCGCCCCAGGCCAGGCCGCGTTCCAGGCCACAGTGCCGGGCTTTCCCGCCCGCACGCTGGTCCGCTACCGCATCTGGGCCGAGCGGGCCGGCCCGGCGGCCGTGGTCTCCCCGCGCCCTGATGATCCCTTCGCCTGGCACGGCTGGTTCGTGTCGCCGGTGCGTTCGGCGAGTCGGCCAAGCTATGACCTGTTCATCTCGACCGCCAGTTTGAACCGCCTGGCGACCAACATCAGCCAGCAACCCAGGCGCGTGACCTTGCCCGATCCTCCCGGCTATCCTCGGGCCTCCTGGGACGCGACCGAGCCGGCCGTCTTTGTGTGCGACGGGGTGGTCCGCGACGTCCAGGTCCGCTACCACGGCAGTCGCTATAATCGCGACAGCCAATCCTTCAAGATCTTTTTGCCGCGCTACAACCCGCTGAACAATCAGAGCACGCTCCTGGTGACCGACAAAGGCCCGGATGACGAGGCCGCTTATGCGCTGTTCCGCGCGGCCGGTTTGCCGGCGCCAGTCACGACCCACGTGGATTCGTACCTCAACAACAACAGTGTGATCGGCCGGCTGCAAATCGAGGATTACAACCAGCACCTGTTGGAGCGTTACCACCTCGAACAGCAACTGCTCAACCCCGGTCAACCGCTCGAGCAGCCGGGAGAACTTTACAAGAGCATGGGCACCATCGAACGCAATGGCGAAGGGCCCTACGGCGTCGGTGACGGCTCGGTGCTGCCGCCCAAGCCCCCGGTACTGGACCACGCTCCAGCGTGACCAATGGACCTACCCCATCCAGGATCACGATTGGAAGGGCTGGACTGTTTTCCGCGACATGCTCGAAGGCATGTGGGCCGCCCGGGGCGACACCCTGGCGAACCCCAACCCGAACGTGCCGGCCCTCAGGTCGTTTTTCCTTGCCCATTTCGACGTGGATAAGATGTTGACCTACCTGGCGGTCCTCAACTGGATGACGCCGTGGGACGACACCACGCAGAATTATTTCCTGTGGCAGCGGGTCAACGGCAACTGGAGCCTGTTGCCTTGGGACATGGACGCGATGTTCGGCGACCCGGCGGTCTCCATTTTTGCGGGGGAAGTGGGCGACCGCAGCAATACTTACCGGGGCCCGAATTATTTCAAGGACAGCTTCATCAAGGCTTTCCGCGCGGAGTTAAAGCAGCGCCTTTTTCTGCTCAACAACACGCTCCTGCTCCCCGGAAACCTTGCCGCCCTCGGCTTTCCAACCTATAGCTCCTACGCCAGCGCGCGGTTCACCTCCGTCAATCAGCAATGCGGCCTGGGCGTTTTCACGCACCCAACCCAACCGGTCAACCTCTGGCCGAGCTACGGCGACACCGCAGCGTGGCCGGCCAACCTTGTGGCTTCCCCCTACAGCCACACCGCCAGTCCGGCGCCGGCGCAGGCAACCACGACCTGGGAAATACGGGCCACCAACAGCACTTACGCCGCACCGGTCTTCAAGCTGAACAGCGCCACCAACCTGACGACTCTCCCCATCCCTTTTACCTCGCTCACCCTGGGCGCCACCTATTTCTGGCGGTGCACTTATTTCGACACCAACGGCCATCCTTCCCTCGCCTCGGTCGAAACCGCCTTCGTGGCCGGCCCGGTCGGACCGCCGCCGGACTTCGCGCTCGGTTCCATCCAACTCCAGCCCGGCGCAGTGGAATTGCGGTTCTGCGCCCTGCCGGGCCTGGCGTATCGCCTGGAATACTCGGACTCGTTAACCCAAGGCTGTTGGACGACCTTGACGAACGTCCCCGCGCAAGCCAGCGCCCTAACCGTGCTGATTGCGGACACCCCGCCCATTGCCGCCCCGGCGCGCTTTTACAGGTTGGTCACACCCTGACCGCGAAAGGCAAGACCAAGAGCGAACAACGAAGCTGGGCGGCAAAAGAACAAGGCAGGTTGCTGCCTTTATTTATTTCCACCGCCTAGGCTTAATCATTGGCGGGAGAGATGGCAGAGTGGTTTATTGCGCACGCCTGGAGAGCGGAGAACGGCGCTTTCTCCCCGGGTGGACACATGCGGAATCATCAATACTGACTGGCCTGATCTCCACCTTTGAGTTCTTCACGTTCGACCCCATTTTGCCCCGAAATGGACCCATTCTTGGGCATACAGTATCAGATCGAGAGACGTGAAGGAGATCTTCCTGCCTGATCCCGGCTTCATCCTTGTTCCGACCACTCATTTGCTCCTGACCATAAGGAGCTGGAGTTTGCGTGGCGATCCTAACCCGGATATTTCACGGGTTTCGCCAGCCGGACGGTGTAGCGCAGGCTTCCAGCCTGCCGTATCGCGGATTTCCAATCCGCCGATGCCGCCAAGCAGGTACAGCCTGCCGACCGGAGGTCGGCGATACAGCAGGTTGGAAACCTGCGCTACGCAGCCTCGGTAGCCCGGTTCCGTTCCTGGGTCGTGAAATATCCGGGCTAAGTGTCCGAAACGAATATGAGCAGTTCGCGGATTGACATCCTTCGCAAAGTCTAGTAAGGTGCGACTCATTAAATCCGTTACCCAGCGGAAAAAGGTTCTTGAATGAATAGCTTAAGCGACTATGAGCGGTACTTTGCCGGCGGCACGGGTCGGTTCGATATGCTGCTGGAGCTCCACGCACGCGAGGAGGCCAGGGCATGCGAGCCGCTGAAGCCGTGCGAGTGCTGCGGCGCGGATGCTGGCGTCCAGGAGAACGCGGGGGTTGTCCAAATCGCCTGCTCGCAGAAGCGGTGCAGAGTCGTGGAGGGGCAGACGCTGGCGGAGGCAGCACGTCTTTGGAATGAGCCGCGGTTCTCTCAAGCCAAATGAAGCTGGCCTCGGATGTTGTTGCCTGCGTCTGGAGTTTGCCATTGTTGTCCCCACGAACAAGGTGTGGCGATTGGAGGCATGGCCCGCACGGAAGGAACGGTTGCGGGAAGCGGTGGGGAGAAAGCTGAAGGACACCTGAGCCAAGGTGAAGAGTGGAAACTTCACGGCGATACCGCGGGTCTGGCCCGGTCCCAGGGTTTTCATCGAGAGCTACGAGGTGTCGAGCTGCCCATTCACCAACGCAGTAGAAGGAGAGGGCCGCCCATGAGAGCCGCCAGAACCACAGAGCAGACGCAAGTGCGGAGGGTCGAGAGGTTGTTTAGAGGTGCCGATTATTTCCGAGGTAATTTCCCCGCTTCACCCCTACGATTGCCCGTACCCAAAAAAAGCGTTTTGTCCTGGATTGATCCAATGACAGGGGTTTCCCGGGCATTTTCCGACTTATTGACGGTTACGGCCAGAGGTTGGGTTAGGCGGCTCATTTTCTCTACTCGGCGTTACTTTGCAGCCTTTCAAATGCATTGACTTCTTCAGAGGTCGGCTTAGGCGTCGCCAAGACTTTCACTTTCCAGCCTTCCCCAGAGAGTCTTTCAGACTGCCTTTCCGTTTTCTGCATCAGACCCCATTCGCGAGCATTTGAAAAGGACACGGAAAAGGACTTTTCCGGGTATGTGTCGAGCGTAAACTTTATGCCTCCGATCTCACTATTCGCGACATAGAAATTTACCTGCGTGATTTTTCCAATGTACTCTCTATCAATAACTCGATGCTCTTGTCATAGGCCAATTCCTTTCCCGACGGCAACTGGCTTGAGCCGTCAACCCTAAGGAATCCACATTCGGGGCGCACGACCTTTACGACTGCCAGGTCCGCTCGTGGTCTTGAACTTCCCGTGTAGAATCGCTGCGTACCCACACATCCGGCAGTGGCCAAAATGCAGATCAGTGCAGGCATGGCCAGCAGAACTCCGATCTGAATGCGACTACTGAGTTTCGTTTCCTCTTTCATAGAATGAATGTGCCTGCGTGCTTAACCGCCTCTCGGTATTCTTGGGCCAAAGCCTGGGGCGAAGGCCACAGTTGAGTAAGGCGTTTCATTGCTGTGGACAGTAAAGCGGCCACGGAGAGCACCTGCGTCTCCAGGGAACGACGAATGAGCTTGCCCTCCACGGGCATCTGTGCGAATAAGCTTAATCATTGGCGGGAGAGATGGCAGAGTGGTTTAATGCGCACGCCTGGAGAGCGTGAGTGCCTAAAACGCACCGGGAGTTCGAATCTCCCTCTCTCCGCCAGTCTGACATTTGTTTTTAGCAACTGCTCAGGTCTGGCCCAGTGAATGGGGGCAGGTTGTTCCGCTTCGCGGAAATCACTGAAGTCGGAGGCGGTTTGCTTCACACTTAACCAGGAGGGGGTGGCGAGATCTCCGTTGCGAGCGTGAGGCGAGAGCGGGCTCGGTGGGGCGTTGTCGCGCAGGCAACCGGGGCCGCCAAGATGGAGGGAGGCTGGTGAAACGAGGTTTTCAGGCGGGGCCAGCTTGGTTATAGAGGGTTCATGCAAAACATCTTCAAAACCTCACTGACCCCGCAGCAGTATGCCGATCGGAAGTATCATAAGCAAGTCAAGGCGCCGGAAAACTGCCTGAACTGCGGGCGGGCGCACAGTCTGGAGGCGTTGGCGTATTACCACCGGTATGTCAGTTGGCTGACGGGCGTGCTGATGATTTGGGTGCGGCGGTTCCTGTGCCGGCACTGCCGAGTGAGCGTGAGTTGCCTGCCGGACTTCGCCCAGCCGTATCGGGCGGTCAATAGCGAGACCATTGCGGCCGGTTTCAGCGGCCAGACCCGGACCCGGGAACAGAACCGGGCCGTCGAGCATTGGGGCACGGCCATCGCGGTTTACTGGCGCCGGTATCAAGGGCATCTGCCGGCGCTCTTGTGCATCGTGGGCAACGCGTTCGGGGCGCTGCCGCTTCAACCCACGGCCCGGGAGTTTTGGAACGTCCTGCTGGCGCGCTGCGGGGATCTGGCCGGCGCCACCCGAGAGTTGGTCCAGCAATATCACACCTGTTTGTTCGGGACTTACCGCTGCCATCAGCGGCGACCGCTTCGGGCTGCATGAGGAGCCCCCGCCCGGGAGTCGGGCGCCGGTTAACCCCCACACACCCTTGCTATTCCAAGTGCGTGAGACCGGCCCCAGACTCGCGAGCGTATGAATTAACCAAGCGATTCCGAAGCATCGGCCCTGGCCCGGCACGCCGCCGCGAGCTGGATACAGGAAGCCATTGCGCAGAACTTCACGTTGGCCCGGGCCACCACCCTGGCCAGCGAACGGCCCTGGGGCGGCAAGCTCTACGGCGCCTCCACTCTGGAGGGCTGGTATTACTTGTGGCGCAACCAGGGGTTCGAGGCCCTGCACCGACAACCCCGCAAAGACAAAGGCGCGCGCAAGGCGCTCAGCCCGGAAGCCTGCCAGGCCCTGGTGGAGTGGCGCCAAAAATATCGGGACCTGACGGTCAAGTGCATCGTGCGCCAGTTGCTCGACAACGGCACGCTCCAGTTGGGCACCTTCAGCCTGCCCTCGGTTTACCGCGTCTTGGCGGCCCACCACCTGGACGCTCGTTCCCTCAAGGCCAATCCACCGGCCGGACTGAGCGGCCCGACCAAGGCCTTCGAGTGTGCCCTGGCCAACCAACTGTGGATGACCGACATGATGTTCGGACCCACGCTCAAGCTGGCCGACGGCCAGGTCATCCATACCCGGCTCTTCTCGCTCCTGGACGACTGCTCGCGCCTGGTCCCCCACGCCCAGTATTACGACTCGGAGAAGCTCTGCTGGTTCCTGGACTGCTTCCGGCAAGGCCTGGCCCGGCGCGGCTTCCCCGAAAAGCTCTACACCGACCAGGGCAAAATCTTCACCAGCTACCACCTGCAGATTGTCTGCGCCAACCTCGGCGTGCGCCTCTGCCACGCGGCCCCCTATGCCGCGTTCTCAAAGGGCAAGATCGAGCGCCGGGACCGGACCCTCCAGATGGACTTCGAGGCCCGTCTGGTGATTGACCCCGTCCACAGCCTGGAAGAACTCAACGCGCGGCTCTGGCGCTGGATCGAGGGCCAATACCATCAGCGGCCCCACAGTGCGCTGGGCGGCCAAACCCCGGCCGAACGCTTCGCCCAGCGCGCCTCCAACCTGCGCACCGCCGACGCCCAAACTGACTGGGAAGCCCTCTTCCTGTGCCGAGCCCAGCGGCGCGTGCGCCTGGACGCGACCTTCAGCCTGGCGGGCCAACTCTGGGAAGCCCCCGTGCATCTGCGCGGCCAACTCATCCAAATCCGCTTCGACCCCTTCGCCTGGCGCCGCCTGGAGATTTGGTGGGAGGGCAAGTTCCTCGCCCAGGCTCGCCGGTGCGATAAACAACTCAACGCCAAAACCTATACCGACCGCGATTATGAACGGCCCGATAAATCCGCCTGACCTGGACGTTGCCCTCAAGAGCCTGTGGGGTGCCACCGCCATGCCCTTTGGCGCCGCCGTTCCCAAACCCTATGCCGCGCAGAGCTTCCAGCAAGCCCGCCACCGGCTCGAACAGTTGGTGGCCGTGCGCGCCTGCGGATTACTTCACGGACCCAACGGCGTGGGCAAGAGCCTCTTAATCCAGCACTTCCTCTCCAGCCTGCCCGACAAACGCTTCAAGCCCCTGGTGGTGGCGCACTCCTCGGTCACCGGCACCGACCTGTTGCGCCTGCTCTGCGCCGAACTGGGCCAGAACGCCCGGATGCGCCGCTCCGACAACGTGCTGCTCATCCGCCAGGGCTGGCAGCAGTTGGAGCGGCTCTGGCCGGTCATCGTCATCGATGAGGCGCAGAACTTGAGCGCCACCGCCCTGGAGGAAGTGCGCCTGCTCTCTTGCGACCGGCGCGACACCCAGCCGCCCTTCAGTTTGCTCTTGGTCGGCGACGAGCAACTGCTGCCGCGCCTGCAAATGGGCATCAACGCGCCGCTCTTGGCCCGCCTGAGCTTTTGCCTGCCCCTGACGCTCTGGACGGCCGACGAACTGGCCGGCTACGTCCAGGCCCGCCTGCAGGAGGTCGGCATCCACGCCAACCCCTTTGACGCAGCGGCCCTCCAACTGCTCATTCGCGCCGGCAACGGCCTGCCCCGGCTGCTCAATCACCTGGCCCAGCGCGCCCTCGAAGAAGCCGCGGGGCAGAACTCCCGGTCCGTTACCGCCGCTCACGTGCAGCGCGCCTTGGAACTGCTGCCCTGGGTCGCCCAATTGGTTCCATGAGCCCCGTGAGCTATCCCCAGCCCCCATCTGCGGCCCGTTCGTCAGGCTTGTCTGACGGGGTGAACGGGCCACCCCCAGGCTCGGTCCCGGCGACCCTGCTCCAACTCCACCAGACTTATTGCCAGCTCACCGGCCAAACCCTCAGCCTGGGCTTTGACCGGGAGCGGCTCTGGTTCGAGTTCCACCGCGCCGGCTTCACCCAGGCCGACCTCCTCCAGGTCGTGCGCTATCTGCAAAAGGAAATCCGCCACACCCGCCGCAATGTCGGCGCCCTCAAGCTCTCCAACCTCTTGCAACTGGATCGCTTCGAGGAGGACCTCAACATCAGCCGGGTTCGCCTCACGGCCCCGCCACCCCCCAAAACCCCGGCCGCCCTCCTGCCGCCAACCTGCTCACCGGCGCAACAGGAGCGCGGCCGACAACGCGCATTGGAGCAACTGCGCCGACTCAAAGAAACCCTTCGCTAAAGAGCCTATGCCACTGGACCTTTCCATCCTCGAAAAGCTTGAAATCGCTCACCGCCTCGTCGCCGAAGCGCTGGGCCGAGCGCCTCAACTCTGCGACTGCCGCCTCGATCAGGCTATGCTGGTCTTGGAGCTATCCATCAAACGCGCCCGGCGTTCGCCACAAATGCGTTTGCGCCTGCCACCGGACCGCCGCGAAGAGGCCTTCCTGTTCTGAGCCCCATCCCTTCGCCAAAACGGCCTCTCGCCCCGCCGCAGGGGTGTGCCGCGCAGCATCCGCCTCTCCGCCCCTTACCCAAGCCACCAGCTTCCTCGACTATCTTGATACGCCTTTGTCGAACCTCCTTGATTATCAAGATACTTTTCTCCCAGAAAAGCGTGAAGCGGAACAGGCAGGTCTGTTTTTGAGCACCTGCTGCATTTGGAGCGTGGCGTTTCCCCTCACCCCGGCCCTCTCCCTCGGGGAGAGGGAGAATCCTCGTCAGTCGGTCGACGAATCCGAATCCAGCGATGGAGGAGTGTTCGACAGCCAGCCCCCGCCTCTTCCAACTGGCCGGCCGGGGTCTTCACGTCAAATTGGTTTTCTGCCCGGTGGAGGCAGCCGCCTGGATGAGGGCCATCACGTTTTCCCTCGGGGCGGCGACGGGCACCTCGCAGCCGGAACCCAGAATGAAACCGCCCTGCGGGGCGGCGTCCGCAATGGCCTGTTGCGCGGCCCGCGCCACGGCCGCGGGAGTGCCCCGCCATAACAATTCCACCGGGTCGAGATTGCCCATCAGGCAAACCCGGTTGCCGACGCGTGCCTTGGCCGCTTTGAGGCTGACCTTGTGATCCAATTCCAGGATATGCCGCGCCCGTATCGGCCATGGATTCCAGGACGGGAGTCATGTTGCCGCAAATGTGAAGCAGCGTCGCCGCCCCCTGGCGCTCGGCCAAGGGGTTGAGGGCGGTGAAGAACCGGCGCTCGGCGGGCCAGGCCCATTTGCGGTAGGCCGCAGGTGAAATCATGTCGAGGGACGCCAAAGAATCGCCGGCTTGAACGAGATGGGCGCCAGCCTCGAGGCAAGCCGCGGCGAAAGCGATGAGCGCGTCGGTGGTCAAGTTCAGGAGACGCTTCAGGGAAAGTTCGCCCCTTCCGCCGGGTTCCCGGTCCGCCAGGGCCAACTCGAGCAAGAAGTTCTCTATGCCCATCAGGTGCCCGGCCAGTGAGAACGGCCCTGTTCCCGGGGCGCGCACCGCCACTTCACCGCGCGTCATTTCGGCGAGCCGTTGAATCGCCTCCAAGTACACGGGCATGCGGCCATCCTTCCGAGGATCAGGGACACGAAGCCGGTCGATGTCGGCCAGTTCGCGCACCGCCGGGGTCTTCAAGGTTGGAGTGGCATCTTCGTAATGCTCGACTTCCACTCCGAAGCCCTCTGCGATGTAGTAGTTGTCCGACTGGGCAACCACGGCGTCCTGCCCGTAAATCCGCCAGGCGTCGAACTGCGCCTGGGCCATGACGCGCCCCGACCGGCAATACTGGCCGAGGGGCACGCCGGCGGCGCGCGCGCCGTGGTTGCCCAGGTAGGGCGCAACCGGAACCCGGTCAACCGGCTGTCGCCGGGCCGCGCAACGCATACGTTCCAAGGGAGTCATAACCGAGGTCTTTCAGAGGGATGTTCGGTTGAAGGTTCAGAGGTTTTCTACGGTTTGATTTTGTTGTGAGGCCAGGGCGGCGGTAAAGAGCCGGTGACTCAGCGCCACTTCCGGCAAGGTGGCGCAACCCGCGAAGCGTCTGGGCGGCGTGCCGGTGGCCAATTCATGGAGAAAGGCCGCCCACATCTGCAAAATGGCGTCCGGGAATCCAAATTCAAAATTCGGGCCCGTGATGGTCGGATAGGCCGTTTCGTGGCCCGTTTCGACGCAACCCCAAATCTGCTCCCCGCCAGTGTAGTCGAGCCATTCCAGGCCCTTGGGGTTGCGCGTGGAAAACCGCGCGGAGGCCTTGGTCCCGAGGACCTCGAGATACCAGGTGTTCTTTTGGCCGGGGGAGATGCGCTGGAACTTCAGCGTCATGGGGAAGGGCTCGCCGCTGCCAGGGTTGGTGGCTTCGCAAAGGAGCGTCGCGTTGTCCCAGGTTCGGCATGGGACGCGCCCGCCTTTGCCATCGGGCCGTTCCTTTACGATGTCCGAGAGGACGGCCCGGACGTTTCGCGGAAGCCATCCGGCACGGAAGGGCAGCGCGCAGACGTGCAGGCCAAGATCCCCCATCACGCCGTACTCGCCGTTGAGTTCGACAATGCGTTTCCAGTTGATCGGTTTATTCGGGTCCAGATCGCTGGAATGGAGGAAGCCGGCATTCACCTCGATGAGGCGGCCGAAGGCTTCGCGCTCGAGGGCCTGGCCGATGCGTTGCACGGCCGGAAAAAAGACAAATTGGGCGGCGCAACGAACCACAACCTGAGGATGGCGCGCGGCGGCTTCCTGGATGGCGCGGTTGGCGGGCAGGTCGAGGCCCAGCGGTTTTTCGGCCATCAAATGTTTACCGGCAGCAATGGCGGCGCAACAGACCTCCCGGTGGAGGTGATGCGGCAAGGCCATGTAAACCGCCTCCACCTCCGGATTGGCCAGCAAATCAAGGTAGCTGTGGGTGAACTGGCGGAGGCCGGGGAAATGCGCGCGCAACCACTGGAATGGGGCGGCGCTCCGGTTGCACACGGCCACTAACTCCGGCCGCGCCACCGGGTTCAACAGGTGACACCAGCGGGCGGCAGCGCTGGCGAACTCGCGGCCCATCAGGCCGCAGCCGAGGATGCCGAACTTGACTGATTTCATTGATTTGGAGGCAATATTCGCCTGGTTTTGCGCGCCAGAACTCGCTCGATCAAGCGCGCCGCGTTGTCATGAAAAATGCACTCGATTTCTTTGCGGCCGCCCAGCCCCAGGTCTTCGCAGGCTCGCTTGAGGCCGCGGAGATCCTCGTACATGAACAGGGTGTACTGAGCTTCGACCTCCGGGCTTTCTCGTTCCTGGTTGAAATAGAACGGATAACTGGTCCGGTTAAAATAACTCCGCTCCCGGTATTGGCGGCGTCCGCGCATGTAGAGGATGGGGTTATCCGAGCCATAAATGACCCGATGCGGTCCGAGGTGCCGGAGGGCCACCCGATGGCAGGCGGGATTCAAGACGGCGGAGGTATCGAAGAACAAACCCGGGTCATCGGCAAATTGGGGCAACGCTTCCAAGGCGTGAGGCTCGGTGTAGCAGCGTCCCAGATGGGCTATCACGAGGGCGATCTGCGGATAGCGACGCCGAATCTCGCGCACCTGGCGAATATTGTCCGGGTGGCCAAGCCGCGCGGCTTTGGGGACGTGCAGGGTAACCCAGCCGCAGCGGTCGTTCACCACTTCCAGGACGTGATGCGGCAGGAAATCGAAGATGCCGGCTTCAAGGTGGGCATCGCGAGTCTGGCGGTTCAGGCCCATCAAAGCGTAATAGGGCTTGACCCCAATCACACCCGGGGCCTCGAGCAGAGCAGCAATCTTGTCCTGGGACCATTGCGGCTGAATCACCGCCAGACTGTGCCAACCGCGCCGGGGACATTGCTCCTGGAGATAGGAATTGCCGGCGTCAACATCGAAATCCAAGTCCGGCATGCCAAAAGCCACACAGCTCAACTCCCGGTTTGGAAAGACCGTGCGATAGCAACGTTCCGCGTCGGGAGCCTCCAGCGGTTCGGACAGTTCATTGACCCAGTATTGTTTGCGCATCGTCTCGGTCATAGGAACCAGGCGGTGGGCGGGACGGGCGACATGAGTATGGGCATCGATCAGACGGCGGGGAACCCATCCTTCCAGGTGCTGCTCCCAGAAGGCGCGGTCGACGTCGGTGTAGTTCCAGACAAAGTAAAGGGGCTGATTCATGTCGTGCATGGTTGAGGCAGGGGCAAAGCCGCGAGGTATTGGCGATATTGCTCCTGGTAGAAAGGTGCGTTTTCGCCCGGCAGCACCGAGCGGGAGGCGGGCCTCATGGCTTGGGCCAAATTGGCCAGTGATTGAGCCGGCTCCAATAACCCCCGAGCGAGGATAGCGGCGCCAACCAGGCTGGCCTCACTGGCGGCGAAACAACGCAGCGGCAGGCCGGTGACATCAGCCAGGATCTGCGGCGTCACCCCACTGGCAGCCGCGCCGCCCCCCAGCACGAGCTCATCGAGTGGCTGGCCGGTATGCCGTAAAAAATCCAGGTGGCGATTCAGCTCGTAAGCCAACCCCTCGACGACGGCGCGGAGGACGTGAGCCGGCCGGTGGGACAGTTGGAGTCCGGCCAACCGGCCTCGGGCGCCGGGGGCAAGTCCGGAGGCGCCGAAGGGAGTCATGAAAGGCCAGAACCAGACCCCGTCACTGCCGGGTGGTGAAGCGCCCAGCAAGTCGTCGAGCCCGGCCCTATCCCGGCCTGTCAGGCCCGTCATTTCCAGCGCCCACGTGAGGGCCGAACCGCCGTTGACCATCGAGAGAATTTGTCCCCAGAGCCCGGCAATGAGGTGGTGGCAAATCAAGCTCTCATGGTTGACCGGGACCGGCAACCGGTCGCCCACGGCCAGCAGAACCCAAGCCGTGCCGCTGCCCACCATCAGGGTTCCGGAGCGCACGGCGCCGGTGCCCAGGGCGGAGGCGTACTGGTCGTGAACCGCCGGAGAAACCGGAATTCCCGCGCGCAGGCCCGTGGCTTTCGCCAACTCCGGCCGAAGCCCGCCCGCAGCCTCGCCGGCCGGCAACAGCGCAGGAAACTGGCTAACGTGCAGGTCCAACCGCTTCAACAAATCCGCATCGTAGGTGCGGCTTCGCGGATTGTAAAAAAGCGTCAAGGCAGCCGAAGTGCCATCCTGTGCGCATCGTCCGCACAATCGGCCCAGGATGACATCCCCGACGAAGCCGATTCGATTCGGCGGTCCAACCGTCCCAGGATGTTCCTGGCGGAGGCGCAGCACCTGACCGATGCAAAGCCAGGAACCGCCGTGGACAATTCGCTCCACAAACCACGCCCGCCCCAACTCGGCGTTCAGGGCGTCATCGAAAGGCCGGCCGCGCTGGTCCAACCAGCTAATCACCCGCCCGACCGGTTGACCGTCGGGACGGATCACTTGCATCGCGCCGCCCTGGCTCGAGACCCCAATGGCTTGGATGTCGGAGGCCTTGACGGTTTGCAATGCCGCACCGATGGCAGTCAGAGTAGCCCGCCAGATGTCTTCTATGTCCTGTTCCACACCCCCGTCGCGCAGGCGAAACAATTGGACCGGGCAGGAACCGCGGGAAACGGGCCGGCCCTGCGCGTCCGTGACCAGCGCCTTTACGTTGGTCGTGCCGAGATCGAGGCCCAGAAGCATAGACTAAAGTTGAACGTAATCCGCGCCGAGCATGGGCGCCGCCAGGCGCAAGCGCCTAAGCGCGTTGCCGAAACAGACCGCGTTGTGATGCGGGCCGCCGGCCAGGGCGTATGCGGTGAGAAACTCGCGCACGTCGCCCGCCGGCTCCAGTTTGAAATGCGGAACGCAAAAGCCGGGCAGCGGACCATAATCGGCAATCCGGGCCGGGGCGGCGATGATTCGCCATTTGCCCCGGGCCGTTGTGTCAGAGCCATGAACGTCGCCGGCCGGGCTCAAAACTGGTCACCAGCGCAAGCTGACGGTCGCGGGTGCGGGTAATTTGAGTCGGGCGGGCGACGAGCGGAATCTTGCGGTCGCGACGGGCCATGGCGACATTGGCCTCACCCATGTGACTCATGAAGAGGCTATTGCCGGCAAAATCGATGGTGAAGATCTCGGAAAAGCTGGCCGGCGGCTGTAAGCGGTTGAAGAAGGCGGTCGCGGCGGCGGCGATGAGGTCGCCTTCGCCGCCGAAGCCAACACCCTCGGCCATCAGGCGGCTGGCCGCGACAAAAGGCAGGGTTGAAGCGCGCTCGTCGTCGCCAAACGCCAGGAACTGGTAGGTTAATGCATCCAACCGCTGAGCGGAGACCATGCCGCGAAGGGCCAACTCCGCGCGCGCAGTGACTTCCAGGTCAGATTGGGTGAGGTCGGAGGCCACCTCATAGGCCAGACGATAGGTCTCTGCCAACTCCATGACTTCTGAGGCATTGGCGGCTTGGGAGCGGTTGACGTAGTCCTCGACGCTCAGATGTGTCCAGGAGCAGCCCAGGGTCGAAGCCAGATGAGTCGTATCGAGGGCGAAATCGCCCATGCCTGGGAAGGGGTAGCCGAGCAGGCCGATACGAGTCTGGCGCAAGTGTCGTGCCGCCGCCGCGGCGGCGAAAAAGTCTCCTAATTCCGCGAGGCCGGATTTCTCGTTGGGGTGGCTGGTAACATAGTGAAACGGAACGCGTGCTCGGAGGAGCACATTGGCGAGGTCTTGGGTGCCATGCACGCCATGACTGTCGAGCATGGCGGCAAGGGTGAACGTCCGGTCCACGGCCACCAGCTCCTGAGTGTTCCAGATGACGATCGGCACCCGGGCGCGCTGCAGGGCCGGCAAGGCGAGCTGGCTGGGGGAATAGGTAAGCAACAGAACCAGCAGCGCATCGGCCCCAGCCGCTTCATATTCCGCCACCAGGCCCTCGAGTTCTTCGCGCCGGCAGACCGCCGTTTTGAAAAGCAGCTCGCCCAGCGGCTTTAGCCTGGGAAGCAGAGCGCTCGCGCACCCAGGCCTCGCGCGAGGCGCGCAGGGCCGGAGCGAGCGTTTCGTACAAATCCAGGGTGAGGGCCAGCAGCCCGATTCTGGGACGTTGCGCGGTGTTCATCAGGTCCCCTTTTGCATGTGGCCGGCTTTGTGCCCCTCGCGCTTGAGGAGTTTGCGAAAGCTCTCGAGGACGAAATCCACGACCGTATCGTCAGCCAGCAGGCCGAGCTTGGTCAGGACCGTGCTATGGCCTTGGTGATAGGCGTGGACGCGGGTCCACAACCCGGCTTCCAACAGCCGGCGATGAAACTGTTTGGCCTCTTCCACCTGGCGGAATTTCAGCCCGGTCAGGTGACCCCGGCCCTGGGCGGAGAGGAGCGGCCCGGGGAATTCTGCGGCCAAAGACTCGAACCCCTGGTGAATACGCTGCCCGGCTTCACGGATGCGCTCCGCCTGTTGGTCGATCAGTTCCAGGGAGCAGAGCGCCACAAAGGCGGGCATGGCTGCCGAACCGTTGGTGCTGATAGCGTCATATTGTTCCAGCAGGTCATGCCGCTGGCGCAGCAGGACCCCGGACAGGGGATGATAGCCGGCGGTCATGCCTTTGCCCAGCACCACCAAGTCCGGCTCGAGACCCAGCCGCCGATACTCGAAAAGCTCCGGCAGCCAAAAGCCCGTCTGGATTTCGTCGATGCACATCAGCGCGCCCGATTCGCGGCAAAGCCGCTGGGCCAGGCGAAGGTAATCCGGTTCCAGGGCGATGGCCTCGCGGTTCATCATGATAGGCTCGGCCCAGAAGCCGGCGATGCGGGAACCGTGCCTGCGGAAGGCCCTGGCTAGGGCCTCCGGCTCGTTTGGTTCAAGCAGAGCCACCTCGAGGCGCGGCGCCATGCCGGGCCACATCCCCCGCATAAATTGGGCAACCATATCCGTGCCGTGGTAGTTGCCCTCCAGCACGACCATGACCGGCGCAGCCTCTTTGCCGTGCTCGCGTTCAAAGACCTTGAGCTGGATTTTCAGCGCCGCCGCACAGGCAACCGACCCGGTGCACACCCCCAAAAGGACGGTGTCGAGCGGGTCTTTTTCGCCGGGCGCATTGCCCACCTCGACCAGGCGGTGCGCCAATCGTTTCAGGGGAGCCTGTGGGATATTGGAATGGTTGTCCCAGGTCACCCCCGCGCGGCTCGCGTCCGCGACGGCCTGGCAAAGCTCCGGGTGATTGTAGCCCCAGAGCATCTGGTAATGGCCCGAGGTGCAGTCCAGGAAGAGCCGGCGTTGTTCAGTCAGATAAAACAAGCCGCGGCCCACCAGGAAAAATCGTCGCTGGGCTCCTTTTGGCTGCCGCCATAGGAATCCTGGAGCGCGGATTTGTTGATCGGCGCGCAGCTCGGGATTCCGGGGATCGTTTGGCCGGCGCGGGCCAGCAACTGGCGGGTGTCCTGGCCCTCGAGGAACCGCAGTCCGGCGCGCATCGCGGCCGGAGATGGCCGGCCCCTGAGGGCCGAGGATGTGAGCGAGCGATAATCTTGGATTCATAAGCGGACATTCCGGAGTTCAAAGCTTGCCCCCGCTGCGGCCGGGCCCCCAGAATTGGAACCAGGTCATGTAAGCATACAGCGCGGCCATAAGAAGCGATAAAAATGCACCACCACAAGAACAGGTTGCGGACCCCACGGTTGCGCTCGCGCTCCGTTTCCGGCAGCCTGGCCAGCCGCCAGGACCAGATGATTCCTTTGATTTTCTCGGCGCTGGGCGGGGTCGTAAGGAGCGACACGACCACCAGCAGAAACATCGAGCTGAGCCAGACAAGAAAAGTGCGGTTGAGCCAGTTATCAAAGGGCACCAGCCAGGAGACGTATTTGAAGAGGTAATACTCGACGAAAACAGTGTAAGGAAACGCAAAGAGGAGCACGAAGGTTGCGGCGGCGGCGGTGGTGCGGCGCCAGAGGACGCCCAGCAGGAAAACGGCCGCAATCGGCGCCGCCACCCAGGCGCCCACATTCTGGATTAGATCGAAGACCCCGAGCTTCCGTCGCGTAAACCAGAGCGCCAGCACGGTGGCCAGAGCCAGGATGCCAAAGGCGCTCAGGCGCCCGACGCCAACCAGGTGCGCCTCGGATTTGCCCCGGCCCAGAAACGGCTTGTAGAGGTCCATGGTGAACACGGTGCTGCACGAGTTGAGCACCGAACTGATGTGCGATAACATGCCGCTGGCCAGGCCGGCCATCACGATGCCGCTTAAGCCCGACGGGCACCAGTTCGCGCACCAGTGTCGGAAAGGCCTGGTCTTTGTCGCCAGCCCGGGATACAGCTTGAAGGCCACGATGCCGGGGATGACCACCAGCAGCGGCAAGAGGATTTTCATGAACCCGGCAAACACCACCCCCATGCGCGCATCCCATTCGCTGCGCGCGCCCAGACAACGCTGGACAATGAACTGGTTGGTGCAGTTGTACCAAATGCCGATCGAGATAAACAGGCTCCAGACGCCAAACCAGGGATAGTCCTTGTCGGTGATCGGATAGATGATCTTGAATTTTTCCGGCGGCGAAATGCATGAGCTCGTGGAGCCCCCCGGCTTTGAACAGGCCGATGACCGTGACGACCAGCCCGCCGAGCATCATCACGACGAACTGGAGGAAATCGGTCCAGGCAACCGACCTGAGCCCCCATAAATGGTGTAGCTGCCCGCCAGCAGCGCCAGGCAGAGGATGGTGATGCTTTCATCGAGGCCGAACATCCCTTTCATGGCTTTGCCCCCAGCCAGCATGACCACCGCCATCTGGGCGATGATCCACAGGACCAGCGAACAGACGGCGAACAGATAGCGGCAGGCCGGGTTGTAGCGCCGCTCCAGGAACTCCGGCATCGTGTAGAGCCCGCCCCGAATGTAGTAGGGAAGAAAAATCCAAATCAGCGCCGAAAAGGTGAACCAGTTGCCCCACTCCCATTGCGCCACCACAAACCCGACTGCGTAGGCCACGCCGATCATGCCGATGAAATGCTCGGTGCTGATGTTTGCGGCGATGATCGACCCGCCAATCGCGTACCAGGGCAACCCCTCTCCGGCCAGGAAATAGCCCCGCGTGTCGGCCGTTTTCCGGCGCGCCACCCCCAGGCCCAGCGCCAGGTTAAACACCAGGTAAAGCGCAAACAGGATGAAATCGAGGCGATGGCTCATGTCGTTCGTTTAGCTGGTATCCACGGCCGTGGATATACCCCCAAAGCCCGGCCGCTTTCCAGCCCATTCATGAAAAGCCACGCGCCTCCCCCCAACGCCAGGCCCGCATCAGGGCCAGTGACAAAGTCCTCCGCAAACCATTGTAGGAGACGACGTAAGGAGTCTCTAATTGAGTTTGGAGCACAGCGAAGGCCTGGTCCCATCGGAAGCCATTGATCAGAGACTCCTTACGTCGTCTCCTACAGTCAGGGAACGGGGCCCGTTTCGGCGACTCTGTCGCTGGCCCTGGGGCAGCATCGGCCTGTGTCAAAGGCCAGTTGAATCCCCGGGCTGAGCGTGATAGAGTGAGGCATGACCAATTATTGGTGTAGAGACAGCAATAAATGAGAGGACAAAACTATGAAGTATGCAAATGCAGTCGGAATGAGCGCTATGGTGATCTGGCTGGCCGGTTGTGCGTCGGCCACTAAAGTTGCGGTCCAGGAGCGCATCGGCCCTTGTCACGGGTCGCCCTCGGAAGCCACGGAGGACGGTTCGCTGCAGGTCTATAGCGCCCGCGCGAGGGCGGATGTCGATCTGAACATGGAGGAATGGCGCTGGAACAATGATTTCGGCAAGAACGAGTTTCTCTACGCGCCGGCCCATAGCGGCTTCACGCTGTTCAACGCGGGCGGCGAGGTCTTGCGGCAGGTGCCCAACGCCCGCAGCATGAACGACGAGGACCCGGCCCTGGTGAGTCTTCCCCAGGGTCTTACACCGTCGAGGCGGAAGCCGAAGGACCTGGCGTGGGGACCATGACGGTCGTGGTGCCGCTGGTGATCAGGGCGGGGCAAACCACCACCGTGCACCTGGAACCGGATTGGATGCCGTCCGATGAATTAATTAACCCAATCCGCCTGGTGCGCCTGGCCGATGGCCGCATCATCGGGTGTCGCGCCGAACAGGCGCTCACCCAACATTCGCAACCCGCCGCTCGGGGTGAGGCCGCCGAGGACCTGGCGGGCACGCGGTAGAAATGGGCAAGGCAACTGTTGCGAGGCGAAGGGGGCAACCCTCGACCATTCCCACACTGCTGAATGCGTCGGCCGACTGACGGCGATTCCCCCTCTCCCCGAAGGAGAGGAATGCCGAGGAAAGGGCAAGAAAGTGAGCCGATGCGCCACTTAGCGAAACCAGGAACCGACCCCTCAGCCCGGATGTTTCACAGCGCGGCAGGGCCCATTCGCGTCAGGCTAAGGTTTGGCGCGCAGTTGACGCGGCGGCCTTTTCTGTGTCCGACACAGGAGCAGCACGTTTTTGTCTTCGATTAGCCACTTCATTTCTTCCCCTTTTTTGATCTCCAGCGCCTCCGCCAGGACCACCGGCAAGTTCAGATAGTAGGAGCGATTGGTTGGCCGCTCCACCTTTTGCACTTTGATGCAGCAATTCCGCAAGGTGGGGTGCGCCGCCGCTTTACTTTCGGAGGCCCAGATTTTTGTCGGCGCCGGCGCTGTCGTGATGGAGGGGCGGCGGGCAGAGCCGCGCGAGACAACACCTCTCCCGCAGTCCCCGAGTCCTCCTTGTTGCGTCGGCCAGTTTGCAAAGAGCAACACCCCGAAAGCGCTCGCCCAGGCGGTCGTCAGCCACAGGCAAACCACAAATCCCAAGGCAAGTCCTCCTCCAAAGCCAAATCCAGGTCATGCGCCAGCTCTTTGAGGCTCACCTGGCCCAACCGGACCAGTTGACTGTGGAGCACCGCGTAGGCGCTAAAGAGGACGAAACCTCGGACTAAAATCAGCATTTGCGCCAACATGGCCACCGGTTCGTGATGGTAGCAATGCTCCAGGTGGTAGAATTGCGTCAGCTCATTGAACGCCTTGTTCTCGATGCCCCAGCGCCGGTGACCGCCCTCATAGACGACCTGGACCGGATAGCCCGCCAAGCCCTCCGATGCCATCCACCACCAGTCGCTGGTCTGGGGTTGATGGGTCATTTTTCCGCCCACCATCTTGTGCTGGATCCACGTCTCCTGCGAGTGGACCACCCGCACTTTGCGGCCGTAGCTCTTGCTGAAGTTCAGGTCTTTGACCTCCCAGAGTTTGACGTGCCGGCCACGGGTTTCGTCGTCAAACTCCAGAGCGGGTTCTTGTCCGGCACTCAGGGCGCGCGCCTCTTGCAAGACCTCCATCCGTTCCTGTTTGAGCACGACAATCCAGGCCCAGCCCAGCTTCTCCACCGCCTTCAAAAAGGGGCCTTGCACATACCAACTGTCAATGGTCACGGCGTTGAAAAAGCGCACGCCGTAAAGCCGGCGAATCCGCCCCAGCAGGCGCAGGCCGGCCTGGGCTTCCTCTTCCCCGGGACCGATAGGCTCCACGTCCACCAGCACGTTGAACTTGGGCCCGTTGATCTGGGCAAAGACATACCGGTGGTAGTATTCGATCACCGTGTGTTTTTGGCCTTGGTCGTCGGTCTCTTGAATCTCCCTCTGGCAGCAGCACGGACAGCAGCGACTGCGACTGTGGAAGTGTTCGTTGGCGTCCAAACTCAGGAGCAGCAGGCCGTTGATTTTACAGCTCTCCAGCGCCTTGTTGGCCTTGAGGTTCTTGTTCACCCCGGCCAGGCCTTGGCGCAAGTCCTCCAGGTAGAAGCATCGCTCACATAGTGAAAGGCGTCGTCGCTGATGCGCTCTTGCCAATCGATAAGGTGTTGCCAGCGCCAACGCTTGGTTTGCTTGGAGAGATCCAGGTAACTGCCGACGCGGATGGCCACGCCCATGA
>CAVQND010000062.1:0-81578 GCA_963713735.1 uncultured bacterium
GGCGTGGCCATCCGCGTCGGCAGTTACCTGGATCTCTCCAAGCAAACCAAGCGTCGGCGCTGGCAACACCTCATCCATTGGCAAGAGCGCATCAGCGACGACGCCTTTCACTATGTGAGCGAGCGCTTCTACCTGGAGGACTTGCGCCAAGGCCTGGCCGGGGTGAACAAGAACCTCAAGGCCAACAAGGCGCTGGAGAGCTGTAAAATCAACGGCCTGCTGCTCCTGAGTTTGGACGCCAACGAACACTTCCACAGTCGCAGTCGCTGCTGTCCGTGCTGCTGCCAGAGGGAGATTCAAGAGACCGACAACCAAGGCCAAAAACACACGGTGATCGAATACTACCACCGGTATGTCTTTGCCCAGATCAACGGGCCCAAGTTCAACGTGCTGGTGGACGTGGAGCCTATCGGTCCCGGGGAAGAGGAAGCCCAGGCCGGCCTGCGCCTGCTGGGGCGGATTCGCCGGCTTTACGGCGTGCGCTTTTTCAACGCCGTGACCATTGACAGTTGGTATGTGCAAGGCCCCTTTTTGAAGGCGGTGGAGAAGCTGGGCTGGGCCTGGATCGTCGTGCTCAAACAGGAACGGATGGAGGTCTTGCAAGAGGCGCGCGCCCTGAGTGCCGGACAAGAACCCGCTCTGGAGTTTGACGACGAAACCCGTGGCCGGCACGTCAAACTCTGGGAGGTCAAAGACCTGAACTTCAGCAAGAGCTACGGCCGCAAAGTGCGGGTGGTCCACTCGCAGGAGACGTGGATCCAGCACAAGATGGTGGGCGGAAAAATGACCCATCAACCCCAGACCAGCGACTGGTGGTGGATGGCATCGGAGGGCTTGGCGGGCTATCCGGTCCAGGTCGTCTATGAGGGCGGTCACCGGCGCTGGGGCATCGAGAACAAGGCGTTCAATGAGCTGACGCAATTCTACCACCTGGAGCATTGCTACCATCACGAACCGGTGGCCATGTTGGCGCAAATGCTGATTTTAGTCCTAGGTTTCGTCCTCTTTAGCGCCTACGCGGTGCTCCACAGTCAACTGGTCCGGTTGGGCCAGGTGAGCCTCAAAGAGCTGGCGCATGACCTGGATCTGGCTTTGGAGGAGGACTTGCCTTGGGATTTGTGGTTTGCCTGTGGCTGACGACCGCCTGGGTGAGCGCTTTCGGGGTGTTGCTCTTTGCAAACTGGCCGACGCAACAAGGAGGACTCGGGGACTGCGGGAGAGGTGTTGTCTCGCGCGGGCTCTGCCCGCCGCCCCTCCATCACGACAGCGCTCGGCGCCGACAAAAATCTGGGCCTCCGAAAGTAAAGCGGCGGCGCACCCCACCTTGCGGAATTGCTGCAACCAATACTTGTTTAGTGGGTCGGAGACGAATATTATTCTAAACTCAGGCACTTACGACATCACTGCCTTCGGCGCTCAGGGCGGGAGCGCCGGCGGCCGCGGAGCTGAAATGGAAGCCATATTTTACTTCCCAACCACCACCACGCTCACCCTGCTTGTCGGCGGCGCCGGCGGCGGCGGCGCTGGCGGCGGCGGCGGCGGCGGCAGCTTCGTTGTCAAAGGCAACATGCCTCTGGTCATCGCCGGCGGCGGTGGCGGCGGGGGCAGCGATGGCTACGGTGGTAGTGGCCTCACTAACAGCGCCGGCGGCGGCATCAGCGGCGGCACTGGCGGCAATGGCGGCGGCGCCTGTGAGGGCGGCGGCGGCGGCGGCTTCTACAGCGGCGGTGGTGGTTTGGGCGGCAGTAGCTACTTGAGCGGCGGGGCTGGCGGGGCTGGCGGCGTTTGGTCCAACCCCGACACTAGCTTTACTTACTACGGGGGCACCGGGGGCTACGGCGGCGGAGCGGGAGGGATGCAATACGGCGGCACGTCGGGTGGTGGTGGCGGCGGCGGCTACAGCGGCGGTGGTGGTGGCTGCCCAGAATTTGGAGGAGGAGGAGGAGGTTCCTTCATCAACTCATCTGCAATAGCGATTGCCACTGAACTGTCCGGCGTTCGAAGCGGTAACGGTGAAATTGATATCGTAGCCGTTACGTCTGTTTTTTTCTCCCAGCCGGGCAGCCGGACGAATGACGCCGGCACGACCGCAACGTTCAGAGTTTTGGCCGCCGGCCCCCCACCGTTGAGCTACCAATGGCGTAAGGACGGGGCGCCGCTGGTTGATGGGGGGAACGTCGCGGGGTCAGGGATGGCCGTGTTGACGCTGGCGAACGTGCTGGGCGCGGACGCCGGCGGCTACAGCGTGGTGGTGAGCAATGGCTTGGGCAGCGCGACCAGCGCGGTGGCGACACTCACGGTGATCGACCCGGCGATCGCCGTTCAACCCGTGAGCCAGCTCGCCCAACCGGGGCAAACGGCCACGCTGAGTGTGACAGCAGCGGGCACTGCCCCCTTCGCGTTTCAATGGTGGAAGGAGGGGGTGGCGCTGGCCTGGGGCACCGGGGCTTCGCTGACTCTGACCAATCTCCAAGCCCCCGATGCCGGGGACTACAGCGTGGTGGTGAGCAACCAGTACGGCAGTGTGGCCAGCGCAGTGGCCTTGTTGGCGGTAAACCTGGCCACGCTGGACAGCGGGTTCAACCCGGGGCCGAACAATGGCGTTTCTTCGCTGGCGGTCCAGGCCGACGGGAAGATTCTGGTGGGCGGCTGGTTCACCACGATGGGCGGGCAGAGCTGCAATTGCGTCGGGCGGTTGAATGCGGACGGGACACTGGACAGCGGGTTCAATGCGGGACCTTTTGAAGGCAATGTTACGTCAGTGAATGGTCTGGCAGTGCAGGTCGATGGGAAGATTGTGGTGGGGGGCTGGTTCACCACGCTTGGCGGTCAGGCGCGCAACAACATTGCCCGGCTGAATGCGGACGGGACACTGGACAGCGCCTTCAATCTGGGGGCGGACTGCGGTGTCTATCCGCTGGCGGCGCAGGCCGAGGGAAAGATCCTGGTGGGCGGCTGTTTCACCACGCTGGGCGGCCAGTCACGCAACTACCTGGGGCGGCTGAACTCCGACGGGACGCTCGACACCGGGTTCAATCCAGGGGCGAACAATGACGTGTATTCGCTGGCGGTCCAGGCGGACGGGGAGATTCTGGTGGGCGGCTCTTTCACCATGCTTGATGGGCAAACGCGCAACTACATTGGCCGGCTCAATGCCGATGGCAGCCTGGACCGCAGCTTCAACCCGGGGGCGGTGGCAAACTTGGGTGCCTTTCCGGGCGTCACTGCCCTTGTGGTGCAGGCCGACGGGAAGATTCTGGTGGGCGGCAGTTTCACCACGCTGGGCGGGCAGCCTTGCAACTGCCTCGGCCGGCTGAATGCGGACGGGACACTGGACACCGGGTTCAATCCGGGGCCGGTCGGCGGCGGCCCCTACGGTGGCGTGCGTTGCCTGGCGTTGCAGGCGGACGGGAAGATTCTGGTGGGCGGCGGGTTCACCAACCTCTGCGGGCAGCCTTGCAACTACCTTGGCCGGCTGAATGCGGACGGGACACTGGACAGCGGCTTCAATCCGGGGCCGGGGCCAGTCTCTTATGGTGGCAGTGTGCAATCGCTGGCGGTCCAGTCGGACGGGAAGATCCTGGTGGGGGGCGACTTCACCACGCTGGGCGGGCAGAGCCGCAATTGCATTGGCCGGCTCAACAACACCGAACCCGCCACCCAGAGCCTCGGTTACGATGGTTCGACCATCACTTGGCTGCGGGGCGGCGCCAGCCCGGAAGTCTGGCGCACGACCTTCGACTTTTCGACCAACGGCACCGACTGGGCCAGCCTCGGCGCCGGCGCGCGCACTGCCGGCCTGCCTGCCGGTCAGGCAGGAGGCTGGCAGTTGACGAACACGTCGCTGCCCTCCGCAACCGGCACCATTCGCGCGCGAGGCTATGTCACCGGCGGCCAATACGACGGTTCTACATGGTTTGTGGAGAGCGACCTTCAAGTTCCGAGTGCTGCGAGCCCTCCGCCGGTGATCCTGGTGAACGACCCCAGCTTTGGCTTCAGTTCCAATCGCTTCGGGTTCGAGTTCAGCGGGACCGCCGGGCAGGTGGTGATTGTGGAAACCTCAACCAACCTCGCAAGCTGGACCTCCGTGGCCACCAACACCCTCGCCGCCACGCCGTCCTATTTCAGCGACCCCTATTCCGGCAGCTTCCCGCAGAAATTCTATCGCCTGCGGGTCGGGCCGTAGATCGCGGAAAGGTGTCGGTCAATGATAATGTCACACCTTCCGCGCTCCGCAACCTGCCGCAGGCTCGGTTTCGGGGCTGTGAACATTACGTTGTCATTGACTGGCAGCTTTTCGAACAACCCCCAAAGCACCTGAGCGATTCGTCAAGTCCCGACGCAACTGTGGGGCAGACCTCCTGGTCTGCCGGTTCACGGAGCCTCCGGCTCCGTGCCTGGAGTTTGGACATTCCGGACAACCGAATCGAGGGCACCGCGGGACTCTAAAGCGTCGCGCTGGCGGCCGCGGCCCGTACGGTCCGAGAGTCATTCCGGCTCAAAGACAACTGCCCTGGACCATAGCGCCTGCCTGGACCTCCGCGCGCGGGCTGCCGTCTTCAGGCAGGGCTACCCGCGAGTCCCGCTAAGGTCCAAAAGGAATATCCCAAGGGACATGCGGCTGGTGATCGTTGTTCCAACTGCGGGCGGTGCTCGGGATAGAGGATGTCCCACAACTGATTGATGCTCATGCCGGCAACGTGCCCGTCACAGTAAAGCGCATTGTGGGTCCAGCCGTGTTGCAGTGGACTCGGCAGGCTCTGCGCCAGAACACCGGGGTAGCGGAGGCAGTCCTGGGGGATAGACATATCCGACCCTTGGCGCGCCAAAAGCGGGAAAGTTTGCAGTGCCCACGTGTTACGAGCGTCGGTGATCGCGATCCTATCACTAGTACAGCCCGGCGTAAGTTCGTGAGGAGGTCGGCGCGTCAAGACGAGGAATTGGGAGCCGTGGCTGGCAATGGAGGTCGTTTGGAGAGGTCATTCCCACCGGAAGGCTTGAGGGCCCCGGAAAGCGTCACGCTCAAAGGTGGACCTTGGGCGCGAGTCCGTTTTTGGAGCCGCTGGTGCGTGGGGATGGCGGTTTTGTCAGCCAGAGGCAATGCCCTGGAGAGGCTTGCCCTGATAGGTCCATTTGAAGGGCTTGGCCATGGTGCGGTTGAAGTAATCCACAAAGGCCTCCAGTTTTTGTTGGAGATCGGCCAAGGAGGCGAAGTTGCCGCGGCGAATCACCTTGCGCACCAGGATGCCAAACCAGATTTCGATCTGGTTCATCCAAGAGGCGTGTTTCGGGGTGTAACAAAACCGAATCCGATGGGTGGGATCACTCAGGAAGCCGGCGCGGCTTTCTTGACTCTGGAGGACCCCTTGCTCGCCCTTGACGCCCAAGGTGCTCTCGGCTATGGCCGCGTCGCGCGCCACATACCGCGCCAGGCTTTCGGATTGGTGGGTGTTCAGGTTGTCCAGGACAAAGGTAAAGCCAACCGCTTGGGGATGGGCCTGCACCAGGCCGTCAATTAAGTCCAGAAAGTCGGCTTCGTTGCGCGTGGGCCGACAGTAGGCTTGCACTTGGCCGCCAGCCACATCCAAACCCGCCAGCAGCGAGAGGGTGCCATGGCGTTCATACTCAAACTCGCGCCGCACCGGTTGACCGGGTTTCATGGGCTGGTCCGGAGCGATGCGCGCCAGGGCCTGGATGCCGGTCATCTCATCCACCGAGAAGGTCAATTCACCCCGTGCGGCGGCTTGCTGGGCTTGCTGATAGCGGGCGCCCACGACCCTGATTTTCTCCTCCTTTTGCGGATCGGGCTTGGCGTTGAGCCAGTAACGGCTGCGGTGAGGCTGCAAGTCCAGGGCGGCGAGCATGCGGTTGACCTGCCGCTCGGAGATGCTGGAAACGATTCCTTGCTGGACCACTTGGTCCTTCAACTCACGGGCAGTCCAGTGAGTGATCGGTCGTCCATGGTCCTGGGGCTTTTCGCAGGCGATGGCGACGAGGGCACAGGTTTGTTGGGCGGTGAAGGTGTCGGGACGGCCCGAGCGCGGGGCATCGGCCAGGAGGGGCAGCTTGGAGGGCGGGGGCTCAACCGCCGGAGGTTGCGCACCGGAGTTTTCGGTGGCCGGGCTCTCCAAGGGTTTGGGGGTGTATCGCCGGATCCACTTACGCACGGTGTTGGCACACACCTGGAGCCTGGTGGCGATGGCGGGGATGCTGGTGTTTTGGGCGGCCAAAAGGATGATGCGGGCGCGTTCGACGGCACGTCGGGGAGCGGCCAGCCGCCGGCTTAAGCTTTCCAGTTCGGCTTTCTCCTGGCAGGAGAGGGCCAAGGCTGTGTTCAACAGGGCGCGCGTAAATGGGGTTGGCTGGCGCTCACGGTGGTGGCACCGGTTTGTGAGGCGGGCGGCGGTCGGCTACGGCCAGCACGGCAGCCTCCCAAGGCCAGAGCAGGGGGTGCAGCCGGTTGGTTTTCATGAGGGGCGTTTCAAGAGGTCGAAGGTGTTGGGGGCCGTGCGGGTGAAGGCATTTTGGTCCAGGACCTTTTTGGTCAGGGCGCTGACCAGGGATTCCCGGTGGAGTGGGCGCTGATAGTCTTTTTTGGCGCGCTGGATGATGTCGTTGATATGGAGGGGCCCCTTGGCCGTCAGCAGTATGTCATATACTACATCCATATTAGACTTACGTTTCGGCTCCGCCGACGGAGCGGTTTTGCGGTGCTCCGAGCGGCGGAGGGCGCGCAAGGCGCGGAGTTGAGCCAGGGCCGTGTTTTCCAGGACTTCGATGAGGTCGTCTTTATTGAGTGGGTTCATGGGGCGAGGAAAAAGTTTGTCATATGGCCCAATGTGTGGTATAGGTAAGTATATGTCAACAAAATAATCTACCTATAGCGACAAAAAAACTCCTTGCCTCCCATCGGCGAGAGGTGGTCGGGGAATCAGTGCCCTGCAGTAAACCAAGCGAAATGCAGGAGCGGGCTGAAAGAGAGGACTTCGCTCAACTGGCTACTTCACCGACTTTGATACTCACGAATTTGCGCCGCGATGTCCTAGTTAAAAAAGAGCCAATAGAGCCAATACAGCCAATGGAGCATTTGCCCTCCTGCCCCCAATTGTGCGAAAACTCCCGCGTATGAACGCGACACAATCCGCTGGACTCAAGGTTCAAGGCTTCACGGCTCAAGACCCGAAGCTGCGACAAGAACCGTTAGGAGCCGGTGCAAAATAACTTGGACAATATGACGCCGGGATTTTGGCGGCTGGCAAGGCGCGAGCGAGGAGCATATCCCCCCGGATCTGTGACGAGCGAGCAACGCCGCCAGCCGCCAAAAGAACCAGTCAGACTGTCCAAGCTTTTTTGCACTGGCGACTTAGATTTCGCCAACCCGCAGACCAGCAAATCCCATGAATCGTGATCCACACGGACGCTCCGTGCTCAACCGGCTTTCAACCAAACCCCGCGCCCAGGCCGGGGAACTCCTCGGCCCCGACCGTCTCGAGGAACAGACCCCGCAAACCACAAACACCCGGCAAAACGGGCCAGAGTGCGCAAAAGGGCGCGAAAGTGCGGAAAAGTGCGGAAAAAAAATAAAAACGGCTCGGCGCGCCAGAAGCATGACCAAAAAGAACCCACACAGCCAATTCGGCCAATTTTAACCAATTGTGACCTCTCGCCCCGCTGGCCGCGTCCCGTCCGCTCCGCCCGCCTCGTCAATTCTCAATTTGCAATTTGCAATTTTCAACCCAGGCGGCTTTCGGCTGTAGAACCATCCGGCGGCGCTCTGCCGAGACGCCGCCACGCCCCTTCGGCCCCCTGCCTCAAGCAGGTCCCAGGCGCGTTCTCTATCCGCGCTACTTGGCCGGCGCGGCGGCGGCGGTTTGGCGCTCGAAGTTCCCATCCGCCGCCCAGGGCTTTATAGACGGCGACCAGGGCTGTGGCGGTGCGGGTTTGGCTTTGGGCCAATTGGTCCTCGACGGCCAATTGGGTGCGCTCGGCGTCCAGGACGGTCAGGAAATCCACCAGGCCGCTTCGGTAGCGGTCGTTGGCCAGGGTCACGGCCAGGGCGGAGGAGCGGGCGGAGGCGGCGAGGTGGTCGCGCTGCGCTTGTTGGCGGCCGAAATCCACCAGCGCATTCTCGGTCTCCTCGAGCGCCGTCAGAACGGTCCGCTCATAAGTGGCCAGTTGCGCCTCGGCGCGCGCGTTGGCGGCCTTGATGGCGGCCCGCACCCGGGCCAGGTCCAGCGCCGGCCACGTGATGCTCGGTCCGAAGGAATAGGTGTCGGAGCCGGGTTTGCCCAGGCCGGAGAGTCGGCTGGCCTCGAAGGCCAGTTTGCCGTTAAAGGTGACTTTGGGGAACAGATTGGCTGTCTCAACCCCGACGAGTGCCGTAGCCAGGGCCAGGGACCTTTCGGCAGCCCGGATGTCAGGGCGCCGACGCAGCAGCTCGGCCGGCGTGCCGATCGAGAGCATGGGCGGGAACGGCGGCAGCGGGACAGGGGAGGCCAGCTCGCTTTCCAGGGCGGCGGGTTGCCGGCCTACAAGCACGCCGGCCCGGTGGAGGGCGTGTTTGATGGCGGCCTCGATGGGCGGCAGTCCGGCCTCTGCGGCTTCCCATTGGGCGCGGGCGCGGGCGGTGTCCAATTCCGTGGTCCGGCCGGCCCGGAGCCTGGCCTCGGTCAGGTCGAGGGTTTGGCGCTGGTTCTCGGCATTCTTGCGCGCCACGTCGAGTTCGTGCTGCGCGCCGCGCAATTCGAAGTAGTTGCGCGCCACCTCGCCGACGAGGCTCACCAGGACGTCGCGGCGGGCTTCTTCGGTGGCTGCCACCCCGGCGGAGGCGGCCTGGATAGCGCGGCGCACGCCGCCGAACAGGTCGATCTCCCAGGTGGCATCGAAGCCGGTGTTAAACAGCTCGAGCTCGCGCTGCTCGCGCGTGACGGGAAACTTGACCGAGTCCGCGCTCTCGGCCGATTTGGTGTAGCTGCCGCTGGTGTGAACTATGGGCAGTGCGCTCAGGATGGCCTGGGAGCGGAGGGCGCGCGCCTCGCGCACCCGGGCGGTGGCGATGCGGAGGTCATGGTTGGCGGCGATGGCAAGATCGACCAACCGGTCGAGTTCCGGGTCATTGAAGCCGCGCCACCAGGTCACGGCCACTTGGTTTGTCGAGGTGGCTGTTTGGTTGGTGTTCGCGAAGGCGGCGCTCACCGAAGTGCGCGGCGGCCTGTAATTCGGGCCGACGGCGCAGCCGTTGAGCAGCGCGACCGAGACGGTGCCGAGCAAAAGCAGGCCCAAGGCGGTGGCGGCGGGGGCCGTTCCAGGGGCGGCTTCCTGGCCGGCCCTTTGGTGTCTCGTCCCCAGCATCCGCCGGATGACCACGTAGAACACCGGCGTCAGGAAGATGCCGAAGAGCGTCACGCCGATCATGCCCCAGAACACGGCGGTGCCGATGGTGGTACGCATTTCCGCCCCGGCGCCATGGGAGAGCATCAGGGGAATGACGCCGAAGGTAAAGGCCAGGGAGGTCATCAGGATCGGGCGCAAGCGGAGCCGGGAGGCCTCGACTGCCGCCTCGACTCGTCCCTGGCCGGCCTCCTGCAATTGGCGGGCAAACTCGACAATGAGGATGGCGTTCTTGCAGGCCAGGCCCATCAGCACCACCAGGCCAATCTGCGTGAAGAGGTTGTTCTCCAATCCCCGCGCCCAGACGCCGCCGAGCGCAAAGAGCAGGCACAGCGGCACGACGAGAATGATGGCCAGCGGCAACGACCAGCTTTCGTATTGGGCGGCTAACACCAGGAACATCATGAGCACGCAGAGGGGGAAGATATAGACGGCCGTGTTGCCGGCAAGGATCTGCAAGTAGCTCAGCTCGGTCCACTCGATGGCCATGCCGGGCGGAAGGACCTCTTGCGCCAGGTCTTCCATGACGCGCAGCATCTCGCCCGAACTGGTGCCGGGGGGCGTGCTGCCGGTAATCTCCGCCGTCGAGAACATGTTGTAATGGCCCGCCAGCACCGGCGCGACGACGTCCCGCACGCGGACCAGGGTGCCCAAGGGGACCATCTCCCCACGAACGTTCCGCGTCTTGAGATTGAGCACGTTGTCGGGGCTGCGGCGGAAGGGGGCGTCTGCCTGGGCGGTGACATGGAAGGGGCGGCCCATGAATGTGAAATCGTTCACATAGAGAGAGCCGAGATAGATATTGAGAGTGTCCCAGACCTCGTCCAAAGGCACGCCCATGGACTCCGCTTTGGCGCGGTCCACGTCCAGATAGATTTGGGGAACGTTGGCGCGGAAGGTGGACAATCGCGCCGACGATGTGCGGGTCGCGGTTGGCGGCGCCAGTCAGCTCTCTGACCGCCTCTTCCAGGGCCGGGTAGCCGGCAGCGCCGCGATCCTCGACTTGCAGCTTGAACCCGCCCAGAATTCCGAGGCCGTTCAACGGGCGGCGGGCCGAAGACACCCACCATTGCCTCCTGGATGTTCGCCCGGGCAATGCGCCCCCTCAGGTCGCTGATGATGGCCGGGCCGGTCAAGCCGTGCTTTGACCCGTTCCTCGAAGGGCGCCAGGCGGATGAACATGCTCGAGGCATTGGCGCTGTTGCCCAGGTTCACCAGCGACAAACCCGCAAATTCAGACACCACCGCGATGCCGGGTGTGCCTTTGATGATTTCCACCACCTTCCGGCTCACCTCACGGGTGCGCTGGAGCGAGGCGCCGTCCGGCAATTGCATGTAACAAAACAGGTTGCCTTTGTCCTGGGCGGGAATGAACCCCGAGGGCACATGCGCAAAGCCAAACCAGGTCAGGGCCAGCAGGCCCGCGTAAAGCGCCAGCCCCAGGCCGCAGTGCCGCAACAACCGGCGCAAGGCCCCCACATAGCCCGCGCGGCTGGCATCGAACACCCGGTTAAAGCCGGCAAAAAGCCAGCCGACAGACCCATGAATCACCCGCCCGACGAAATCCTTGGGCGCGTGATGGGGTTGGAGCAACAGCGCCGCCAGGGCCGGGCTGAGCGTGAGGGAGTTGAAGGCCGAAATGAGCGTCGAGACCGCAATGGTCAGGGCAAACTGCTGGTAGAACTTGCCCGTGATGCCCTGGATAAAGGCCGTCGGAATGAAAACGGCGCTCAACACCAGCGCTATCGCGATGACCGCCCCGCTGACCTCCTCCATCGCCTTCTTGGTTGCTTCAACCGGCGAGAGCCCCTCCGCAATGTGCCGCTCGACGTTCTCGACCACGACAATTGCGTCGTCCACCACAATGCCAATCGCCAGGACCAGGCCGAAGAGCGAAAGGTTGTTGATCGAGAACCCCAGGGCTGCCATGGCGGCGAACGTCCCAATGAGCGAGACCGGCACCGCCACCAGCGGGATGATGGAAGCCCGCCAATTCTGGAGGAAGAGCACCACCACGAAGACGACCAGGAGAATGGCCTCGACCAGAGGTATGGAGCACGGCGCGGATGGACTCGCGGATGAAGGCCGAGGTGTCGAAGGCGACCCGGTAATCCAATCCGGCGGGAAAGGCCTTCTTGAGTTCTTTCATCGTCCGCTCGATGGCGTTGGCCGTCTCGATGGCGTTGGAGCCCGGCTGCTGGAAGATCGCGACTCCCGCCGCCGGTTTGCCGTCCAACAAGGCATCAATGCTGTAGTCGTTGGCGTCCAGCTCAACGCGGGCCACGTCCCGCAGGCGCGTCACCTGGCCCTCGGCATCGGCTTTCAGGACGATGTCCCCGAATTCTTCCGGCGTGGTGAGCCGGCCTTTGAGCCGAATGGCCAGTTGAAACTGGTTGTCCGGAGGCTGGGGCGCCTGGCCGAACTGGCCGGCAGCCACCTCGACGTTCTGTCGGCGAATGGCGGCGGCAACGTCGCCGGCAGTGAGATTGCGGGCCGACACTTTGTCCGGGTTCAGCCAGATGCGCATGGCATAATCGCGCGCTCCGAAAATGATGGTGTCACCCACTCCCGGCAGCCGCCGCAGCACGTCCTGGACATGGAGGTAGGCATAGTTGCTGAGATAAACCGCGTTGTACTTGCCGGTGGGCGAGACCAGGCTGATAAGCATCGCAATGGTGGGGGACCGTTTGCGCACCGTCACCCCAAGCTGGCGGACCACGTCCGGCAAACGCGGCAAGGCCAGGTCGACCCGGTTTTGCACCAGCACCTGCGCCATGTTCGGGTTGGTGCCGACCTTGAAGGTGACCGCCAGGCGCATCGAGCCGTCGCTCGCGCACTGGGCCGACATGTACAACATATCTTCCACGCCGTTGATCTGCTCCTCGATGGGCGTGGCCACCGTGTTGGCCATCGTCTCGGCGTTGGCGCCAGGGTAGTTGGCCATGACGAAGATGGTCGGCGGCGTGATTTCGGGATACTGGGCCACAGGCAGCGTGAGCAGCCCTATGGCTCCCAGCAACACCGTGAATATGGAAAGCACGGCCGCGAAGATGGGCCGGCGAATGAAAAAATGGGAGAAGGTCATGAGATCATCGGGTGGTATTACGGTACGCCGTTAGAAGGTCGATGGGCGAAGGTCGAGGGTCGAGGGTCGAATAAGGTGGCTCAGGCTCCGGCCCGTGGCGGGGTCTGGGCCGAACCGGTTGCGGGAGTGTTGGTCTTGGCGGCGGGCGGGCGGTCCTGTTGCACGTCCAGCTTGGCCCCTCTGCGCACCATCACCAGGCCGTTAATCACCACGCGGTCTTGTGGCGTGAGCCCCTCGAGCACCATTGTCAGCCGCCCATGCGACCGGTCGATCCTGATCGGCCGCACGTCGGCGGTTCCTTCCGGGCTTACCACGTACACGAATTTATAGTTTTGGTCGGCCATGACCGCCGTGTCGGGCACCACCAGTGCCTCGACGGGCGGTCCTGCGGGCACCCGTACCGTGGCGAACATCCCGGGCACCAGGGCCCGGTCCTCGTTGGCAAACACCGCCCGCAGGCGGATCGTGCCCGTCTTAGGGTTCACCTGGTTGTCAACATAATCCACTCGGCCCGGATGCGGAAAGCCTTCTTCGTTGCCCAACTTGCAGCTCGCAAGGCATCGAGAGCGAGGCCTTGTCGCCTTGGCCCGGCTTGAAAGCAGAGGCGGTATTGCAGAAAGGCCCCCTCCTGCACGTCAAAATAGGAGTAGATCGGGGCCACCGAAACGATGGTCGCCAGCACGGGCGTGCCGTTGGCCTGGACCAGGTTGCCCGGGGTGACCAGGCGACGGCTTATCTGACCCCCCACGGCGCAGTAATGTGCGTGTAATTCAAGTTTAGCTGCGCGGCCTCTTCCGCCGCCCGGCTCCCCTTGAGCGCGTCTTCCGCCTCGCGCGCCGCCTTGACGCGCGTGTCCAGTTCCTCTTCCGAAATTGCCGGGGTCCCTCGCAGCTTCTCCGCCCGTGCCAGGTCATCGCGCGCCAGTTCCAGGTGTGTCTCGGCCTGGCGCCTCATCGCCGTCGCCCGATCCAGCTCCGCCTGGTAGGGCGTCGGATCGATCACGAACAGCAGGTCCCCTGCCTTCACCTCCGTCCCATCTACGAAATGAATCGAATCCACGTAGCCGGTCACCCGGGCGCGGACTTCCACCGCCTCCACCGCCTCGATGTGGCCGGGATACGGGTCCCAATTGGTCAGGGTCATTTGCTGGGGCCGGGCCACCGTGACCTTGATCGGCGGCAGCGACGTGGTGGTGTGGCTCCGCCGGCAGGCGGTCAGTCCTGCCAGAGCGGCTAACGATATAATCAGGCTCGATTTTAGTTTCATGGAAAAATCATGGAATGCGTTGGAGTTTTCAGCTTTGCGTTTCGTTGCCGGAGGCCAGTTTGCGGTCCGTCGTGTGTTCGAGCCAGCCGCCGCCCAGGGCTTTATAGAGAGTCACCAGGCTCGACAGCCGCGCGGCGCGGGAGCGGATGAGGTTTTGCTGGGCGTTGTAGAGATCCTGCTGGGCGGAAAGCACATTGAGGTAGCTGTCCACGCCGTGGCGGTAGCGGAGTTCTGCCAGGTCGTAGCGGCGCTGCTCGGCTTTGACCAGGGCCTCGAGTGCGGCCAGTTGGCGCTCGATCATGGCTCGAGCGGCCAGGGCGTCCGCAACCTCCCGGAAGGCGGTTTGAATGGCCTTTTCATAGTTGGCCACCTCGATGAGCTTGCTCACTTTGGAGGCGTCCAGATTGGCGCGGTTATTGCCGGCATCGAAGATCGGCACCGTGATCTGAGGCGAAAAATTCCAGGCCTTCGCCGGCCCAGTGAACAGGTCCTCCAGCCTGAGGCTCGAGGCGCCCGCTGCGCCCGTAAGGAGAATGCGCGGGAAAAAAGCCGCTCGGGCGGCGCCGATGTTCGCATTGGCGGCCTGGAGTTGATATTCCGCCTGCACGATGTCCGGCCGGCGTTGGAGGAGGTCCGAGGGCAGACCTTCGGGGACTTCCGCGCGGACGGCTTGGCTTTCCAACGGCCTGGGAGCAGGAAGATTGGATGGGAGGGGACAGCCAACGAGGAGGACGAGGGCGTTCTCCGCTTGGGCCTGGAGTAGAGTCAGGGCCGCCACATTGGCTCGGGCGGTTTCCACCTGCGCTTCGGCGGAACGCAAGTCCAACTCGGAGGCGATGCCGTTATCGAAACTCCTCTTGTTCAAGCCATGGGAATCTTCCACCGCTTTCAAGGTCTGCCGGGCCACGCTCAGTTGCTCATCCATCTGCCGTTCGGCCAGGTATTGAATGGCCACTTCGGCCACCAGGGCGATATGGGCGGCCCTGCGCCCCTCCTTGGTGGCCAGGTAGCGGTTGAGCGCCTCGGCCTTGAGGCTGCGCACCCGTCCGAACAGGTCGAGTTCATAGGAGATAACTCCGGCGCTGACGCCATACTCGGTATATTCGAGCGGCTGGTTGAACCCGCTTACGCCAGCCGGAATGCGTTGGCGAGAGCCCATTGCATTGCCGCTGACGGTCGGCAGCAAAGCCGCGCGCTGGATGCGGTACTGGGCCGGGAGAGCTCGACGTTGAGCACGGCGACGCGCAGGTCGCGGTTGTTGGACAAGGCCAGCTCGAGCAGTTTTGCCAGGCGCGGCTCGATGAAGAACTCGCGCCAGCCGATGTCGGCGGCAGCAACGGCCGGGCCGGCAGGGGTCGCGGCGGGCTCGGGATAGGCCGGGCCCTTGGGCCAGGCCGCAGGGGCCGGCGCCGCGGGCCGCTCATACCGGGGCGCCATGGTGCAACCCGCCAGCGCCACCACCGCCGCCACGAGCAAGGAAATGGGTTTCATGTTGTCTCGTCTTCTACTCGTTCTGGCGGCTCCCGGGCGCCCCTTGGGTTTCTCCCGCGGGAGTTTGCCTGGCCGGCCTGGCTTTGAACGAGCGGCGCACGACCACAAAGAAGACCGGCACCATGAACACGGCCAGCACGGTGGCGGTGATCATGCCTCCGGCCACCCCGGTGCCGATAGCGTGCTGGCTGGCGGAGCCGGCCCCATGGCTCAGAGCCAGCGGCAGCACCCCAAACACAAAGGCCAGTGAAGTCATCAGGATGGGCCGTAACCGCAAGTGCAGGGCCTCGAGCGTGGCTTCCACCAGACCTTTTCCCGCCGCCTGGGCTTCCTTGGCGAACTCGATGATCAGGATTGCGTTCTTCGTCGAGAGTCCGACGACCGTGAGCAGGCCCACTTTGAAATAAACGTCGTTGGGCAGGCCGCGCAGCGTGACTGCCAGCAGCGCGCCCAGCACTCCCAGCGGCACCACCAGGATGACCGAGAGCGGAATGGACCAGCTTTCATAAAGCGCCGCCAGGCTCAGGAACACAATCAAGACCGACAGCCCATACAAGGCAGGGGCCTGCGACCCGGACAATCGCTCTTCGTAGGATTGGCCGGTCCATTCGTAGCCGATGCCGTGCGGCAATTGTTTGGCGATGGACTCCATCGCCTGCATGGCCTCGCCGGTGCTCTTGCCCGGGGCGGCGGTGCCCACGATTTCCACCGAAGGCAGCCCGTTATATCGATTCAGCGCGGGGGACCCATAGATCCAGCGCAGGGTCACGAACGCCGAAAGCGGCACCATCGCTCCGCTGTTGTTGCGGACATACACCCGGCCGATGTCCTCGGGCAACATCCGATACGGGGCGTCCAGTTGGAGAATCACCTGCTGCACGCGGTTGCCGTTCACAAAATTGTTCACATACAGCGAGCCGAAGCACGTCTGCAAGGTCGTGTTGATGTCCGCCAGCGACACCCCCAAGGCGCAGGCCTTGTCTTCGTCCAGGTCAAGCTTGAGCTGGGCCTCGTCTTCCAGGGCTTGCACGCGCACGCCGGCCAGATTGGGGTCATTGGCTGCCAGGGCGAGCAACTGGTCGCGCGCCTCCATCAATTGGGCATGGCCTGCGCCGCCCTGATCCTGCAATTGGAAATCGAATCCTGAAGCGGTGCCCAACTCGGGTATGGGCGGAGGGATGAGCGGAAATACCATCGCATCCTTGATCGGCATGAACGCCACCAACGCCCGCCCGGCCAAGCCCTGGGCGCTATGATCGAGGCCGTGTCGCCGGCTCCAGTCCTTGAGCCGCATGAATCCTATGGCCGCATTCTGGCCGCGTCCGTTGAAGCTGAATCCCGCCACCGTCACCAGGTCCTCGATCTCCGGTTGTTTGAGATAGAAGTCCTCGACCTGCTTGAGCACCGCCACCGTCCGCTGCTGCGTCGCCCCGACCGGCAACTGCGCCATGGTCATCACATAACCCTGGTCCTCCTCCGGCAGGAACGACGAGGGCAAGCGGGCGTAAAGCAGGGCCACCGCAGCCAGTATCGCCCCGTAAATGGCCAGGCACAAAACAGAGTGTTTCAACACAACCGCCGCCAGACCCTGGCAGCCGCCGGCGCTGGCGGCAAAGCCTCGGTTGAACCACCCGAAAAAGCCGCGCTTCTGGCGATGGTGCCCTGGTCGAACCGGTTGAAGCAGCGTCGCGCACAGGGCCGGGGTCAGCGACAGGGCCAGGAAGACCGAGAGCAACATCGAGGAAACCAGCGAGAGGGAGAATTGCCGATAAATCCCGCCCACCGAGCCGCTGAACAGCGCCATCGGAATGAAGACCGCCGTCAGCACCAGGGAAATGCCGATCAAGGCGCCGGTAATCTGGCGCATGGCTTTTCGCGTGGCTTCGCGCGGCGGCAAACCTTCCTCGCTCATGATTCGTTCGACGTTTTCGACCACCACAATGGCATCATCAACCAGCAGTCCTATGGCCAGCACCATGCCGAAGAGGGTGAGCACGTTGATGGAGAACCCAAAGATGCGCATGGCCAGGAACGTGCCCAGCAGCGCAATCGGCACCACAATCGTTGGAATCAACGTCGCCCGCAGGTTCTGCAAGAACAGATAGACCACCAGGAATACCAGGAGGATGGCCAGCATCAGCGTCCTGATGACTTCCTGGATCGAAATCTTCACGAACAACGAGCTGTCATAGGGAAAGTCTGCGCGCACGCCGGCAGGAAAGAACCTCGAGAGTTCCGCCACCTTGGCGCGCACCACCTGCGCCGTGGCCAGGGCGTTGGCCGTGGCGGAGAGTTTCACCGCCACGGCTGCGCAGGGATAGCCGTTGGCCCGCGCTTGCATGCTGTAGTCCTGGCCGCCGAGCTCCACCCTGGCCACGTCCCGCAACCGCACCCGAGAGCCATCGGAATTCACGCGCAACAGTATGGCCCCGAATTCTTCCGCAGTGCGCAACGTGCCCCGGCCCTGGACTGTCACGTTGAACTGCTGATCCGGCACCGCCGGCCGCGAGCCGAGCTGCCCCACCGGCACCTGGATATTCTGGGCCTGCAAAGCGCCGGCAACGTCCGCCGGCGTCAGGTTGAAACTGGTGAGCTTGTCCGGGTTGAGCCATATCCGCATCGCATACTGCGTCCCGAACATGAACCCTTCCCCGACTCCCGGCAGACGGCGAATAGGGTCCAGCACGTTGGCGGCGATGTAATTGCCCAGCCCCACCTCGTCCAGAGCGCCGCTGGGCGAAGAGAGCGTGAAAATCAACAGGAAATTACGGGCGGTCTTGACGACCACGATTCCGTTCTGCTGCACCACTGCCGGCAGGCTGGGCGTCGCCAACTGCACCTTGTTCTGCACCTGCACCTGCGCAATGTCCGGATCGGTGCCCGGCCGGAAGTAGAGATCGATTTCCGATTGCCCCGCCGCGCTGCTGCTCGAGGACATGTATTGCAGATTATCGATGCCGTTCAACTGCTGCTCGATCACCGAGGTCACCGAGTCCTGCAGCGTCTCAGCGGAGGCCCCGGCATAATTGGCCGAGACTGAGATGGAGGGCGGCGCAATGTTCGGATACTGCGCCACCGGCAACTGGGTGATCGCCAGCCCGCCCAGCAGCATAATCAGCAGCGAGATCACCCACGCGAATACCGGGCGGTCAATGAAAAACCTGGCCATGCGATCAAAGGGCAGAGGAGTTCGTGCTTCGAATCTGGGACTTCGGGCCCGGCCCGGTCTCGAACGGCACCGGCCTCACCGGGTTTCCGGGCATGGCCTTTTGCAGACCCTCGACGATGACGCGATCGCCGGACTTGAGACCGTTGGAGACGATCCACTTGTCGGCCCGCGTCGCTTCGGCCTGGATGACACGCAACTCGACCGTGTTCGTGGCGTTGACGACCATGACGGTGGCCGAGCCGTCCGGCCCGCGCATGACGGCCCGCTGCGGGACGGTCAAGGCCGCGCTGTCCACAGCTTGCTCGAGTTGGCCGCGCGCGAACATTCCCGGCAGGAGCAGGTGCTCCGGATTGGGCGCACAGGCCCGCAAGGTGATCATCCCCGTGGTCGGATCCACCGTGATGTCCGAAAAGAGCAGCATGGCCGGATGCGGATAGATGGTGCCGTCCTCCAGCAACAGGGTCACCTTGGCCTGGCCCGGCGCCAGGCTCTTGAGTCTTCCGTTCTCCAGCGCCCGCCGCAGCCGCAGCACTTCCGTGCTGGACTGCGTGAAATCGAAATAGATCGGATCGAGCTGCTGGATGGTCGCCAGCGGCGTCGCCTCGTTCTGGCCGACCAGCGCCCCTTCGGTCACCTTGGCCTTGCCAATCCGACCGGTGATCGGTGCGGTGACCGTAGCGTAGCCCAGGTTCAACGAGGCCGTCTCGACGCCCGCTTTGCCCGCCAGCACCTCGGCCTCCGCCTGCAAGGCCATCGCCGCCGCCTCGTCATAGTCCTGCTTGCTCACGGCGTTGAATTCCACCAGCGCCTTGTAACGCTCCGCCTTGGCCTGCGCCTGCTTCAGGTTCGCCTCCGCCTTGGCCAACAGCGCCTTGGCGCTGTTCAATGTCGCCCGGAGCGGAGCCGGGTCGATCTCGAGCAACAAGTCCCCGGCCTCGACGTCCGCCCCTTCCTCGAACTGCCGCCTCAAGAGGATGCCCGCCACCCGGGCCCTCACCTCCGCCACACGCACCGCCTCAATCCGCCCCGGCAATTCTGTGGTGAGCGTCAATGGCTCCGCCGCCACGGTTACCACGCTCACCTCCGGCGGCGGCCCGCCAAATCCGCCCGGCCCCCCAGGTCCTCCCGCCCCCGGCGGCCCGCCTTGCTTCGGCCCGCAACCCACCAGTAACGTCAGCAGAAGGCACAGGACGCCCCCAAGACCTCTCTCCCCGGCATCCGGAACGCGAATTGTGACATGTGATTGCCGCATAGTCGAAGCAGTAGTTGGCCAGGGAAAGCTCATGCGGCGCGCAACCCGGCGGCGGCGAAACGAACCAGCCGCTTCACCAAATCCTCGCAGTCCGGCGTCCGGTCGATGAGGCACGGCAGAGATTGATCGAGCATCAACAGCAAATAATGCAACGAACCCACTATGAAAGTCTTCCCGCAGGCCAGTCCCTCTTTGGAGAGCGTGGGAATGGCCCGCAGCAGCGCCGCGTCATATCGCTGCGCCAAACGGTCGAAATGGGCCTTCTTGAGCCTTTCGACCGTCGTTGTTCCGGGTTCTCCAACCAACCGTCCCATCAGCTTGGCAAAGCTGGTGCTCCCCCATTTGGGATTGAGCGCATGCTCCACTGCGGGCCGGATATAGGCCGTCAGCACCGCCTCCGCCTTTGGCGCGGCTTTTCCCCCAGCCCTCTCCACCTCGTCCAATGCCGCCAGCCGTTCCTCTGTGATGGGCGTGAGCCGCCGATCGAAGACGGCAAACACCAAACCCTCCTTGCTGCCGAAGTAATAATTGATGGCTCCCACATTGGCCTCCGCCAGGGCTGTAATGTCCCGCGTGGAAACCCTTTCCAACCCGTGCTCGGCGAAGAGCCGTTCCGCCGCATCCAGAATGCGCTCCCGCGTTAGGCTCGCGTTTCGCTCCGCATGCGGCTCGGCTGTGAACTCGGTTCTGTGCATAAATCAATCGCTTGTTTCAATCATGCGTTTGATTGCCCCTCCTTGTCAATATGAAATATGGCCTCATTGACACTCCCGGCGCCTGCGCCCATCATGGGTGCATGAGCGAAATCATTTATCCGAGAAGTCCACGCGAAGTGATGTGCGGCTGGGTCGCATCTGCCGCGGTTCATTGATAAAACTCGCCTTCACCTGGCGGGCAAGCTCCATCCCGATTACCAGCCCAACCTCTGCAAAGGTTTCGACGGTTTGTGGCTGGAAACCGCAGGGGTGGACGCCGGCCAGTTCATCGAGGTCGTCCGCAACTCGATTACCGATGGCCAAATCTGCGATTGGGTGCTTAAGAACGTCAAGAAACCCGAGTCGGTCAAAGCCGCCTACCGGGAGCGCGTCTTGAACCACCCCAAGGCGGACGATGCCCAGATGCAGGCCCGGCTCAAGAAACGCAAAGAAGACGCCGGCCTGGCCCATCGGGACGACATTCGGACGTTCGTCGATTTCATTGATGCGGATGAGAAACGCATTTAGGTCGAATCACTCCCACGAAACCCTCACTACCACCGGCGCCCAGGAGATGTGCTGGAGCACCTTTTGCAGGGGGCGGATGGAATCGGGGGCGGGGAGTTTGGCGGTATTGACGATTTGGAGTTGAGCCAGGCCGGGCCGCGTTTTGAGTTGCGCCAGCAGCGGTTGGTAGCGCCGGTAATAATCGAACTGGGTCAGGATGAGCCTGGACCGGCTTGAGGGCCAGGAGTCCTTCCCAATCGGCGCTGGGCCGATGCCGCCGGGCCGGTTCCATCCAGTCGGAGTGAATCCACCGGAGTTCGTTGTGGCGCGCCGCTTCATAGAGATAGGCTGAAGAGAGCACGACGGTGTTGCCGGGCGCACAGCCGTTCAGTTCGCTGCGGACACACCGGAGGGCCGAGGGATAGCCGGCATCCGCCGCGCAGGCCGCGCCCCAAGTGGTCAATCCAATCGCCCGAATCGAACCGATGGCCGCCAACCCGACGAAGAGCCAGACCTGAGCGCGCAGCCAGGGGCGCCCTGCATACCGTGTCCGCCAGCAACGCCAGACAACCTCCCACAATCAGCGGCTGAAGCGGCCCGACAAACAGAACCGAGTTGGGACTCAGGAGGAACAACGACCCTCCAACCATCCCCAGCGCCGCCAGCGTGGCCGCGGCGGTGACCAGCCCGAATCGCCAGTGTGTCGCCGGCGGCATCCCCCTCCAGCTGCCGGAGAGATGGCGGCCTGGGCCGGCGTCCTCCTTTGCCGTCCCGGCTTTCCCTGGAACTCACCCCAGACCGCCAGAGCCAAATCAACAGTGCCGCCGCCGCGAGGATGCCCGGCGCGTTGCGAACGATTTTGAGAATCTCATCCGGGCGCGGCCATCGCCAGCCGGTAAGCGAAGGTGTCTGCCGCGCATGCTCCATGAATCCCGCCCAAACGTGCGGGAAGCCCAACGCAACCAATCCCGCCAATCCTGCCGGCACTGCCACCATCGCCGCCATAGGGGCAAATGGGAACTTTCCCTGCCGCAGAATCGCCCTGCGCCAGGACCCCTATCCAGAGCAACAGGCAATAGAGGGCGCCGAGCTGCACGCTCGTGGCCAGACCCAAAATCGCGCATCCCGCCATCGCCCACGCCCAGGGTGCGCGCGCCGCTCCCGCACGTCGCGACCGAACCCAGCCGTACACCGCCGCGATGCCGAATACGTGCGCCAGCGAGTCCGGCCGATCGTCAAATGTAATCACGAGCAGAAACGCCCCGCCTACCGCGGCCGCCCATCCCGGCGCTCTCAACCGCCGGAAAATAGCCAGCAGCATGAGCATGTAGCCGCCAAATAACAGCAAGTGCAGCGTCATCGCGGAGACGGACCGAGGCGCCGAACAGCGCCATCCATCCCAACAACACCGCCTGGTACATCGGCGGGTAGGCGCAGAACATCTCAGTGCCGGAAATCGGCAACGCCGGCGCCAGGGCCGGATTGGCGTATCTGCCGTGCAACAAGAGGTTCACGACCGGACCGTCATAGAAAAAGGAATCGTTCGATGGCACCGGCAGGGCCGCGAAAGCCAACAGGGCCAGCCTCCACAGGAAAATGACCGCAAAGACAGCTCCGGGCCTGGCGAAAATACCTTTCACGACGGCAGAACGGAAGAAACAGAGATAAAACAGGCAAGGACGTGTGTTCGAGCCCGGCCAAACCGCTTGGTGATGCCCTGCAGGCGGGCCAGGGGCAAGGGGCTGGACGGTGAAGGCGGCAAAGGCATTTCTCCGGGCGTCAGTTGCGCTTCTGCAAGGTGCGGAGGTTGACGCTCGGGGCCCGGCTATAGACCGGGGCGCGGACCGCCAGGGCATCGAAACCCAGGTAATAGCCGGCCGACTTGGGGGACTTGCCGGCGCATTCAAAGCGCAGGGTATGGGTCCCGGCGGCGAGCTGATGCACTCCCCACTTGTGCTCGGTCGGCGTGACGTTCGGGTCATAAAGGTCAAGCTGGGCGATCTGCTTGCCGTCGAGCTTTACCCGGTAGATTCCGTAATCCCAGGAGTGGACCATCTTGCCCAGGAGCTGGGGCGCCTCGGCTTTTTCAGTCTGGAAGGAGACCTCGACCCAACCCTGGTCGTTGGCGGGTCTGAACCAAAGCTGCTTGCCGTCGGTCACACCGCCGAGCGCCTGCACCTCGATGGGATGGTCGGAATGCTGTGCCTTGGCCACGGCCTCATGGCCCTTGAGCAAGACGTGGTCGCGGAAGGGCAAACGTTCAGGCCCGGGCGGCAGCGCGGGCCACGGCTTGTGCGGCTCAACCTGGTACCAAAAGGCCACGCTGGACATCAGGTCGTCGCGCTCGATGAAGCCGTCGCCGGTGCCGTCGGGAAAGGTCTGCGAGCCTTTGTGTTCGATTTCCGCGCGGAGCGACTTCTTGAAGACGATGGGGTCGGGGATGTGGAACCGGTAGGCCGTGCCGCGGTCTCCGGTGTCGTAGCCTTCCCACAGGGGCGTGCCATAGAAGGGGCCGAACTGCTCGCGGAACCCCCAGCCGTCGCAAAAATAGTCCTCGGTGCCGGTCCCTCTAAGGCTCGGCTCCTTCTCGCCGTCGATGAAAAAGAAATCGTCGCCTTCGCCATACCAGCCCGGGGAGACCATACAGACGCTTTGCACCGTTCCAACATAATGGCCGCGGCCCTCGATCTCGGCCAGGAGGTAGTTGCGCCCCATGACACACGGAAACTCCTGCCGGTACATCGCATGGAAGCAAGCGACATCCTCTGCCAGCGACGGGTGTTTCTGCCAGTCGATGTAGTAGTAGAGGGCGTCGCACCGCTTGTCGCTCTCGTTTGTCACCGTGATGCGGGCGTGCTTGCGGAAGGGCATCGGCCAGTAACAGTTGCGGCCGCGTCCGTCCGAAGAGACCCGAATGGGGAGCGAGGTGAACGGCTTGTCGAGGCCGTGGCCCATGCCGAAGAAATCGCCGACCGGACACTCGACGCTGGGGTGCTCTTCGCCATCCCAATACATTCTCAAGGTGAGCATCCTCGAGTAGTAGGGGTCGCTGTGGGCTATCGTGAACCAGATGTGCACGATTTGACCGGGACCCTCGAGTTCCGCCACGCTCAGCGTCCCGCCGGGGGCGATCGGGCGCGAATCGGCGTTGCCGTTCTTCCAATCCGGGTCCGAGGAGGAGGCGCGCATCGTCTCGAAGTTCTTGAGTCGTGCGAGCCCGTCCAGGGGGTTGCCGGGGGCCAGTTGAGCCAGCGCCGCCGAGGCGGACAAGGCCAGCGTCGAAAACAGAGCGATTCGTATTGAGTTCATAGCAGGGTCAGACAATCAGATTCAGGCCGCGTTCACGAGCACATTTGGAAACGTTCAACCCGCTTGTTATAGGCCCGCAGGGGATCGGCGTTCAAGGAGGAATACGAGGGGGTGGCAGCGCCTGCGAGTTGCCCATGGGCGGGACCGGTTTGGAGCGTGCATTGGGCCCGCGAAGGTCGGCGTAGCGGCGTCTCGGCAGAGCGCCGCTGGAGATCGTTCCGGGGAATGGCGGCGCTCTGCCGAGACGCCGCTACGAGGGCAGGGTTAATTGACAGCGTGGGGGACGGGACGGTGGCGGCTGGATGGGGACGGGCGGACGCCTTCGGACGGGCAATTAAAACGCAGAGACGCGATGGACGCAGCAGAGCGTCTCAAGACTGGGGCGAGGGGCCGTATCCCGGCCTGCCGCCTTGTTTGAGCGGGAATGCGCACAGTTTTCATGGATTTCAGTGAGCAATGATCTACAGTAACGGACGATGAAAGCAAGAGGCAGGGTCTATCTGGTAGGCGCGGGGCCGGGGGACACCGGGCTGCTGACGCTGCGCGGGGCGGAGTTGCTCGCCCGGGCGGACGTGGTGGTCCACGACGCGCTGGTGAACCCGGAGTTGCTGCGGTTGGCTCCGAAGTCGGCGGAGATCATCTTCGGCGGCAAACGGGGCAGAGACCAGGCCATCGCCCAAAAGGAACTCAATGAACTGCTCATTGCCAAGGCGCGCGCCGGCAACGCCGTGGTCCGCCTCAAAGGGGGCGACCCTTATGTTTTTGGCCGGGGTGGCGAGGAGGCCGAGCAACTGGCCGATGCGGGGATAGCCTTTGAAGTTGTGCCGGGGGTTTCCTCCTTCGTGGCCGTGCCCGGCTACGCGGGCGTGCCGCTCACGCACCGGGCGCATTGCTCGCGGCTGACCTTGATTACGGGACACGAGGACCCGGCCAAAGAGGAAGCCACCATTGATTCGGCCCAGGTGGCCCGGACGCCCGGCACCAAAGTCATCATGATGGGCACGGACCGCATCGGGCAGATTGCGGCGACGTTGGTCGCCCACGGCATGGAGGCCGCCACGCCCGTCGCCATGGTCCAATGGGGCACGACCGGCCGCCAGCACTCGATAGCGGGAACCCTCGGCACCATCGCCCAAGTTGCCGCCCAGGAGCAAATCGGCCCGCCGACCGTCGCCGTCATTGGCGAAGTGGTGAAGTTGCGCGACAAGCTCAACTGGTTCGAGAAGCGGCCGCTTTTCGGGCAGAGAATCGTGGTCACGCGCAGCCTCGAGCAGGCCGGCCAGTTGACCCGCCGCTTGCAGGAGCACGGGGCGGAGGTCCTCAAGGCGCCCACCATCCGCATCGAACCGCCCACGCGCAAGGAAGGCATCATCGACGCCCTCCTCGCGCTCAATTCTTACGATTGGCTGGTCTTTACGAGCCCCAACGGCGTGGCGAAGTTCTTCGAGTACTTTTTCAAACAGTTCCACGATATGCGCGACATCGGCGGCGCCCGCATCGCCGCCATCGGCCCCGCCACGGCGAATAAATTGAAAGAACTGCACCTCCAGGTCAACCTGATGCCCGAGCAGGCCCTGGCCGCCAGCATCGCCGAGGCCTTCGCCGAATTCGAGAGCATCGAGAACCTCAAGATTTGCCTCCTCCGCGCCGAGGTGGCCAACCGGGAATTGCCCGAGGCCCTCGAGGCCCTCGGGGCCATCGTCGATGACATTCCCTGCTATAAGACCGTGCCCGAGACCGAAGACCCGACCGGCGCCGCGGCCAGGTTAAGCCAGGACGGCGCCGATTGGCTGGCCTTCACCAGCGGTTCGACCGTCGAGCATTTCCACGCCCGCTTCGATTTGCCGGCCCTGCTTCGCAAATTCCCGCAGATGAAGCTCGCCACCATTGGACCGGAGACCTCCAAGACGCTGGCGGCGCTGGGGCTCAAGCCGGCCATCGAGGCCAGGCATCACACCCTGGATGGCCTCGTTGAGGCACTGTTGGCCGCAAGGAAAGAGGGGTGATGGCTCGTGCAAGAATTATTTCCGATTTTACAAGGCGGTTCGGTAATCACCACTCCGCTAAGCTCGCGATCTTAGGCGGTGCCGGGGCGGGGCTGTCCTTGCGGGGCAACGGGACCAGGCGGACGGCGAGCCGGCAATCGGTGATGCCGGCCAGGTGGATGGCCAGCTTGCGAATCTCTTGATTCCTGGCCTGGTGGTCCGGATGGGGCGAGTCGGGCAGGGGCTGGGCCTCGCGGATTTCAAAGGAGGCCCGGGCCGGGGAGAGGATTTCGGCGCGGAGTTGGACGCCCACCTGCTGCAGGGTGGCGGCGCGTCCGTCGTTCTCGATGACGATAGCGGCGGGCGTGTGCATGAACCACCAGAGGTCGGCCGGTCGCTCGGCCTGAATCTCGTCCTGGACGAGGAGTTGGTTGCGTTCCAGCAAGGCGATGCCGCGCCAGACCTTGCGGGCGCTCTTGTCATAGGCCGAAGTGAGGTCGGCGATGGCGAAGGCCTTGGCGGGCTTGGACTCGAAGCGAATCAGGCGGGCCGCGGCGGCAGGGTCCTGGTCCGGACCCGGGCCGGGATTGAGGACGAGGGTGTTTTGGCCCTCGGCCCGCAGGCGGTAGTACTGCCAGCGCTGGCCGCCGAAATAGCCTGGGAGGTTGTAATTGTCGGCACCCAGGTCCATCGCCCATCGGGCGCCCAGGGCATCGAAGACGAAGCTGCCCAGGTCCAGGTGACTGTGATTGGCTTGATTGTCGCCGGCCTTGAATCCGAGGTACAACGCCTTTGGATTTTCCCACTCGCTGCGGAAGACGGCAACCTCGGCGCCGCGGAAGTACTTGTCCAGCGGCAGTCCGGCGGAAGCAGGCCCGGCGCTAGTGGAGGCGCCCCAGAGCAAGTCCAGGGCGGCGGGGGAGGCAACCTGGCGCTCGAACCAGGCGTAGATCGGTTGGTTGAATCGCCGCGCCAGCCAAAACATCTGCGGGGCGCGAATGGCCTGGTCACCGCCATCGGCATAGTTAAAGGTGCGTCCCAAAGGGCCGGTCAGGTAAATCGGGAACAAGCCCGTCTGGCTAAACCCGTTGATTTGGGACAACCCGAAATCGGCGCCGAGGGCGGTCTGGAGGGCGGCCAGGAACAGGACGTTGTAGGAAGTGGCGTAGTTCCAGTAACCTGGGCCTTCCTTCCAGGCGCCGTCAGGGGCGAACTCCGCCATGGCGAGTTGCAGCGACTTGAGGGCGGCTTCCAGGATTTCGCCGGCCAACTCCGGTTCCACCTCCGCCAGGGCCAGGGCGCCCATGCCGATGCCCCCATTGCAGACCTGGTTCCAATTATGGCGGGCCTGCGTCCACCAACCGCCTGTGCGATAGAGCCCGAGGGCAGGTTTAAGCCCTTTTTCCACCATGGCTTGGCGCAGGAGGGCGCGCTGTTCAGGGGTCCAGGAGTCATAGAGCCAGTCATAGGCGACGGCAAAGGCGTGGGTCATCTCGGCCGTGTCCAGGAAGTGACGCGGGTTCCAGTCGGGGAAGTGCGCGGCAGCATCCAACTCCTGCCAGGCGCGCTGGGCGTAAGCCGGGTTGCCCTCGAGGCGGTGGAGCAGTCCCAGGACATAGACCCGGTTGACCACCCGGCGGCTGGTGTCCAGGAGCCGCAAGCCGTCGGGAATCTCGTAGCGCGAGGGGGCGGCGGCGATGATTTCTTGCGCCCGTTGCCGCAGCTTCGTCCGCCAGGACTCGAGGGCGGGGTCGGCGGCGATGCGCTGCGTCAATACGGCAAAGTCGTTGGAGGAGGCCAGCAGCCGCGGATGGCCCTGGTGCAGTTGAGCCAAAAGCTCCGCTGCGGGGGGAATCGGCACGAGCGGTTGGCCGGCCTGGCTCGCCGGCAAGGCCAGGGCGGAGCTTAGGAGCAGGAGCCAGACGCCGGAACAGTGAGATTGAATCGGCTGGAGGCGCAGCATAGGGGTCGGGTCGTTTTGGGCTTTAGAGCATGATTGCAACAAATTGTCAGGCCCTCAATTCAAATCGATTCTCTATTTTAATTGACATCCTGCGACGCAAAAGGGCAAAAAGGAGCGCACTGTGACAGCTACAGGGACATGGCGCCCCTTTCGGCCCAGATTATCGCGGCCTTGCGCATCGCCCGCCTCATCGGCGTCGGCGGAGTCCCTCGTTTGCCTGCGTGCCATCACCCGTAATTCTTGAAAGGAACACTCACTCATGAAATTCGATCAGCAGCCCCGCAGTCGGTTCAACCTGGCCTGGGCCTCCTTGGCCGCCTTTCTGCTTGGGCTGGCTGCGCCCGCGCGCGAGCGCCCCTCAACCCCCAGCCCTCGCCCCTCGCCCCGCAACTCTCAACCCCCAACCGACTTATGAGCCGCATCACAACTAATCTATCAGCGGGCCTGCTCCTGGCCGCCCTGGCCATGGCGGCGATGACTCACGCCACAGCCCAGCAATACACCTTCACCACGCTGGCCGGACCGGACGGAAGTCCTGGCGCCGTTGACGCCACGGGCAGCGCCGCCCGGTTCAACTGGCCAGAGGGCGTAGCGGTGGACAGCGCGGGCAACCTGTATGTGGCGGACAATGGCAACTCCACGATTCGGAAGATGACGCTGGGCGGGGTGGTGACGACGCTGGCGGGCCTGGCGGGAAGCGCGGGCAGCGCCGACGGCACGGGCGGCGCGGCGCGGTTCAGCAATCCATCCGCCGTGGCGGTGGACAGCGCAGGCAACGTGTATGTGGCGGACACCGGCAACGACACGATTCGGAAGGTGACACCGGGCGGGGTGGTGACGACCCTGGCGGGCCTGGGAGGAACCTCTGGCACCAACGATGCCTGGGGCAGCGCCGCGAGGTTCTACGGGCCATCCGGCGTCGCGGTGGACAGCGCGGGCAACGTGTATGTGGCGGACACCTGGAACGACACGATTCGGAAGGTGACGCCGGGCGGGCTGGTGACGACCCTGGCGGGCTTGGCCGGGAGCTCTGGCACCAACGACGGCACCGGCAGCGCGGCGCGGTTCAACTATCCATACGGCGTGGCCGCGGACAGCGCGGGCAACGTGTATGTGGCGGACACCTACAACGACACGATTCGGAAGGTGACGCCGGGCGGGGCGGTGACGACCCTGGCGGGCCTGGCGGGAACCTCGGGCAGCGCCGACGGCACGGGCAGCGCGGCGCAATTCAGCTACCCATCCGGCGTGGCGGCGGACAGCGTCGGCAACGTGTATGTGGTGGACATTGACAACTCCACGATTCGGAAGGTGACGCCGGGCGGGGTGGTGACGACCCTGGCGGGCCGCGCGGGAATTCCGGGCAGCGCCGACGGCACAGGCAGCGCGGCCCGGTTCTACTGGCCATGGGGCGCGGCGGTGGACAGCGCGGGCAACGTGTATGTGGCCGACTCGGGCAGCTCCACGATTCGGAAGGTGACGCCGGGCGGGGTGGTGACGACCCTGGCGGGCCTAGCGGGAAGCCCGGGCAGCGCCGACGGCACGGGCAGCGCGGCGCGGTTCAACGAGCCATGCGGCTTGGCGATGGACAGCGCCGGCAACGTCTATGTTCCGGACTACGGGGACGACACGGTTCGGAAGGTGACGCCGGGCGGGGTCGTGACGACGCTTGCGGGTCTGGCGGGAAGCCCGGGCAGCGCCGACGGCACGAGCAGCGCGGCGCGGTTCAACGGGCCATCGGGCGCGGCGGTGGACAGCGCGGGCAACGTGTATGTGGCCGACTGGGGCAACTCCACGATTCGGAAGGTGACGCCGGGCGGGCTGGTGACGACCCTGGCGGGCTTGGCGGGAAGCTCGGGCACCAACGACGGCACGGGCAGTGCGGCGCGGTTCAACCAGCCAGGCGGCGTGGCGGTGGACAGCGCGGGCAACGTGTATGTGGCCGACTCCTACAACTACACGATCCGCAAGGTGACGGCGGGCGGGGTGGTGACGACGCTGGCGGGCCGGGCGGGAGTTTTCGGCAGCGCCGACGGCACGGGCAGCGCGGCGCAGTTCGACTATCCAACCGGCGTGGTGGTGGACAGCGCGGGCAATGTGTATGTGGCCGACTATGACAACGACACGATTCGGAAGGTGACGCCGGGCGGGGTGGTGACGACGCTGGCGGGCCGGGCGGGAATCTCGGGCAGCGCCGACGGCCCGGGCAGCGCGGCGCGGTTCAACCAGCCATCCTGGGTGGCGCTTGACGGCGCGGGCAACCTCTATGTGACGGACATGTACAACGACACGATTCGGAAGGTGACGCCGGGCGGGGTCGTGACGACCCTGGCGGGCCTGGCGGGAAGCCCGGGCAACGCCGACGGCACGGGCAGCGCGGCGCAATTCAACTGGCCATACGGCGTGGCGGTGGACAGCGCCGGCAACCTCTATGTGGCCGAGTTCGATAACAACACGATTCGCATCGGCACCGCGAACACCTGCCCGGATGTGCCCACGATTGACCTGGCTGTCGGCCCGGTCGGGCAATTGCGCCAACTCAACACCAGCCCGCAAACCGCCGTGGCCTGGCAGTGGAGCGTCATCCGCCGCCCCTCCGGCTCGGTGGCCTCCCTCTCGGCCGCCAATGTTCGCAATCCAACCTTCACGCCCGATGTTGCCGACTTGTATGTCTTCCGGCTCGAAGCGACCACCGCCGCCGGGGCGCTGTCTATCCGCACCCTTGCCTTTACCGGGACGCTGTGGACTCCGTTGGAGATCATCGACTCGTTCAATCCGGCACCCGGCAGCAACGTTCTGGCATTTGCCGTCCAAACCAATGGGATGGTCCTGGTGGGGGGTGACTTTACGAGCATCGGCCCGCGAGCGACCAATTATTTGGCGCGGTTAAACCCCGATGGCACCCTGGACCCCAAGTTCAGCGGCTCTGCAAATGCCGAGGTCCTGTGCATCGCCGTGCAGCCTGATGGCAAGATTGTGGTTGGAGGGTCCTTCAGCAGCCTGGCCGGCCAGAGCTGCACCAATCTGGGACGGCTCAACCCCGACGGCACCTTCGATACGAACTTCCTTGCCTCGGCCGATAGCTCCGTCAATTGCCTGGCAGTGCAGGCCGACGGCACGATTCTGTGCGGCGGGAGTTTTTTGGTGCTCAGCGGCCAACCGTGCAGCAGCCTGGGCCGACTCAATCCCGACGGCACGCTGGACACAACCTTTAGTCCTGATCCCGACCTGCCGGTCAGTGCGTTGGCCGTGCAGGCCGACGGCAAGATTCTGGTGGGGGGCAGTTTCATGATCATGGCCGGGCAGAGTTGCATAGGGCTGGGCCGGCTCAACACCAACGGCACCCTGGACACGACCTTCGCCCCGAGTCCCAATTCTCCTGTATCCACGAATCCTCCCGTATCCACGCTGGCGGTGCAGGCCGATGGCAAGATCCTGGTCGGGGGCTCCTTCACCGTGCTGGGCGGCCAGCCTTGCAACCGCCTTGGACGGCTCAATGCCGACGGCACCCTCGATGCCGCCTTCAATCCGAGCCCCGATGCTCCGGTGCTAAGCGCGGTCTTGCAGGCCGACGGCAGTATTGTCGTGGGCGGATCTTTCACGAGGCTGGCAGGGCGGACTTCCGACTACATCGGGCGTCTGACGACAGCGGGCATCCTGGACACCAATTTCCCCTCAAGAGCGCGGACGCCGCCGTGGACGCCCTTGCCATTCAGAACGACGGCAAGATCCTCGTCGGCGGCACTTTCACAAACCTGGCCGGACAGCAGCGCGCTTACCTGGGCCGCCTCAACAACCCGGCTTCGCCGACCCAGAGCCTCTCCTCGGATGGCTCGAGCTTCACGTGGCTTCGAGGAGGCGGCGGCCCGGAAGTCTGGCGCACGACCTTCGAGGTCTCGCCTAACGGGCTGAACTGGACCAACCTGGGCGCCGGCACGCGCACCAACGGCGGCTGGATTCTGACTCTGACTAATGCCACAGTGCCGCCCAATTCGATGTTCCGCGCGCGCGGTTTTGTTCCGGGCGGACTCGACAATGGTTCGGGCTGGTTTGTGGAAGCGGATGCAGTCCCGCCCAAAGTGGTCAGTTCACCCACCGGCTTGACCAATCTTGCGGGGACCTCGGCGACCTTCACCGTGCAGGCCTCGGGCACCCCGGTCTTGTCCTATCTCTGGCGCAAGGGGGGCATCCCCCTGAACGATGGCGTCAACAACGTCTCCGGCTCCCGCACGCCAACCCTGTCGCTGACCAACCTGACGGGAGCCAACGCGGGCGCCTACACGGTCCTGGTCAGCAGTCCTTTCGGCACCGTCACCAGTGCCGTCGCCAACCTCTCGGTCGTGGACCCGTATATCACCAAGCAGCCCGTCGGCAGCACCAACGCGGCCGGCACCTCGGTTTCGTTCAGCGTGACAGCCTTCGGCGCTCCGACCATTAGTTATCAGTGGCTCAAGTACGGGACTAATTTGGTGGCAGGTGGCAATCTCTCCGGCACGCGCGCCTCGACCCTGACGTTGAGCAACGTCCTGGGTGGCGATGCCGGGCCCTACACGGTGCTCGTGACCGGCCCCTACGGTCAGATAATTAGCACCGCCGCTAACCTGGCGGTAATTGATCCCTTCATCACCAATCAGCCCGTCAGTCTCCAGATCAATGCCGGCCAACCTGCCGTCTTTAGCGTCGGGGTCGCCGGCACCGCGCCCCTCAAATACCAGTGGCGCGACAACGGCACCAACATCGCCGGCGCAACCACTGCCACCTTGTCCCTGCCCAGTGCTCAAAGGACCGATATAGGCAATTATGACGTGGTCATTACCAACCACTTCGGCAAGACAATCAGCGCCCTTGCTGCCCTCACCGTAAACCTGGCCGTGGTTGATTCCTGGAACCCGGGGGCCGACAAATCCGTGTCGGCCATCGCCCAGCAGACCGACGGCAAGCTCCTGGTCGGGGGCGGCTTCGGGTTTCTCAGCGGTCAGGTGCGACAGGGCCTTGCGCGGCTCAACACTGATGGCTCGCTCGACAGCTCGTTCAGTCCAGGGGCCGGCAGCAGCGTCAATGCCCTGGCGGTGCAAACTGACGACAAGATCCTGGTGGGCGGCCAGTTCACGACTCTGGCAGGCCAGAGCTGCACCAATCTCGGGCGGCTCAACACCGATGCCACGCTCGATACCACCTTCAATCCGGGGCTCAACGGCAGCGTCATGGCCTTGTCCATCCAGGCGGACGGGAAGATCCTCGTCGGAGGGCAGTTCAGCATGGCCAGCGGGCAACCCTGCAACAACCTGGCGCGCCTTAATTCCGACGGCACGCTCGACACCGCTTTCTCTCCGGCGCCCAATAACGCCGTGTTCGCCCTGGCCGTCCAGCCCGATGGCAAGATCCTGGCGGGCGGCGTCTTCACCGGGCTGGGCGGACAGCCCTGCTCTTACATTGGCCGGCTCAACGCGGACGGCACACTTGATACCGGCTTCAGTGCCGCCGCCAGCAGTTGGGTGTACTGCCTGGCCTTGCAGCCTGATGGCAACATCGTGGCAGGGGGTGTCTTCACGGTGCTGGACGGACAGACTCGTTGGTGCATCGGCCGCCTCAAGGCGGACGGCAGTTTGGATGCCAGTTTCAATCCCAACTCCAACTCAACCAATGCCACCGACCTGGTTTATTGCCTGGCTTTGCAGGCCGACGGAAAAATCCTGGTGGGGGGCCGTTTCACCATCCTGGGCCCGCAGCCGCGCAGAAATCTGGGCCGGGTTAACCGGGACGGCTCGCTGGACAACACGTTCAATCCGGGCGTCAATGGTCCGCTCTCGGCGCTGGCGCTCCAGACCGATGGCTCCGTGGTGGTCGGCGGCTCTTTCGCCACCTTGGGCGGCCAATCCCGCTCCCAGGTGGGGCGGTTGCTTCCGACCGATCCCGCCATCAACTTCCTTTCCTTTGACGGCACGACGATTACCTGGGACCGGGGGGGCACCAGCCCGGAGGTGAGCCTCCCCACCTTCCAGACTTATATCGAGGATACAGGTTGGATCGATCTGGGGGCCGTCCAGCGCCTCACTAACGGCTGGCAATTGACCGGGCTGGGCTTGGACCCCAGCGCCTTGATCCTTGCTCGAGGCTATGTTGCGGGCACCGACAGCTCCTGCTGGTTCCTGGAGCGGTCTGTGCCGCTAATGCCATTGGCCCCGCCAACCATCCTCCGCGATGCCAGTTTCGGTTTCCAGGCAAACCAGTTCGGTTTCAACGTCGCCGGCACCCTCGGTCAAAGTGTGATGGTTGAGGTCTCCACCAACCTGGTGAATTGGACAAGTTTGACTAACTTGACTTTGGGTTCGGGTCCGTTCTTCTTCAGCGACCCCAACGTTCCGGGATTCCCGCTGCGGTTCTACCGCGCCAGGGGCCAGTGATTGATTATTCGCAGATTTCGTGTTCCCGCCGGGAGGCGTCGGGAAGCCAAGTCTGTTCGGGACGAGCCGGAGGAGCGGGGGGCCAGTCAATCGCGCGGTCCACGACCTGGCGCATGCGTTGGAACCACCACCGGGCCCGGCTCAGGTGCCGCTGCCGCCGGTTCAACGGATGGCATCCTTGGGCGTTGGTCAGCGTCAGTTCCAGTTGTCCATCGATCATATTCGGCCTTTCGTTTATGATCAAGGTAAATGGGGGGGTGGGTCAAAGGCTGTCCAACCCCCAAAGATCTTTAAAAATCTTTTGCTTCCTCTGCCGCAGCGCCCTGCCAGCCAAGAAGATCAGCCCGGCAACACAGAGGTAGGCGAACACATCGCCCACCTGGCCGTAGAGGGTCCTGGCGCCATGGATGGGGATGGTAACGATCATAATGCCGCTGCTGCTGGCAAAGTAATCCTGGCTGCCAAGGACCCGCCCCCTATTGTCAGTGATCAGCGATATGCCCTTGCCGGTTGGCCGGACGAGCGAAACCCCGTTTTCGATGGCGCGCGTGATCGCCACCGCCCGGGATTCGAAGGGAGGGTTTTCCCCGTACGGTGCAATCAGGACGTCGGCGCCGCGCCGGCCCGCCTGGCGGATCAACGCCGGAAAGTGCATGTCATTGCAGAGGGCCGTGCTCAGGCGGCCAAATGGGGTGACGGCGACAGGCAGTTGACCTGGACCAGCGACAACGACAAAAGCTTCCCCTCCCACAACGGGGTGGGTCTTAGGCGGTGTAAATAAATAAAGGTAGCAAGTTGGCGGCTTAACAACAAGTCCACAACCGGTGCTACAATGCCTGTCAAAACACCCCCACAGGTTGTGTGTAGAGTTACCTGTGGGGCTCAATAGCGTAGTTCCACTCTCCGTGAAACTTGTTAGGTCTTAGGTTCACTCGCTTCATCTCGTCGGGCGAAACTTTCCGCCCGGTGGGATACTTGCGGCGATCCAACCGGCAAGTCACCATCAGTCCTTTGGCCGTCGTCGTGCTGGCGATCAAGTTCACGATCGTCTCGTAATCCCTCAACGGCTCGCCCCGCCAGTTGGACGAAATGAACGAAAAGAGCCGATGCTCGATCTTGTTCCACTTACTCGTGCCGGGCGGAAAGTGACAAACCGAAAGACATAACCCGCTCTCATCGGCAAAACCTTGCAACTCTAGCTTCCAGAGCCGCAGGCGCCAACCGTTGCTGCCCCCGCCATCGGCGGTGATCAACAGCGTCCGCGCGTCGGGATAAAGTTTCCGGCCTTCAAAGCGCCACCAACCCCGGATCGAGGCCACCGCAAACTCTCCCGTGTCATGGTCGGTCCCCACGTTCACGAACCCGGTGTTCCGGCCCAAATCAAAAATGCCGTACGGATAGGCTCGCGGCACTCGGCCCCGGAAAGTCATGTCCTTTGACCCGTTGGGGTTGCTTGGCCACGCGCCATTGCTGGCCGCCGTTGGCGAAGTTGCCCACCAGTTCCTTTTTCTTGGTGTCCACCGAGATCACCGGCCACCCTCCCGCCAAGGCGCGCCTCACGCACCGGTTGATATGCCCAAACTGCGCATCCCGGTCGGGGTGGTCTTCGCCCTCCTCGAGCTTGCGGTTGCTCTGCAGACTGTAGTTCTCAGCATGCAGAAGGTGGGCTACCCGCTGATGGCTCACCGGGTGCCCTTGGGCTTGCAGTTCGGCGGCCAGAGTGCGCGTACTCTTGCAGACCCACCGTAGCGGAGATTCGGGGTCGCCACGGGTGGCACCAGCAATCATCCCGTCCAGCGCGCCGGCCAGCGCCGGATCGATCACGGTGAGGTTCTTGCGTCCGGCACCAGGGCGGCGGATACGCTCCGCCAACGAGGAGTCTCCTTCTTCGATTTCGTCTATCCCCTTAGCGATCGCTTTGCGCGATAACCCGCAAGCGCGCCGCACCATGGAAACTCCGCCATAACCCAATTGAAGCGCCTCATTGGCCGCGGTGAGACGGCGGGTCCGCTCATTCAACAGTGGCCAAATGAGCCTGAACTTCTGCCGTAGCGTAGCCATAGCACTCACACACGATGACTATACCACCCGGCATCCGAAGTTGCTACCTTTATTTATTTACACCGCCTTATCATAGGTCCACGCGGCACGACCGTCGGCGTCGATAAGGACCGATTCGTTGTGGAGGTAAGGCCAGGAGTTCGTGCGCGTGGCCACCAAAAGCGAGAGCTGCAGACTGGCGCCGTGCTGGCGGGCCAGAGTGGACACCCGGTCGAGAACGCCGGCTTGGTCCTCCTAGGACCAAGGCCGCAGCCTCCTGCCACCCCACGAGCTTGGCGCCGTAGCGCAGTGCAGTTTCGGTGCGCGCCAGCATCTGGTTCACGGTCGCTTGGAACTGTGGACGAACCGCACCCCGTTGCGCATCGCTGGACCGGTTGAACGTCCCCCAGTCTATTCCCTTCGATGCAGCCGCCTGGACGGCGCTGTCGAGGGTGACGGTTGCCGCTTGAGTATTCGTGGAGGACGGCGCGGCAAAGTTCAGGCGCGCCTCGCCAAACAGCCCAACTGCCAGCATCACGGAGGCAAAGACCGCCACCTGGCTGTGGACCGATCGCCATTCAAAGTGGTGTTCCCAAAGGGCGTTGGCGGTCGCGGCAAACCACGCGACCAGGAAAGTCACCCCCCACATCCCGGTGATCGAGGTGAGCTGCATCAAGGCGAGGTTGTCGATTTGAGAATAGGCGGGCGAGCCCGCGGTGGTGATCGCCGGGTTCAGCGACGTCGCCCAGTCCAGCGTCGTAAAGGCCGCAGGGAAGACTAACACGCGGGCCCAGCCGGTCAGGCGCGACCCAAGGCGCACGTCAGCCACGTAGGGCAGAACATATATTAATCCCCGGCACAACGGGACCATGACCAGCCACACGAGGAGTTCGTAAAGGGCGTTCCATTTCAACCCGCGTATGGCGATGAGGTGGCCGCCTGCATAAGCGGCGAAGACCAGCCACAACTTGAGTCGCTTCCAGCCGGGCGTGCGCACAAAGCGCAGCAAGAACACCGGCGCCAGCCACGCGGCCAGCGGGATCACTGTCTGCCAGGCCGTGAAGGGCAGGAGCAGAAACCCGAGGAGCAGCCACAACCAGGAAGAGCGGTCGCGGTCAAACCTTCCCCCGGTGTCCGGCGATTTCATTTCTTGAGCTTGAGTCATATTACTTTCTACAACTTTCATTATTGTTTTTTCTAATTTGCCATCACCACAGCAGGGGGGCCTTGGTGTCCGTGCAGGGTCACGTTCCCCGGTCCTTGCGTTAAGGCGGGCCCTTACCGCCGAGGCCTTTTGCGCCCCAGGTGCCAGGTGAGAATTGCGGGCAATGCCGCCTATAGCCAAAGGAGCCATGGCAATCCCACCGGCGGCGAAAAGCCCTCCGAGGGCAACCTCTCCCAGGGCGATCCAGCCCTTGACGGGTGTGCGCCGCACAGCCGGTGTGCCGCCGAAGCGAATGTGAACTAACGGCCAGCCCAGCAGCGCAACACGGCTGCGATATTCATAGGCCGCTGGCCCGCCGCAGCCATCCGTTGCAGAGGAGAAACCGGCACTGGATTGTGCGTTGATGGCGCGCGCGATCCGGACGAGCAACAGGCCGATGGGCGGAACCCACGACAAAGCGGAGGCGATAGCGAGGCTGGCGTATAGTTCTGGATGGGATAGGGCGAGAGACCGGACCAAAACCACGAGGAGGAGGAGGCCAACGGAAACCAAAACGGTGGCGGCGAGCACCCCGTAAAACTGCCGGACCAACTGGCGCTGTCGAGCAGAGGCCGCATCCGCCATGTCCGTCTTATACCCCAGGTAGGCCGCAAGGAATCCGACGAGCAAACCGCCAAAAGCATTCAACACTGCAAGCCAGGCGGTAGTCTTAGTCGCGGCGCCGGTTTTTGCTGCTGCGGCACTAGCCGAGGCGGTGCCAATGCTCGTGACTGGCGCGGGTAAAGCGCCCAAAACCGCCAGAGTGAAGGAAGGCCCTGGGACTGACTGCCGCAACGCGCCTTCCACGAATGCCGCAACTCGCTCCTCGAGCAGCTTCCGTCCGCGCGAGAGGCGTTGCCGGACGGCCTCCGGGGACAACTCAAGCGACTCGGCGACGCGCTGGACGGATTGATCCTCCCGGTAGAAAAGGATGAGTGGCTCCCGGTAAGTTTCAGGGATCTGTTCAAGGGAGCGCCACAGGATGGCCTCTTCTTCGTGAGTAATCGCGCGCTCGACCGGCATAGCCTCCGGCGTGGGCGTTTCGTTCGCGACTTCGAGGGGCACAGCCCGTTGAACAGGCTCGCGCTGTTGGCGGCGCAAGGCGTTGGCGGCAACTCGCCGGGCGATACCGTACAGCCAGGCCCGGAGCTTCCCCGGTTCCTGCAAGGACTTAAGTTGTTTCCACGCCGCAACGAAGGTCTCTTGTGCGAGGTCCTCGCTTTGCGCGAGGTTGCCGGTGCCACTGTAGGCTACGGAGGCAACGAGCGCCTGGTACCGGCTGACGATCTGACCAAAGGCTTCGCGGTCGCCATTCAAGCTGGCGATCACCAGCGTGGCGTCATCGGACTCCGCGCTCGACATAGACGGATGGAATAGCATACTACTTAGCAGTGGCGCAACCACGTCGAAACGTGACAGGATTTTTTTCGGGAGGGGCCGTGAAGAAAGCGGCGGCCAGCCGAAGAACCATCGAGCCCACGCCCTACATGCTCATACGGCTACTGCTCGCAATGGCGGTGGCCGCATTGCCCATGCTGATCGCCGGCGTGTCCGGCGCGGACGCCCCTCTGCGGCCTTCCACCCGCCCGTTTAGGATGGGTTTCACGCGCTGGCCGTCCGACCTTTCGGTGGAGGGGATTCAGACTGCTCAGAGTTTTGCCTACGCCCATGGCGATATGGTCTCGGTCATGTTCATCGGCGGCATCCCCTGGCCGGAAGCCCTGGAAGGCAAACCGTTCTCCCAGGATGTCCAAAGCAATCTCGACTACCGCCCGCCGGGCGGCACGAAGTTGTTCTTGTCCATCTCCCCGTTGAACAAGGACCGCACCGACCTCGCTCCGTATTGGGGGCAAAAGGACAAGGATCAGGCAGGCGAAGTCGCCGACCTCATGAAGCAAAGCGACCTCTTCGCCATGAGCATCTACCCTCACATGAGTTATTCGGTGCCTCGTCCCATTCCGTCGGGCCTGTTGGACTTCGCCAGGGCCTTTGAGAAGCCCATCGCCGTTGCCGAATCCGGGATGACTTCCCGCGACGTGGAACTGAAGGCCTTCGAACTCATCCTGAGGGGATTGGAAGCGGATCAAAGACAATTCACCGAACTGTTCCCGACAAATTGACCGCGGCGTCCGATGAATGAAGTCAGGGGGATTGCGCATGTGGCGATTGATTCCGGCTAAACTGGACAGCTTGTCGGAACCGAGCGGCAGGAACCTCGGGCTGTCACCTTGCGGCCATCAGCCAGACCCAATCGCCCTGCTCGATGTCCACGCTGTCCTTCTTGTCCTTGGACCAGGCCAGCACACCGCCGTCATCGGTCTGGTTCCAGCCGACGGAGTAAAGGACGTAGCTGCTATTGGGGTCGAGGCGATAGCGGAGGGGCTTGCCGTCGATGACGTCGCCGGGGATGGCGGCGATGAAGCGCGGGGCGAGGGCCTCAAGGGAGGCCGGGAGGTTGCCGTTGGCCAGGCGATAGCGCTCGAGGGCGCAGCCGACGCGGGTGGCATCCACGTAGGTTTGCACCCGGGCCGACCTCCGCGCGGCATTCCCCAGGGCCGGCAGCAGGAGCTTGGCCATGAGGGTGTAAGGCCCCCGGCGCATCTCCTCGAGTGTGCGCTGCCCCCTGGCGCTGAGGTCGGGGGAGACCCGGTGCGCTCGCTCGTCCACGGCGGGCAGGATGAAGTCTTCGAAGAACCGCGAGATCGTGAGCATGTTTTGGTAGAACATGCCGCCGGGTATGAAGCGAATGGCGCCGAAGCCGTCCTCGCTACTGATGAAGTCCATGGGGTCGGCTCGGAAGCCCTGCCGGCGCAGGTAGTCCACGCCCTCGGTCTCGCACGCCCGCTCCCCGCACATGGCGTGCTTGTATTCGGCCAGCAGGTTCACTTGGGCCAGGTAGTCCTCGAGCTCAGTCAACTGCCCTTCGCCCCAGGCGTGGCGCAGCAGGCTCTCGCGCACGGTCTGCAGGTTGATGGCGAGGGTGGCGAGTCGCACGAGGTGATCGATCAGAACGGGCTCGCCGCGGAGGCTGTCGGAGAGGCGCAGGCCCAGCCTTAGGTCCTCGAAGGCATCCGCCGGCTGGCCCGCGTCCAGCGAGGCGGTCGCGCGCATCTGGCAGAGGAGGGTTAGGCCCTTCATCCGGGCCAGGTGCGGCAGCAGGATGTTCCATGACGGCAGTTCCTCGTAATGGACGGGGAAGCGGGACTGTGGCCGGGCGGCGGCTGCCTCGCGGAGTTCCTTGAGCTCCGGGGCGAATCTGCCGAGGGCGGTTAAGATAACCTGTGCCGGGGCCGCCCCGGGGGCGGCTTGCGGGTAGTTTGTGTTGCCGCGGTAGAACAGGGCGCAGGCTGGCAGGTCGGCGAAGGTCCCCGTCTCCAGGCGACCCGGCACGAGGCGGTCGTGCGTATCGCGATGGGGGGACAGGTCCGCAGACATCCCCTCAAGACGAGCTATGCCGTTCGTGTCTCGCCAGACTACCTGTCCCGTCGGTCCGTGATAGTAGTCCAGCATCGGCCGGAGCAGCGGCGCGAGCGCGAAGTTCCTCTCGTCCGGGACCGCCGGCGGCACCAGGGACGAGAGAGTGAGGTGCTCGCCCCTGGCCGCCAGCAGCCGCTCATGCCGCTGCCAGGTGTGCCGCCCGCGCCAGTTCTCCTCGGCGTAACCGAGCAGAATCAGGATGATGGCGCCGACAATCCCATACAGGACGCGGCGCAGATTTCGCCAGCAGCAGAGCCAGCGGACAAACAGCGAGGCCAGGGCCAGGAGCGCCGCCAGGAGCGCGGACGCCAGCGCCGTTCCCGGGATGTCGCTACCCGTGGGCCTCGGCCCAATGGCAATGCCGATGCCGAGGAAGATGACGAAGATGGCCAGGGCGAGCAGGGCAAGCCAGGCGAGGCACTTGGCCGGGCCCTTCCAGGGTCTCCTCCAGATGCTGAGCGTGTTCTCATTCATATGTCAATATAGACAGCGCCCGGTCGGTTTACGCACGCTCGGTACTTGCCCCCAGAGCCTCAAAAGCGTCAGTTAATAAAAGGGGATTGATTGAGAGTGTGATATGCCCGGCGGATGTTGTTCGCCGAATGGCGCCCATGCCGGCGTTATTGCTTGTCTGCCGCCTCCATTTCCAGCAGGCCCAGCCAGTAGCAGGCGAGCGGCGCCGGTCAAACCCCTCAAAAGTGCTTTGCTTAGCAAACTCCACATAATAACCTCATGCCCGACCTGGGCGGCCAGAACAACCTGGGCGACCGGAGCATAATTCATGAGAATCATGGACCACTATCGGTTTCTGGAAGCGACCGTCCTGGCGGCGGCGATGGCAATTGGAGGCCAGGGTCGCGCGGTGGCCGGGGCGTCTTCAGCCAGCCTGGTCATCCAGGCGGCTCGGCCGGGGCCCAGGGTCAGCCCAACGCTCTATGGCATTTTCTTCGAGGAAATAAACTGCGCCGGAGACGGCGGGCTTTATGCCGAAATGGTCCGCAACCGCTCTTTCGAGGATTCAACTCGGCCGGAGCATTGGTCGCTGGTCATCGACGGGACCGCCAAGGGCGAAATGGCCGTTGATACGCAGCAGCCAATGAGCGAGAAGAACCCGCGGTCCCTCAAGCTGACGATTACCCAAGGAGGCAGCGGGCGCGTGGGCGCCGCCAATGACGGCTATTGGGGCATGTCGCTCAACCAGGGCGAGACCTACGAATTGTCCCTGAGCGCCCGGGCGAGCGCCGGGTTCAGCGGTCCCCTGGCGGTGTCGCTCGAGAGCCGCGAGGGCAAGGTTTATGCCCGGCAGGAATTGACCGGGCTCTCTGCCGAGTGGAAACCGTTCAGGGCCTCGCTGCGCTCGCAGGCCACCGATGCCTCCGCGCGGCTGGTGATCAGCGCGTCAGCCCCGGCCACCATCTGGCTCGACATGGTGTCGCTGTTTCCCAGGCAAACCTGGAAAGGCCGGGCCAACGGCCTGCGGGGGGACCTGGCGGAGATGTTGCAAGGACTGCGGCCGGGGTTCGTCCGGTTCCCGGGGGGGTGCTGGGTTGAAGGGGACACCCTGGACCTGGCCTACCACTGGAAACAAACCATCGGCAGTCCCGCCGACCGGCGCAACCAGTACAATATCTGGCAATACTACTCGACGCACGGCCTGGGCTTCCACGAGTATCTCCGGCTGTGCGAAGATCTCGGCTCGGAACCGCTGTTTGTCATCAACTGCGGCATGTCCCACCACGGTAACGTGCCGATGGACCAACTGGGCCCCTGGGTCCAGGACGCCTTGGATGCCATCGAATACGCCAATGGTCCAACCGCCAGCCAGTGGGGGGCCTTGCGGGCCGGCAACGGGCACCCGGCGCCTTTCAATTTGAAACACATGGAAATCGGCAACGAAAACGGCGGGGCGCCCTACCGGGAACGCTATGCCGCTTTTTACAAGGCCATTAAAGAAAAATACCCCGACATGCGCCTGGTCGCCGACGAATGGGGTGGCATCCCGGCCGATAGTCCGATCGACATCGTGGACGAGCATTACTACAACAGTCCGGGGTTCTTCATTCAGCAGGCGACCCGCTACGATGCCTACGACCGGAATGGGCCCAAGGTCTATGTGGGTGAATACGCCGTGACCCAAAACTGCGGAAAAGGCAACCTGCGCGCCGCCCTCGGCGAAGCCGCTTTCATGACCGGCATGGAACGAAACAGCGACGTGGTCATCATGGCCTCTTATGCCCCGCTGTTTGCCAACGTCAATTACAAACGGTGGAATCCGGACCTGATCAACTTCGACAGTTCGCGCGTCTATGGCACGCCGTCCTATTACGTCCAGAAGCTGTTCGCCGAAAACCGGGCGGACGTCGTCCTGCCGGCGCAATTGGAGGTTGCGCTCATGCCCGAGGAGGTCAAACACGGCGGCATCGGCCTGGGCACCTGGGACACGCAAGCCGAATACAAGGACATCCGGGTCATGCAGGGGGACAAAGAGCTTTTCTCCTGGGACGCGGCGGCCGGAATGAAGGACTGGCGGCGCTTTGGCGGCGCTTGGAGGGTTCGAGGACGCCGCCCTGCAGCAAACCGGCCCCGGCAATGATCGGCGCGCCCTGGCCGGGGACCCGGCGTGGCGCGATTACACCCTCACGCTCAAGGCCCGCAAACTGGGCGGGGCGGAGGGTTTCCTGGTCCTGTTCCATGTCCAGGACGACAACAACTGGCTCTGGTGGAACGTCGGCGGGTGGGGTAACTCCCAACACGCCATCGAGCAGTGCGCCGACGGAGGCAAATCCACCCTCGGACGCAGTGTGCCCGGTTCCGTTGAGACCGGCCGCTGGTATGACCTGCGCCTCGAGCTGAAGGGCTCGAGCATCTGCTGTTTCCTGGACGGCAAACAAATTCACAATGTGACCGACTCCCGCGCGCTCCGCCCGCTGCACGTCGTGGCCGGCCGCGCTGAACGCTCCGGCGACATCATTCTCAAGACGGTCAACGTCTCCAACCTGGACTATGACACGGACATCCGGTTGCAGGGCGTCAAACAGGTGGGCGCGCCGGGCCGCGCCACAGTCTTGACCTCGGCCGATGCGGCGGACGAGAACACCCTCGAACAACCCGTGAAGGTCGCGCCGGTGGAGCAGGTCATCCCCGAGGCCGCCACGGGTTTCCGGCACACCTTCCCGGCGCATTCAGTGACGGTGTTGCGGGTCAAAGCAGAATAGGCAGCAATGAGCAAAAGCATACTAACCATGAGCACGCACCAATACACCCTCGGTCTGGATTACGGCACCAACTCGGTGCGCACGGTCATCGTCGATGCCGCCAACGGGCGCGAAGTGGCGACCGCCGTCTGGAATTATGCCAATGGCGCCCAAGGGGTCATTCTGTCGCGGGACCCGAATCTGGCGCGGCAGCACCCGGCGGACTATGTCAAGGGGGCGGAGGTGACCATCGGCAAGGCCCTGGCGGCGGCGAAGCAGGCGGTGCGCGGGTTCAAGCCGGACCAGGTTATCGGCATCGGCGTGGACACCACGGGGAGCACACCGATACCGGTGGATGAGAATGGCCAGCCGCTGGCCTTCCGGAAGAAGTTTGCGAAGAACCCTGCCGCGATGGCCTGGCTTTGGAAGGACCATACCGGCGTGGCCGAGGCGGCCGAGATAACCGAGTTGGCGCGCAAGCTCCGCCCGCAATACCTCGCCAAGTGCGGCGGCACCTATTCCAGCGAATGGTTCTTCAGCAAGGTTCTGCACTGCCTGCGGACCAGCCCGGAGGTCTTCCAGGCCGCCAGCTCGTGGGTGGAATGCGCGGATTGGGTGCCGGCGATGCTCACCGGCACCGAAGGGCCGGACAAGTTGACCGTCGGCATCTGCGCCGCCGGGCACAAGGCCATGTACAACGACGATTGGGGCGGCTACCCGGACGCCGAGTTTCTGGGGCAGCTTGACCCGAAGCTGGGCCAGTTGCGCTCGCGCCTGCGGCCCAAGGCCTGCGCGATTGACCGGGCCGCCGGGGGCTTGACAGCGCAATGGGCGCTGCGCACGGGCTTGAGGGCCGGCATTCCGGTGGCGGTCGGGGCGTTTGACGCGCACCTGGGGGGCGTCGGGTCTGGAATTGCGCCCGGCACGCTGGTCAAGATCATCGGCACCAGCACCTGCGATATGATGGTAGCGCCGCTGGGCGAGAAATTGCCGGACATCCCGGGCCTGTGCGGCATTGTCAACGGCAGCATCCTGCCGGGGTTCTACGGGTTGGAGGCGGGCCAGTCGGCCGTCGGAGACATCTTCAACTGGTTCGTCAACTACATCCAGCCGCTGGGCAGGAAGGCCGGGTCGCACGAGGCCCTGAGCGCCGCCGCCTCAAAGATGGCGCCGGGGGAATCCGGTCTGCTGGCCCTGGATTGGAACAACGGCAATCGGACCATCCTGGTGGACCAACGCCTGACCGGCCTGCTGGTCGGCCAGACGCTCTACACCACACCCGCCGAGATCTACCGCGCGCTTATCGAGTCCACGGCCTTCGGCGCCCTCACCATTATCAACCGTTTCGAGGAATACGGCGTCAAGGTGGCTCAGATCGTCAACTGCGGCGGCATCGCCGAAAAGAATCCGCTGGTGATGCAGATCTACGCCGATGTGACTGGCCGGCCGATCAAGATCTCGCGTTCCGCCCAAACCTGCGCGCTGGGCGCGGCCATTGCCGGGGCGGTGGTTGCCGGCAAACAGGCCGGCGGCTATGACAGTTATGCCGAGGCCCAAAGGGCGATGACCGGCCTCAAGTCCCGCGTCTTCCAGCCCAATCCCAAGGCGCACGAGGTCTATCAGCCCCTCTACAAGCTCTACCGCACGCTGCACGATGCGTTCGGCACGCAACAGTGGGAAGGGAACCTCTACGGCGTGATGAAGGAACTGATTGAGATCCGCAACGCCGCCAGAAAGTGAGAGAGCCACACGGACTTTCGAACGCCCAGATGAACCGCAGCGACGCGAAGAACGTGGAGAAAACGCTTCCCGAACGAAGCGGGATGGCTTCCATCCCTCCTGCGGTGGCCGAAAACACCAGCCGGCTGCAGGGGAGACCCTCTCTGCACTACGATGGAGCCTGTCTCAAAAGCCCGGCGAAAGGAAGACTTCTTCGCAACCTTTGTCGCAGCCTTTGTCGAATCGGCCATTGTTCGACAAAGTTGGCGACAAAGGTCTGGAATCGGGGCTTTTGGAACAGATCCGGCAATGGCCCAACTTGCTCCAAGGCTGCGAGGGAATCTTCTTCTCTGCACTGGAATTGCCCAATTTGCCCGCAGGCTGCGAAGAACTTTGAGCCACAGATTTCACAGATTACACAGAAGAGAATTCCCATCTGTGCAATCTGTGCAATCTGTGGCTCAAGAATCATGGTCGAGGTGCTTGGTTGCGGCTGCGCCGCTCTAAGTTCTTCGCGTCTCTGGGTTTTCATTCGCCTTCCGAACGCTCTCAACGTGTCCCCATGCAGCTCCGGCGTCCCTGCCGCAACGCTCCACTCTCCACGCCCTCACACCCATGCTCGATAAACTCAAAACCGAAGTCTTCAAGGCCAACCTCGACCTGGTCAAGGAGGGCCTGGTCATTCGGACCTGGGGCAATGCCAGCGGGATTGATCGAGACAACGGGCCTGGTGGTCATCAAGCCCTCCGGGGTGCCCTACGAGCGAATGGAGGCGCAGCAGATGGTCGTCGTGGCCCTGGATTCCGGCGAGGTCATCGAAGGCGGGCTCAATCCAAGTTCCGACACCCCGACGCACCTGGAGCTTTATCGCGCGTTCGCAGGCATTGGCGGCATTGTCCACACCCATAGCCTGTTTGCCACGGCCTGGGCGCAGACGCGCCGGGAGCTGCCCGCGCTGGGGACTACCCACGCCGACTATTTCTGCGGTCCGGTGCCATGCACGCGGCTTCTCAAGCCCGGCGAGATCAAGTCCGATTACGAGGCCAACACCGGCCGGGTCATCGTCGAGACCTTCGCGCGGCGCGACCCGCTTTCCTGCCCGGCGGTGCTGGTCGCCGGCCACGGGCCCTTTGCCTGGGGCAAGACGGTTGCCGCGGCGGTGGAAAACGCCGCCGTCCTCGAGCACCTGGCCCGGTTGGCCGGCGAGACCCTGCGCATTTTTCCTTCCGTCCGGCCCATGCAACGGGTATTGATGGAGAAGCACTTTTTGCGCAAGCACGGCCCTGGCGCCTATTACGGCCAGGGGCCGGCTCGGGGAAGGATGGCAAGGGCGAAGAGATGAAGGATGAATTATGAATTATGAATGAAACGAAATGATTATGAGACACCGCTCTTCGTGGCTGCAGAATCCTTTCCCTAAGCTTGGGCGCCGCCTGCCTGGCCGGGTGCTCCTCCGTTTCGCAGTTCCGGCAAAGATGGCGTCAGCCGGCAGCCCTTCGGCCAGACCAAGGACGGCGCGCCGGTGGACCTCTACACCCTGCGCAACCGCAACGGGGCCGAGGCGCGCATCTCCAATTACGGGGGCCTGGTTATCTCTCTGAAAGTGCCCGACCGCAACGGCCGGTTCGGCGACGTGGTGCTCGGCTACGACAACCTGGCGGATTACATCAAGGACAGCCCCTATTTCGGCGCGCTCATCGGCCGCTACGGCAACCGGATTGCCAAGGGCAAATTCACCCTCGACGGCCGGCAATACACCCTGGCGACCAACAATTATCCCAACGCCCTCCACGGCGGGCTCAAAGGCTTCGACAAGGTCCTCTGGGAGGCCAAGGTCCTGACCACCGCCGAGGGTCCGGGGCTCAAGCTCCAATACGTCAGCAAGGATGGCGAAGAAGGATACCCGGGCACACTCTCCGTCACCGCCGTCTATACGCTCACCGAGGACAACGCCCTGAGGCTGGAATTCACGGCGACCACCGACAAGGACACCGTGGTGAATCTCACCCACCATTCTTATTTCAATCTCGCCGGCAAAGGCGACATCCTGAATCACCAGGTCATGATTCCCGCCAGCCGCTTCACGCCCGTGGACAGCACTTTGATTCCCACGGGCGAACTGCGGCCGGTGGAGGGCACCCCGTTCGATTTCCGCCGCCTGACCCCCATCGGCGCCCGCATCCGGCAAGACGACGAACAGCTCAAGTTCGGCGGCGGCTATGACCACAACTGGGTGGTGGACAAACCGGCCGGCCAACTGGGCCTCATGGCGCGCGTCTTCGAACCCACAACCGGCCGGGTCATGGAAGTCTTCTCGACCGAGCCGGGCCTGCAGTTCTACTCGGGCAACTTCCTCAACGGCTCGAACAAGGGCAAGGGCGGCTGGGTTTACCAATTCCGCAACGGCCTCTCCATGGAGCCGCAGCATTACCCGGATTCCCCCAACCAGCCGAGTTTTCCGTCCGTCGTGCTCAAGCCCGGGCAGGTCTTCCATAACACGATCATCTATCGGTTCTCGGTGCAGAACTGAGGGTCAAGCCCGAAGCCCGAAGTCCGAAGTAAGAACAGCAACGAACCTAACGATACAACCACTGCAATATATGATGAACAGCTTCACTCCGATTTTGGCGGCGGCGCAGCCGGGCGGTCCCACGTTGACGGGCCTGGACTGGCTGGCGATTGCGTTTTACTTCGGCATTTTGCTTTGCGTGGCGTGGTGGGTGGTCAGCCGGCGCAAAGATACGGCCGCCGATTACTTCCTGGCCGGGCGCAATCTGGGGTGGTGGGTCATCGGCGCCTCGATTTTCGCGTCGAACATCGGCTCGGAGCATATCGTGGGCCTGGCCGGGCAGGGGGCGAAGGACGGCGTGGCGATGGCGCACTATGAGTTGCACGCATGGTGCTTGCTGGTGCTGGCCTGGGTTTTCGTCCCGTTCTATGCCCGTTCGCTGGTCTTTACGATGCCGGAGTTCCTCGAGCGCCGGTTCAGCACCCAGTCGCGCTATGTCCTGTCCATCGTGTCCTTGATCACCTTCATTGTGTCGAAGATCGCGGTGGGCATCTTCGCGGGAGGCGTCGTGTTCAGCACGCTGCTGCCGGAGATGCACTACAGCATTCTCGGTTGGGACCTGGATAGCTTCTGGATCGGCTCCATCCTGGTCATCGCGTTGACCGGCCTTTACACGATGCTCGGGGGCATGCGCGCCGTGGCTTACAACGACGCCGTCCAGGTCGTCGTGCTCATCCTCGGTTCGGCGTCGCTGACCGTCTATGGTTTGATTCAGCTCGGCGGCTGGGGCGAACTCAGGCGCCTCTGCGGCTCGGACATGTTCAACCTTTGGAAGCCGCTCATCCCGGCGGGGATGGAAGGCACCTGGGCGCCGGTGAAGGAGCCGGGGCGGATTGCCTGGTATTTCAACACCAATTTCCCCTGGCTGGGCATGGCGATCTGCGCGCCGGTCATCGGGCTCTGGTACTGGTGCACCGACCAATACATCGTCCAGCGCGCCTTGGGAGCGCCCAACCAGCAAATCGCCCGGCGCGGCAGCATTTTTGCCGCCTTTCTCAAACTGTTCCCCGTCTATCTGTTTATCATTCCCGGCCTGATTTGCTTTGCCCTGGCCAAGAGCGGAAAGGTCCCCGCGACTGGCCGGCATCTACGACCCGCAAACGGGTCATGCGACCGCCAGCGCCCAAGGCGCCTTTCCGATGCTGGTCCAGTACCTCTTGCCGCCGGGGCTGCGCGGCATCGTCGTGGCCGGGTTGCTTTCCGCGCTGATGGGTTCGCTGGCCGGCGTGTTCAACGCCTGCTCGACGCTCTTCACGGTGGACATTTACGAGAAGCTCCGGGCGCAGGCCTCCCAGCACGAGATCGTGCGCATGGGCCGCATCGCCACGGCCGTCATGGTCCTCATCGCCATGGCCTGGATTCCAGTCGTCCAAGGGGCCAGGGACCTCTACGAGTACCTGCAATCCGTCCAGGGCTACCTGGCCCCGCCCATCTTCGTCGTATTCTTCTTCGGCGTGTTCTGGAAACGGCTCAACGCCAAAGGCTGCCTCTGGGCCATGGTCGTCGGCTTCCTGCTCGGCCTGTTCCGCATGCTGGTGGACACGCCGGTCGCCTTGAACAGAAGCTTCCACTACACCCAAGGCTCGCTGCTCTGGATCATCAACAACATCAACTTCCAGTATTTCAGCATCCTCATCACCCTGGTTTCGGCCGTTGTGATGGTGGCCGTCAGTTATGCAACCGCCGAGCCGGACTACGGGAAAATGAAGGGCCTGACCTTCGCCACCGCTACGGATGAGGACCGGGCCGTCACGCGGGCCAGTTGGGGCGCCCCCGAGGTCCTCGCCTCCCTGGTCGTCCTGGCCTTTATCCTCGGCGCTTACCTCTATTTCCGCGGATAGGGTTGAAATGATCGAAAAGCCGGCGGATTATCGCGGCGGCGAAATCTATGACTGACCAGGAACTCGATGACTCCGTGAGTGTTCCGGTCCTGACTTTCTTCAACAATAAGGGCGGCGTGGGAAGGGCCTCCCTGGTCTATCACCTCTCTTGGATGTTCACTGAGCTGGGCCACCGGGTGCTGGCGGTGGACCTCGACCCTCAAGCCAATCTGACATCCGCTTTCTTAAATGAAGACCGCCTTGAGCAACTTTGGGAGGATGAGCAAGGCGCCCCCAACACGATCTTTAGGTGCGTTAGGCCGCTGACCGAGGTCGGTGACCTGCTCGGTCCGCAACTCTTTCCCGTAACTCCCAATCTGGCTTTAATCCCCGGTGACTTGGCTTTGTCAGGGTTTGAAGACATTCTTTCCCCGGAATGGCCAGCCAGCATGGGCGACCAGAACCTCGTTCGGCCGTTTAGAGTGCTCACCGCCTTTTGGCAGGTCATGCAGGGAGGAGCGGCACAGCATCAAGCCGACCTGATCGTAATTGACGTTGGCCCCAATCTTGGCGCTATCAACCGCTCGGCCCTAATCGCCTCGAACCACGTTGTCATCCCGCTCGGGCCGGATCTCTTCTCGCTGCAAGGCCTAAGAAACCTCGGGCCGACACTCCGCACTTGGAGGGCCCTTTGGCGCAGACGGGTGGAGAACTGGGCCAATCCTGCTTTTCCGCTTCCCCAAGGGGAAATGAGGCCTCTCGGCTATCTCGCCCAGCAACATAGCGTCCGCCTCAACCGGCCGGTTCAAGCTTACGACCGTTGGCTGAACCGTATGCCCTTGGAATATCGCCGCAGCGTGCTTGGTGAGAATGCCGAGACGGCTCCGCCGATCACACAAGACCCCCACTGCCTGGCGCTCCTTAAACATTACCGCAGTCTAATGCCAATGGCCCAAGAGGTTCGCAAACCCATGTTCTTTCTCAAAGTGGCCGACGGAGCCATCGGCGCCCATGCCAGCGCAGTACAGGCTGCTTACAAAGACTTCCAGACCCTTGCCCGAAAAGTGCTGGAACCGATCAACCAGCCGGCCCCGGTGTGACACAGTACCCCAATGCCTCACCGAAATCGGCCTGCCCTTCCGCCGGATTAGCGAGCACGATGGCAACGGCACGGACAGCCGATTGGGGCATATCCCGCCCCTCGGATCTTTCCGGCGGCAGCGGGGCGGCAAAGGGAATTGATGCTCCGCGAAAAACCCGAGCGGTAGGGGCACTCAACCCTGATCACAATGAGCTTTGGCCCGCAGAAATCGGGCAGCAGCCATGCCGTCAGTTAGACATGGCGTCCAGGCAACGCTGCGCACGTGAATTCGTTGAACGACTCGGCAAGTAAGGCGGCGTAAATAAATAAAGGTATCAAGTTGGTTCACCCGTGAGGCTCGATGGTATAGTTCCACTCACCATGGAACTTGTTAGGCTTTAGGTTCACTTGCTTCATCTGCTCGCGTGAGACTTTTCTACCCGTCGGATACTTTCGACGATCCAGCCGGCAGGTCACCGTCAATCCTTTGGCCGTCGTTGTGCTGGCAATCAGGTTCACGACCGTCTGGTAATCTCGCAACGGTTCACCGCGCCAGTTGGACAAAATGAACGAAAAGAGTCGGTGTTCGATCTTGTTCCACTTGCTGGTGCCGGGCGGAAAGTGGCAGATGGAAAGGCACAGCCCACTTTCGTCGGCAAAGCCCTGCAACTCGAGTTTCCAGAGTCGCAGCCGCCACCCATTGCTGCCTCCGCCATCGGCGGTGATCCACAGCGTCCGGACCGCAGGATAAAGTCTTCGCCCTTCAAAGCGCCACCACCCACGAATCGAGGCCACCGCAAAGGCCCCCGTGTCATGGTCGGTGCCCACGTTTACGAATCCGCTGTTGCGCCCCAAGTCATAGATGCCGTAGGGATAGGCGCGAGGCACCTCGGGACCCGGGAAGTCGTGCCCCTTGACCCGTTGCGGTTGTTTCGCCACACGCCATTGTTGGCCGCTATTGGCGTAGTTGCCCACCAGTTCCTTCTTCTTGGTGTCCACCGAAATGACCGGCTCCCCCGCCGCCAAGGCCCGCTTCACGCACCGGTTGATATGCCGAAATTGGGCGTCGCGGTCCGGGTGGTCCTCCCCTTCCTCCAGCTTCCGATTGCTCTGCAAACTGTAGTCCTGCTCGTGCAGCAGTTGGGCCACCCGCATGTGGCTCACCGGATGAGCTTGCTGGCTTAACTCCTCGGCCAGGGTCCGAGTGCTCTTGCAGACCCAGCGCAAGGGAGATTCCGGATCGCCGCGAGTTCCGCCCTCAATCAAATCGTCCAGCGCCGCCACCAGCCCGGAATCCAACACCGTGAGGTTCTTGCGTCCGGCGCCCGGGCGCCGGATGCGCTCCGCCAGCGAGGAGTCGCCCCGCTCGATTTCGCCAATACCCTTGAGGATGGCTTTGCGGGACAAGCCACAAGCCCGGTGAACCACGCAGACACCGCCATAACCCATCTGCATAGCTTCATTGGCGGCGGTAAGGCGCCGGGTCCGCTCATTTAGGAGTGGCCAAATGGCCCTGAACTTCTGCGTCAGCGCGGCAATAGCACTCATGTGCAGCTATCATACCACGATTCTCAGAAGTTGATACCTTTATTTATTTACGCCGCCTAACTGTCGTCGCGCCTCCCAGAACGCTTCCGCCCTCTCGATGCTCCATAGGCTGCTGTCTGTGGGAATGCATTGGCTCCTTAAAACGCGCGAACCAATAGTCTTCAGATAAACCTCTGGGCCGCTTTGCCCGATTGACTTGTTTACGTCGCCGGCGATGAACACAACGTTGGCGATGGTATCGGCGCAGGTTCGTTGAGCCTCAGGGAATTGCGCCCGAGGAAGGACATGGTGGCGGTCCACGTTGCTTTGAAGAAGCACCTTGCCGCCGGAATAGAAATCCAGGATTCCTCGATTCAGACAGGCTACATAAAGAGCCAGTAGTCCGCTGCGGTCTGCAAGGGCTCCCAAGAAGTCCCTTGGCTCTGCTGACAGGGACGCGCGTACCGTCCGAAGGTTCGTTAGCAAGGCACCGAGAGGATCCGCCGTTCGGCAGGCCTTGAGGTCTTGATCCAGCGCAGTCTCGCTAGACCGACTGTAGCGGTGCAGGAGCGCGGCAAGAGCAACCCACGCCGCGAGCGCCTTTGCGTCGCGCTCTCGCGGCCGGCTCGTCGCGCACAGCACGATCACGGGAACCAGAAGCGCGCCTGACCAGAGAATGTTCATGTTCACGAGCCCAAGCTCGCTCCTGATGATCCCAATTGCCTGATTCGTTGCGCGCTTTGTTTTTTCCCACGCGGAAAGGACCTCGCCCCTTTGAAGCTCGTGAAGGGGCGTGCGAATCCGTCCGTCTGGTTTGGCTACGAAAGCGCACGCGCGAAACAGGTGCATGATGTTCAAACGTGTGAATCCCTGCTGTCGCAGGTCGCTGAGAAAAGGAGTGGCCTCATCCGCGATAAAGCCTGAGTGACGGGCGGCAACTTCGGCGCTCTCAATATCTTCCTGTTTCAGCCGAACGCCCAGTGTGTTAATCCGTGTAAACGCTTCCACCCCGTGCTTGAAGCTGTGGTCAACCATACGGACCAGAGGCACCTTGTAATTCAAAATTCGGCGCACGGCCTCAAACCTGGCCTCGCGCTTGTCCGCATAACGGCTTCCGTCCATGCTTCGCCTGAGCTGCCTGTAAGATTCGTCGTCCCAAATGTCGGCCACGCGGAACCAGTCCCGATCCTGGCGCGTTGCGGCGTTGGCGAGCCGAAATTCTTCCTCCTCCGGGTGGAAGACGACGTCAATTCCTTCATCGCCGCTCAACGTCCGAGCCAGGGTGATGACCCTTTGCTGGCCGTCAACAAGCCAATTCATCACGGACATTCGTTTGGGACGAGGATCGCGCCTGCGCGCACGGGTTTCCTCCGTGCTCTGCCACAAAAGGAGCGATGAAATTGGGAATCCACGGTAGAGCGAGTCAATGAGCTTTGGTGCTTTGCCGCGGCGCCAAACATATTCTCGCTGGAATTCAGGTATTGCGATTCGCCCGGCGCGATAGTCGTCGACAAGCTGCTTAATCTCGATAGTCTGGTGCTCGAGGCGCGGTTCGATTTGCATAGTTCCGCTTTGGATCTGTCAGCAGAGTGCTCCTTTTCAGACGGGACGTCAATATCTTCCTCGTCTCCTGTTCTCTCGGTTCAGCAAATCGGCAGGGGAGTTGTGCGCACAGTTTTTCATTGGGTTTCTGACAGGAACCGGCGTAAGCTGCAGCAGCATGAGCGAAGGGTTTTTATTCTCGCAGATGAGCTTGCCCGCCGAACTGGTGGAGGACCTGCGCCGCCAGAATCCCTGGTGGGAAGGACGCGCTCTGCCTGAACTGCCGCCATACCGCCGGCATTTGGTGCGGCAGATTCAGCGGCGGCTGGAGTGGAAGCTGGCGCCAGTCGTCGTCGTGCGCGGGCCGCGCCAGATTGGCAAGACGACAGCTCAGTTGCATTGGATCGAGGACGTATTGAAGTCCGGCGTGGAAGGGCGCCGGATTCTCCGGGTGCAGTTCGACGATCTGCGCGAGATGGGCCGCTTTGACTCGCCGATCCTGCGTGTGGCGGACTGGTTCGAGAGGACGATTTTGGGAAGCACGTTCAACGAGGCAGCCCGGCGCGGCGGGCCGGCTTTCGTGCTGCTGGATGAAGTCCAGAACCTCGACGCCTGGGCGCCCCAACTCAAGTCCCTGGTGGACTCCTCCTCGGTGCAGGTGATCGTAACGGGCAGTTCCGCTCTTCGGATCGAAGGGGGGCGGGACAGTTTGGCCGGCCGCATCACCTCCCTGGATGTGGGCACGTTGTCACTGACCGAGATCGCGGCCCTTCGAGGGCTGGACCTGGGCCAGCCGTATCTCGAGGACAACGGTCTGGAGGTCTTGACCCATTTGTCGTTTTGGCAAGAGCTTCGGAACCACGGCCAGTCCCGGGCGGAGGTCAGGAACGCGGCCTTTGCGATGTTCTCGGAGCGGGGAGGATATCCGCTGGCCCACCTGCGCGCGGGCGTCCCGTGGGAACAACTGGCCGATCAACTCAACGAGACCGTCATCAAGCGCGTGATCCAACACGACTTGCGACTCGGTGAGAGAGGACGCAAACGAGACCCCGCTCTACTGGAGGAGCTTTTTCGACTTTGCTGCCGTTATGCGGGCCAGGCGCCCACGATCCAAACTCTCGCCCGTGAAGCCCAGCGCGTCTTACGAGCCAACGTCGGGTCCCAACGCATCAATGCCTATCTCCATTTCCTGGGCGACACTCTGCTCCTGCGGCTCATCCTCCCCCTTGAAATCCGGCTCAAGCGCAAGAAAGGGAGTTCCAAACTGTGTCTGGTTGATCACGGGCTCAGGGCCAGTTGGCTTCAGGAGCAAATCCCGCTGGACCCTGCGCGCCTGCGCGAGGAACCGCAACTGACCGCGCTCGCCGGGCACCTCGCCGAAAGCGCGACAGGCGCCCTCCTCGCCACCATCGGAGGACTCGATATCGCCCACTTCCCAGAACGCCACGGCGAGCCCGAGGTGGACTTCGTCCTTACGATTGGGATCAAACGAATCCCGGTTGAAGTGAAGTACCAGGCAAAGCTCGACCCAATGCGCGATACCGAGGGGCTTCGCTCGTTCATCGAGAAGGGGATAAACAACGCCCCGTTCGGGCTGCTCATCTCGCAGGAGGATTCGCCGGGGATATTCGATCCGCGGATCGTCGCCCTCCCGCTATCCTCGCTCATGCTGCTTCGCTGAACGGTGGAACCGGCCGGCTCCTGAGTTCGGCCACCATGTGCTCGACCCGGCGGCCATATTCGAGGTAGTTCTCCATCAAGGCGGCATCGTTGGCGGTTTTGGCCTGGGGATCGTGGAAGACCGTGACCATGTGAGGTTCGATGGATAAGGCGGCATCGTAGCCGCGGGCCAGCGCGTCTCTCAGAACGTCCCGCACCCGGCCCTGGCCTTCGCCGGGCCAGTCGTAGTCGGCATCGTTCCGGGCGGGATTCCAGGTCGCATCCTTGATGTGGATATGGACCACGTGGTCCCGCACGTGGACCCAGAACTCCCAAGGGTCCTGCTTGGGCCAGGGTTTGGGTTTGGAGCGGTCGGGGTTGAAGATCGGGTTGGCGGTGTCGAAGACCCATTTGAGGCCGGGGCATTTGTCGAGCAACTCGAGGGCGTGTTGCCAGCTCATGCCGCCGTAGTTCATGCAGTTTTCATGCACCGGCTGCAGGCCGGCATCCAGAAAGCGGCCGGTCACCTCCTTGACCCGGCGGAAGACCTCGGCAGGGATTCTGTATTCGTCGTCGCCCGGCTTGAAGCTCATGATGCGGACGTACTTGGCGCCGAGGCGGGCCATGCGGGGGATGGCGCGCTTGACCTCGGCCAGGGTGAGGTCGAACGGGTCCTGGACTCGCCTGGCCCAATTCATGATCGTTGAGCCGAAGCAACAGACCCCCACGCCCGCCGATTCGAGCTTTTGGACCGCCAGGTCGAAGGCGGCGTCGGGAATATCGTGGAAATTCCCTTTGGGAAAGCCGGGGACTTCCACACCGCGCATTTCGAGGTGCTGCCAGTTGAGTTGCCGTGTGGCCTGGATTTGGCCGTCAATGGCGCCGGCGCCTTCGTCACCAATACCTGTAATGATCATTGGAAGTTAGGGTTCGGGATTAGCGGTTGAAGGACTTGGTAAAGTCTTCGTTGACGACCTCGACGACCTTTTTGTCGAGCGTCGATTCGGCAATCAACTGGTTGAGTTTCCTTTCGTAGGCGGCGCTGTCCAGGGGTAACTCGATGGTCTGGCCTGTGAGCGAGGAGTAGAGCATGACGTTGGCCAACTCGACCGAGTGGATGCCTTCTTCGCCCGGGGCAATGAGGGGCTCGCCCTCGAGAATGGCGTTGATGAAGTTCTGCATGAGCACGGCATGGCTGTTGGCGGCGTTATCGAAAGGGATGTCCGCGTGCCAGACCTCGGGTTTGGCGAAGCCGGTTTTGGCGGTCCTGCTGAATTCGAGCATGTCGGTTTCGTTGCGCGTAAAGGAGAGCCGGTCCCGTTCCAGGACGAGCTTGCCGCGCGCGCCTACAATCTCGAACCGGTTGGTGCCGGGGGCCTCGCCGGTCGAGGAGACAAACATGCCGGTGGCGCCGTTGGGATATTCCAGATAAGCCGAGACGTTGTCCTCGACTTCGATGCGGTGGAAGCGGCCGAGTTGGCAGAAGCTGCGGACGCGGGCCGGCATGCCCAGCAACCATTGCATGGCATCGAGGTTGTGCAGGCATTGGTTGAGCAGCACGCCGCCCCCCTCTCCTTTCCAGGTCGCGCGCCAGCCGCCGCTGGCGTAATAGGCCTCGGTGCGAAACCAATCGGTCATGATCCAACTCATCCGCACCAACTGGCCCAGCTCGCCGTCGCGCAGCAGCTTCCGGAGCTTCAAATACCGCGGCTCGGCGCGAAGCTGGAACATGCCGGCAAAGATCGGCCGGGGGTTCTGCCGGTGCGCCGCGATTAATCGCTCGGCGTCGGCTTTATGCGCCGAGATGGGCTTCTCCACCATGACGTGCAGGCCCTGCCGGAGAGCGGCGATGCCCAGGGTCGTGTGCTGGTAATGTGGTGTCGCAATAATGACCGCATCGACCAGGCCGGAGCGGAGTAATTCTTCGCCGTCAGCAAAGACTTTCAGCGGCTTGAATTTCTCGAGTTTGCCCGGCACCGCATCCGACACGGCCACCAATTGGGCGCGATTGATCTTGCCCGCCATGAGATAGCCCGCATGGTGCTGCCCGATGTTGCCGAGGCCGATGATACCCAGACGCACGTTGGTCATGGCGCCGAGTGTAGCCGGGGATTTGGCCCTGGCGAGGCGAAAGTGGTCTCGAACCGATAATTCCACCGGCGGTCGGGTGCGCTGTCGCCGTTGAGACCGAACTCGGACGCCTCATCCAGGCGCTGGAGATTGTCGGCCCAATGGAAATCGAAAGCGGGTGTCTTGCCGGATTGGCCGATGAGTCCGCGCGCAATGCCAATCTCCATCCCGTTGCCGTTGACCCGATAGCTCGCCAGGCCGATCGTCTCCCATTTGCCATTGCGCCAGGCATTGACCGTCGTTTCAGCATCGCTGGGCGCCTCGAGGTTGATAAGAAAGTCGAAGCCCAGCCAGCCCGTCGCCGCGTTCTGGTCCGCATCCAGGAAGAGCAGCATCCAGTTCCGGTCCGTGCGGGGCGTGATCTTGTCCAGCGTTTGCGCGAAGAAATAGACATTCGCTTCGTCGTAGGCCGCCTTGAGGATGACAAAATCGTTGCGCCCGGTGTCGTTGCGATAGACCGCATCCCCGTATCCTTTGTGGTCGCGATGGAGCGTGTCGCCGATGACGTCACGGAACTCAGGCACGACCTCCTTCCAGTCGTCGAACGAGCCGTCAATGACAATCCGGCTCGGGCCGGCGGCGGCGGGCCGCGGGCGCACGCCTTTGAATCGCCGCACCCAGCCGGCCAACTGGTAATAGTAGTTGTCGCCGTGGCCGCCGCGCATCGGCTCGCAATCCCGGCTGTATTCCTGGGTGTATTCATCGACAAACAGGCCGCCGGGATAGTAGCACTCCGCGTCCTTGTATTTGCTCCATTCAGTGTAGCGTCCGGCGATCCACTCGTTCCACCCGGTCACGAAGATAAACTTGGGGTTCACCTCCAGGGCGCGTCCCCACTGCTCCTCGAAGTTCAGGCCCAGGTCCACCGCCCCTGGCCTGGGGTCCGCTTTGCCCTGGCGCCAACTCCGGCCCATCGCCCCCGCCTTGTGGCTCATGGGCGCGGGACCCGGGGTGTTGGGCAAGGCGTTCTGGGCCACCCCTACGCTCATCTGCTCGGGCTCGCCCCGGCTGTTTTTGAAGACGTGCTGCGGAGAGACCTCCAGCCAACTCCACTGGTCGGGCCCGCTCGGCCCGGCCCAGTAATCCGGCATGGGCCGGCGGAAGGTGAAGAAACTCAGCATCTCCGGGTCCTTGATGAACTCCTTGTCCGCCAGCAACAACGGTTTGCCTTCCCATATAAACCAGAGTTCCCTCCAAAGGCCAGGTTTGTACAGGTCTCGCCAAAGCTGATCGGTCACCGGGCGGGGATCGCCAAAAGGAGCGATAAACCCGATGGCCGGCGTGCGGGCGCCCTGCCGGCGCATCGCCGCATACTCGCGGCACAGCGCCTCGTACTCCTCCTTCCAGGTGAACGGCGGGTTGGTTGTATCGAAGAGTATGACATCAATCCCAGCCTCGACCAGCAGGCTCGCGTGTTTGCGAATGACGAAAGGGTCCGTCATCAGGTAATACCCCAGCTCGGGCTCGCCCCAGTGATGCGGCGCGCCATTGGCCGGCCAGGTCACCGCGCCGTCTTTCGCCGCGGCGATGAGCCTCGTGTTGTCGTTCGGCCCGCCCCGGTTGGGCGTGTGCCAGGTCCAATAGAAAATCCCCACCCACTTGTCCGGTTTCACCGGGCCGCATTTTTTGAATCCGGGCATCACCCGTCCCGCGCCATCGGTCGCCACCCACGTGTCCGCGTAAAGATCGCCGCCCTCATACGGTTTGCCGTGAAACTCCGCCGCGCCTGCGGCTGCGCTGCAGGCGACCGCGATAATAGCGGCGCCAGCCGTTAGCGCCTGTGCGAAAAACCCGCCGACATGAAATCTTTGTCGCAGCCTTCGTCGCGAACTTTGTCGGATCGGCTGTTCTTCGACAAAGGCTCGCAACAAAGGCGGCGACAAAGATTCGGGGCCGGAGTTTTTCGGACGCGCTCTCAGGGCGCAGATCAGCGTTTGAGTACACCTTGCGGTCGAGCCTTCGTCCCGGAGGGACATCTGAGAATAGCCCGGCGTTTCAACGCCGGGTTTGGACGTACCGATGGACAAGTCCCGAAGGGACGGCCGAAGTGGCCCTTGGTTTTCACCCGTCCCTCCGGGACGGGGTTTCTCTGTGGGCTGATCCCGGCGTTGAAACGCCGGGCTATTCTCGAATATCCCTCCGGGACAAAATGCAGGGGCGAAGGGTAAACAAAAGCTGATTTGCACCCCAACTGTTGGGAATTCCAGGCCGACAATCGAGAGTGGGCGCATTTTCGGCTGCCTTTTGTGCTCGGGCTCGATGCTGGTCTAAGGGGGAGGGGACCCGACAAAGTCGCGATAGGCAAAGTCATCGAGCGGCTCATCCGGCATGAGGGATCGTCGACGCAGTTCCCGGCGACGGAGCGGCGGATGCCGGTCATTCAGCCTATAGAGCTTCAGCGTCACGCTGGCCCGGTTCTGATCCTCGGCCGAGGCCAACTCATTCGCCTCCAGCGTTCCACGTGTATAGTCCCAGCGAAAAAACCGGTCGAACGCGTAATCTTCCGCGTCAGGCCGGAGCAAGGCATCGTCGAACTCATCTCCTTTTCTCTGACAGCAATCGCAACAATAATACAGATTCTCCCACCTGTAAGCCTCGCGTGGGAAAAGCGTCTTCGGTCGGAAGTGCTCGACCGTATCGTAGGACGGCGGACAGATGGGGTAGTTATCGCAAAAGGAGCAATGATCCTGCACCTGTGCCTTCAACGCAGGCAGGAGCTTATGATTGACCGGTTCGCCCTCGACCCTGCGCCAGTCGAAACGGGCCGCTGGATTCTCGGCACGGCGCTGTGCCCACTCCCTTCCCCACAATTCCCATATCCCCAGAAGGAACTCCGGCGCGGGCGCGCGATTGAACTTTCTCATTTCGCTCCAGGCTTGGCCAACTGACGTTCCATCTGGTTCAATTCCCTCCCCATCATGTAGCGGAGTTCCATGCTCCGGGCGGAGAGGCCCTCAGCCAACCGAACGGCCTTGTCCTTGGCCGCAGCGTCCCCTTGGTAGGCCCGATCCCGCTCTGCTCTGAATTCGGTCAGAAGCTTCTCCGTTTCCGGGTCATACCACTCTTCCAACCCCATGATCTCCTCGATTATAGAGATGTAGCTCTCCCCGGCCTTCGCGGGCACAGGTGGCAGCACCTTGACTTTTCCGTCCTTCTCCAAGCTCAAGGGGTGAATCCATCCGTGGCTGAGCGATGAAATAATGAACGGCGAGTGTGTCGCCACAAAAATCTGCGCTTTAGGGAAGAGACGCTGGAAGGCGGGCAGAACCCGCCTTTGCCACACCGGATGAAGGTGGCTCTCCACTTCGTCCAGCAGAAAAACCGCCTCCGTTTCCGCCAACGGGCCCTTGCCTTGGAGCCAGGCATCCACCATGACCACGGCGTCCACCATCCAGCCGATGACGGAGCGCAGGCCATCCGGAAGGAGTTCGAACGGCATGGCCACGTTCGCCCACTTCACTTGCAGCGCAGGCTGAGGATAGGCCGCGACATTGAATCGGAACTGCTGGCCCGTAATTCCGGTCAAGGCTTCCTCGAGCACCCGAACGATCTGCGTTGGACGAGTGGCCCCCTTGCTCGCGCCTGCATCTATCAGGTCCATAGCCGCCTGCATCTTCAGGTTGGCAATAGCTTGGAGCAAAACTGCGGAGTGATCTCCTGTTCGGGAGAAGGACAGACAATCTGCGCGATCCGGCCTTGGCACCCCCGCCATCACTGCAATGGGAGCATCGGAAACATAGGCTCCGCCGTCGTAGGCAAACGCGGGGACCTCGCTCACCCATTTCTCAAACAACGAGTCTTGGTCAAAGAACACCCTGTAATCCTTGGGGGGCTTGCTCCTCTGCCATTGTGAGTCCCCTGGTCCCGCCGGGTGCCGTCTGCGGGATGCAAAAACACCAATGCCGTTGTCCGCCCCCTTCAGCCTCTTTTTCAAGGCTGAATCGCCCTTGAGTACCGCCGCGAGGAGAGCCAGCAGGCGCGTCTTGCCCGTGCCGTTCACGCCGTGAGCAAATGCACCTCAGCCAACTCCGCCGGTTTGTTTTCGACCTGTGGAAATGTCATCCAGAAATTCCCGAACGGAGGAAAATCATCCGATGCGAGTGTGCGAAACATAAGTACAGGCTATATATCCCGAGTGCCGCGGCAATGCAACGGGGAAAAGCTCGCGGAGCCTGTGGTCACACGGCCAGTGACAAAGTCTGTCGAGCCGTCTCGGGCAGGCCACCTTGGGGTGCGGCGGCAAGCGGCCGCACCGCACACGGATCTTCAGAAGCCCGGGAGCCACTTGGCCGAGCTCCGGCAGGAGCGACACGTTTATAGCAGGGCAGCCGTACATACCCACCTTCAAGCTCCGTAGGAGCGGCATGGAGGGCTTTGGCGAGCCTCCGGCGACCGGATTGCAGTCGAGCCATGCCGCTCCTACGGAGCTTGGCAGAGCCTGATGGCCGCTGTTCTATAAACATGTCGCTCCTGCCGGAGCTTGCACCGATCTGTGCGAAGATCCATGTGAGGTGCAGTGCAAGCGGAGCGCGACGCCGCATTGGCTCGGGCAGCGTCTGGCAGTCTTGGAGGTCCCGGGCGGCCGAAATCCCGACTCGTCGAGACGCTTCGCTCTGCCGGCGCACTCCAACCCCGACTTGTCTGGATGTCAACGGCCTTGCTGTTATCACGGCCTCGCCGGATGGCCGATGCAGTAGAGGTTCTTGAAACCCCGCAGGAAGATCCGTCCGCCGCTGATGGCGGGGGACGCGTAGGTTTTCTCGCCGAGTTCATTGCGGGCCGCCAGCTCGAATTGCGGTCCCGCCTTGACCACGTGCATCACGCCGTCGTCGTTCAGGAAATAGACCCGGCCATTGGCCGTGACGGGTGAGGCATGATGGAGGCCCATTTTCTCGTGCCAGAGAATCCGGCCGGTGGCCGCCTCGAAACAATAGGCGGCTTTATCGGTGAAAGAGGAGGTCATAAACCATTTGCCCACACTGATCGGGGAAGGCACATAAGGGGCGCCCTCGGCGGTGCTCCAGGCCACCTTGGTTTGCGTCACGTTGCCCTCGCCGTCGGGCTTAATGGCGATGAGGACGCGCTTGGGCCAACTGCTGCAACTCAGGACCAGGCCCGCCGCCTCGTTAAAGACGGGCGTGGCCACGCAATCCTCCGAGGGGCCGTCCACCACCCACAAGAGTTTGCCGCTCCGGGGATCATAGGCGGTCACCGCCTTGTCGCCGGCCACAACAACTTGGAGGCGGCCTGCCATCTCGCGGATGAGGGGCGCGCTGTAGCTGTGGGTGCCGTTCTGGCGCGGGGCCTTCCACAGTGTCCCGCCATCGGCGCAGCTCACGGCCACAATGAAGTTCTCCCCCTTGCTGTCGCAGTCCACGATGACCCTGTCCTCGAAAAGCATTGGGTTGTGGCTGAAACCCCAGACGGCCTGGAATTGGCCGGGACGGACCAGCCAGAGTTGCCTGCCGTTGAAGTCATGCGCGGCCACGACCACGTCCTTGCCATCCAGGAAGGTGACATAGACTTGCCGGCCATCGGTGGCGGGCGTGGCGGAGGCATAGCTGTTCTCGGGGTTCTTGGCCTCGAGCGGGGCGCGCAGCACGGTTTGTTGCCAGAGCAACTTGCCCGTCGAGGCCTCCAGGCAGAGAAGGACACGCTCCTGCGTCTCTTTGAGCGCCGTGGTGAGAAAAATCCGATCCCCCCACACGATCGGCGAAGAATGGCCCTCGCCCGGCAAGAGGGTCTTCCAGGCGACGTTCTCATTTGCGCTCCACCGGCTCGGGACATTCGGCTCCAGGCTCGTGCCGTCCCCGCGCGGCCCCCGCCAACCCGGCCAGTTCTCGCCGCGAGCTACCCCCGGCGCCATCGCCGCGAAACAGACCGATAACGACGCAACCAGGAGGCAATCGAACGTTTGGAGAGGTTTCAAGGCCATAAATTTCAGGGACACCACAGATATTAAGCAAGCAGGCTAAAGGCAAGAAAATGTGCGGCCCAACCGCATTCTCTTCTTCGAGGTGGTTCAATCTGAACAGTTTGTCGCCCTCCCCGGCAAAATGACCATTGCTTTTCACCGAAGAGTGGCATAATCTCTGGTCACTTACTATGAGCGCAACTACACCAAAGGCAACTGCACTGAAGATCGCCGCCTTGGCGGGTGACGGCATCGGCCCGGAAATCATGCGGGAAGCGGTCAAAGTATTGCGGGCCATCGAAAAGAGGTTCGCTTTGACGCTCGAGATTACGGAAGGGCCAATCGGTTGGGCGGCGATCGACAAGGAAGGGAAGGCGCTGCCCGATAGCACCCTGGCTCTGTGCAAGAAGTCCGGCGCTATTCTCGTCGGGGCGGTCGGGCTGTATTACCGGGATCCCGAGGTGGTTAAAGAGAAGCGACCCGAGCGGGCTTTGCTGCGGCTGCGCAAGCAGCTCGGGTTGTTTGCCAATCTTCGCCCGGTTAAACTCTACCCTGAATTGGCGGATGCCTGCCCGCTCCGGCCGGAACGTCAGGGTGAGGGGATTGACATTCTCATGGTACGGGAATCAACGGGGGGCTCTACTATGCCTACCCCAGGAAGACCGAGCCGGTGATGGAGATTAAAGAAGCGGGGATCGCACCCCAAGAGGTCTTGCGGGCAGTGGACACTATGGCTTTGACCGCGTCCGAGATCGAACGGATCGCACACGTGGCCTTTCGAGCGGCGTGGCTGCGGCGCAGGAAAGTAACCAGCGTTGACAAGGCCAACATCCTGGAAACCAGCATCCTCTGGCGCAAGATAGTGACTGAAACAAGTCATCAATATCCGCAAGTGATCCTGGAAAACATGTTGGTGGACACAGCCGCCATGCAACTGGTGCTGCAACCCGCGCTGTTTAACGTGATACTTTGTGAAAGCACTTTCGGAGAGATCCTCTGTGACGAAGCGGCCGCTTTGGTGGGGTCGTTGGGGATGTTGCCGAGCGCCAGCCTCGGCTATCCGCGCGACGGGCAGACCTGCGGTTTGTTCGAACCTGCGGGCGGCACTGCGCCCGATATCGCGGGGAAGAACCTGGCCAACCCAATCGCACAGATTCTAGCTGCGGCCTTGATGTTGCGCTATAGCCTCGGATTGGACGAAGCCGCCAAAGCGATCGAAACTGCTGTCGAAAAAGTGATTTCCGCCGGCTACCGCACCGCTGACATTTTCACTCCTGGCGCAACCAAGCTTCGCAAGGTCAGCACCTCACAAATGGGGGATGCCATTGCCGAGGCGTTATTGTAGGAGAGAGGCGTGCGCCGCCGCCGGCGGATCACGAAGATCGAGGGAACGCAGGCCATTTCCCTCGTCACCCGCGCAAAACTTCCGTCCCCTTCGCCTCAGCTTTCCTGCTCCGTCTGAGTTATGCGCCGGCGCATTCCTTGACTGCCTGGACGCAACGCCCGCAAAGGGTGGGATGCTCCGGCTGGGAGCCGACATCGGTTTCCCAGTGCCAGCAGCGTTCGCATTTTTGGCCGTCGGCGTGTGCGATGTCGAAGGACACGGCATGGCCGCCTTCGGCGGGCATGAATGTCAGAGCGGAGACATTGAGGACCTCTTGGAGCAGGGCCTGGTTCTCCCGAGTCCAGAAATCGGGGCGGAATCGGGCGTTGCTGGCGCCCACTTCAAGAGGCGCCTCCCAATCGGGCTCGGCGTTGGGAGGGGGAGCCAAGGCAGAGGCCGGAACCCTGACTTGGGCCTTTGCTTCAAGGGCCTTGCCGATGAGTTTGGCCTGCCGGGCCTTCTCCAGCTCGGCGAGCCCAAGTCCGCGCAGGGCGAACATATTCCGCCACTTGCTTCGCTCCGCTTCCGGAAGATCGAACTGGATGGGCTGCCAGGCAAGCTGGTGGAGCGGAAGCGACGGTTTTTCCGGGCACAAACTCCCAGGCCTCGTCGGCCGTGAATGAGAGGATGGGGGCCAGCATTTTGCAGAGGCTCACAACCATGCGGTGCAGGGCGGTCTGGGTCGAGCGGCGGCGGGGCGAATTGGCCGGGTCGGTGTACAACCGGTCCTTGACCACGTCGTGATAGACAGCGGACAGCTCGACGGCGACAAACTGGCTGAGCCGCTGATAGACGACGTGAAATTCGTAGTGGTCGTAGGCGCGGATGATTTCCTGTTCGAGCCGGGAAAACTCGTCCGAGCGCCCAGCGATCCAGGCCGCTCAGTTGGTGGTCCGGGACGCTGTGTTTTGCGGGGTCGAAATCGTAGAGATTGGAGAGTTGGTAGCGGAGGGCATTGCGGATGATGCGGTAGGTTTCGGCGACCTTCTCGATGCGTTTTTCGCTCACGACGAGGTCGTTGCGGTAGTCCTGGGAGGCGACCCAGAGCCGGACAACGTCGGCGCCGTATTTGTGGACGTAGGCCTCGGAGGTCTGCGGTTTTTCGTAGCCGCCCTGGCCTTGCTTGCTCTTGGAAATCTTGGCGCGGTCTTCATCGACCATGAAGCCGTGGGTGAGCACGGTCCGGTAGGGGGCGGCCCCGTTGGCTGCCAGCGAGAGCAGGAGCGAGGACTGGAACCAACCGCGATGCTGGTCGCTGCCCTCGAGGTACATGTCGCACTGGAAGGGCCGTTCGGCGCCGCGCAACTCGGGGCGTTGCGCGATGACGGCCCGCGAGGAGGAGCCCGAGTCAATCCACACGTCCAGCGTGTCACTGGACTTGGTGGCGGCTTCCGGGCCCTGCCAATCGGCCGGCTTGAGGGCGGCCCACAATTGGGCGGCGGATTTCTCGAACCAGACGTTCGAGCCGTGTTGGGCGACCAAATCGGCGGCGCGGCGCACGATGCGGGCATCGAGGATGAGGCTGGCCCTGGGCGTCATAGAAGGCCGGGATGGGCACGCCCCAGGCCCGCTGGCGCGAGATGCACCAATCGGGCCGGCCCTGGACCGCCGCTTCAATGCGGTTCTTGCCCCAGTCCGGCACCCAATTGATGCGGTTGATCTCGTCAAGGGCCCGCTGGCGGAAGGTGCGGTTTTGCGCAGGGGCGGCCCCTGCCGCGCCGGGGCGGGCAGGAGGGACGTGGTCGATTTGGATGAACCACTGGTCCATGGCCCGGAAGATGATGGGGGTTTTGCTCCGCCAACAGTGGGGGTAGCTGTGCGAATAATCCTCCCGGTGGAGCAGGGCGTTGTGGAGGCGCAGTTGCCGGAAGACCGCTTCATTGGCCTCGCTCTTGCCGTGCTTCTCGAGAATGGCCTTGCCGAGCATCTCCGCCGGCATCTGCTGCTCGAGCGGCAAATCGGCGGTGTGCGCAAAACGGCCATCATCGTCCACGGGCGAATAGATGGGCAACCCGTGTTCGCGGCCCAGGAGATAATCTTCCAGGCCGTGGCCGGGGGCGGTGTGCACGAAACCGCTGCCCGCCGTGTTATCAACGAAGGAGTCGCCGGCGAAAAGCCGGCCGGTGCGGCGGCAGAACGGGTGCTGGTACTCGAGCCCGCTGAGGTGGCCTCCGTCCAGGCTGCGCACGATTTGGTAGCTCTGCCAGCCGCACTTTTCGGCCACGGCCGAGAGCAGCATGGCCGACACGATGAATTGTTCTTCCCCCACCTGGACCAGCGAATAGCTGAAGGTGGAATTGTAGGCGACGGCGAGGTTTGCCGGCAGCGTCCAGGGGGTCGTGGTCCAAATCACCAGCGAAACCCCCGGCCGCCCCACGACAGGAAACTTCACATAGACGCTTTGGCTGACGTGGTCTTTGTATTCGACTTCGGCCTCGGCCAGGGCCGTGCGGCAGGGGATGCTCCAATAGACCGGTTTCTTGCCGCGGTACACAAAGCCCTGCTCGACCAGGTCGGCCAGGAGGCGCAACTCCTCCGCCTCGTATTCCTTGTCGAGCGTCAGGTAGGGGTGGTCCCAGTCCCCGAGCACGCCGAGCCGCTTGAATTGGGCGCGCTGGATGTCGATATATTTTCGCGCGTATGCCTCGCAGGCGGTGCGGATGGCGGCGGGCTCCGAGGCGGCATCGCCCGCCTTGCGCATGTCCTGGGCTGACCTTGAATTCGATCGGCAGGCCGTGGCAGTCCCACCCCGGCACGTATGGCGCATGGAAACCGCGAAGGGTCTTGTATTTGACGATGATGTCTTTAAGGATCTTATTGAGGGCAGTGCCGATGTGCACATCGCCATTGGCAAAGGGCGGGCCGTCATGCAGGACGAATTTGGCCGCCCCGGCGCGCTGGGCCTGGATGCGCTCGTAAAGCCCGGCGGCAGTCCATTTCTTCAACCGCTCCGGCTCCCGTCGGACCAGGTCGGCCTTCATCGGGAAACCGGTCTGCGGCAGGTTCAAAGTATTCTTGTAGTCCATGACCATCTCGAAAGAATCGAACCTAACAGCCGCGCCGCCCAGTGTCAACGGAGGGCAAACCCCGCCATTGATTTCGGGTGCAGGACAGATTTCTTCAGACGCCCTGATTGTCCGGCCTTTTGGCCTCCCTTTTATATAGGCACATATATACGAGTGAAGCACCTTCGTTTCCTTCGTTTCCTTCTGTTTAAACCCTTTACGCCTCACGGTTTGCTCCGGGCAGAACACATTTCAGCTCGAGGCAGCAGACAATCCTCGGCAAGCACCTCAAATCGCAACGGCTCCTCAAATACGAGCCCCCTGTACTCGATTCTGACGAGGCGCTGATTCACCGCAGCGATCTTGCGCAAGTCCAGTTCGCGCATCAGACATCGTTCGTAGATGCTTTCGATCAAACCCGGTCCCTTGAGGCGGTGAACCTCTATGGCCGCGCCAATGGCAAGGTGGCTCAGCTCATCAGCTTTCTTGAAAAGTGCGTGCATGGGAGTGGTGTACACCAAGGAAACGAAGAAAACGAAGAATTCTGTCCTGCGCCCAGCGAGTTCAAGGAAGTGCTTCGCCTCTAGCCGAAATCCCGCCTGAAGCAACGGGTTTTGACATCTGGGCTTTGAGGCTTGCCGCAACCGCAGAGGGCCGCTAAATTCAGGGCGTGAGTACGACAGCGATAGAGCCGTTACCGCTGGAAGTCGGTCAACTCGGGAACTTTCAGGCGCGCATGATGCGGATTCTGCGAGCCGCCTTCGCTTGAATCCGGAACTCGAGCGCCTCCTGGCAGCGTTGGCCGCCCGGGACAACGCGCCGCCGACGCGGTTTGCCGAAGCTGACGAAGAAGTCGAGCGGTTACTCCTCGTAGAATTGACGTGCCCCGCCCGAGAAGAATGAAAACGCCGACCAACCCGCCCGAAAGCTCAATCTGGCCGCTGACTGATTGGACTGGACTGGGCCGTGCCGCCGGGGCGATCGGAGAAGACGCCGATGCGCTCAACCAGTTGATCTTGAGGTACCGCCGCCCATTGGAAATCCACCTGCGCGCAACATTCCCAAGCCTGGGGAACCAGGCAGAGGAAATCTTGCAGGATTTTTCCGAGGACAGGATCCTCCGAGCGGGATGGCTGAGCAGGGCCGACCGAAGCAAAGGCCGCTTTCGGGCCTTCGTGAAAACCAGCCTCGACAATTTTGTCAAAGACCGGCTGCGCAGGAATGCCAGTCCGCCGGTTTCTCTGAACGAGCTGGAATACGACCCACCGGTTGGCCAGGACAAGACTGACCTTTTCGACCTGGCTTGGGCGGAAGCGATTTTAACGGAGACCCTCAGTCGCATGAAGGCCGACTGCGAGGCCCCGCGCAAGGACCAACCCAACCGGCCCCGGATTTGGGAAGTGTTCAGGCTTCGCCTGGCGCGACCGATGCTTGAGGACGCCGAGCCGATGGACTACGAAGAACTCATCGGCCTGTGCGCAATCAGGTCGCCCGCCGAAGCCCAGAATTTGCTGGCGACTGGCAAGCGAATGTTTCTCAGGCATTTATACGCGGTCATTGCCGAATATGAGGAGCGGCCGGACGCCGTAAGGGAGGAAGTTGAGCGGTTCAAAACCTTTCTTTCCCGCTTATCCCGCGGCATAGCAAACTAAATGCGATAGACCGCGCAAGATTGGAGGAGTGCCTGCGTATCCCAGTTAAGACTTTATGACAGGTTCTGGTCAATCAAAGGCCGCGCTCAGCAGCCGTGCCGAGAAGCTCTCGAGGCTATTCAATCTAAACGAAAAGACGCCTGAGCAGTGGAGCGAGCGGACCCTGCCCGCCATGGCGCGCCACCAGTTTGCGACGCCACTGGGTTTCGATCTCAGGGGCTTGACACTAAAACCGGCCGATGGCGAGGCCCGGGAGACGTGGCTCAGCCAGGCAGCCGCAAACGGCATCGAATCGTTCGAGGATCTGCTCTTCCACCGGGAGCCGCCCCTTGAATTGCTCAGGCTGGCCAAGGATTTTTTCAAAAAGCGAACCCGAGAGTGCCAGAAGGGCTCCGCCGAATGGCAGGTCGCTTATCTGTTTTATTTGCTGGCCATTGTCGCCGCCGCGGCCGAAAGCGCGAGGATCTCCTCCTTGACGCCGCAGGATCTGCTCAAGGGGATTGGGTGGGCCGTGGAGCAGTCGTGGGTGGATGATAAAACCAAGCACTTGCTCTCCGCCGACGCCCAGCGGCTGCAAACCAGCGCCGGAAGAACGTAGCGGCGCGTCGGCAGAGCGCCGCTGATAGCCAACGATCCCCTCGCCGCTCTCCGGAGGCTCCGGCCCCAGCTCCCGCTTAACCAGAATCCTTGAATTTCAAAACACGTTCAAAACAAGTCAAGTTTTGCTGCGATTGCAAACAGTTGGTTCGGCTGGGATTGCAAATTGCCAATTGAAAATTTTCAATTTCCAATTTTCAATCGCTAAAGGTCCGAAGCGCTGCCTCGCTCGATTCAGTTGCGGGGCGTAATGACGAGCTTCGGCCGCAAGCTCGGGTTGTTCGTGCAGCGCGAACTGTAAAACTGATTGAAGTATTCGTTGGAAACCTTTTCCGGGCGAAGTTGCAGCCCGTAGTTGGGGCATTCGGCGCTCTGCCAGACATTGTAAAGATCCCTAAGCTCGACGGCATACCACTGTCCTGCGACTGGCGCCGGGAGCGTATTGGTCCTCCACAGCGATGCCGGCGGCCGGTCCGCCCACCAGAGGCGCTCGCGATCACGACCGGTGCCTGACGTTTTCCAGTCCCAGGGCCGCATAATCCGATCCAAGTACATCGGTGTCCCGCCGCCCTGCACCGCCTTGCAGTACAGGTATAGCACAGCGGAGCGCGCGTTCGTGGGCATTCCAGCCAGGTTGAATTGCAGGAGCGAGAAGTACCGGTCCCCCCAACCACCGACCTGCAAGAGGTCGTTGGCCTTGCCGCCTCCAGGGGTCTCGCCTCCCGGTGCGCAGCTAAACACGCTCGTCGTCCAGATATCCTTTCCATCGCTGGGACCGGGTTGGCGGACGTAATCACTCGGCGCGGGGGCCGGGGCGGGAGCGGGCGGGTTCTTTCGCGCGTTCTCCAGGTCGAGCTCCCGGCTGATGGCGTGCAGGCACAATTGCAGATAACGGTCAGGGGCGTCCTTTCGGTTTGCGGCCTGTTCCATTTCGTTGCGCGCCTGTTCTAGGCGCCTGCACTGCCAGGAACACCGCGCAAGCGAAAGGCTTGGCACATCGGCGCCGTTCGCCCGGGCTTGCTGGAACAATTCGCCCGCCCAGTCCCAGAGGCGGCGGAATTGGTACCATTCAGCAAGGGGCTCGGAGGGCAGCGCCGTCGCGGGGGTTCTGCTGGAGGGTGGCGCGGGCCTTTGATCCAGCCTGCTCAAATCGAGGCCAGGCCGCTCCACGGTCCAAGTGCCACAGCATGGCGCCGTCTGCGTCCGCAGAAATAGCCGTCCTTCCGTTTGGGGCCAAGGCCACCGCCGCAAGGCCCTGTTGACGCCCGGTGATGAACGTGTGCAGTTCCCGCCCGGCGGCGAGGTCCCAGAGCCGCATGTTCCCGCTGCCCATCCCGGCCAGCATTAACGAGTTGCTCGTGCATACGCTCAGGCAAAACGCTTGCTCCTTGAGGCGCAGGGAATTGATTTCCGCCCCGGTTCGCAAGCTCCAGACCCTCAAGGCTCCCAGATTGCCGGCCGACACGCATTGCTCAGCCCCGGGCCCGAAGGCGATGCTCCCAACGAAGTTCGTGTCGGCATCAAAGGAGCGGAGCGCGCGCCAAGATGCCGTATCCCACAACTTCATTTTGCCGTCGCCGCCTCCCGTCAGCACAAGGCGCCCATCTGCAGAGATGGCCAGGGCGAAGACGCCACCCCGGTGGGCTACCGGGCTGCAACGCTCGCGTCCCGTGTCCACCTCCCAAACATGCAGCTTGAACGATTGGTTGGGGTCCGGTGGCACGGCGGGGTAATCCTTCGGCGCTTCACCGCCGAGAATCAGTCTGCCGTCCACCGAAAAGCCGACGCAGCAAGCCGCCCGGTGCTCCAAGCGAGATCGCCGAAGTTCAGCGCCCGCGGCCACGTCCCAAATCCTGACGGTTCCGTCCTGTCCACAGGAAGCGGCTCGCCTGCCATCTGGAGAAAAGGCCGCGTCCAGAACCACCGAATCATGGCCCACGTAATCCAAGAGCAGGTTGCCGGTCGCTGCATCCCAGAGCTTGAGCTGGCCTCCGTGGCCAGCCGACAGGAAGACCAGGCTGTCAGGGGAGAACACTACACGAGAGATGGCGTGGAGTGCCTCCGAGTTCACCTCTGCAGGACGCGTATCCCATATCCGAATGCACCCGTCTTCGCTGGAGGAAGCGGCCAAGTGACCGTCGGCAAAGGCGGCGACCGCAGTGACCGCAGCCTCGTGCTCCGAAAGCAGAAGTTGGAGGGTAGGGCTCGTCGGCACGAGGTCCAGTACGGCAACGGTCCCATCATCGGCGCCCGCTATGGCGCGTTTCCCGGGCGGCAGAAATGCCACGCCGGTAATGGCCGAGCTCAACTGGATGCCTCTGTTCCCGCTCGTATCAAGCAAGCCCACAACCCCAAGCCCATTGGCCGCGTTGCCAAGCAAAATCCGATTTCCGTCAGGCGCACACGCCACAGAAACGCCACGCTCGTAGGGCAGAAAGAATGCCGGTTTGGCCGGCTCGCCCAGCTTCCAGATTCCAAAACCGCGATTCTTGCTCCCTGCCACAATGCGATGCCCATCCGGCGAAAAGGCTATGTTCGGTATCCGTTCGAACTCCGTTTGGATGAGCTGGACCTCCGCTCCCGAGGACGGCCGCCAGATTCGTATTGTCCGGTCCCAACCGGCGGAGGCAAAGCTATCCCCGTTGGGTCCGAAGCATAAGGCGGAAACCCGCTCCTGATGGCCCTCGATAGTCCGCACCAGGGTTGCCTTTCGCGCGTCCCAGATCCGTATCTTCTTGTCCACCCCGCCGGAAACACAGAACCGGCCATCCGGTGACAGCGCCAAACAGGTTACGCCTCCCGTGTGGGCAGCCCAGACCGCTTCCTGCCTGCCCAACGGGCACGACCAGGTCCGAATCGTTCCATCCTCGCCTCCCGAGAAGAGCGTGCGCTGGTCGCTGGCGACTGCCACGCACGTCACTGTCCCCCGGTGGCCCCTCAGAGTCATCAGGGGCGGAGGAGAAAACCGGTAAACATCCGCCAGGCTCAGCTCCGCCGGCAGCGTCGTTGTCCTGGCCCGAAACGAGAGGCTCAGGGACTTCAGGATGCGCTCCTTGGCTTCCGCCGGGTGGTGGTTGGCCGCGAGCGCCTCCCCTTCGTGCAAAAGCGACTCCGCCAGTGCCCGGCGAAGCCGGCCTTGGTCGATGGTCGTTCTCGCTGTATAGACGGCCAGGCCCAGCAAAGCCATAGCTGCCAGTGCCGCCGCCGCCCAGTGGCGCCGCGTCCACTTCATCGCGCGCGTGGCCGGGCTGGCGGGCCGCGCTTGAATCGGCTCGTGCCTCAGCCAGCGCCCCAGGTCCTGGGCCAATGCCTCAGCCGAAGGATACCGGCGCCCCGGGTCTTTTTCCAGACACTTCAGGCAAATCGTCTGCAAATCCCGGCTCACCGCCCGGCTGATGGCGCTGGGCCTGGTCACATCCTCCTCCGCTACCCTTCGCCGGGTTTCCAGATCGGTCTGGCCATGAAACGGGGCTTGCCCGGTGAGCAACTCGTAAAAAACCGCTCCCAGGCTGAAGACATCCGCCGCCGTCGTGAGGTCCTTGGTCCCGCCCCGCGCCTGTTCAGGGGACATGTAGTCCGGTGTGCCAACGACGGCACCGGAAACGGTCAGGTCGCTGCTTTGCGCCACGAGCCTCGCCAGCCCGAAATCGGTCAGGTACGGCCCGCCGCCCGCATCAAGGAGGATGTTCGAAGGCTTGATGTCCCGGTGCAAAACTCCGTGCTGGTGGGCATAATGGACGGCCCCGGCGACCTTGGCCATGAGCGCCGCTGCCCGGCGCATCCATTCCCCGTTCCGCGCGCCGCACTTATCGTTCCATTGGCGCAGGTTGCCTCCGTCGATCAACCGCATGCTGAAGTAAGGCACCCCCTCCACCTCGCCGACTTCGTAAATGGGAACGATGTTCGGGTGGTCCAGGCTCGCGGCAGCCTCCGCCTCGATCCGAAAGCGGTTCAGCACCTCCTCGCTCGCCAACTGCCCCGGCAAAACCATCTTCAGAGCCACCACGCGGCCAGGAACCAATTGCCGCGCCTTGTACACTATGCCCATTCCCCCGCGGGCGATCTCCTCGATCAGCTCGTAATTCCCGAAGATGCGCGGACGAGGCCCGGACGAATGCCCCGGCCCACGGGAGTCTGCGCTACCCCCGATCGGGTCACCCGAGCCAGAAGCCCCGGAAACTGGAAGTTCCATGCTCATTGCTCACCCAACATGCCAGCGGACCAAGCAGCCTCGGCCAACCAGAATCTCAGAACCGTTGGGAAGGTTCATGAGGCTACGCGAAGGCCGGGCTCAAGCCAACACAAAAATGTGAATTGCCGCCCGCCCGGTCTTGCGGTATAGTCTGGCGCGTATGAGCATCACCGAAATCCGCCAGCTCCCTCTGAACGAAAAGCTGCAGATTATGGAGGCGATTTGGGAGGACCTGCGCTCGCGCGCGGACGACGTTCCGGTCCCCCAGTGGCACAAGGAGCTGCTGGACTCGCGCCATGATGCCGTGGAAGCTGGACAGGAGGAGGTTTTGGAGTGGGATGAGATCAAGGACTCCCTGGGGACCCGTCGCAAATGAGAGTCCGGATTGTTGCGTCTGCCCGCAACGACCTGGATGAGGGGTATCAGTTCTACGAATCCCAAGAGTCAGGTCTTGGCGACTACTTCATCTCCTCGGCCAGGGCTGATATCGAGGGTCTGCGCGTCTCAGCAGGGATTCACCCGGTGAGACACAGGGGCTTTCGCCGGATGCTTTGCCGCGTCTTTCCGTTCGCCGTTTACTACAGGACAAAGGAAGATCAGGCCATCGTTTACGCCGTCATAGATTGCCGTCGTGATCCAGCATGGATTCGGCGCCGCCTCGCCAGATAACCGCGCCTCCGCGTGATCCTGTCCTGCCGGGACTCTGCCGGCGCGAAGGAGAGGACCGATGGCGGCAGGCTTGCACCTGGCGGCCAGTTCCCTCAGCCTCAACGGCTTCCAAAAATCCGAAAATCGCGCGCAAGATTCCGCGGGGCCTGCGTATAGGAGGACAAATCTGAAGATGCGCCTTACGTTGCCGGGTTGGCCGGCGATACAAGGGAAGCGAGAAAATCAAACCGCAGGAGACACTATGTGGAAGTGCAAGAAATGTGGAGAGGTGCTCGAGGATACATTTGACAGTTGCTGGAAGTGCGGCACGCAGGACAATGGCACCTCGCCCCGAGTTCCCTCTTCCTCCATCTCGTCCGCACCTTCGAGCCCGAGCGAGCCACCGCGGCCTTTGAAGGTTAAACCCGGGGATAAGAGTCTCAGCGTAGGCTTGGTTCTCGTTGGCGGCGGAGGCTTGTTTTGGGTTTTCATTCGCATGACAAATCTCGTGGGGAGGCTGCACACCTGGTCTCCACCTTTTGACAACTACGAGCTTACTACGCTCCTTGGAGGAGTGGTTGCGCTGCTTTCACTTGCGGTTGGAATTCGCAAACTAATGGGGAAGCCGCAGAATGGTACGCTGGCCGGCTGCTCGTCGCCTAACGTTCCATCTACCACCGCCTCGCCACCCGAGGCGCTTTCCACTCCAGCGGAAGCGCAGAAACATAGTCGGCAACCGAGCGGCATCGACTTTGCGAAACTGTCCAAGTTCATACTTATACTCGGGATTGTTGTCGTATGTATTGGAGCTTATCAGGCTTTGGTCAACCGACCACTGCCCGAACCGCCGGCAGACCACGGTAGATTCAGAGGGTGGAACGATTTTATGAGCAAGACTCTCGACCCTACAAAAAACGCACCGGGGGTGGCGCTGCTGAACATGGATCGAGCTTTGCTCCAAACACAGGCATACAAGGTTGTCGGTTTTGGAGCGGCAATCATGTTTGCAGGTGTTGCGGTTCGTCGTTCTACCAAACCAGAGCGGTCATAAATCGGAGTTGAGACGATGAGCCTGGCACCTGACTGGACCGGTCCACCAAAGCCGGTTGGCGCACCCAGGTTGGCTCTCCCGGGTCGAACCAGCGGACCGGCGTGGTTCACGCAAAACAATTTCCCGAAACTCGCGCAAGATTCCGCTTGGGTGTGCGTATAGGGGATGAACAACAAAGCCTATGAACCAAACAACCATGACACATAGACCCCACAGTACCATGAACACAACATTTAAGCTCACGATATTGGTTGTCTTCGCCGCCATCTCGACCCTTTTTCAGTGCCACGGCGCCGATAAGCAGCCAGCGACCATCAGCGTAGCCAAGACCGAAGGCAGCGCCATATCAGGCTGGCAGCCGGCGATGGGCGAGGGCCTTGCGCACATGCTGATCACCGAGCTGAGTAAGTTATCCAACTTCAAGGTTCTCGAGTCAGTAGCGCTCGATGACCTTCGCGCTGAACGCAAACTGGGCGAGGATGGCGAGGTGGCCGAATCCGAGATGGTAAAAAAGGGGCAGTGGAAAGGAGCGGACTACACGCTCAAGAGCACCGTTAGGCGGCGTAAATAAATAAAGGTATCAACTTCTGAGAATCGTGGTATGATAGCTGCACATGAGTGCTATTGCCGCGCTGACGCAGAAGTTCAGGGCCATTTGGCCACTCCTAAATGAGCGGACCCGGCGCCTTACCGCCGCCAATGAAGCTATGCAGATGGGTTATGGCGGTGTCTGCGTGGTTCACCGGGCTTGTGGCTTGTCCCGCAAAGCCATCCTCAAGGGTATTGGCGAAATCGAGCGGGGCGACTCCTCGCTGGCGGAGCGCATCCGGCGCCCGGGCGCCGGACGCAAGAACCTCACGGTGTTGGATTCCGGGCTGGTGGCGGCGCTGGACGATTTGATTGAGGGCGGAACTCGCGGCGATCCGGAATCTCCCTTGCGCTGGGTCTGCAAGAGCACTCGGATCCTGGCCGAGGAGTTAAGCCAGCAAGCTCATCCGGTGAGCCACATGCGGGTGGCCCAACTGCTGCACGAGCAGGACTACAGTTTGCAGAGCAATCGGAAGCTGGAGGAAGGGGAGGACCACCCGGACCGCGACGCCCAATTTCGGCATATCAACCGGTGCGTGAAGCGGGCCTTGGCGGCGGGGGAGCCGGTCATTTCGGTGGACACCAAGAAGAAGGAACTGGTGGGCAACTACGCCAATAGCGGCCAACAATGGCGTGTGGCGAAACAACCGCAACGGGTCAAGGGGCACGACTTCCCGGGTCCCCAGAGTGCCTCGCGCCTATCCCTACGGCATCTATGACTTGGGGCGCAACAGCGGATTCGTAAACGTGGGCACTGACCATGACACGGGGGCCTTTGCGGTGGCCTCGATTCGTGGGTGGTGGCGCTTTGAAGGGCGAAGACTTTATCCTGCGGTCCGGACGCTGTGGATCACCGCCGATGGCGGAGGCAGCAATGGGTGGCGGCTGCGACTCTGGAAACTTGAGTTGCAGGGCTTTGCCGACAAAAGTGGGCTGTGCCTTTCCATCTGCCACTTTCCGCCCGGCACCAGCAAGTGGAACAAGATCGAACACCGACTCTTTTCGTTCATTTCGTCCAACTGGCGCGGTGAACCGTTGCGAGATTACCAGACGGTCGTGAACCTGATTGCCAGCACAACGACGGCCAAAGGATTGACGGTGACCTGCCGGCTGGATCGTCGAAAGTATCCGACGGGTAGAAAAGTCTCACGCGAGCAGATGAAGCAAGTGAACCTAAAGCCTAACAAGTTCCATGGTGAGTGGAACTATACCATCGAGCCTCACGGGTGAACCAACTTGATACCTTTATTTATTTACGCCGCCTTACTCGGTTTGGCGCCAAGGAGAACAATTATGGCGGTGCTGGCCCCCTGCCCCTGCCCGGCCCCCTGGGAAGCGTCATCGGAACTTTGCGTTTCAAAAAGACTGAACACGAGGTCCAAATTGACTGGAGGATCGTTGACAATGCCACACGGGAGGTCGTGCCGGGAGCGGCCGGGCGCGGTGTCGGCGTGGAGAAAGGCAAAGATTTCAATTTCGGCTCATTAGGGGGAGGCGGTTTTAGCGAGAGCCACGAGTTCATGGGCAGCGCATTGGGCAAAGCAACTATGAAGGCTCTGGCCGAGATAACTGAAAGTGTCAGGACCCTCGATCTCGGCCCGGAACCTGAACGCTGAAGGGCCAGCGCGCAGCCGCCGAAGCCGCAGCGAAACTGCGGTCGGCCAAAGGGGTGGTGAAACTTGTGCACGCCAACGACATCTGGGTGTCGCTTGGAGCCACAAACGGCTTCGCCAAGGGTGACAGGATCAAAATCTACAAACCGGTAGAAAAGAAGAACAAAAAGGGCGAAGTTGTCGCAACGAAGTACCAGCCGTTGCCGAGATCGTCCTAACCACCGTCCGAAAAGACCGGGCCATGGGCGAGTACAAAGGCTCGGTTAAGATAGAAGAGGATTGGGCGGCCGCTGACGCCGCGTTCGACATTGATCAGGCCGAATGAGATGGGAGAAAACCAGTCCCTGAAGGGGCACCAGCAATACACACGAGTCCATGAAAACCTACCGGATCGCACGCTCCATCAAGATCGCGGCCTTTGGCCTGGGCATGACTGCACTTGTTGCTTCAGCCCAGGTCACGGTGATCCAAAACAACACCACGCTTTACAACCTGTACGGGGGAACACGCTACTATCAGATAGACGTGCCGCCGGGCAAGTCTACGCTCTCGGTCCAGATCCTTGAGGACGGATGCTGGGAGACTGCGATGTTTACGTACGACACTCGGCTTTGCCCACAACAGCGGTGTACGATTACGCCTCTGTGAATCCCGGGAACGACGAAAGCGTCGCCGTGACTGACCCTGCCGAGGGCAGTTGGTATATCATGCTCTACCCGGCATCCCCATACCTCAGCCTCACACTGGAGGTGTCCTATAGCGGGTTGTCGAACACGAACGTGTCCATCGGCAACGAGATTTGGGACTTTACCCTGGACGGCTCCGTTCACTCCGTGGCCTGCGTGGCGGCCGACGGCACGATCTATACGGGCACGAGTGGGCCGAATGGGAGCGGCTACTTCTACGCATTGAACGCTGACGGCACATTAAAGTGGCGGCAGCTCGTTGGCGATGTCTCTGCCAGTCCGGCGCTTGGAGGTGACGGCACAATCTATGTGGTGCTGGAGGCAGGCCAATTGCAGGCCCTTGACCCTTCCGGCTCAGTAAAATGGACGCTCGCTCGCGGGACGGATGGTTTGCATTCAGTTGCGGTTGCCAAAGACGGCACCGTTTACGTTCCATTGTCGGCGAACAGCCTTCTGGCCGTCAATCCGGACGGCACGGTGAAGTGGGAGTCGGGGGTTGAAAGCGGGTATGTCGCCAGTTCACCCCCGGTGGTCGCCCCGGACGGGTCGGTTTACTGCGGGTTTTACAACCAAGGCACGGGCATAGGCCGTCTCTATGCAATTAGAGGTAACGCGACGCAGGCGTGGACGTACAGCGTGAACCAGCAGATAAACACGCCGGCAGTCGATGGGAGCGGGACAATCATCTTCGGCGTGCCCAGCCCTGTGAACGAAGTGTATGCCGTAACCTGGAGTGGAGGCAAAAAATGGGAGGCATCGGTGAACGGGGGTGGATTCTCATTTGATTGTTACGTGTATTCGCCGCCAGTCATAGGAGGGGACGGGACAATTTTCCGTCTCTTCCAATCGGCGGTTGACAGCACTGAACCCAAGCACGGGAGCCGAAAAATGGCACTACGATAACGGGGTGGTATTGGTGGAGACGGAATATGCGAATGGGCCGGCCGTCGATAAGAACGGGGTCGTGTACTTTGGCTCGCTCGGGATTTATGGGGCGGGAACCATGTATGCCATAAACCCGAATGGGACATTAAGCTGGTCTTATGATGTGGGGAGCGAGGTCGCTTGTCCACCAACCATAACGCCCGACGGGAAGGTGGTTTTCGGAACCGAGGATTGGAGCGGTCTTAAGGTCTTTGCCTTGAGGGGCTCCGCAGGACCGGCTCAAAGCGTTTGGCCCCTCGCACGGCACAATCTCGCCAATGACGCCTCACTCGAGGGCGAGGTCCTTGGGCCGGAGATCGCCGTCCAGCCCGAGAGCCAAACGGTTCAGGCCGGCGCCGCCGTCACATTCAGCGTCACCGCGAGCGGAGCAGCTCCCCTGACGTATCAGTGGCGAAAGAATTCGGCTGCCTTGGCCAACAGTTCCCATGTGACCGGCGTAACCACTGACACTCTCACCCTCGATGGGGTGACGGCGGCCGACGCAGGGGTGTATTCAGTGGTTGTCACAAACTCCTCTGGAACGAAGGTCAGCTCGGATGCCGTTCTGACCGTCCTCGCTGTGGATCGAGCGAAACCGAGCGTCACAATCACGAGACCGAACCACTGCCGCAGTTCACCAACGCCGTCGCTACGATTAGAGGCACCGCCAAAGACAACGTGTCGGTTTCCACTGTCTATTATCAAACTCAATGGCGGGCCGTGGATGGCGGCAAGCGGAACTACGAGCTGGAATGCCTCCGTGACGATGACGCCCGGAACGAATCTGTTCGGCGGCGTGCCCGGTGGACAGACAGCGGGAACTTGTCCGTAACGAACAGCCTCAAT
>CAVQND010000063.1:0-30281 GCA_963713735.1 uncultured bacterium
TAAGTGTTTTCTTGAGAAACCGCGGAACACGGAATACGCGGAAAAGAGAGGGTCTTCCGAAGAGGGGTCAAACCATAACTTTTCACATTGACACCAACTGGGGAGGCTGGCAGGATAGTCCGCATGCCGCGCCAAATCCGAATGGAATATCCTGGAGCCATTTATCACGTCATGAGCCGAGGCAACCGCAAGCAGGGCATCTGCGTGGATGACGCGGACCGGCAGGACTTCCTCAACACGCTGGCGGAAACCTGCCGGAAGACCGGTTTCCAGGTTCATGCCTACTGCCTGATGCGCGACCATTTTCGCCTGGTGGTCGAGACGCCCAACGCCAATCTGGTGGCCGGCATGCACTGGCTCCTGAGCAGTTACACCATCCGGCTCAATCGCCGGCGGAAGCTCCTCGGGCACGTGTTCAGCGGGCGCTACAAAGCGGTCATTGTGGAGGGCGGCGGCAACGGCTATCTGCGCACGGCCTGCGACTATGTCCATCTCAGCCCGGTGCGGGCCAGGCTCTTGGGGCTCCCAACAGCGCCTGCCGGACTATCCGTGGAGCAGTTTGGTCTGGTACCTGGCCGCGCCCGAGCATCGTCCGGCCTGGATACGGGTGGACCGTTTGCTGGGGGAGCATGGGATTGGGAAGGACAGCAGCTGCGGGACGGGCGCAATTTGCGCGGCGGATGGAGCGGCGCCGCCTAGAAAACCGACCAGCGGGAATGCAAGCCGCTCCAGCGGGGCTGGTTGCTGGGGAGCCGCCAATTCAAGGCCAGGCTGCTCGAGCGAATGCAGCCGCGCTTGGGAAAGCGCCATCCCGGCCAATTGCGCCACGAAGGTGCCGAGGCCAAAGCCGAGCGGCTCTTGGCCGAAAGAGTTGAAGCGCTCGCACTGGAAGGAAAAGGGTCTCAAGGAGCAGGCCAAGAGCCACCCGGTGAAGCTGGCGCTGGCCATGCGACTGAGGCGGGAAACCACCTTGACGATTCGTCAGATCGCCAAGCGACTCCACATGGGAAGCTGGAAGAGCCTCAACAACAAGCTCTATTTGGCAGGCAAAGCCAAAGGCGAAAAACCAAAGTGAAAGGACCCCTAAGTGCAAGATTATGGTCTGACCCTTTTTCCGAAGCAATAAGTCGGTTCAGATGCAGATGCTGCTCATTCCGGATCCGCGTCCGCTGGTCGAGCGGTTGGGCCGCGAGTTCTTCCGCCAGGCCCCCGAGCGCCCCGGCGTGTACTTGATGCGCGATGCGGCCGGCGCGGTGCTGTATGTGGGCAAGGCCAGGAACCTGCGCAAACGGCTGGGCAGCTACCGTGTGGCCAACCGGATCGGCTGGCCCGCCGGCACTTCCGATTGCTCCGCGCGGTGGCGCGCATGGACCTCGAGGAATGCCCCGATGAGACCTGCGCCCTCGCGCGCGAATCCGAGTTGCTGCGAACCTTGCGCCCCCGTTTCAACCGGGCAGGGACCTGGACCGGGCCGCCGCGGTTTCTGGCCTGGAGAAAGACAGAGCAGGGATTGGACCTGGCGGTGCTGCCGGCGCTCGAGGACGGCTGGCTCTGCCACGGTCCCTTTGGGGCGGGGGCAGCCCTCCCCGAGCCGCTCTTGCCCGGCTCCTGTGGTGTGCCCTGCATCCCCAACGCGGCCTGGCGGGGCTCCCGGCCGGCTGGTTCCATGGCCGGCGCCATCAGGCCGCAACCATACCCCGTTACGAAGCAGCCCCGGAAGTTTTCGAGGAGGCACAGGCACGGCTGAGCGCGCTTTTGGGCGGGCACCCCGATGAATTTGCGGAGTGGATTCGCGCCCGGACTCCCCAACCGGGCCATCCCTTTGAATTGGCGGTCCGCGAGGCGGACTTCGAGACGGTTTGCCAACTTGCTTGACCTCGTCCCTCAAAAATGCCAAGGATAGCTCCATGTTCAGAATGCTACTTGCTGCGGCGGTCCTGTCCTGCCTGCCCGCGCCGGCTCAAGCGGAGGACCTCATCCACACCTTCAAGAAAGTGCGCCTCACCGACCAGTTCTGGGCCGAGGGGGCGGCTTTTGCCGACTTCAACCACGACGGAAATGTGGACGTGGTTTCCGGCGCCTTCTGGTATGAAGGGCCTGATTTCAAGCAGCGGCACGAGATCTGGCCCGCCAATGCCAGCTTCAAACGCACCCGCCCGGACGGCACCACCGAGACCGTCCCCGGCTTCGAAGGCGCCCTGGGCACCAACAACGCCTACGCCAACTGCTTCCTGACTTTCGCCTACAATATCAATGGAGACGGCTGGGCCGACGTGCTCGTCTATGGGTACCCGGGCAAGGAAGTCGCGTGGTACGAAAACCCCAAGGGCCGCGAGGGCCATTGGCAGCGGCATGTCATCTTCGATGAACTGGATAACGAGTCGCCCGGTTTCGTGGACATCACCGGCGACGGCAAGCCCGAAATCCTCTGCTGCTCCAAGGGATACATCGGCTACGCCCAGGCGGACTGGAAGAACCCGGCGGCGCCCTGGAAATTTCATCCGATTACACCCAAAGGCAGCTACCAGCGTTACACGCACGGCCTGGGCTGCGGCGATATCAACGGCGATGGCCGCATCGATATCCTCGAAAAGGACGGCTGGTGGGAGCAGCCCGCATCCCTCGAGGGCGACCCGGTCTGGATCAAGCACCCCTTCCACTTTGGCGACGGCGGCGCCCAGATGGTCGTCTATGATGTCAATGGCGACGGCTTGAACAACGTCATCACCTCCATCAGCGCCCATGGCTACGGGCTGGCCTGGTACGAACAAGTCAAGGAGAACGGCAACATCACCTTCCGCGAACACCTGATTCTGAACAAAGACGCCTCCAAAAACCGCTATGGCGTCCAGTTCTCCCAAGGCCATTCCCTGGCCCTGATCGATATCGATGGCGACGGCTTGAAAGACATCGTCACCGGCAAACGCTTTTGGGCCCACGGCAAATACGGCCCCGACCCGAGTCCGATGCCGCCCCGGCGGTCCTCTACTGGTTCAAACTGGTCCGCCCCGCCAAGGGCCAGGCCGACTTCATTCCGTTCCTGGTGGACGATGACTCGGGTGTCGGCACCCAGGTCATGGCCGGCTTCGTCAGCAACCCCAAATATCCCGACATCGTCGTGGGCAACAAAAAAGGCGTCTTTGTCTTCGAGCACCAGGTCAAGGCCGTCAGCCACGACGAGTGGGAAAAAGCCCAGCCCAAACCGCTGGCGCCTTAGTGGCAGTCATTGTCCTCATAAGCATATTATACTGTCACCAATCTTAATCTTAATCTTAATCCTAATCCTAATCCTAATCCTAATCTTGCTCCCCATCTCACTCCGGATGCCGAAGGAGATTAGGAGCAGGATTGGGATTAGGATTAAGATTAAGATTAACAGCGGCTACCCACACGCTCCACGTTTTGATTGCGTCCTGGCCGGTTTCTGGTTTGTTGTGCGTGTGAAACTCAATTTCAAACGGTTGGATTTGCATCTCGCTCACACCTGGACCATCGCGAGCGGCCCGGGCGCGAACGTCGCCAAAGTGGTCGCCGTCGAATTGCTTGGCGCCAACGGCACCCTGGGGCGCGGCGAAGCGGCCCCGTTCTCGCGCTACCGCGAAACCGTTGACTCGGTCGAGGCCTTTCTCCGGAAGGTGGACGCGCGCGGCCTCTCTTTCAACAACGTTCAGGGGAGCATGCAATACCTCGAGACGATCTCGCCCCGTGACCTGTCGGCCAAGTGCGCCTTGAATCTCGCCTTGTTGGATGGGGCGGCCAAGCGCGCCCAAAAGCCGATCTATGACCTGCTCGGCCTGGGCTTCCGCGAGAACCAGCACGTCACCAGTTTCACCATCGGCATCAATAAACCGGACGTTATCCGCAAAAAGGTCCTCGAAGCCGAGCCCTGCCCGCTCCTCAAAATGAAGGTCGGCGTGGCCGGCGATAAAGAGAACCTGCAGGCCCTGCGCGAGGCCGCCCCGGGCAAAACCTTGCGCGTGGACGGCAATGAAGGCTGGAAAACAAAGGAGCAGGCCCTCGAGAATGATCCAGTGGCTCGCCCAGGACGGCCACATCGAATTCGTCGAGCAACCCATGCCCGCCGCCGCGCCCCTCAAGGACTGGGTCTGGCTCAAACAACGCTCGCCCTTGCCTGTCTTCGGCGACGAATCCTACCACCACGCCGGAGATGCCGCCCAGGCCGCCGAGTGTTTCCACGGCGTCAACGTGAAGCTCGTCAAGACCGGCGGCATCAGCGGCGGCTTCGATGCCCTCCAGGCCGCCCGCAAAGCCGGCCTCAAAACCATGCTCGGCTGCATGATCGAAACCAGCATCCTCATCAGCGCCGCCGCTCACCTGGCCGAACTGTGCGATTATCTGGACCTGGACGGCAATATTCTCATCACCGACAACCCCTACCTCGGCGTCGCCACCAACCGCGGCCTGCTCTCGTTCGCCACCGCGCCCGAACCCTGCGGCCTGCGCGTCCGGCCGCGACCGGAGCCCTCAAGGGCTTTACCACAGCCCCGGCCTGGCCTATAAGTTGGATGTGGAATTCAGCCGGGAGCAATTGCAGGAGCGGGCGGCAGCACTGGCGCGGCAAGGTGTCTTCATCGGCACTTCTTCCTGGAAATACCCGGGCTGGTGCGGCCTGCTTTACGACCGGGCGCGTTATGCCTGGCGCGGGCAGTTCGCCGAGAGCCGTTTCAAAAGGGATTGCCTGAGCGAATATGCCGAGGTGTTCAAAACGGTCTGCGTCAATGCCGCCTATTACACCTTTCCCACTGAGCGTTCCTTGGAGGGTATGGCGGCCCAGGTGCCCGGGGATTTCCTCTTCGGCTTCAAGGTGACGGATGCAATCACGCTCAAACGATTCCCCAATCTCCCCCGCTTCGGCCAGCGCGCGGGCAAACCCAACGAGCATTTCCTGAACGCGGACTTGTTCGCAGCCTCGTTCCTGCGCCCGTGCGAGTCAATTCGCCCCCATGTCGGCCTGCTTATGTTCGAGTTCTCACGGTTTTATCCGGCGGACTATCAGCATGGCCGGGACTTCGCCTCCGACCTGGACAGGTTCCTCGGCCGCTTGCCCAGAGGATGGCCCTACGCGGTGGAATTGCGGAATCGGGCCTGGCTCAGGCCCGACTACTTCGCCTGCCTGGCGCGCCACCGGGTCGCCCACGTGTTCAATTCCTGGGAGGCCATGCCGAGCGTCAGCGAGCAGATGGCCCTGCCCGGCAGCCGCACCCACCCCGGCCTGGTGGCCGCCCGGTTCCTGTTGAAGCCCGGCCGCAAATATGAGCAGGCCGTCCAGACCTTCGAGCCTTACGACTCGATTAAGGAAGAAAATCCAGAGGCCCGGGCGGCAGGCCGGGCGCTGATTGCCGAAGGCCAGACCGCCGGTCCCAAACGCACCACGTTCGTCTTCGTCAATAATCGCTTGGAAGGCAATGCCCTGGCAACCATCGCCGCCATGACGGGCAAGGATGAATTCAGTACTTGAGCCGATAGAACATGTTCCCGGCGGGTGCGGTGAGGATGAGGCTCATGGTCGTGCCGTCGTCGTGGATGGTTTGCTGCACCGCTTCCCAGGTGGCCGGGTTCAGGCTGGTGTTCTCCTGGAGGGTAAAGCCGGTCGAGGGTGAGGGCCACGAGATGATGATGCTTTTCCCCAAGACAGAAACCGAAACCTGCGGGACTCGAGGGAGTGCTGGACGCGGCGGCGACGGCGCTCAAAAAGCCTCCCACGATGGTGTAGTTGCCGCCGCTCAGGACCCCGGCATCCGGTTGGCCGATGGTGCCGGTCAGGGAATAAGTCCCTCCGCTGCTGGTCCCGCCCCCCCCATCAATGGAAAACCACGAGACATCATACGTCTGCGCCCTGGCCGAGAAGGCCGTCGACACCATCAGACAAGACCCGAGGACAAATAGCAGTTTCAGCGTTTTCATTTTCAACTTTGAAATCGTCGAACGCATTAACTATGCCGGAAGACCCGGACAAGTCAATCATAATCGGTTGAAGGTCTTTCAGGGCTGGGTGTCGGCCTGTTCGAAGACCCGGAGGATTAGGTCGAAGGCCATGAGCAGTTGCGAGTAATTGCTCACGTCCACAGTAAACCGGCCATCCCCGTTGGAGCGCGCCAGGGCGTGGCCGTCGGAGAACAGGACATCGGCGAACCGCCGCTGGTGGTTGGTGCTGGGCTTTACGTTATAGACCGCCAACGCCGGCGGACAAAGGAACATGGTGTCCAGAGCCAGGGCGCGGATGGGCAGGCCATTGCGGTTGTTCCCCAGGTTGTCGAGTTGCAGGCGGTCCGGCGTGGCATTGGTCCCGGGCGTATCGAACAACTGGGTCACCCCCGCGTGGCGGTAGTAGTAGCTGCACTGGGCCTGGTCGATGCCCACCTTCGCAAGTTCCGCGTCGGCGTCCAGGGGCTGGTCGGCGGCGGGACAAAACAGGACCTTGGGCTGGCCGGCCAGGTATTGCGCCAGCAGCAACCCCAAACCGACCGGCGAGCCATCGTGCAGGGAAATCAAGCTCGTCGGCGCCCCGGTCGAGGGGTAGAAATCGTCCGGGCTCGTGAACGGCGGGGCCTTGGGACCATAGGGAATCCGGCCCTCGTTATCGCTGGCGTAAGCGCGCACGGCCAGGCCGATTTGGTGCAGGTTCGACAGGCAGGCGGCGCGCCGGCCGGCAGCCCGTGCGGAAGCCAGCGCCGGGAACAGCAAGGCGGCCAGCATCGCGATGATGGCGATGACTACCAGCAATTCCGTAAGCGTGAAAGCCCGCGCCGCGTTCCGCCGATGGGAAGTCGTTTGCATCCGCCACTCCGCCTAATCCACCAGGCGCGCCAGGTAAAACCGCCCGCCGGCATTCGCCTTGTTGTCCACGAAGATCATGCTGCCCGTGAGGTTGGTTACGGTGCCCAGACTCGTCCATTGAGATGCCGGCAGCGACAGGTTGGCTGCCGCCAGGACTTCGCAATGGGCCCCCGCATCGCTTTGCAGCGTGAAGGCGAACTGGCCGTTGGTCACCGTGCCGCTCGACAACACCGGCGCGCTGGCCGAAGTCAGCCGGACATTGTCCAAATCCCAATATCCCCCCATCAGATCAAAACCGACCGTGGACAACAACAAAATGCCCATATGGCGGCCAGCCCAGGCATCGCCCGCCCGCACGGTGTCGAGTTGCGCGCTGAAATCCATGAAATTTGTGGTATTGGGAAAGAGCGCGCCGGAATAGACGATGTTGGTGGCCGCAACCACCACCTGGTTGCTCCCGTCGTCCCGATAATACAAGCTAACCTCCAAACTGGCGCCCGGCGCCATGTCCCCTCCGCCCCCAATCACCCCGACCACCAAACGATAAGACTTGCCCGCCTCGAACGTGGCGTCGAAGGCCCGCGTCGGGACGCTGTTGGTCCAGTCAGTCGAGTCGTAGTCCTGGAAGACGCCGACCTCCGGGTCGGCGAATAAAAAGAGCGCCTGGTTGCCCTCGCAGTTGGCGATATGGTTGGAGGTCCCCGCCGGGGTGTTCAGGAACTCCCCGGTCAGTTCAGCCCACGTGAAGCCCCCGCTATCAACCCACCACGCCGCTTGGGGCGTCTTTTGCCAGGAGTCAATGTCCGGACTGGCGTAGCTGGTCGCCGGCGACTCGAACGAGGAGTCGGGCACCACAATCGAGGCCGCCCAGGCGGGGTCCATGCCCAAGGCGGCCATGGCCGCGCCGAAGATCGCGGCGAGCCAAACACGGCCGCCCCTGGCTTGCGGGCGCTGCAAACCGATGCCCTTGCCGCCCGCCAGAAGAGAAAACTTCATCAGTGGGACAGTGCCTTGGCTGTCCCGGACGCGCAAGTGAAATCTGGCCGCCAGCCGTGCGCTCACAATCTCCCGACCCGTTTTGGGCTATTGACGGCCGGGGAGTCGGATAGTAATCTGGGGGCGCAAATCACCTCCGATAGCCTATGGACATCGAACGAATTGACAAGGCCACTGAAAAGATGTGCAACCGGCGGGAGTTTCTCAGGCAAACGGTAGCCGGGGTCGGCCTCGCTGCGGCGGGAACGGCGGCGCTTTCCCTGAACGCGGCCGCCGGCCCGGACCTGCCAATAATTCAACTGGGTCCTCACAAAGTGAGCCGCTTGATCGTGGGATCGAACCCGATTCTGGGCTACTCGCACGTCAGCCGCCTCATGGACCGCCTGATGACCGACTACTACACCCTTGAGAACATCGGGAAACTCCTGGCCCGGTGCCTTGGCGCCGGTATCAACACCTGGCAGACCTCGGCCGATGAAAAGGTGGACCAGGCCCTCGAGAACCTGCGCAACAGCGGACGCGACATTCAGTGGATTTTTCTGGCTTCCAGCCCGCACCTGGACGATGCCAACGCCTTGAAAGAGGTCATCCGGCGCAACCGGCCGATTGCCGTCGTGCATCATGGCGGGGTGAGCGACCGGCTCTGGCGTGAAGGCAAGATCGAAAAGGCGCACGACTTTGCCAAGCGGGTCCGGGACCTCGGGGTGATGGCCGGCCTCTCGGCTCACAACCCGGCGGTGATTCGCCACGCCGAAGACCAGGGCTGGAACCTGGACCTCTACATGACCTGCTTTTACCGCGTCTCGCGCTCCCCAGAGGAGGCGAAAGCCGAACTCAAAGAAGCGCCCCTCGGGGAGCTTTTTCTGCCGAGCGACCCGCCTCGAATGTGCGAGGTCATCCGCCAGGTAAAGCGCCCCTGTTTGGGTTTCAAGATTTTGGCGGCCGGTCGAAAGTGCGACCGGCCGGAACGGGTGACTGAGGCCTTTGAGTTCGCTTTCCGGAATATCAAGCGCAGCGACGCAGTCATCGTGGGCATGTTTCCGCGCTTTCAGGACGAACCGGTGGAAGATGCGAAGCTGGCAGCGCGATTCTCCTGCCTGAGCCAGTGACCTCGGCGCTCCGGGCCCGCCCCAGGCTTGAGGGAGAATCAAGACAGGTGATATGAAACGCACTTTACGCATCCTGGCCCTGGTTGCCGCTCTGGCGGCCGTCTTTGTCTGGCTCGCAACGGGCGCAAGCCGCGGCTGGACCCGGACCAGCGCGCCGGTAAAGACCCTCGATCCGGTCACCGGCATTGAAGGAATCGAATACCGCAGACAATTCATCCCCGGCCTGGACTTTCTGGCAGGCGCGCTGTTGGGAGCCGCATTCCTCGGGGGCGCCTCCCTGCTCTTCCGCAATAAACAAACACCACCTTAAACTATGAAAAAAATACTCCTCGCTCTAATTGGCCTCACCGCCTTGGCCGGCGCCGCCCTGGCCGCGCCGCAGACCTTCGATTTCAAAGACCCCAAAGGCGTCAACAACATCGTCTTCAAACTCGATGCCCTCCTTGAAGCCACCCAGGGCAGCGCCAACGGCATCACCGGCTCCGTCACGTTCGACCCGGAAAAACCCGCGCTCACCCGGGGCAAACTCGCCGTGGCGGTCGCGTCCCTGCACGTGCCCAACCCCCTGATGAAAGAACACCTTCACGGCCCCCAATGGCTGGACGTGGCGAAGTACCCCGACATCACCTTCGACACCAAAGAACTCAAGCACGTCAAAACCGCCGGCGCCCAGACCACCGCCGATGTCGTGGGAACGCTCACCATCAAAGGCGTGGCCAAAGAGATCACCGCTCCCATCAAGCTCTCCTTCCTCAAAGACAAACTCGCCCAGCGCGTCCCCAACCTCAAGGGCGACCTGTTGGTCATTCGCTCCACCTTTACCATCAAACGCAGCGACTTCGGCATCAATCCCAGTGCGCCCCAGGACAAAGTCTCCGATGAAATTGAACTCACCCTGAGCGTCGCCGGCGCCGCCGTCCGCTGAACTTGCCCACCAGCCACGCTTGCTGGCGAGGACATTTTGCACGCCAACGGCGTGCGGGCATATCAGCCCGGGGCAACCGCCCTGGGCAAACCGTCACGCAATCCCAGCCCGCCCTGCAAAGGCGGGAGCAGCGGCCCCAGTCCCCAAGGTGACACTCAAGACTGACGGAGTTGCTCCCACCCCCCACACCAACCGCGCAAAAACCACTTCTCGGTCGCCTCGATTTCCGAACTAACCCGGATATTTCACCACCCAGGAATGGAACCGGGCTACCGAGGCTGCGTAGCGCAGGTTTCCAACCTGCTGTATCGCCGACCTCCGGTCGGCAGGCTGTACCTGCTTGGCGGCATCGGCGGATTGGAAATCCGCGATACGGCAGGCTGGAAGCCTGCGCTACACCGTCCGGCTGGCGAAACCCGTGAAATATCCGGGTTAAGGCTGAGTGTGGGGCACATGGTCGCGAGACCAACTCTGCAAGACCGGGTCTGAGCGTGGGTCCACGAACTGCTTGGTGCTCTCCCTCAGGACGTGGCCGTCACAGTCACAAAACGTTCCAACGGCCACCATGGCGTTTCGTAACTATTCACGTCGAGTGGCAGCGAAGGTAGGCCATTCCCAGTCGGGCGTGGGGTATGGAGGCCTCACAGACTACGGGCGCGCAAAGCCGGCTGAAGCCGGCGCTCTGGAACGCCGGCTTCAGCCGGCTTAGGGCAAAGGACGTGGACTGGTGCTGAGTAGTTACAAGAATCTTGAACGGACATTTCCAGCACGCGAAGAATGCGGAATCCCCTCGCCCCGCAGACCACCCGAGGCTCTAGCTCGAACCGACCAGTTCCCAAGGCTGAATTGCATCACACCCCGCTGCCATTTGTACTTTATGACGCCGGCTGGATTTGATGTTGGCGCCGCACAGGGCACCGCAAGAGGGTCCTCAGCCGTGCGGGCGGCACCCGCCGGGGGTCGGATAGATAGATCTCGTGATGGCGCCCGTGGAACTCGAGGTCATGGCTTTGCGCAAACTCCTTCATCCTGGCGATGGTGAGACCTTCCTGGTCATAAGGCCCGACATGCAGCATCTGGACACAGGTTCCTTCGGCGAGAGGTTCGAGCCGAACCCGTTTCACTTCCGGGCCCTTGCCTCGCTTCATCAAGACGGCCACCGCTTTGCTGGAGTTCCTCCTCGGTCACAAAGCCGGGAGTCCGGATGAGCAGGTTCCACTGCCACTGGTCTTTTGGCGCCTTTGAAAGGTCTTGCGCCGAGTCGCTCCACCACTGGCCTTCCAGCTTGCAGATGCCGTAGTCCTGCTGCCCGGCAAACTTCCGGGTCATCTTAATGGTGAACGCTGCCCCATAGAGCGCGCCAATGCTCGAGGTGAACAACTCCCCGCCCGGGGCGCCCTGTCCGCGGATGGCCAGGTAAAGGGCCGGCCGGATTTCGACTAACACCGGTTTCCTTGGAGCCGCGTATTCGTTCTTGTGCTGTTTATAGAGGTCGAGCTTGTCTTGAGTTTTCTTTGTCATAATGGGTTTGATGTAATACAGCCCTCACCGCGCAGAGAGGCAGACCTGCCCGCAAGGGGCGCGTAGATGTCCGTGAGCAAGTCCTTCGGGTCAGTGCCTTGGGGGTCGTTGAGGTACACCTCAGGCACGGGCAAGAACGGAGTTGCCGCCCGCTCCGGGGCAGCCACTGGCCGAGCAGGCGGGCGTAGGTCCGGCCCAGCTTATTGTATGGCCCGAAATGCGTGGTCATCGCATACTCCCCTCCGGCGAGCACCTGCACCCCGATTTCCCCCGTGGGCGAGAACTTCTCATCCACACTCACGCAGGCATCATACCGCACTCGCCCGGGCGGAGTCACCTCCGGGTCGTCGTGGCAAATGCCGATCAACTGCGTGTCGCCGCCCAGCAAACCCTCCTTGCCCAACACCGGCAAAAACCGGTCCCAGGTCTTCCCGACCGCCGAATACGGCCCGACATGGCGCATGAACGCTACGCGCAGAGGAGCGCGCACCACAATTTTGACTTCCATTTTCTTGCCTCCAGGTTGAATGGCCTTGAAGTGCCCGACTCTCCGTCCGTCTGCGAAATGCAGCCCCGACGGGGCGGCGGCAACCCCGGCGCGCCGGTTGGACGAGCGGAATTCCGAGGGCGAAACGCCGAAGACCGCCCGGAACGATCGGGTAAAGGCCTCATGGCTTTCATAGCCGGCGTCCAGGGCGATGCCCACTACGGACTGGGCGCCCAGCTTGAGCCGGCTCGCCGCCCGCTCCAGCCGAAGCCGCCGCACGTGCTCCTTGACCGATTCGCCCACCATTCCCTTAAAGATACGGTGGAAGTGGAAGGGCGAGAAACAGGCCAGCCTGGCCAACTCGTCGAGGGCCAGGCTCTCGTCCAAGTGCTCCTGGATATGCACCAGCACCCGCAGCAGGCGCTGTTTGTAATCGTCCAATGTCGTCGTTCTCATCGTTCGCCGCCCTAGTCCGCGGTCAACGTTTTAGCAGCATCTCCCTCCGTCCGCTTGATTCTTTTTGCGATTTTTTTGGAAAGGGCACGGAAAAGGACCTTGCTCCCGTTCAGCACCAACCACCCCCCAGGATAATGAAGACACGTGCCATCTAACGGCACAGACCGGATTCCGCCGCTAAAAAGCGCAAGAAACGCAAAAAAGAGCCAATACAGCCAATAGAGTATGAATGCGACACAATTCTCAGGACCCAACACTCAACGTCTGGTGCTCAAGAGCGCGCAAACGCAGGTGTCCGCCTGGCGAGCTGCCAAAAGCGCCGTCAGGATAGGGCGGCCCTTCTCGGCGGCTTGCCAGCGGCATGTGCGGGAAACCTCGGCGATAAGGCCGCGGGCGTGCGGCAAGGTCAGTCGGCGCGAGACCTTGCCTCCTTGGGAGCGTCGTTGCTACGCGCAGCCGCAATTTTCAATTTTCGATTTTCAATTCGCCCTTCCGCAAGCTCAGGGGAGCGAATTGCGGAATGCCCGCAGGGGATGCGCCAGCCCCGCCCCGGCAATCTCCGGCTTGGCATCCTGTGGAAAGTGGGTAATCCTGGTCCTTACGGATTATGGACTATGTTCCTTTAACGTGGCCGTTTCTGGCGTTGCTGTGGTTCGTGTTCGCGATGATGGTGGTGTTGGTCGAGATCGGCCTTCTGCGCTACGTCTTCGAGACGCTCGGGGTGAGCCGGCGCTACATGCTGCTGTTGCTGGTCGGTTGTCTGCTGGGCAGCTATGTCAACATCCCGGTGGCCAGACTGCCCCCCGAATACATCCGCTCCGGCGAGATCGTCAGCGCCTTTGGAATCAGTTGGGTCGTGCCGGTTCTCAGGGCGTCGTCCGGGACTGTCCTGGCTGTGAACCTGGGCGGGGCGATCATCCCGGTTATCCTCTCGATATATCTCATTTTCAAGAGCGGTGAGTTTTTCAACTGTTTTCTGGCCATCGTCCTGGTCACCTTTGTGGTCCATCAAATGGCCCGGCCGGTGCCCGGAGTAGGCATTGTCGTTCCGACCTTCATTCCTCCCCTAATCACTGCGGCGGTGGCGCTGATGCTCTCACGCCGGCACGCCCCGGCGGTGGCCTACGTCGCCGGCAGCATCGGCACGCTCGTGGGCGCCGATTTGCTCAACCTCAGGCGCGTAACTGGGATGGGCGCGCCGATTGCCTCCATTGGAGGGGCCGGGAAATTCGACGGCATTTTCCTGACCGGGATCGTAGCCATGCTGCTGGCGGGCATCATCGGCGGATTTCGCCACCGCGCCCAAGCGGAACCATGACTCCGTCATTGCGTTCCTGCCTGAACTACGAACCGGTGCCGTTGAAGTTCGGCACCAGCGGCCGGCGCGGGCCGGTGGCGCACCTGACCCAACTCGAGGTCTATCTCAACGCCCTGGCGGAACTGGGTTATTTGCAGTCGCTGTCCCTTGGCGAAGGCGGGATCGTCCGGGGAGAGGAGTTTTATTTTGCCTGCGATCTGCGGCCCAGCTCGAGCCGCTTTGTGGCGCAGGAGCAGGGGCGGGGCGAACTGGCCCAGGCGGTGGCGGCTGCGATTGAAAGCGCCGGGATGAAGCCGGTCTTTCTCGGGCAGGTCCCCACGCCGGCGCTGGCCGCTTTTGCCTGGGAACGCCGCCGGGGCGGCATCATGATTACCGGCAGCCACATTCCATTCGATCGCAACGGCTACAAAACCAACACCGCTCGGGGCGAGCTGCTGAAAAAGGATGAAGCGCCCATACAGCATCGGGTGGAAGCGTTGCGCCGGCAGCTTTACGCCCAGCCTTTCAGCGACTCTGCGTTCGACGAGCGGGGCTTGTTCAAGAGCGGGCACCGGGACTTGCCGGCCGAGCAGCCCGCCGCCCGCCGGGCCTATTTGCGCCGCTACACGGATTTCTTTGCCGGGCGCGGCCTCGAGGGCAAACGGCTCCTGGTTTATCAGCACTCGGCGGTGGGACGCGATTTGCTGGTGGAACTCCTGGGCCGGGTTGGCGCCGAAGTCATCCCGGCGGGACGCAGCGAGACCTTTGTCCCGATTGATACGGAGAATATCCAGGACGCGCAGCTCCGCGAGATTCAGGCCCTGGCCACCGAGGCCTGGCGGACCCATGGGCCGCTGGACGCCGTGGTGTCGACCGACGGCGACAGCGACCGGCCGCTCATCCTGGGCGTCGAACCGGGGAGCGGCCCGGCGGCCTGCCGGGTCCGTTTCTTCGGCGGCGACCTGGCGGGGATGGTCGTGGCGCAGTTTCTTGGCGCGGACGCCGTGGTGGTGCCGATCAGTTGCAACGACGCCGTGGACGGCGGCGCCCTCAAGCATGTCGTCCGGCCCAAGACCCGCATCGGCTCTCCGTACGTCATTGCCGGCATGGAGAGCGCCCTGGCCGCCGGCTGCAAGGCCGTCTGCGGCTGGGAGGCCAATGGCGGGTTCCTCACCGGCTCGGACCTCGAGCATGAGGGCCGGGTATTGAAGGCCCTGCCGACCCGAGACGCTTTTCTGCCCATCCTGGGGACGCTCTTTGATGCGACGGCCAATGGTCTGTCCCTCTCACAACTTTTCGCCCAACTTCCCGCCCGCTTCAGCCGCGCCGCCTTGCTCGGGGATTTTCCCCGCCCGGCCAGCCTTCGCCTGGTGGACTTGTTTTCCCCACAAGACCCGCGGGTCAAGGATGTCCTCTTCGAGGCGGGACAGACTGCTTTTCAGGACCAAAACGGGCAGCCGGCGCCATCCACGACCGCCGAGTTGGACCGCCTGCGCGCCATCCGCGCCGAGTTGGCCCGTTTTTTCAGTCCGGCCCTCGGATTCGGAGACATCCGGCGCATCAATTACATTGATGGAGTGCGGGTCTATTTCGGCAACGGCGACATCGCCCATTTCCGGCCCTCCGGCAATGCGGACGAACTGAGGATTTATGCCGTGGCAGACACGCCCGAGCGGGCCGAGGCCATCGCCAGACTGGGTGTGGCCGAGCCGGATGGCATTCTGCGGCGGCTGGCCCGAGAAAGCGCCGGAGCCCCAGTCCGGTGGTAGCCTCGACGCACTCCGTTCCCTGGCTCTCGGTTGCCGGCGCCATGATGAGAATAATTCCGGCTTGGACACATTCCGTCCGTTTGGCTATGGTGTTTAGCGGGTGCCAGAATGACGGCGAAACAAGCGGATTTTCGGCAAGATGACGACCGATTTCATGAGCGAACGCCAGGAGCGGATCTACAGAGAAACGCTATCGTGCCTGCGCCGCCTTGGATTCCACGGTCAATTACTTCAAGAGCACTACAATTTCAACGACTGGTTTGCTCCTGACAATCCCTCTCGCCAGGCCCCTGCGGCTGCCTTTGGACAAACCCCTCTTTCCTACGACTCTGCTTGCTTTGCGGTGCTCCTTCCTGACGGGCGGCAAGTGTCCAGCCAAATACTCGACTACCGCGCACTGGGCGCGCCATTTGCTGTCGAGGTTCGCGAAGACGCTGTGGTTCCTTGGCGGGTTGGGCGGGACGCATCACAAGTTCGAGCGCTTGGGCTGATCCCGGCGGACGCTCTGCGCAGATATTTTGAGGCAAAGACCGAGCAATGGAGCCCGCCCGAAGTGCTAAGGGCCAAGAATATTTCCCTCCGATCGGACGTGAGGCAACTGGACTTTATTGACCTGGGCTTGATCCCAGCCATCGAGGCGGAGGTTGGCGAAAAACTCGATCGTTTGTTGAGAGAGGCCGTCGCCGAAGCCGAGGCCCTTTACCAGAAGCGAACCGGGGAAAAGGGCGACACACGTGAGGTCTTCCGTCTGGTTTTCCGGGTCCTCGCGGGAAAGATTTTGCATGACCGCGAGGTGGCCGGTTTTCGGCAGTTCAAGGACAATCCGAACGCGGCCGACCTTCTCTCTAAGGTGGCGGTTTATTATAGGGATAGGGCTCCGGTGCTGGCCGGCCAAGCGGAGCGCCAGGCTGTCATTGAAAGACTGTGGCCGGCTTTCAGCTTTCAGAACCTCTCTGTCGAGATTCTTGCCTACGTTTACGAGAACACCCTCATAGACCCGACAACACGCAAAGAACAAGGCATCCATAGCACGCCCCGGAGCGTTGCCCGCTATATCGTCCATCATTTGCCGCTGGAGGGCATCCCACGCGACGAACTGCGCATCGTTGAGCCTTGCTCAGGGCATGGGGTTTTCTTGGTTGCGGCCCTCAGGCGGCTCCGTGACCTTCTTCCGGCGAGTTGGGATGGCAAGCAACGCCACGATTACTTCGTGAAGGTGCTCGAAGGCTACGAGAAGGACCCGTTCGCCGTCGAAGTTAGCAAACTCTGTCTCTTGCTGGCCGATTTTCCAAACCCCAACGGCTGGCGCGTGAAGGAAGCGGACGTGTTCAAATCCCCAGAGTTTGACCGATCGGTCCGTCAGGCGCGTATTGTTTTGTGCAACCCGCCGTTCGAAGATTTTGAACTGGCCCACCCGGCCCGGCGCGAGCACGCTATCAGAAAGCCTGCCGCCGTTCTGAACAGGGTACTGAGCTCGCTTCCGGCGGACGGTTTGATCGGATTTGTCCTCCCGAGGAAGTTCATCGACGGCAGAGCCTTCGCCGAAGGGCGGCGCGAAGTGGTTCGAAGATTCAAGGACGTAGAAATTGTAGCGTTGCCAGATTCTATATTTCACATTGCCCGACTCGAAACCTGCTTGCTTTTGGGCAAGGCCACCAGCGAGGGAGGAAATCAAGTGTCGGTGTCGTTCGCTGAAGTAACGAGTCACGACCGGCAGCACTTCCTCCACGAGCACGCCGTTTCCCGCCGTGACTCGGCCGTAAAGACGGAAACAGAAGCAGTCCAGGACCTGGCAGTCCCGGCACTGAGCGAGATTTGGGAACGACTCAGGCCGTTCCCCACTTTATCAGACGCAGCTACGATCCACCGTGGCGTTGAGTGGAATCAGCCTTTTGACGAAGAGAAATATCTTTCGCCGACACCCGGGCCAGGTTTTGCGCCGGGCGTGAATAGTGCCGAGCGCCAGTTTGCGTGTTTCGAGAGGCCACGCCAGACTTATCTGAGCACAAGGCCGGAACATCAACGGGGCAACGCATGGGACCTGACGTGGGGCCTGCCCAAGGTCGTTATGAACGCCGTGCGCGTCTCGCGGATTGGGCCTTGGAAGATCGCCGCCTTTACCGATGACAGCGCAGCGCTCTATAGTCAGAACTTCCATTGCTTATGGCCAAAAGGGGCATGGACGACGAAAACCATCGCCGCCCTCCTGAACGGACCGGTTGCCGCCGCCTTCGTGGCGAGCCGAGAAACAAGCAAGCACATCACTAAAACCATTCTCAAAAGAGTCCCCGTCCCGCATCTGGAGCCGGACCAGGCTGCGGCCATCGAACGATTGGTGGATGCTTACTTGCTGGTTCGGTCAAATGCCGCTGCCCCTGACCTGCCTTTGTGGTCCGTGGGAAACGGAGAACCCGCTGCCAAACGAGTCCTTCTCCAAATAGACGCCGAGATCCTTAAAGCCTACAAACTGCCGCCGCGTCTTGAGCGCCTCCTGCTTGACTACTTTCGCGGCGCGAAGCGCCCCGTGCCTTTTGAATTCGGAGACTATTTCCCTGTTGACTTTACCGCGACAATCCCGCTCTGGCAGTACATCTCATCCGACTTTGCAAAATGCACAGCCGAACATCTGTTGAGCAACCTGCCGAAGATCACTGACCCGGCGCTGGTGGAAATGCTGGAGAATGCCGGGCAATGAGCAGCTATCTCCTCGACACAAACATCATTTGCGCTCTGGCAAGCCCGAAGCACTCGAACCATGTCAAGGCGATGGCAAAAATGAGGAGCCTGACCCCCGAGAGAGTCTTCCTGCCGCTGATCGCCATCGCCGAAATCAGATTCGGGCTCGCCTCCGTTGACAACGCGGACCAATCCCAACGAGCCGAACTTGAAAACTTCCTTCGCACTTATCCGATCCCCTACGGCTTCGATGACGGAACCGTGGAACCGTACTCGCTGCTGCGCGCTCAGCTTTTTCGGAGCTGGGCCACACGCGACAAGCGGGGACGGGGTTTCGTGGAAAAGCAGGCCTGGGAATTAGCCGACCAAGTGACCGGCAAGGAACTCGGTATCAACGAGGCGGACCTTCTGATCGCGAGCGTCGCAGTTGAGTACAACCTGACCCTGGCGACCAACGATCAGAACGCGAAAATGAGGCGAATCGAGGGAGCCGCCGCGAAGCTCCAGGCAGAAGGCAAACCGTTCTGTTTGAGAATCGAGGTACTGGTGACAACCAAGGGCTTGGCCAGTTCGGGGGACGGTTGGGGTGGGATTGTTTGCCGGGCTTGACCAGAAGGTCCCAGCCTGGTTGTCGGCGAACGCTCCCGGTTCAGGATCGGGACGGCGACGCCGGTGGCGGAAAGTCCTTTCCATGAGGGTAGTTCCTGCCTCTGGCCGTGCTCTGAGACGGTGTGGGTCGCCTGGGCCGGCGCTGGGACATAACCCACTTCATATCAATGAGTTGCGATTCAGGACCGTGGTCCTGGAATTGAGGCCGAACCAGGGGGCAGCCCGGCGGAACGGCTGGAATGGTTAATGCTTCCTCTCGGCGCAAGCAGCCGTGAACAGCAGTCAAACATCCAGAGGGACCATGCGGGTCAGGGCCAGGAGATTTGCCACGAGCTTGGGCTGGGGTTGGGCAGCGTTGAGCCTGGTGAGCCTGGGGGGGAACCTTCAGGCCCAGGGGCCTGGCACCGAGCCTCCCGAGGCGGGCAATGCCCAGGGGGAGGCCCAGGAGGGGCCGGCTTCAACAACCAAGGCGCTGGCTCACCTGAGCCTCGAGGACCTGGCATCGCTGGAAGTAGGGACGGTGTATGGAGCGTCCAAGCATGAGCAAAGCGTCAGTGAAGCGCCGGCATCGGTGACGATTGTGACGGCCGATGACATCAGGAAATTCGGGTATCGGACCTTGACGGACGTGCTTGGGAGTGTGCGCGGGTTCTATACGACATTGGACCGGGCCTACAGTTACCTTGGAATTCGGGGCGTGAACCGTCCGGGTGATTTTGGCGGGCGGATACTCATCACGATCAATGGTCATCGGCTCAACGACCCGTTATACGATCAGGCGTTTAACGGAACGGAGTTTCCGTTGGATGTGGACCTGATCGAGCGGGTGGAAGTGATACGGGGTCCGGGCTCTTCGTTGTATGGCAACAACGCGTTTCTTGCGGTCATTAACGTCGTGACGCGCAGCGGCAAGGACTTCAAAGGGGCGGAAGCCTCGGGGGCCTACGCCAGCTACGATACCTACTCGGGCCGGGTGAGCTACGGAAACCGCTTTACCAACGGAGTCGAGGTGCTCGCTTCCGGGACGTGGTTCCAGAGCCAGGGGCACGACCGCCTTCATTTTTCGGAATTTGACACCATCAACCACGGCAACGCGGAACACCTGGATGGCAGCCGCGCTCCCTCGGCCTGGGGTCGGTGGCCTACGGGGATTTCAGCGTCGAGGGAGGCTATGTCGCCCGGCTCAAAGATCTGCCCGACGCGCCGTATGGCCTCATTTTCAATCAGGGTCCAGCCCAACAGGAGGACGACCGGGGCTTTGTGGGGCTGAAATTCGAGCATCATTTCGAGGGAGATTGGACCCTTTCCGCGCGGTTCTATTATGACTACTACCGCTCCACCCTGCTCGGCCCTTACGACAGCGCGTCACTGGGGTTGCCGCCGGGGCGAACGGTATTCGAAACCTACATGGGCTCCGCGGACTGGCTGGATGGCGAGGCCCAGGTGAGCAAAAGACTTTGGGAAAAACACCTTGTGACATTCGGGGCGGACTTTCGCCACGACCTGAACCTGCAGCAAGGTGACTATGTCCTGCATCCCTACCAGGTGCTGGATAATGTCAAGAGCCACAACGACTCCTTCGGGCTTTACGCGCAAGAAGAATTTTCTATCCGCACGAATTTGATTCTGAACGCGGGGGGCCGGTTTGATTATTTCGAGGAGTTCGGAAGCACGGAAAACCCTCGGGCGGCGGTAATCTATTCTCCTTTTTCGGCCACCACACTCAAGGCCATCTACGGCCAGGCCTTTCGCGCCCCTAATGCGTATGAAGCCGATTACTACTCTGCGGCCGGCAATTTTTTTGCCAACCCGAACCTCAAACCGGAGCAGATTCGGTCCTACGAACTGGTCTGGGAGCAGGGCCTGGGGGCACACTGGCGGTGGACGACCGATTTGTTCTATAATGACATGCAGGATTTGATCACGCAGGTGTACGACGACACTTTGCAGGGTTATATTTACCGCAACACGGACAAGGTGGTTGCCCAGGGTGTGGAATTGGAGTTGCAGGGGCATTGGAAATCGGGGTTGCGCGGGCACGTCAGCTATGTGTATTCGGATGCCAGCCAGGAGAGCAACGGACTGGCCTGGCAAACCCTCGAGAACTCCCCCAAACACCTGGCCAAGCTGGGCCTCTCGGTGCCGCTCTGGCGTCAGAACCTCTTTGCCAGCCTCGAGGCCCAGGCCCTGAGCCGGCGGACGACGAGCACGGGCTCTGTGCCGGGCTATGAGACGGTCAATTTCACGCTGCTGGCCTGCCAACTGGTTCGGGGTCTCGAGGCCTCCGCCAGCGTCTATAACCTGCTGGGCCAACGCTACTTTGATCCAATTGGACCCAACTTCACAGAGGCCGCCATTCTACAGGATGGGCGGAACTTCCGTCTCAAGCTGACGTATCGATTTTGAACCGGACGTGAATATTTCTGTGCCAGAGAGCCGGAGGCAGCCAAGCCAGATATGGGTACGGCTGGTCTGGTTTGCCGCTGCCCTGCTCCTGTGCCGGGGGGGCCTTTGGGCGCGGGCCACGGGGCAGGAAATCAAGCTCACAGAGTACGGTTTGAAGGCCATCTGGGTCTTTAACTTCACCAAGTATGTCGAGTGGCCGGCCGAGGCCTGGGGCGAAGCCAAGGCCCCGTTTGTGATTGGGATTATGGGCAACGACCCTTTCGGCAGCAGCCTGGGGGACCTGGTGAAGGGCGAAACGGCCAAGGGGCATCCGATCCAGATCCGGCATTTCAAGGCCGGGGAGGATGTGAGCGGCTGTCATTTGCTGTTCATCAGCCGTTCCGAGAGCAGTCGATTGAAAGACATTTTGCGCTCGGCGCGCGGCCACAGCATTTTGACCGTGGGTGAAACGGAGGATTTTATCAAGGAGGGCGGGATGCTCAACCTGGAGTTGGCGGACCGGAAGATCTGTTGCGACCTGAACATGTTGGCCGCGAACGAGGCGGGGCTGAGACCCAAGCCCCAGCTACGGCCAGTATTGCGGTCGGTGAAGGAGTAACCGATGAAAGTCCTCCACTATCTTCGCAGGCTGTCGATCCGCCGCAAGCTGATGCTGCTGCTGCTGGTGCCGTGCGTCGTGGTGCTGCTGCTGGCGGGCACGGTGCTCGTCGGATTCCAGATGATGACGTTTCGGCGCAATTTCGAGAGGGACTTGACGACGGCGGCGCAAATCGTGGCGGACAATGCGGCCGGGGTGGTGGATTTCAAACAGGAATCAGAGGCGGAGCATTTGCTTCGCAGTCTGTGGGTCAAGGGCCACGTTCGGGCGGCGGAGTTGGTGATGCCCGACGGCAAGCGTTTCGCGCACTCCGGAGATGAGTTGGGCTATCCGGAATTGGCCGGAACGGCAGAGACGGTGCGCGCCCGCTTTCGAGGCAATTTGCTGCTGGTTTCGGCGCCGGTGAAGCTCGAGGGCAAACAAGTCGCCACCTTGCACGTGGTTTCGGATTACCGCAGCGTGTATGTCGCGATGTTCAATGTCGTGCTCTGCATCCTGCTGCTGGCGACCGTGGCACTGGTGGCGGTGGCCGCGCTGCTCTCCAGCCGTTTGCATCGTTTTGTTTCCGAACCGGTCCTTCGGTTGGCAAACACCGCGCGGCGCGTGGCCGACCAGGCGGATTATTCGGTGCGCGCGCGCGAAGAAGACGGGGACGAGTTCGGCGTGCTCACCCGGGCGTTCAATCAAATGCTGGCGCAGATTCAGGGCCAAGAGGCGGCCTTGACGGCATCGCAGCGAAAGACCGAAGCCCTCATTCACTCGATTGACGGCGTGGTGTGGGAATGCACGCCGGAAACGGCCCATTTCACTTTTGTCAGCCGGCAGTCGGAGAGGATTTTTGGCTACGCGCCCGGCCAATGGCTGGCCAATCCGCGATTCTGGCACGAACACCTCCACCCGGACGACGCCGCGGAAGCGATCGCGGCCGGCCGGGCGTTCGTTGAGGCGCGCAAGCCTTATAGCTACGAATATCGTTTGCTGGCCGCCGATGGGCGGGCGGTGTGGGTGCGCGAAAGCGGCATGGTCATGGTCGAGAACGACCGGGCTGTGGGCGTGCGCGGCATCTTTCTGGACATTACGCAGCAGAAGCAGGCGGCCGAACAACTGGAGGATCTCAACCGGAAACTGATGGAGACATCGCGCCAGATCGGCAGGGCGGAAGTGGCGACGGGTGTGCTCCACAACGTCGGCAATGTGCTCAACAGCATCAACATTTCGACCCAGCTCATCAGCCAGCAGTTGCGCCAGAGCCGGCATGGCACCTTGGGCAAGGTCGCCGGCTTAATGCGCGAGCACGCCCGCGACCTGGGCGCCTTTATCACCACCGACCCCAAAGGCAAGCTCGTGCCGGGGTTTCTGGGCCAACTGGCCGAGCGGGCCGAGAAGGACCACGCCGCCCTGGTCAGCGAAATGGAGGCCCTGACGGGGAACATCGATCACATCAAGGAGATCGTGACCATGCAGCAGAACTATGCGCGCATGTGCGGCGTCGCCGAGGACCTCAGCGCGGCGGACATGGTCGAGGACGCCCTGCGCATGACTGGCGACAGCCTGGCCCGGTGCGGTGTCACGGTCCGCAAGGAGTTCGAGGCTGTGCCCCTGGTACGGGTGGACAAACACAAGGTGCTGCAAATCCTGGTGAACCTCTTCCGCAACGCCAAATATGCAATGGATGCCGCTCAGCGCCCCGATAAAATGCTGACGCTGGGGATCTCGGCCAATGGGCGCGGCCGCATCAAGATCACGGCGCGCGACAATGGCATGGGGATTTCTCCGGAGAACCTCGAACGCATTTTCGAGCATGGCTTCACCACGCGAAAGGAGGGCCATGGTTTTGGGCTGCACAGCGGTCTGGTTGCCGCCAAGGAATTGGGCGGGGCGCTCTATGTAGCCAGCGACGGTCCGGGCAAGGGCGCCCTCTTCACGTTGGAACTCCCCATTGCTGCGGGAGGACCGCCTGCGCCTTCCCAGGCGTAAGTGTTCAGTCCTTCGGGTCACTGCCACCGCCGCGGCAAGAACCGCAGCGCGGACTCCCAGCGTACCGGATCCATCCCGCAGGGATGAAAAAGAGGGTAGCCAGGGGTCGAAGCGCAGGCGAGACCCCCGGTCCGGCGACGGCGTGCGTTCGCACCCCGGAACGGGATGCCAGAGGGCGGCTCACGCAGGCGCGTCTGTTTCTGGCACCCCGTTCCGGGGTGCGGGACCCTCGCCACTCGCGACCGGGGGTCGCCGCTCCGCCGCGACCCCCGGCCACCCTCTGACAACCCTCTGGGTTGCGTCCCCTCTCCGCGGAACGGTGGAAGGGAACTGCGGGTGGTTGGGTGAATCCGGGTAGTGTTGGGTTTCAAGGCAAAGACCGGCGTGTTTGGGATAGGGATAGCCGTGGGGGCCTTCAATGGCACCGGAGGGGAGGTCGGCCCTATAGATCTGCACGCCTTGTTCGGTGGTGAGGACCCGCCGGTAAAACCCGATTGAAAACCGGTATTGTCTTGCCTGACCCATATTCCCTGCGTAAGGTGGCGCGCAAGATGTGGCGCCGTCGATTCCAGATGAGGCCAAAGGGAAAGTCGTGGTGGGCTGCCGCCGCCCTGTTGCTGGCGGGGGGAGCGGCGGCGATTTGTTTTGGCCCCTCTCATTCCGGCCTCCGCGAGGCCCTGGACGGCCCCGGAAACTATCCTGCCCTCGAGATTCGGCACCCGATTCCCGGCGCGGTCATGCCGCTGAACATGCCGGCCCCGGTGGTGGCCTGGAAGACCAACGCCGCCGGCGGGCAGGAATGGGGGGGTGCCTTCAAGGCGGGCGGCCGGGCGTGGTGGTTCGAGGGCATCCGGCCGCTGTGGCGGCCCAAGGACCGCGTGTGGCGCCAGATTAAGGACTCAGCGCGGGACGGGCCCATCGAGGTCGTCATCGGTGCCTTCGCCAAAGGCAGCCGCCGGCTCGAGGCCCGCGGGGCGGTGCGCTTCACTTTGAGCCGGGAGACGGTTGACTATCCGTTGTTTTACCGCGAGGTCAATCTCCCCTTTGCCGAGGCGGTGAAGGATCCGTCTCAGATTCGCTGGCGGTTTGGCCCGCTGGACCGGGGCACGTTGCCGCCGGTGGTCCTGGAGAAGCTCCCGGTCTGCGGCAACTGCCATTCCTTCGACCGGAAAGGAGAGTTTCTGGCGATGGATGTCAATTATGCCAACAGCAAGGCGGCTTACGTCATTACACGGACGGCCCCCGAGATGCGGCTCGTGACCAGCGACATCATTACGTGGGACGATTACCGGCGGAGGACGGACAGCAAACCTTCGGCCTGCTCTCGCAGATCTCCCCCGATGGCCGTTACGTCCTGAGCACGGTCAAGGACCGCTCGGTCTTCGTCCCCAAGCCCGACCTGGCCTTTTCTCAACTCTTCTTCCCCCTCAAAGGCATCCTCGCCGTCTATGACCGCGAGGCCAGGCAGTTCTTCTCGCTGCCCGGCGCCAATGACCCGGCTTATGTGCAGAGCAACCCCACCTGGAGCCCGGACGGTCAATGGGTGGTCTTTGCCCGCAACCGCGCCGCCGAGCTGGAGAAGTCCACCAATACCGCCAGCATCCTGCTCACCCCGGAGGAATGCGAGGAATTTCTCAAGCGGGGCAAACAATTCAAGTACAACCTCTACCGCGTGGCTTTCAACGGCGGCAAGGGCGGCCAGGCCGAGCCTCTGCCGGGCGCCTCGGCAAACGGGCGCAGCAACTACTTCCCCAAATTCTCGCCCGATGGCCGGTGGATTATCTTCTGCCAGGCATCCAATTACATGTTGCTCCAGCCCGACAGCCAACTCTTCATCATCCCGGCCGCAGGGGGCGAGGCCCGGCGGCTGGACTGCAACCTCGGCCGCATGAACTCCTGGCATACCTGGTCGCCCGACAGCCGGTGGCTGGTCTTTTCCTCGAAGGCAGATTCGGACTATACCCAACTCTATTTGACCCGCATTGACGAGCGGGGCCAGGCCAGCCCGCCCGTCTGGCTCGAACACATGGTCGCCCCGGGCCGGGCGGCCAACATCCCGGAGTTCGTCGCCCTGGCCCCCAACGCGATTGTCAAGGTGCGCGAGCAGTTTCTGGACAATTACTCCTACACGCGGGCCGGCAACGAACTCTTCCGCGCCGGCGACGCCAACCGGGCCATCGAGAAGTACCCGGACCGCCTTGTCTTTGAACCCGAACAACGCCATGGCCCACCAGCGGCTCGGATTCCTGCTCTACCAGGTCAAGCATCAGCAGCAGGAAGCGTTGGAGCATTCCCGGACGGCGGTGCGGCTCGAACCGCACAATCCCTTCGCCCGGTTCGACCTCGGCGCCGCCCTGTTCGAGCAGGGCGATTTCACCAACGCGGTCATCCACCTGGCCGAGGCCGTGCGCTTGCTGCCCAATGGCTACGACCGGCAGTACAACGCCATCGAAATGAACTCCCTCCTGGCCATGACCCAGTCCCGGCTCGCCCATTACGACCAATGCATTGGCCCCTTGGAAACGGTCTTGCGGCTCGCCCCCGAGCATCCCCGCGCCAATTATCTCATGGCCCTGGTCCGGGCCAGGCTCGGCCAAACCGAAGCCGCCTTGCCCTTCTTCGACCATGCCAGCCGCGCCGACCCGAGCCTGGCCCAACTGCCCGACTTCCTTGACCTGCTCAGCCGCAATTACGTCAGCCAGGGCTTGTACCGACGAAGGCTTGAAAGCGGCCGAAAAGGCCAGCCGCCTGGCCGTCGCGACCGGCCGCAGCCAGCAGGCCGCCAAGCTCGACCAGCGCGCCCAGGAGTGCCGCCGCCGCCTGGGAGCCAAGTCCGCGCCGCCTTCAGAGGAGACACCCGGGGCCAGCGACAGAGTTCTCCGCAAACCATTGTAGGAGACGACGTAAGGAGTCTCTGGGTGGCTCCGTTTCATCATTACCGACTGGTCCGTGGCGCGGCTATCTGGATTTCGCAGATCGCTCAGCGGCCCCGCATCCGGGCGGCGTTGTGGATCTCCGTCATCGCCTGCGCAGCGTTGGTATCGCCCTTCTGAATCGCCTCAGCCAATTGGAGTTTGATGCGCTGGCACTGGGCGTCGATGGCGGCAATCTGCTCCGGGGTCACGCCCGATTGGGAACGCAGTTGCCTGAGCGCCAAATAGGCCCCCGCCTGGTCGTTGGTTTGGCTTGCCGCCAGCGCGCCGTCCCAGGCGGCCTTTATCTCGGCAGGCGCTGACAGAAAAACCTTGGCGTCGGCCTCGACGCCCGGAGCGGCCTTCTTGCACCCGGCCAGGGCGCAGGCCAGGAGCAGGAGCAGGCACAGGGCGGCCAATGAGTTGAAGGGCCTTTTCGCAGGAACGAGGTCAGAGTGCATGGTTAATTCAAGATTCTGTAGGAGCCGACGTGAGGAGGCTCTGATCTCTGCTCTTTTTAGAAAGTGAGCCTCCTCACGTCGGCTCCTACAGGTGATTAGAGTGCGGCGCCAGGCGTTTCTCAGTGTCCGGGTGTTGTACCGGCAACTGTATCGGGAGCCCCACCAGCAAAGGGTCCTTCCCCCGGGCCCCATTGTGCCCTGGTGATCGGACTCGTTCCGAAACGTCTTCACGAGGACGAACTGGACGGTCCCGCACATAGTCACGGCATTGCCGCCGGTGTGGCTGTGCAGGGTAGCGATGCCCTCGGTATCATCCGGGGAATTAGATGCATCGTTGTACTCGAAACGCGGGGTCGCCCGCCTTGGCGTACATTTGCTCGTCCGGTTCCCACAACAGCCAGCACATGGGGTTCCAGACATCTGTGATCTTATTATACTTCTGGAAGTAGTTCATACGCCCAAAATTGTCGGCGGCCCCATCCATGACATAGCTGGACATTTTGTTCTCCCTCACGGTCGTGCCGATGGTGCCTTGGTTGCGGGGGGTCGTCCAGGTCTTGCTCTTGATATTGACCGGGCAGAGATACGACTGGGGGTTGGGAACGTACTTGAACCAGAGCCCGGTGCTATAGGCGATTAATTGCAGGTACTGGTAAGCTCCCCCCGGCCCCACATCCGGAACCCCGCCACTCCCGCCATTTGTGGCGCAATAGAGCCACCCAGGCGGGAACCCGGTGTTCCCGCCGTCCCAGTTGGAGTAAGCCAGGGCGTCTCGATTGTCGTCAGCATACATGCGAATGGCAGCGCCAAACTGCTTCATGTTGTTGGTACAGGTGATGCGTTGGGCCTTGGCCTTGGCGTTGGCCAGCGCCGGCAGGAGCATGGCGGCCAAAATAGCGATGATGGCAATGACCACCAACAGTTCAATCAGGGTAAAGGCGGCGTGTGCAGACGGCTGGGTCGAATTGGCTTTCATGGTTTCAAATTATACGCATTCTGCGTATGGAGTCAACAGGTTTGCGGCTTGCGCCCGCATTTTTTCTCTCAAGCCCATCGAGGCTCCATCCTGCATTCGCATATCTATACATTTTATGTGGATCTGTGCAATCCCGACACTATCCGTTTGCCCGCCTTTTGTAAAGTGTGCGTTTGGACGCACACCCCCCCAGGGCTGCACTAAACGCGGGTTAGTCGCCATTGGCGCTATATGGATTCCACCACAGGTAGGTCTTGCGTCCCGGCCCGGGAGCCGATGAAGTCCCGACCGCTTGCGAATCCTGGGCGAAGGCCTTCGAGGTGATGAAAACCACATGTCCGGCGATGGCCATAATGTTCCCGCCGGTCCGGTTATGGAGCCGCCCAATGCCCTCGCCCGTCCCATTTTGCCCCATGACCCCGGTCGCGCGCGGGTAATTGGCGCCATCGTTGAATTCGAAGGCTCCCGGATCTCCCCGTCCATCCGCGTTTTCGTCCGGCTCCCACATCAGGTAGCACATCGGGTCCAGGCATCCGTGGTCTTGGTCAGCGTCATCTCTTTGATGTTGCCGTTCTGATAGCCGCACTGCGCCCCGTTCATGACATAGCTCGACATGCGGTTATTGCGCCCGCCCTTGCTGGACGGGACCGCGTAGGTCTTGCTTTTGATGTCAACCGGGCAGAGGTAGGTATTAGGGTTTGGGCTGTACATGAACCAGAGGCCCGTTTGGTAGGCGATTAGCTTCGCATTTTCATAAAGCCCACCCGGCCCCGGATCGGGAATCACGCCGTTGGTGTTGTAGTAGAGCCAACCCCGCGGGTAACCGGCATTACCGCTGTCCCAGTTCGCAAACGCGAGCCGATCGAGGTTGTCATCGCCATACATGTGCATCGCATCCACCAACTGCTTTTGATTGTTCGTACACGTAATGCGTTGGGCTTTGGCCTTTGCGTTGGCCAACGCCGGCAGGAGCAGCGCGGCCAAAATGGCGATGATGGCAATGACCACCAGCAGTTCAATCAGGGTAAAGGCAACCGGTGCAAACGACCGGGTCGAGTTGGCTTTCATGGCTTCAAATTACAGGCATCGCGCGAATGGAGTCAACACTATCCGTTTGCCCGCCTTTTGTAAAGTGTGCGTTTGGACGCAGACCCCCGCCCCAGGGCAGGGCCAGTGACAAAGTCTGTCGAGCCGTCTCGGGCAGGCCACTTTGGAGTGCGGTGGCAAGCGGAGCGCGACACCGCTTTGGCTCGGGCAGCGTCTGGCGTGCTTGGGCGTCCCGGGCGGCCAAAATCCCGACGTGTCGGGACGCTTCGCTCTGCCGGCGCACTCCCAATGACCAATGCAACGGCCCCGGGTTTAGCAGATCGACTCGACCTGCGATTCGGTTTCCGATACAAGGGTGCGGCAGTGATGAACAAACTTTCGTCTTCCAGGGCGGCGCTGCTTCTGCCGGGCGCCGCCGGGGTTGTGGCCATGGCGCTGTTTGCGCTCTGGTTGTGGCACGGTCCGAACCGGCCCCTGGCGCTGCGCGAGCCGGGAACCGACCAGCCTGCCGGTGAGGCCGGCGCGCAGGCCAACCCGGTCCTTGCCGGAAAGTTGATTCGCTTCGGCACTGAAGGTGGGGTCCTTCCGGGTGAGCGGCCCCCTCCGGACGCTCAGGCCCCCAAATTGCCGGGCGCGTGGCCGCAGTTTCGAGGCCCCAACAGGGACGGCATCAGCCGGGAGAGGCAGGCCCTCCTTCGCGCCTGGGCGGCCTCGGGACCCAGCGAACTCTGGTCCATCGACCTTGGCGAAGGGTTTGCCGGCGCGGCTGTCCTGAACGGCCGGGTCTATGTCATGGACTACGACCACGATCGGAAGCAGGACGCCCTCCGCTGTCTTTCGCTGGCCGATGGGCGGGAGATTTGGCGGTATGCCTATTCGGTTTCCGTCAAGCGCAACCACGGCATGTCCCGAACGGTCCCCGCGGTGAGCGACAAATTGCTCGTCGGGCTGGGCCCCAAATGCCACGTGGTGTGTCTCGACCCGATGACGGGCGAGTTGCGCTGGGGACTGGACCTGGTGCGCCAGTACGGGACAACCGTTCCTCCCTGGTACGCCGGGCAATGTCCGCTGATTGACCGCGGCACAGTCGTCCTGGCGCCCGCCGGCAGGAACGTCCTCCTGCTGGCCCTGGATGGCGTGTCCGGCCAGGTCCTCCTGGCAAACCCCAAATCCCCACGCCTGGAAGATGACTCATTCCTCGGTCGTCCCCATGGAGTTTGCGGGGCAGCGCATGTATGTCTATTGCGCCAACAACGGTGTC
>CAVQND010000064.1:0-32701 GCA_963713735.1 uncultured bacterium
TCACGCACCGGTTGATATGCCGAAATTGGGCGTTGCGGTCCGGGTGGTCCTCCCCTTCCTCCAGCTTCCGATTGCTCTGCAAACTGTAGTCCTGCTCGTGCAGCAGTTGGGCCACCCGCATGTGGCTCACCGGATGAGCTTGCTGGCTTAACTCCTCGGCCAGGGTCCGAGTGCTCTTGCAGACCCAGCGCAAGGGAGATTCCGGATCGCCGCGAGTTCCGCCCTCAATCAAATCGTCCAGCGCCGCCACCAGCCCGGAATCCAACACCGTGAGGTTCTTGCGTCCGGCGCCCGGGCGCCGGATGCGCTCCGCCAGCGAGGAGTCGCCCCGCTCGATTTCGCCAATACCCTTGAGGATGGCTTTGCGGGACAAGCCACAAGCCCGGTGAACCACGCAGACACCGCCATAACCCATCTGCATAGCTTCATTGGCGGCGGTAAGGCGCCGGGTCCGCTCATTTAGGAGTGGCCAAATGGCCCTGAACTTCTGCGTCAGCGCGGCAATAGCACTCATGTGCAGCTATCATACCACGATTCTCAGAAGTTGATACCTTTATTTATTTACGCCGCCTAACGAGCCAACTCCTTATCAAAGTTTGATCCAGATCGCGAATCATTTCCGATGCCTCTTGCGACTGGGCCCGCGTGGCGGCAGTGCGGGTTTGCACAGTGCGGTAGACCTTGCTGACGTCCGTGTTGTATCCGCAGAGGTCTGAGCAAACAATCAGCTTTCCGCGCGTTTTAAGAAAATTTCTGTTGGGCTCGCTATTGAACGTGGTAGCGGATCGGCAGGCGGAACCGGTCCAGTGTGACGGGCCCCATCTTGTTGAGGTCTTCGCACAGGCGGCGGGCGGCGTAGTTGATCTCCCGATCCGTGAATCTTCTCAACGTCACGTCTAACTGCCCGCCTTCCAAGTTGAGGTAGCCGGTCCTCTCCACAATCATCGCCAGCGCCGGCACGACCTCTTTCTTCCGGTCATAATGGTTCAACAACAAGCGGCACATCTGGGCCTGGAGGTTGCAGGCAAACACCTTGATGCAGTCCAGGAATCGTTTCTTCTCGTGGTTGAGTCGCACCAATTTTTCCCCGCCATGAGCCTGGTCGAAGCGGATCTCGGCCGGCAGTTTGTCCAATTCCTGATCGGTTAACAGGATCGTGCTCTCGGCCACCGCGATGTTGTCCAGCACCTCCTTCTGGCTCCGGGGTGCGGGCCGGCGTTTGTGGGCCGGCGGCGGCGGCGGAAGCATGTGGTTGGCTAATTCAACCTTTAAGCGGTTTAATTCGCTGACCAAGCCCGCTCGCTTCCGCTTGAGTTCCCGGATCTGCGGGTTGTCCACCATCGGTTGCTCTTCCAACTCCTCGGCGACGTAACCCGGCGTGTAGTTGATCAGGTGCTTGTGTAGCAGCTCCTTGATGGCATTCTCCTCTCCCCAGCGCCGACAAATCAATTGCACAATGGGCTCCGCCCCGATTTCCTCGGCGGCGCCGTTGGTGTAAATGGCCGCTCGCTTCTTGTCCCTTCCATTTTGGATCACCACGGCCCGAATCTTGCCGTACTTGCTCATCGTGCGCGTGGTCTCCAGGTAGGGGATCGCTTTCGGCCTTCCGGATCTCATAAGTCACCTGCGCCACCCGGTTGAATTGCTCCTCCGCCAGATCGTTCACCCATTTATCGGAATATTTAGCCCAACTGATGAACAGCGCCCGCCGTTTTCCTGCTCCCTCATCCCGGCCGTCCAGGTAGCGGTAGAGCTCCGCGCTGTAGCCCTGCCGATCGAAGACCACAATCAATTTGTCCAGCCGCTCCTGACTCACTCCCGCTTTGGCCCCGAGCTTTTTGGCTTTCTCGATCAACTCCGGTATCTTTTGCAGCAGGTCCTCCCGGCAGGACCGGATTAGGAACAGCCACGGGCTGAAGTGCTCATCCACGGCCAGAAAATTGTAGCTGCCTTTCATCGGCATCTGGCGCACCCCATGCCAGCCCTTGCTGATCGGGTATAGCCCATAGTAGGGCATGAAATGGCCATCAATATACATCACTCCCCACGCGGCCAGGCCGGACTTCAAATAGGCGAGGGCAAACTTGTTGATCAAGGCTTCGCCTTTGGCCAACTTTCTCACCTTGTGCAAGAACCGCCGCAGCGTGAACAGGCTCGGACTTTGCGTGCGCCCCATCAACACGCCAAACTCTTCGGCGTAGGCACGCTTGAAGTCCTCCAGCGACCGAAACCCAAACACATCCATGTAAAACAACGTCAGCCCCAACTCTTTCAGGCTGTAACCTTCGTGGGTCGCAATCGTGATGGCTCGGCTCAACGTCGCAACAAAATCATGGCGCGCCAGAAACGGCGCAAACAGCAGCCCGCCAGCATACGCGTTGTAAGCGCCTTGTTCCAAATGATCCAAATAGACTCGCTGTGCCGGCGAATAGTGATCTCGCCGCCATCCTCTCCCCAGGTCTGCGACTCCGGCCCCGCCTCCCGCAGCGTTGTCGTTTCCCGTTCCGCTTTCCTGTTCCCGCACGCTGCTGGTGCCGACTTTCTCCACGGGTTGGGCGTCAAGACCGCCCAAAGGCAGAACCAACTGCGGCTCCGGCTCGAGGGCAAAAAGCTCACCTTGGATCACTTTGTCGCCCACGCCCCTGGTGGTCGGTTCGCCCAGCCCGTTTTCCTCCAACACTTGTTGGATGCTCGGCACGCTCACCGCTTCATGCCAGGCTTCCAGCAATCGCTGCTGAATCGTTTCCAGTTTCCAGATGCCTTGCCGCAAAACGATCAGCAAGATTTTCCCGCGCAACTCCGGGGTGAGCTTCCACCGACCTTTGGGACCCCGGCGCTCCGACATCAAACCCCGGATTCCCTCGTCAGCAAAATCCTTCAGGTATTTCTGTACCGAGTTGACATGCCGTCCAAACGCCTCCGCCAAATCCTCCTCCGTTCCCAACCCGCACTCGTACAACTGCGCAATTGCCAGCCGAACGCACCCTTCATCGCCTGAGTGCCAACTCATATACGGTTTGCCCTTCACGAGCACGCGAGTCCGCCCATTGCCCTCGACCACCTGGATGGACCTCGCTGGCCGCCAGCCCGGAAAGTTGACATCATCCATCGCGCGAGTCCTTTCTGGGTACCTCATACCAGAAAACGGCCCGGCGAAAAACCCACAAGAAATTATTTTAAATCAGCCCCATTGTAAGTGCTTGCCGCAACGTGACTTACGAAGGCACCTTTTTCAGCCTGATTGTTTGCTCAGACCTCTGATCCGGGGTCGTGGTGCGCCGCCGCCAGGGCCAGGAGGGACGTCCCCACCCTCTCGACGCGTCAAGGGAGCTTCTCTCCTTGGAGAATCTCGCAACCAGGGCTTCCGGTTCAAAGGGCGCCAACCTCGACTCGGCATTCCGAGACCTGCATAGCATGTCCAGGGAGGAGTAAGGGATTTCAAAGGTGGCGCTCGACGTGTTGGAAACGACCAATGCCGCGAGGAAATATCTGGATTTCAAAAAATCAAAGACGTTTGCGGCGACCAAAATCTCAGCCAAATTGCCGGTGGCCTTTACGAAATCCAAGCCCCCCATCCGTATAGGCTGAGTAGCGGCTGGAAGGACGGGTTTCAGAGCGTAGTGTGGAGAGGCGCACCCCCAAAGGCAGAGCAGTGCAAGCCAGATCGGCCACGTTACTTTCTGCGAAGTTCTCATGCCGGCTGTTAACCGATGCCCTTTGCAGGGTCAAGACTAAATTCCGCGACGGACTGAACTCCGGGCACTCCGGGCTGTGCCGCAAAGGGGCCCGAATGCTTGGCGGGATTCCGGGTGACATTCTTTCCGGCGTTGGGGCAGGACCCCAGGTGGGACTTAAACCCCCCAGGGCTTCCTCCGCCGCGCTGGAACAAGTCCGGCGACTCCCTGGCTCCGGGAGAGCTTGGTCCGCGGCGCGGTCGGGGGCGGCCTCGATGCACTCGTCGCATGCGAGGACCATAGCTTTTCGCTTCGAGGTGGATCGCGACGGGTCCTCCAGCGGCCCTGCGGGGCCGCTCAGGAAGTGCCCACCTGCGAACCACCATGCCGTTTTCACGTTCACTCTCCTTTCCGCCTGCCGGGAAGGGCCGTGTGCCCGCGCCAGCGCGGCGTCCAGCCCGCCATTGCCCCGCCATTGAGGCCGCGGTAACCAGCAGGCCACCTGGGCGCCAGGGCCTCAATGTCGAGGGCGTGGCCAGCAGGGCGGCGGGCCAGCGGCGTTGAGGCGGGCAGGAGGCCCGGGCCTAGGCATCGGGCCGGTGGTCAACAGCAGGGCGGGCTGGTCGGTCCGGGCCTCGCTGTAGGGCCGGTGGCCGCCGGCGGTTTACACAGGAGCCAAATCCGCCTCGAGCGGCTTGTCCTTTCTGAAGCGGCTCACGCCGAGGATGCTGAAGCCAATGACGCGGCCCTCGCTGTCCACGCGCTCCATCACGGCGTCATGGCGGGTTTCTTTCTCGTAGCCGGCGGCGTCTGAGAACCTCACTTCGAGGTAATCAGCTTCCGCGTCGAACCAGACTTTTACTTCGTCGGCCATAAATGCTCTCCGGCTTTCGGCCGGTTTACACAGTCTGAAACTCGAGTTCGCGGGGGTTGAGCTTGGGGGCGCGCTTGGACAGGAACAGAATCTCAACGCCCACCACCTGGTTCTGGTCGTTGAAATCCAGCACCACGCCGGGGAGCACCTCTTGGGACTCCACAATGGCGGAATCGTCCAGGCGCAGATAAAGGGCGTCGGTTTCGCGATCCACTTTCAACTTCATAACTTGCCTTTCATCATGCGGTCAAAATATACACTCACGACCCGTTCGGGAACAGCTTGTTTGTTCACTACCACTCGCAGCACCCGGTCCCCATGCTCCGGGATTCTGATAAACCGGCTTTCCAGCGTTGGGTCGGCGGCACTCGGTTCCGTCAGGGCTGGCCTCGTCAGCGCGCGCTCCATCCATTCCACAGGGATGTTCCGCTCGGCCACGACAGTCCTCGCATGCTGGGTCAGTTCGTAGTTCATCGGCAGGCTTCTTCTTGATGCGCTCGCCGCCCTTGTGCCAGTTCGCCGGGCGAAAGCTCGAACGCGCCCCAGGCCGGCGCGGTCAGGAGCGCCGTCGTACCGGCGCCCATCAGGCCAATGAACTCGCGCCGGCTCAACTCGCTGCGTTGAGGTCCACAGGTTCCGGAACGGTTGCACTTGCGCATAAAGGGTCCTTTTCGTTCGAGTTGTTGGCGCCAGGATTCCTGCCAGACAGGCGGTCTGCAAGCAAAATTGCGGGGGAGGGTTGAGGGTTGAGGGGCGAGGGGCGACATGATCGAGCTGGGTCTGCAACGTCAAGCAAAAGGCACAGTGCGGCGAGGCCGCAGCCGAGAGGGAGGGGGACATTCTTGTCCTCTCAGAATACGGCTTGACCCCTTCACGGGGGTTCAGCGGTGTCAAGTTGGCGCCATTTCGCGAGCGTGGGTGACTTCACGTTTGCCGACGGGCCGGACCTGGGCCGCTTCTACCGTCACGACTGCCGCCGTTGATCCGGCCAGCGTGGTAAACTCGATTTCGTAGGCCAGGCCGTCCCGATAGACATGCACCACCGTACCCACGTCTCCGGCCTCAAGCCCCTCGGGGCGCACAGCCGTCCTCAACACCACTCGTTCGTGTTCTTTAAACATCGGGGCGGGGTCATGTCGGTTTGACTGTTGCGGAAAAGCGCTTCTTCATTTGCGGGCGGTTTTTCGCTTCACGCGGTATGGCACGGCGTCTTCTCTGACGTGGAAGCCGATTTCCGGTGGTGGCGGTTCCGGAGGAGGGGGGAGGGTTGAGGATTCTCATGATGCGTTGCAGCACATCCACAATGGCGGCCTCATGGATATTTAAGCGAATCTTGAGTTCCTGCTCCAGCAGGACGAGTTTTCGGGCGAGTTCCCGGCTGTCGCCGAAGGCAGAGCGCATTTTTACGAAAGCCCGCACCACGAAGACGCTCATTTGTACGGCACGCGGGCTGTTGAGCACGTTTGCGGCCATGATGGCCCCGTGTTCGGTGAAGGCGTGCGGAGGATATTTGATATTGTGACCCCGCTTCAAGGTCACAAATTGTGACCTTGAACGCTGAACCCTCTCTGCCTCCTCCAAAGTTAAACGGAACATGAAATCAGCAGGGAACCGCTCCACGTTGCGCTTGACGGCCTGATTGAGCGCTTTTGCGGGAACTCGGTAGATTGCGGCGAGGTCCGTGCCGAGAATTACCTTCTGATCGCGCAGAGTGAGAATAAGGCTCTCAATGTCGGCAAGGGGGACGCCGGGGATGGTTTTCTTCATGGGCGTTGCACAGGCGGGAGATGGTAACACGGTTCATGCGTTTGTTAGCACTAGCCAGGCGTCGAGTCCGCGTCGGTGGTTGTCCCGGAGGCCCGAGTCAATCGTTTGATTTGGCATCATTTGCACGAGTCTCTCTGGCCGCACACGCCTGGCCTCGAATGCAGTGGGGGAGTTGTAGAGGAATGCGCGAAAAAAGGCTAGTGGAAACAAGCCTTCTTGGGTCTTCGGCAGGGCTGATTCAAGATCGCCCGGGAACTGTAGGAGCCGACGTGAGGAGGCTCAGTATTTACTTTGAACCCCGATCAGAGCCTCCTTACGTCGGCTCCTACAGGATCTTGAATCAGCCCTGGGTCCTCGGTGGCATCAGGTCGGGATTAAACTCGCGCGGAGGACGAGAGGTTGGCACACTGGGTTTATGGGCCGATTGGATCAAGCATTGGTCGAGCGCGGACTGGCAGGAAGCCGGGAGATGGGGAAGAGGGCGATTCTGGAGGGGAGGGTCCGGATAAACGGGCAGAAGGCCGGAAAGGCGAGCGATTCCGTCCGGGCTGCGGACCGGCTCGAGGTGGTGGGGCCGGAGAAGTACGTCAGCCGGGGCGGGCTCAAGCTCGAGCACGGCCTGGACCATTTCCGGGTCGAGGTGTCGGGGCGCAGGGCCATCAATGTCGGGGCTTCGACGGGTGGGTTCACCGACTGTCTGTTGCAACGCGGGGCGGCGAAGGTCTATGCGGTGGACGTGGGGCGGGGCCAATTGGCCTGGAAATTGCGCTGCGACCCGCGCGTGGTGGTGATGGAGAGAATCAACGCGCGCGAGTTGGCCCCCGGGCATTTTCCCCCGCCCTTTGTCCCGGTGGAGCTGGCGGTCATTGACTGCTCTTTCATTTCGTTGCGGAAAATCCTTCCACCGGTCGTTGCATTGTTGGGGCCATTGGGTAGAATAGTGGCGCTGGTCAAGCCACAGTTCGAGGCGGGCAAGGCGGAAGCCGACAAGGGCGCGGGTGTGATCCGCGACCCGGCGATTCATGAGCGCGTGTTGCGCGAGTTGGCCGAATTCGTGGCGGGCCTGCCCGGCCTGGAGTGGCGGGGGGTGACCGAGTCCCCGGTGCTTGGGCCGGCAGGCAACAAAGAGTTCCTGGTGCTGCTTGAGAAAACTGGCTGACAAGATCCAACGCGTCGGCGTCATCGGCAATTCCGAGAAGGCTGCCGGATTCGGCGCTGTGAGGCAGGCGGCCCGCCTGATTTTGGCTGCGGGGCGCAAGCTCTATAGCGACCCTGCCACGGCGCGGGTGGCGAAGTTGAAGGCAACACTCTGCCCGGATGCGGCCGTGCTGGCGCGGGAGGTGGATTTGCTGCTGGTCTTCGGCGGGGACGGGACGATTCTGCGGGTGGCCCGGCAAATCGCCGGGTCGCGGACGCCGCTGCTGGGCATCAACATCGGCAGCCTGGGTTTCCTGACCGCCGTTCCTTCAGACCAGTTGCCTCGGGCGCTCGGGCACGTCTGGAAAGGAGAGTTCAGGTTCGAGGCGCGCGCCTTGCTCGAGGTCAGCGGCCGATGCCGCGAACGGCTGATCGACCAGAGCGCGTTGAACGACATCGTCGTGAGCCGTGGCACCGTCTCCCGTCTCATCGAGTTGGACGTGCGCGTGGATGGCGACCTGCTGACACGCTATCGGTGCGACGGGCTGATTGTCAGCTCGCCGACCGGCTCGACGGCCTATTCCCTGGCGGCCGGGGGCGCGGTGGTTTTCCCGACCGCCGCCGTGCTGGCTTTGACGCCGATCTGCCCGCATACGCTGTCCAATCGCGCCTTGATTTTACCGGCGGGGGCGACCATCGACGTAACGGTGGTAAGCCCCAACCTGGCGACTATGCTCAGCGCGGACGGCCAGGTCGTGAGCGACCTGGCCCCCGGCGACTGCATCCGGATACGCCGCAGCCGTCGCGCAGTCCGCTTGGTGCAACTGGCGGGCAGCTCCTTCTTTGAGACGTTGCGGCGCAAGCTGCACTGGCGGGGAGCCACAATCTGAGGCTATGGTTCGACTCAAGGACATTGCCGAACGGGCTGAGGTTTCCGTGATGACAGTCTCCAAGGCGCTGCGGGATGAGCCGGACGTGTCCGCCGCGACCAAGACCCGCATCAAGCTGCTGGCGCAGCAACTGGGCTATGTGCCGGATTCCACCGCCCAGGGCCTGCGCAACCGCACGACCAAGCTCTTCGGTCTGGCGGTGGCTTCCTCGGCCGATCCCTTTCTATCCCGGCTCGTGCTGGCAATCGAGGAGCGCGCCTACGAACTGGGTTATGACGTGCTGCTGGCCCACACGCTCAATATCCCGGAACGCGAGGATGCCTGCATCCGGCGCTTCCTGGCGCGGCGGGTGGATGGTCTGTTCATTTCACCCGTTTATCGCATTGCCACCGAGGCGCGCGTCTATCAGGAGTTGCTCGCCCGCCGCATTCCCACTGTGGTCCTGGGCCATGCGGCCCCTTTCTGCGCGCAATTTCTATGCATCGAGACCGACGATCTCGCGGCCAGCCACGCCGTCACGCGGCATCTGCTTGAACTGGGCCACAAGCGCATCGCCTTCCTGGCCGGTCCCCCGGCCACGCCCTGGGCGCGGGAGCGTTTCGAGGGCTATCGCCGCGCCTTGCGCGAGTCGGGCATGGACGTGGATGACAAGCTGGTCTTCCAGGCCGGCCGCACGCTCGAGGATGGGGCCAAGGCGGCCGCCCAGTTGCTGGCTGAGTCCGCCCGTGCCACTGCCGTCCAGGCGGTCAATGACCTGGTTGCCCTGGGCTGCGCCGGCGTCTTTCTCAAGCACGGCCTGCGGATTCCCCGGGACATTTCGCTGGCCGGCTTCGGCAACATTGCCTTCTGCGACTACTTCCAGGTGCCCCTGACGACGGTGCGCCAGCCCAAATACTGGCTTGGTTCGGCGGCCGTCGCCGCCATGCGGCAGCTTTTGCGCGGCCAGCGCCCCGAGGTCAAACCCTTGCCCGCCGAACTGGTCGTGCGCGCCAGTACCGGCATCCCACCTGCTGCACCTCAACTCGGATGAAGAAGATCATTGCCATCCTGCTCATCGCCGCGGGCGCCGCCGGCGCCCTGTGGGCAGCCAAGGTCTGGACGCAGCGCCAACTCGACCAGAATGTCGCCCGGTTTAACGCCGTGGCGGACAATCTGATCATGAGCCTGCAACAATACCGGGAATTCGTGGGCAGCTATCCGACCGGCAACAACGCCTCGATTACCAAAGACCTCCTGGGCCGAGGTGAGAAGAAGGTCGTCATCCTGACTGCGCGCAACCACAGCGAGGTCAATGAAAAAGGGGAGATCGTCGACCCCTGGGGCACGCCGCTCCAGTTCTATTTCTCGGACACCGAAGTGCTCATCCGCTCCGCCGGCCCGAACCGGATCTGGGAAGACACCGCCGTCCCATTCGGAGACGATCTGTACCGAACCGCGCCAAAGGCGAAATAATCGGAGCCTGTCCCGAAAGCTCCGATTCCGGACCTTCGTCGCAACCTTTGTCGAAAACTGGCCAATGCGACAAAGGCTGCGACGAAGTCTGCCGTGCGCCCGGCTTCTGGTCCAGGCTCCAGTTCACTGGTCCACTTCAACGCCCTCGATGCGGTTGGAGGAAATGGCGCTCTCGATCAGCGCGTGCTCCCGGAGCACTTTGAGCTTTTGCGGGGACTGGCGGGTGAACAACTCCTGTTTGCCGCGCGCTTCGCCGAGATCGGCAAGATACCACACAGTGCGGGTCGGCAGCGTAGAAAGTTCGCCGGCAAATTGGCGAAGCGTCATCATACGGATATCAGGTCAGACGGTTCCCACATGGTCAATCAGGGACGGCAAATCTAAGCCACAACTGGAACAAGATGCAAGAACCCGTTGGACGCCAAGGCGGTTAGCGGGTAAGGGGATAAGGTTTTGGTGCTGCGCCGGGCTCTTTTTTACCGTTTTCGAGGTTTACAGCGACCGAAGTGAAAGGTAAATTTGTCTCATGATTTCGCTGCCACTCAAACAGATGTCTCGGGCGGAGAAGGTTATGGCCTTGGAAGCCCTGTGGGAGGACCTCAGCCGGAATGAAGCGGAGTTTGAGTCGCCCGATTGGCATCGGGATGAGTTGGCGGCTACCGAGGAGCGTGTGAAATCGGGGGAGGAGCGGTTCGTGGATTGGGAGACGGCAAAGAAACGACTGCGGCAGCAGTTTGAATGAAGATCCGAATACTGCCCTCCGCAATCAGGGATCTGGAAAAGGGCAGAAGCTTTTACGAAGAGCAAGGCCACGAGATTGGTCAGTACGTTGCGGATTCCTTGTTCTCCGATATCAATTCTTTGGCCCTGTACGGCGGTATCCACTCCATCCACTTGGATTATCATCGATTATTGTCGAAGCGCTTCCCGTACGCGATTTACTACCGGCTGAAGGAAGGGGTGGTTGAGGTCTGGCGTGTGCTGGATTGCAGGCAGCACCCAGCGAAGATTAAACAGGCCCTCAAGTGAAGATAATCGTGGCACTTCGTTGCCAGCGCTTTCGCTCTTGGGCAGGCTGTTCCGAAAGAAATGGGGTCGCATCTCCACCTTCCACACATCGGAAAAGGCGAATGTGGAAAGTGGATTCCGCTGAAAAAGTCCCCCCCCGGCGCCGAGTGATTCCGGCAGCCCGAGGTCAATCAGATCGCTGGTTCCAAGGGGCGCGCTGCATCGCCCGGGCCAGCCAGCGGTGCAGTCGCTCCTGTAGGCGGCGGAAGCGCCGGATGCGGCGCTGACATTCCCGGGCTTCGGCAGCACTGAGGGTAATCGTGGTCGGCTTGCCGTCCACCAGTCCGGTCCAGCGGTAGTAGGGGCCATGGAGCTTGGGAGGCTTGCCTTTGCAGACACAACGGGGCCGCCCACAGCGGCTGCGGACCGTGGAGATACACCCGGGCAGTAATGGCCAGTCCAGGCGCAGCCAGAGCGTTTTGGTTTCGGAACCCCTGCTTTGGCGGCGAGAGGAACGGGAAGAGTTGGTATTTGGCGCTTGCATCTTGATATAGTACTATATTAGGAATACGACCGGTGCAAGCGATATTTCGGACCGTGCGCCCGCAAATCCCCCGGCCGGCCGCCGGGCGGCTCCCTGCCGCCCCCAACCCCCCGGCTCCCAGGCAAGCTTCCCATGATTACTCCCGGCTTCCGCGCCCAAGACCAACTCTTCATCCCGGGCCCCGCCTTCATGCTGGACCCTCATGACCGCTACCGGCTCTTCGCCCGCACCGTTATGCCCTTGCTCATCCTGGCCCGCCCGGCCCTGGCCAAAGCCTATTGTGCGGACGACGGTCGTCCTCCCATCGATCCCGCCCTGCTCTTGGGCGTAACCGTGCTGCAGTTCTGGGAAGGCGTCCCCGACCGGCAGGCCGTCGACTGCCTGCGCTACCATGTTGGCTGGTGCTATGCCCTCGGGCACGAGTTGGGCGCCCCGCTCTTCCACCCCACGACCCTGGTCCATTTCGGCCAGCGGCTCCTGGACCATAAGCAGTCCGCCATCGCGTTCGAGGTGGTCCTTAAGGGACTGGAAGGCTCCGGCCTGTTGCCCCGCCGACGCAAGGAACGGATTGATTCGACACAGGTGTTGGGCTTGGTGAGCCAGATGAGCCGCTTGGAGTGTTGCCGCCGGACGCTGGCTCTCGCCTTGAAGGAACTGGCCCGAGCCGTGGGCGAGTCCGCGCGCCCGGCCTGGTGGCCGGCGCTGTGGGAACGCTACGTGGAAAGTCGCATTGATTTCCGCGCCGAGCCCAAAGTGCTGGCCGAAAAGTTCCAACAGACCGCCCAGGACGGGGCCCAAGTGCTGGCCTGGCTCAAGGGGCGCAAACCGGCGCTTGATGGTCGGAAGGTGCGCGTGTTGGCGCGGGTCTGGGCGGAACAGTTTGAGTGGGTCCCTGCGGCCCCGGGCGCCCAGCCGAGCGCGCCCAAGCCCTCGGCGTGGGTCACCGCGCCCGCCGCCAGCGACGCCGCCTCGTTACCCGTCATGGCGGGAGCGGCCACGCCGGCCGTTTTGCCGCCGCTCAGCGGCGCGACCCCGGCCCCCGGCTCGACGCCCGGCGCCCTTCCCACCGCGGCCACCCCAGCGCTGCCGGCCACGCCCGTAACGCTGGCGCCTCCGGCCGCCGCCGAGTCGTTGGCCGCCGCCAGCCCGCCGCCCGCCGCCCCGGACCCCTTGTCCGCAGTCCAGCCGCCCACCACCGTGCCGGCACTGACCTTGCAGCCCAAGGCCATCGCCCCGGCCGGGGCCGTGCACAATCCGCATGAACCGGAGGCCCAATGGGCGACCAAGGGAGTAGGACGGCACAAAAAAGAGGGCGTGGGCTATAAGGTGCAAATCGGCGAGTCGCTCGACGACACCCCGTTGGCCCCGGGCGAACCCACCCGCCAGTTCATCATCGCCATACCCACCCAACCCGCCATCGCCAGCGACGAAGCCGGCCTCGAACTGGTCGCCGCCGAAAAGTTGGCCATGGGGCAGGAGTTACCCTTGGCCCAGTACGTCGATGCCGCCTATATCTCGGCCGAGAAGTTGGCGCAGGCGGCCGCTGACGGGCGCCCCCTGATCGGTCCGGCGCAACCTGCCCCGCAGGTGGGACAGCGTTTCACCACCGAAGACTTCCAGGTCAGCATCGCCCAACGCCAGGCTGTCTGTCCGGCTGGCCAGATAAGTTCGCAATGCGCCCGGCTGGAAGTCCAGGCTACCGGAAAGGTCAACTTCCGCTTCGAGTGGAGCTACCATTGTGCGGATTGTCCGTTGCGGCGGCAATGCGGCGGCGCTGACCAAAAACACCGCACGCTGCTGGTGGGCCAATATCATGACTTCCTGCAAGGGCGTCGTCAGGAGCAGAAAACTGAGGCCTTCCGCCTGGAGTGCCGCAAGCGCAACGCGCTCGAAGGCACCCAGAGTGAATTGGTGCGGGCGCACGGTCTGCGTCACGCCCGCTATCGCGGTTTGGCCAAGGTGCGGCTGCAGAACTACATGATAGGTGCCGCCTGCAACGCCAAACGGTGGATTGGCCGACTCCAGTGGCAAGACCGACGGGAGCGGTGCGTACCGACTTCGGCAAAAAACAATTGAAAGCATGAAAGACAGGCTCAAAAAGGCCCTCCAAGACTCGAGCTGAGGCTCGGCGCCGATAGGACGGGCTCCCGCCGCTCAGGTTACGAAAACCGCCGCCCCGTTCAAGGCCCTTGTAGGATTCACCTCGGGTCATATCTCCACCGTGGCGCCATGGCTTTTTCAGCAGAATCAAAATGTTGAGATCTGACCCCAATTTTCATTAAGGCGATGAGTTGTCCGCGGCAGCCCGTTTAGTCCCTGTAAAATGTGCCTTCCGACCAGGGCTGGCCATCCTTGTCCATCGTCTTGATATGGAGCGTCAGGGCGCGCCCGCCTCTGCCCTGAAAACACTCAATCCGGACTGGAATCAGCCCGGCGGGCACCCGCACCAGTCGGGACAATGGCTAGGGCGGGTGTCCATAGTCGTTGTCGATGATCAATCGGTTATTCAAGTAACACTTGCTCCCGTCGTCCGAGGTGAGGACCACCCGGTAAAGCCCGGCCTTGGGGAACTCCAGATAGCCTCGAAAAACCACCGCATAATTGTCTTTGCTGCCCCGCACGAACTCGTCGGGACTGAGTTTCAAAATCGAGCCTTCCTGAACCGGCTTCATGGAAGCGAATTCGGGGATTTTGCGCAGGTCGTTGGTCGTGTCTCCCCGATACACTGCGAAGCGCAAGCCGGGCGATTTGCCCTTTTTCGGCGTGGGGGCCGCTAACGGATAAGGCCCGAGCGTGATGGACGATCTCCTGGCCTCGCCATGGCGCTCAAATTGGATGGGCAACACGTTTCCGGCTTTGCGCCCCGTGAGTGAGAGCAGCCAGTCCGGACCGTTTCGCACCGGTGTATCATCAAGCGCAAGAAGCACGTCCCCCGCCACGAGGCCAGCCGCGGCGGCGGGTGAATCCTCCGCCCCCCTCTTCTCCTGATCAAAAGATGTTGGACAAGGCGAACCGGCCCTTGGAGCGAACTTACCGCAAGACCTACCGCGCCATCGCGCCGAGGCTGCCATTTGGCCTGGCGCGCCTGTTGCCGGCGCCGCGCGTTGACTCGACGCGCAAGACCCGCATGAACGTGGTCCCCCTCGTTTCCCGGCTGGGCAGCGACGCCGGTATCGCGGCCCCCGCAATGGGCGGGGCACTCAAGGATGAAGGCCCAGGCGTTCGCGCGCTGGCGATTTCCTTTTTCACCAGCACCGAGGATGAACATGCGCTGCTCAACCAGTTGGACAAAAAGCAAAAACGCAAGCTGTTGCCCTCGAGTCCAAGGCGTCCGCGAAGCGTTGAGCGCGGAGGGAGGCCTCCTGCTTCCGCCATCGTCACTCAATCGAGCGCCGCCCGGTTCGGTCCCAATGATAGTGTCCGACGCCATTAGGCTGGCGAAATGAGCCATTGGGGTCGTATCCTGGCATTTTAACAGTTGCTTTGCCCCAACATGAACATTCAGAATTCCGGCGCCGACGCCTTCGCCTTCACTTTTCTTGTTTTCCTGGCCCCGATATTGCCGCCTGCGCCGCTCTGGGCGGTCGCTGACACCGTCCCACCCCGGGACACCGCTGCGGGCTGGGTCAAATCCAGCGCCAACCCCGTGCTCGGCGGGGACCTTGGGACCTGTTTCGATGTCGCGGTCCTGCGAGAGGGCGACCTGTACCGGATGTGGTTTTCCTGGCGGCCCAGGAAGAGCATCGCCCTGGTGGAGGGCAGTGACGGCGCGCATTGGAGCCAGCCGCGCATCGTGCTGGGACCCAACCCGGAGACGGATTGGGAGGCGGACCTCAACCGCCCTGCCGTAGTGAAGAGGCCGGACCGCTATCATCTGTGGTACACCGGCCAGGCGCGCGGCCAGTCCTGGGTCGGCCACGCGACCAGCGCCGATGGCTTGTCGTGGAAGCGCGCCAGCAGCCGGCCCGTGCTTTCACCCGACCGACCGTGGGAGAAGGCCGCCGTCATGTGTCCGGACGTGCTCTGGGACGACCAGGCCAAGCTTTTCCGCATGTGGTATTCCGGCGGCGAGCAGTACGAACCGGACGCCATCGGCTACGCGACCAGCCCGGACGGCAACGCCTGGAGCAAGCACGATGGCAATCCCCTCTTCAAGGCGGAGCCAAAGAACCCATGGGAACAATATAAAGTGACCGCGTGCCAGGTCGTCCGCCGTGGCCGCTGGCATTATATGTTCTACATCGGCTTCCGCGACATCGACCACGCCCAAATCGGCCTCGCCCGCTCCCTGGATGGCCTCACCGGCTGGCAGCGCCACCCCGCCAACCCGATCATCAGCCCCACTGCCAATGCCTGGGACCACGATGCCTGCTATAAGCCAAGCGCCATCTTCGACGGCCACAATTGGCTGCTCTGGTATAACGGCCGCCATGGAAGCCACGAGCAGATCGGCCTGGCTACGCACCAAGGCCCGGATCTGGGCTTCTGATGAGCTATATAGTCGGACCGGGTTTCCACCCGCTCCGGTTTTCAATTGTATAAATGTTTAGATCTGACCCCAATTTAGAGCAGGCAGACCAGGCCGCAGAGGGCGGCGGCGAGCCAAATCAGGAGCACGGCCTGGGTAGGGCTGAGGCCCAGGCGGACCAGCCGATGGGAGAGGTGGTTGGTGTCGCCCTGATAAAACGGTTTTCCCATGCGCCAGCGCAGGAGGACGACCCAGACCAGATCCAGCAGGGGCACGGCCAGGACGACCAAGGGGATCAGGACAACCCAGCGGGAACCGTGTCGTTGAGTGGTGTAGAAGTGCGGGAGGATGGCCAGGACGGCCAGGAGATAGCCGACGAGGTGGCTGCCGGCATCGCCCAGGAAGGCGCGAGCGCGGGGGAAGTTGTAGGGCAGGAAGCCCAGGAGCGCGCCGAAGGTCAGGAGGGCAATCAGGGCGACGAGGTATTGGCCCTGGGCGGCGGCGCGCGCGCCGAAGCACCAGGCGCCGATGGCGCCCAGACCCGCGCAGAGGCCGTTCATGTTGTCCATGAAGTTGAAGGCATTGATCAGGGTGAGTATCCACAGGACGGTGATGGCGTAGCTGAACAGCAGGCTGGGGACGAACAGCGTGATGCGCGCCCCGCCGATGGCGACCAGGGCGGCCACCAGGAATTGGCCGGCGAATTTCGCCCGCGGGCGCAACTCGTATTTGTCATCCAGCCAGCCGATGGCCAGAATGCCAAACGCGCCGGCCAGGATTCCGGCCAACTCGGGGCCGCGACGGTTGAAGCCGTGCTGCAAGAGAAAGGCAGCATAGGGGTCCAGCAGCATTCGGGGAGCATTGGGGGACGCCGAGGAAAGGGAGGGCGGCAGGATAGCCTGGAGGCCGCCGCCCAGACCCAGCCACCGCAATGCCAGCCATGCCAGGAGCGTGGGCGCCACCAGGCCGGTCATCACCGCCAGTCCGCCGGCCAGAGGGATCGGCTGGTCATGAATCTTGCGCTCGCCCGGGTCGTCCATCAACCCGGCGCGCAGGCACCACTTCCGCCACAGCGGCAGGGTCGCCAGGACCGTGGCCCACGCGCCCACGACCGCCAGGAGATAGGCATTGAAGGGAAAGGTCATGTTCCGCCCGGACGACGCGCCGCCAATCGCAAATAGAGCGCGTAGAGCTCGTCCACCATCCGCTGGACGCCAAATCGTTGCTGGACCAGTTGGCGTCCGCGCTGTCCGAGGCGCCGGCGCAAGCCCTCATCCTGGGCCAGGCGCACCAGACGCTCGCTCAACCCGGCCAGGTCGCCCGGAGCCAATAGGAAGCCGGTTTCATTGTCAAGGCAAACCTCCTGGGCGCCGTCGCAATTCCAGGCCACGATGGGCCGCGCAACCGCCAGGGCCTGGGGCAGGGCGCGGGCCAGCCCCTCGCGCCGCGACAGGTGCACCACTATGTCCATGATTCCGAGCAAGGCGGGAACCGTTTCGGGCGGAACCAGTCCGGTGAAGACGAAGTGCTTTTCCACGCCCAGGGCCCGGGCGCGTTGGGCCAAACGAGCGCGCCATTGGCCGTCGCCCACCAATAGGAACTTGAGCCGGGGACAGGCCCGGACCAGTCCCGGGGCGACGTCGAGCAGGTCATCGTGGCCCTTGAGCTTGAAAAGGCGGGCGAGCTTGCCGACGACAATGTCTTGGGCCGAGAGCCCGAATCGGGCGCGCACCTCGAGGTCGTTGGCCGCGGCGAGGAATGGGTCAAGGGCGAAACCGCTCAGGATCTTCGTGTACTGGTCGGGACGCCCGATGCCGGCCGCCAGGTATTGATGCTTCATCGCCTCGGCGACGACCACAAAATGGGTGGTGACCTTGCCCGCGCGGCGTTCGGCGGAACGGAAGCAGCAAATTGGCCAGCCGGCCCTGGAACGGGCCGAAAGAAGGTCCGTGGATGGTGTGGACGATGATGGGCACGCCGGCGCGCGCGGCGGCCAGGCGGCCGAGCAGGCCCGCCTTGCCGCTGTGGGTGTGGACAATATCGGGCCGGCGGGCGCGGAACAACTCCCCGAGCCGGCGCCAGGCCAGCCAGTCCTTCCACGGGTCCACGGGGCGGACCAACTCCGGCACGATGGTCAGCAGTCCGGGGCAGGGCGCCAGCAGCGGCTCCAGGGAACCTTCCGGGCCCCGGGCGGGGCCGGAGACCAACTCGGCCTCGAGGGCGGGCTTTTGACGCAGGCCAAAGACCGAGGCGATGGTGTTTTCCTGCGCGCCGCCGACAATTAACCGTGTAATGACATGTGTAACCCGCATGCCCTCAGCGGGGACCGGGCCTCAGGTCTTTGAGGCGGGCGCTGATCAGTTTGGCTTCGTCGGTGTTGGGCGGGGCGTTGGTCAGATAGAGCTGGCAGTAGCTGACGGCGGCGTTGGTGTCCTTCTTGCGATAGGCAATTTCCTGGAGGCCATAATAGACCGGGTAGGCGGAGGGAAAGCTCTTTCTGAGGAATTCGTAATCGCGTTGCGCCAGGTCGAGTTTGTCGCCCCGCAAGTAAGTCACCGCCCGGTTCAGCCGGGCGTAAATGCGGAGGTCGGGGGTGTTATTGGTTTCCATGTCCATCGCCTGGGTCAGCAAGTCGGCGGCCTGGTCGAGCGCGCCGAGTTGGAGGCAGGCATAACCCTTGGAGACCAGGGCCTGGGGGTTGTTGGGGTTGAGCTTGAGTTGGCGGTCGATGCAGGCGACGGCATTGGAGAAGGAGCCGGCGTTCATGTGGATCTGGGCGGCGGTAGCGAGCATGAACTGCTTGGCGGGATCCTCAGCGCTATGTTTGCTGAGCGCGGCATTGATGGCCGCGATGGCATTGGTGTAGAGCTTGGCGTTCAGATAGACCTGCGAAGCCATGACCAGCAGGTTCTCATCTTCCGGATGCTTTGCCAGGGCGGCCTTGATGCAGGTGACGGCGTTGGAGAGGATTCCGTAGCTGAGGTAAACGCGCGCGGCAGTGGCCAGCAGCACTTCATCCCCGGGTACTTGTCCAGCACCCACTGGACGGTGGCCTCGGCGCCTTTGACATCACCCTTGGTCAGGTAGGCGGCCGTTTCCACAAGGAGCAGGTCCGAGAGGTTGGTCCGAGTCAAGTCGAGTTTTGGGGCGTGATCATGGATGTCCTTGATCACCTTGAGGGCTTCCTCGGGCAAGGCGCGCAGGATGTCCATCCTCGCCAGCCAGAGCGCGGGGGCCAGGTCATCGGGCAGGAGGGTCTTGGCCCGCGCAAATTGTTGAGCTGCCTGCCGGTAAAGCCGGCCTTTGGCAAACTCGAGGCCTTGTTGATGGCAGTAAACCGGCTCGTCGAACGGGCCGTTTTGGCTCAGGACTATGTCCCATCTCCGAAACTGGCCGAGGAGTTCTTCGATCGACTTCTCGGAGAGACGCGCAATCTTGCCGTTTGCCCGGAGGCTCTTGTTGCAATCCAGGTTGACCTGTGCCGCCACGTTCTCGGGATTCAAATCCAGGGCCCGCTGGAAATGGGCCGCCGCGGCCGCCAGGTTGCCGGCTTTCTGGGCCTCGACACCCCAATAATCCAGCGCGCGGGAGTAAAAGCTCCCGAGGACCGTTGCCTCCCGGTTCGGCATTTTTTCCAGGTAGGCGCGCTCCGCCAGCCTGTCCAGCCAGGTTGCGGGGGCGCGTTGGGCCTTGGGCGAGAGGGCGGCGGCCAGGGGCTTGAGGGTGGCCTGGTCTGCCCTGGCCCAGAAGGACTCATTTTCCTGGAGCAATTCCTGGGCGGGGCGCGGGGCCAGCAGGGTATTGGTCGGGCAGCGCGCCAGCTTGTAAACCAGGCCATGAGGTTCGGCATCGAAGACCTCGAAGTAATAGCCAAAACTGGGATGCAGGTAGCACACCTGGTTGCTCGCCGCCAGGGCCAAAACCACGCGCATCAGCGAGTGTTTGGGAGATGAGCTGCTGAGCGTTCCGGGGCATGTTCACCGGCCAGCGGTTGGGGTATTGCTTCTTGAGGAAGCGATGATACTCGGGCATCGGCAGAGAGGCGGTATCTACAAAGACATAATCCTGGCTCTTGCCCTTGCCGGTGAGAAAGGAATGGAGCAGGGTCAGTTGCCGGGGGTCATCGCTGAGCAGGACGGCGCCTTGAGGCGGGAGGGCCTCGGCCTGCTGGGCGGCGTATTGTTTGAGCATGGGGCCGTTGGTCAGGCGGATCTGCGGCAGGTTGCGCCACACCAGCAGGGCCGGCACTGCCGGCAGCAGCAGCCAGACGGCGCAAAGGACACACCGGTTGACCAGCGTTGGAGAGGATCGCTTGCGCCAGCCGCGGGGCGGGCGCCCGTGCACCAACAGGAAGTAGCCGCTGAAATAGCCGACGCTTAGCGCGCCCAGGTAGAACAAAGTGAAGCAGGGCATCGCAAACCCGCTGTTGCGCGGGCTCAACTTGGGGTCGAGGGCGACCCAAATGCACGCCCCCAGGAACACCGCCTGCACCACCTGAAAGGTCAGGGTCGTCAACCAGATGCCCACCCGGCTATTATCCCCAAAATAGGGGCTCCAGCGAATCCCGATGAGAAAGATCGGGACCAGCGAAGTCACTGCCAGAAGCAGGGCCTGCTCCTTCCCGTAAGTAAAGTAGGCATGGATGGACGCGAGGGTGGCCTTTTGATGGCCCAGGCCGGCCATCAACGCCGGCCAAAACGGCACGCGGGAGATATCCGCCAGACTCTGGACCGCCGGGAGCAGAAAAAAGAACGACAACCCGCCCAGGCCCCACAAGGTCATGCGGACCAGGAAGCGGGCATTGAAGAAGCTCAGGCCTTTGAGCCGGAGCACCGCTAATACGAACAGGGGCAGCAAGGCGGTCATCGCCCAATTGCTGGTCATCGCCAGGCCGTAAACAAGAGCGGCGCGGGACAACCACGACTGACGGTCGCTGATGCGGAACTCGAGCAGGCAGCGGATGACGTAGGCAAAGAGCAACAGCTCGAGCATCTCGCAGTGGTTGGCAAACGGCGTGACCGACAGGTCCATCATCTGTCCCGAGGCCGAGGTCGCATCCTCCCAGAACGTCAATTGCAGTCCCAGCACCACGGCGGCCAGGACCGGGGGCAGCCACGCGCCCCGAATGGACAGGAGCGAGAATTCGCTCTTCTCGCGTTCGCGTTGTTCCTGCGTCCGGTTCTGCGGCAGCAGGGCGACCGAACGCGCCAACAGGGCCAGGGTCAACACCGCGCATAGGGTCGAGAACAGGTTCAACGCCACAGGAATCATCTCCGCCGGCAGCAGCCGCAACGGCAAGGTAAGCGCCCAATACAACGGCCCGGTCAGCTCCGGTTGCCAGAGTCCAGCCGGAAACCTTGGCCACCGCCAGCAGGCTGTTGAACGACACCCAGTGATTGAGCGTCGCCAAATAAACAATCATGGCCCCCGCCGCCACGACCCAGGGCAGGACAACAAGGACAAAACTTCTTCTCTCCGGTCGAGCTTCGCTTTTGTTCATGTGGCTGGCCAAAGTTGCATTTTTGCCCCTGGGGTTGGCAAGCAGAATAACCTGCGGCTTATCCGGGCCGGGCGGCATCACTTGCAGTGCTGCGTGTTGTTTGGACAGGTTAGAGGGCCAGATGTTCAAGCGGGGCGGGCTTGCGCCCTTGTGGTTCAACGCTCGGCCGTGATGCCAATCAGGAAAGGGGCCGCGTCGGCCATGTCCGAGCGATAATCCAGGGTCCGGATCTCAGTTTCGGGCATGGGGTTGACCCAGGTGGTGCAGAACAGGCGCACGGGCAGTCCGGCCTTGTTGGTGTTATTCCAGACCAGGACGGCCCGCTTGACCTCGGTGGATCGGTCGCCCTCGGCATTCCAGTCGCGCAGGTCTTCTCCATAGACAATGGGCAATGACTTGTTAAAATCATTGGCGTAATGCACGACGTATGAGCCGATCTGCGTCCCGTCAGGCGAGCGATAGCCGCAGGCGTGGAGGAAGTGAAGCTGCCGGCAGGTCTGGGCCACCTTGATGCCGGTGATCTCCTGGGGGTATTGCCCGCCGGCCTGCTTCAAACGGCGCCCGGCAAGCTGGACGATGCCGCGCACATCAAAAGCGACTTCCCCGAACTGGAGCAGGCCGCAGGGCAGGATGTCGAGGGTGTTGTTAGTGTACATGGAACTGGGGTGCCAGGTCTGGTCCATCGCCGCATTGTAGTATTGCGTCAGGTCGATCATCTCCGGCAGCTGCCTGGGGCAGCCGGCGTGGAATTGACTTGAGGAATTTGCGTTGTGGCGAGGCCAGGGCCAGCAGATTCGCCGGCGGCAGATTAAGGTTGCGGACCTGCCTGGCACTGGCTGGAGGCTCGAACCGCGGACGTTCCGGAGAAGCGGCCGTCGGCGCTGCCTGGATGTAGCGGTGTGATTCGGTGACCGTCAGGCCGGTCACCGGCAGAGTCTGGCCTTCGCCCAGCAATTCCCTGGCCCAGGGCGAGAGATCCATTTTGAGCCGCAAGACCATGTGGTTAGTGCTGCTGACCCAGGCAGTGACGGGAATAGGCGTTCCCTCCATGGGCAGGTCGCCCAGGTGCAACGGGCCCAGGAAGGAGGAGGCCTCCTGCTGCCAGTTGAGGATGTAGGCCAACTCGCCATCCAGATTCGTATGGCCGCCAAACTCAATGTCGCGCGCATCCCTGGGAAATCGGTCCAGGGCGGCATTGCCCAGGAACAGCCGGTAGAGTGGCAGCACCCGCATGGGCGCCAAGCTGGTGAGCCAGTTGCCGCGGCAAGTCGAAGGGCGAACGCGCCGGCGGGCCTCCAAACTGCCGGTAGGGTGGCGGTCTTCGCGGCTGAGGGCCGAAACGGCCGGGGCCTGGCGGACCGTCCATGCGCTCGGCATCAAAGTCAGCCGGGACAGAGGCGCGACCTGGGAGAGGGCCGAGGTCTGCCGGCCCTCGAGGCTAGGACCTGGGCGAGGGGACATACCCAGGAGCGCGGGCCGTCGCGCAAAAACCGGAGCTCGACTCCCGGCGCGCACAAATCACTGCGGACGGCAAGGTTCACCCGGTCGGGTTCCTCGAAGATGAGCGAGCCGGAGCCGGAAACCGAAACAATCGTGCCGCCAAGAACCAGCTCGAAGGTGCTCTGGAAGTTGTCCCGGTAAGCCCCGATATTCCGGTAGGCCAGGCTCAGGCCCTCGGCGGTGCGGTGGGCCAGCCGGGTTTCGTTGTAGCGCGTGACCACGGGGCCGAAGACAATGTAGGCCGCCAGGAGAACCACCGCGATGCCAAACCCATAAGCCATCCCCTTTCGCCCAGCCCCGCCGCTGCCGCCGCACCTCCGCCTCGGGCATGTTGGTCGCGATCCAATGGTCATCGAACACCCGCGCATAGATGCGGTTGCGCACCACCAGGTTCCCCCTGACGCCCCGCACAATTCCCGAAAGGCGCAAGACACTGACCAGCGGATTGGTCTCGTCATCAGCCACCCGCTGCCCCAGGTGTATCTTGCGATAAAGATAGAGCAGTCCCGCCACATCCACTTCGCTGCGCAGGATGCGCTCGCGCACGAAAATCAGGTTGTCGTCCCGGTCGCGGGCTTGCCGGCTCAGGAAGAGTTGGCTCGCCAGGCGATCCACGGCCTGGACCCTCGGCAGCAGCGGCGGAATCGCCTTGCCCGGGACGGTCTCATCGGAGGATGGACGCAGCCCCTCGGCCAGGGCAGAGCACAGACGCTGGGTCAGGTAAGGATGTCCCCCCGTCCAGAAGAGCGCGCGCGCCAGCAGGCCCTGGGCGGAGGCGTCGTCGGTGCCCAGACCCCTGGCCAGCGGGGCCGCTTCCATCGCGGTGAAGTCGTTCAACTCGATGCGGCGCCCAATATTGAAGGGGGTCGTGCGCGTGTCACGGATGAGATCGTTGGGGGTCGCCACGCCGAGCAGGCCGAAGGCCAGCCGTTGAAAAGCCGGCTCCCGCGAACGGCGGTTGTAACACTCGCGGATGGCTGCAAAAAACTCGTCGGTTGAAAAGGGCAGGCTGCGCACCGACATCGATTTCATCGACAAAGATGACCACCTTGCCCGAAAGACGGCGCAGCACGACCTTCTCGATGGCGGTCATCCAGCGCTGAAGCGGGCCCCACTCGGGATGGGCCTCGCAAAACTCCACCAGTTCGCCTTCCAGGTCCAACTGCTGGCCCAGGCGCGACAACAGCCCGTCATACCACTGTTCGATGGTGAGGTTCTGCCCGATGGCCGTCAGATCCAGCACGGCCACCGCCACTCCTTCCTGCCGCAGCCGCCGCACCGTGCGCACCATCAACGAGGACTTGCCCATCTGGCGCGAAGTCAAACATAGCAGAATTCTCCCCGGAGCAGCCCTTCCCGCAGTTCCTTGTCCGCTCCGCGCTCCACGTAGCACGCGGCGTCGGGCCGCAACGTGCCCCCGGTCACATAAAAGCCGCCGGCGGGCATGGCCCCGCCGGGTGGAGGGGTTTCAAGCTCGTCAATCATAAGACACAATCCAGATAGCCGCGAAGAGGCACAAGAGCCGCAAAAACCCTAATTCTCTGCGCCTTCTGTGCCTTTTCGCGGCTATTCCATTCGGGCTTGGTGTCGTCCATCCCACGTGCCAGTCAGTAATTCCGGTTTTATTGTTGGCGGACGCAGCCTGCTGGAGGCGTGGGGGCGGCCGTTCGGCGCCCTGCCTCGCGAAGCGTATGGAGTGCATCCAGCTTGCTGGCGCTTTCGGATTGGTTGGGGTGTACGAGAGCGGGAGCAAGCTCCGCGCACTCCAAACGCTGGCGCGACATTGTCCGCTCCCGGCCCTGCCGATTGCGCTCTCGTGAGCGGCTAACATCGGCTCCAGGCACCGGCCCTGGCTTCAAAATGTTAGAATTGCGCCTCAACCTCGGAATTTGTTTTTGCACAGTTTCTTACGCCAGGTGCCTGCGGAGGTAGCTGGCATAGAGCCGGCAGCGGGGCCGGGCCTCTTCCGGGATGTGCCCCGACGACCAGGCCCGGCGCTTCGCAGGCGGTCGAAACTCTCGGTCGTGGGGCAGGGCTGGTTGTTCACAACAGCCCCGCATCACCTCGGCCAGCGAGGCATCGCGCACCAGCAGCACCAGCATCCGCCGCAGGTGATCCCCGTAACAGGCCTCGTCGCGCGGCGCCTGCTCCTCGAAGGTGTCGAAGGAGATCTTCCGCGTGGCCATCTCGTAAAGGCCGCGGCGGACCAGGTAGGGATGGCCGCCCACCAGGCGATAAAACCGGGTCAGCTCGTCTTGGGACTTGAGCGGCGCGCGGTAGCGCCGGTTCAACTCCGCCACTTGCAGGGCCGTGAAATCCTCGAGCCCCAGCCGCGTGCCGACGTTGAAGGGCGACTGGTTCAGATCCGTGATGAACAAATGCGCCTCGGTTGCGTAGGCAATGGCGGTCGTCAGGCTCGACCACGGGCCCGTCGGGTCCAGCGCCCGTTCGTTGTGCCAGGAGCGGAGCAGACCGAACACTTCGGTGCCGAATGGGGTCACGAATAACCGGTCCACTTCATCCAGGCCCCAGGCCAGCGGCGCCCCGATTTTGCCCAGCACTTCCCGGCGCACATACCGCTCGAAGTTCGCATTGGGGCCCCGCCGGGGGTCCCAGTTCTCCGCCGGCGTCACCGCCAAATCCAGTTGGTCCGCCATCGACTCGCCCATCGCCTGGTAGAGCCGGCCCACCGTCAGGAAACTCTCCGCATTGAATTTCTGCAAGTCGGTCGAGACGGCCTTGAACCCCAGTTGGCGCGCCTGTTGCAGGCCGCGGGCCAGCAGCGAGGTCTTGCCCATCTGCCGCGCCCCTTTGATCAGGATGATGCTGTCCCGCTTGGAAATCGCCGCCCGCAAGTCGTTGTCCGCCGGCCGCGTGAGATAATACTCGGAGTCCAGCGGCACGGCCCCGCCGATGCCTTCGAGCGCCGGCGGGCGCGCCGGGGCCGTCCCTGGCCCGGCCGCCGGCGGCATCGGGGCGCGAGCCGCCGCACTCCGGCCGGCCAGCCGGGGCGCGGCGGGGGCGGGCGGTTCCGCCGGCAAGTGCTTGAGCGCCTCGGCCAGTTCGGTCGCCAGCCCAAGGTTATCCTGCGGCCCTTCCCAAAGAAAATACTGAATCGCATCCAGAATGCCGGCCAGCGGCTCGGGCAGGGGACCGGTGTAGTTCACCCGGACCGGCAACAGGCGCGGCCGCCCCTGTTGCAGTTGCGCCGCCTCGTGCGCCGTCTCGATCTCGAAACTCAGCATCTCGCTGTTGATGGAGTCGGCCGACAACAACGGAATGAGCGCGTCCGCCGAGCGGATTTGCTTCTCGATTTCCCGGGCCCATTCCACCCCGACCGTCAGGCGGCGGTCGATAAAAATCGAGAACCCGCTGTCCTTGAGCTGGCGTTCGATAAAATCCACCAATTCCTGGTCCGGCCGGCTGTCGCGTTTATAGACCAGGACGACCTTGATTCTGCTGTCGCTTGTCATAGCTGCCTCATGGTACAACGTCCCCGGCCCCGTTCAATATCTTTCAGTCTCTTGTCCACGGTCCGGAGCCGTGGTGTCGGAAGTCCTAAATCCGAGGACCGCGGGCCGAAGGAGGTTGAGGCCCAAAATTCGAAATGCGGCAGGGCTAGCGTCGCTGGCAGGGGAATGTTTTTTTCACTTGGAATGGCTTTATTAGGCTTTATTAGGCTTTATTAGGCTTTATTAGGCTTAATTGGCGGAGTTGGCTGTATGGGTACTTTCTGGTTGTGGTTCCGGCGGGCCGAACCGTTTTTATTTATTTTTTTCCGCACTTTTCCGCACTTTTCCGCACATTCGCGCACGGTGGCCCATTTTACAGGGTGTTTGTGGCTTGCGGGGTCTCCTCCTCAAGACGGTCATGGGCAATTGAAACGCAGAGACCTGGCTCCGCCGCAGCTCCGGCAGGCAGGCGCCAAGAGCGCAGGGAAGAGATTGCGGGTGTTTGTTCGCCGAGGGCTTCAAGGTCGATGGCGCGGAGGGCGCGGATGTCCGGGGCGAGTTGACGGTTCCAGCCGACGAGGGTGCGTTGGGAGACGTGGAGGTCGGTGGCGATGCGGGAGAGGCTCGTGCCTTTTGCGCGCATTTCGAGGAACTGGTCTTTAGTGTCGTTCGAATACATGGCGCCAATTTTGGCATGGATGGGGCGAAGGGCCAAATGCTCCATTGGCTGTATTGGCTGTATTGGCTGTTTTTTTGTTTCGGTGGGCTTAAACCGCTAATCCGCGCTAATCCACGCTAATACGAGAGCTGGAGGGAGTTCATCCTGTGGCTCCGGATGGTCTTACCAATTCTCATCTGAGTCCTTGGTGCCACCGGCGGCGTGTGGCAGCCTTGACGCATGGCGATTATCGCCGAGAAACACGCTGAAGGCTGCGTGGGCTATTCTGGGAACCCTGCTTAATCAGGCGGTGAATGTGGTTCCTGGTGGTTCGGTCATGCGGCAGAGGAGAACGTGACGCCGGCAGAGCTGCGCTGCCAGACGAAGTCGTAAATGCGGCCGGCCAGGGACTCGGTTTCCTCTTCGGAGAATGGCGGACGCGGGCAAGGAGGCGTAGAGGTTGTCCAGGATGAAGATTTTCACGTCCGCTTGCGTTTGGGTGTTCTTGGTCCAGTTGGGCATGGGCCGGAGGTGGGCTATGAGGGCGGCCAGGAGGTCCCGGCTGGCCAGTTTGAGGCGTTCGCGATCCGCCTTGCTGATGGTGTCCTTGAAGAGCATCTGGAACAGGGCGTATTCATCCTGGCTGAGGCCTTCTTCGGCGGCCCGCTTCTGCTCGGCATCGAGAGCTTTAGTGAAGTCCACCAGCCGGCAGAAGGTTTCCTCGATGGTGACGCGGTCCTTCTCCCGGTTGTAGTCGGCAATGATCTCCTGGTACTTTTTGTAGAAGTCCATCCGCTGCGGGTTTTGGACGAGCATCTGGGCCAGCTTCTTCTCGACCACGTCGCGGATGTCCTGGAGGGTGGCGGCTTTGCGCTTCACCTTCTTGGCGAACTCGTCGCGCAGTTTGGCGAAGTCAATCCGGCTCATGTCGAGGAGCTTGGAATCCATCTGGTCGTCGCCCGGTTCCTGGGCGCGGATGGCTGCGCTGACAATCTCCTGAAGCTCCTTGAGAACCTCGGTTACATCGGCGATGTCGCGCCGCTCCTGCAGTTTCTTGTAAATGGTTTCGATGTCGTCGTGGCGGACTGCGTATCGCAGTGCCGGCGGCTCCATGAGAAGGGCCTTGAAGCGGGAAAAGACCTCGCGGGCCATGATCTCGAAGCGGCGCTTGGCTTCGTCGGATGTGTACAGCGCGTCCACGGCATCCCTCAGGGCTTCGGTACGGTGGAAGCCTTTCGCGCCGATGAGGCGGGCTGGGTCGAAACCGAGGCGCTTCAGGTGGTTCTCGACGGCCCCGAGGGCTTGAAGGAAGGCCGCCAGGTAATCTTCGATGGGCGTTACGACACCGGCGCCGTCGCCGCCACGGGCGGTTCCTCCGTCTTCGTCGCCGAGGGCATACTGGGCCAGAGCTTCGCGCAGGCTCTTGAGCATGCCGTTGTAGTCCACGATCAAGCCCTCGGTCTTGCCGGGATAGACGCGGTTGGCGCGGGCGATGGCCTGCATGAGGGTGTGGGCCTTCATCGGCTTGTCAATGTAGAGGGTTTGTAGGCACTCGACATCGAAGCCGGTAAGCCACATGGCGCAGACGATGGCGACGCGGAACGGATGGTTGGGCTCTTTGAAGGCATCTTCCACGTTCAGGCGCTTGCCGTCCGGGGTCTGGAAGCCGTTCTTCATGACAACCCGGTGGGGGATGATATCGAAGTCCCACTTGGCGAAATCGCGGACCTCGTTTTGGGCCTCGCTGATGATGATTTCGATGAGCGTGGTCTCCAGCCACTGGCCCTGGCCGCGGAGCCACTGGATTTCCCTGGTCAGCGCCTCCCGGCGGCTTTCCTCGACGGCGCGGCTTAGGGCGTCTTGTTTCAAAAGGGCATAGCCGCGGGCCTTGGCCAGTTTGGCTTTCCAGAGCGGGATGACGCGCTGGTACATGCGGGCACAAGTGAGTTTGTCAATGCACACCAGCATGGATTTGCCGCACTGCCAGCGAGTGGCGCAGTGCTCGACGAAATCCGCGGCGAGCTTGTCGAGGCGGTCGCCGGCGGTGATGACTTCGTAATCCTGACCGAGGAGCCGCTCCAGCAGGGCTTCTTTGTCCGGGTCGAGTTCGGCCCGGGCGATGGCTTCGGCGATACGGTCGTTGAGATCGAGCCGGGCGATGCCGAGTTTCTCGCCGCGATTTTCGTACACGAGCTTGACGGTGGAATTGTCTTCCTCCGACCGCTTGAAATCATAGCGCGAGACGTAGCCGCCGAAGATGCGCCTGGTCAGGTGGTCATATTTGAAAAGCGGGGTGCCGGTGAAGCCGATGAAGGAGGCGTTGGGCAGCGCCAGGCGCATGTTGCGGGCGAATTTGCCGGCCTGGGTCCGGTGGGCCTCGTCGGAAATGACGATGATGTCATCCCGGGTGCTGTAGGGCTCGTTCGGGTCCACGTCCTGGTTGAATTTATGGATCAGGCAAAAAATGAAGCGGTGGTTTTGCTTCAGCAATTCCTTCAGCTCCTTGCCGGAGCCAGCGCGCGGGGTTTTCTCGTCCGCTATGCCGCAGCCTACAAAGGTGCGGAAAATCTGGTCGTCGAGGTCCTCGCGGTCGGTCGCGATGACGAAAGTGAAGTTGCCGCGGATGTGGCGCCGGACCTTCTCGGCGAACATGACCATGGAGTAGGATTTGCCGCTGCCCTGCGTATGCCAGAAGACGCCCAGGCGGCCGAGGTCCGGGTGGGCGCGCTCGATGATGGCGAGTTTGCCGGCTGACTGGCTGAGGGTTGACGGTTGAGAGTTGAGAGCCGGGTCGGATGGCAGATGGCCAATGGCAGATGGCAAAGGCTCGAGCTTGGCCGGGTCGGACGAGTAGGGCGCTTCGGACAGGCCGGGCTGCTGGGAAGAATGGGAAGCAGGGGGCTTATACTCTACAACGCGGTACTGGAGCCGGCGGCTGGGCGGAATCTCGCGCTTGAGGTCCTCCTGGCGCCGCATGGAGGCGACGGCGTTGTTGACGCCGAGGACCTGGTGGTTGCGGGCTACGATTTTGCGGGTGCCGCCGGGCTTGCTGTCATCGAACAAGATGAAGTTCTCGACCAAGTCGAGGAGGCGGTCTTTGGCGAGCATGCCGTCGAGCAGGACCTGGGCTTCGACGCGGCCCTTATCCTTTTCGTCGTTCCGCTTCCATTCGGTGAAATGCTCCCATTTACTGGTGATGGAGCCGTAGCGGGCGCGGTCGCCATTGCTGACCACGAGGAAGGCGTTGTGATGGAAGGCGTGGTTGATGCTGGTCTCGCTGAGGTAGTCGGTCAGGTTGTTGTCGAAGCCTGCCCGCATGTTCAGATAGACGGCTTTGAGTTCGATGAACACCAGGGGCAGGCCGTTGACGAAACAGACGACATCGGCCCGGCGGTTGTAGTGGGGGACGCGGAGGCCCTGGATCTTGAGTTCCCGGACAGCGAGGAATCGGTTATTGGGGGTGCCGTCCGCGCCGGTGCGGTTCTGGGAGTCTATGACCTGGGCGCGGGCGTACTTGGTCTCGCCGCCGGCATCGCGCCACTCGACGGGGACGCCGTTGCGGATGAAATCATGGAACTCGCGGTTGTGCTGGATGAGGGAGCGCGCGAAGTCCACGCGGCTCAGTTTTTCAATGGCCTGCTCGCGGGCTGGATTCGGGTAGCGCCGGATTGAGGCGCTTCAGGGCGGCGCGGAGATCGCGGGCAAGGATGACCTCGCGTTCGCTGGCGCGACCAAGGGTGCCATTTGGGCCGAAAGTCTTGTCATTGTGGGCGTAGGTGCTTTCCCAGCCGAGGACATCATGAAGGTGGTCCGCAAAGGTCTTTTGGACCAGGCGGTCTTCACTGTTGATGTCGGTAATCATGGGCTGACTCGGCTCTCGGTACTGGACAGTGAAACGTTCATGCAGCGATGTCCAGATCAAAGGCGTCAAGATAGCCGCAGCGGGCTGGACTGATTTTAGTGGCAAGGAATTTCTTGAGGATGGCGTTTTGGGGTAAACCACAGAGAAAATCCGGCCAGGTGTGACGGAGGGCCTGCGAGACGACCCACTCGGAGGGCGGTTTTTGCGGGGATACGGTGCGGATGTAGGAGTGGAAATTGAACCAGGCCACGCGCCGGAAACTCAGCGCCAGATATTGGAGCAGTCCCTGGGCGATGAGGCCCAACTGAATGTGCCGTTCGTAGGCGGCGAGCTTGCGGCGGACGTGCTCCCGGTAAAGCTCGGACTTGCGCTGCACATATTGCTTGCCGCTGCCGCGGTGGAGGGGATTCATGTCCTGCATCCAGAAGTGATACGCGTAGGCCCCGACGGTGTGAATGGCCTGCTTGAAGCTGACCTCAATCTTGAAGCGCCAGCCGTAAAGGCGAATAATCTCCAGCGGGGCCAAGGTCAAGTCGGTGCAGAGGAGGATCAAGTTCCCGCGAGTCGGGTGGCTCACCCAAACAAAGCGCACCAACTGACCCAAAGGGCGCCACAGCAGGTCGTGGCTCAGATAGCGGAGGCTGACGCCGGATTCCCCATAGACCGGGCTGGGGGCTTTGAGGAATTGCGCGCGGTAGCGAAACCAATCCTGGAGGGGAGTCTTGTGGCCATAGGCACGGCGTCGCCCGCGGCGCGGCTTGCGGGAACGCCGTGGGGAAGGCGGGAAATAAGCGACGGCGTTGGAGCGCACGCGCGTGACCAGGTGGTGACCCTCGGCCAGTAGCGAGCGGGCGAATTTGGCGGCGGCGTAATAGGCGTCGGCCACGACGGTCAAAGGGCCGTTCCAATGCAATCCGAGCAGCAAGGCGCTGAGCTTGTCCAACAGCGTGCGCCGGTCACGGGCGCTCCAGACGATGCCTTCGTGGATGCGAGCCGCCACCGGCACGGCCAGACAAACCCCGGCCACCTGCACCAGCAAGGCGACGGCCTGCAAGGAGTGCCCCATGATGAAGGAAGCCTTGGCATTGCAGCGGGATTCCTGGTGCAGGCTTTTGACCCCCGGCATTTTGCGGCCTTCCTTGGGGCGCTTGAGGCCATCGGCCAGCACGACCGGGCGGCCGTTGACCCGCACCAGGCAGCGGCGGAACAAGTGCTGGAGGGTCTGCCGCCACAATTGGGTCAAACGGTCCAGGTCCAGCGCAGGAGAATGGAAGAAGTGCAGCAGGCAGTAATAACTGGCGTCGGAGAGGCCGAGGCTGCGGATCAGGCTGGTCACGCCGGCCAAGTCGGGGCGCAGGCACAAAGCCGCCAGGACGACCACCAGCCACAGGAAGGTGGTGGTGCGGGAGCAGGCTGGGCGGAGGGGGCGGAGGGCGCGCAGCCAGGCCAGCCACAGGAGGTGCGAGCGTTTGGGAAAGGCGGGGCGAAAACAGAGGTTGCGCATATCCGATAGTATATTTATGCTATCGGATATGAAGACTACTCAAACGGTTAAGAAACTGGAAGCTCAAATCGCCCAAATTAAAGCCCAACTCCAAAAGCACGGAGCGATGCGCCCGGGCAGCCTCTCCCGCCAATACAATGTCTGCGGCAAATCCGGCTGCCGGTGCAAGGACCCCAAACATCCCCGCCAACACGGCCCCTATTACCAGCTCAACTACGTCTATCGCGGAAAAAAGACCTCCCAGTTCATCCGCCGAGCAATCCTCCGCCAGGTGCGGACTGAGCTGGCCAATTACAAACAGTTTCGGCGGCTTACGGAACAGTGGATTGGATTAGCCCTCCAGGTGGCTCAAGCCAAAGATAAACAGACCGCCTGAACCGCTCTGGCGAGGCGAGAACGTTTCACTGTCCA
>CAVQND010000065.1:0-14362 GCA_963713735.1 uncultured bacterium
CGGCGCACCAACAGCCAGCCCAGTTCGGCATGGATGTAATAATAGTAGAGATGCAGACATTTGCCCCACTGCAGCTTCAATTCGAGCTGTCGCGTTTGCCGGTTGCCGCGGGCGAACCAAGTCCGGCATGGCTTCCACGCAACCAACCAGGTTTCAGCCTTCGAGCGCCGCCAGTCGCGTCGCCTCCTTTTCCCATTGCCCATTGAGCTCGGGCAGCCGCTGCTGAATGTCCAGCAGTTCCCGGTTGACCTCGACTGCCCGGCCCGGCTTTTCGTAAGTCTCCGGCTTCTCCAATTCGGCGACCAGTTCGGCCTGGCGAGCTTCGCGTTGGTGGATTTCCTGTTCCAGTCGGTCCACGATCTGCTGCTGGGTTTTGCGCTCACTGGAGCGCGCCTGGCGGAGCTCGGCATCGAGGCGTTTTTGGTCCTTCCGGGACAGGGCCGGGGAGCCGTTCGCGGTGTCGCCGGGCTTTTCTGGCAGAGCCTGGGTCTGATTTGCCCGGTCCTTGCCGCCCGCCGTCAGACCGGCCCGCTCAGTTTCGGCCTTGGTCTTGTCGAGATAATACTGGTAGCCCCCGGGATAATGGGTGAGACGGCCGGCGCTGATGTGGACGACATGTTTGGCCAGGGCGCGGATCAAATAGAACGTCGTGGCTGATGAAGATGAGCGTCCCCGCGAATTGGTCGAGCGCAAAGGCCAGGGCATCGATGCTCGACAGGTCCAGGTGGGTCGTCGGTTCGTCCATGAGCAGCACGTTGGGCGGGTCCAGGAGCAGCTTGACCAGCCCCAGGCGGCTTTTCTCGCCGCCGCTCAGGACGTCCACCCGCTTGAACACGTCGTCACCGCGAAACAGAAAGCATCCGAGCAGGGTGCGGACAAATTGCTCGCCGACCTGCTGGGGCGTGTCCATGGCCTCCTCGAGCACCGTCCGGTCGCGGTGGAGCATCTCCACGCGGTATTGCGAATAGTAGCCGGCGATGACGTTGTGGCCGAGGGTCCGCTGGCCGGCTTGGGGGGTGAGGACGCCGGCCAGGAGCTTGAGCAGGGTGGACTTGCCGGCGCCGTTGGGCCCGACCAGGACGATGCGCTGGCCGCGCTCGGCCTGGAAATCGATGCCGCGATAGACCACGTTGTCGCCGTAGGCGTAGTGGATGTTCTCCAGTTTGATGACCCGCTGGCCGCTGCGACGCGGTTGCGGAAACTGGAAACCGAGCTTCCGCTCCGGGCCGCTGGGCGCTTCCACTTTATCCATCCGCTCGATCTGCTTGAGCTTGCTCTGGGCTTGCGAGGCCTTCGTGTTCTTGGCCCGAAAACGGTTGACGAACTCCATGAGCCGCGCAATCTCGCGCTCCTGATGTTTGTAGGCGGCCAGGAGTTGTTGCTCGTGGGCTTCGCGCTGTTCCATGTAGTCGTCGTAGCCGCCGTGGTAGCGGATGAGCTTGCTCTGGCGAATCTCGACGATGCTGCCGACAACCTGGTTGAGGAACTCCCGGTCGTGGGAGATGACAAGGATGGCGCCGGGATAGCTTTTCAGATAGGCCTGGAACCAAAGCAGGGCCTCGAGGTCCAGATGGTTGGTCGGTTCGTCCAGCAGGAGCAAGTCCGGTTCCTGTGTCAGCAGGCGCGCCAAGTGGGCGCGCATGACCCACCCGCCGCTCATCTCCCGGGCCGGACGGTCGGCATCCCCCTCGCGAAAGCTCAAGCCGGCCAGGATCTGCCTGGCTTTGGCCTCCAAACGATAGCCCCCCAGCTCATTGAAGCGGTCATGCACGTTGTCGTGAATCTCCTCGGTATGCAACGCTGCGAGCGGATGATCGGCCTCCCAGGCCTTGAGGATGCGCCGCAGCTTCGTGTACTCCGGGCTAATCGCCGTGGCCAGCTCGATGACCGTTTCATCGCCCGCAGGCATATTCTCCTGCGGCAGATGGCCGGTCGAGATGCCTCGCTCGACCGAGATCTCCCCGCTGTCGGCGGAGTCCTGGCCGAGGATGATCGAAAAGAGCGTGGTCTTGCCCGCCCCGTTCGGGCCCACCAGCCCGATGCGGTCCTGCCGGTTTACCTGCAGTGTGACGTCGGCGAACAATACACGGTCCGCGTACGCCTTGCGAATGCCTGACAAAGTCACCATGTGCCCCTATTGAGCCACAGATTCCACAGATTGCACAGAAGGGATCCAGGGTTGAGGGGCGATTGTCGAGGGGCGGCACCTCGTTCCCTCGACACTCGCCCCTCGACCCTCTTCTGTGCAATCTGTGAAATCTGTGGCTCGGCGTGAACCGGGTCCCAGCTCAAACTCCGGCAACCTGGGTCTGGTCAACCCATGCCATCTGGCCGCCCACAATGGCCGCCAGGGCCTTGCCTTTGAGCCGCCACCCGTAAAATGGGCTGTTTATGGACTTGCTCGCGCTGGCGCTCCTGTCAAATACCCACTCCAGGTCCGGGTCCAGCACGGTGACGTCGCCATCGGCCCCGACGCTCAGTGTCCCTTTGGGCAGGGCGAGCAACCGGGCGGGCGCCACGGTGAATTTGGCGATGAGGTCCGCCAGGGGCAGCCGTTTGGCGTGATAGAGCTGCATCAACGCCAGGGCCAGCTCGGTCTCGAGGCCGGTCACGCCAAAGGGGGCGTAGTCGAACTCGACTTGTTTTTCGTAATCGCAATGGGGCGCATGGTCGCTGGCCAGGAGGTCGATGGTCCCGTCGGCGAGGCCCTCGAGGATAGCCGCCCGATCCGAGGCCGCGCCCAAAGGGGGATTCATCTTGAAATTAGTGTCATAAGCCGGCCAGGCGGGGCGGTCGCTCTGGGCCGCATCGAAGCCAAAAATGCCTTTGCCGTCTGTGCCCCAGAATTTCTCGCTGCCCGCCACGGCGGCATCGGTAAGAGTGAAGTGGTGCGGACAGGCTTCGGCGGTCAGGGGCAGGCCGCGTTGTTTGGCCGCGCGCAGCAGCCGCACGCTGCCGGCGCTGCTCAGGTGCTGGCAGTGGACGCGGGCGCCGGTTGTCTCGGCCAGGAGGATGTCCCGGGCCACGATCAGTTCCTCGCCGACCGCCGGCCAGCCGCGCAGTCCCAGGGCGGTGCTCCAGTAGCCCTCGTGCATCACGCCATCGGTGACCAAGGTGACATCCTGGCAATGATCCAGCACCGGCAAATTGAACATCTTTGCGTACTCCAACGCCCGGCGCATCAGGTCGTTGTTTTGCACACAATGACCGTCGTCTGTGATGGCGACGACCCCCGCCTTTTTCAGTGAGCCAATGGGCGCCATCTCTTCGCCGGCGAGATTTTTGGTGATGGCGCCGGCCACAAAGACGTTCACCCGGCCATGCGTGGCGGCCAGTTCATGGATTAGGGCCACCGTTCCCGAGTTATCGATTGCCGGCGCGGTGTTGGGCATGCATACGAGAGAGGTGAAACCGCCGCGCGCCGCCGCGGCGGTGCCCGTGGCGATCGTCTCTTTGGCGGTCTGGCCCGGCTCGCGCAAATGGACATGCATGTCAATCAAACCGGGACACACCACCCGTCCTTTGACATCCAGGCGCTTGGCCTCGGGGGGCGCCTGCGTCGCCGCCTCGGGACCCAAGGCGGCAATTTTTCCCTGGCAGATCAGCAGGTCTGCCTGGGCGTCAAAATCGTTGGCCGGATCGATGATCCGCCCGCCGGTCAGGAGCAGCGCATTCATTCGGGGCGGAGAATACACGCTGCCGGGCGGAACTCAAGCCAGAGTCGAGGGTCGAGGGTCGAGGGTCGAGGGTCGAGGGAACGAACTGCCGCCGCTCGACACTCGACACTCGACACCAGACACTCGACACCCGCCCCTCGGCACCTACCTCCGAATACTCCTGGGCTCCGGCGCAAGTCCCACCGCCTCGATTACGGTGTCGAGTTGCTCGCGGCTGTGTTCGCTGGAAATCGCGAACCGGAAGTAGCCTTCGGCGGGGCCGCCGGGGTATTTGATTAGGGGCGGATAGACTCCCGCCGCCAGGAGCCGTTGTTTCAGGCGAGCGATTTGGCTCTTGAGCTCGGGCGCCAGGGTTGCAATCGGCCCCGGCGTTTCGGGCAGCGGCCAGCCCGCTTTGCGCAAACCATCCTTAAGATAGGTTTGGTTGCGGGCCAGCCGTTTGCGGAGGCCAGGGTCGGCGGCCACTATCCGGAGGCTCCGCAGCGCCGCGTTGGCCAGGGGCAAGGGCAGGGGAGTGCTGCCCATGAACAGGGCGCTCCGGTCCAGGACGCGCTGCCGGAAGGCGGCCGCGCCGACAATGGCTCCGCCGTACGTCCCGAAGGTCTTGCTCAAGGTAATGGTCTGGATCATCCGCCGGTGGCGCGGCACCCCGGCGTGTTCCAGGGCTCCTTTGCCGGTGCGGCCCAGGATGCCGCCGCCATGGGCGTCATCAACCAGGACCACGGCGTCTTTGGGCAGCACCTCGAGGTATTCCGCCAGCGGCGCGGCCGAGCCGTCGCGCGAAAACATTCCATCGGTGAGCAACAGCAGTTTTGCCCCCGCTCCGCACCGGCGGACCACCCGGCCCAGGTCGGCAGCATCCCGATGTTTGAACTGAACCAACGGGCAATCCAGGAACCGCGCGGCGTCCGAAAGCGAGGAGTGCGAGGCCCCGTCGATGAGCGCGTGGGAGAAGTCCCCCGCCAGGGCCTGGGCCGCGATGAGATCCGCCATGTAGCCGGTGGGAACCACCAGGGCGCTTTCCGCCGCGAAAAACTCGGCTAACCGCCCTTCCAGCTCGCGGTAGAGCCGGTGATTGCCGGTGGTCAATCGGGATGCGGCCACGTTCAAGCCGTAGCGCCGCGCCCCAGCCTCGAGGGCCGCCAGCACCGCGGGATGGCTGGCCATGCGGAAATAGTCGCAGCCGGAAAAATAGGAGAGCTTGCGCCGGCCCAACCGGACGTAGGTGCGGTCGAGCTGTTGCAGCGGTCCGGGTTCAATCATGCCAATGCCTTTATAGACGACTCCATCTCCGGCATCAAGGCCCGGCAACCAAAGGCAGTTCGATATAGCTTGCGTGGTCAGGGTGGTGATAGACGCGCTGGACCGCTTTGCGGTAATCACCGGGCTGGGCCCAGAAGATATTGGTCACGAAAGTCTGGGGGTTGCGGTCGTAAAGGGGGAACCAGCTCGACTGCACCTGCACCATGATCCGGTGGTTGGGCAGGAAGACATGGTTGGCGGTGGGCAGCGCGAAGCGGTAAAGCAATGGCCGGTTGGGCGCGATGGGTTTGGGTGTCGCCAGGTCCTCGCGGTAACGCCCGCGGAAAATGTCAGCCGAAACCATGAGCTGATAGCCGCCCAGGGCCGGCTGGGCCGGGACCTCGTCCGGATAAACGTTGATCAATTTAACGACCCAGTCCGAGTCCGTGCCGCTGGTCGAGGCAACGAGGTTGGCGATGGGTTGCCCGCTGATCTTCCGGGGCGCGGTTAGGGGTTCGGAAACGAAGACGGCGACGTCCGTCCTGCCGGAGGCCTCGCGCTGGTCATCCACCAGCCATCGGGGCCAGGTCAGACCTTTCTCGAAGTAGCCGATCGGCTGGATCGGCCGGGCGCGGAAAGGGACCGGCTTGGCCGGGTCAGAAACAAATTCGGCGAACTCGGCCTCCCCGGGTGCAGGCGCGTTAAAGCTCAGCTTGAGGCCGGCGGCAAGGTAGAGCGGCGTCGGGCGGATGACGGACCCCTCCGCGCCGCCGGCCGGCCAGGCGGGCAGGCGTCGCCAGGTGTTGCTCCCGGTTTCGAAGGCCAGCACCGGCGGCACGTTGGCCTTGGGGGCGCCTTGCTTGAGATACTGGGCCAGGAAGGGACCCAGCACCTCGCGGCGGAAGTAGGCGGCGGTGTCGCTGCCGAAGGTCAAGGCGCCCAGCTTGCTTCCCTCTTCGATCTGCTGGCCGTGATACCAGGGGCCCAGGACCAGGAAGACCTTGTCGTTGCTCGTATCCTTGGGCTTGATGGCTTTATAGACGGCGATGGCGCCGTAGATGTCCTCCGCGTCCCAGAGCCCGTGGACGAGCATCACCGGCACCGCCAATGGTTGGGCGGCCAGGACCTTATCGACCGCCTGCTCGCGCCAGAAGGCATCGTAGCTGGGATGGGCAACGAGCTTGCGCCAGAATCCGACCTGCTCGAGGCCGCGGCGGTGCCCCAGTTCGCCCGCCGAGCCCGCTTGCATGAACATGTCGTAGTCATCGAAATGGCTGGTCCACCATTTGGCCTCCGATTTGGGCGTGGCCTCCTGCTCATAGACGTAGGCCATGTTTTGCTGCCGAAAGGCCCCGTTATGGAACCAGTCGTCGCCCATCCACCCGTTGACCATGGGATTCATGGGGACGGCCACTTTCAAGGCCGGATGCGGATTGACCAGGGCCATCAAGGGCAGAAAGCCATCGTAGGAGATGCCGAGGATGCCGACCCGTCCGTTGCTCTCCGGGAGGTTTTTCACCAGCCACTCAATCGTGTCGTAGCTGTCGGTGGCATGGTTGACCGGCGTGGGATTCTGCGGCCCCCGGAGGGGCCGGTTCATGACGTAGTCACCCTCGGACCCGTGCTTGCCGCGCACGTCCTGCACCACCCGGATGTAGCCGCCCTCCAGAATCACGTCGGTGGGGTTGTCATAACCGTTGAGTATCGGCCCCAGGTGAGCGCTGTGGGCATGGCTGGTGAGTTCGGTGGCGTCGTAGGGGGTGCGCGTGAAAAGTATCGGCGCCCGGTTGGCGCCCCTGGGCACCAGGATGACCGTGTGCAGCTTCACGCCGTCGCGCATGGAAATCATCACGTCGCGCCGGACGTAGTCGAAGCTGTTGGTCACCGGTTTGAACTCGGCCGGGGTCTCGCTCGGCAGGGCCGGGTACTGCGGCGTTGGCGTCGGCTCCGCCCCCCGGGCGGCCCCCCGGCACAGCATCATGCCGAGGCTCGCGGCGAATAGCATTGCCAGCCCGGTCGGGCACTTGTTCTCCCGGGTCGGCGTCAGAGCGGTTGCAGTGGGCATGGGGCCGATTGTAGCCTGCGCCAACCGGCCGCGCAAGTCCGGCGGCCCGGGGCGCATCTTGTCAGTACCACCATGCGAGCCACGAGGTCAGGGAGAGTGCCCGCCGCCAAGGAATTCATCCCGGAGGGATGACAGATGGTAGCCGGGGGTCGAAGCGTCGCGAGACCCCCGGTTCAGCGGCGGTGTGGGTCGGCATCCTATAGGGATGCCAGAAGGCGGCCTGCTCCCTTTGTGCAGCTTTCTGGCACCCCGTTCCGGGGTGCAGGCCCCTTCTGGCAAACCGGGGGTCGCGGCGATGCCGTGACCCCCGGCTACCTTCTGGCAACCCTCCGGGTTGGCCCGAGCCGCCGCTCCTGGCTGGAGGTGGTGGTGCTGACAAGATGCGCCGGGCGGCTGGCCCCGGGTTGACCCGGGCTGGACAAGCCGGGAAGGTTAGTTTATCTTGTGATGACCATGGGCAAAAGCTGTCATGCAGGCGCATGAATCATCCTCCGGCGCCAGAAAGCAGGGCCTCCTCCGGCAGGCGCTGGGGCAGAAGACGCCGCCCGAGCGGGCCGCGTTCCTGGATGGCGCATGTGGCGGCGATGCGGCCTTGCGCGTGGAGATAGAAACATGGCTGGCCATTTATGATGGAGGCGAGCCGGAACGCCGGCTTCAGCCGGTAGCAGCGCTCCGGATGGAAGCCGGGCTGACCGGCCATGAGGGAGGCGAGAGAGGCCCTGGGCCCAATGCGGAGGCTGGCAACGCCCCTCCGGGAGAAGGCGCCACCGAAGTCACGCCCACGCTGCTGGATGAAACACCCCTGACTGAGGGGCCGGGGACGGTCATTGGGCGCTACAAGCTGCTCGAGCAAATCGGGGAGGGCGGCTTTGGAGTGGTGTATGTGGCCGAACAGCAGGAGCCGGTTCGCCGCCCGGTGGCCCTGAAGATCATCAAGCTGGGAATGGACACCCGGCAGGTCGTGGCCCGGTTCGAGGCGGAGCGCCAGGCGCTGGCGCTCATGGACCATCCGAACATTGCCAAGGTCTTCGATGCGGGCGCGACCGATGGCGGGCGGCCTTTCTTTGTGATGGAACTGGTGAAAGGTATTCCGATCACCAAGTACTGCGACCAGGAGAAGCTCGGTACGAGTGACCGTTTGAAGTTGTTCATCGCCGTTTGCCAGGCCATTCAGCACGCGCACCAGAAGGGGATCATCCACCGCGACATCAAGCCCTCGAACATCCTGGTGGCGCTGCAGGAGGGGAGGCCGGTGCCCAAGGTCATCGACTTCGGGATAGCCAAGGCGACTCAGCAGAGGCTCACGGAGAAGACGCTGCACACGCTATTGCAGCAATTTATCGGGACCCCGGCCTACATGAGCCCGGAACAGGCTGAGATGAGCGGGTTGGACATTGACACGCGGAGCGACATTTACAGCCTGGGGGTGCTGCTGTATGAACTGCTGGTAAGCAAGACGCCCTTCGACTCGAAGGAACTGCTGGCAGCGGGGTTGGATGAGATTCGGCGGACGATTCGGGAGAAGGAACCGCCGCGGCCCTCGACGCGGCTGACGCAGGAATTGTCCGCCGTAGCGGCGTCTCGGTCCCGATTCGGAATCGGGACTGACTCTGCCGGGGAAGATGGCGGCGCCCTGCCGGGACGCCGCTACGAGGAACTCCGGGCGCTCATTCACTTGCTGCGCGGCGACCTGGACTGGATCGTGATGAAGTGCCTGGAGAAGGACCGGACACGGCGGTATGAGACAGCGAACGGGTTGGCGAGGGATATTGAGCGGCATTTGAACAACGAACCGGTTGTCGCCCGGCCTCCGAGCACGGCATACAGACTCCAGAAGGCGTGGCGACGAAACAAACTGGCTCTCACGGCGGCGGCGGTGATGGCGATGTCGTTGGTTGTTGGAATCGGCGTGAGCAGTTGGCAGGCCTTTGAGGCCAGCACGGCCAGGAATACCGAGAAGCAACAGCGCCAGAGAGCGGAAAGGCGCGAAGCGGAAGCCCGCCAAAACCTCTACGCGGCACACATGAACCTGGCCCTGCAAGCTGTCGAGGAGCAGAACATCGGCTATGCGTTGAGTTTGCTCGACCTTCACCGCCCCCAGCCGGGGCAGCCGGACCTGCGCGGTTGGGAGTGGCGCTACCTTTGGAAGCTCTGCCGCAGCGACGAATTAGTGAGGCTCGGTTCCCATTCCAATGTGGTGCTTGATGCCGTATTCTCACCAAGGGAAGACGTTTTGGCCACTTGCAGTGCGGACCAAACCGTCAAGCTGTGGGATATGACCGCCCAGCGAGAAACCGCCGTGCTGAGGCACGATGGCTCGGTAGTAGCGGCGGCGTTTTCTGCCGACGGGAACGCACTGGCGACGGCTTGCGCGGACGGGAACCTGCGTGTATGGGACGTTGCGACACGCCGCGAGCTCAGGCGGGTTGCAGTTGCCAACATACCAGAGCACGCAATCTGGGCGTTTTCTCCTGGCGGCGAGATGCTCGCACTCAGTGGAGGGACCGGAACCGTGTATCTTTGGGACGTTCGGTCGGGGAACCAAGGTGGGTGTCCTCGAGGCCGGGCGGACCCCAGGGTGCCTGGCCTTTTCCCCGAATGGCAAAATACTCGCCGTTGGAGCTGCCATGTATCAAGATAATAGTGTCGGCTTGTGGGACCTTAGTCGGCCCGAACGGCCAGAATTGATTCTCCTCTTGACGTACCATGCCGCTTGGATCGCATCGCTGGCCTTTTCTCCCGACGGCAACACTTTGGCCGGGGGCATGGGGGATGGGACGATTAAGCTTTGGGACCTCGCCACAGGGCGGGTAATCCAGACGCTCACCGGCCATTCAGCGGGCATCCCCGCCATGGCGTTCTCCTCCGACGGCAAGATGCTGGCCTCCGCAAGCGCCGATCACACCGCCATCCTCTGGGATGTCGCCACCAGCCAGCGCACCACGCTGCACGGGCATTTAAACGAAGTCTGGGCCATTGCGATAGCTCCCGGTGGCCGCACGGTGGCGACCGGCACGAAGAAAGACGGGATTGTCAGTCTCTGGAGCACGACCCCCAAGTCGCCCGAACAGACCTCGCAAACCTTGCCCAAGACGCTCCGACTGGGGGGCGACGTCAGCCGGTTTTCTCCAGATGGCACGAAATTCCTGGCGGTGTACGCCGACCGAACGGTGGGACTGTGGGACACCGCTGGCCTCAAGGAAACCACCAGTTTTCCACTGGACATAGCAGATCAGACCCCTTTGGCTCTCTCCCCGCTAGGCAAGTGGGTCGCCCTTGGGGAGCCGGATGGCGCGGTCCGTCTGGTCGAGACCTCAACGGGGCGCGAGATAGCCAACTTCGGGCCACGAGGCGCAGGCATTAAGGCTCTCGCCTTTTCGATGGATGGGAGCAATCTCGCTGTGGCAACTGCCGATCGCAAATTCCGAGTTTGGGAAATCGCCGGGAAAAGAGTGTTGAGTGAAATGGCGAGCCGCGGGAAGGTGGTCGGTTTTCCTTCCGCATTCGTCTTTTCTACCGACGGCGTGGCGCTTTGCGCGGGCTACGAAGACAGCACTGCGGAGATCTTCGACACCGCTACGGGCAGGCGGTTGGGACTTCTGGAGGGGGCCAAAGGACCGATCTGCGGCGCGGTTTTATTGCCCGACAGGCGGACCGCCGCGACGGCCGATTTTGTCCAGGACGTGAAGCTGTGGGACCTCAGGACGCAGAAAGAATTGGTGACCCTGCGGGGAGAGATTAGGGCGCATTTTGCCCTCGCCTTGTCACCCGACGGGCGCCGGTTGGCCGCTGGAGGCGCCTCGCCAGTTGTCCGATTGTGGGACCCTGCCACCCACCAGCAGGTTGCTCTGCTGAAAATAATCCCCCCCTGTGCTTTCTCGAGGCTGGCATTCTCTGCAGACGGCAACATGCTGGTGTTGTTGGGTGGACAGACCCTCTACACGTGGCGCGCCGCCTCGTGGGCCGAGATTGAGGCGGCGGAGAAAAAGACAGAACTGAAAACGCTGCAGCGCTGAGCAATCTGACCGCGGTTCATCCCCCCTCAGCCCGAGCGACAGCAAACGCCGCCTCGGTCCACTCCGTTTTGCAGGGACGGAAAGCCCGGAAAGCCTCAAGGATGGGCTGGCCAAGTCGGGACGGTTTGCTTATCATGTTAGCACTATGGGCCAAAGCTGTCATGCAGGCGCATGAACCATCGTCCGGCGGCCGGAAGCAGGACATCCTCCGGCAGGCCTTGAAGCGGAAAACACCGGCTCGAGCGGGCCGCGTTCCTGGATGGCGCATGCGGCGATGATGCGGCCATGCGCGTGGAGATAGAAGCCCTGCTGGCCGCGCACGAGCAAACCGACCTGGCCACGAAACCAGACACTGCCCGGCCTACCATCAAGATCGAGCTTGCGGACGCTCCCGACGCAACCGTGGGCCAAACCCTTGGCCGCTACAAATTGTTGGAGAAGGTCGGCGAAGGCGGCTGCGGCGTGGTCTATGTGGCCGAACAGACCGAGCCGGTGCGCCGCCGCGTCGCGCTGAAGGTCATCAAGCTGGGCATGGACACCAAGGCGGTCGTCGCCCGGTTCGAGGCCGAGCGGCAGGCGCTGGCGATGATGGATCATCCGAACATCGCCAAGGTGCTCGATGCGGGCACGACCGACAGCGGTCGCCCGTTCTTCGTGATGGAACTGGTCCGGGGCATCCGCATCACCGAGTACTGCGACCAGAACAACCTGCCCACCAGGGAACGGCTCGACCTGTTCATCAAGGTCTGCCAGGCCATCCAGCACGCCCACCAGAAGGGCATCATCCATCGCGACATCAAGCCCTCGAACATCCTGGTGACGCTGCACGACGGGGTGCCGGTGCCCAAGGTGATCGATTTCGGCATCGCCAAGGCGACCGAAGGCCGGCTGACCGACGCCACCGTTTATACCCAGTTGCAGCAGTTCATCGGCACGCCCGCCTACATGTCGCCCGGAGCAGGCGGAGATGAGCGGGCTGGACATCGATACGCGCAGCGACATTTACAGCCTGGGCGTGTTGCTCTACGAACTGCTGGCGGGCAGCACGCCGTTTGATGCCAAGGAGCTGATGGCCTCCGGCATCGACGCGATGCGCAAGACGATTCGGGAGAAGGAGCCGGTGCGCCCGAGCACGCGATTGGCGACACTGCCCGGCGAGGAACTGACGACCACGGCCAAACGCCGGCTCGTCCGATGCCCCGAAACTGATCCATTTCCTCAAGGGCGACCTGGATTGGATCGTGATGAAGTGCCTGGAGAAGGACCGGACGCGGCGTTACGAGACGGCCAATGCGCCTGGCCGCCGATCTCAAGCGGCATCTCGACAACGAGCCGGTCGTAGCCCGACCCCCGAGCACGGCATACAGACTCCAGAAGGCGTGGCGGCGCAATAAACTCGTGTTTTCGGCGGCGACGGCGGTGGCGGCGGCACTGGTTGTGGGAATCGGCGTCAGCAGTTGGCAGGCCATTGAGGCCAGCAGGGCCAGGAATGCCGAAAAACAGCAGCGGCTCGCCGCCCAAAGAGAACGCGACAAAGCCCAAACAGAACGCGACAAAGCCCAAGCGGCGCAAGAGGAGGCTCAACAGTCCCAGCAAGCCGAGAAGCAGGCTCGCCTGCGGGCGGACCGCCTGCTCTACGTGGCCAACATGAACCTGGCTCCCCAAGCCTGGGAGCAAAACAACATCGTTCGGCTGCGGCAATTGCTGGAAGAGACGCAGGCGTCTCCAGGACGCGGTTTTGAATGGTATTATTGGCAACGCCACACTCACCTGGCACTCAAGACGCTCCGAGGCCATCTGGATGAAGTGACCTCTGTGGCGTTTTCCCCGGACGGCCAGCGGATTGTCACCGGCAGTTGGGATAGCACGGCCAAGGTGTGGGAGGCGGCCAGTGGCAGGGAACTGCTCACGCTCAAGGGGCACAGCGGCGGGATTTCGTCTGTCGCCTTTTCCCCGGACAGCCAGCGGATTGTCACCGGCGGTGGTGATAATACGGCCAAAGTGTGGGAGGCGGCCAGCGGCAGGGAATTGCTCACGCTCAAGGGGCACAACGCCGGCATTAGCTCTGTGGCCTTTTCCCCGGACGGCCAGCGGATTGTCACCGGAAGCTGGGATCACACGGCCAAGGTCTGGGATGCGTCCAGCGGCAAGGAACTGCTCACCCTCAAGGGGCACAGCGATGGGATCAGGTCTGTGGCCTTTTCCCCGGACGGCCGGCGCATTGTCACCGGAGGTTGGGATGACGGCCAAGGTCTGGGATGCGGGCAGCGGCCGGGAATTGCTTACGCTCAGGGGGCACAGCGGTCTGATTCTGCTCTGTGGCCTTTTCCCCGGACGGCCAGCGGATCGTCACGCGGCAGTGAGGATCAGATGGCCAAGGTGTGGGATGCGGCCAGCGGCAAGGAACTGCTCACCCTCAAAGGGCACAGCCAGTTGATTCGTCTTGGCCTTTTCCCCGGACGGTCAGCGGATTGTCACCGGCAGTGATGATCAGACGGCCAAGGTGTGGGATGCGGCGAGCGGCAAGGAACTGCTCACGCTCAAGGGGCACACCGATGGGATTAGGTCTGTGGCCTTTTCCCCGGACAGCCAGCGGATTGTCACCGGAGGTTTGGATGACACGGCCAAGGTCTGGGAGGCAGCCAGTGACCGCGAACTGCTCACCCTCAAGGGGCACACCGGTTGGATTGCGTCTGTGGCCTTCTCGCCGGACGGCCAGCGGATTGTCACCGGCAGTCGATAGTGAGACGGCCAAGGTGTGGGAGGCGGCCAGCGGCAAGGAATTGCTCGCTCTCAAAGGGCACAAAGGCATCATGGTCTGTGGCCTTCTCCCCGGACGGCCAGCGGATTGTGACCGGCAGCGCGGATCAGACGGCCAAGGTGTGGGACGCTGCCAGCGGCAAGGAACTGCTCACCCTCAAGGGGCACGGCGCTCAGGTGCGGTCTGTGGCCTTTTCCCCGGACGGCCAGCGGATTGTCACGGGCAGTCGGGATCAGACGGCCAAGGTCTGGGATGCGGCCAGCGGCAAGGAACTGCTCACGCTCAAGGGGCATAGCGGTGGGATCTAGGTCTGTGGCGTTTTCCCCGGACGGTCAGCGGATTGTCACCGGCAGTGACGATCAGACGGCCAAGGTGTGGGATGGCGGGCACCGCAAAGGAATTGCTCGCTCTCAAAGGGCACAGCGCTACATCAGTGTCTGTGGCGTTTTCCCCCGACGGCCAGCGGATTGTCACCGGCAGTGCGGATCGGACGGCCAAGGTCTGGGATGCGGCCAGCGGCAGGGAACTGCTCACCCTCAAAGGGCACAGCGATGTGATTTCGTCTGGTGGAGCACAGACGACGAAGGTTGAAGCAGGACAG
>CAVQND010000066.1:0-59593 GCA_963713735.1 uncultured bacterium
AGCGCCTCAACTCTGCGACTGCCGCCTCGATCAGGCTATGCTGGTCTTGGAGCTATCCATCAAACGCGCCCGGCGTTCGCCACAAATGCGTCTGCGCCTGCCACCGGACCGCCGCGAAGAGGCCTTCCTGTTCTGACCCCATCCCTTCGCCAAAACGGCCTCTCGCCCCGCCGCAGGGGTGTGCCGCGCAGCATCCGCCTCTCCGCCCCTTACCCAAGCCACCAGCTTCCTCGACTATCTTGATACGCCTTTGTCGAACCTCCTTGATTATCAAGATACTTTTCTCCCAGAAAAGCGTGAAGCGGAACACGAATAGATCCCTGGTCTTAAGGCTCTCAACATGAACATCGCAAAAGACTACATTCCATCGTCCACCGTGGCGTTTCCTCACCCAGGCAGCGTCTTGGCCCGAGCCGGGTGGGGTAGTCAAACCCAACTCAAAACTTGTGTCTGAGTCAAAAGAGTCCAGCCGCCAATGGCCGAAGAAGCGAGGCCAGCCGCCAGGCAAATCCTTAACGTGGGCATCGGCGATGGCAATCATGTCGCTCGGGCACACAACTTCGGTGTCCCGGACAAGTCAATAGTCTGCAACAGTGTGTTGCTTCGGCAAGCGTGCGTAGCGGCAAAAACTTGGAGGCGGGCGGCTTTTCCAGGGCGCCGGGGCCGGACGCGGGCGCCCACTATGGGCGAGGGCGGGCTAATCAGCCGCTGTTGACCGCTTGGATGGCCTGTCGGTAGTTCCACGGGAACCAACAGGTCGGGGCCTTTGCCACCGCCTGGGCGTGTTGCTCGAGGGCCATGAGGTAGTCGAAGGGGTTGACCCGGTTGAGTTCGCAGGTGTGGATCAGGCTCATGTGGATGTCGCCAATCCGGGCTCCGTTGAGCGTTTTATAGGACAACGAGTTTTTGCGGTGAAGGATCGCCATCTTGAGCGCCCGCTCCGCGATGTTGTTGTCCAGCGGCACACCGGGGACCGAGAGGAAACGGGTCAACGTTTCCCACCGTTTGAGCATGTAGTTGATGGCCTCTCCCAGACCGGAGTTGGGTTCAACCTTCTTTTGTTCCAACTGCTCTTTCATCCACTGCCGGAGTTGGTCCATCACCGGTTTGCTGTGTTCCTGGTGGAAGGCCAGTCGTTCCAGGTCCGAGAGCTGCCGTTCCTTGGCCAGGGCCTCAAAGCGATAGATCTCCCGCAGGCTTTCGATGACCTGGCGGCATTCCTCCGGAAAGCTCTGGCCCACGTCAATAAAGTTTCTTCGGGCGTGGAGGAGGCAATGGCACAGCAGCGTGTGGAACTCCTTGGGTTCATTGCGCGCGAGCGCATCGCACATCTGCAGCGGCTGGCTCCGATTGGCCTCCCGGCTTTGGAGCAGTTGGTCCAGATTCTCCCCGGCGTGCTTCTGGCCGGTGAAGAACAGGGCCACCGGGACTGGGCCGACCCGGGCGACGATGCTGGTGGTGAAAATGCCCGTGCGCGGGTCCGGGTCCTGGGCGTCGGCGATTTGCCGCCGCAAGCTCTGCACCCGCATGGGGGTGTCATCGTTGTGCAAAACCTCGGCTTGGGCGGCGGCTTCGATCAGGGCCTCATAGACCACTTCGGGTGTTTTGGAGGCCGCCGCCATCAGTTCCCACTGCGTCGAGGCGGCCAGCGGCACCCCGAGATAGTGCTGCCATTTGTCGGTGCGACACATGGGCTGGCCCACCCCAAAGCGCTGCAGGTTCAACATGACGCCACAGCTCGGATCGTATTTGCTCTGCCCAGCCTCCGGCGGCGGGGCGGCGGTGAAGAGGGCTCCGCACAAAGCGCAACGCAACCGTTCCAGTTCGAAGATCGTCGCGCTAAACATAGGCTGGGCGGCAATGCGCACGATCCGGGCTGGGGTCTTGAGCAGGTAGAGTTTGCCTTTGAGGCACTTGGGGCAGAGGTCCCCAAGGCGCAGCTTGGGATGAGGCACCGGCAGGCGCTTGGCTCCCGGATAATCCTGGGCGGCTTTGCGCCCGTGCCCTTTGGCTTTGGGCTTGGGGTCTGGCGTTTTGGCGCTGGCAGCGGCGGCGTCACTTTGAGCCAGCAGGTTGCGGCTCTTCTCGGTCTGGGCTCCGAAAATCATCCGCCGAAGTCGGCCCAGGGTGGTGTTCTTGGCTTCGAGCACTCCCATGACCCATTGGAGGGTCCGCAAGAGCGTTTGCACCAGTTGGTAAGTCTCCGCCGGCAAGAGCCCGGCCAGCTTGACCAACAACTCTTCCAGTTGGGTCGGGCTCAGGGCGACAACCTCCGGACCGCTGCCCTGAGCCATAGCCCCCTCCGCAAAGCTGGCGGCGAAAGTCCGGCCGTAACGGATAAACCCACAACTGCTTGAACGACCGGCTGGGTATAAGCCAAATAATGGTGCGCCTCGATGAGGCTGCCGAAGAGTTCTTCGGCCGGCGTGCGCCGCACTTGGCGGATCTCCAAGGGACCCAATTCGGCCAAGGAACATTCCTGCGGCCTGGCCGCCAACGCCAACTCACGCTCGGGCGCCCGGTGCCGCGCCGCGTTGTTGGGTGGAGACATCCGCTTGGCCGGCAGTTTAATGTGACCGGCCCGGTGCAACCCCAGCATCAGACTCCGGGCGACCATGTCCCGCAGTTGGCCATTGGGCTGCACCCAGTTCCACGCCTGGCACAGCTTGGCCGAAAGCCGCCGCCGGCTTAGGCCGGGGTGGGCGGCGATCAACTGCCCGATAAACTCAACGTCGGCACGGCTCAGCTTGCAACCGCGATAGGCAAACTCGCTCTGCACGACCGCCAGCCTAAGCGGTCAAAAACTGGAACGCAACCTCTTTCACCCCTTTCGGGATCTTTTTTTTATCGCTGGTTTGGCCTCAGGCCGCCGAGGCAATCGGCCGCCACAAGGGTGCGGCCTGGGCGGTGTTGGGATTGCCGTTCCAGAGCAGTAATTGAAGTTGATGGACATCCAGCCCCAAGGTGGGCTGCTGGCCGCCAGTGGGCCACCAGCCAAATCGTCCCTGAGAGAGCCGTTTCTGGCACAGCCAAAAACCCTGGCCGTCATACATGAGGATCTTAAGCGCCCGCCGCCGCCGATTCGAGAAGATGAACACGGCGCCGCCAATCGGGTCGGTATCCAGCCTTTGGCGGCAAACCTGCGCCAGCCCGTCAATGCCTTTGCGAAAATCCACCGGCTCGACCGCCAGCAACAACCGCATCTGGGGGGTAATCTGAATCACGACCGATGCCTCCAGGCCCTTGGGCCAAAGCCAGTGCCGCGACACTGTCGCTTTGCGCCAGCCGCAGGGTCAGTTTCGAACCGCGGCGGTCCTCCAGTTCAATCACCCACTGCGGGCCGCTGGGCCAGGTGGCCACCGGCACCTCGACAAACCCCGGAGGCAGGGCACCGGCCCTGGAAGGTTCCGGAACTGGACTGGCCGCCAAGTGGCGCTTGAGGGCAGTGTAATTGACGCCGAGAGCTTGGGCCACAGGGCTCAGTCCGTAGCCTCGTGCCAAAGTCGCCATCGTCCGCCATAACGCTTCCGGGATGGGTTCTCGATGTTTACGCCGCTCGCGCCAGGCTGCCAGGGCTGGTTGCACCCGCGCAATGGCTGCTGCAAATGCGGGGTCCGATTTGATCGTTGTCTTCGCTGCCATAATCTGCCGCGAAGACTACCACCGGGGCCGAAACCCCGTCCACACCCTTACCGAAGCAACACGCAACAGTAGGCTGGGGCGGTGGCAGGTTGGTCCATGTGCCCTGGCCGCTCAGGCCCCCGCCCCTGCTGGTGATCATGAAACCGTTGGCGTTGTATCCATACGAGCCGACGTGGTGGGCGTCAAAGTCGCCGCCGAGACGCGAGTAGCTCGGGCAAACCTGGATTCCAGCGGGAAGGGGCCCATTCCACGGGTCCCAGTTGCACCACTTTGCCCGCGTGTAGTCTTCCAACTGGTTGTGCCAAACGAGCGTCTGTGTGGCGTTTGTCCCGGCGGGCCAAACGTCGCACAAAGGATAGACCCTGAAATCCTCCACGTACATACGCAGCCCGGTACACCACTGCCGCAGGTTGCTTCTGCACACTGTCGAGTCCGCCGCCAGCTTGGCCCGGTTCAACGCCGGTAGCAGCAGCGCAGCCAGGATGGCGATGATGGCGATGACGACCAGAAGTTCGATGAGTGTGAACGCAGCACGTCCGGTGAGTCTCGTGCCACATCCGAGGCCATCTCCCGACCGAGCATTTGACCGGGCCCCGCTCATCACACAAAGCCGATTAGGACAATTCCGTCGCGTCCTCTTTTTGGTCTGGCCATTTCTTATCAGAATCTGGTTCCATGAGCAACTGTGCGTCTCGACGCACCCTCCATGCAGTCCTGACCCCTGAGCCGTGCCTTTCCTGCACCGTTGGCTCTACGGCGGCTTTCCTTGATGCCTGCTGGTGCCAGGGTGGTCTTGAGCGGCGAGAGGTTGCAGGCAAGGTGGATGGAACGGCTCAAGGGAATCGAACCCTCATCTCGATGCGGCGGTGCAGCCGGGCCGCCTCGGCATCGGATGTCCGTGGCGGGTGCGTGGCGGGTCGGCAGCCTCCGGTTTCATCGACCGCCTGCCCCCCCTGCCGGGGGCAAACCCGCTTCATCGACCGCCCGACGCAGGAGGTCCGTGAGGCCCAGTTCCCGCGCCCATTCATCGAGATAGGCGCGGTCCAGGGCCGCGCCTTGGACCTTGAGGACGCCCAAAACGTCGGTCCACTGGCGGTCGGACACACCGCCGCCGTCGCGATACCATTGGAGCTTGGCCAGGATTGTGTCTTCCGGGGAGGCGACATAGATCAAGGATGAGTCGCCTGCGCTCAGTTGCTTTCCGGCTCGGCGGGCGAATTGGCTGCGCCCGAAGGGCTCCGCTTTGAAGACGAAGACGTCCGCCTTCACCATGGTATCGAGGTGAATAACATTGAAGCTGCGGCGGGAGGCCACAGCCTCAGCAATGGCCTGCGCCTCCGCGTAAAACTCGGTTCCGAGCGCGGCCACAAACGGGTCAACCTGCGGCGTGAACATGGCCGCCACGAAGTCAATATCGCGGGTCGAACGGGCTTCTCCATAAAGGGCGCTTGCCACCGAGCCACCCAGAAAGTAGCCAATGCCTGCCAGATCGAAGGCGGCGGCCACTTTGCGGGTCACCTGGAAAATCTCGGAAGGAGCCGGAATCATGCGACAGGTCACTCCGGCGGCGACAGGGGGCCGTAGGCGGCTGCCGCCAGCTCCGGCCCCAGCCAAAGCTCCGCCAACCGGCGGCGAAGCACCGCAGGCGGGTCTTGAGGAAATCGCTCACGGAGCCCCGCCACGAGCAAGTCCCTCAGGCAGTAATTGGTGTCCTCTACCATGCGCAGCTTGCGCCAGGCCGGCGCTCGCCGCAGGAGTTCGATCAGCACCCGCTCAGCTTCCGGACTCGTATCGGGCGACTGGGTTCTCATCACCACGAGCGTAACCCCCCGTGGCTGGCCTGTCGAGCAGCGTGTGAATTATGAACCCCAGGAAGCGCACCGATGACGGAGTGTGCCGTCGCCGCCCCGTTCCCTGCTCAAAACCAGTGCAATGGGGCAGTGATGGCGGGGCGTGGCTTTTTTTAACGAATGGGCACGGATAAACACGGATTTGGGCCTTATCTGTGTTTATCCGTGTCCATGCGTGGTTGGAATTCCCGCCGTCGCTGATGCCTTACAAAAAAACTTTAGGCGAGGATTTGGGACGCTGGCAGGCGGTTGACAATCCTGTTCCAGATGGGTCACGGTGAGACACATGAAAACGATCACTATTCGAGAGCTTCACAACCGAACCGGCGAACTGGTGCGCGAAGCCTCGCGCCACGGCGAGATTCGGGTAACGGATAACGGCCGCGTGGTGGCCAGGATAGTGCCCCAAGCCGAGGCCCCTGAAATCCCATATTTTGCCCGCCACGGTTCATTTGCGAGCTGCCGATGCCATGCACCTTGCTTGCGCCGCCAATTGAAGTCCAAACTGTTGGACTTCCAGTTTTTCACGCGCGCACCCTCTTTCCCCCGCGCTCCGTTCCGCATTGGAAACTTCATGGGCGGTGATATTCTGGTCGAGGTCCGGCGCAAACCAACATAGATGGACAGCATCAATGCCACGAGAGAGCGTCTGGCTGTGAGGGATGAACGGCGCTCCCTCTAAACATAATCCCCACCCTCTACACCTACTGCTCATGGTCCTGCCCGATTGCAAGGGAGGGGCTGTGACAGGAATAAGGTCCAGTGTTGTTGGTGTATTTTGTGAAGTGCATACTCCGGCGCGCTTCACGGTAGAACCGAGCGCAAGAATGAGGTCATTACGTCCGTGTTGTGCGGTTGGTGGTCCGCATACCACCTGCGCAGGATGGCATCCGAGCGGGGGTCAAGGAACTGCTTGGTGGTCAAGCCCTCGACGTGGCCGTCGCAGAAGACCACATTCCACCGGTCGCCGTGGCGCTGCCTCTGGAACTGGAGCGCAGCGGCCTCCTGGTCACGGAGCCCAAGGACCAACCGAGGTCGGTCGCCCACACTTCCATGGGTCCATTCTCCATTGGGTACAAACTGGGCGCTCCGAACGGCAGCCACGGCGGACGGGGCGACCAGACGACACCCGCGCCCGTCGCCACCAGAGGCGCGTCCGCTATGGCAATCATGTCGCTCGGGCATGCGATGTCGCCCTCATGGACGGGGAGCCAGTTGGTCCCCGTGCAGGGCAAGTGGAGGCCAAGACCCATCCCCCCGAACTGGGTCTCACCAAGTGCGTCATAACCCACCTCGTTGTACCCATAACTGCCGGCGGAGTACCAGCAAGGATAGGCAGGCGAGCTGGGGACGTTTTGCAGGTGGACCAGGAACTCCCCCCCGAGCCGGCCATAGTCGCGACAAATCTGAATGCCCGGCGGCTGGGGCTGCCCCTGGCTCACCTGAGTCCAGTTGTCCTTCGTGTACGGTTGCAACTGGCGGAACCATGGCGTGTAGGGGAGGATGTCCAGACCGATGTCGTCCGTTAGTGTAATCGGATAGGCCTTGAAATCGTCCACGTACATGCGCAGCCCCAGGCCGTATTGGTGGAGGTTGCCCTTGCAGTAGGTGATTCGCGCCTTGACCTTGGCTCGGTTGAGCGCGGGCAACAACAGGCCGGCCAGTATCGCTATCACCGCGATCACCACCAGAAGTTCGATGAGCGTAAATGCTGGACCACCGATGAACCTCCTGCCAGGTCCACAACTGTCCAATTTCCGGTAAGGCCCTTTCACAACGTCCTGTGTCTGCCAGATTAAACGCCTCACGAGCGGCAGAGTCAAGCAGAGTCCAGCGCCCAGCACTGGCGTATCGGCACCTCCACCAGCCCCTCCATCAACCTCCTGCCCCTATCCCCTCAACTTCAACCACCCCAGGCTCCAGATGGGCTTCTCCTGCCGTCCGCCCCGGCACCGAAAGAGGCTTCAAACGAGAATCCCGGTCAGTTTCAAGGCGTAACCCCCAAGGCCGGTTTGTCGAATTTCACACCCTTAAGGAGGGCGTGGTCAACCATTTCTGCGACGTAGCGGCGGCGTTCCGCGAGCGGCAGGAAGTTCACCCTGGCCATTTCCTCGCCAAAGGCGCGGACATGGAAGTCGTAGGCCACGCGGTGGAGGTGGTCCAAAACGTCGGCCGCAAGCCCGTCGGGCGTTGTCTTTACGTCACTCATTCCGCCAGAAGCTTAAAGCATCCCCCGGCATCTGGCAACCAGCGGAGTGCTCCGGGCGGAAGAAAGCGGGCCGCCTGGGCTTGGGCTTCGTCGATCAGCCGTTCGATTCCGTACTGGCGCAAAGGACTAACCGGCAACAACTGGTCGGCATGTTCGAGACGAACTTGATGCTGCACAGCAAGCGCCGGAGCGCTGGAGCGAGGGTCGCGTTTGACGACCAGCATATAGCTGGGCATCTGGCCGCCCAGACTGGCCTCTCCAAGCAGCTTGAAAAACTCACCGGCGGCATCGGGAGCGCAGAGCAGATCACAGTCCTTCGTCGCTTGAGCCACGCCAAAAGCCACACAGGCCATGCCGCTGGTAATCGCACAGGTTGTCCCACGACTGCGCGCGCGGAAGACCAACCCTTCGTAGAATTGTCCTAGTTCAGCGTAGCTCAACGGCATGGCCCAGCTTTACCGTTCCCGGTTCCCCAAGTCCAGAGTCAAAGTCGCAGGGGTGGCGGGGAGGGCGCAGGACAAAATAGTAACCATAAGAGCGGCTACAAGCCTCTGGCAGCCCTGGCAGGTCTTTGTCCCGGAGGGACATCCGAGAATAGCCCAACGTTTCAACGTTGGGGGGAGCGGTTTTTTCGTTGCGTAAGTCCCGAAGGGACGGCTGAATGGGGAACATGTCATACGTCAGTTCCTACTACCATTGCGTGTTCAGCACCAAGGGACGCCGCCCTCTGATCCCGCCGACATTGCAGGAAAGACTCTGGCCGTTCCTGGGGGGCATCGCCCGGCAAAACCAGATGAAGGCCATAGAGGTTGGCGGCGTGCGGGACCATGTGCACATTCTCCTGTCTCTGCCCTCAACGCTCTCGATCTCCAAGGCTCTGCAGCTCATTAAGGGCGGCTCCTCCAAATGGGTGCACGATACCTTCCCGGAGCACCGGCTTTTTGGCTGGCAGGTCAAGTATGGCGCCTTTGCGGTCAGCGTGTCGCTGCTGGACAAGACCATCGAATACATCAGAGCCCAAGAAGAGCGTCATCGCAAGATGACGTTCCAGGAGGAGTTTATCGCCCTGCTCAAGAAACACCGCATTGAGTACGACGAGCGCTACTTGTGGGAATGAGCCTCAGCCGTCCCTTCGGGACTGGGGTCCATCGGCCATGGGGACCCAACGTTGAAACGTTGGGCTATTGTCGGCTGTCCCTCCGGGACAGGGCCGTAGCGGTGTATCTGTCTGGATACAACTGCATCCCAGAGAACCGCGGCTGGGGTGGCCGCTGTTTGAAATAGTTACTTTTTTGTCTCACGCCCTGGCTGGGAGCCTTTTCGGGGGCAAACGTTCGTGCGCAGGGCCTCTAGTGCTGGCGGCGAAGCCTTCTGGATTTACTGCACTCCTCTGCAAATCCTTGATAACCATTGGAGCGGGTGAAGGGAATCGAACCCTCATTCGTTCGCCGTGGCTCACCACCCGAAGAAGCGATAGGGGTCATCCCACTCGGTCGGCCGGGTGAGGTAGAGGCCGTCGAGCCAGCGGCCGAGGGTCGGGTCCTGGATCGGCTCGAGGCGGACATCGGCCAGCCAGAGTTTGCCGGTGCCGGTGAACCAGATCTGGAACTTGGTCCCTTTGGCCGCGGTCTCCTTGGCTTGAAGGACGCACGAGGTCGTCTGCCATTCCGCCTTGGGCGCCAGGTTCTGGTAGTCGAACAGCGACTGCCAGTTGGCCGTATTCTGCACCGTCCAACTGATGTCCCTGGTGGTCAAGCCCTCGGCCCGGGTTCGCAGCGACAACCGATACCACTGGGCGCCTCGGATGGGCAGATCGTGCTGGGCGAGCATGACCTCCGGCGCCTTGACGCCGTCCGCAACGGGCGGCACCGCGATGAGCTGGGCCCAGCCGTCGCCCGGCCCGGGCACTGCCTCGCGAGTGCAGGCGGCGCCTTTGGCGCTCGAGCTGAACTCCCATTCGTCGGCCAGGCCGTTGCCCTTGGCATCGGCGCTGAAATCACCATTCTTTACCACCGACGGTCCCTTGGAGCCGCCCAGCGGGTCGCCGAACCGCTCCAACAACGGCGTCGAGCCGGACACGCCGAGGTTTGCCAGCAGGCGGCTCACGGCGAAGGAGGCGCGCCCGAAGGTGCGGCGCAGGTTGAATTGCTCCGGGCCGTGGGTGAAGTACCACGAGGCCAGGCCAGACTGGAAGTTGGCGTTCTTGAACAGATTGCGGTCGGGCGCCTCGGTGGCCGCCGATGCGGGGTCGCCGCCAGGGACGTATGGGCCCTCGTAAAGCCGCACCCCAGCGACCTGGAACCTGGCGCCGTCGCCCGAGGCGTTGAGGTAGGCCTGCCAGCCCTCGGGATAGGCCTTGTCCACCGGGAACGTGAGATGGACCTCGGTCCAGGCGCCCGGGCTGACTGTGATGTCCGATCCGCGCGCCGCTCGATCCCAGGGCTGGCCGGCGCGCTCGACCTCGAGCCTCGCCACGGCCGGCCCGCCGAGGGCCTTCACGCGGGCTGCGAAGGTGTAAGTCTTGCCAATCTGGCCTGCCGGCACCTTCTGCCCGAACTGGGCAGAGACCAGGCTGCCCATCGAGATGAGGGCGCACTTCTTGCGTTGCGCAGTGTCGGTCTCGGCCGCCGCGAGCGAGCTTGGCGCCCGCGGGCCGCTGCCGCTTAAAGGCGGCGTTCCGAGGGTGTCGTCATTGGTCACCGTGATCGAACTCAGCGCCCCCATCACCTTGCTCACTTGGAAGGGCGGGAGTTGGCAGAAGACGACATTGTCCGTCGCCGCCAGCACGCCGTCGCCATAAGCCGTGGCGCCCCCTGCCACCAGCGGCAGCTTGCGCGGGTCGCGGTTGTGCACGTCCGCCGGCGCTACGCCGGCCAGCAGCGAATGGGCGCTGAAAGGGGGGAAGAAGGCGGCGATATGCTCCGCGAGCTGCATCGTCACCTTGGTTGGCAGGAACGAGTTGGCCTCCGCCTGATCCAGCCCGAGGGCCAGGACGCGGCCTCCCGCCTTGACCCACTCACCGGTGGCCGGGGACTGCGCCGCCAGCTCGCGGCCCCCACCCGGGCCCACCACCAGCACCTGGTCCGCCGCCGGCGGCTCGCCTTTGAATGGCGCGGCTTCGACGCCGCAAGCCGCCAGCCAGGCCAGGCCGGCGGGTTCGCCGGCGTACACGGCGGTGCGCCTGGGAGTCGGGCGCCAGGCCTCGACATACCGCAGGATGTTGCCCGCCAGCGTCTCGGCCGCCGGGTCGCTCTCGGTCCGCGCAGTCAGGTCCATCTGGCAGAAAAGGACCAGCCCGCGGCCCTCGCGGTATTCGAGAAGCGGGCTGTACTGGAGGGCGTAGCCGCCGTCGAGGATCGGCAGGAAGTCACCGCGCGGCGGCTTCTCGATCAGCACCGAGGCGACGTTGCCCCAGTTGCCGCAACGCCACAGGCGGGTGACCTCCAGTCCGCACCAGTGTACCGTCGGCGCCCCGTTGTAGCGTGGACTCAACGTATAGGCCAGGGTGGGAGGCAGCAGGGTGGAAGAACCGCGCCAGTCGCGCAGATTCTCGGTCTTGAGGCCGGCCAGCAGCGGGCTGTCCGGCACGCGCGGCCAGACCTGCCGCAGGCCGTATTCCTCGACCCTGAAGCCGAGCCGCTTCTCGAGGACCTCGGCGGTCTGCTCGAACACGACGGCCTTGAGCCCGTCGCGCACCCGCTTGAGAACGGGCGCCGGGCCGTCCACAGTCAGAGCGCCTTTACCGATGACCAGCACGTCAAAGCCCGAAAGGTCCGCGGCGGCGCCCACCGGTTGGCAGGTGACACCCAACCCGGCCAGCAGTTTGGCCGTGTGGCCGGGCGGGTCGAAGAGCGCGAGCTTCGAGACCGGGCGCGGGGGCGCCGAACGCGGGATGACCTGGAGCGTGAAGGAGTCTTCCTGCCTCTCTCCGGTGCTGAACCTGAAGCTCGCAGAGAGCCGATAGTTGCCCGGCGCCAGGCCGGCCGGCAGTTTGAGTTGCACCGGGATGCGCGCCTGGTCGCCGGTCGGCACGACCACCTGCCTTGCACCCTCGAGCGCCGGGTCCAGGTTGGTCGACCATGAGGCCTCGCAGGTCACGGTCAGGCGGGAGTTGTTGATGACGATGAGCTGCTTCTGGATGGTTTCGCCGGGGTAGAAGGTGTGGTCCTTGGTAGTGAGGTGCTCCGGCTTGCCCGCTATCCAGGCCAGCAGCGGCAGGTTATTGCGGAACAACGACTCGGCTGTGGGCGAGGCGACCCAGTCGGACCGCTGGTAGGCCAGGTCAAAGCGGGGGTAGGTGTGGTCGATGAAGTCGGGGCTGTAGCCCGGCTGCTGCAGGTGGTCCCAGTCGACCGGCAGCTCCTGGCGGCGGTGTTGGAAGCCGTCGCGCAATGTCCAGAAGCGGTCGTGCTCCCAGGGCGAGTTGGCCGACAGGCCCCAGGCGCGGAACGCCCGCCAGTTATCGGTGGTGTAGGCGGCCTGCACCGGCTGCATCTCCTCCAACCGCGCGTCGCCCACCGGGTAGGGGTAATCCCAGCGGAACCAGGGGCGCCCCTCGCGGAACCGCTGCGCCTCCCACCGCAGGTTGCGCTTTTCCCGGTCACTGATTTGGTAGGCCGCATCGCCCAGGAACTGAGCGTTCCATTCGGCCATACAATACTCCCACGGCACGGCCGCGCTGCCGAACTCGCGATGGCCGTCGTACCAGCCGCGGTACATGGCCCAGTCCCAACCAAAGGGCACGCCGTACTCGACCAGGACCATCGGTTTGTCTCCGGCGATCGACCAGTGCTCGAACCAATCGTCGAGTTCCTGGATGGGCACGAAGTTAAGGTAGAAGTTGAGCGTGTACATCGCGCTGAGGTCGCCGGAGGAGTGATGATAGACGATTCGCCCGGGGTCCAGGCGCTTGACGATGGCCTCGCAGCGCAACGCGCGCGCGGCGTTGCGGTCGGCCCACGGGTCCCGCGGATTGCTTTTGCCGTCCATCATCATGGGGTTGGTATCCTCGTTGTAACCCGTGGCATTGTGGCTCATGGCGTAGCACACCACCGAGGGGTGGCTGCCGGCCACGCGCACGTAAAACGCCGCGTGGCCGGCGTAGCCGTTGGTTTGGTCGGCCGCCGGCGTCTGCCAATTGTACGCACTGAAGTGCGGCTGCGACAACGCCACCAGCATTCCCGTGTCGTCCGCCGCGCGCAGGATTTCGGCGAAGCTCAGGTGCGAGCCGGGCTCGCAGCCATAGTTGTGGGTGTAAACGAAGTTGATCCCGAAACTCTTCAGGCGCAGCAAGCTCTCCCTGGCCGCGGCGTAGGTCGCCAACGCCGCGCCTATCTGGGCGTTGTCCAGCGGCACCAACGACAGGTACAACCGGGTGCCGTTCAGATAGAAGTCACGGCCCTGTATCCAGAACTCCCGGAACCCGAACCGAACCGGCGTCGCGATGTCCACCGCCTGGCCTGCCGCGTCGAGGAGCGACACCTCGGCGGCATACTGATTCTCGGGCGTGTTGAGGTCCCACAGCTTGGGCGCCTTCCACGGCATCGTGAACGCCGCCCGGCCGTCGTTCACCTCGCCCGCGGGGAATGTTGCTCCACTTTGGTCCCGTCGATAGAAAACTCGATGAGCCCGGCCGTCGTTCACCTCGCCCGCGGGGAATGTTGGGCCGGTGAACTCCGCCACTTGCCGGCCCTGCTCGGTAATCCGGGCCCGCAGCTTGTAGCGCCCGTCGGCCGCCAGCCCTTGCAGCCCGGCCTCGAACGTGATTTGGCCCTGGCGGAACGAGGTGTCGATCCGGACGCCGGAGAGTCGCGCCCCGGCCGGCTCGCCGATGAGCCACACGTCGCCGCACAGGCCGCGGCGTTCGACCCTGCCCTTCCTCTGTCTGGCGGTGTTGGTGTCGTTGTACGACTCCATCACGGCCCTGAGCGGCATCGCCACCACCAGCAGGCTCAGGACATGCGTGGCCCCAGGACGGACCGCCGCCGAGAGGTCGAGCTCCCCGGCCGGGAAGCGGAGCTGGCCCACGTTCCGGCCGTTAACATAGATAGCCGCGTATGAATTCAGGTACTCGATAGCCAGGGCGATGCGCCGGCCGGCCCAATCCTGGGGGATGGTGATCGTGCGCTCGTACCAGGCGCTCTGGACCTCGCTCAGCTTCGTGTTCCTCCAGCTCGGGTCGGGGTAGAGCGTCTGGTAGTCGCTCTGCAGGTAGTCCTGGGCCCCGGGCCAGCACCCGGGCACCTTGTAGTAACCCCAGGCCGCCGTGGGCACTTGGAGGGCGTTATCCGCTGCGGGTTGCCAGCGCCACAGCCCGTTGATGCAAAGGCGCTCGCGCGTGGGGGTCGTCTCGCGGCTGGCCTTGGCCGGGTCCCACACCGCTTTCACGCCCGGCGGCAACGTCGCGCCAGGTTGGTCTTGCGCCGCGCTCGAGCAGGGCAGAGCGAGCAGCCCCCACGCCGCCGCGAGCAGCAGGGCAAGTGGGAGCCTCTTGGAGGGGCCGTTCGATGGATGGGAACTTAGAGGACACATAGGAGTCTGTTTTTCGAGCACATCTTTGCCTGCCCGTCAACGAGAGTCGAGTTGATAATAAGGACCGCAAAGGGCCGGGCGCACTTCCCTTTCCTGGGTAGCGATTCCTAATCCTAATCTTAATCCTAATCCTACTCCTAATCTTCTTTTGAGTCGAATTAGAATTAGGATTAAGATTAGGATTAAGATTAGGATTATGCGATGAACAGCGAACTGGCAGGCAAAGTCGTGGTGATCACCGGCGCCTCTGGCGGCATCGGCTCGGCCATGGCAAAGAAATTCGCCGGGGAAGGCGCCCGGCTCGTGCTTCATTATCACAGGAATCAGCCGGCCATGGCGGCCCTCCGGCGCGAGCTTCGCGGCGTCGAGTTGGCGGTTGTGCGGGCGGATTTGGCGAGGGAGGCGGGGGCGGAACGCCTTTTTGGCGAGGCGGTGAAACATTTTGGGCGGGTCGACACGCTGGTGGCCAACGCCGGTTCCTGGGAAACGCGTGACGTGCCGATGTCGCAGATGTCGCTGCGCCAATGGCGGCAGACGTTCGAGGGCGTGCTGACCACAGCGTTTCTGAGCCTGCGTGGGTTTCTGCGGCTGGCCGCGCGCCAGGGGCGCGGCAACGCGGTGGTTATCGCCTCCACGGCCGCCCTGTTCGGGGAAGCCGGCCATGCCGATTATGCCGCCGCCAAGGCTGCCCTGGCCTGGGGCCTGACCCGCTCCCTCAAGAATGAACTGGCCCGCCTGGCCCCGCACACCCGCGATTATTGCGGCGGACGCATCAATTGCATTTGCCCGGGCTGGACCGTCGTGCCACGCCTCGCCGCCAGGCTCAACGACCCCCGCGTCATCCGCAAGCTCGCCGCCACCATGGCCTTGCCTCAACTGGCCCGCCCGGAGGACGTCGCCAATGCCGCGGTGTTTCTCTCATCCGATGCCTTGGCCCGCCATATCACCGGACAAGTGCTGGTCATAGCCGGCGGCATGGAAGGGCGCTGGCTCTGGCAGCCGGAAGAAATCGACCCCGCCGCCGCCCTTTGACAGCGCCCAAGATGCCTGCTTGCCAAAGCTGCCGGTTTCCCACATTATGGCGACAATATGAAAAAGCGAATTGGGGTAATCACCTTGGTTCTCATTTGCCTTTGCCTCGGCGGTGTGTTGATCGCGATCAAGAAGCAAGCTGTCCAGGAGCAGCGCGCCCGCGCGGATGAGATCAACAGCCTTTCCAACAATCTGGTGCTGACCAAGAGCAAACTGGGCGAGGAGGTCCAGCGGAGCACCACCTTCGAGAAGGATCTCGCGGAGTCAAAAAGGGCCTTCTCCGACCTGACCAACACCTTCAGCCAGGTCTCCGCCAACCTCTCCCAGGCGAGCACCGACCTGGCCAAAACCGAAGCCGCGCTCAAGGCCAAGGAGGAAGAAGTCAAGAAACGCGACACCAAGATTACCGACCTCGAGAGCCAGAACCAGACGCTGGACAAGAGGGCGCTGGAACTGGGCGCGTCGATTACCAACCTCACGGTTCAAATCGATGACACCAAAAGAAAGCTCGCCGCCTCGGAAGGAGACCGAGCCGTGCTGGAGACCACGCTCAAGCGCCTCATAGCCGAGAAGGCCGAGCTGGAACGTCAGTTCAACGATATCACGATTCTCCGCGGCCAGGTGGCCAAGTTGAAAGAAGAACTCACCATCGCCCGCCGGCTGGACTGGATTCGGATGGGCCTCTTTGCCAGCGGCGAACAAAAAGGCGCCCAGAAACTGGTCGAGGGCATCAACCCGCTGCGGTTGCTGAGCCGGGCCCCCAAACCGAACTACGACCTGAACGTCGAGGTCGGTTCCGACGGCACGGTCAAAGTCGTTCCACCTCCGAAACCGAAGTACGACCTCAATGTCGAGGTCACTTCCGATGGCGGCGTCAAAATCATTCCCCCTGTCAACACCAACCGGCCGCCGGCCACGAGTTCTCCTCCGAAGTGAGCCAGGAGCGCGCGCTCATCGATGCGCAGGGGCGTGTTCTGCGCGACCTCCGCGTGAGCCTGACGGATCGCTGCAACTTCCGCTGCCTCTATTGTCTGCCCGAATCGGAGGCCGCTCAGAATTTCTACCGCGGCCACTGGGCGACGATGCCCACTTCAGCCCCGATCCTGCAACAGTGGGTGCCCAAGGCGCAGCTCCTCAGCTTCGAGGAAATCGAACGCGTGGTGCGCCTGGCCGTCCAGTGGGGCATCCGCAATATCCGGCTCACTGGCGGCGAACCGCTCCTGCGCCACGAAGTTGAAAACCTCGTCGCCCGCCTCGCCGCCATCCCGGAGATCACCGGCCTGGCGATGACCTCCAACGGCTTTCTCTTTCCCCAAAAGGCCCTCGCCCTCCGCGCCGCCGGTCTCCGCCGCATCACCTTCAGCCTCGATTCCCTCGACCCCGACAACTTCAAAAAGATCACCGGCCGCGGCCAACCTCCGCGAAGTGCTCCAGAGCATCCGCCTGGCCCGGGACTTGGGCTTCCACCCCGTTAAGGTCAATGCCGTCATTATCCGCGGCCTCAACGACCACGAAATCGAAGCCCTCGCCCAGTTTGCCCGTGACCAGAACCTCTGCTGCCGCTTCATCGAGTTTATGCCCCTGGATTCCGCGCGCGCCTGGCTCAAGGAAATGGTCGTTCCCGGCCGCGAAGTCCTCGCCCGCCTCCAAGCCCGCTTCCACCTCCAAGCCCTTCCTTCTGAAAACCCCGCCGCAACGGCCAAACGCTGGGCCTTCGCTGATGGACGCGGCGAAGTCGGCCTCATCGCTCCGGTGACTGAGCCCTTTTGCGGCCATTGCAATCGCATCCGCCTGACCGCCGACGGCAAAATCCGCACTTGCCTCTTCAGCGTTACCGAGCATGACCTCCGCTCTCGGCTGCGCCGCGGAGCCTCCAACGACGAAATAGCCGAATGGCTCAAAGGCGTGGTTTGGCAAAAGGAACCCCGTCACCACATCGGCGAACCCGAGTTCGTCCCCCCATCCCGCACGATGAGCTGCATTGGGGGTTGAGCCACTTGACCAGGACCGGCCCTTGAGTCTATTAGATACAACGGTTATGCCGACATACGAGTATATCTGCGAGAAGTGCGGTCACTCTTTCGAGAAGTTCCAATCGATGTCGGCCCGGCCATTGGCTGTCTGCCCGGAAAAACTGTGCCCTCTGAAGCCCTGGGGCAAGGGCAAGGTCAGGCGGGCCATCAGCGGTGGGGCCGGCATCCTCTTTAAGGGCAGCGGCTTTTACGCCACTGATTATCGCAGCGAGCAGTACAAACAGGCCGCCAAGAAAGACATCCCCGCGGCCACCCCCTCGGCGGCCGAGAGCAAACCCGGCTCCGAAACCAAGACCGCCGCCAAGCCCGAGTCCAAGCCGGACCTCGAGTGCAAAACCATCGTAGATTATGCGCCGCCAGCCAGGTCTGAGCGGGTTCGTAGGGATGATTGCCTGCTGGGGCTTGATCGCCGGCTCCGCACACGGCCCAGCTTCCAGGCCCAACCCGCTCACCGCCAGCAGCCGCTCCGGCCAATTCATAGTTCAAGCCGCCAGCTCTGCCGAACCGGACCCCATCCTGGCGACCAATCAGAGCCTCATCCACCTCGAGCCGACCTTGCTGGCCATCTCTGCCGAGCGCATCAAACAGAACCTCTGCCGCGAGTTGGAGGCCAACCAACCCTGGCGCGGCAGGATCTTCATCACGCTCTATCCGGCGGTCAGCGCCGATGATGGCGCCGCCATCACTTCAGAGCGGTTCAAGGATGGCTGGCAATACCATGTTCTCCTGCCCAACGTGGTGGAGCGCGAGCGTTACGTGCGGGCCATGACCCAGGTCTTGCTGCTCGAATTGGCCAATCGCTCGCCCGGCCCTTGCTCCGCCGACATCCCGACCTGGCTGGTCGAAGGTCTGTCCCGCCAGCTTCTGGCTTCCAAAGAGATGGAAATCATCCTCCCGCCCCCGGCGGCCTATGGGGCATCTTCGTCGCGGCTAATTGAGACTCCGGCTGGTCCGGTGTTGTCCGGCCTTGCCCTCACGCGCACTTCCATGGATAGCCGTTGGGAAAACCCGCTCAACCGCGCCCACAAACAATTGACCAGCTACCCGCCCCTGACCTTCCAGGACCTGAGCTGGCCAACACCAGCCCAGTTCGCCGACGAGGCGGGCGAACTCTACCGCAGCAGCGCCCAGTTGTTCGTCAACTGTCTCTTGCATCTCAACAACGGCCGCGCTTGCCTCCGCGCATTCCTGGCCCAATTGCCCCAGCACTACAATTGGCAGTTCGCCTTCTTGCGCGCATTCGAGACCCATTTCGCTGGGCCCCTCGAAATCGAGAAATGGTGGGCCTTGCAGGTCGCCGATTTCACCGGATATGACCTGACCCAAACCTGGCCGGCGGACAAAAGCTGGCAGAAACTCGATGAAGCCGTGCGCTCCGGCATCCAGGTCCGCACCCGCGCCGATGAAATGCCCTTCCATGCCCAAGCCACTCTCCAGAACATCATCCGCGACTGGGACCGCGGTCCGCAGACCGTCGCGCTGCAAGGCAAGCTCCGGGACCTCGAAGCGGTCCGGTTACGCGTTTCCCGCGACCTGGTCCTCCTCGTCGAGGATTACCACAAAGTCATTGCCTCTTACCTGCACAACCGCGACAAGACCGGCCTCCTCCTGGGCCTCCGCAAGAACGCCGCCCATCGACACGCCACCGCAGTGGCCCTCATGCAGTTGGATGCCCTCGATGCTCAGCGCCTGGCCCGGCGCCCCGCCCAGAAGCCGCCCTCCCCCTCCACTCAAACTCAACCCGCCCCTCAGTGACCCGTTTATCGTGACTGATCCCAATAAACAGCAATCCGCAGGAAAACCGGCGCTGGTCCCTCCCTCCCCCTGACCTCGCCCCCCGGACTTTGGACTTCGCCCTTTGGAATATTTTTGCGCTGCGTCGTAACCCTCTGCCCTCAAGCTATTTATGCCAGCCAAAACCCACGGGTTCCGACTTCCCTGGCTTGACACCTTGGCGATCAAACCTATAGTGCGCTAAAAATGATAGGTCAAATGCAGACCACTACCACCACCACATCGGGGAGCAGCGACGAGCCGCCATCGCGTCGCTCACTCTGTTCATTAAAAGAATTCCACTCTGCCGGGCGGGGGTTTTGGAGCCAGGTTCCGGATTCGGAGTGGGAGGATTGGCACTGGCAGCTCAAGCACCGCATCACCAGTCTGCAGCAACTCCAACGGTTGATGCCCACCCTCACGCCTGAGGAAGTCGCTGGAGCCACCCTGGCCAATCTCAAGCTCGCCCTGGGCATTACTCCTTATTTTTTCAATCTCATTGACCCAGCCGACGAAGATTGCCCGATTCGGCGGCAAGTCATCCCCCGCGTCGAGGAAACGCACACCGCTCCATGGGAGATGAGCGACCCTTGCAGTGAGGACTCCCATTCACCGGTGCCGGGACTGGTCCACCGCTACCCCGACCGCGTCCTTTTTCTGGTCACCGATCGGTGTGCCGCCTATTGCCGCTATTGCACCCGCTCGCGCCTCGTCAGCAATGCCTCCGGCTACGACTTCCATCCTGAGTTCGACCGCCAGATGGATTATATCCGCCGCCATTCCGCAATCCGGGACGTGCTGCTGAGCGGGGGCGACCCCCTCCTGCTGAGCGACGAGAAGCTCGACTTTCTGCTCGGCCAATTGCGCGCCATTCCGCATGTCGAGTTCCTCCGCATCGGCACCCGCATCCCCATTTTCCTGCCCCAGCGCATTACCCCGCAACTCTGCGCCGTGCTCGGCCGATACCACCCGCTTTTCATCAGCATCCACTCCAACCATCCCCGGGAGCTGACCACCGAAGCGCGTGACGCCTTGGGGCGCTTGGCCAATGCCGGCATTCCCCTGGGCAACCAATCTGTCCTGCTCCGTAAGGTCAATGACGACCGGACCGTCATGAAAGCCCATGTCCAAAAGCTCCTCATGTGCCGCGTCAAACCGTACCTATCTTTACCAGTGCGATTTAATCTCAGGCTCGGCCCACTTGCGCGCCAGCGTTCGCAAGGGCCTCGAAATCATCGACAGCCTCCGCGGCCACACCAGCGGTTATGCCGTCCCCCAATACGTCATCGACGCCCCCAACGGCGGCGGCAAGGTCCCCATCAATCCGGATTACCTCCTCAGCCGCAATGCCGACCGCGTGGTCATCCGCAATTACGAAGGCACCGTCTTCGAGTACCCGGAGGCCCAGGACGGCACCCCTCTGACCCCCGTCCCCAGGCGCATACAGGAACCCGAATTGGTCCAGCCTTGAAACTCGTTGTAATCAGCTCGGGTTTCGCTGCCGCTCGAACGTCAATAGTTATTGCGCCGGATTGCAGACTCTCTTCCGGCCTTTCTTTTCGGCCTCAGTTGCGCCAGATTGCAGTCATGGCATCGGCAGAGCCACTTTTGACGTTGCACAACATCACCCGGCGCTACGAAGCGCCGGAGGGCGGCGGCGCGCTGACGGTGCTCGAGGGCATTTCGCTCGAGATCGCGCGCGGTGAATCACTGGCCATCGTCGGGCCGTCCGGCTCGGGCAAGAGCACCCTGCTGCACATTATGGGCACTCTGGACCGGCCCACCGGCGGCGAGGTCGTGCTCAACGGCCAGGACTTGGGCCAACTCGACGAGGTCCGCCTGGCCGCGGTGCGGAACCGGCAAATCGGGTTTGTGTTTCAGGCCCACTATCTCCTGCCGCAGTGCACCGTCCTCGAGAACGTCTTGGTGCCCTCCCTGGTCTGCAAAGACCCCGCCGTCCGCCTCGAGGCGAGCCCTCGCGCAGAGCGGCTCCTGAATCGAGTGGGCCTGGGCGAGCGCCTCTCTCATCGCCCAGGCCAACTCTCGGGCGGCGAGCGCCAGAGGGTTGCCGTGGTGCGCGCCCTCATTAACCAACCCCAACTCCTTTTGGCCGATGAACCCACCGGCGCCCTCGACCAGACCTCCGCCCGCCAACTCGGCCAGTTGCTCCTGGAACTCAACCACGAGGACGGCGTCACCCTCATCGTCGTCACCCACGCCCGCGAACTGGCCGAGCGCATGGGACGCGTGCTCGAATTGAAGGACGGAAGACTTATATGAAACGAACGCGCCTTGGACCGCAGTTCAAAAGCATCCAGACGCAAGTGTCGAGTTGCGGGTGTCGAGGGGCGAGTGTCGAGAGTCGAGAGAACGAGGCGATGCCCCTCGACTGTAGGAGACGACGTAAGGAGTCTCTGATCGATGGTCTGCGAGGGGAGCAGGCTTTCGAAGTACCCAAGAATCATTCAGAGACTCCTTACGTCGTCTCCTACAATGGTTTGCGGAGGACTTTGTGGCTGGTCCCGTCCAAGGGGCCAAGCCCCGTCAAGAGCGGCATATCTGCACCCCCGCTATGCGGCCATGAGGTGCCGCTCCTGACGGAGCTTGAGACGGGTATAATAGCGCCGCGTTGCTATAAGTATGTCGCTCCTGACGGAGCTTTCGCGCTTGGGGCATGTCCCGCAGGGGACGTCCGACAGCAGCCCGGCGTTTCAAGGCCTTGTCTTTACCCGCATCTTTTCACCGGTTATGTCAGTTCCCCTTCCGGGCGAGCCACAGAGTTCCCCAAGAGGCAGCACCCGAGAGGCACTGCGGGCCTGCTTGAGACGCCAACGGCGTCATTCATACCAGCCCAGGGCAACGCCCTGGGTTTGTCGGCCAAAGACCATTCTGAGCGCTGAAAGCGCGATTCATTGCGTTGAGGGATTGAGATTTGGCGATCACCGTTTAAGCCGGTCGGGTCCAATGAACCCTATGAGGCAGGCCGTTGGCCTGCGACAAGATAAAACCGCACGGAAACCCAGGGCGTTGCCCTGGGCTGGTATGAATCAGGCCTTTGGCCTGACAGCAACGGATACGATCGGTTCCCCTCGGAACTCGGCCTCGATTTGCGCTTGTCCCGGCGTTGAAGCGCCGGCCAACAAGAGCCTCGAGACTTACCCTTGCACGGGCCGCAGAATTCATCCCGGAGGGATGAAAGAAGGTAGCCGGGGGTCGAAGCGCAGCGAGACCCCCGGACCAGCGGAATCGCACGTCCGCATCCCGGAGGGATGCCAGATGGCAACTCCCCCCTGGTACCGCGCGTTTCCGGCACCCCGTTCCGGGGTGCGGCCACTTGTCGTCGTGGACCGGGGGTCGCGGCATCGCCGCGACCCCCGGCTACCGTCTGGCAACCCTCCGGGTTGCACCGCGCCCATGACCTTCACCACCCTCATCCGCCGCAGCTTACGCTTTCACGCGCGGGCGCATGTCGGCGTCGTGCTCGGGGCGGCCATTGGCAGCGCAGCCTTGATTGGCGCGCTCCTGGTGGGCGACTCGGTGCGGGAGACGCTCAAAGAGAGGGCACTGGCGCGGTTGGGCCCCTTTCACTTCGCCCTCAGCACCCACGATCGGCTTTTCCAGAGCGCCTGGGCTCAGAATTGGGTTCTCAAAAGCCCTGTGGTCATGCCATCCGGTCGCTCTTTGGCCTCTATCGGTTCCACATCCTCGGCGCTGTTGTTTGGCGGGCTGGCAGCAAGGCAGGACGGTTCCGCCCGCGCCAACCGCGTCAATGTGATCGGAGTCGAGCCCTTCTGGCCTTTTGCCGGAGACCCAGTGTTTCCTGAGGAGATGCGGTTTGCCCTAACCAATGGGGCAGCGCTGATTAACGAGACACTTGCCCGGCAGCTCGCCGTTCGGCCAGGAGACCAAATCATCATTCGGGTCCGCAAACCAAGCGCCCTGGGACTGGATGCCGCCCTGAGCCCGCGCGATGAAAACGCAGTGGCGCTGCGCCTGAAAGTTGGCGCAATCCTGTCAGCGGACAAGCTGGGCGATTTCGCCCTCACCGCTCAGCCGGCGCCACCCATGAACCTGTTTCTGTCGCGCGAGTTCCTGGCCCAACAACTCGGTGTCTCCGATCGCGCTAACCTCCTGGTCCGCGGCCCGGTGCTGGAAGTGAGAAAGCCCGGGTGGTTGGATGAGCAGCGCTATAAGCTGGTAGAATGGCTGACGGGCCGGGCATACACATACACGGCAGGCACAAACACATTCAGAGTTTCCCTGCCAGACGCCGCCAGTCCGGCCGCGCGCATGGCCAACTTCTTGCGCCCAAGATTGGCACTGCCCGTCCCCGATCAACTTTCATTACCGTGGTTACAGGCTGGGCTGATGCGCGCCTGGTTGCCCGAAGACGCCGGGCTGTCCGTCCGCGTCATCGGACAACCCCAGACGGCTACCGGCGGTGAATACATCCGGCCGTGGATCGAGATCGCCAGTTCGCGGATCTTCCTCGAGCCGCCGGTGGTGGCGGCGGCCCTCAAACCGCGCACGGCCCTGTTGACGGATCGCCCCGCTTTCAATAGCGACACCACCAACGACGTTGCCCGCTGCCAATTCGTCACCAATGGCTTCGGCGTCCTGACCTACCTGGCCAACGCCATCCGCGCCGGAGGCCGCCTCACGCCCTACTCGATGGTCACGGCTGCCGGCGGCCCGTTCGTGCCCGCCGGCATGAGCGACGACGAAATCCTTGTCAACGAATGGCTCGCGGAAGACTTGCAGGTCAAGCCCGGCGACACGGTCGCCCTGAGCTATTACCTGGCCGACTCCGGCAGCCGGCTGGCCGAGCGCACCAATTCGTTCCGCGTGCGCGCAATCGTCCCCCTTACGGGCATCTATGCCGACCGCACGCTCATGCCCGAGTTCCCAGGTTTGGCCAAGGCCGAATCCACGCGCGACTGGGATGCCGGTTTCCCGCTCGTGCATAAGATTCGCGACAAAGACGAGGCCTACTGGAAAAAGTATCGCGGCACGCCCAAGGCCTTCATCACGCTCGCGGCCGGACGGGCCCTCTGGGCCAACCGGTTCGGGTCGCTCACGGCGATTCGTTACCGGGTGCCGACAAACTCGTTTGCCAGTTCCTATCGCGAGGCAGCCTATCGCAACCTGGTCTCAAATCTCAACCCCGCCGACCTCGGTTTTCGTCTCGAACCCGTGCGCGAACAGGCGCTCAAGGCGGCCGGCCAATCCCAGGATTTTGGGCAGTTGTTCCTGGGCTTCAGCTTTTTCCTGGTCCTGGCGGCGCTGTTGCTGATGGCCCTGTTGTTTCAGTTTGGGCTTGAACAGCGCGCAGCCGAGGTTGGGACCTTGCTGGCGCTCGGCTTTACGGCCAAACGAGTGCGCCGCCTGCTGCTGGCCGAAGGCGCCGCCCTGGCGTTTCTGGGCGGTGTCCTCGGCGCCCTTGGCGGCCTGGCTTACGCGCGGGCCATGCTCTGGGGGCTCGCCACGGCGTGGCGCAACGCGGTCGGGGCCGCATCGCTGCATTTCCATGCTTCGCCTCTGAGCCTGGTTGCCGGACTCGGCTCGAGCACCATCGTGGCCGCGCTCACCATCTGGCTCACTCTGCGCAAGCAGGCCCGCCAGCCGATAAGGGAGTTGCTGGAGTCCACAGTCCACAGTCCACAGTCCACGGTCCGAAGTTCGAAGTCCCCAATTTTCAATTTTCAATTTTCAATTTTCAATTTTCAATCTGCACTCAATCCACTCCGCCCTCTGCATTCCGCACTCCTCACGGCCGGCGCCGCAGTCGGAATCGTTGGCTGGGCCCTGGCGGCCGGGCAGCGGGCGAATGCCGCGGCGTTTTTCGGCGCAGGGGCGTTGCTGCTGGCATCGGGGCTGGCGTTCCTGGCGGTCTGGCTGAGGGCCTTGGCGCGCCCGGGCCGCGCGGCCCGGCTGACGGTCTCGGGCCTGGGGGTGCGCAGTTGTGCGCGGCGTCGAGGACGCAGCCTGGCCACGGTCGCATTGCTGGCGTCCGGTTGCTTCGTCATCGCCGCCATCGGCGTGTTCCGCCTCGATGCGAATCGCGACGCGACGCGGCGCGATTCCGGCACGGGCGGCTTTGCCTTGCTCGGCGAATCCACCCTGCCCGTGGCGCAGGACCTCAACACTAAGGCCGGGCTCGAGGCCTTCGGCTTGGAAGCCCGGGACCTGGCCGGTGCCCGCGTGGTGCCCTTCCGGCTCCACGAGGGCGACGAGGCCAGTTGCCTGAACCTCAATCGCGCCCAGCAACCGCGTCTCCTGGGAGTCAACCCGGACTTGCTGGCCGGACGATTCACTTTCGCCGCCGCCGCAAGAGGCAGCGACAGGCGGCGGGGATGGAAACTACTGAACCAGTTCAAAGCCGACGTCCCGATCCGTCCGATCCGTCCGCAGCCGGAAATCCCCGCAATTGGCGACGCGAACTCGATTGAATGGGCGCTGGGAAAGAAGCTCGGGGAGACGATTGGTTACCGGGACGAACAGGGGCGGACGTTCAAGGTGAGGTTGGTTGGCGCGGTGGCCAACTCGATTTTGCAGGGCAGCCTCATCATCGATGAGGCGGAATTCGTGAAGCGATTTCCCAACGAGAGCGGTTACCGGATGTTCCTGATTGATGCCCCATCGAATTCGGTCCGCCAGGTTTCCGCCGGCCTCTCGCGCGCCTTGCAGGACGTGGGCTTGGAGCTGACGCCGACAGCCGAGCGCTTGAACGCCTTCAACGCCGTGCAGAACACTTACCTGGGCACCTTCCAGCTCCTGGGCGGGCTGGGCCTGCTGCTGGGCAGCGCAGGGCTCGGGGTGGTGGTGCTGCGGAACGTCCTCGAGCGCCGGGGCGAACTGGGTTTGCTGGTCGCCGTCGGCTTCCGGCGGCGGACCCTCCAGGCAATGGTGCTCAGCGAGCACGGCGCATTGCTCGCCCTGGGGCTTGGCCTGGGCATCATTGCCGCCGCCCTGGCGGTGTTGCCCTCCCTGCTCACCCCCGGCGCCCCGTTGCCTTATCGGTCGCTGGCGCTGACCCTGGGCGCTGTGTTGCTCAACGGCGCCCTCTGGACCTGGCTGGCCACACGCTATTCCTTGGGCGGCAACCTCCTGGACACTCTCAGGAATGAGTGAGAGCGCCGCAAGAATCGGGTGGGCGGCCCGTGCGCCTGGGGCTAAGCTCTTCCCATGAGCGTGAGCAATTACCAACGCATTGCCCAAGTCATCCGCTACCTTGACGCGCACCACGCCGAACAGCCCGGCCTTGCCGAGTTGGCAGGCCATCTCGGGCTCAGTCCCTTCCATTTCCATCGGCTGTTCTCGGATTGGGCGGGCGTGACACCCAAGGATTTCCTCCAGTGCCTGACCCTCGCCCACGCGAAAAAGCTCTTGCGCGACGGGCAAAGCGTGCTTGATAGCGCGCTCGAGGCCGGCTTTTCGGGACCCGGACGCTTGCACGACCTCTGCGTGACCCTCGAGGCGGCCTCCCCCGGCGAGGTGAAATCCGGAGGCAAAGGCTGGAAGATTCTCTTTGGTTTCGCACAGACGCCCTTCGGGGAGTCTATTGCAGCCCAAGGTCCGCGCGGGATTTGCTACCTGGCGTTTGTTGACGGCGCAGACCGCAAAACAGCCGAGACGGCGCTCCAAGAAACCTGGCCTGAGGCCGAGCTGGCTCGCGACAACAAGGTCGGCGCGCGGCTCGCAGCCCAGGTCTTTTTCCGCTCGAAGCTCGAAAATGAACGACCGAGGATTCGCGCCTTTGTCAAAGGCTCGGCCTTCCAGGCGCGGGTCTGGAAGGCCCTGCTGCGCGTGCCGCCCGGCTCGCTGGTCACTTATGGGCGGCTGGCCGCCGCCATTGGACAGCCCTCCGCGGCGCGGGCCGTGGGCTCGGCCGTCGGCAACAATCCCCTGGCTTACCTCATCCCCTGCCACCGTGTGATCCGCGAGACTGGCCTGATGGGCGGCTACCGCTGGGGACAGTTGCGCAAGCGCGCCATGGTCGCCTGGGAAACCGCCGCCGGCGCGTGAGGAGTGAGGACAACCCCATCATGCGCCGTCTCCATTCAGCACCAATCCAGCTCCTCTGCCCAAAGCCGGCTGAAGCCGGCGCTCCGGAGCGCCGGCTTCAGCCGGCTTTGCGCGCCCCCAGTCTGTGAGGCACCCATACGAAGCGCCCGACGGGATCTCCGTTGCCACTCGACGTGAATAGGTACGTCTGGGCTTGAAGCCCGGACGCCGGAGTTTGGACATCCTGCACGCCAACGGCGCGCGGGCAGTGGCTAAGGGAGTGGCCCTGCGTTTAGAGCCGTCAGGCAAATCGTTCTCATGATAGGCAACAAACTCAGCCGACATGCTCCCCTCAAAACTCATAGCAAGCGCGCCCAAATCGCGTGGCCCCCACTTCGGATACACATAAAAGGTGCGCTCTCCGTATTTATCTATGTCCGCGTCGTCGGACCAGCTGAGGACGGAGAATGAATGGCCGCCAAAGTGGAAATAATGCTCGTTACCCCGAACGTATACGTCAGCGATGCCCTCGGGGCTTCTTACAATTCTGCGAGAGCACTTCGGTTACTGTAGCCATAACGCTTATTCAAAGAAGTTACTCGTATGTCTAAAGTTCCGGCGGCGTCAATGCCAAGGAAGCCCCGATGGCGCTGAATCTGGTCGGCAGTGTCGGGTCTTTGCGAGCGCGCCAATCGGCCGCGCAGCCTTAATAACCGGCGGCACACCAAAAGGCAGATTCGCACCACTTCCTCTCCGGCCCATGGCGGGGTGCCACGATAGGCTCAACTGGCTCTCGAGCCCCAGTCAGGCTCTGTCTGGCGCGACCCCTTAGCTTGGCTGGGGAAGGCTGAAGCGGCTTGAAATTAGCTGTCCGCCTCAGCTCGCGAAGCAGGAGGCGGGGTTGAGATCGGCGTGGCGGCGAGCTTCAGTCCGTGCTGAATGAAAACCTCGAAATCCGATCAATTGACCGTCGCCACTTGCGCCTGCGCTAAAACCGAAGTCGCCGCAATGAGGCAGTCGAAGCGGGAGCCGCGCCTCCTCCCGGTCTTGTTGAACAAATCGGCCGCCAGTACCGCTTCTTGCTGCCCGAAGGGGACAATCCTCGACTGTAGGACCGCTTCGGCCCGGCTGACTTCGAGTGGCGTGACCGGACCGTTGAGGAATTCGGTCCAAGCGATTGCGCTGGTGGCGAGGGTTTGCCCCGCAGCCAGCCACCCGTCCACATCACCCGCCTGAGGCGAACCCTTAACCAGCAATCCGATGAGGTAATTGGTGTCCAGGTGGATCATGCCAGGCGCCCGCGTTCAGCAGCCAGCCGTTCCTCGCGCATTTCGCGCAGATACACTCGGCTTGCTGCGGGGTCAGCAAAGCGTCCTCCTGCAATCGTCGCAGCGCTTCGCGGGGCGTCAATTCTTCAACGACCGAAGTCTGGGCCGCCTGGGCGGGCCGCAATTCCACGACTCCGTTCCCTTTGCAGATTTGGATCTGCTCGCCTGCCAGCGCCAGCTCCACCAACCGGCCCAGGCTGGGAGTGGCTTCTTCGACAGTCAACGTTTTCATGGCATGAAACCTACACGAGTCAGGCGGCAATAGCATGACAGAAATGCCCGCACCGGTTCACTGCTTAGGCGTGGGTGAAGACGGCGGGGGCGAGGTGGGCAGGGGCGCAGACGGCGGAGGAGCAGACGGCGGAGCAATGGAGATGTAACTGGGAGCGGAGTAAATCATGGGGCCTTGGGGCGGCTGGTACCTGGCAACCACGGTTATCTTGTCCGTGCGCGGTTGATCTTTGCCCCAGGCCAACGGAAAGAGATAGCCTGTGCCCACCGTCGTAGTGACCGCGTAAGTGGCAAGCTCCCAAGCCGGAAAAGACCACAGATGGCGGCAGCGGTTGGTTTGGTCAAAGGAATCTCCGACCAGGCCCTCGAACATGAGAATCTCGAGCGTCCCATCCTTGATCGGCTGCGTCTTGGGGCGCTGGTAATCGCCGGCATAGACTCTGACGTTGATGCCGTTGATGCCGAGTTTGGATTCCAGATTAACAGCCACGGGCATGGTCACCAGGTTAAGCTCATCTACGCGCGGCCTGGAGGAGGCGTTGTCGGGCGCCCGCTTCGCTGGCGGTCTGGAAGTGCCGCAACCGGAGGAGCCCAGGAGCAGCGACAAGAGCGCCAGCGCCGCGAGGGCGCGGGTGAGCAGGCACTTAAAGGGACCGCGCCTGCGGCAGGCAAAAAGAGGGGAGGCATAAAGCGCGGGCAGGCCGCGCACTCCAAACGCTTGGCGAGATGCCAACCGGCCCTGGAGCTGGCGCAGGCCTTGGAGGGGGCCCTTTGCGCGTGTTGCGTGAGTCTGTAAACTTTGTTCGATCATGGTCTGAAGCCCCGCCTCGTCGGATCAGGGCTTAGTCTGCGGCATCCTGTTCGACTTCTCGTCGGAGGGAATCGCCGGCGGGGCGTTGGTGCTGGACTCGGGGAAAAGGGGTTCGAGGATCTGGCGGTGGAAGGAGTCCGGGTGGAAATTGTCCTTGAGAAAAGAGCGATCCAACTGCTCGCGAGTGACGGAGAGGGCGGAGTTGGTGGTGGGCATCGCCTCGCCGTTGATGAGCACCTGCGGGGTCAGGAGGACGAGCAGTTCGGTGCGGGTGCTCGTCTTGACATTGCTGCGAAAGAGGGCGCCCAGCAGGGGAATTTGGCCTAGAACCGGCACGCTTTTGCTGGTGAGTTCATCGGTGTCGCCAATGAGGCCGCCAATGAGGATGGACTGGCCGCTTTGGACGCTGACGGAGGTGGTGGCGCTGCGCTGGTTGATGATCGGGGCATTGACGCCCGGGCTGACCGAGACCGTCTCCGTAGTCAACTGGGTAATCTGCGGGGCGACAATCATCCTGACGAAGCCGTCCGGGCTGATGTTGGGAGTCACCGTCAGGCTGACGCCGACATTGGTGTAGTTGAAGGAATTGACGTTGTTGCCGTTGAACGCGATGACTTGGCTCGCCGGTCACCAAAGGCACTTCCTGGCCGACGGTGATCTGGGCTTGCTGGTTGTCAGAGGTCAGAATCTGCGGACGGCTCAGCACATGGAGGCGGTCTTCGCTCTGGAGGGCGCGGAACAGGAAGTTGAAGTTGTTGCCCGAAATCGCCGAGCCGAATCCCCCGGCATTCTTGAGCGCGTTGGCCACGCCGAAGTCGGTGCCGGTCTTGGTGCTGGGATTGCCGCCGGAGCTATAGGTCCATTCCACGCCCAGTTCTTCGTCCTTGGTGAGGGTGACCTCGGCCAGGAGCACCTGGATGAGGACCTGGCGCTGAGGCTGGTCGAGTTGCTCGACCAGCGCCTTGATCTGGGGGAAATTGCGCGGAGTGGCGGAGATAAGCAGGGTATTGCTGTTGGTGTCCGCCACGATAGTCGCCTGGCGGTCCAGCAGTTCCTGCGTCACGGCTTGTTGGCCGATAGCGGTCACCAGGAACTGCGCATCCTGCGTGAGAAAGGTCTGCAACGAGGCCTGAATCTCGACCGCCCGCGAATTCTTCAAATGATAAACCTCGAACTTGCGTTCCTGGGCCGGGCTGGCATCCAGGGTCTCAATGATCTCGGCCGCCAGGGCCACATAATGCTCGGCGCCCCCGACGATCAGGCTGTTGCTGCGGATGTCCACCGCCACCGTCAGGGCATTTTCTTCCGCCGTTCCGACCACGGCCGAAGCGGCGACTTCGTCCGCGCCCGAGGCAAAAGGGTCAAAGTCGGGCACCTCTTTGACAAGATTGTACTTGATCGTGCGGTTGCTGGTGGTGGGCTGGCTGGTCGACTGGCCAGGCGCCTGGATGTGAAAGAGCGCCGTCAGCACGGTCAACATCTGCCGGGCGTCGGCGTTCTTGAGGTTGAACACTTTGATGGTTGCGATCTGCGGTGAAACCGCATCCAGCCTCGCAATCAACGGTTGCAGCAGTTTCATGTATTCGACGGGGGCCGAAACGACGAGGGCATTGGCCCGCACGTCGGGCGCGATCAGGATGCCTTCCTTCAGGGCCGAGGCCAGCAACTCCTTGCCATCCTGGGTCTGGCCAATGAACTGGAGGAGGGATTGCCGGCTGGGGCTTTGACCGGTCAAGGAGGTCGGTTTGGAGTTGAGAATCAAGGTCAGGATGGCCGACAACTGCGTGGCCCGCGCGTTGGTCAGGGTGAAGACCCGAATCTCGCAGACCTGCGTGACCTGGTCGGTGTCCAGTTTCTTGACCAGCTCGGCAATGCGTTTGATGTCGGTTTGGCCGGCGGAGACAATCACGGCATTGAGGCGCTCGTCCACGTTGGCGGTCACCGGGGAAACGGTGCCGGGTCCGCCGGAGCGGTATAAGGTCGTGATCGTCTGGGCGACCTGGCGCGCGTCGGCCTTGACCAGCGGCATGACCTGAACTTCCATCCCGGCCTCGGCCAGCCCGTTATCCAGTTGGGAGATGAGCGATTGGACCATGACCAGGTCTTCCGGGGAGGCGCCGACGATGAGCGAATTGGCCCAGCTATCCTCGACAATCGTGATCGGGTCGGGCGGCTCGCCCCGGATCGTCGTTGGGCGTTTGGCAAACAATTGGGTCAAAGTCGCCGCCAGCTTGCCGGCTGTCGCCTGCTTGAGTGAAAAGACCTTGAAGCTGGTCCGGGCGATGACTTGCTCGGCGTCCAGTTGGGCGACCATGCGCTCGACGGCCGCAAAAACCTCCCGCCCGCCGGTGACCAGCAAGGTGCTGGTCCGGTCATCGGGCGTGACGGTCACCGGCACGCCGCGCTCGGTGGTCCCGGCGGCGCTCTCGCCGGAGCGTTTCGAGGTAAAAAACTGCTGGAGCACGGCTGCCAATTGGGAAGCCTTGGCGTGCTTGAGCTGGAACAACCGGATGTCGGCGGCCTCCGTATAGTTCTGGGAATCGATTTGTTTGATCAACTCCTTGACCACCATGAGGTTCTCCGGGCTGGCGGAGATGATGAGCGTATTGGACCGCGCATCCACCGTCACCGCTATCGCATCGCGGGAGGTGCGGCGGTTGCCGGCGGCCGCGATGCCCGGCCGATAGATCCCCTGATCGATGAGCGAGCGCAGCATCGTGGCCGCCCGCTGGGCGTCGGCTTGCTTGAGGGTGAAGGTCTGGATGAGGCCCTCCTGCACCACCGGCTCGGCATCGACCTGGCTGATGAGGTCCCTGGCGATCTCGAGGTTCTCCGGGCTGGCGGAGATGATGAGCGCGTTAGCCAGAGGATCGGCCTCGACGTGGACTTCGTCTTGGGGCATCGGCGGCTGGCCGGGGGCGGTGGTGCTCCGGTGGCGGGCGGCAAAGACGCTGGTGAGCATGGAGGCAACCTGGGCCGAATCATTGTGCCGCAGGCCGATGACCGTGATCGAGACGGCGGCATTCTCCGGCTGCCGATCGAGCTTCTCGAGCAGCGCATCCACAGCCCGGCTGTCCTCCACGCCGGCGGAGACCAGGAGGCTGTTGCTGCGCGGGTCCGGGATGATGACCGGCCGGTTGCGCCGCGCGTCGGGTGAGCGGGAGGCCAGGGCGCGCTGATTAAAAAGGGTCGTCAGCGCCAAACTGAGCGACTGGGCGGTCGCGTGCTTGAGCGGCACCAGGCGAATCTGGCCGGCCAGGGACAGGCCCTCTTTGTCCAGGTGCTCGAGCAGATTGGTCACCATCGAGAAGGCGGTTTCGTTGCCCGACACGATCAGCGAGTCGGTCCGGTCGTCCACGACTACGTTGGGCCGGTCTTCAGGGCGCATTTTCGAGAAACCGGGCCCTTGATACAGCTCGGTAATCAAGAGCTGCAGCGTGGCCGCGTCGGCATACCGCAACGGAAAGATGCGGATGTTGGCCGTGGAAGGGACGGTGTCCATCATGGCGATGACCGAACCCAGGGCCTTGAGATTGTCGGCGGTCGAAATGAGCAATCAGGCGGTTGGCGCCCGCCTGCGCGCCCTGAATCGGATCGGCCATGATTTTGATCGGCTTGGTCAGGTCCAGGACGATCGGCTCGCCGTGCTCGTTCTGAATTTTCAAACGGCGGACCTGTTCCTGCAACTCGCGCGCTTCGATGGTCACCTCGCCCTGGGTCCCCGGCCTGAGCATTCCCTGGAGAATGCCGGCAAGCTGGGGTGCATTGGCATTTTTGAGCGGCCAAAGCAGCCATCTCGGCCTCCGCATAATTGGCGGCAGTATCCAATTCCCGAATCATCGATTCGACCTGGTCGAGCATCGAGCTGCGGGCGACCACGAAAACGGCATGGCCCCGAGGGTCGCGCGCCACGCTCACGGGCTCGCCGGGGCGGGCAATGCGCAACTGGGTCATCATTTGAGTGAGCAGCGGCAGCAGCTTGTCGGGATGCACATTTTCCAGCGGCACCAGCCGGGAACCAAGCTGGGCGTTGAGGCCCGCCGCATCGAGCTGCTTGATCAACGGCTCCACCAGGGCAAAGTCGTTCGGGTGCGCGCGAATGATGATGCTGCGGGTGCGCGGTTCGGCCACGACGATAATCCTGGCCGGCGGAGCCACGACCGGCGGTTGCCCGGGCTGGGGCGCCTCGGCCGCCCTTCGGCCGGAACGCCCGCCGGCATTGGCTCCGCCGCCCAGACCCCCCTGGCCCTGCTCCGGACGGAACAGCTCGTTCAGTGTCCGGGCAACCACTACCGGGTCGGCCTCCTGAAGGGAGTACAATCGCAACTCGGTGTCATTGCGGGCGGCGGCGCGAGTCAGGTCGCGGATGATGGTCTGGATCTGGTCCAACTCGTGCGCCGGCCCGGACAAGAGCAGGGCGTTGGAGGCCTTGTCCACCGCGATGACGACCTCGGGAAAAAAAAGGGCGGCCGAGGGCCGATTGGTTGCGGGCAAGGCCGCCGTGCCGGCCTCGGTTTCGTTGGTCAAGGAAGCCGCCGAGTTGCTGTGCGTAATCGAGATGGGCGTCATTTTGAGAAGGCTCTTCTCCTTGGGGCGGGGAGGCAGCCGATCCACGAGCCTGACTTCACCGGTGGCAATTTGGGAATAGACATTGGTCAACATGGCCGCCATCTGCGCGGCGGGCATTTTTTCCAAAGCCACCATGCGCACCTGCAGGCTGCGATCAATGGCGGCCTCATCCAGGCGCCGAATCATCTCTTCGATGGCGGGAAAATCCGCCGCCGGAGCGATGACCGTCAGCGTGTTCGAGTAAGCATCCGCCTCGGCGCTCACCTGTTCATCCCGAGGCCGGTCCGCATAGAGCGCCTGCAATTTGGAGGCCAGTTCGAAAGGGTCGACATTCACCAGGGAGTAAAGGTTCATGCTGCGGTCGGGACGTTTGGGGGCCTTATCCAGGGCCATCAGGAGTTTTTCGATGATCTTGAACGACTCGGGCGTGGCGGAGATGATCAGGCTGTTGGAGCGGGCATCCACGGCCACGGTTACGGGCACCTGCTGGGTGGCGCGGCCGAAGCGGGACTCACTGCGGGTCAGGGCCTCGAGCATCTGGCCCAGGATGCGCGAGACCTCCTGCGGATTGCCGTTCTCGAGCCGGTAGATGTGAAACTCGATGTTGCCATTCGAGCTCTCGCGGTCCAAGTCCTGAATGACCCGCAACACCTCTTCCACCTCGGAGGGCGGGCCATCAATGATGAGGCTGTTGGAGGCGGCGACCGGGGTGATGGTCGTCCGCCGGGTCTGGTTGCGCGTGCCCCGGCTTTCAAGCGTCTTGTTGACCGCTTCGGCCACCGCCTCCGGCTTGGCCTTGCTCAAGTGCACCGTCCGAATCGTCGAGGCCGGGTCGGCCCTTTCCTTGTCCAAGGTCGTAATGAGTTGTTCGGCCAAACGGAGCTTGTCGGGCGGGCCCTGGAGGACCACCGCATTGAGGGCGGGCGCCGCGGCGATACGCAGCTTGCCGTAATCGGTCACGGCGCCGAAGTTGCCGACAAAAGCGCCTCGGACGCGACTGGGGTTGGGGGGCGTCTGTTCATGAAGCATGGTATCGAGCAACTGCACCATCTGATCGGGGTCGCAGGTACTTGAGTTTGAAAGTGCGGATTTCCGTCGCGACCTCCACCGAGGCGCGGAGTTCCGTGATCAATTGATCGATTTGGACGAACTGCTCCTTGGTGGCCGCGACAATCAGGGTGTTGGAGGAGGCATCGGCCTCGAATCGCGGCTGGGTCACGGGCCCGGGTCCTTTCTTTTGCCAGTCCTGCCGCTCGGCAAAGAGCCGGGTGAGGCTCTGGACCATGTCGCTGGCCACGGCGCCGGTCAGTTGATAGGTGCGGACCTCGAAGGCGCTGCGCGCCGGCTCGGCATCCAGCGTCGCTATCGTCTCCTCGAGTCGAGGGAGCATCGTTGTGGGGGCCTCGAGCACCAGGTTTCGATCATTGCTGGCAGGGGTGACCACCACGCGCAGCCGGGGGTTTTCGGCGCGGAACTGGCGGCTGTAGAGCTGCTGGAGCAGCGTCGTAATCCAACTGGCCGAACTGTTGTTGAGAGTAATCGTCTTGAGCTGGCGGTCCGATTGGTCCGGAGCGACGTCCAACTCTTTGGCCAGGTCCTCGATTAATTTGAGCTGGGGCGCCGAGGCGGTGACAATCAGGCGGTCGTTGTAATCGTCGGGCAGGATCATCGCATCCGGCCCCGAGGCGGCCGGGAGGCTCCTGGCCTGGTCTTGGTAGAGCGGCCGGATCTTGGTCGCCAGTTCGTTGGCCGGCATGGCCTTGACCGGGATAATGCGCATCGTGCGCTCGGCCGGCTGGTTGGAATCAAGCTGCTTGAGCAGATTGTCAATCACCTTGAACGAGTCCGACGTGGCGGAAATGATCAGGCTGTTCGAGCGATCATCCACGGCCACCGTGACGGGCGGTTCCTGGTTGACACGCCCGGTCGTGGTCTTGCTGCGGGCCAGCGAATCGAGCATCTGGCCCAGGATGCGGGAGATCTCCGCCGCATTGCCCTTTTCAACGTGGTAGATGTGGAATTCCAAACTGCCCCCGGAGCTCTCCTCATCGAGTTGCTGGATGATCTGGAGCACCTCCTCCACCTGGGCGGCGGGTCCATCGACAAGGAGGGTGTTCGAGCTGGTGACAGGCATGACGGTCGTCCGGCGGGTTTGGCCGGGGGTGTTGCGGCTATCCAGAATCCTGCCGACAGCCTCGGCGGTGGCTTGCGCCTGGGCTTTCTTCAAACGCACGGTGCGGATAGTCGAGGCCGGATCGATCCTCTCTTTGTCGAGAGTATTGATCAACGTCTCGGCCAGGCGCAATTTGTCCGGCGGCCCCTGCATGACGACGGCGTTGAGGGCCGGGGCGGTGGCGATGCGCAGCTTGCCGGTTTCGGCGACTGGGCCGCCGCCAAAGGGCGAGTTGCGGTAACGGCGGTACTGGGTGGTGGGAACCTGCTCGTGGAGCATCGTCTCCAACAACTGCACCATCTGGCCGGGGTCGCTGTACTTCAGTTTGAAAGTGCGAATCTCCGTCGCCACTTCCACCGAGGCGCGGAGTTCCTTAATCAATTGATCGATCTGCTCGAACTGTTCCTTGGTCGCGGCCACGATGAGCGAGTTGGAAGTGGGGTCCGACTCAAATTGCGGCTGCCGATCCCCGCCCCGGCCCGGGCCGTTGGCAAAGAGCCGGGCCAGGGTCTGGGCCAGGTCAGCGGCATTGGCCTGCGCCAGTTGATAGGTGCGCACCTCGAAGGGCCCCCGTGTCGGCTCGACATCCAGTATCCGAATCGCCTCCTCGATGCGCTCGACCATCGCGGGCGTGGCCTCCAGCAGGAGCGTCTTGTCGTCATTCGAGGCGGTGGCCAAGACCCGCAGCCGGGGATCGTCCATCCGGAATTGCCGCCCATAGAGCTGCATGAGCATCGTGGCAATCGAATTGGCCGAAGTGTACTTGAGGCCGATGGCCTTGAGCTGGCGGCCGAAGGGAAGTTGCGCCTCTTGAGAACGGTTGGTGTTGCTCCCGCGCTCCACCCCGCCATCGATGCGTCTGACCAGCTTCTCGATCTCCTCCAACTGCCCGGCAGCCGGCGCCGTGACAATCAGCCGGTTGCTGGCGGCATCCACCACCAGGTGCGCCTTGGTCGCCGCCGCCGCCCCGGTCTCTCTCTCATCGGCCACCGAGGGCATCGCCTGGCGAAGCATCCGCGCCAACTCCTGCGCCGAGGTGGACTGCGGAGAGAAGATCTTCACTTCGCCCGCCTGCACCCCGCTCTTGTCCTCGAATTGTTTGATCAGGGTCTCGGCCAACCCGAGGCGGTCGGCCGGGCCGAAGAGCACCAACGTCCGCGAGGCCTCGTCAAACACCGCGGTGACATAGTCGCTGGCGTCGGGCGGAAGCTGGTGGTAGCTCTTGGTCTGCTGGTTGAATTCGACCCGGCGCGGCGCGGTCGCGACGCCAAAGGTCCGGTTGATCATATCCACCAACACCGCCCCCGAGGCGTTGCGCAGCGTGTAACTGCGCATCTCCCGCTTCGTCGGCGAGGCGGTATCCACCTCGGCCAGCAAGTCCTGAATGCGTTTGATGTTGGCCAGGTGATCCGTCACGATCAGGCCCCGCCCACGCGATAGCGGGGCGATGGTCCCGGCGTTCGAGAGCATGGGAGTGACGGACTGCGCAATTTCGGACGCATCCAGGTTGTGCAGAGACAATACCACCGTCACCACCTCGTCCGGCTGCGCCGCACCCGCGCGCTCCAGGCCTCGAAAGATCGGAATGGGCATTTGCTGCAGCTCCTTGAAGGGGACCAACCGCAAGTAACGGCCGGATTCCATGAGCATGACGCCTTTGAGGGACAAAACCAGGTTGAGCGTCTCGAGGGCCTCGGCGTAAGTATAAGCCTTGGGGTCATTGAACGTCAGGGTCCCCTCCACACTTGGTGTCCGCTATCAAGGGCTTGTTCACCATCTGGGCAAACCTCGTCACCACGTCCAGTAGGGCAAACCGTCGAATTGGAACCGGATGTTCGGATCCGCCGGCTTGGACTCGGCCGGCGCGGCGACCGGGCTCGCGGCGTTGGAGGACACGCCATTGGCGGCGGCAGGCGGCAGGACCGCAGCCTCGTTTGCGGCTTGGCGCGGCGGCATTGGTTTGCGGCGGCGAATTCGAGCTGCCTATGCTCGGGCTGCTCTCGTTCTCAGCCGCTGCCCCAACGCCGGCGCCCAGAAACAGCCATAACGCAACCAGTTTGGTGAGTTGATGCGCAAGCAAACGCGGCCTGGCGCCTGGAGGGTGGTTAGTGTGCTTCATAAGTGACTGATAATCCCCGCAGTTCGGTTGGCAGTTGCCCCGGGGCAAGCTGATACTTGGTGGACAGGCTTTGGCCGCGCTCGACGGCCCAATAGTTGGTTCCCATCTTGAGGATGACTCGGCTGTCGGAGACAAAACCCGGTTTGCCGGGCATCGGGAGGGTCCGGTAATCAATCATCACAATCTGCCCTCCCGCCAGCGTATCGCCGGCCTTGTAGCTCGAGATTTTCATGCTGCTCGTCTCGCAAACGTGCACCTCGGGTACGCCGCTCCAATTGGACAGGGAAACCACTCTGAGCCCGTCCAGGGGTGAGGCTGGCTCAACGGTTGCCGCCGGTTCGGCGGGTGGTCTGGGAGAATACGGACGCAACAGGTCGCGCTGGACGATCACATCGTAGAGGCGCCGCTGGGGACTATCGAGGGCGAACTTGGGTTGAAGGTCCGCTTTGGGCTTTGCCCCCTTAACCTCGAACACGAGAGTCAGGTAGCGAAACCGCGCTTTGATCCGCCCCGGCTGATCGCCCGCGGAGAGCACCAGGTTTTCCAGTCGATGCACTTGCGGGGTTTGCTCCAGGACGAATATCAGATCGATCACTTTTGCCAGCGGACCTTCCCCTTGCACGCTCCAGCCCACTTCCTGGGCGCCGCGCAACCTCCGGGGCCCCACCGGCACCCGGCTGAATTGCGATTCCTGCAAGCCCAGCCGCACGATCTGCTCGGTGAGCATCTTGCCCGCCTCGGCGGTGGCGGTATCGGCCTCCCCGCCGAACAGGCGCGGCGCCGCGTCCTTGAGGTACTGCTCCGCCGAGAAATAGGCCCGCTGGTCCTCCTTGTTCTGCCGCAGTTTGTCCTGCAGAACGGCAATCTGACTCTTCAACTCCTTGAGCGGTTTGACAAAAACCGTCCTGATGCCGTAAGCGCCGATGAACAACAGGAACAGGCCACCCACCGCGCCCAGCAGGATTGTCTCACGCCTTTTCATGGCCGGTTCCCCCCCCGGTGGGACTCGCTGGGGCCGTCGCGCCCCGGCGTCGCTGCCCCTTGAGCGCCGGCCGCGGCCGGCCCGCATCCAGCGAACCATCGTCCGGGGGCCGCTCCGGCGCCTTCAAAGCCGCCAAATCTATCTTCAACTTGTCCGGCAGAGTCAGCTCCAGGCTGGACTGGAACGAGTAGCCATACTTGTCCGAGCAGGGCGTGATCGCCAGCGGTTTGAGTTCATAGCCGGCCTCCCGCAGGCGCTTATCGATGCGGGCCAGGATTTCACCGCTCCGCGCCTGGATGGAAAGGTGCAGCACGCCCCGCGCCCCCGCCGAGATCGAAGTGACATAGACCTCCGTGCAGCCGGGCAGCAGCTCGCCCAAATACGCGTAATGATCCAGCCACTCCCGTTTGTCCATCACCCAATCGTGCACCGTCTTGGCTCTCAAACGCATGTCGCGATAAACCTGGCGATTGCTGGCCGTCCGGTTGATCTGCGCCTGGAGTTGGTTTCTTATCTTCACCCCTTGGTGAATCAAAATGGCGCGAATGCCCCACAGGACGCACAAAAGGACGGCCCCCGCAACCGCCGCCCGGATCAGAATCTCGCGGCGGCGGTTGCGCGGCGCCGGGGGGCGTTTGGAGTGCAGAAAGTCAAACGGCCACGGCGTCTGATCTTGTGCGCTCAGAGCCAGACCCAGGGCCGTCAGCGCCCCGGAGCCATGCTCCGGATCTTTCACGCTCAAACCCAAGGCGCCCGCTGGGTCCAGCAAGCGGCACGGCAGATGACAGCGCTGCGCCAGCGCCTCGACCATGGCCGCTTCACCGCCCTGGGCGCCGACAACCAGGATTTCTTCGACCGGTTCATGGCGTTCGAGACCCTCGTAATTATGCAGACTCCGCACTGTTTCGATGGTGACGGTGCCGATCACCCCGCCCTGCGCCTCGGCAGGAGACGTCCTGACCGGTTCGCCTCGCCCTCTTGGAGCCAAAGGCGCGGTCCGGCTAAAAACGAGTGACCCGCCCGCGATGACATCAATGATGACTTCCTCCTGCCGCAGAGTCACCAGCGCGACGGTTCGCGGCGGGCCGGCCGGCTCACAGGCCTGAAGCCCGCGCACGTTGGCATAGGAGTCCAGGCCCAGGGCAGCCAGTTTGAAACCCGCTGCCTCAGCCAAACCTTGGTAGTGCTGCACCACCTCTCTCTTGACCACCGCCACCAACACATCCACTTTCTCGGTGGCCGGCGGCTGTTCGGCTGCGGTCTCCTGGGCCGGGCTGCCCGGCGGAGCCGGAGGCGGCGTCGAGGAGAGCCGGTCGTTGGCCTGGAAATCAATGACGGCTTCCTCCGGCGGGAAAGGAAGGTCCTTGTTGATTTGGAAATGCACCATCGCCGCCAGTTCTGCGGGCGTCCCCGGCTTCGGCAGCGAAAGGGTCCGCAGGAACACCAGGCCCCTCGGTATGCCCATGACCACCGTGCCGGGCTTGAGATCCAGGCGCTGCAATGCTTGGGCCAGGCAGGCGCCGCTGGCTTGCGCGTTCGGCTCCGGCTGGTCCAGGCCCGGCGACCCTTCGACGCGTCCGGCCGCAAAACGAACGATTTCCGCCTTGCTCCCGCGCTGAACGGACTGGGCCGCCCGAAGCAGCTGGCCCGTCCCAATCCAGGGCGGTAATCGGTCCCCGGGACTTGATCGGGAATGCGCTGCGTTTCAGGAATCGCGCTTGGAGTTCTTCGGTTGGTTTGGTCAGTTGGAGTTTAGGCATTTCATCTCTGGCTCGACGCAAGCTGGGGGCTTGCGTCATTCTCCGGGGGCGTGGGGTTGAAGGGCAGCCCTAAGAGGCTGGCGTCACGCAGGAACAACACGGCGGGCGGTTTGGCGGCGGCATCAACCACGGCCTCCAAGACACAGTAACTGCCCGCCGGTATGGCGTAGGCGGCAACCCGGAATCGGAACTGGTAGCTGCGAGTGGTCAAATACGGGGCCACTTGCCTGAACGCATCCGCGTTCAATAATCCCTCCTGGTACAACCAGGCGGCGGTCTTTCGCGCCTCCGGACTCAGCCCCACACGCGCCGAAACGATGGCCTCGGCCAGCGACGGGTTCAGACCGGGAAGGGCCGTCAGGACTTTGGCGGAAGCGGTATTGAGGTTCACCAATCCGATGAGCTTGGCCTGGTTGGTTGCCGTGCAACGGTCCAACAGTATCGGCAACTCCGCCTTCATGACCTGAGACAGGAGTTGGATTTCCTTGCCTTGCACGATCCTTGAATTTGGCTGTGGCCTCGAGCAGGTCCGCCGGATGCGCCAACGGCTGGCGATTCTGCCGCAAGGCCAGGAGGTAGTCCACCGTGCCCTTGGACAAACCCAGGCCCGAAAGGTCATCCTGGTTCAGATTCACTCGCGCTCGCCCTTCATTATCCTGGTTCAAATCGTAACTGCACACCGTCAGGAACTGCTGCAATCCTGCCTCCGACCCGCTGTCCTGGGTATCCGCAACCGGGGCCGTCCCCAACCCATCTGCCTGGACCTCGGCACGGCCGGTCAAATTGGAGTAGCTGCCGTAGAGCAGCGGGATGGTAAAGCCGCTGACTTGCAACAACTCATCCAGGCAGGTCCATGGCTGATTCCCGCTGTTGCCTGCCGGAGATGAAACCGGAGCGGAAGCCGGGCAGGAACCGGAGCAGCGAACCGGAGCGGAGCCCGAGCGGGAGCCGGAGCGGAAACCGAAGCGGTCCCCAGGTTTGTGTCTGAGACGGGTCCCGGAGCGCCGCCGCCCAGCGCGCTGAGCAGGCCCTGCGCCAGGGGTGGGGTCAGGTTCGGCAGGGCTTCAAGCATCGCTTCTGTAGCTCGATAGACATTGATCTTGCTCGCCTCATCGGTCAGCCCGTAACGAATGCCGCCGGACTCCGACAACGAATAAACCGAAAAATACCATTTCTGCACCCCATCGTCGCAAACGAGTTGGTCACGAAAAACCGCCGGATTGTCCTGCCAATCTGTCGACGCCTGGGTCGGCCTCGGCCACCGCGCGCAACGCCCGGTAAATCCCGCTCATCGCCGTGGCTCGAGCTTGTTCACCGCTGTTCCCGGCAGCCGCAGCCATCTGTTCGGCCGTCAGCACAAACATGAGGCTCGTCACCACCATCGAGGCCAGCAAAACCACCACCAGCACCATGATCAAGACAAAACCATCGAGTTCCCCCGGCTGCCGTGGATTTCCCGCCTGGTAGCCTGGCCGACTGCGGACAGCGGACCTCGGAGCCTCGGTACGCTCTTAGATCCGTCGAAACGCCCGCTTCGGCTTCATGGCCCCTCCTTCGCACCCGCCACGGCCTGGGCCAACGTGCCGGCCGCGGCATGGTTGGGCAGGTAGATGACGCGGCGATACACTTCAAAGGGATAGTCGTCGGCGGTCAACTCGGGCGGCAACGGTTCGACGCCCAGGCTGACCTCGATGCCAACCGGAAGGTCAGGCGCGCTCCAGGCCTCCAGCCAATTCGTCCCGTCATAGTAACGGAAGCGCAAGAACTGCAATTGCTCGATCGCCAGGCCGTTGGTCGGCGCCGAATTCCCACCCCCCGCCGAGGCATCGTCCTCGTTCGTCAAGACAACGGGGGTTGTCCTCCTGGACAAAGACTCCTCGGAACGGACCAACCCGGAACCGCTGCCGCCGTTGGTGCTCTGGACCAGGGAATAACTCACCAGGCGAAAAGGGGCCGGCGCCGGAGCGGAAACCAAATTCGTTTGGTTCGTCCAGGACGAAAGGAGGGGAAAGTCGAGCCTGACAAACCGGAGGTTGTCCGAGCCGCCGCTCAGTCCTTGCTGAAAGGACTCGCAGCGCCGCGCCGCGCTCAACTCCAGACTCAGCCGTTCCATGATGAGCCGCGCCGCTGCGATCCTCGAGGTCTCCTCCAGCAAATCCGTCCGCAGGGCTTCCGATTGCCGGTAGAAAAACAGGACCACCATCAGGATGCCTGCGGCGATGCCGATGGCCAGCACAACTTCGATCAGCGTAAAACCCCGGGCGCAGGTCTGTTTTTGAGCAACCGCTGCGTTTCGAGGGTCCGTTCGGCCGAGCCTCGCACGGTCGGCATCCCTGGCGCAGAGCGGCGGCGCCTCTCAGACGGTCTGGTCCACGTGCGGATTATCAGCAGATTCGGTGGCATCGCGATGGCGCAATCAAAAGACGGGGCCGGCGGTTGGCGGGCTGGTCGAGGGACCCGGCAGTGAATCCGTCGGCCCTTTTCCCGGCCCGGGTCCCGCGGCCGCTGGCAGGAATTGGGTCAGCCGGCAGACGATCGGCTGGCTCTGGTGGCGGACAATGACTTCCACCTTCTGAAGGGTGCCGCATGCCGCCGGTGGCATCGGTGCCGGTTGCGGGCTCGACTGCGGCCTGCCAGGTCCACTCTGCAAAGGGAGGGTCAAAGGCATTGGGGCCGCTGGATTCGACCGCCTGCAGGCCCATCTGCATTTCGGACAGGATAGTGGCTGCGAGGTTGCTCGCGTGCGCGTTGAGCCGCAGTCGTTCCGTCTCATCCACCGAGGCGCTCAACGCGCTCGTGATGACCGTGGAGGCCGCGACAAAAAGAGCCAGCGCCAGCACCACCTCCAGCAAGACCGAGCCTCGGCAGCCGCATGTTCGGTGAATAGGGCGCACTTTTCAATTGGATTGCCTGCTTTCAGGCGGGGCAGGCAGGTCGCTCTGTGGCTGCGCGTCTGGGGTTGCGCCCGCCTCCTTTTCGGGCGGGTCCAGGCGCCAGACGCAACCGGTGAAGCCTTCAATCCGCACGATCACGCGCCGAGCCTCCTTCGCCTCCGCGATCTGCCAGGGTGATCTCCGCAGAATCACATGAGCCATTGGGATTAAAAGTAATGCTCGGCGGCGGCGCCAGAACGCGCATCCTCGGGACTGGCCTCATCCACAGCCGGCTCGCCCTGTTCATCGGCGGCGGGTTGCGATTCCGCGTTGTCGACCAGCCGAACCGCCGACACTCCGACCAGTCTCATTGACCTGGTCAACACCCCACTGGATCGTCAGCAGGTCCTGGAACACATCCGGTTGGCCCGCCGGATTGGGTTCCCAGGTCAACTCGACATGGTTGAGCTGGGTGGCCGTGTCAACTTGATTGGTGTTGAGCTGGGTGGTCGTCTCGACTTGATTGGTATCCTGGACAAAATTGATGCCGGACCCGCCTTCCGGAGTGGGCCGCCTCTGCCCGGGCGAACCGCAACAGGGTTTCAAAGCGAACGGCTCCCTCCGTCAAGGTCAACCGTTGGTTCAGGGTATTGAGGCTCACCACCGCCAAGCCCGGTGAAGAGCAGGAGCAAAGACATAGTCAACAGCAACTCGACCAGGGAATAACCCCGCCGGCCGCGCCGCAGTTGATTTTGAGCCAGGTGCATCGGCAAAAGGGTCTCTCTCCCGGTCACTTGCCTGCGCTCCCGCCTTGAGCTGGTGGTGTCGTCCAACACCGTCTTGGCGTCCTTGCCGGTGTTCTTGTCATCGAAAAGCTTGATATCGTCGTCCGTGTCCGGAATGCCGTCCGGACCGACCGAATAGAGCTTGTAATCCGGCGCGCCAGGTTCCGTTTGCACGGTCTTGTCCACCAATTCGTAGCGAATCTTGTTCCCCCAGGCATCCTCGAGTTTGGTGCCGGGCTTCAGATAGGGCCCCTGCCACTTTTCCCCCAATTTCTCGTTCTCGAAGGTGGGTTTTACCAGCAGGGCCCCCAACCCGCCTTGTTCCTCGGTCGGATACTGCCCGAGATTCAGCCGGTAGGTATCCAGGGCGGACTGAACCTGCTTCAACAGTAGCCGGGTGGTGTTCTTTTCAGCCCCTTTTTGTTGCGGCAACACATAAACCACCAACGCCCCGGCCAGCATCAGGATGATGGTAATCACCAGCAGGATTTCAATCAGCGTGAAACCCCCTGCCGCGGACACGGGGCGCGACGCTCGAGAGTTATGCTTAAGCACCATATTGTCAGACTCAATAATCAGGTCTTCCATCTGACGCTTTCAAGTCGGAAATATTCATAAATTCATTTGGCACTCAACGTGCTAGCCATCGTGAAGATCGGCAGCAACAATCCCATCGCCAAAAAGCCGACGGCCGCCGCCACTCCGCACAAAATCAGCGGCTCGACCAACCGGACCGCCTGATCCACCTGCCGGTTCGTGCGACGTTCCACCGTGTCGGCAATATGCACCAGGACCTTCTCCAACTGATTGGACTCCTCGGCCACACTGATCATCGCGACAATCTGCTCCGGAAACATCCCTCCTGCCGCCAGCGGTTCGGTCAAGGGCTTGCCGGCCCGGACGTTCTCGGCGGCCAATGCCACGCGGTCCGCCAGCATGGGAGAGCCGGTCGAGTCCTTGCTGATGCTCAGCGCCTGGAGCAAAGGCACCCCATTGGCCAGCATGGTCCCCAAAATCCGGCAAAAGCGCGTGATCGCCACCATCCGCAAGGCCGACCCCACCACCGGCACTTTGAACCGCCAACGCTCCAGCCAACGCCGCCCCCCGCGCTGTTGAGGCTGGACCATAAAAGACCGGCCCCGCCTCCCAGCCCGAGGACCAATAAATACCAGTAGCCCCGCACCAAATGGCTAAAGGCGAACAGCAATCGCGTCGGCACCGTCTGATGCACCCCGCTGAGCAGCGGCTCAAAACGGGGGACAAAGAAAATCATCGCCCCGAGCATCACCACCACCCCAACTACCGTCAGCAAAGCCGGATAGATCATGGCCCCGGACACCTTGCTGCGCAGCTCATCCAACCGCTCGAGAAACTCCGCCAAACTCCGCAAGACCTGTTCAAGAAAGCTCGCCCGTTCACCGGCCTGGATCATCGCAATGTGCAACGGTGAAAAAACCTGCGGATGCTGCCGCAGGGCCTCGGTGAGCGACTTCCCATCCGCCACCGCCCCCTGAATCTCCTTCAACACCTCCCTTAACCGGGGATTGATGGTCGATTTGACCAGTGACTTCAAAGCCCGCAACAGCGGCACCCCCGAGCCAAGTAAGTCGGCCAATTGACTGTACATTATCCCCAAGTCGCGGCTCGGAATCCGGCCTTTGAGCCGTTTTTGCCTCTGCTCGGCCCCCCCGCCAGGCTCCGGATCACGGTTGGAAACAACTCCTTCTCCTCCAATACCCGAAGCACCGTCGCCTCGCTATCGGCGTTGAGCGTCCCGATCACCGTCTCTCCCTGGGCTGACTTGGCCGTGTATTCAAATTCGCCCATGATTCTTTCAAGCGTCGCTGTGAAGCAGATCGGGTGCCATTTAATTCATTTCCGCTACACCGCCGTGCATTTGAGCACCTCCTCAATCGTCGTAATCCCCGCGCGCACCTTGCACCAGCCGTCTTCCCGCAAGAGCCGCAACCCGCTGGCCCGCGCCGTCTGGACCACCTCGAAGGTCGGGGCGCGTTTCATGATCTTGTCCGCTATGGCATCGCTCATGACCATCAGTTCATACAAACCGCTCCGGCCGCGATAGCCGGTGTTGCGGCAGGCCTCGCATCCTTGCCCTTGCCAGAGGACTTCCCCGGGGGCGGGCTTGAAATCAGACGGGCTCTTGGCCGGTTCCGGGGCGGAGGCCCGCTTGCAGTGGGGGCAAATCTTCCGAACCAGGCGCTGGGCCATCGCGCCAATCAACGTGCTGCTGACCAGATACGGCTCGACTCCCATATCAATTAAACGCATCGGCGCCGACCCGGCATCGTTGGTGTGCAACGTCGAAAAAACCAGGTGCCCGGTCAGGGCCGCCTGGATGGCCGCATGAGCGGTCTCCAAATCACGAATCTCGCCGATCATCACCACGTCCGGGTCGTGGCGCAGGATGGCGCGCAACCCGCGCTCGAAGGTCATTCCGACCTTCTGGTCCACGGGAATCTGGTTCACCCCCTGCAGATGATATTCCACCGGGTCTTCCACCGTGAGCACTTTCAGCTCCGGTCCCACAATGGCATTCAAGGCCGCATAAAGCGTGGTCGTCTTCCCGCTCCCGGTCGGACCGGTCACCAGGATGATGCCGTGCGGCCGGTCAATCAGGCCCTTAAAACACTTGAAGGTCGGCTCATCCATCCCCAGCTCCGTCAGCGTAAAGAGCACGCTCGCCTTGTCGAGGATGCGCATGACTATCCCTTCGCCGAAGAGCATGGGAATCACGCTCACGCGGACATCGATCTGGCGCCCGCCCACCTGGAAATTGATGCGCCCGTCCTGGGGCACCCGTCGTTCGGCGATATTCAGGCTGGCCAGGATCTTGATGCGGCTGATGATGGCCGCCTGGAACTGGTGAATCTGCGGCGGAACCGACGCCTGCTGCAATACGCCGTCAATCCGGTAGCGAATCGACAGCTCGTGCTCGTAGGGTTCGACATGGATGTCGCTGGCCCGCTCGTGAATCGCCTCGACGATGATCTCGTTTACCAGCTTGATCACGCTGGCTTCCTGGGCCATCTCCAGGAGATCCTCGCCGCTCTCCCCGCTCGGGCGGGCCGTCCCGAGCCCTTCGGTGCCCACCATCTCATCAATGGTGTCCCCGCCAACCCCGTAGTGGGCCTTGATTAGCTTCTCGATCTCGTCGCGCGTCGCCAGGAACGGCTTGACCTGGAGGCCCGTCAGCAACCGGATGTCGTCGAACACGCTCAGGTCGAAAGCATCGCTGGTAGCCACCCCCAGCGTGCCGTCCTCGCGCGAAATCGGAACCAGCCGCTTGCGAAAAATGAACTTTGTCGGCAGCGCCTGCCGCGTCTCAGCATCGATGACCGTCTCGCTCAGGTTGGCCAGCGGAATTTTCAGGCATTCGCCCATCACCTCCAAAAGCTGGCGCTCGCTCAGCAGCCCAAGCTGAATAATCGCATGATCCAGCCGCAACCCTTGCGCCTCCAGCAATGCAGCCGCCTCGCGCAGTTGCTCCGCCGTGAGCAGCTTCTTGCTCAACAATAAATCTATAATGCTCATCAATACATGCGCCACATCCAATGACGATGAACCTGCCCAAAAATTCACCCCATTGCCAGCAGCGCAGCCTTCAGCCTGCTCCAACGCGCGATTGTAGATTGAAAACTCTGGATTGTAAATCCTTAATTGCGCGCAATTTCACCCGGGGGCACGGCTGATTCAAGATTCTGTAGGAGCCGACGTAAGGAGGCTCTGTTCTCCTCCCTTTTTCAAAGGAAACCGCGGATAGAAGATCCAGGCAGAGAGTGGTACACGCTCGGGCAAGTTGCCCACGCGCCGGTTCAGCAAAGCTCCGTTAGGAGCGGCATGTTACGCCAAAACAGCAACGTCCACGCACATGCCGCTCCTAAAGGAGCTTGAGAAAGGCTCGGCTGGCTGGCGTTTCTACAAAGATGGCGCTCCTCACGGAGCTTTCGCGCCTTCTGGGAATCGTCAAATATTCGGGCTGGCAAAGCTCCGAAGCAGAACGAACCGCGCAAAGAACGCAAAGAATGCAAAGACCCGAGAGAAACAAGCCATTTCTTTGTGATCTCTGCGTTCTTTGCGGTTAATCTTGCAACCGGCTCTACCGTTTCCCGTGATTCGCGTCCATTCGCGTCCATTCGCGGTTCTCTTCCTGTTTGGAGCACGGCCTTTTCGATGTTCGGACTTCGAACCTCGAACTTCGGATTTCAGGGCTGCGGGGTTTGCCCCTACTCGTTGATTCCCCAGCGTGGGAAACTGAGGTCCTGCTGCACCACGCCGGCCAGGGTGGACAAGGTCCTGCTGCCGTTCCGGTCGGAATCGTGTCGAAATCGGAACGGGCCGTCTCCATTTCTGCGGTCTGGCCAATCATCCGGCTGGGCGAAGAACTCGAGGCCGGCCTTCCTGGCGGCCTCGGCAAGGTAGGTTCGGATGCGCCGGGTCTTCGAGGGACTCCTCAGGCGGGCAGTCGAACAGGGCCACTAAGGCGATGGGGTTGCCTTTCTGGGCCAGCCAGGATTCGAGCCAGGCCTTGACGGGTCCCGGCAATTCCTCGCCTCCGTGGCTGGAGACAATGATAAGATCGGCCAGGACGGCATCATTGGCCGCCATCTCCCGGAGCTTGGGGATGCGCAACACGTCAAACTTCCACATCTGGTTGGTGAAGTGGCATTGCGGCCCGAGGTTCTCGACCAGGAAATCGTAGGTCTTCCTGGCATGCTTGCCGGTGTCGAAATCTTCGTAGGCTATGACGACGTTGAAAGTGGGGCTGGCGTTGAGGTCCGAAGAGCCCAAAAGCCGGGAGGTGAGCACGTATTGCATGATACTACCTTAAATTGCCTGCCGCGAAGCAACAATGGGGTGTTGACCCCATTATTACTTCCAGAGCCAGGTCAGCAGCGGAGCAAACCCCAGGCTCGGCAGATAGTCCGCCAACTGGATTCTCTTCAAACCCAGGATGACCAGGGCCACTGAAAAAACCAGCAGCCCGCCGACGGCATTGACCGAATCCGCCAGGTTCTGCGCCTCCAAAAAGGGCTTCAAAAACTGCCTGCCGACCAGCGTCAGCGTGCCTTGCAAGGCGAGCACCGGCAAGGCCGACAACATCGCCCCACGGCCAAACACCAGGACAAAACTCATGGTGGCCAGCCCATCCATCGCCGCCTTGACTCCGAGCGGATAGAAGTATCCAGACAGGCCGTCCTCCAAGGCGCCCACCACGCCAAGGGGCGCGGCGCAAAAGAGGGCCGCACAGGCCTTAAAACCCTCGCTCAAGCTGCGCGGGTCCTCCGGCCGGGCCGCATCAATCCTCTGGCGCGCCCTCCGGCCAAGATGATTGGACATCGGCTGCAGGCGGAGGGACTGCCCCGCCAGCTTGCCGAGGATCAGAGCCAGCACGGCGATGAAGACCTGCTTGAAGATCTGCCCAAACGAACCCCCGAGGCTCAGCCACGTCAGCCGCAAACCGTAATACACTGTGAAAGCCCCCAGAATCACTCTTAGATTCGACTCGGTCGCCGCCGAGAGCGCCCGGCACCGGCTCAAGCCGGCGATGCCGCCAATCAGAATTCCCGCCACGTTCAGAATGGTCCCGATCATCGGCGGCAGGATAGATTCAAAGTCCCGAACCGGTCCACAAAGATCGAGCCGGACTTCGTTGCGCCCCCGAAAGCACCTGAGCGCGAAAGCTTTCCAGTGCCAAGCCCGGCGCTTGCCCGCTCAAAGCAGCGCGACGGGATATTGTCTGACGAGAAAGTCGGAGGAGGCGAGCGTCAGACTATGAGCTTTTGCCTGGCAAACCAACATGCGGTCGAAGGGATCGCGATGCAGCCCCGGTAACCCGCCCAACTGCGCAACGGGGGACGCGGAAAGGGGGTCAAAAACTGATAAGAAACTGCCTTTTTGCCGCCCCGCCGGTTATTAACGCTGCGTGGGTGAGGGAGAATTGGTTTTCGCTCGTACACATATGCTCGGATGATGCCAGAGGGGCCCAGTGGCAAGGGCAAATGTTCCCGGTTTTTTTTGACGGTTTTGGGCTACCCCGGGGGTGCCGGCGAGCGGTGGCGGCGCATGGGGCTGGCGGCGGTCGGAAATTGCGTGGGAGCCAACCGGGTCTTGCGCTGCCTCAACCGGAAAGAGGCCCTCGCCCGGCAAAAGGGCCGACCCATCGCATAGTTCGCCATGGGGTGGGGACCGGTGAGCTTGCGCGACGGCCCGCTCCCGGGCCCCTGTTGCGCCAGGTCCTCCAAGTAACCGCATAACCGGCAACGCTTGACGCCATCCTGCCCGCCTGCGAACCTGACACTATGAAATCAAATTATGGCGGAAGAGCGGCAGAGTGACCCGACTATGCGTGAAGCCGCGACGGTCTGGCGCCCCGCCAGGGACGACGACATGGACGTTTCGTTGCTTGAGGACAGCCTGGCAAGAACACCGTGGGAACGGATGCAGGCCAATGATGATGCCTTGCGTTTCGCTGATTCCCTCCGCGCCGCGATGGAGAAACGGAATGCAAAACCTTAGCGAACTGACGCGCAGATTGATTGAGGCGCAAGTCGAGTTCGTTTTGATCGGCGGATTCGCCGCCGTGGCGCATGGCGTTACTTTGGTTACACGTGACCTGGACATTTGCTGCCGGTTCAATGAGACGAACCTCAAGCGAATCCACAAGGCGCTCGCGGGGCTGCATTCGGCGCATCGTTCCAGGCCGGACTTGCCACTTGCCCTGACACCGGAGCAGTGCGCCAGCCCGAAGAATCTTTATCTGAAGACCGATTTGGGCATTGTTGATTGCCTCGGTGAAGTCCTGGGCGTCGGAGATTTTGAGAGCGTCTTTGAGCACAGCATCGAAGTGGAATTGCCTTGTGGCAATTGCAGGATTCTCGGCCTTGAGGCGTTGATCCGCGCCAAAGAAGCAATGAATCGGGACCACGACCGGATGACCGTAAGACAACTCAAAGAAATCCAGAGACGCCAGCGGCGAAGTTGGCCTAATGGCTGACTCCAGGGAGAGAGAACACTCGCCCCCCCCGACACTCGACACTCGTCCCCCGACACTCTACACTCGGTGCCACGATGGAAGGCAGCATCAAACTGGCGCTGATTGGCGCAGGGATGTTCGGCGGGGACGTGCACGCGCGGGCTTATGCCGATTTGCAGCGCAGCGGCATCAGCCCTCAACTGGGGCGTCTTGGCCTCGATGAGTGGGCGCGCGACTTGGCGCCCATCCGCTTTGAGCTTGCCGCCGTGGCAACGCGCACGGAGAAATCCGCCCGCCGCGCCCAGGCCGATTTCCACGGGCGGACCGGCCTGGCGCCTCGGGCCTATTGGGGCGAGCAGCCGTGGCTGGAGGTCCTGCGCGATTTCCCCGGCCTGGACGTCCTGGCAGTAGCGACGCCGGACCCTTTGCACACGGAGGTGATTCTGGCGGGGCTCGAGGCCGGCGCGCATATTCTCACTGAAAAGCCGATGTGCCTGGACCTGGACGAGGCCGACCGGATTATCGAGTTGGCACAAAGGAAGGATCGAATCGTGGCGGTGGACATGCACAAACGCTACGACCCGGACCATCTGCGGATTCGCGAGGACCTCCGCCATCGCATCGGCGAGCCGCTCTACGGGGTGGCCTACCTGGAGGAACCGCTCGAGGTCTCGAAGCCAGCACCTTCAAATGGGCCGAGCAGAGCGACCCGTTCACCTACGTCGGACCGCACTGGGTGGATTTGATTTGCCACTACTACCACAGCAAACCGGTCTCGCTCACCGCGGTGGGCCAGAAGAAACGGCTGGTCCGCGACGGCATCAACGCCTACGACGCCGTGCAAGTGCGCGTGGATTTCGACAACGGCATGAGCATCCATTTCCTGAACAACTGGATTACCCCGCCCGATTTCGAGGGACCGGTCAATCAAGGCCACGAAATCGTCGGGACCTGCGGCAAGATCGAGAGCGACCAGCAATACCGCGGCCTGCGCTGGTGGAACCAGGGCGGCGGCAGCCGCACCGCCAACAACCATTTCACCCGCGATGTCAAGCGGCCCGACGGCACCCAAGCTTATGTGGGCTACGGCGTGGACAGCCTGACGGCGGGACTGGCGGCGATTTGCCGGGTGAAGTTCCTGGGCGCCAGCCGCCAGAGCCTGGCAGGCCTTTACCCCACCGCCCAGGAGGCGCGAATCACTGTCGCCATCATCCACGCCGCCCGCCTGGTGCGGGATCTCAATTTCAAGTATCTCCAGGCCGGCCAAGGGGCCACAGTCTCCGCCCGCTTCGGCCAGGACGGCATCACCATCGTGATCCGAACCGGGCCGCGGAAGGGAAGGTGTTCGAGCGGGTGTACAGAAGGCGCTATCTCAATCATCCATGGGCAAAGAATTCAGCATCACTCCCCGCGCGGTTCCCCGGGTCGAAACCAAGTACCGCCGCATCCTCACGCCGTTGCCGCACCCCGACTCGGTGGCGACGCTCCAACGGTTGCACCGGTTCGAGCCGCAATCCATGCGAGGACAGCCCCCGCTGGTCTGGGACCGCGCCGAAGACATTTTCGTCTATGACAAATATGGCAACCAGTGGCTGGATTGGAGCAGCGGCGTGCTCGTGGCCAATTCCGGCCACGGCGCGCCCGAGGTCCGCCGCGCCATCATCGAGCAGGTCAACAGCGGCCTGCTGCACAATTACGTCTTTCCCAGCCGGCAACGCGCCGACCTGGTGGAAGAACTGGTCCGGCTCGCCCCGCCGGAGCTGGGCAAGGTCTTCCTGCTCACCACCGGCTCCGAGGCCACCGAGTGCGCCCTCAAGCTCGCGCGCGCCCATGGCATCCGCAAAGGGGGCACCAAGAAAATAGCCCTGGTCGGCGCCGAACGCGGTTTTCATGGCCGGACCCTCGGCGCTCAACAGGCCGGCGGGATTCCCGGGCAAAAAGGCTGGATTGTCAACGAAGACCCCGCCATCGTGCAGGTCCCTTTTCCGGACGGCTACTGGACGGAAGACACGCGTTTCGATCTTTTCCTGGAGACCCTCCGGGAAGAAGGGCGTGCCGCCCGAGAACGTCGCGGGCGTCATGTTTGAAACTTACCAGGGCGTCGGCCCGGACTTCGCGCCAGTCGAGTACATCCGCCAGCTTGCCGCCTGGTGCAAGGCGAACGACGCGCTGTTGATCTTCGACGAAGTCCAGTCCGGCTTCGGGCGCACCGGCAAATTGTGGGCCTTCGAGCACTACGGCGTGACGCCCGATTTGATCTGTTGCGGCAAAGGCATCACCAGTTCGCTGCCGCTCTCGGCCGTCATTGGCCGTCCTGAAATCATGGACCAGTTCCCGCCCGGCTCGATGACCAGCACCCATACCGGCAATCCCGTCTGCTGCGCTGCCGCCCTGGCCAACCTCCGCAAGCTCCTGGCCGAGGACCTGCCGGCCAATGCCGCCCGGATGGAGAAGGTCCTGGCGCCCGGCTTGGCCGCTATCCAGCGCCGGCACCCGGAGGTCGTCGGCCGCTGGACTTGCCGCGGCCTGGTCGGCGGCCTGCAAATGACCCAGCCCGGCAGGAAGGAGCCAAACCACGATTTGGCCCACGACATCGTCGAACGCTGCTTCCATAAAGGACTCTTGTTTTTCTGCCCGGTCGGCGCCTGGGGACAGACGGTGAAAATTGCGCCGCCCTTGACGATTCCCGAGGAGGCCGTGAGGGAGGGTTTGGACGGTGCTCGCCCAGGCCGTCCAGGAGGCGGTGGACGCGTTGAGACCTCAGGGCCATTGACAAACTCCTCCGCAAACCATTGTAGGAGACGACGTGAGGAGTCTCTGATTAAGTTTGGGGCACAGCGAAAGCCTCCGCCCCTCGGAGGCCATTGATCAGAGACTCCTCACGTCGTCTCCTACAGAGAATGGGGCCCGTTTCGGCGACTTTGTCACCGGCCCTGCGCTGAAACCTGAATTTTCTCATTTTGAGGTTGCAAATTGTGCGAAAGACCGCCATCGTCTTCTGCCCAGGTTCGGGGCGTAGCGTAGCCTGGCTAGCGCGCTTGTTTCGGGTACAAGAGGTCGTGAGTTCGAATCTCACCGCCCCGACCACTGTTCCACCGAGGTAATTCCTGCTTGCCACACGGCGGCACGGAATTAGAATTCGCCTCATGCAAAAGCCATGGCACATCGGGTACAGCGCCTTTCTGGGAGCTTTGCTGGTTTCCATAATTCCTGCGCCCCGGTCAGTGGCCTCGGTGCAGCCATCCAAGACCAATTCGCCTGCCCCGAACGCCCAAGCGGACAATGGGTCCGGTGGATTTCATGCGCAGACCAACGCCGGCCCGGCATCAGTCTCAACGTCCCCAGGCTAAGGAGGAAGCGAGTCCGGCGTCAGGGCAATGCCGGCGCGCAGTTCAGCCTGGGGCTCTGCTATTACTGGGGCAGTGGCGTAGCCCAGGACTACGCCGAGGCGGCCAGGTGGTATCTCAAGGCCGCCGAGCAGGGAAACGTTGACGCCCAGTACAACCTCGGCGTCTGCTACGCCAGGGGACAAGGCGTTGAAAAGGACCACCCCGAGGCCGTGAAGTGGTATCGCAAGGCCGCCGAGCAGGGGAGTCCTTTGGCCCAATACAACCTCGGCGTCTGCTACGCCGAGGGAGAGGGCGTTGAAAAGGACTACACCGAGGCCGTGAAGTGGTGGCGCAAGGCTGCGGAGCAGGAAGACACCCAGGCCCAGTGCAACCTCGCGGTCTGCTATTACCTGGGGCAGGGCATGACCAAGGACTGCGCTGAGGCGGTAAAATGGTTCCGCAAAGCCGCCGAGCAGGGAAACGCTTTTGGCCAGATGAGCCTTGCCTTCTGCTATGAGGAAGGCAACGGCGTGACCCGAGACTACACCGAGGCCGCCGTGTGGTATCGCAAGGCTGCGGAACAGGGGAACCCTTCGGCCCAGTACAACCTGGGCGTCTGCTACGCCGAGGGACAAGGCCTTGAAAGGGACTACACCCAAGCCGTGAAGTGGTATCGCAAGGCCGCCGAGCAGGGAAATGCACATGCCCAGATAAGCCTTGCCTTCTGCTATGAGGATGGCATCGGAGTGGCCAAGGACAACATCGAAGCCTATAAATGGTTTAACCTGGCGGCCTTGCAGGGCGGCGTCGGCGGTTCCCGTTGGCGGGACCTCCTGGCTGCGGATATGACCAGGGAGGAAATCGCCGAGGCCCAGCGGCGCTCCTCGCGATTCGTCCCCAGGACCGAAACCGCCGATACGGCCCGCGCGGCCGACCCGTCGGCGCCCCCCTCAGGCGAGCAAGCCCCGCGGTCGAGCGGCAGCGGCTTCTTTGTCACGGAGGACGGCTGCCTGGCCACCAGTTTTCATGTCGTCGAAGGCGCGGCCCGCATCGTGATAAGAACGGAAAAGGGGACGCTCCCCGCCAAGCTGGTCAGCGCCGACAAGGTCAACGACGTGGCGGTCCTCAAAGCCGACGGAAAGTTCCCTGCCGTTCCAGTCGCGCCGAGTCGTGCAACGAAACTCGGCGAGACAGTTTTCACGATTGGGTTTCCGAACATCGACTTGCAAGGCTTTGCCCCGAAGGTCACCCAAGGGGAGATCAGCAGCTTGACCGGGGCGCAAGGCGACCCGCGCGAGTTTCAAATCAGCGCCGCCGTTCAACCCCGCAATTCCGGCGGGCCGCTGGTCAACCAGTACGGCAACGTCGTGGGCATCGTAGAGGCCAGGCCGGCGGACATTGCCGCGCTCAAAAGCACCGGCTCGCTTCCGCAGAACGTCAATTACGCGGTGAAAAGCTCCGTGCTGAGCGTGTTGCTCGAAAGCCTGCCGGAAATTTCCTCAAAGCTCAAAGAGCCGTATCCGCCCAAGGACCGGAAATTCGAGGACGTAGTGAAAGAGACCGAAAGCGCCACGGCGCTGGTTCTGGTTTACTGACTTAGGTGACATGTCTTTTCATGATTTACCCTTTGACTTCCATCCTCGAGCGAATCGAGCTGGCCGCGCTCTTTTCCAAGCCCCAACCGCTCGAGGTCGAGCTGGGCAGCGGGGACGGGTCGTTCCTGGCGGAATACGCGGCGCGGCATCCCGAGCGCAATTTCATCGGCGTGGAACGGCTGCTGGGCCGCTTGCGCAAGCTGGACCGCAAAGGGCGGCGCGCCGGACTGGCGAACTTGCGAGGGGTGCGCATCGAGTCGGCCTATTTCCTGGAGTACCTCCTGCCGCCGCGCTCGGCGTGCGCGCTGCATGTCTATTTTCCCGATCCCTGGCCCAAACGCAAACACCGCCGCCACCGCCTGATCAACGAGCGGTTTCCGGCGCTGGCCGCCCAGGCCCTCGCGCCGGGCGGCACGGTTTATTTGCGCACCGATGACCCGCCCTATTTCGAGCAAATGACTGCTGTCTTTGCCGCCAGCCCGGCCTTCCGGCCCGTGGATACGCCCGCGGAATTGGCCGGGCTGTTGACCGATTTCGAGCGGGACTTCGCCGCGCGCGGAATCGCCACCCGCCGCGCGGCCTATCAACTTGGATAAATAACTGTTCAGGCGCAGGTGTCCGCGCTATTTTCCGGGCATGGACCTGGCGGAAAATCTCAAGGCAATTCAGCAGCGGATGGCCGCGGCCTGCGCGCGGGCGGGGCGCGCCCCGGGGACCGTCGCTCTCATTGCGGTGACCAAGGGCCAGCCACCCGAGGCGGTCGCCGAGGCGGCGAAGCTCGGCCTGGCGCTTTTCGGCGAGAACAAAGTCCAGGAGGCCAAGGCCAAGATCCCCTTGTGCCCGGGCCGGCTGCACTGGCATCTGGTCGGCCATCTGCAAACCAATAAATGCCGGGACGCAGTCGAGCTGTTCGAGATGATTCAAAGCGTGGACAGCCTCCACCTGGCCCAGGAAATCAATAAGCGCGCCGACCAGGCGGCCAGGACCATGCCCATCCTGCTCGAGGTCAATGCCGCCGGCGAAGCCAGCAAATTCGGCTATAGCCCCGAGCGGCTTCTGAGCGAGTTCAGCCAAATCAACGCCCTGCCCCGCCTGGAGATTCACGGCCTCATGACCGTGCCCCCCTGGACGCCCAACCCGGAAAAAGCGCGCCCGCACTTCCGCCAACTCCGCGAACTCAAGGACCAGTGCGAGCAACTCCTGGGCGCCCCCCTGCCCTGCTTGAGCATGGGCATGACCGGCGATTTCGAGGTCGCAATCGAGGAAGGCGCAACGATGGTCCGCATCGGGACGGCCCTGTTCGGCCAACGGCCAAAGACTTGAACCGCCCTTTCGTAGCGGCGTCTCGGCAGAGCGCCGCCATACCCGGAAACTCTCTCCAGTCCCGATTCCGAATCGGGACCGAGACGCCGCTACGCCTCGCTTCCTGGCCCCAACGCCCTGCCACCTGCCCAGCCTCCGCCATGATTGAGGGATTCCCGAATCATTAGCCTGGTGAAGAAAAATGCAATTTTAGGTGAAAAAGGGCTTGACAGAATATCATCTATATGGTGATATTGTGCCATGCCGCTCTTTACAAAGCGAAAAACCAAGCTGCACATCCAGTTGACCAACTCCGACCAGGCCACGGCCCACGGAGGCCAAGTCCTTGTCGACGCCCTCTGCCGCCGCGCCGGCCTTTGGGAGCGCATCCACAACGAGCCCTCGCTGGAGGTGCGCAAACGCACCGGCGCCGGTTTCTCCCCCGTGGCCAACATCGCCCAGATCATCTTTACTCTGACCAGCGGCGGGGCTTCTCTGGCCGACGCCGAGCGCATGGGCAAGGACCGGGTGCTGACGAGTCTGGTGGGCCTGGAGAAGGGAGCCGACGAGACCACGCTGGGGGAGTGGTTGCGGGCCCAGACCCCGGAGAGCGTCCGGGCTCTGCATCGCATCAATGCCGAGTTTGTGGACTGGTCCAGCCAGCAGGCCAAGCCGGGGCGTTGGTTGCACGGCGGAGAGGTGGAGAACTTTTTCGACGACACGGAAATCGAGTTGGAAGGACACAAGTTCGAGGCGGCGCGCATCAACTACAACGGCGACTGGGCCCTGAGTTGGCAGACCCTCTGGTTTGGCCCCTGGCTGCTGGATGGCATCCTGGACGGGGCGACCGACGTGAGCGAGCACATGAAGGTGCTTCTGGACGAGCATCAACACCGTTGGGCCGAGCGGCCAAACTACTTCTACGCCGACAGTGGTTCGAGCGCGGGCAAGTTCCTCAACCGGATTGAACAGGGGCAGTTTAGCCGTTGGAGTGTCAGTTACAACAAGTGGACCGATAAGCTGGACAAGTTGGCGGCCGAGTTGCCCGAGAGCCAATGGATCCCCATGCCGCCGGCGGGCCAAGCGCAGGAACAATATACCTGGGTCAAGCATCAGCCCGGAGAGTGCGCGCAGGTGCAGAAGTTTGCCACGGTACGCTGGAAGAAGGACGGCGACTTGATGTGGCGCTACGCTTACGTGGCCTGCCGAGCCGGGGAAAAGGACACGCCGCAAGCGGTCTTTGAGCGGCATCGCCTCAAGGGGGCCAAGGAGCAGGGCTTCAGCGACGTGCTCAGTGGCCTGGATTTGCACCATCCCCCTTGCCTGGACCTCATCGCCAATCAGGCCTTTTACGCCGTTGGGATGCTGGCCCACAACCTGTTGGTGAGCCTCAAAGTGCTGGACCTGCCTGATGAGGCGCAGGGTTGGCGGGTCCCCACCATCATTCGGCATCTGTTGACCGTGCCGGTCAGTGTGAGTCGGCACGCCCGCTATGAAGTGGCGCGCATCTGCGTGCCGGCGGGTTGGCTGCGGTGGTGGAGGCTCTTTGTGGACAAGTGGCTGCCCAAGCGCAAGGTCGGTCGGCCGGTACCTGGAGGTGGTGGACTCGGGCTAGCGGAAAACCTTCAGTCCAACTGCTGCAACTCGTCCGGCTGACGGGGAAGGTAG
>CAVQND010000067.1:0-62667 GCA_963713735.1 uncultured bacterium
CCTGGCCGGGGTGAACAAGAACCTCAAGGCCAACAAGGCGCTGGAGAGCTGTAAAATCAACGGCCTGCTGCTCCTGAGTTTGGACGCCAACGAACACTTCCACAGTCGCAGTCGCTGCTGTCCGTGCTGCTGCCAGAGGGAGATTCAAGAGACCGACGACCAAGGCCAAAAACACACGGTGATCGAATACTACCACCGGTATGTCTTTGCCCAGATCAACGGGCCCAAGTTCAACGTGCTGGTGGACGTGGAGCCTATCGGTCCCGGGGAAGAGGAAGCCCAGGCCGGCCTGCGCCTGCTGGGGCGGATTCGCCGGCTTTACGGCGTGCGCTTTTTCAACGCCGTGACCATTGACAGTTGGTATGTGCAAGGCCCCTTTTTGAAGGCGGTGGAGAAGCTGGGCTGGGCCTGGATCGTCGTGCTCAAACAGGAACGGATGGAGGTCTTGCAAGAGGCGCGCGCCCTGAGTGCCGGACAAGAACCCGCTCTGGAGTTTGACGACGAAACCCGTGGCCGGCACGTCAAACTCTGGGAGGTCAAAGACCTGAACTTCAGCAAGAGCTACGGCCGCAAAGTGCGGGTGGTCCACTCGCAGGAGACGTGGATCCAGCACAAGATGGTGGGCGGAAAAATGACCCATCAACCCCAGACCAGCGACTGGTGGTGGATGGCATCGGAGGGCTTGGCGGGCTATCCGGTCCAGGTCGTCTATGAGGGCGGTCACCGGCGCTGGGGCATCGAGAACAAGGCGTTCAATGAGCTGACGCAATTCTACCACCTGGAGCATTGCTACCATCACGAACCGGTGGCCATGTTGGCGCAAATGCTGATTTTAGTCCTAGGTTTCGTCCTCTTTAGCGCCTACGCGGTGCTCCACAGTCAACTGGTCCGGTTGGGCCAGGTGAGCCTCAAAGAGCTGGCGCATGACCTGGATCTGGCTTTGGAGGAGGACTTGCCTTGGGATTTGTGGTTTGCCTGTGGCTGACGACCGCCTGGGTGAGCGCTTTCGGGGTGTTGCTCTTTGCAAACTGGCCGACGCAACAAGGAGGACTCGGGGACTGCGGGAGAGGTGTTGTCTCGCGCGGGCTCTGCCCGGCCGCCCCTCCATCACGACAGCGCTCGGCGCCGACAAAAATCTGGGCCTCCGAAAGTAAAGCGGCGGCGCACCCCACCTTGCGGAATTGCTGGGGCGCGGTCGAGGTCATTGTGAACTCAGGCACGGGGGCCTATGTTTGCAGCTCGAGGCTCGGTGGCCAGGTTGAGCTGCCGCCCGGCGGCTTCCTTGTCGAAGCGCCCGCCTTTGCCGCCTTCCATGCCTCGAGTTGGGCCGGCAGGCGATACGAGTCGTCGCCCCTGTTCACCCTGCGCAGCCTCGATCAGCAGCCCCTCTCACAATCACACCGGGTCAGGGTCTATCATGCCTTCGGCGGCAACCAGATTTCCCTGGGCAAGATAACACAGGCCGTCAAGACGGAAATGGTTTTTGACCCAAACGCATGATTCATCTGCTGACAACACTGGAGCGATGTTCGCGCACTACGCTGGTGCTGGCGGGGTTGGCCATGCTGGCGGTGATTGGGGCGATCGATTACGTGACGGGCTATGAGATGCTTTTTTCGGTGTTTTATCTGCTGGACGTAGGGCTGGCGGCCTGGTTTGTGGGCCGAGGTTTTGGTTTGCTGATGTCGGTCCTGAGCGCCATTGTTTGGATTGGCGGAGACAAGCTGGCAGGAGCGCCCTATTCCAGACCATGGATTCCCATCTGGAACGCGCTCATCCTGATGGTGTTCTATTTTATTGTGGTTTGGCTCCTGACCAGTTTGCGGTCGCTTCACCGGAGTTTGGAACTCCGGGTCCAGGAGAGGACCCAGGCGCTGAGGCGGGAAATGGCAGAGCGCCAGAGGCTGGAGGGGGAAATCCTGGATGTGAGTGAGCGGGAACAACGGCGGATTGGGCACGACTTGCACGATAATCTCTGCCAGCATCTGACGGCCACCGCCCTGGCAGGGCAGGTTTTGGGCGAACGATTGGCAGCCAAGACTCTGCCCGAGGCGGCCGATGCGGCCAAGGTGGTCGAGTTGGTCGAGGAAGGCATTGATTTGGCCCGCAACCTGGCCCGGGGACTCTATCCGGTGGAAATGGAGGCGGAGGGGCTTATGGGGGCTTTTCAGGAATTGTCGGCCAATATCACGCGGAGCGGCCGGTTTCGTTGCATTTTTGTCTGCCAGAGGCCGGTGCTGGTCGAGGATGACGCTACGGCGACGCATCTGTATCGGATTGCGCAGGAGGCGGTGCGCAACGCCATGCAGCACGGCAAATGCAAGCGCATCGAGATCACTTTGTCCGAAGGCGGCGGCGTGTTGAAGTTGACGGTGGAAGACGACGGCGTCGGTTTGCCGGAAACCCATTTGGCCGGGGGCGGCCTGGGCATACGGATCATGGCGCACCGGGCGTCGATGATCGGCGGCAGTTTTTCCGTGGAACCCGCTCCGACCGGAGGAACGATTGTGACGTGTTTATTACCCAAGGTCTCCAGACCAGACGAGCATGCAAACTCATCAGACCCAGTTGGTTGAAGCCGGGGGGCGGAAGAAGGCGGTGTTCCTGGTCGACGATCACCCGCTGGTGCGCGAGTGGCTGACCAACCTGATCCACCAACAGGGGGACCTGGCGGTCTGCGGAGAGGCGGACAACGCCTCTCAGGCGATGCAGGCCATTCTCACTTTGAAACCCGATGTTGCCATCGTGGACATCGGCTTGAAGGGCTCCTCGGGCATCGAGTTGATCAAGGACCTCAAGCGGTGCAGCCCGGGTGTTGCTGTATTGGTCCTATCGATGCACGAGGAAGCCCATTACGTGGAACGCGCGTTGCGGGCAGGAGCGCGGGGCTACATCATGAAGCGGGAAACGACGCGACAAGTCATTGCCGCCATCCGCCAGGTGCTGCAAGGCAAGCTTTACGTCAGCCAAGACATCGCCGCCGCATTGGCCGCCCAGTTCGTTGAAGGCAAGACCCTGGCGACCCACTCCCCGGCCGAACAACTGAGCGACCGTGAACTGGAGGTCTTTGAGCTTCTGGGCCAGGGACGCGGCACGCGACAGATTGCCGAGACGCTCCGGGTCAGCGTAAAGACAGTCCAGGCCTACTGCGCCCGCATCAAGGACAAGCTCAACCTGGGCAGCGCGACCGAACTCATCCGCGAAGCCGTCCGCTGGCACGAACGCAGGCATGAGCGGTGAGGTCCGAAGGGCGAAGTATGCGCGTGTAGTACATTTCCCTACATCAGAACTAGAGTTCGCCCAATGGACAAGCAGGGGCGGATGATTACTTTATAGGGCAATCGTAATTATGCTGACGGCCCTGCTGCACGAGATTTGGACGAGGAACTGGTTTTTGAGCCGGATGCAGGAGGGAGTTGGGGTGTGGGCAATAGTGGGGTTGGCTGGGGTTATAGCGGGCCGCGCTCAGCCGGCCACCAACGCGCCGGCCGGCGCCACGGCAGAGGCCCGCGCCCTCAAGCGCCTCACGCTGGCCGATGCGCAGCGGATGGCCTTGGAACGGAATTGGGACCTGCTGGGGGCCGCCGTGGGGGTGAATGCAGCCACAGCCCAGAAGATCATCGCGCACGAGTTTCCGAACCCGACGTTGTCTCTTTCGAGCGCCTTGATCAATGTGGACAACCATGCGAACTCGACGCCCGCCGGCAACGGGATTTGGGACCGAAGCTATGATACCATTTTCGCCATCAATCAGCTCTTGGAGATTGGGGGCAAACGACGGCATCGGCAGGAGTCGGCGCAGGCGGGGTTTGAGGCCGCCAGAGCGCAGTTCCTGGACGCCAAGCGGACGCTGGATCTCGGGGTGGCCAGGGCTTACATCGCGGCCGCCCAGGCCGAAGAGAACGTGCGAGTGCTGATGCAATCGGCCGGCACGCTAAGGCAGGAGGCGGCGCTGGCCGCGGCGCGTTTCAAGGCGGGGGAGATCTCCAGTTCGGACAAGAGCCAGATCGAAATCAGCGCCGAGCGGTTCGAATTGGACGCGCGGGCGGCCGAAGCCGCCGCGGGGCAGGCGCGGGTTGCCCTCGAGGTGCTGCTGGGCCTGCCACGGCCCAGGGCGGATTGCGTCCTGGCGGACCGTCTCGAAACCTTGGCCGCCTCGACCGAAGTGGGGAACACCAACTCGGCGGGCACCTGGCGTCCGGATGTGGTTGCCGCCGAGGCGGCCTGGCGGAAAACCGAAGCGGACCTGCGCCTGCAGCGGGCCTACCGCGTCCCGGACCCGACCGTGCTCGCCCAATACGAGCATAATCCGCCCGACTCGCCGAACACCACCGGTTTCGGCGTCAGCTTTCCCCTTCCGCTCTGGAACCGGAACCGGGGCAACATCCGCTTTGCCCAGGCGGCGCACGAGCAAGCCCGCCTGGCCTTTGAAAAGGCCCAAGCCCAAGCGGTTGCGGAGATTGCGACGGCCATTCTGGCTTACGAGGACGCCTCCAGGCGGTGGACACAGTACCGCCAGAGCATCCGGCCCAAGTCCGAGCAGGTGCGCAAGACAAAGGCCTATGCCTATCAAAGGGGCGGCACTTCTCTGCTCGATCTGCTGGTGGCCGAGCGGGACGACAACGACGTGCGCCTGGCGGCCAACCAGTCCGCCGGGGACACCGCCCTGGCCATCGCCACGCTCAGGGCCGCCACGATGGAAATTAAACCTTCACAGGTGAAGAAATGAAAAGCGATTTGGTGAAAACCCGAATCCTTAGCCAAGGCCGCGGCACGTCGTACGGCTGACGAGAGTCCCGGGACCGCTGGCTAATCTCGGAGCGGAACACGCCGGGGTCGCGCCTCTTTGTCCCTCCCGAAGGCAGTTTTGGTCGTGGAATGACGCGATCAGCCGGTCCGCCCGCTTGCTGGGCAATGCGCGGGCACACCCCTACCTTCCCCGTCAGCCGGACGAGTTGCAGCAGTTGGACTGAAGGTTTTCCGCTAGCCCGAGTCCACCACCTCCAGGTCCCGGCCGACCGACCTTGCGCTTGGGCAGCCACTTGTCCACAAAGAGCCTCCACCACCGCAGCCAACCCGCCGGCACGCAGATGCGCGCCACTTCATAGCGGGCGTGCCGACTCACACTGACCGGCACGGTCAACAGATGCCGAATGATGGTGGGGACCCGCCAACCCTGCGCCTCATCAGGCAGGTCCAGCACTTTGAGGCTCACCAACAGGTTGTGGGCCAGCATCCCAACGGCGTAAAAGGCCTGATTGGCGATGAGGTCCAGGCAAGGGGGATGGTGCAAATCCAGGCCACTGAGCACGTCGCTGAAGCCCTGCTCCTTGGCCCCCTTGAGGCGATGCCGCTCAAAGACCGCTTGCGGCGTGTCCTTTTCCCCGGCTCGGCAGGCCACGTAAGCGTAGCGCCACATCAAGTCGCCGTCCTTCTTCCAGCGTACCGTGGCAAACTTCTGCACCTGCGCGCACTCTCCGGGCTGATGCTTGACCCAGGTATATTGTTCCTGCGCTTGGCCCGCCGGCGGCATGGGGCTCCATTGGCTCTCGGGCAACTCGGCCGCCAACTTGTCCAGCTTATCGGTCCACTTGTTGTAACTGACACTCCAACGGCTAAACTGCCCCTGTTCAATCCGGTTGAGGAACTTGCCCGCGCTCGAACCACTGTCGGCGTAGAAGTAGTTTGGCCGCTCGGCCCAACGGTGTTGATGCTCGTCCAGAAGCACCTTCATGTGCTCGCTCACGTCGGTCGCCCCGTCCAGGATGCCATCCAGCAGCCAGGGGCCAAACCAGAGGGTCTGCCAACTCGGGCCCAGTCGCCGTTGTAGTTGATGCGCGCCGCCTCGAACTTGTGTCCTTCCAACTCGATTTCCGTGTCGTCGAAAAAGTTCTCCACCTCTCCGCCGTGCAACCAACGCCCCGGCTTGGCCTGCTGGCTGGACCAGTCCACAAACTCGGCATTGATGCGATGCAGAGCCCGGACGCTCTCCGGGGTCTGGGCCCGCAACCACTCCCCCAGCGTGGTCTCGTCGGCTCCCTTCTCCAGGCCCACCAGACTCGTCAGCACCCGGTCCTTGCCCATGCGCTCGGCGTCGGCCAGAGAAGCCCCGCCGCTGGTCAGAGTAAAGATGATCTGGGCGATGTTGGCCACGGGGGAGAAACCGGCGCCGGTGCGTTTGCGCACCTCCAGCGAGGGGCTCGTTGTGGATGCGCTCCCAAAGGCCGGCGCGGCGGCAGAGGGCGTCGACGAGGACTTGGCCTCCGTGGGCCGTGGCCTGGTCGGAGTTGGTCAACTGGATGTGCAGCTTGGTTTTTCGCTTTGTAAAGAGCGGCATGGCACAATATCACCATATAGATGATATTCTGTCAAGCCCTTTTTCACCTAAAATTGCATTTTTCTTCACCAGGCTAATGATTCGGGTGAAAAGCATTCATTTCAGGGACTTTTTCGGACAGGCTTTGAACGCCGGGCCAGGCGCCCTCGCGGGATGGGGCCGGGCGTGGGGTCTGGCGACTCTTTTTGCCCTCGCGGCCGGGGTGGGCGGGTGCAACTCCAATCATAACGCGGAGGAAGCGCCGGCGGTCAAGGTGGCTGCCGATACCATTGTCATGACGACCAATTGTCCGCAATTGGCCCAGTTGGCGGTTGAGCCGGTGGGGGCCAAACAAGCGGTGTTCGTGCCCCTGACCGGCCGGTTGGTGTGGGATGAGAACGTGACGGTGCGGGTCTTTACTCCTTTTGCCGGCATCGTGCGCAGGCTCATGGTGGAGGTGGGGGAGGGCGCAACCAAAGGCTCGCCCCTGGCGCAGATTCAATCAGCCGATTTCGGCCAGGCCCAAGCCGAGGCCCGAAAAGCGGCGAGCGATTTTCGGTTGGCGGAAAGGAATCTCACGCGATTGCGCGACCTCTTCGAGCACGGCGCCGCGCCGAAGAAGGACCTGGATGCCGCCGAGGCCGATTATGATCGCGCCCAGGCGGAGAAGGACCGGGCGTCGAGCCGGCTGGCCATCTACAACTGCAAGGCCGACAGCCCGGACCAGGTGTTTCTGCTGCCCAGCCCGCTGGATGGGGTCGTGGTTGAAAAGAATGTCACCTCCGGGCAGGAAGTCCGCCCGGACCAAATGCTGGCCAACCTGCCGCAGTTCACGGCGCCGCTCTTTGTGGTGAGCGACCCCCGCAAGCTCTGGGTGTGGCTGGATGTCACAGAGATACAGTTGGCCCTGGTGCATCAAGGCCAGGAGTTGACGATTCGCTCGAAGGCCTTTCCCACGCGGACGTTCAAGGGAACGCTGGATTTGATCGGCGATTCCCTCGATCCGACCACCCGCACTGTCCGGGCGCGCGGGACCGTTCAAAACCCCGAGAAACTCCTCAAGGCGGAGCTTTACGTCACGGTAGAAATCCCCGACGCGGTCCCGGTCAGTCTCCAGGTCCCCTCCAAGGCGGTCTTTCTGCGCGGCAATCAATACTGCGTGTTTCTCGAACAGGGCCCCGGACGCTTTCAACGTCAGCCCGTGAAGCTGGGCTCGGAACGGGAAGGAAAAGTGGCCGTTCTGGATGGCTTGAAGGAGGGTCAGCGCCTGGTCACCGAAGGGTGCCTCCTGCTGCAATCGGTGATGGACAATGCCCCGAGATCGTCGGGCGCCACCCCGTGATTGGCCGAATCACTTTCTATACCCTGCGCCACCGGGCGATTGTCGTTGCGGTGCTGGCGCTGTTCATTCTCGCCGGGATCAACGCCTTCCGGCGGCTGCCAGTCGAGGCCTTCCCGGATGTCTCGAACATGGCGGTCCAGGTGATCACGCTGTTTCCAGGCCACGCGGCCGAGGAGGTCGAGCTCCTGGTCACGATACCGATCGAGAACCAGATGAACAGCGTGCCCAAACTGGTCTCTCTGCGCTCGATCAGCCTCTTTGGCCTCTCACAGGTGACGCTGGTCTTCGAGGATGGGGCCCAACCGGACTACGTGCGCAACCAGGTTTTCCAGTTTCTCTCCAACGTCACGCTGCCGACCGGGGCCCAGGCCACTCTTTCGCCCAACGCCACACCGATCGGGGAGATCTATCGCTATACCTTGAAGGCGCCTCGGGGTTACCCGGCGGTGGAATTGAAAGCGCTGGAGGACTGGGTGGTGGAGCGCAAGTTGCGCACGGTGCCCGGGGTAGTGGACGTCGTGGGTTTTGGCGGGCCGACCAAGCAGTACCAGGTGCAGGTCGATCCGGTCAAGCTCAAGGCCTATAATCTGTCGCTCAAACAGGTCTTCGACGCCCTGTCCAACGGGAACCGCAACGCGGGCGGCTCCTATATCGAACATGGCTCCGAGATGTATGTCGTGCGCGGCCTGGGTTTTGTCCGCAGCCCCTCGGACATCGGGGCCATCGCGGTGGAGAGCCGCAATGGGACGCCGATTCACATCTGGGACATCGGCAGTGTCAGTATCGGCAACGCCGTCCGCCTCGGCCGGGTGGGGATGCTCTTCAAGACCCCCCTGGGCAGGAGCGAGGACGACGATGCCGTGCAGGGCATCGTCATCATGCGGCGGGGGGAGAACCCGCGCACGGTGCTGGATGGCATCCACGAAAAGATCGCCGAGATCAACGCCCATTATCTGCGGGACGGCATCAAACTGGTGCCGCACTACGACCGGACCGAGTTGATCCACCGCACGCTGCACACGGTGCGCAAGAACATGATCGAAGGCATTGGGCTGGTCGTGCTGGTGCTGATGGTTTTTCTGGGTTTGGGCAATTACCGCACCGCGCTGGTGGTGGCGCTGGCCGTCCCGGTCTCGCTTTTGGGGGCCTACCTGCTGCTGGATTTGCAGGGCATCCCCGCCAACCTGATTTCGATGGGGGCGATCGATTTCGGCATCATTGTCGATTCCGCCGTTGTGATTGCGGAGAACCTGATCCGTCTGCTTCACGAGCGCAAAGACAAGGCCCAGCCGTTGCGCAGCCTGATTGTGCAGGCGGTTGGCGAGATGGGGCGGCCGGTCCTCTTTTCAAAGGCGATCCTGCTGACGGCCTTCATCCCGGTCTATACTTTGGAGCGGGTCGAAGGGCGCATCTTCCGTCCGATGGCCCTGACCCTGACCTATGCCTTGATTACGGGGACGCTCTTCGCCGTCTTCGTTGTGCCCGCTATCCTCAGCTTCGCCATGAAAGGCGGCGCCAAGGAGGAGGAGTCCTGGGTGGTGCGTCATTTGATCCGGCTCTACCGCCCGCGACTCGAGTGGGCCTTGGGGCATCGGCAACTCTTTCTTGCCGTGGCCGCCTCGCTCCTGGCGTGGGGGGTCCTGGCCTATTACTCCATCGGCTCGGAGTTTTTGCCCAAGCTGGACGAGGGCGCGCTGTGGGTGAGGATTTTCATGCCGAAATCCATTTCGCCCTCCGAAGCGGCCAAGATTGTGAGCAACGTCCGCCATCGGTTGGCCTCATTTCCGGAGGCCCAGAACGTGCTCAGCCAGCTTGGGCGGCCCGATGACGGCACCGACATCAACGGGTTCGATGTCTGCGAGTTCAACGTTAATCTCAGGCCGCGCTCGGAGTGGAAGACAGCATTGAACCGGGAGGGCCTGGTGGAGGCGATGTCCAAGAACCTCGGGCAGATTCCGGGCATTGATTCGCAATTCAGCCAGTATATTGAAGACAACGTCAACGAGGCAGTTTCCGGCATTAAGAGCGAATTGGCCATCAAGCTCTATGGGGAAGACCCCGAGAAGCTCCAGGAACTGGCGGACAAAATCGCCGACGCCATCAGCGGGGTGCCCGGGGCCAAGGATGTGAGCACCGACCGGTTCACCGGGCAGCCGCAGATTCAAATCGCCGTTGACCGCGCGGCCCTGGCCCGCTATGGCATCAGCGTATCGGATATCCAATCGGTCATCGAGACCGCCTTGGGCGGCTCGGTGACCACACAGGTGCTGGAGGGAGAACGCTCTTTTGACCTGGTCGTCAAGCTCGCGCCCAAGGCGGTATCCGATTTGGAGTCTATCCGGAGCATCCCGATTTTCGGGGCCAACGGTGAGCGCCTGACGCTGGGGGCCTTGACGCGGGTAGAGGTCCGCTCGGGTCTGGCCAAGATCATGCGCGAAGGCAATGAACGGCGGATAGCGATCAAGCTCTCGGTGCGGGGCCGCGATCTCGGCTCGTTGGTCCACGAGGCTGAGGAACGGGCCAACGCGGCGGTCAAACTGCCGCCGGGATACCGGATGGCCTGGACGGGGGCGTTTGAGAACGAGCAACGGGCGGCGCGCCGGTTGGCCCTGGTGGTCCCCATTACGATCGTGGCCATTTTCTTCCTGCTCTTTACGGCCTTTGACTCCGGCAGGTATGCCACGCTCATCCTGCTCAACGTGCCGTTTGCCGCCGTGGGCGGCCTCCTGGCGCTGCTGGTCGCCCGCCTGGACCTGTCGGTCTCGGCCATGGTGGGATTCATTGCGCTGTTCGGCGTGTCTATCCAGAGCGGCGTGCTGCTCGTGGAACGGGTGCGGGAATTGCGGGGCCTGGGCAAACCGTTGCGCGAGGCGCTCATCGAAGGCTCGGTCTCGCGGGTCCGGCCGGTGATGATGACCTCGTTGATGGCCGCGCTGGGCCTCCTGCCGGCCGCCCTCTCGACCGGCGTAGGGGCCGAAACCGCAAGGCCCTTTGCCGTGGTCATTATCGGCGGCCTGGTGACCGCCACGCTGCTCACCCTGTTCCTGGTCCCCTTGCTCTATCCTACTTTCGAATCGGAAAAAATGGACCGCTAACCTGGATACAGCCTAAGAGCGGTGCTGGGCTGCCGAAGCTACGTAGCGCAGGTTTCCAAACCTGCTGTATCGCCGACTTCCAAGTCGGCAGGCTGTAGCTGCTTAGCCGCATCTGCGGATTGGAAATCCGCGATACAGCAGGCTTGAAGCCTGCGCTACGCCTTCCGGTTAGCGAAACTCTATGAAACATCCGGGCTAAGAAGCCCCCCAGGCTCAATTCGAGGCCCTTGGGAACGCGAGCGTTGAGCCGAAGTGCGGCAGGTGGGGCGAGAGCAGGTTGACCACGAGCGCGACTATGACCGAGGCCAGGAGGCAACCTCCGATCGCCCCCGGGTAGTGGTACCAGCGTGGCGCGCGGCCATCAGTGTCGCCGGGGAAGCTGTAGGCGGTCAGAAAGATCATCAGGCCATAGATGAAAATCCAGAAAGGCGCCATAAGGAGGGCCGGGCCGCCCATCAGCAATTCGGCCAGAACTCCATTTATCCCAAACAGGAGAAACACGGAGCTTGGACTGAATTTGTATCTGGCCAGCAACCAACCCCAAACCATGAACATGGGCGCAATGACAATGACACTGTGCCAAATAACAACCTCGAGATAGTTGCGTGATGCCGTGATGAACGCCTGTGAGTTGCCAAACACCGGTGCCAGGTTCGTCAAGGTCCTCGTGACGGCTTCCTCCAGCAAGGCCAACGCGACCGAAAACACCACGAACGTGGCGCCCCTGCCGAATGGGGATTTGGCGGCCAATCTGCGTACCCGATTGCGCCCCAGGTACATAGCGGTGCCGCCGATGACGTTCCAAATCAGCGCCAGTGCGGCGGCCATCAGCATAAGGGCCCCTTCGAATGTGCCGTATCTTTTCCGGCCCTCCGCTGCTCATTGACCAGCGATTGAGGCATGCGGGAAGAGCGGCCTGCGCCCCCTCGGGGGCGTGCCAGCAGAGTAAAGGGCCAGCTTTCCCAGGGTGCAGAACTTCATCTCAACCTTTGTCGCAACCTTTGTCTGGACAGGCCATTTTTCGACAAAGTTGACGAAGAAGGTTGCGACCAAGGTCCGGAATCGGGGCTTTTGGGACTCTGGATAGTCTTGCTGTGAGGACTGCGAGGATGCTATGTTCTTAGCATGAAACTAACCGCTGTTTTTGAGCCTGCCAAGGAGGGCGGGTATTCCTGCTTCGTCGAGGAGATCCCGGCGGCGATTTCCCAAGGGGAAACGCTGGAGGAAGCCAAGAGGAACCTGCTCGAGGCGCTGGAACTCGTCCTGCGGAGCTATCGTGAACTTGCGGAGAGAGAGCTTTCGCCAAAGGCCGTGCGTCAGCCGATTCTCCTGGCCGAAGCATGAAGCTGGAGGCGCTGGAGCGGCACTTGCGCCAACAGGGCTGCGCCTTCTACCGGGAAGGCGGGTCGCACAGCATCTGGCGGAACGAGACGGCCCGTAAGATTGCCAGCGTCCCTCGCCATCGTGAAATAAAGGACGGCACGGTTCGCACTATTTGTAGGCAACTTGAGATTCCACGACCTTGAGGCCAGAGCCCCGTTCAGGTTGAAAATGATTTCCGCGGTGCGACAGGTACATGGAAATGAAACCTTGCCGGTTGCACGCTGAACTCCGGCTCCCCCAAACTCCGCAGGAGTTGGATGAAACATGCGAATATGCGGCACTGACCCCGGGTGTATGGTGATCGCGTTCAACAAGCCCTATGGCGTTCTGTCCCGGTTCACTGCCGATGGGTCGGCGGGCCGCACGCTGGCGGAATTTGGTTTCCCGGCGAGGGTCTATCCTATTGGGCGGCTGGATGCGGATTCGGAGGGCCTGCTTTTGCTGAGCGACGAAGGGGGGCTGAACGAGCAGTTGCTCCAGCCGCGCCATGCCCATGAACGCGAGTACTGGGCCCAGGTCGAACGAATTCCCGCCGCGGACGCGCTCCGGCGTCTCGGGCAGGGCGTGGTTGTGCAGGGGCGAGAAACCTTGCCCTGCCGCGCGTCGATGCTGGCGCCGCAACCGGAGATTCCGCCGCGCGTCCCGCCAATCCGGTTTCGGAAGACGGTGCCGACGTGCTGGCTCGGCCTGGAACTGGTTGAAGGCAAAAACCGCCAGGTCCGCCGCATGACGGCCGCCGTGGGTCATCCGACGCTCAGGCTGATCCGCGTCCGTATCGGCCGCTTCGCTCTGGGCACCCTGCCGTTTGGCGCATGGCGAGAGTTGAGCCAGGCGGAGCGGGACGCGGTCCTGGGCCGCTAATCGGGGCTGGTTTGGACCACGGTCCGTAAGTATCCGGAGGCGAGGGGCGAGGGGCGAGTGTCGAGGGGCGAGGGGCGGCTGGACCGCCCTTTCGTAGCGGCGTCTCGGCAGAGCGCCGCCATACCCGGAAACTGTCTCCAGCGGCGCTCTGCCGAGACGCCGCCACGCCTCGCTTCCTGCCCAGCCTCCGCCATGACTGAGGGAGTACGGGTGCGATTAAAACTGTCGGTCAGCTCACTGCACCTCCTTGCCCCGGAGGGGCTTCCGGGAATAGCCCGGCGTTTCAACGCCGGGTCAGCGAACCGAAAGAGCAGGTCCGTCCCGAAGGGACGGCTGAGAGCAAAGAGTGTTCTCAGTCGTCCCTTCGGGACGAGAGTCCCCTCTCTCGCCTCCCCGGCGTTGAAACGCCGGGCTATTATCAGATGTCCCTCCGGGACAGAACTTCCGGGGCGCATGCCCGACACTTTTAATCGCACCCGGGGCGGCCCTTCGTTCCCTCGACACTCGCCCCTCGCCCCTTTATTCACTTTGTCCTGGTTCACGTTTGGTCAGTTTGAGGCGGGCGACGCGCATGCCGTCCATGGCTTCGACACGCAATTCGTAGGCGCCGGCGGCCAGCGTGTCGCCGGTCTTGGGGAAGCCGCCGAGGCGATGGGTGACCCAGCCGCTGACGGTGGTGATGGTTTCCTGGCGGAGAGGTTGGCGGGTGAGTTCTTCCAATTCGTGCAGCGGGAGCGCGCCGGCGATTTCCCAGGTGGTTTCACTCGTGCGCACCAGCAGGGGTTTCTCCTGATCGAACTCGTCCTGGATCTGGCCGACCAGTTCCTCGAGGATGTTCTCCAGAGTCAGCATGCCCACGGTGCCGCCGTATTCGTCCACCACGATGGCCAGGTGCGTTTTTCGTTCGAGGAGCAACTGGAGGAGTTTCTCCAGGCGGGCAGTTTCCGGGACATAGACCAATTTGCGGGCGACCGGGAGGAGGTCGGCGCCGGAGCGGGCTTTGAATCGCATCGCGTAGAGGTCCTTGATGTGAACGACGCCCAGGGACTTGTCCGGGTCGCCGCCTTCGCAGAGCGGGAAGCGGGAGTAGCGGGTTTTTTCGGCGACGTCGAGGCATTGGGCGATGCTGGCTTGGGTATCCAGGGAGACGATTTCCTGGCGGGGCCGCATGACCTCGCGGGCGAGGCGATGGCGCAGGTCCAGGGCGTTGAGCACCAGGTCGCGGCCCAGGGCGGTGCCGCCGGAGTATTTCTGGGCGGCGGTCAGGAGCAGGCGCAACTCTTCCTCGGAATGGACGCGCTTGGCTTCGGCGGCCGATTCAAGTCCCACCTGGCGGAGCAGCCATTGCGCGGCGCGGTTGAGCAGCCAGTTGAGCGGATAGGAGGCCCGGTAAAACAATCTGAGCGGCTGGGCGATCCAGAGGGAAACCGGCAGGGCGTTTTGAATCGCCGCCCACTTGGGCGCCAGTTCTCCGGCGGAGATGTGCAGGAAGGTCAAAGCGAAGAACCCGACGGCGAAGGAGATGGAATGCCGGAGCGCCTCGGACTGGATATGCAGGGAGAGCAGCAGGGGCGAGAGCAGGGAGGTGAAGAGCGGCTGGCCAATCCAGCCCAAGCCCAGACTGGCCATAGTGATGCCGAGCTGGGTGGCGCTCAGGAACGAGTTGAGATTGCCGATGATGGCGCGGGCAATCCCGGCGCGGCGGTTGCCTCGGAGGACGAGTTCATCGAGTTGCGTTTCACGGATCTTGACCAGGGCAAATTCCGCCGCGACAAAAAATCCGTTAAACGCGATCAACCCCGCCACGAGGAGGATCTTGAGCACGATGCCGATGAGCGATTCGGATCCCATGATAACAGGCCATCACAATTCAACTTCGCCGAACATGACTTTGAGCACATCGTAGAGGGTAATGATGCCGCTTTCGCGCCGGTCGCGTCCGAGGACGATGCCCAGGCGCTGGCCGCTGCGCTGCATTCGGCGCAGGGCCACTTCCAGGCGCAGGTCCTCGTCGAGGTAAAGGGCCGGCCTGACGAATTCGCCGGCGGGTTTTGCCGTGTCCAGGCCGGCCTCGTAGAGGAGGGTGTTGCAAGGGAGCAGGCCCACGATTCGTTGTTTGCCCTCGCGCTCTTCGCGGACCGGCAGGCGGCTCAAGTTGCGTTGGCGGCAGAGCTGGAAGGCCTCGCTTCAGGGGCGTGCGGGTGGTGACCGTGACCGCCTGGGCCAACGGTTTCATGGTCTGGCGCACGGTCAGTGCCTGGAGGTCGAGCACGCGATTGATCATGAGGCGCTCTTCGGAGGTCAGGGCCTGGGCGGATTCCTGCATGACCAGGCGCAGCTCTTCGCGGTTGCCGAAAAGATAGCCGGTGAAGGCCTTGCCGCCGCGCCAGCGCAGCAGGACGCCCGATACCGATTCGACCAGGGCCACCAGGGGACGGAGCAGGAGGTGCATGACCCGAAAGGGCCTCGCCATGAGGATGCAGAGCCGGTTCGGATCGGCGCGGAAGAGCATCTTTGGCAGCAGATCGAAGAAGGCGTAGAAGAGCAAAACGACGGGCGTAAAGACGATGATAAAGACGAAGAGATGACGGGCCAGCTCCCGGTAGAGGATCGCCACCAGCCAGCCCAGGATCAGGAAGTTGGCCAGAGTGTTGCCCACCAGGATGGTCCAGAGAAAATTCTCGGGATTTTCCAGGTAATGGTGGAGGACCTTGGCGGAGGGGAATCCGGCGCGCATCCGCTGGCGAATGCGCAATCGGCTCAGGGCAAACACCCCCGCCTCCATGCCCGAGAGGAGAAACGACACCGCCAGGCAGACGACGAAGACGAGCCAGATGAGGGTGGTGCGGCCCATATCACTTAACGGTTTCCACCATCAACTCCCGGACTCGCCTTTCATCGGCAGCTCTTGCGGTGAGGCGGAGGCCGCGAAAGTTGGCGGCATCGCCGGGGTTGGGGACCACGTCCAGCAAGCACATCAAGAGGCCGCCCATGGTTTCGACCTCGGGCACGTCGCCCAGCGGCGGGTATTCGCGCCGGAAGTCATCGAGCCGGAGGGTGCCGGCCACGCGCCAGCGGCCCGGGCCGAGTTTTTCCATGAGGAAGCCTTCGGCTTCCACTTCGCTGCGGATCCGGCCGATGAGTTCCTCGAGGATGTCCTCGATGGTGACGATGCCGGCGGTGCCGCCGAATTCATCGAGCACGATGGCCAGGCCGCGCTGCTGGCGCTGGAAACTTTTCAGGAGTTGGAGCAGGTTCATGGTCTCGGGCACGAACGAGGGGAACTCGATGGCATCGGCGAGGTCAATTTGCGGGTCCAGCAGCAAGGCGCGCGTGTTGAGAATGCCGACGATAGTGTCGGGCGTTTCATCGTAAATGGGCAGGCGGCGGTATTTGAATTTGCGCGCGGCGGCTACCATCTCTTCGATGGACAGGTCGTCGGAAATGGCGGCCATTTGCGAGCGCGGCTTCATGACTTCGCCGGCGGTGCGGCGGTCCAGGCTGATGATCTGGAGGATGATTTCCTTTTCCGATTGGGCCAGGGTGCCTTGCTGATAAGCCAGTTCGAGCAGCTCCTGGTAATCGGCGTCGGTCAACCCGCTCTGGGGCTGGACGGTCTTTGGGACCAGCGCCTTGAGGATGGCGGCATTGAGCTGCTGGCCGATGCGGCAGAGCGGCAGGCTCGAGGCGAGAATCCATTGGAGCGGCCAGGCCACGCGCAGGGCCCAGACCTCCGGCGCGCGCACCGCCATGGTCTTGGGCAACACCTCGCAGCCAAAGAGAATCAGGGCCAGCAACCCAACCAGGGTGATGGCAAACGGCCAGCGGCCCGCCAGGGCCATCCACAAGGCGGTGGCGAGCATCGCCGCGCTGGCCAGGGTGTTGCCCAGCACCATCGTGGCCAGGAGATCCTGCGGCTTGGACAGGAGCTGCAGGACGATGCCGCCGAGCCGGGGCGCCCGCTCGGCCAACTGCCGCGCCTGCCATTGGCTCAAAGAAAAGAGCGACGTCTCCGCGAGCGCAAAAAAGAAACTGGCCCCGGCAAATATCACCACCACCACGGCCGCTATCAGTGCTGGCGCCATGCCCTCACGATGAAGGAAAATCGCCGGAAACGCAAAGCCGAAAGCTGGCGCCCTGTCACTTGGCCTTCACATCGTAGCAAAGCAAGACGTCCTGGTCGCGGAGGTAGAGTTTTGCCCCTGCGATGACCGGGTGCGGCCAGCTTTTCTGGGAGCTGCGGCTGGGCTGATCGAAGCGGCCATGCTCGCGGTAGCCTTCGGGAGAGGCTTCGATGAGGGCAAGGGTGCCCTGATTGTCTTCCTGGCGCAGGTAGAGGCGGCCGTCGGCACAGACCAGGGACCCCTTGCCGAACTTCTTTTCCTGCCACTTCGCCTCGCCGCTATCGAAGTCCTGGCAGGTCCAGCCTTTGCTGTCGGAATAGCCGTAGAGAAAATTGCCGACGCGGAGGACGCCGCCGTGATGGTTAACCATGACCTTGTTGGCATAGACTTGCTCGGCCGAGAATTGGCCGCCGGCGGCGGTGATCTTGAAGAGGTTGCAGCCGGCGCCATAGCCGGAGGTGACATAGACGAAGCCGTCGCGACAAACCGGCGAAGGAATGGTGGCCACGTTGCCCCGGCGGGGCGCGCGCCAGAGCAGCTTGCCATCGGCCGCGGCGATGCCGGCCACGCTTTGCGCGGTGAGTTGAACGTATTGGCGCACGCCGCCGATTTCAGCGATGACCGGGGTCGAGTACTCCGGCGCATCGGTGAACCCTTTGCTGCGCCAGAGCAGGGCGCCGCTCTGCTTGTTCAGGGCGACCATGGCCCCGTCCGCCCCGCCCGGGGTCACCACCACGCGGTCGCCGTCCAGCAGGACCGATTCGGCGTAGCCCCACTTGGGGCAGCCGCCGCCGAAGTCATTCAGGTAATCTTTGCGCCACAGTTCCTTGCCGTCGGCCGTGGCCAGGCAAACCATCTCACCGTATTGGCTGACGGCATAGAGGCGGCCGCCATCGAGGGTCGGCGTGGCGCGCGGCCCGTTGAACCTGGGTTGTCCATCTCCTGCCCCGGGGCCGGCTTTGCCAAGCTTGGCCGACCAGACCGCCCGGCCATCGGCGGCATTGAGAGCCACGACGAAACTGGAATCGCCCTTGTCCCCGGCGCAATAGATGCGGTCTCCGACCACAGCGACGTCCGAAAAACCGTCGCCCAGGCCCGTGGCCTTCCAGACCAGGGGCGGTCCCTCTGCGGGCCAATCCTGGAGGAGGCCGGTTTCGAGAGAAATGTCATTGTGGTTCGGCCCGCGGAATTGCGGCCAGTCACCCGGCGCCGCCAGTGCGAGGGCGCTCAGTGAAAGCAGGAGTGTGGCGCCCAGGGCGCGTGTGCCAAAAGAATCAGTTGTCATTCGCATAAAACTTGGCCGGTATGTTGACGAAGGACCTGCCCTTTTGCAAGGCCCAAGGGGCGGGCGGCGCCGGGGGGCGGGGAAAGCAGAAAGTGGAAAGCAGAGGCGGCCAGGGCGTTGAGGCACGGGGGCTGGCGGGGCGTAGCGGCGTCTCGGCAGAGCGCCGCTGGATAGTTCCGCAGCGCAAAGCCGCCTGAATTGAAAATTGAAAATTGCGAATTGCGAATTGACGAGGCGGGTGAAGCGGACGGGGCACGCGGACCACGGGGTGAGGGTCGTGGGGCACGAGGCAGCAGACGTGAAGCTGCCAGCCGGTCTTGTGGCAAGTTTGGATCTCGGTAAGGGGCCCATTGTGAGGGCCTGCCGATCGCAGATGAAGCTCCAAGGTCTTGCTTTTTGTTTTTCAGCGGCGGGGCCGGTCGGCCTCCGGAGCGTCGGGTGGGCCCGGAGCCGCGCCGTTGAAAAGCAAAAAGAAGGAGGTGGTTGCGCTGGCGCTATAAACAGGCCACGCCTGACGGGGTTTACATTGCAGCCGTATCTCCCTGGTGTGGCGGAGGAATCATGACCCAATGCGCAGCCCGCTAGAAGCCTGAATCTCTAGAATCTCATGCAGACCAGTATGCCCCCACCTGCTCCACGCTGACTTGACGCGTGTTGACGAAGCCGTCCTCGCCCCTGGCTATGCGGCTTCATGAATTGGCCGTGCAAAACAGGCGATTCATTTGGATTAGGATTAGGATTAGGAGCAGGATTAGGATTAGGAGTGCGCCTCGAGTTCGACCTTTGTAGTTGCGCGAGCGCCGAAGAGCGCCCAGGCGAGGACAAGTCCGGCAATGGCGGCGCAGGACCAGCCAAACAGGTCTCCATGGCGGTTATAGAAGGTGGGCGTGTGTTTTTGGCCCGGCGGGAGGCAGGGGGAGATCGAGGGTGATAAAGCCGGGTCCATAAATGCTGCCCGAGGGGTCGCGGAAGATTTGGCGGATGCGCCCCTGGGGATCGATGAGGCAAGTGAGGCCGTTATTAGTGCAGCGGATGAGCGGGACGCCGTTTTCAACCGCGCGAAACAGGCCGGTGGCGGCCTGCTGCAACTGCGCGGCGCTCTGGCCAAACCAGCTGTCGTTCGTGAGGTTGACCAGGAAATCGGTGTCGGCCTGGACATCGTCGCGGCCAAGCTGGGGGAAGACGTCTTCAAAGCAAATCATGGGCGAGGCGGTCACCTCCAGGTCGTCCAGGTGAAACTGCGCGGCCCGCTCGCCGGGCGTATAGCCGCCCTGGATGGGGGTGAACCATTTCAAAAAGGGGAGCCAGCGCGCCAAGGGGATGTACTCCCCGAAAATGACCAGGCTCCGCTTTCGATACTGGCCTGCGAGCTTGCCCTCCCGGTTGATGAGAAAGCTGCAGTTGTAAAAGTCCCCGTCCCGCGCCCGTTTGGCAGGCTCACGCGGTTTGAAATCGTCGGCGTCGATAATCATCCAGATACGATGCCGGCGGGCCATGCCCAGGACGGCCTGGGCGGTATCTTCGTCGTAGCGGAGCAACTCGGGTATGGCCGATTCGGGCCAGATGAGCAAATCGGCGCGGTTGGTCAGGGCCACTTCGCAGAGCGCGAGCATGTCGCGAAATCGCTCGGCGTTCTTGTCGGAGTTCCAGATGAGCGTCTGCGGGATGCTGGGCTGGAGGAGGGTGACCTTGAGAGTCCGGCCCGGGGGCGGGCTTTGCCGGATTTGGCGGAAGCCCAAGTTGAAGGCCAGCGCGACGACGAGGGTCGGTAGGAGAATCTCGGCAATCCACAAAGACCTCGAGGGCGGGCCGCTGGAGGATCGCCAGCCCCGCCGACAAGAGCGAGAGCGAGAACCACACGACCAGAAAGGAAACGCCATACACTCCGGTGAGCGAAGCGATTTGGATGAGCGGCACCAATTGGTACTGCGAGACGCCCAGCAGGTCCCAGGGAAAACCGCCCAAAAACCGGGCCATGATCATCTCCAGCGCCACCCAAACTGCCGCTCCGCCAAGCGCCCAGACAGTCCGCCCGCTCCAGGTTCCCGATAGGACAGGGGAAGTTCGAAGGGCAAAGGTCGGCGGGTGAAGTCCAGCAGGGTCGAAGTCCGCAGGTCGAAGGTCGAAGGTCGAAGGTCATGACTGGCCATTGGCGGCTTCGGGGGTTCCCGATCCCGGCCTTCTGCCTTCTGCCTTCTGCCTTCTGCCTTCTGCCTCCGTCCGCCGGCCGCCGGCCATCACCCACACCCAGGCCGCGGGAAAGAGGGCCTGGTAGCCGCTCAAGCCCAGCCAGGCGGCAGCCGGGCCGAGGGGGATTTCATGCCAGCGATAGGGGATGAGGAGCAGCCAATAGAGTGAGACCAGATAATGAGTCAAGCCGGCCACGTAGCCGATGCGGAAGGCCTCCCCGCCGCGCTTGCCCAGGGCGGCGGCCAGCATCAAGCCCGGGGCCACCCACGCCAGGCCGGCGATGCCGAGCTTGGGAAAGGCGGCCGCGAGGCAGAGTCCCGCCACGACCGCAAGCGGGTAACGGCTGCGCAGCAACGGGCTGGCCCAGAGCTTCTTCACGACAGTTTCTTCAAGAGCCAAAGGAGGCCCTCGCGCACGGGGCGGCGGTGGGGGGAGCCGGCCTTTTGGGCGGCCAGGCGGTCGTAGTTGGCCAGGAACCAGTCATAGCTCTGGCGGAACATCTGGTCGTTGGAGAAACGGGGTTTCCAGCCCAGGGCCAGGAGCTTGGTGACATCGAAATAGAACGGTTTGTGATAGGTCAGATAATGCCAGGGGGCCAGGGGGCTCAGGCCGAGGAAATCCAGGGCGCGCAAGCAATGGATGGTCAGGGCGGCCGGGAGAGACTTCACCTTCGAGGCAGAGCCGGCATAAGCGATGAGGTTCTGGAGGGCCTGCCGCACGGAGCCGAACCGCTCGGCGCCGACGTTGTAGATGCCGGGTTGGCCATGGTCCAGGGCCAGGAGGTAGGCATCCATCAAGTCCAGCGCGTGGACGAACTGGAACAGGCCGTCGCCGGGGCCGATGACATAGACATTGCGGCCGTCGCGAATCCAATCGAAGAGGATTTGGAAGATGCCCAGGCGGCCCTCGCCGAGAATGGTCCGGGGCCGAATGACAATCAGGGGCAGACCGGCTTGCTCGCAGACCTGGCGGACCGCCATCTCGCCGGCCAGCTTGGCGCGCCCATAGACCTCCACCGGGCGCAAGGGCGCAGCCTCGGTGATGGGACATTGCCCGGGGACGCCGAAGATGGCCGACGAACTCATGTGAATGAAGGCCCGGACGCCGGCGCGCGCGGCGGCCTCGGCGGCGATGCGGCTGCCTTCCACGTTGACCTCCCGGAATTTGTGCCCGGACTTGGTCAGCGGCACCAGGGCGGCGTTGTGGTGGACGATTTCCACGCCGCGCATGGCCTCGAACACCCCTTGGCGGTCGCGAATGTCGCACCGGATGAACTGGATCTCCCGGGGCCGGGTCGGGTCTTCCCAGATGTCCAGGACCTTGACCCGCTCGCCGCGCTCGAGCAACCGGCGGGCGATGAGGTTGCCCAGGAAACCCGAGCCGCCGGTGACCAGATGAGAACGAGGAGCGCCTGCATTGGGCTGCATGAATAGGTCTATAGTCCAACCACTGCCCCCCGAAGGTTTCGTTGGCCGGCGGCCTCAAATCTCCATTCCGTGCCTGAGGCACCAGGCCAGGGAGCGCCTCATGCCTTCTTCCAGCTCGATGGCGGGGCGGTAGCCCAGCTCTTTCTCCGCTTTGGCGATGGAGCAGGCGATGGTCTTGTTCATCTCAGACAGGACATGGAGCTTCTGATGGTAAAAACCCAGCCGCCTGGATTGCGGCGTCCAGGACGGAGGCGATGGAAGCGGCGAGTCCGGGGAGGCGGAGGCGCTTGTGGGCGCAGGGCCGGCCAAACTCGGTTTCGAGCAACCGCTCGACAGTATCGATGATTTCGTTCATCGAGTAAGGGCCGTCGGTCGGCGATCCAGTAGGTCTGGCCGTTGGCGCGCGGGGTCATCGCGGCCAGGAGCAGGCCCTGGCAGAGATTGTCGATGTAGCTCATCGAGCGCAGGTTGCGGCCGGAGCCCACAATGGGGGCCTTGCCGGCGCGAATCATTCGGAAAAAGAGGGTCTGGCGAGGGGGCTGGTTGGGGCCGTAGAACCAGGGCGGGCGGACCAGGACGGTCTCGATCTCGACCTCGCTGCTGGCGTTCATTGACGGCAAGTTCCATCTGCATCTTCGAGCGGCCATAGTTCAGGCCAAGGATGATAAGGGGACAACTCATCGAACAGGTGGTCGGGGTGCGGGTTGCAGCCGCAGGGGGAGTTCGAGGAGACCACGACGGCGCGCCTGACGCCGGCGCGGACTGCCGGCATCGAGCAGTTGGGCGGCGCCCCGGACATTGACGCTGTAAAGCTCGGCGATGCGGCGCGGGTGGATGAGGCCGGCGGTGTGGAACAGGATGGCGCCCTTTGCCCCCTGCGCAAAAGCGGTTGCAGTCCGCCGGGTCTCGGAGGTCGCCGGTGACGATCTCGATGCGGTCCGGGAGCCGGGGCAGCGCGGAGGCCTCCTGGCCCGGCAGGACCAGGCAGCGGATGCGCACATCGCGGCGCGGTTCTTTGAGCGCCTCACAGTCCGGCAGCCCGCCAACCAAGGCTTCAACCAGGCGCGACCCCAGCCAGCCCAGCGCGCCGGTGACGAGGATTTGATTGGTTCCCTGGTCGAGCAGCAGCAGATTGTGGCCGCCTGCGGCGGCAATCCCCGTCGCCCCTTTGACGTTCTCCTGGCCTTTGACCTCGGCGAAGTCCATTTCCTCATCGTCCCAGCGCTGGGAAGTCGCCGCGATGTGCACCGTGGTCGGGGTGATTTTGGTTTGAGCTTCGAGCAAGCTGGCGGCTCGGCGCAGATTGTGAATCTGGGAGCCCGACAATCACAATGAGCATATCCCCATACCCGGCGTTGGCCTCCACTTCGACCGGGCAGGCCTCGATGCCGTTGACGGCAGCAGAAGAGACCTCGGCCAACATGAGGAGAGTTATGAGGCCCCCTTTGCAGGCCGTACAGCGCGAATGAACTGCCGCGCCAAGCAGTCGGAATAATAAATACTCGGTTCTCACCCCTACCCCGAACCGGCCCCCCTCCATGTATCAATAGCTGGCTGACGTGCTTGGCTCTGGTGGCGATCCGTTTCGCGCTCATAACCCGGGAAACCTCCTGCGGATCTCAGCATAGTATTCGCGAAAACTGTTGAAGATGGGCCACGGATCATCCGAAACTTGGTTAAGGTGTAATCCAATTCCGGTAGAGGAAACAGCCCAAGCCAATCCGCTGTTCAAACCATTATTTTCATTGGCGTGCAAGTCCAGGAATCGCAGCATGCGATCAATCGTATTAGGGTGATCAGAGGTCGCCGGATCCAGCGGCATTCGAACATGATTGATGGCAATTAGGGCAAAGAGGCTCGCAATCAGCGTGCATCTCTTTTTGTGGACAAGCGGTGTGCGAGGGGTGTAATCGCGCCATCTGTCCATGACCCAGTTGCAAGCCCATTCGTCCGCTTCAAATTCATGGCGATGTCTCACCTAACCGGTAGGTCTGTTCCACGATGTTCCCGCACGATGTGTCCAATTTCGTGAAGCACCGCAAACCCGGCGGCGCCGAGGAACAATTCATTGGTGAGCAGACCCTGATCATCCAAGGGTTCGGCCCGCGGGCGAGGCAGATCGTCTGGCCACGGGGCGGGGTTTCCATACGCCTCGCCGTCAATCGCCCAAGTCATTAATCGTCCAGCCGTTCGCCCTTCGGCCGTGGCGTTCAAATCAAGCGGCTCTGCAAATCCAACTGCCTGGAACCGCCGATAAACATGAATCAGCCCGTAGGTGTGTGCCCAGAGACGTTCAAGACCATTCATTCCAACGTAAACAAGTCCAAGTCCATCGAACAAATCCGCTCCTTCAAAGCGCAGTTGATGAGTCTGGCGATCAAGTTGGAAGTTGATGTTTCTTTGGGCAATCAGATCGCGCAACTCTTCAGCTCTCTCGGGAGCAAGGCTGAATGGTGCACCTGCAAAGGAGCGCCAAAGCACATCGACTGGTGACCGATAATCACGACCGTTCATCGCTACTGGCCCCCTTCAACTGCTAAAAGCCAGAACCTCCCCTGGGTCTCTTCGACTTTGAATTCGCCGGGTGTTTCGGCCAGGCGCTGCTTAAGGCGTTTCCAGACGTTCGTTGCTTTCGTCACTTGGAATTCCTCGAAAGTGCTGGAGCAAATCCTGAGGCTGAAAGCGCTTCGCCACCGCCAGGATCACCTCCTCCGGCAAGCCGCAACGACCGAATTCAGCATCGTTGCCAAGTTGGTCCATCGTCTCGACTCGCCACCATCCGCCGCCGAAGTCCCCCAAGTCAAACTGAAAAGCGCGGTCAATGCCCGACGCAGGGACGCAGGGCTGGGTTCGAATCATAAAATTCCGCCGCTGCTTCCCAAACTCAGTTCCAATCGCGTCTGGAAATACGTAGAACGTTCGCCGCTGAGAGTTCCGGTCAACGTAATCAATGGGAAAAGCGGCAAGGTAATCGCCGTCGCTCATGCGTCTCCTCCTTCGTGATAGGAATTTGCCTTTTTGCCGCGGCGGCGGCTTTGACGCTACGCGGGTGAGAGAGAATTGGTTTTCTTGCTCACTCATTACAGTCGGACGGTGCCCGATGAGGACCAGGGGGTCAAGAGGAAAGTCTTGGAACGGGCCCAGTTCCCAAACGGGGTCAGTTCTGCATACTCATTACTTCCGCCGCCGGAGGCAGTTGGCGGAGTGACCGGGGGGGACCCATGCCGGGTCGGCGCGCGATCCAGGCCCATGTCATGGTCGTTTCGGCCCGCAGCCGCATGGCAATCTCCAACTTCTCGGGATCCTCCCTGCGCCGCCGCGCCAAATCCTCTTGGCCCAACGCGCGAGGTCGGGCACAAAAGGTGAGAACCGGAAGTGCTTGAATCGTGTTTCCCGGCATGACACACTTCCTTGCGTGCCGCGCAAGATACGACAATTGGCTTCGGATCTCGAAGGTGCTGGGTTTGTCCGTGTGCACGGGGGCAAAGGAAGCCATCGGAAGTTCCGACATTTAAAGTTCCCCGGTTTTGTGTTAATCTCGGGACACGATGGCGATGACGCGCAACCGTATCAGGAAAAACAAGTCCGCAATGCGTTGCGGTATATCCAGTCATGAAAGCACAAGATAAGTATTTGACATTCGTTCGCTGGAGCGAGGAGGACCAACTATATGTCGGTTACTGCCCCGACCTGTTCCCCGCTGGCGGCGTTTGCCACGGCTCCACTTCGGTTGAGGCTTACGGCAGGCTTTGCGAGATTGTGGACAACGCGGTCAAGGCTGCCGAAGAACACGGGTTGGCCCTCCCGGCACCGCAGACCCGCCCTATGCGCGAGGTCGAAGCTCTGGCCTGACTCCCAAGCGGGGTCAGTCCCGCACCTTCGCACATTTGCCCAACTCTGCCGCCTGACTTACTCACGTCCGCAACTGCCGATCCAGCGAGCGGTACTGGATGGCCTCGGAGATCTGGTCGCTGAGTATGTTTTCGGCGCCGGCCAGGCCGGGGGTGGCGCGGGCCACCTTGAGGATACGGTCGTAGCCGCGGGCGCTGAAGTTCAGGTCCGCCATGGCGAACTTGAGCATCTCGGGCGTGGCCTCGTCCGTGGGGCAATACTGCTTGAGTTCGCGGTTGCCGCGATGACACCGGGTCAACTTTGCCGCTGCCGTCTCTGGATCTCTTTCAGTTGTCTTACGGTGATCCGGTCGTGGTCTCGACCCATTGCCTCTTTGGCGCGGATCAACGCCTCAAGGTCGAGAATTCTGCACTTGCCAAAAGGCAATTCCACTTCGATGCTGTGCCCAAACACATTCTCGAAATCGCCGACGCCCAGGACTTCACCGAGGCAATCAACAACGCCCAAATCGGTTTTCAGATGCAGATTCTTCAAACTCGCGCACTGCTCCGGTGTCAGCGCGAGTGGCAAGTCCGGCCTGGAACGATGCACCGGGCGCAGGCCCTCAAGCGCCTTCTGGATTCTCTTGAGGTTCGTCTCATTGAACCGGCAGCAAATGTCCACGTCACGTGTGACCAAAGTAACGCCATGCGCCACGGCGGCGAATCCGCCGACCAAAACGAACTCGACTTGCCCCTCAATCAATCTGCGCGTCAGTTCGCTAAGGTTTTGCATTCCGTTTTTCCATCGCGGCGCGGAGGGAATCAGCGAAACGCAAGGCATCATCATTGGCCTGCATCCGTTCCCACGGTGTTCTTGCCAGGCTCTCCTCAAGCAACGAGAACGTCCAGGTCATCGTCCGTGGCGGCGCGCCAGACCGACGCGTCCTCACGCATAGTCGAGTCATTCTGCCGTTCTTCCGCCATAATTTGGTTTCTGAGTTAAACGTATGCCCCTGAGCACTTTTCGTTCGCTCTCACCATAATGTCAGGTTGGCAGAGGGGCAGGAGGCCGTCAAGTGTTGCCGGGCGCCGGTCGAACCTCGGCCCCTCTTGCTTCACGTCGGCGAGGCCAGGTTGATGGTGGTGCGGCCGAAAGTGAAATCGAAGCCGGAGTTGATGAGGGCGGTCACGACCCGGTCGCGCGAGTCTCGAATCGGTCCTGCGGTTCGCGGCAGCATAGGCCAGGGCCTCCCGAACCAGATTCCGTCAACAGCCCAGGAAATGCAGTGTGTTTCGACGCGCCAGGGCCATGATCGAGCCTTGCGGGTTCACACCGGGAGCCGTGCACAAAAGGCTGGCGTCATTGACGAAGAGGTTGTCCAACCCGTGAACGCGGCCGAATGAATCGGTGGCGCACTGGTGTTGATCTTCGCCCATGGGACAGGAGGAGAAGAGATGGACTGTCATGAGCGGGGCGAGGCCGTTGGGGAGTATCTCGGGCAATTGGCGGAGGTCGTCGGGCGAGAGCAGGCGCGGGCCGCGGACCAGGCCCGGATAGAGGGCGACGGCCCCGGCGGCGAAGAGGACCTCGGCCAGTTTTCGATGGCCTTCCGCCAGGTCCCGGCGGTCTTGTTCGCTGAGTCGGTAGCGGACCAGCGGGTCGCGGAACCCGGGCAGGGGCGCACGGTGCCGCGCCCCTGGCCGGCGAGCATTGCATAATAGTTGGCCATGCAGGTCCAGGCCCGGCGGACATCCGACGCCCAGGAGGGGTGATCGATCATGCCCAGGGCCAGGTAGGGCGGTGAGCTGATCGAGCAGCCGAAACTGAGCCGGGGCGCAAATTCCTTGACCTGGTGCGCCGGCACGCCCAGGTCTGCGCCGTTCACGGGGTCCGGGAACCGGGCGACGATCTTGACCGTAGGGTGCATGCGGAGGGCATTGCCTATGTTGCGGGTGATGCCGCTGCGGCGCAGGAGGGCCGGGGTCTGCACCGCGCCGCCGCACAAGAACACGGTTTCGGCCTCGATCCGCAACGCCCCCGCGCGCCGCGTGGCGGCCCTCGAGGAGCCACTTGCCAGCCTGCCGCCGGAGGCGCTCGATGCGGGTTTGGGGCAGGAGCTTCCCGCCGGCCTCGAGCAGGCGCGGCACGAAGGTCCGGGTCATGGACTGGCGTTCGCCCCCGGCCGCCTTGCCGGGGCCGTAGCGAAACCAGCGGGGCGCCTCGAGCGACTTCCAGCCCAGCCTCGAGGCGCCCTGCTGGAGCTTGAGGGAAGCCGCCGGGGCTGCTCCCGGCAAAAGGGACACCGAGACCTCGCGTTCGCAGGCCTCGAAATGCGGGCGCAGGTCCGCCTCCGTGAGGGCCGAGACCTTGAATTGGCGCCGCCACAACTCGAGAATCTCCGGGGGCGCGCGATGATAGAGGCCGCTGTTGATCTCGCTGCCGCCGCCGACGCAACACCCCTCGACGTAGGCCACCTTGTTTGCGCCCATCGCGACGGTCTGCCCGCCGTTGCGGTATTTCAGGAGCATTTCCTCCTTCGAGAAAGGCGGGCAGGATTCCAAAGAGTAAAACGGGCCCTCCTCAATCAGCAGGACATCGCGGCCCGCTTCAGCGAGAAGGCAAGCGGTGATGGCGCCCCCCGGCCCGGAGCCGACGACCGCAATGGCGCATCGCAATTCGCGCGCCGGGGCCGAAATGACCCCCTCAGCCGGCATCGGGCCAGGCAACGCCCTGGGGTTGGTCTCCGTTCTGCACTCGACACTCGACACTCGACACTCGGTCGGCCCTGGGGCAGGCAAGGCCGGCGGTCTGCTCTCAGGGCCTTCAACGCGGCGGCTGTAAAGGGCGAGGATAGCCAGGCTTTCGTAGTAACGCATCAAGTCGCGCCGAAAACCGAGCCGGGAGTTTTTCCAGGCTTCTGCCTGGCGCCGGCGGTTGGCCGGAGGCTGAGCATGAAAAAGCTGCCCGGTGTGAACAAGGCCCGCGAGATCGAAGCCGAGGGTGGCGGCGCGCATGGGGGTGCGCAGATAATCGGGCAGCCTCGCCTGCTGGCAGACGATGAACCGGGCAAGGTCGTTGTAAGGGGCCTGCAAATCGGCCCGCCCCGGCTCCGCGTGGGCCTGCGCGAACGAATACGCCAGGGCCGAGACAACGTCGTCCGTCTTCATTAAGGTCTTGTCGCCATCCAAAGCACCACGAGCGTCAGGAGCCCGACCACATAGCTGGCGCGGTCTTTGAGGGCAAAGACGATCGGGTCCCCGTGCATCTGGCCTCGATGAGCCATCAACCAGACCCGGCTGATCCAGTAGAGCAGCAGCGGGCAGATCAGCAACAGGAGCATCGGGCGGCCATAGAGCACAATGACCTCCTTGCTGTTCACATACAGGGCGAGCACCAGCACGGCCAGGTAGCCGCTGGTCGAGCCCAGAGCGGCCACCAGTTCCGCATCGCCGGCGACATAGCCCCGTCCTTGCAGCGCGGGCTGGTTCTGCCGGCGGAGGGTGTCCAATTCCACGAATCGTTTCACCAGGGCCAGGCTCAAAAAGATGAACATCGAAAAGACCAGCAGCCAAAACGAGTACTCGACCCCAGTGGACTCGTGCCCGCCAATCAGCCGGATCGTATAGAGAGCCGCCAGGCAGAAGACATCCAGCAGCGCCACCTGTTTCAAGCGCCACGAGTAACTGGTGGTCAGGACCAGGTAGATCCCCAGCACTGCGGCGAAGCTCGGGGCCAGCCGCCAGGCCAGAAAAAGGCCCGCCGCCAGCAGCAACGGAAAGGCGGCCAGACCTGCCGGGATGGGCAAGGCGCCCGCGGCAAACGGGCGCGAGCATTTGCCCGGATGCCGGCGGTCGGCCTCGAGGTCGAGGAGATCGTTCATGACATAGACCCCGGAGGCGCAGAGGCAGAAGGCGGCAAAGGCCCCGAGGGCCTTCAACACCAACGCCGGCCGGGTGATTTGGTGGGACGTGATCAAGGGCACAAACAGGATGAGATTCTTCACCCACTGATGGGGCCGCAAGGCCAGGGCCGCTGCCCTCCACCAGGAGTTGGGCGAGCCGAAGACACGGCTGACCGTGGCGCGCTTGGCGGCCCGGGCGGCCAACCCGGGGGAGGCGTTTACGATCAGGGCCTGGCGGGCCCAGGCCCAAACCGGCAAATCAACTGACGAATTGCCGGCGTAGTCAAATCCGCCCTCGCCAAAGCGCTCGACCAGCCGGGCGGCCTTGACCTTGCCACGAAGGTTGGTGTGGCCGTCGCTGGCGAGCACTTCCGTGAACAAACCCAGGTGCGCGGCCACAGCCCCGGCCAACCGGTCGTCTGCGGCAGTGACCAGGCAGACCTGCCGGCCTTGGCGGCGCTCGCCTCGGAGGAAGTCCAGGAAGGATTGGTGGCACGGCAGAGTGGCCACGTCAACGCGGGTGCGCTCGGCAATCCGGCGCTTGAGCCAGGCCCGCCCCCGCAACCACCAGAACGGCAGCACCGCCAGGTAGAGCGGATTGCGCCGGAGCAAGCGCACCAGGGATTCCCAGACCAAATCGGTCCTGATGACCGTCCCGTCAAGATCAACGCACAGGGGCACAGCATCGGGAGCATTCACGCAACTCGAAAGTACCCAAGGGGATTGGTCATTGACAAGCCATTACAAACCTCAAACAACCCAAACTCGCCTGCGGTCTCCCATCCACTCCTCAGCACCGGCCTTGCCACGTTCCGCTGCGGTAATTGAGCCACCGATTGCACAGATTGCACAGAAACGAATTCCCATCTGTGCAATCTGTGCAATCTGTGGCCCAAAAATCAGGGTCGAGGCGCTTGGTTGCCGCTTCGCCGCACTGCGCCCTTTGCGTGGTGAAATATCGGGCCGTCTCGATCAGGGCCTGAGGTCCTCCTCGTTAGTGCGATTGCTTGGGCAGACAGCCGAGCTTCGCGAAGGCTACCGCATAGGCCAGGAAACCGGCGATGAGCAGCCAGGGATTCCCCTTGACCGTCAGCAGAATGCCCCAGCCAAGAACAAGCCCGATCATCAAATACGCCAGTATCGCCAAGACCAATTTCATGCCTGCAACTTAATTCCATTTCCCTTGGGCGCAAGACCGAGAGGCGGGCACTGACCCGGAAATTCGACACCTCGGAAGGATCTAATTGAGAATGGACCATTGAGAATTGGTTGTTGGTAAGTGACCCCGGGCAGCATCGATCGCGGATGCCAATTACCATTGACCAGTTTTCAATTTTCAATAATCCCCAATGCTTCCGGACGCATGCCCATTCGGAAGAATCTGAGATGCGCACGGCCAAGCTTCAACAGGGAGCTCGACAATTTGAAGGGTGGGCTGGACAGGCCGGGATGGTTTGTTTATCTTGTGGGCACTATCAGCCCAAGCTGCCATGCAGGCGCATGAACCATCGTTCGGCGGCAGAAAGCAGGACTTCCTCCGGCAGGCCTTGAAGCGGAAAACACCGCTGGAACGAGCAGTGTTCCTGGATAGCGCGTGTGCCGCTGATGCGGCCTTGCGCGTGGAGATAGAAGCCCTGCTGGCCATTTATGACGAAGCCGAGAGAGGCCCCGGGCTGAATGCGGAGGCCGGCAACGGCCCCCTGGAAGAAGGCCCCACCGAAATCGCGCCCAGGCTGTTGGATGAAACACCCCTGACTGAGGGGCCGGGGACGGTCATTGGGCGCTACAAGCTGCTGGAGCAAATCGGGGAGGGCGGCTTTGGGGTGGTGTATGTGGCCGAACAGCAGGAGCCGGTTCGCCGCCAGGTCGCCCTGAAGATCATCAAGCTGGGGATGGACACCCGGCAGGTCGTGGCTCGATTCGAGGCCGAGCGGCAGGCGCTGGCGCTCATGGACCATCCGAACATTGCCAAGGTCTTCGATGCGGGCGCGACCGATAGCGGGCGGCCTTTCTTTGTGATGGAACTGGTGAAGGGCATTCCCATCACCCGTTACTGCGACCAGAAGAAGCTGGCGACCCGGGACCGGCTCGATTTGTTCATCGGGGTTTGCCAGGCCATTCAACACGCGCACCAGAAGGGGATCATCCACCGCGACATCAAGCCCTCGAACATCCTGGTGACGCTGCAGGAGGGGAAGCCGGTGCCCAAGGTCATCGATTTTGGGATTGCCAAGGCGACTCAGCAGAGGCTCACGGAGAAGACGCTGCACACGCAACTCGAGCAATTTATAGGGACCCCGGCCTATATGAGTCCGGAGCAGGCGGAGATGAGCGGGTTGGACATCGACACGCGGAGCGACATCTACAGCCTGGGGGTGCTGCTCTATGAGTTGCTGGTGGGCAAGACGCCCTTTGACGCGAAGGAATTGCTGGCGGCGGGGTTGGATGAGATTCGGCGGACGATTCGGGAGAAGGAACCGGCGCGGCCCTCGACGCGGCTGACGCAGGAATTGTCCGCCGTAGCGGCGTCTCGGCAGAGCGCCGCTGACTCTGCCGGGGAAGATGGCGGCGCCCTGCCGGGACGCCGCTACGAGGAACTCCAGGCGCTCATTCATTTGCTGCGCGGCGACCTCGATTGGATCGTGATGAAGTGCCTGGAGAAGGACCGGACACGGCGGTATGAGACGGCCAACGGGTTGGCCAGGGATATTGAGCGGCACTTGAACAACGAGCCGGTTGTCGCGCGGCCGCCGAGCATGGGGTATCGCCTGCAAAAGAGTTTTCGCAGGAACAAGCTGGTATTCACGGCGGCCGGCTTAGTCGGATTTGCGTTAGTGCTGGGGGTGGTCGTCAGTTCCTGGCAGGCGATTCGGGCGAGGGAAGCCGAGCATATCGCTCATTCACAAACTCAGAAGGCTAAGGCGGAATCCGCCCGCGCTCTGGCGGCTGAGAAGACCGCAAGGGAGGAGTCACGCAGAGCTGATGGTGAGGCCTTGGCTTACCGCAAGAAAGCATACGCCTTCGCCATCAACCTGGCTCAAGCAGCCCTTAGCGTGGACAATCTCGGTAGTGCCCAGGACCTCCTAAATCAGCAACGTCCGCAACCCGGTCAGACGAATGACCTTCGGGGTTGGGAGTGGCGCTATCTTTGGCAACATTGCCAAAGCGACGCTCAGCTTATCCTCTGTCAAAAGACAAATTCCATTTCCTCTCTCTCAGTCTCTCGCGATGGAAGGTGGCTTGCCATCGGAGAAACAGAGGGCGGAAATCTTTCCGTTTGGGACCTGAACACCCTACACGAGGTTGCCCGGCTAGCCGCCGGAGAGGGCTATGTGCAAGCCTCTTTTTCTCCGAAACAACCGCTGCTGGCCTTTTCCTGCGCCAGGGGCATCACTTCGACAAATAGGCAGGACACCGTTCGGTTCTGGGACGCTTCGAGCAAACAGATGAGTGGCACTGAGCTTCCGCTGCTCGGGGAGTGTCGTGGGCTGGCATTCTCCGCAGATGGTGAGGCACTCATTTGATCGCGCCCGGCAGAAGCGTTGCGCTTCCACTTCTTGCGTTTGCGTGCTATGGTGGGGTATCCGTGAAGGAAAACTCAGAGTCCTTGGCGTGGCTGGAGCAGGCGGATGGTGTGCCGCTGCGGATTCAGGGCAGTTGCTCGTTCGGCCGCGCGGCCACCAACCAGGTCGTGCTGGCGGACGAACGCGTCTCCCGGCGCCACGCCATCATCCACACGCAGCGGGAAGGCGAATTCTGGCTGCTGGACCTGGGCAGCAGCAACGGCACCTACATTAACGGGCGGCGCGTGAGCAAGCCCAGCCGCCTCCGCAACGGGGACACCATCCAGATCGGCGCCTTCCAAGCAGTATTCCGGCTCGCCGGCGGCGGGGACGCGGATGCCACCGCCTCGAGGCTAACCTCGAACCAGACCCTGGTTTCCACGAAGTCCTCTCCCTGCTGGCTGCTGCTGGCGGACATCGAAGGCTCCTCGAGCCTGAGCCGGCGACTGGATGCCGAAACGCTGGCTGCCCTCATCGGCCACTGGCTCGCCCGGTGCAAGGAAACCATCGAAGATGAGGGCGGCGCCATCAACAAGTATCTCGGCGACGGTTTCTTCGCCTACTGGCCGGCGACCCAACTGACGCCGCCCCGGGTCGTGGCGGCACTGGGGGCGTTGCGCCAGTTGCAGGCCCGGAGCGAGCCCCCGTTCCGCCTGGTCCTGCACTGCGGCCAGGTGCTCATCGGAGGCCTGGCGTCCATGGGCGAGGAAAGCCTGCTGGGGATGGATGTCAATTTTGTCTTCCGGATGGAGCGGCTGGCAGCCACGCTTGGGCAACCCCGCCTGTTGAGCGACACGGCGGCGCAGCAACTCGGAGGGAGCCTCGCCACCACGCCTGTCGGCAAACACCCGCTCCCCGGCTTCGAGGGCGAGCATTGGTTCCTGAGCTTCTGAACCTGGGAAAAGCAGTTTAACCGCAGAGAACGCAAAGATCGCAAAGATTGCGGTTCATCAACAGCCGTTCTTAGGTTGAACTCTGAGGCGTCGGCGAGGTTCGCCTCGTGCAGGGGCCAGCTGGGAGCGGGGAGGCCCGGCGGACTGGGCCGAGGCTCGGCAGCATTGCCCGGTCGCAGCTTTACCCCGGATGTTTCACAGGGTTTCGCTAACCGGAAGGTGTAGCGCAGGCTTCCAGCCTGCTGTATCGCGGATTTCCAATCCGCAGATGCGACCAGCCAGGTACAGCCTGCCGACTGGAAGTCGGCGATACAGCAGGTTGGAAACCTGCGCTACGCAGCCTCGGGAACCCGGCACCGCTCTTAGCTCTATATCTCCCTTAGCCCGCCTGCCGCGCCAACCGCTTCGGTTTCACCTGGACTGGCGCAATGCTCCAGATCCGTTCGGAATATTCGCGGATGGCGCGGTCGGAGGAGAAGTAGCCGATGCGGGCCACGTTCAGAATAGACTTCCGAGTCCAGTCACCCGGGTCCTGGTAAGCCTGGCTGACCTGCTGCTGGCAATCGAGGTAGCGGCGGTAGTCGGCCAGGAGGATGAAGTGGTCGTGGTTGAGCAGGGCCTCCACCAGGGGCCGGAACAGGTCCGCATGACCTTGCGAAAAAAAGCCGGAGGCGATTTGGTCGAGGGCTTCTTTGAGTTCCGGGTCCGACTCGTAATAATCGCGAGGGCGATAGCCGCGCGCGCGCGACTCGAGCACTTCGGCGGCCGTTAGCCCGAAGAGGAAGAAGTTGTCGTGGCCGACCTCGTCCCGGATTTCGATGTTCGCCCCGTCCAGGGTGCCGATGGTAAGGGCGCCGTTCATGGCGAATTTCATGTTGCCGGTGCCGGAGGCCTCGAGGCCGGCGGTCGAGATTTGCTCGGAAAGGTCGGCGGCGGGATAGACCCATTGGGCAGTCTTGACGTTGAAGTTGGGGAGGAAGACCACCTTGAGCCGGCCAGCCAGGGCCGCATCCTGGTTGATGACCTCGGCGACACTGTTGATGAGCTTGATGATGAGTTTGGCGAAATAGTAGCCCGGGGCGGCCTTGCCGCCAAAAATGAAGGTGCGCGACGGAGCCTGGAGTTCCGGCTGCTTCCGCAGCCGATTATAGAGGGTGATGATGTGGAGAACATTCAAGTGCTGGCGTTTGTATTCATGGAGCCGCTTGACTTGGATGTCGAACAGCGTATCGGGGGCGACCTGGATGCCCGTGCGGTGGACAATCAACTCGGCCAGGGCACACTTGTTCCGGCGCTTGATTTGGCGCCATTCCTCCTGGAAGCCGGCGTCGTCGGCAAAAGCCTCCAGGCCGCGCAGTTGGTCGAGCTGTTTGACCCAGCCCTCGCCAATGCGGCGGGAGATGGCCTCAGCCAGGCAGGGGTTGCTCAGGAGCAGGAAACGGCGCGGGGTGACCCCGTTAGTGACATTGGTGAAGGCCTCCGGGGCGAAGTCGTGGAAATCTTTGAGGACGCCGGTTTTGAGCAAGTCGCTGTGCAACTTGGCGACGCCGTTAACGGCATGGCTGCCGACGCAGGCCAGGTGTGCCATGCGGACATAGCGGGGACCGGTTTCATCGATGAGCGACATGCGGGCCAGGCGGGCTTCGTCATTGGTGTAACGCTGGCGGACCTCGTCGAGGAAGCGGCGGTTGATTTCGTAAATGATTTCCAGGTGGCGCGGCAGCAACGCGCCGAACAGGGGCACTGCCCAACGTTCCAACGCCTCGGGCATCAGGGTATGGTTGGTATAGCTGAAGACCTGGCGGGTGATGCCCCAGGCCTGGTCCCAGCCCATGAGGTGCTCATCGACCAGCAGGCGCATGAGTTCCGCCACGGCGATGGCGGGGTGGGTGTCGTTGAGCTGGACGGCGAATTTCTCGTGGAAATGCTCGAGGGACGCCGGGCGCTGCAGGTAGAGCCGAATCATGTCTTGCAGGGCGCAGGAGACGAAGAAATACTGCTGCTGAAGGCGGAGTTGCTTGCCCTGGGGCGATTCATCGTTGGGATAAAGCACTTTGGTGATGTTCTCCGAAACCACCTTGGCCAGGACCGCGCCGTAGTAATCCCCGGTGTTGAAGGCCTGGAAGTCGAAGGATTCCACCGCCTCAGCCTTCCAGAGCCGCAGGAGGTTGACCGTGTTGGTGTGGTAGCCCAGCACTGGCGTGTCGTAGGCCGTGCCGCGCACGACCCGATCCGGCACCCAGCGCACCCGGTAGTTGCCATCCTCGAGATAATATTCCGTGCGGCCGCCAAACTTGACGTCGAAGAGGATTTCCGGCCGGGGGATTTCCCAGGGGTTGCCCAGGCGAAGCCACTTGTCCGTCAGCTCGATCTGCCAGCCGTCGCGGAGGGCCTGGGCAAAGATGCCGAACTCATAGCGCAGCCCATAGCCGAGGCTGGGAATACCCAGCGTAGCCAGGGAGTCAAGGAAACAGGCGGCCAGGCGGCCCAGGCCGCCATTGCCCAGACCCGGCTCTTCCTCCTGGTCCAGGAGGAGTGGCAGGTCGAGCCCGACCTCTTTCATCGCGGCCCGGACTTGGGGCAAGAGGCCCAGGTTGACCAGGTTGTTGCCCAGTTGCGGCCCGAGGAGAAACTCGGCGGACAGGTAACACACCGAGCGGCTGCGAAGCTCGTAATAGGTCTTGGCTGTCGTGGCCCAGAGATGCAGGAGCCGGTCGCGCACGGCATAAGCCAGGGCCATGTATTTGTCGTTCGTGGTGGCGACCTCGGGGAAGCGGGCCTGGAGGTAAATCAGGTTGTCGCGCACGGCCTGCGCGATAGTGCCCGGGCTGATGCCGGTGCGGGGATCTTGCGTTTCGCGCCGGTTGACCGGTGGAGGGGATGGTTGGGTCTTTTTCATTCGTAGGGCACTGATTCATTCAATAGCTCTGATACCGGGGCCGGCGCAACTCATTTTCGGCAACTGGAGCTTTGTCGAGCAATGGCGTGCCAAGAGGGTTCTGTTGCGGCGGTCCGGGCGGGGCGCGTACGCGTTCTGGCGCAGAATTGCGCCAGCGGGAGGAGAGGAAATGCGGAAGTGGCTGGCAGAGGGACGGTTGTGAAAAGCGCCTGGCAAAAACTGAGGCAGAAGTGGTGCAGCAATGGTGCAGAAATGTTGGGCATTCCACAGTCCACGGTCCACAGTCCACAGTCCGGAGTCCACGGCCCACAGAGAAGATTTGGACTTTCATGGGCGGAGACCGGCGGCGCGCATGGCGCAGGGTCGGGGGGTGAGGCGCGAGGGCCGGGTGCGAGAGGTTAAAATTGGTCATAATTGCTTAAAAGGGGAGGAGCCCGGGGGGGAGGCTGAACGCACAAGGCAGAAGGCCGAAGGCGAAAGGCACAAGGCAGAAGGCTGAAGGCGCAGGGCGGAAGGGCGGAATGAGGAGCGGGTTGGCCGGGAGCACTGGCTCGAGGGAGGATGTCATGTAACAAGGCTGGGAGTTTTTTTTCACCTTAATTCACTTTAATTGACCTTTACTGAGTTCTACCGCTGATTACGCGGAATGCGCGGAATTTCGAAGCGAGCCGGCTCTCTTTCCGCGTATTCCGCGGTTATCGCTTCTTCGGCTGCGGCTTCGCCGCGCTGTTTTCCAGGTTCTTGCATGTCGATCTCTACAGTTCTGCGGGCCGCCTTCCCAATGGCGGGCGGCCAAAGCTGCGCTCGCCGGGCTGCGGCAGTCTCTTGCCGCTGCCGTACCGGGCGCACACCGCGACTGGATTGTATCTCATGGCTACACATTGTCAACAGGAATTCTGCGAGTGATTTGGGTGGAAGCCCACCCCGGACGGCCCGGCCAGGAGGGCGGCTATTCCCTGGAGGTCTTCAACGCCGTGGGCCGAACACTTGCGGTCGCGACGGTGCGTGAATCCAAGGTCGAACCGCTGGCCGACAATGAGATCCGTAAAGCTGTCAAACCGTAACTTTCCACCTGAGGGTCCTTTCACTTTTGACCTTTGCTCTGGCACGCATCGGCCAAGGTCTTCACGAAGCCCTGCGGAGCCACGTCGTTCAGAAAGATGTGGCCGCGCCGATCTCCTCGACTCATCACGTGGCACATGGCCCCAGGATATTCAAGCCGCGGTTTGCGCAGCATGGCGGATGGATGCAATGCTCCCAATCAGCTTGCCAACCAAGAAAACGAACCATACCAACCCCTGGGGGCGGGTCAAAATAGTAACCATTAGTGGGGCTTGACGCCAGCTATGGAAGCTCCGGCATGTCTTCGTGCCAAAGGGACATCCCGAGAACAGTCCCCAGCCTTTTGAATGTGTGCGGCGAGGTCTCGTGACCCGCCGTAGGGCAGGCTCTTTCAGCCCCCAGGTCCCGGGGGCTTTGTCCCAACTCGTCTGATTCCGCCGGCGGGAAGGCCGCGAACTGAGGTTCGGACATCTTGCACGCCAACGGCGTGCGGGCAAATCAGCCCAGGGCAGCCGCCCTGGGAAAACCGTCGCGCAATCCGAACCCGCCCTATGAGGGCGGGAGCAGTTGCTTCAGTCCCAAAGGTAACGCTCATAAAATGCCATCTCATAGCGCTTCAACAACGTTCGGAGTTCTGTCTGAAAGGATTTGCGCTCGTGATGCTCCTCCTGCCGGCCGATGTAGGATTTCAACTCGGGTACGCCCGACTGACCCACCGAGACATGCGGGCGGGGTGACCTGCGCCCTTGCAGGGCGCAAGAACCGAGTAAGGCCGGCTTTCCCAGGGTGTTACCCTGGGCTGGTATGCTGTGCGCTTTGAGCGCGCTCCATGGACAGTCGGCGCGTAGCACGAATGTCCAAACCTCAGTTGTCCCCGGGACACGATCGCAATCGTGTATCCAGACGGATACAATCGTGCAGCAAGAGAACCGGCGCCCCGCTGGTCTCTCCACAATGTGGTTACTTTTTTGTCTCACACCCCCAACCCCTGGATGGGGTCAGACCGTAGAAAAGCCCCCTCTTTAGCCTTGACGAGTGGGGCTGACCCATCGAGCCTGCCGCCATGCCGCGCACGCTTCGACTGGAGTATCCGGGCGCGATGTATCACGTCATGAGCCGTGGCGACCAGCGCGACAACATTTTCCTTGACGACGTGGACCGGCACGACTTTATCCGGACCTTGGCTGGGGCGTGCCAAAAGACCGGTTGGCAGGTGCATGCCTTTTGCCTGATGCGCAAGATACCCCCGCCGGGCGGCAGGAATTTGAGCGCCACATGGAACGGCGCCGGTTGGAGGAGGTGGATGAGGCAGCGTTGGCGGAACCAAGCCAAGGCCAACCGGATCGTGACGGAGGAACTGGCTCGCCTGCGATGGACGCTTTCGGTAAAACAGATCGCCGAACGTCTGCAACTCGGAAAGCCCAAAGGCGCGCGGACCAATCTCCACAAATTCATGAACCGTTCTGAAACCGGAAGTCCACAAACCCAACTGGATTTGCAATGAGCAACGAAAACCAAAGGGCTTTTCCACGGTCTGACGCCATCAAAGGTCGCGACAAAGGTTGCGACGAAGTCTTCCGCTCGCTGGGCTTTTGGGACAGGCTCTAGATATGCTCCTGACGGAGCTTTTCGCTCTTCCGGTAGGCCATACCCTGAAAGAGGGCGACAAGGTCGCCGGCGTCGTCTTTGACCTCCACGGTGTAGGAACCGAGCTTGAAATTCTTGGAGACCTCCCTGGCCTCGGCCCACAGGGTGCCGGTCTGGGCGGCCTTCATGAAGCTGATGCTCACGTTGATGGCCACGGCGGCCGGGCCGTGGGAGTTGGACGCGGCGGCGAAGGCGAAGTCCGCCAGGGTGAAGATGGCTCCGCCCTGGACGCTGCCCAAGGCGTTCAGATGGTCCGGGCGCAGGGTCATCCTGGCCCGTGCCTGGCCGGGAGAGACGCAGAGCAGTTCAATCCCGCAGTGTGCGGCAAAACGGTCTTTCTCGGGAGTTTGTTTGAGGTTTTCCATGGTTATCCTTGCGCGCTCCGGGCGCTTCGGCCAATGAGAAAGGCCTTCTTGTTTCCCTCGAAGAAGGCCTCGTCGAAAGCGGCTCGGAGCGAGGCGAGCCAGAGTCTCTTCGGAGAGGGGGAGGTGGGCGCTCAGGACGCCCAGGAGGGCGACGTTCAAGGTCCGCTTGTGGGGCAGGGCGTCCGGGGAGACCGCCTCCGGGGTGATCAATACGCCGCCTGGGCGGAGGAGGTGTTTGTTGGGGGCGACCTGGGTCAGCTCCAGAACGAGCAGGAAATCCGTCTCTCCGGCGGGGACCATCGGGCTGAAGACACGCTCCCCGAAGCGGACATCCCCGGTGACGGAGCCGCCGCGCTGGCTCATGCCCTTGATTTCGCTCTTCTTGACATCCAACCCCGCGCGAAGAGCGACGTCGGCCAGGATGTCCGTGCCTTTGAGGACACCCTGGCCTCCCAGGCCGGCAACGACCACATTAGTGACTTTGTTCATGGGGCATCGGATGGGAGCGCAGCCGGGCAATCGCCGCGCGCCTGTTCGTATTGCTTGAGTTGTTTGGCGATGAGAACGCAGGGCCGGCGCGCGATGATGACCGCCAGTTGGCCGCTTCGCAGGCACTCGCGGAGGAGGCGGTCGAATTCGTCGGAACCGGCCCGGGGCTCGACCACATGGACGCGGGGCACGCCCACGGCGCGGACGAGGTCCTCGAGGACGAGCTTGTGGGTGGGTTGGTGGTCAAGCCTGCGGCCGGTGGCAGGGTGCTCCTGGTGGCCGGTCATGGCGGTGGTCGAGTTGTCCAGGATGATGAGGACATGGCCGTTGGGCGGGGGGTTATAGGCCATCTCGACCAGGCCGCTGATGCCGCTGTGGACGAAAGTGCTGTCGCCGATGACGCTGACCACGCGGCGGGCTTGGGCGGGGGGTAGCACGTGGCGCAGGCCAAGGCCGACTCCCAGGCTGGCACCCATGCAGACACAGGAATCGATGGCCTCGAAGGGCTCAAGCACCCCGAGCGTGTAGCAACCGATGTCGCCGGCGACGATGCAGTCCTGTTTGCGCAGGGACTCGAAGACAATGCGGTACTGGCAGGCCTCGCAGAGCTGGGGCGGTTTGCCGGGGGGGATGGGCGGCTCGGGGCTGAGGTCGCGGTTGAGGATGCGCCGGACCCGCGGCACGTCCAGTTCTCCAAACCGGTACATGTCGGCCTTGCCTTCCACCTGGAGCCCGACGGCGCGGATGGCCTCGAGGAGGCAGGGGTCGCCTTCCTCGAGGACGACGCAGCGGCGAACGCTCTGGACGAAGTGGCAGATCTTCCGCATCGGCAGGGGATAGGTGATGCCGAGCTTGAGAATGCTGGCGTCGGGGGCGGCTTCGCGCGCGTGCATGAAGGAGATTCCGGAGGTGATGAGGCCCAGGAGGCTGCTGCCCTGCACGACCAAGTTCAAAGGGTTGGTCTCGTTCCACTCCTGGATTTCCGCGAGCTTCTGCCGCAATTTGCGGTGGGCCAGGCGGGCATAAGCCGGAATCATGACGCGCCCTTTGATGTCGCGCTCGAAACCGGGGGACCTAGGCGCGCCGTTGGCCTGGCGCGGGCGCACGACGGTGTAACTGTGGCAAACACGGCTGGTTACGCGGAAGAGCACCGGGATTCTCCACCGCTCTGAAATCTCGAAGGCGGCGAAGGTGAAATCGTAAGCCTCCTGGGAGTCGGCCGGTTCGAGCATCGGGATGCCCATGGCCTGGGCGTAGCGCCGGTTGTCCTGCTCGTTCTGGCTCGAGGCCATGCCCGGGTCATCGGCGGAGACGACAACCAGCGCGCCGCTCACGCCGGTATAGGCGGCGGTGAACAACGGGTCGGACGCCACGTTCAGCCCAACGTGTTTCATGGTGGCCAAGGCCCGAGCCCCGCCGAAAGCGGCGCCGAGCGTCACCTCGAGGGCCACTTTTTCATTGGGCGACCACTGGGCGCGCCCGCCCAGTTCGGAAAAGGATTCCAGGATTTCTGTCGAGGGAGTGCCGGGGTAACCCGCCCCGAGCGCAACCCCCGCGTGCCGCGCGGCCAGCGCGATGGCTTCATCGCCGCTTAACAACAAACGATCAGACTTGTTCATTTCTCCAACATCCGGCCTCTGGTCTAATAGCTTGTTTTCGAGCGGATGAAAATAGAATAATCGGGGTTGCGGCGCCGCTCAGGCCGCACCGGGCGGCTAGCTCCGTAGGAGCGCCATGTTTATAGCACACAACCTCAAAAAGAACGGTCCCAAGCCCCGGAGGGGCGGCACTTTGCCGGACGCCGCAAGTTATGCCGCCTCTCCGGGGCTTGGAAAAGTCGTAGACGGGCGTGGTGGCTAAGAATATGTCTGAAATGGGGCGTATCTTGTCAGCACCACCACCTCCAGCCAGGAGTGGCGGCTCGAGCCAACCCGGAGGGTTGCCAGATGGTAGCCGGGGGTCACGGCATCGCCGCGACCCCCGGTTTGCGGCCAGAGGGGGCCTGCACCCCGGAACGGGGTGCCAGAAGGCCGCACAAAGGGAGCAGGCCGCCTTCTGGCATCCCTATAGGATGCCGACCCACACCGCCGCTAAACCGGGGGTCTCGCGACGCTTCGACCCCCGGCTACCATCTGTCATCCCTCCGGGATAAATTCCTGGGCGGCGGGGGTGGCCCGGCCTTTACCTTGATCGAACTGCTGGTCCGGATTCAAAGGGGTGATCGCCTACACCAACGTTCCGAATGGATATAGCGCCAACAGCTACTGGTCGGCCAACTCATTTAGCCGTATCCACACTGCAAGTCGTTGCGCCGAGCGAGATGTTTGCCATAGGGGATCGAGGGTCTATTGCATGAGTTCCGGGGAAGTGGGGTTGAACGGATTCGCACAGTATGTCATGTCCTGGGCATGAAGCCCACCCGGATGTTCAATCCCGCCATTACCGCCCCGATGTGGAATCGCGACCATCAGCCCCACCCCGAAAGTTGGTGAGTCAGTACCAACGAAGGGGTCAGAACATAACTTCTCCACAGGAATGAAGGCGATGATTCCACCGAGGAAAAACTATGGTTTGACCGGGAGGAGCTTTTTCTTTGGGGGAGGCGGGGGGATGGGAGGGGAGGCCTCGAGTTTCTTTTTCAGGTCGTCCAATTCTTTGCGCAGGTCGCGGTTGGCCTTTTGCAGGTCGAGGACTTCCTGGCGCAGGTTTTTGAAATCATCCACGGGCTTGCGGCCGGCGCGGAGTCGGGCGACGGCCCGCTCGGCGGCGGTTTGCTCCGGGGCGCCTTTGGCGGCGGTGGCAAAGGTTTGGAGCGCGGCAATGGCCTTGGTATCGCCCAAAATGCCGAGCGCGTTGATAGCGGCCAGTTGAACGGTCCGCTTTTTGTCGTTCAAGCGCGGCAGCAGGAATTCGCGAACGGGCTCCTTTTTTTCCTCGTTCCGCCCCAGGTAAGCGAGCGTTTCGAGCGCCTGGGCAAAGCCGGAGGAGGTAAAATCGGCCTCACGTTTGGAGAGGGCCTCGAGTAGGGGCGGCAGGAAGACGGGGTCGTCCTGCAGGCGCATGGCCGCGATGGCGGCATCGGCGATTTCGTTGCGATAGGAGTTGGAATCGAGGAACTGGAGCAGGAGTTGGCGGGTCTCGGGTGAGGGATAGCAGGCGAGGTTGCCGATGGCGGCGGCGAGGATGGCCGGGTTTTTCTCAGAGTCCAGGGCGCGGCGAGCGGCGGCGCAGGCGGTTGGGTTGTAGAAGCCGCCCAAGCCGGCCAGGACCTCGAGGCGGACGCGGGCGTCGGTTTGTTTGGTGGAATCCAGCAAAGCGGCGAGCGATTCGTCGGAATGGATGGCGCGGAGGGCCTTGGCAGCCTCGAGGCGGACGCCGTAAAAGGGGTCGTGGTTGAGGGCCTGCCCGAGCAAGGCGACGGTTTCCTTGTCGCGGCGGCCGGACAATTGCTCGACGGCCAGGAGGCGTCCAATCACATCGTCCTTGTCGGCCAGTTGGGCGCGGAGCATGGGGTTGGGGACGTTGAAGTTGAGTTTGGCCAGCAGCGTGTAGTCCGGGTCGAGCCGGACGATGTCCGGGGCGCAATCCAGGGGGAAAAAGAAATCCTCTTCCTGTTTGGAGACCTGGATGGCGCGATCGATGGCGCCGGAGCGGGTTTTGAAGCGGATAGCGAGCGGGAAGTTGAAGAGCAGGACATTATCGCTGAGTTTCTGGACCTGGCGGAGGGAGACCTTGGCGAGGCGGGCGGTTTCATCCCAACTCTAGGTGGCCTCGATTTCGGGGTGGTGGCCGTGATAGAGCCATTGATCGAAGAACTGGTCGAAGGAGCGGCCGGAGAGTTCTTCGATGACGGTGCGGAAGTCCTCGGTGACCACGCTGCCGAATTGGTGGCGTTGGAGGTAGGCGCGCACGCATTGGCGGTAAAGGTCTGCGCCGAGCTGGGAGCGGAGCATGTGGAGGACCCAACTGGCCTTGGGATAGGAGAGATAGCCGAACATCTCGCCCGGCTTGTCATAGGTCCGGCGGACGATGGCCTGGGTGTCGTCCGGGATGGCCTGTAATCGTGCGGGCGCGTTGGTAGAGCTCGAAGAGCATCGCCTCGCGTCCGTGCTTGTGCGCCGCGTAGAGGGACTCGTAATAGGTGGCGAAACCCTCGTTGAGCCAGATGTGGCTCCAGTCTTTGCAGGTGACCAGGTCGCCAAACCATTGGTGGGCCAGCTCGTGCGAGATAAGGCCGTCGCTGTCGCGCAAGTTTTCCGTGGCCTCGGTGAAGAGGGTGCGGTCGGTGAGGGTAGTGGCGCTGGTGTTCTCCATGCCGCCGGCGACGAAGTCATTGACGCAAACCTGGTCGTACTTGGCCCAGGGATAGGGCACGCCGATTTCCTGCTCGAAGAAGCCGAGCATATCGAGGGTGTTGCGGAAGGAAGCGGCGGCCTCGTTGCTTTCGGAAGGGGGCGTATAAAAGGCCAGCGGGAGGTCACGGTGTTTGGCCTCGAGCTTTTTGAAATAGCCGGCCACCAGCGTAATGAGGTAATTGGCGTGCGGTTTGTCCTGAGACCAATGGACGGCGACCAGGCCGGTGGCCGGGTCCGGCTCCCGGCCCGCGAGCCGGCCGTTGGAGATGACGGTCATTCCCTCGGGGACGCGGCAGGTGACCTCGGAGGTGAACTTCACGTTGGGGGAATCCAGACAGGGATACCAGTGGCGCGCCTCGATTTCCTCGCCCTGGGTAAACAGATGCGTGTCGCCGGGCTTATAGCCTTGCTCGGGCGTCCGGAAATAGAGTCCCTCGGGCGGGCTCGGCCCGGTAAAGGACGGTGAGGCCCACCTCGGAGCCCGCCGCAACAGGGGCCGCGAAGGTCAGGACGAGGTTCTCGCCGGTCACTTGCCAGGCCCGGAGCTTCTCGGTGGCGGTGACCGAGCGCACGTCCAGGCCGACGGCATCCAGCCTGAGTTCGCGGATGGGCCGCACCAGGGGCCGGAAGCGGAGGGTGGCCTTGCCCTCGAGGCTACGGTGCTTGAAATCGGGGGTCAGGTCCAGCGCCAGGTGCAGAACTTCCACCTCGCGGTCGGGGGCGTATTGCCGGCGCGCAGGCGAATCGGCCGGCGCCAGGAACCGGGCGGACCTCGAGCATTCCAGCGAGGTGGATTCGTCTCCTGCGCCCGCGCCGGCCGCCGGGAAGACGAGGACCAGGGCGGAGAGGAGAGATGACAGGGTTCTATTCATTTGGTCTGCAACCTCAGGTGCCGCTTTTCCATGGTGCTGCCTTCGGCGAAGGCGAGTTGGGCGAGGGCCTTGTTATAATCGGCCAGGGCCTGGGCCTCGGCGGTGCGGGCTGCGGTCAGAATCTCCTGCATTTGCAGAACGATGAATGTTGTCGTGAGGCCGTTCTGGAGTTTCTTCTCTTCGGCGAGCAGGGCGGCCTCGGCATAGATGCGGGCCTGGCCGGTCGAGTCCACCTGGGCATAACGCCATTGGACCTGGTTGATGGCATCGGCCACCTCGACGAGAATGCCTTGCTCGGCCTTGTTGAGCTGGAGTTGGGCGATTTGTTTGGCGGCCTGGCTGGCATGATAGCTGTTGCGCTCGGCCACGCGGGTGAGCGGGAAGCTGACGACGACGCCGTAATAGTACCTGGGGATGCAGGAAGTGGAAGGCGTCGCTGATGCTGGTGCTCAGATCCCGGGTGTAGGACACGCCACCCGCGTTGCCGACCAGGTCAACGCTGGGGAACAACTGGTTTTTCATGAATTTCACGGTGACATCCCTCTTCTGCACGACCAGGCGGGCCTCGGCCAGGTCGGGGCGATTGTCGATGGCGTCTTGAAAACTCCGCTGGCGGTTGAGGTCGGCTTTGAGGGCGACCAAGGCCCCGGCGGGCTGGAGGTCCACGTCGGCCCATTGCCTGAAGTTGTCCGTGAAGAGGCCCTTCAAGGCATTTTCCCGGTTGGCGAAGAGTTCGCGCGCTGCCGCCAGGGCGGTCAGGGTGTTCTGGAGTTCGGTCTGCGCCTGTTCGGCGTCCAGGGGCGGCAAGTCCCCGACCTGGACGCGCCGCTGTGTTTCGGCAAGGAACTGCTGTCGCAATTGCAGCGCCTTTTCCTGGACGCGGATGAGTTCCAGGCTGGCCTGGAGGTCGTAAAAGCTCAACTCGACGGCCAGCACCGTTTTCATGATCTCGAAACGGAAGGCCTGCTCGGAAATTTTCAGGTCCTTGCGCCGGGTCAGGATCGTTTCCCGGTATTGATCAATCCAGGAATCTTTGAGGAGGTGTTGCTTGAAGGTGACCCCGACCTCCCCAAGGTAGCCGTTGGTGTATCGAAGGCCGCCCGGGAAACGGCTGGCGAAGGTGGGGACGCTGCGGAAATCAGTCCGGCTGAATTCTGCGCTGGAAAGGGCGCTGAATTCATAGCTCAGGCCGATCGGCAGGTTCCCCCTTAAGGACGGACCCACGGTGTCGGAGTCCAGCTCGTAAGGGAAATAGTCGCGAAATTTCTTGATGTCGGTTTCCTCCGGAACCGACTCGAAACTGTGGGTGGCCGAAAAAGAGAAGGTGGGGTCGTAGGGCCCGTAGGAGGCGCGCAAATTATAGCCGGCAATGGCGTTTGAGAGATGCTCGATCTGCAGGTCCAGGTTCTGGCGCAGGGCCGCGTCAATGCATTCCTGCAAGGTCATCAAGCGAGGGCCGGGGCCGGGTGCGGGTGAATTAGTTTGGCCGGAAACAACGACGGCACCGCCCAAGAGGATGCCTGCCAACAGTCGAGCGCGCATGTTCGTGAGAAGATGAGCATTTTTGGGGCGGAGGTCAAACATCTTTGCGTTTTGCTCTTGACGCCGGGGCCGCGAAAGTTCCATAAGGCAGGCAATGTCATGAAGACGCCCCACATTGATCCGACGATGAGAGAAGAGAACCCCTGGCAGAGCGGCCTGAGCCGGCGCCGGTTTCTTGGCCGCGCGGCGGCGGTGGCCGCCGGCCTCAGCGTGGTGCCCCGGCACGTGCTGGGCGGCCCGAAGTTCGTCGCGCCCAGCGAAAAGGTCAACCTCGCTATCATTGGGTGCGGCGGGCAGGGCCAGGCCAATATCCGCGAGCTGTTCCAGCATCCGGACGCCCAGATCATCGCGCTGGCGGACCCGGCTGAATTCGAGGACCTGCACGCCTTTTACTTCAATAGCAACGCCGGGCGGCTGCCGGTCAAGGCAGGAGGTGGAAAAACATTACGCGGCCAGGACCCCGAACTACAAGGCGGCCGATTACGAGGATTTCCGCGTGATGCTCGACAAGGAGAAGGCGATCGATGCCGATCCTGTGCGCGACGCCGGACCACCTGCATGCATACGTATGCGTGACGGCCATGCGCCAGGGCAAACACGTCTATTGCGAGAAGCCCCTGACCCATAATGTCTGGGAGGCGCGGCAGGTGGCCAAGGTGGCCCGGGAAACAGGGGTGGCCACGCAACTGGGCAATCAGGGGCATTCCGGCGGCCACATTCGCACCACCTGCGAAATGCTCTGGGCCGGCGCGATTGGCGACGTCCGCGAAGTCCACGCCTGGACCAATGCCTCCCGCTGGAACAAAGGCCACTTGGCGGGGCGGCCCCCAGGACAACCGGTCCCCAAAGGGCTCAACTGGGACCTCTGGCTGGGCCCGCGCGAGACTCGCCCCTACAGCCCGGAGTATATGCCGGTCACCTGGCGGGATTTCTGGGATTTCGGCACGGCGCCGATTGGAGATTTCTTTTGCCACAACTTCGACCCGGCCTGCTGGGCGCTGCGAGTTGCGTCACCCGCTCAGCATCGAGGCCCATGCCGCCGGCGGGGTGGACACCTACATTGCCCCCCTGGGCGGCATTTATACCTACCGCTTCGGGCCGCGCGGCACGATGCCCCCCGTGAAGTTTACCTGGTACGAAGGCGGGTTGATGCCCCCGCGTCCCGAGGGCCTGGAAGAGGACGACCAACTCGGGGCTGAGGGCAACGGCATCCTGTTTGTCGGCGACAAGGGCCTCCTGACCTGCGCCGGCTGGGCCGGCCGCCGACCCTCCTGCCCGGCGCTCGCGACGCCGACTACCAGCGCCCGCCCAAAACCCTGCCGCGCTCCAACGGCCATCACCGGGATTGGCTTGACGCTTGCAAGGGCGGAAAGCCCGCCAGCGCCAATTTCGATTATGGCGCCGCCCTCACCGAAGTCGGCCTCCTCGGCCTGGTCGCCATGCGCGTGGGCAAGAAGATTTACTGGGACGCCCAGGCAATAAAGGCCACCAACGCCCCCGAGGCCGGCAAGTTCCTCAAGGAAAGTTACCGGCATGGATGGGAAGTCGCGTAAGCCCGACGGGCCTCCAAGCCTGAGAGGGGCTGGCGCGGGCCCGGAGCTTCCCGGCGGTATTTTTTTCCTTCTGCGGGAGAGAATCTCCTGCCATAATCGCAGGCGAGTCGAACTTCTGAACGGGATGAACGCCGTGTTTCCGTGGCGCGATTTGTGCTAAGAAGTTCTCTGTGGTCCGGCTGGCGGCTTTTGCGCCTTGGGCTTTGGCCTGGGCGGAGGTTCGCTTGAACACGAGTTGAGCCGGCAACGTCTAAGAAAGATTGGCGACCATACGATGCGCCGTTGGCTCTGGTTATTGATTTGTGCCATCCTTGGCCTAGTGATGCTGGTCTGCGGTTTGCTGGTGCCAGTGCATCTGCGGGCCGTGGATGTCAACGTCATTCAGGACGCCGGGAGGCAGACCCCGAGTCTGGTCCGGCAGGGCCTTGAGCTGGCCGAGGAGAACAACCTGGGCGCAGCCCAGATGCTCTGGCAGGCGGCCCAAATGGAACGGTTGCCTGACCGGGAGCAACTCGGCTTGGCCGTCACGAATTTGGCCGCCCAGCGCCCGGGCTGGATGGTTTTAGGCAGCCCGAACCTGCGCCTGGAGAAGCTCGCCACCCGCTCTGCCAAGCACGCCCGGTGGCGCAGACCCCCAGGCTGGGGCTGGCCGCTTACAGCGCCGGCAATGCCTCCGAGCCGTTCACCGAGCTGCTGGTGCCCACGGAGATCCGGGACCGGGCCCTGGGGCTGCTCGAGGTCTCCACCAATCCCGCCCTGCAGGAGTTGCTGCGCTGCCGCGACCTGACCAATACCGTCATCTTCCCGCCCTCCGCTTCCTCTTCCGGCCAGGCCCTGGATACCGCCCTGGCGGTTTGCGGACTGCTTTTGGAAGAAAAGAAGCTGAACCCGGCCCTGAGCAACACCGTCTATGACCTGGCCTGGGCGGCCAACCACGGCGGCCATCCGCGCCCCGGCGCGAGCGCCGGCCCCTCCGGCCCTTCCTGGAATACGGAACCTCTGGAACAGGTCCTGCTGGACCTGATGTCCCTTGGCCAGCGGTTCAACTGGGGCCAGCTCGAGGTTTTCACCCGTTCCATCCAGGATGCCGACGCCCTGCGCCGGGTGGCCTACCTGGTTCGCAAGGCCGAAGGGCAAGTGCCGGTGCTCTTCGCCGCCGTGCTGCTTTCGGGCCAGCCGGGCGCGGTTGCCGGCTACGCGCTCAAGTTCAGCGAAACCGGGCTGGCGGACTTGGGCTCGGCGCTGCAGTTTGGGGCCGGCGGAGTCAAGGAGCTGCTCTTGCGCAACCAGCGGTGGTACAGCCCGGGCTTCCGGCGGCAGCTTGCCGCCCATGCGCCCTTTGGCGCGCTGCTGGCGGCCGCGTCGGATTATTGCTGGCTGATGCCTTGGTTTGCGCTGGGGGTCAAATGGTTTCTTTATTTGGGCAGCGGCTTTCTGCTGGCGTTGGCCATGCATTTTGGCCGGCCGGTCGTCTCGCCTCTCGAGCAACCGCTGCAGGTGCGCGGCTTTCACATTGCCCGCGAGGTCTTGTTCGCCCTCGGTTTTTTGCTGGTGGTCCTTCTCCTGAGCGAGCCGTTTCTCTCCCAGGAAAGCCAGAAAGTGGAGCTCCCCTTTCGAGTGCGCCTGCCGTTGGTCGGCCGCGCGCTGCCGGCTGCAGTCAGCAACCTCAACTCATCCTTTATGAACCAAGTAAACCTGTTGACCCTACTGCTGTTTTTTGTCCTGCAAGCGCTGGTCTATATGGCCTGCCTGCTCAAACTGGCGGAGATCCGCCGCCAGCGAGTGCTGCCGCGCGTCAAGATCAAGCTCCTCGAGAACGAAGACCATTTGTTCGATGCCGGCCTCTACCTGGGCTTCGTGGGCACCATCATTTCCTTCATCCTGGTCACCATGGGCATTGTCAAGTTCAGCATCATGGCCGCCTACTCCTCCACCTCGTTCGGCATCATTTTCGTCTCGGTCTTCAAGATCTTCCATCTCCGGCCCCTGCGCCGGAGATACCTGCTCGAGTCGGAGGCCGTTCAGGCCCCGGGGCCTGAGGCGGCCGGAACCGCCCCCATTGCCACCCTGGCCACACCCTCATGAACCGCTCGATCCTCATCGTCATTTGCGATTTCCTCCTGGTGAGCCTGGTGGCCTTTACCACTGTGGACGTCAACAAGTTGTCGAGCGACAGGGCCCCAGGGCCTGAAGCTGGAAATGGCCACCACCCGCCCGGACAGCAGCAAAGACCTTACGGCCGTCATGCGGCTGGCCCTGGATGAAGAGCGCAAAAACCGCGACCGGCTGGCCGGCGAGTTGGCCAAAACCCGCGACACCCTCGCCCAGCAACAGTCGCTCTTGGGCGAGCGTGACAAGCAGGTCCAGGCCGTTCGGCAGGAACTGGCCGAGCTCGAGAAGCAACTCCTGGCCTCGCAGCAGGAGTTGGCGGCGCGCGACCAGCGGCTCCAGGCCTCGCAGCAGGAACTGGCCGAGCGCGACAAGAAGGTGCAGGCCTTTCAGCAGGAGCTGGCCGCCCGCGAGCAGCAGGGCGCGCAACTGGCGCAGCAACAGGCGGCCCTCCAGGAGCAGTTGGCCGCCGCCCAAACCAGCCTCACCAATCTTAGCCAGCAACTGCACGACATCCACGGTGCAGTCGGTCATCTCCGGGGAAAGGCTCGCCGCCTTCGAAGACCTCTTCTCCAAACAGACCCTTCAATCCAGCAACCTGCAGCAGCAACTGGCCGCTTTGGCCAAAACCAACGAGGTGGTGCTGGCCGAGAAGCAGCGCCTGGGCAACTCAGCTTGCCGTGGCCGAGACGGAAAAGCGCTTTGCCGCCGAACAGGTCACCCACATGCAGGACGAGGTCAAAGTCGAGCGCGAGGAAAAGGCCCGGCTGGCCGAGGGAGTCAAAGAGCTGGCTGCCAAGTCCGGGGACATCGCCCGCGAGATGCGGGACAACCGCAGCCTGGTTCCCAACAGCATTTTCTCTGAATTCGTCACCAACCGCGTCCAGGCCCGTTTCTCTGCCGTCCGCAGCACTTTCTTTGGCGAGACCTCCAAGACCAAAGAGACCGAAACGGTGCTGGTGACCGACGGCTTGAGCACTTACGCCCTCTGCCACGTGCACGATACGCCCTTGACTCTGTGGGAGCCTGGCATCGATTGGGAGGGGCTGACCGGCACGCTCAACCGCAACGCCGCCTCCTGCCCGATTCGCTCCCTCTCCTTTTGTCTGGCAGACCCCCGCGTGCTCCTCATCCCCGTCAGCGCCGAGGAAGCCCTCCGGCTGGGGTGCAGGGTCTATCGGGTTTCCGCCGACCCGTACAAGTTTCAGGATGCCGTGCTGGTCGGCACGCGCGAGAGATTATTACGGCGAGTGCCGGTTCCAGATCGATTTGTCCACCCCGGGTTACGTGAAATTGGACCGGAACTTTCTCAAGGGATTGATCGGCAAGTTCAACCCCTCGCGGGGGGACCTGGTTTTCAGCAAGGCCGGCGAGCTCCTCGGCGTGATGGCCAACAGCAGCTATTGCCTGATGCTGCGCAGCTTCTCCCCCGAGGCCACCTTCCAATTCGGCGACGACGTCCGCGCCCAACATACCGGCGCCACTCTCTCCGCCCTCTATTCCCACCTGCTGACCATGCCCTTCAAACTGCAATGACCTTGGGACCGGGAAGCGGCCCGGACAGACGCCTCTGAAATAGACCACTGAGAAGCGCAGCCTGCTCCCTTAGAAGCCCAGCCTGCTCAATTCCGCGTCCAGGGCCATTTGGAACTGCTCCAGGTCGGCGGGCGGAGGACGATAGCCGGGTTGCTGCGGAACCAGGCCGAGCCGGCCCGATTGGTCGAAATACCAATCGGCCGAGTTGCCGTCGGAAAAGGTGACCTTCCCGCTGACCATCGCGCCGGGGCGCGCAAGCTGGTCCACGGAGAGCGAGAGTCCGCCGCGGCCGGGCTTGGGCGCGGCGGCTCCAGGTGAGGCGGCCGATGGCCTCCCGCCTGGAGCGGCAGGGGCGGCAGCGCCGGAGGACGCCAAGACGGGCCCGGTCGTCTTGGCCGGTTCGGCATCCTTGGGCACCAGCTTCAAATCATCCACCAGGAATCGCACGTCCATATAGGTGAGGCGGAGGCCGAACTCGGATGCCAGCCGATTCTGAATTTCGGACAGCTTGAGTCCTTGCTTAATCCACTCCGCCGCCTTGTTCCGTTGCGCTTCATCCAGGTTCATAATGTGTCTTGCTTGAGCCAAAACATAATCCTACAAATACCGCTCGTCCTATTCAACAATGATCCAGGCATTTAGCGCGGCGCAGATCTTTTTTTGGGAGCTGGTTTTCTTGACCCGCCACTTTCCGCTTGCACCCCAGCCCCCGGATGGTAAAGTCTCCCTCGCCTTAAGCTCCACCCGCGCGGTGGGTTTCTGTTTTCAACGATAAAAAAGCCGGCAAAGCGTGAAGATTTTTAGCGGCACTTCCAATCGGCCCCTGGCCGAGGCCATTTGCGCCTATATCGGGATTGAACTGGGCAAGTCGACCATTAAACCGTTCCCGGACGGTGAGACGTTCGTCAAGATTGAAGAGAACGTCCGGGGTGAGGATGTGTTCCTGGTTCAATCCACCTCTCCGCCTACGAACCATCATTTGATGGAGATGTTCATCATGATGGATGCGTTGCGACGGGCCAGCGCCGCGCGGATTACGACGGTGATGCCCTTTTACGGTTATGCCCGCCAGGACCGGAAGGACCAGCCGCGCGTCCCCATTACGGCAAAGCTGGTGGCCAACCTCATCGTCGCCGCCGGGGCCAACCGCGTGCTCACCATGGACCTCCACGCCCAGCAGATTCAGGGCTTTTTTGACATCCCGGTCGATCATCTCTACGCCTCCCCGGTGATGTATCAGTATTTGAAAAAGAAGCAAATGGGCCAACTCGTGGTCGTCAGTCCCGATGTCGGCGGGCTCAAAATGGCTTACGCCTACTCCCAGGTTCTGGGGGCCGGTCTGGCCATCGTCGCCAAACGCCGCCGCAGCGCCAGCGATGTCGAATCCATGGCCCTGATCGGGGAAGTCCGGGGCAAAAACACCCTCCTGGTGGATGACTTGACCGAGACGGCAGGCACGCTGACCTCGGCGGCCGAATGGCTCAGGCGCAAAGGCGCCCGCAGGATTCAGGCCTGCGTCTCCCATGCCATCCTCAACACGATGGGAATCGAGCGCCTCCGAAAATCGGCTATTGACGAATTGATTACCACTGATACCGTCTTACGCCCGCCTATCAGCGGCGTGAAGATAACCACGTTGTCCGTGGCGGGCCTTTTGGGCGAAGCCATCAAACGAATTCACAGCAATTCGTCGGTCACTTCGCTGTTCGAGTTTAAAGGTTGGCGCACCAGTTGAGGGGCGCCGGCGTGGCGCCGCCCCTGGTGGCGCAGGACCTGGAACGGTTTAACGACAATGAAATCTGTATCACTCACCGCCTCCCTCCGAGTGCTGGGTAGGCGCGCCGGGGCCAAAAAACTCCGTACCGACGGACGCGTGCCGGCGGTCATTTACGGCCGTCAGGCCAAACCCCAGAATCTCGAGGTCAAGGTCGAGGAAATGGAAGACCTCATCCACCACTCCGTCTCCGAGAACCTCCTGGTGGACCTCGAGGTCAAGGATGACCCCCGGCCCAAACGCCTGGCGCTGGTGCAGGAAATCCAGCACCATCCCCTCTCCGGCAAGGTCTTGCACGTGGACTTCCACGAGGTCGCCGAAAATGAAAAGGTGACCGTCAGCGTCCCCGTCGAGACCCTCGGCGAAGCCGAAGGTGTCAAGACCGGCGGTGGCGTGCTCGAACACATCCTCTTCAGCATCCGCGCCCGCGGCCTGCCCAAGGACTTGCCCGAAGTCATTGCCGTGGACGTCTCCCACCTCAAATTGGGCGAGGTCATCCACCTGGGCGAGATTAAAGCCCCCCCGGGAGTCGAACTGGTCGGCGACAAACAGATGGCCGTTATTGCCATCGCCGCCCCGCGCACCGAAGAAGAGGAAGCCGCCGAGGCGGCAGAGGCCGTTGCCACCCCGGGCGAGGTGGAGATGATCAAAGAGAAAAAAGAAGAGGGCGAAGAAGGCGCTGCCGCTGCCAAAGGCCCCGAGAAAGGCGCCCCCAAAGGCCCCGAGAGAGCCCCGGCCAAAGGCGCCGAGAAAGCCGCGGCTAAGGGCGCCGAGAAGGCCCCGGCCAAGGGCGCCGAGCCTGGCCCCAAAGCCCCCGAAAAGGCCGCCGAGAGAGGCGCTGCCCCCGGCGCGGCTGGAAAGAAGAGATAATGGGAGCCGCGGCCCGGTTTCGACCGGGCTGCCGGCCCGGCTCGGCCTATGGAGAACCTGTATCTCATCGTGGGCTTGGGCAATCCCGGCGCCGAATATGCCCGGACTCGGCACAATGCCGGATTTCAGGTCGCCGACCGCCTGGCCGAGCGGTGGCGGTCGGCTTGGACTTGCGAAAAGAAGTTCAACGCCTGCCTGGCGCGAGCCGAGCGGGCCGGACGCCGGGTGCTGGTCTGCAAGCCGCAGACCTACATGAATGCCAGCGGCCTGGCGGTAGCTGCCGTGCAGAGCTTCTACCGCGTGCCGCTGCCGCAGTTGCTGATGGTCGTGGACGATGCGGACCTGCCGCTGGGCGCGTTGCGGCTCAAACCGGGCGGCGGCAGTGGCGGCCATCACGGCCTGGAATCGGTCGAGCAGCACTTGGGCACGCGTGACTATGCCCGCCTGCGCATCGGCATTGGCCGCCAGGACGACGCCCGCGAAATCACGGGCCACGTGCTCGGACGATTTCATTCGACGGAGCAGGCCCTGGTGGATAGAGTTTTGGACGTGGCGTCCGACGCGGCCGAATGCTGGGTGGACGCCGGCATACAAAAGGCAATGAGTCAGTTTAACGGCGTCCCGCCGGAGCGGGACCCGCCCAACGAAAGAAACGAGCAGTGAAACGATACGAAGGTTTGTTTATCCTCGAAACCGCAGCCAAAGAAGAAGGGATCAAAGACTCGATCGACAAGATCTCCGCTGAAATCACCGCCCTGGGCGGCAAAGTCGAAACGGTGCAGAAGATGGAGAAGCGCAGCTTCAGCCGCGTGGCCAACAAAAAGCACCCCGCCGGCTTCTACGTCAATATCATCTTCGAAAGCCAACCCGCCATCCTCGAACAGCTCAAACATCGGTTCGCGATGAACAGCGAGATCTTCAGGGTCTTGTTCACTAATTCCCCCCCGCCCAAACCCGCCGAACCCGCACACTCAACTTAACCTATGGCAAGTTTCAACAAAGTCATCCTCGCGGGCAACCTGACCCGCGACCCCGAATTGCGCTACACCCCCAAAGGCACGGCCATCGCCCGCTTCGGCCTGGCCATCAACCGAAACTGGAAAAGCGAAACCGGCGAAATGAAAGAAGAGGTCACTTTCGTTGATATCGATGCCTTCGGCCGGCAGGCCGAGGTCATCGGCCAATACATGAAAAAGGGAAGGCCATTCCTCGTGGAAGGCCGGCTCAAACTCGACCAGTGGGAAGACAAGAACACTCACCAGAAACAAACCAAACTGCACGTCGTCCTCGAAGGCTTCTCCTTTATCGATTCCAAAGGACCCGAAACCCCTCTCTCCCCTGAAACAGCCCGTCCCCGCCCCGCCCCCGCCACGCCCGAGGTCCCTCCCCCGGCTGGGCCCGGGCCCGATGGGCCTCCTCCCGAGGAGGACGACGTCCCCTTCTGAGCCGCGCCAAGGGCAGCCGCCCTGGGAAAACGTCGCGCAATCCGAACCCGCCCTGCGAGGGCGGGGGTAGTTGCCTCGGTTCGCAGTGGGACAGCGCAACCAACGCCGCCGTCCGGTGTATTAAACCCGAAGCCGAAGCATACTTGGGGGCAAGCTGCCCGGCGCGGTCGCCATGAGGAGGTGGGGATGGGGAATCCCGCTGAAGGAAACGACCGCACCCGGGCATGGCAGGTGTGCCAAAGCTGGTCCCAGTCGTCAAGCTCTTTGCTCGCGAACGCAGAACTATCGTCGTCCGCACCGCCGTCGCCAGGTTGCAATCCACCCCGGCCCCGCCGACCTTGCCCCGCCTTTCACCTGGCAGACCATTGCCAGGCCCTACACTGTGGAAGGGGTCAACTTCACGCACCGCGAGGCGACGGGAATCCTCGCGCCGGCCAGGCTCTTCCGCATCCCAAGGCATTAGTTGGAGCCTGTCCCAAAAACTCCGATTGCACGCCTTTGTCGCAACCTCCGTCGCCAACTTTGTCGAAGAATGGCCGATTCGACAAAGGTTGCGACAAAGGTTGCGACGGAGGTTTCCGCGGCTTGGGCAGCTTCACTTTCGCAGAGACCGATTGATTTTGGCAACGAGGTCCGTCGCTTCCGCTTTGCTAAACCTCCCGCTGATCTGCGCTTTGCCACCCGAAATCTCCCCATGAATCACCGGGGCTTGGTAAACTTGGCCGTCAATGATGATCGCCAAACGCTGGCCGAGATTCTGACGAGTCACTTCTGCAAATCGCTTCCCCCCGTCATCGGTAAAGTTGATCTCAATCAGAGGCTGGCCCAAGCCATCCGCGCTTGACTTCGCTGACTGCAAGGCCGTCTGGTCAAGGAGGACGGTCCTTTGGACGTTGAGCGTTTCGGTGAAGGTTTTATCCTCGTTTTTGGTGGTGAGAGTCATTTGCTCGGAGTCCGCAGATGGAGTCTCGAGCACCAAACGCATCTGGAATGCCGGTCGAGCTGCCTCGACAGGCCGCTGCGGCAACGACTTGCAACCCGGACCGAGTGCCGCCGCCACAAGACAAACCGCCATGAGTTGGATTATTCTGTTCATAATCTGGGCCTGGAACCTAAAACTGTTAATGCTTCATCCGATAGACACCAGCCCCGCCCATTTTTGTATATTCCCGTCAATACATTAAGTTTGCTTGCAAAGCTGACAGGAGGGATGATAACAATTGTTATTGCCGCCACGAGCCGCCGGCTCGCTTCTCTTTCTGCCGCCGACCCATGCGCGAAAAAGGGCCATTAAACGGGCATGAATTGCCAGCTTCCAACCTGGCTGGGGCAGGGTGAACGGTCTGAGGCGTTCGTCCGACCGACTTCCACAATCTTCCCAGCCCGGCGGAGCCGGAACCAAGCAAACCGATCGACCACGGATTCCACGGATTCCACGGATTTCTTTTATCCGTGCCATCCGTGGAATCCGTGGTCGGAAATTCTTCGCGAAAATGAGAGGCTTTGCTGGACAATAATCTGGGGCAGTTTCCTGGCGGTGAACTTCAACCACTCGGAGTAAGGACACAATGAACGATCCAATTCGTCTGACGGTTTGCAGCCTGCTGCTGGCAGTTTCCAATCTCTCCGCTGCCACGCTCTACGTCTTCCTGGGGAGCACGAACCCCACGCCGCCCTACGCCACCTGGGCCACGGCAGCCACGAGCATTCCGAATGCCGTGAACGCGGCAGCAGCCGGTGATGAGGTCGTGGTGAACAACGGCGTGTATCCCGGCGGGTTGGCGGTGAACAAGGCGCTGGCAGTGCGAAGCGTCAACGGCCCCCAGTTCACGGTAATTGATGGTGGCGGGAGCCAATGCGCCTCTCTGGCCAACGGCGCGAGCCTGTCCGGGTTGACCCTGACCAATGGAGTGGCCACTAGCGGCGGCGGGGTGTGGTGCTCGACAAGCGCCTTTCTCACCAACTGTGTGATTGCGGGCAACTATGCTGTAGCCTACCGGACCGAGTTCGGCCCTGAGGGCGGCGAGGGCGGCGGCGTCTTTGGCGGCACGCTCTACAACTGCACGCTGACCGGCAACTGGGCCAGCCAGGGCGGCGGCGTCTTTGGCACCACGCTCTACAACTGCACGCTGAGTACCGACGGCGCCCAATACGGCGGCGGGGCGTATGGCGGCACCCTGAACAACTGCACGCTGAGCTTCAACAGCGCTCTCCAGAGCATGCATGAACCGGGCGGCGCTTTCGGCGGCGGGGCGTATGGCGCCACGCTGAACAATTGCACGCTCCGCGGCAACTACTCGCTAACACAAAGCGGGCGGGGTACAAGCGCCGGCGGTGGGGCCTATGGCTGCACGCTGAACAATTGCACGCTGACCGACAACGAGGCTTGGTACGGCGGAGGGGCGGATGGGTGCACGCTCTACAACTGCATCTTGTATTTCAACGGGGCCAACAACGGGGGTGGAAACTACCACCAAGGGGGCAGCACATTGAACTACTGTTGCACGACGCCCATGCCCACCGACGGCGTTGGCAATATCACCGCCGACCCGCTGTTCCTTGACTACACCAACGGCAACCTGCGACTGCAGCCTGCTTCCCCGTGCGTGGATGCCGGGAACAATGCCTACGCCCCCGGCCCAGTTGACCTGGACGGCAACCCGCGCATCGTCAACGGCACTGTTGATATGGGCGCTTACGAGTTGCAAGGATTGCCCTCCGGGCCGCCTTTTTTTGTTTCCCAGCCGGCCAGCCTGACCAATGAGGCTGACACGACCGTTACGTTCAGCGCGTTGGCCGGCGGCGCCGCACCGTTGAGCTGCCAATGGCTTAAGCAGGGGGTGCCATTGGCCGACGGAGGGAACATCGCGGGTCAGGGACGACCGTGCTGACGCTCACGAATGTGCTGGGCGCGGACGCCGGCGGCTACAGCGTGGTGGTGAGCAATGGCTTGGGCAGCGCGACCAGCGCAGTGGCCACACTAGCGGTGATAGACCCGGCCATCCCCGTTCAACCCGTGAGCCAGATCGGCCAATGCGGGCAGAGCCTGACGTTGAGTGTGACGGCAGTGGGGACGGCCCCGTTGGGGTATCAATGGTGGAAGGACGGAGCGGCGCTAGCCGGCAGCACTGGGGCCTCCCTGACCCTGAAGAATCTCCAACCGGGCGATGGCGGCCAATACTCCGTGGTGGTGAGCAACCAGTACGCCACTGCAACCAGCGCAGTGGCCCTGTTGGCCGTGAACCTGGCCACGCTGGACACCGGGTTCAATCCGGGGGCAAACGATTGGGTGAATTGCCTGGCGCTGCAGGCGGACGGGAAGGTTCTGGTGGGAGGCGCCACCCTGGGCGGGCAGAGCCGCAATGGCATTGGCCGGCTGAATGGGGATGGGACGGTGGACACCAACTTCAATCCCGGGGCGAGCAGTACCGTGGATTCCCTGGCGTTGCAGGCGGACGGGAAGATCATGGTGGGGGGCGACTTCACCACGCTGGGCGGGCAGAGCCGCAGTTGCATTGGCCGGCTCAATGCGGATGGCACGGTGGACACGGCCTTCAATCCGGGGGCAAACGATTGGGTGAATTGCCTGGCGCTGCAGGCGGACGGGAAGGTTCTGGTGGGAGGCGAGTTCACCACCCTGGGCGGGCAGAGCCGCAGTTTCATTGGCCGGCTCAGTGCGGATGGCAGCCTGGACAGCAGCTTCAACACGGGGGCCAACTCTTGGGTCAATGCCCTTGCGTTGCAGGCGGACGGGAAGATTCTGGTGGGGGGCGACTTCACCGCACTGGGCGGGCAGAGCCGCAGTTGCATTGGCCGGCTCAATGCCGACGGGACGGTGGACACCGGGTTCAATCCGGGAGCGGGAGGAGGCGAGTTCGGTGCTTGGGCGGATTGCGTGGCGGTGCAGGCGGACGGGAAGATTCTGGTCGGGGGCTACTTCACCACGCTGGGCGGGCAAACGCGCAACCTCATTGGCCGGCTCAATGCCGATGGCAGCCTGGACAGCAGCTTCAACGCGGGGGCGGGGGCGGACTCGCTTACCATCGTATATTCCCTTGCGGTTCAGGCAAACGGGAAGATTCTGGTGGGCGGCAGCTTCAGCACGCTGGGCGGGCAGCCGTGCCACAACATCGGCCGGCTGAATGCGGACGGGACACTGGACACCGCCTTCAGTCCGGGGGCGGACAACCAAGTGCTTTCGCTAGCCGTGCAGCCGGACGGGAAGGTTCTGGTCGGCGGCGAGTTCACCAACCTGTGCGGGCAGACGTGCAAGTACCTTGGGCGGGTGAACAACACCGAACCCGCGACCCAGAGCCTCGGTTTCGACGGCTCGACCATCACCTGGCTGCGCGGCGGCGCCAGCCCGGAAGCCTGGCGCACGACCTTCGACTTTTCGACCGACGGCACCAACTGGACCAGCCTCGGACCGGGCGCACGCATTCCCGGAGGCTGGTTTCTGACTGGTGTCTCGCTACCCCCCACCAACGGCACCATTCGCGCACGAGGCTATGTCACCGGCGGCCAATATGACGGCTCAAGCTGGTTCGTGGAAACTGACCTTCCGGTCACCGGTGTTGCCACGACTCCCCCGGCTATCCTGGTGAACGACCCCAGCTTTGGCTTCACCTCCAATCGCTTCGGGTTCAAGTTCAGCGGGGGCGCGGGGCAGGTGGTGATTGTGGAAGTATCGACCAACCTCGCAAGCTGGACACCCGTGGCCACCAACACCCTCGGCGCCACGCCGTCCTATTTCGTCGAACCCTATTCCGGCTTCCTCCCGCAGCGATTCTACCGCCTGCGGAGCACCGCGCAGTGAGCCGGCATGAACCTGAAAACGGCGGTTCAACCACTGATGAACACGGATAAACACGGATTCCAAGGGGCAACGCGACGAACGGTGCTCACCCCCGGAACATTCACCCGGCTGACTTCCAGAATCTGTGACTGCTCAGGTGTCGGCATATATGTTGCCACATCGCCGCCGGGGCCTCCCGGGACGCAGTCCGGTTCGAGGGCAGTTGTTCTCCCGGAGGGACAGCCCGGCAATAGCCCGGCGCTTGAGCGCCGGGAAAAGCCGTTTAATGTCCCGTCCGTCCCGGAGGGACGGCTGAATCGGCTGGCCTCCTGCGGTGGTGAGCCTCAGGCGTCCCTGTCGGGACGCGGGGATTTTAGGGCGTCGGACCCGGCGCTAAGCGCCGGGGTATTCTCGGGTTGTCCCTCCGGGACAACGGCTTGGGTGGGTCCGGCGCTGGCGCCGAAGCCAGCGCTGGTCCAACACCCCAATGGTTAGCCACAATCTTCCCAGCCCAGCGGAGCCGGAACCAGGCAAACCGATTGACCACGGATTTCACGGATTCCACGGATTTCTTTTATCCGTGCCATCCGCGGAATCCGTGGTCGGAAATTCTTCGCGAAAATGAGAGGCTTTGCTGGACAATAATCTGGGGCAGTTTCCTGGCGGTGAACTTCAACCTCTCGGAGTGAGGACAAAATGAACCATCCAATTCGTCTGGCGGTTTGCGCCCTGCTGCTGGCAGCCTCCAACCTCTCCGCTGCCACGCGCTACTGCGCCCCCTTGCCCGCGCGACGCGCCGCCGCGCTCAACTCTGCACCTTCAACCCGCAACTCAACCTGAACGACTGACTCCATGAAAACGAACCTTCATTCTCCATTCTCCATTCTGGCCACCTTGCTGGCCGCGCTGGTTGCACTTTCGACCCTCCACTTTCAACCCGCCTGTGCCCAAACAGCCGACGATTTTAATCCGGGGGCGGGCTATGCGGTGTATTCGCTGGCGGTCCAGTCGGACGGGAAGATCCTCGTGGGCGGAGGGTTTGGGACCCTGGGCGGGCAGAGGCGCAACTACATTGGGCGGCTGAATGCGGACGGGACACTGGACACCGGGTTCAATCCGGGGACGGACGCTGGCGTGTAT
>CAVQND010000068.1:0-20019 GCA_963713735.1 uncultured bacterium
CTGAGAGATTTCAGCTGTCAGCGAAGCAGGGACCTGGCTGTCAAAGTCGTGGTAGGGAGATAGACCCACGCCACCATTGGCGAGAGTGAAATTCGCGGTTCCGCCAGTGAATTTTCCAGCCTTAACGTCCTGTATCCCATCAAATACAGCCACATCGACATCCTTCAGGACGCTGACCAGCTCAATGTCATGATACTCGTTGGCCGAAACGAACCAATCCTGGTCAACACCGATGAACAGGCATTTCTTGCTGGTGCCGCAATAGGCCGCGGAGCCGGCGCCTACACCACCAGCCACCGGCATGACAATGTCAGCGCCTTCCTGCACCAACTGCTGAGCGAAGGAATTGCCGTCATCGGTAGAAGTGAAGTTGCCGGTGAAAAGGCCTTTATTGCCGCGACATCGTCCCAACCCAGCACCTTCACGTTAGTGGAGTGCTTCGTGTTGTAATACATGACGCCAGCCTGGAAGCCCTTCATGTAGATCGTGACGGTCGGGAGCTCAATGCCGCCGAAGGTGCCAACCGCGCCGGTCTTGGTCATGCCAGCGGCCAGGTAACCCGCCAGGAAGGCGGCCTGATCGGTCGCGAAGAATGTACCGCGCACGTTGGCTAAGTTCGTTTTGGAGCCACAATCCTTGCCTTCTACCGCCGTCCCCGAGCAGTCAGGGAAGGTGTAGTCGATGATGAGGAACTTCATGTTCGATTCGCCTTGGCCGCCGTGGCGGCTGGCCATGTGCGCAAGGGGGTGGAGATGAAGGAAGTGCAGAGTGCAGAGTGCAGAGTGCGGAGTGCGGAGGGCGAAGGGCGAAGTCCGAAGGTCGAAGGGCGAGGTGAGGGGGTGGCTCCGGGGGTGGTGGCGGCGTTGCGGGTGTGCGAGCTTTCGTACTGTTACCCGCGGGGCGGGGTGGCTTTGGAGAGGGTATCATTTTCGGTGGCGCCCAATGAGTGCATTGGGGTGCTCGGACCCAACGGGGCGGGCAAATCCACGTTGTTGCTGCACCTCAACGGTTTGTTGCCCGAGCGTCTGCCCCAGGAGCCGAACATCCGGGTCGAGGACCAACCGCTGGTCGCAAGCACGGTTGACCTCATCCGCCAGCGGGTAGGGCTTTTGTTCCAGGACCCGGACGATCAGCTCATCTCGGCATCGGTCTTCGAAGACGTGGCTTTTGGTCCCCGGCAGATGGGCGTGAGCGGCCCGGACTTGCGGGGGTTGGTGGAGCGGTGCCTGGGCCTGGTTGGATTGCAGGGGTTCGGTGGCCGGGAGCCGCACCGGCTCAGTCACGGGGAGAAGCGGCGCGTCTGCCTGGCGGGGGTGCTTGCCTGCGGGCCGAGCGTGCTGGTGCTCGATGAGCCGAGCAGCGGTCTGGACCCGCGCGGGCGGCGCGAGTTCAAAGCCCTGCTGCGGGGCCTGCCTGGGGCGAAACTCATCGCGACGCACGACCTCGAGCTGGTGGTTGACCTCTGCTCGCGGGTGCTCGTCCTGGACCAGGGCCGCCTGGTGGCCGAGGGCCCCGCGCTGTCGGTGCTGTCGAACGAGGAGTTGATGCTGGCGCACGGCCTGGAGAAGCCCCACAGCTTGCTTCATCATCATCCGCACGGTTGAGGGCTCGCGGAAGAATTAATGCCGATTTTCTTGTCGGCGGGGGCAGCCAAAGCGCGGGAATGCCGCGCACTCCAAACGCTTCGCGACAGGGCCACCGGCCCACGAACTGGCGAAGCCCGTGGAGTGCGCGGTGTGCCCGCGCTTTGTTTTTTCACCTTTTTCAGGCACGAATTTTGTCGTAAGTTTGCGGCCATGACCTTGAGCGAGCAAATGAGGCAACTGGCCAAACAGGCCAAGGGGGCGTCGCGTGAGCTGGCGAAGCTAAGCAGCGCGGAGAAGAACGCCTGCCTGGTGGCGATGGCGGAGGCGCTGAAACCGGGCGCCGCTGCCATCAAAGAGGCCAATGCGCGGGACCTGGAGGCCGGGGCCGGGATGGGCCTGTCGGCCGCGATGCTCGACCGGTTGCGGCTGGATGAGGGGCGCATCGCCGCGATGACGCGGAGTTTGCGGGAAGTGGCGGCCCTGCCCGACCCGGTTGGGCGGGTGCTGGATGAGCGGGTGCGGCCCAACGGGCTGAGGCTTCGCAAGGTCTCGACTCCGATCGGGGTGGTGGTCATCATTTACGAGTCGCGGCCGAATGTGACTGCGGATGCGGCGAGCCTTTGCTTCAAATCGGGCAACGCAACGATTTTGCGGGGCGGCAAGGAGGCGCTGAACTCGAACCAGGCCATTGCGCGCATCCTGATAGCGGCGGCGGGCCGAGCGCCTGCCCGGCTTTCCGGAGCACGCCATTCAAGTCGTGCCGACCACCGACCGCGAGGCGATACGCGAGCTGCTGGCGCTCACGCAGTATGTGGACTTGTGCATGCCGCGCGGGGGCGAGGGCCTCATCCGCGCCGTTGCCGAGTGCTCGAAGGTGCCGGTCATCAAACATTACAAAGGGGTCTGCCATGTGTACGTTGATAGCGACGCCGACCTGCAAATGGCCGAGGAAATCGCGATGAACGCCAAGGTGCAGCGTCCGGCCGTATGCAACGCCATGGAGACGCTCCTGGTGGACAAGGCCGTGGCGCCCCAATTCCTGCCGGTCATCACACGCAAGATGGCGGAGAAAAAGGTCGAACTCCGCCTCGACCCAGCGGCGCTGGATCTTCTCAGGCCGCAGCTCGCGGCCATGCACCCACCGCCGAAGGTCAAGCCCGCCGCCGAAAGGGACTTTTATACCGAGTACAACGACTACATTTTGAATGTGCGCGTCGTGGACGGTCTCAAGGAGGCCATCGAGCACATCAACACTTACGGCTCAGCCCATTCGGACAGCATCGTCACGCGCAACGAGGACCGCGCGCGGCAATTCCTGAGTGAAGTGGACTCCGCCGCCGTGTATTGGAATGCCTCGACGCGGTTCACCGACGGGGGCGAGTTTGGCATGGGAGCCGAGATCGGCATCAGCACGGACAAGATCGGGCCCGCGGTCCTATGGGTCTCGAGGAATTGACCAGCTACAAATGGCTGGGCTTTGGCAACGGACAGGTGCGGACATGAGGCGCCAGCCGCAGGCCTCCGCTCCACTCATTATGCGTGTTTCCGCGACAGAGGTTCCCGCCGCCGAGCAGGCGCGCTTCATCCGCGGACGGGTGCCAGCGGGGGGCCTCTTCGCCGGGCACGAGTGGCGCATCTCCCCTGCCCCGTTCCCGCTTGGGCGCGGGCTGGCCACGGAGTTGGAATCGCTTGGGCGGGTGTTGCTGCAGTTCTATAAGGCGGTGAATCTGCTTTACCGCCAGAGCGCCGAGGGCAAACAGCCGGACTGGATCGCCCGCTGGCTCGACCAGGGCAAGCCGGCCGAGCTGATCGCGCTGGGGCGGCACCCCGCCTTCAAAAACGAAGTGCCGCGCGTCATTCGGCCTGACCTTCTGATTACGGAACATGGCCTCAGCGTGACCGAGTTGGACTCGGTCCCCGGCGGCATCGGCCTTACGGCCTGGCTCAACGGGACTTACTCGGAATTGGGCCTGGAGGTGCTGGGGGGGCCGAGGGTATGTTGCGCGGGTTTGCGGGCATCTTCGGGGACGCCCCGACCGTCCACGTTGTGGTTTCGGAAGAAGCGGGGACGTATCGGCCGGAGATGGCCTGGCTGGCGGAGCAACTGGGCGGTTCGAGGTTCAAAGTCCAAGGGGCCGGGTTTGACGGATTTGCGGACGGCGACGCCGTGTATCGATTTTTCGAACTGTTCGACCTGGCCAATGTGCCGGCCTCGAAAACGATCTTCGAGCGGGCTGCGGCAAAGCGTCTTGAGGTCACGCCGCCGCCCAAACCGGTCTTCGAGGAGAAGATGCTCCTGGCGCTGCTCTGGAACCGCAACCTGCACGGTTTCTGGCGACGGGAACTGGGAGAGAGCTTCTTCAAGCGATTGCTGCGCCTGGTGCCGTACACGTGGCTGGTCGATCCGGCCCCGCTGCCCCCGCACGGCGCGATTCCGGAACTGAACCTGACCGACTGGCAGCAGCTCAAGAGCCTGTCCAAGAAAGAGCGCGAGCTGATCCTCAAAGTCTCCGGTTTTTCACCCCATGCCTGGGGCGGGCGCGGCGTGCACCTGGGGTGCGATCTCTCTCATGGAGACTGGGCGGCGGCGGTCGACAAGGCCCTCGCCGGGTTCGACCGCACGCCCTGCGTTCTCCAGCGCTATCACAAGCCCAGCCTGGTCGAGGCCCAATGGTTTGATTTCAGCCGCGCCCGGCTTCTCCCCCTCAAGGGACGCGCCCGGCTGTGCCCTTATTATTTCGTGGTGGGAGAATCCGATGCCGCGCGGGCGACGTTGGGGGGCGTGTTGGCCACCATTTGCCCGGCCGACAAGAAGATCATCCACGGCATGACGGAGGCGATCTTTGCCCCGTGCTCGACATGAGCCTGACCGAATACATGCTCCTGGCCACCGGTTCGCTCTTTGTCATTGTTGACCCGCTGGCGGCGGTCCCGGCGTTCCTGGCGATGACGCCAACCGATACCCCGGAACAGCGGATCAAGATGGCGGGCCTGGCCTGCTGCATCACCGCCGGCGCGCTCATCACCTTCGCGACGGCGGGCAAGTGGATTTTCAAATTCCTGGGCATCACCATGCCCTCCTTTGAGATCGCCGCCAGCATCGTGTTGCTGCTGGTGGCGCTGGACATGTTGCGCGCCCAGCGGTCGCGGGTGCGGGAAACCTCCGAAGAAACCGCCGCCGGGATCGAGAAGACCGATATTGCGGTTGCGCCGCTGGCAATCCCGATGCTGGCGGGTCCCGGGGCCATCTCGACGGCGATACTCCTCTACAACCAGGCCGCCAGCAACGGTCCCCGCGCCCCGCTCTACGTGGGGGCGCTCTATGTCTGCATCGTCGCGGTCTGCCTGGCCAGCTATTTCATCCTGCGCATCTCCGCCCACGGGGCCCGATGGCTCAGCCCCATTGCCATGAACATCACCGCGCGCATTATGGGCCTGCTCCTGAGCGCGGTCGCCATTCAGTTCATGCTCAAGGCTCTCCATGAAATCAGCCCCCAGTGGTTTCTGATGCCTGCCTCAACCCCGTAGCGGCGGCTCGGCCGAGCGCCGCCGATAGCGGACCATCCCTACTATCCGGCCTGAACAGTCGCGAAAAAATGACTTGCGCTTCGGGAAAGCTTGGGCATTATTTGAAGCACCTGTTACGAAACGGAACGCGGGGTGGAGCAGCCCGGTAGCTCGTCAGGCTCATAACCTGAAGGTCGCTGGTTCAAATCCAGCCCCCGCAACCAATTTGCCCCCTGCAACTTACGCAGTTGCAGGGGGTTCCGTCTTTTTGCCCCAACCCGAGCCAAAACCCATGGAACCCCATGAAAACCCATAAAACTCAAGAAAATCTTGCTACAATCTTGCTACAGAATTTGGGGGTCCGCGGCCCGTTTTCTCGATCACCGCGGCGACACGTGGGGCAACAACCTTTTCATTCTCTTCCACCGCGCCGCGTGTCGTGTTCCCCAGTGGGGACCATAACCGGGCGACGCAGGAGCATTACCTGCCGGGACAACCAGCCTTTGCCTGCGGCTACGGCCCGGCAGGCCATTTCCCCGAGTAGCTGAGGCAGATTAGCGCCTCTCTGAAGAGGAGGAGACGTTGGCGCGATACCAACCTCGGGGACCACATTAACCACCTCAACCCAATCCCGCTCTGCGGGCACGAAAGGAAACATGACCACCCTGACCGAAACTCAGGTGCGCCTTTTCGCCTCGGCCCAAAGCTGGATCAACGGCGAAGCGGTGCGCCAACTCTACGCCGCCGCGAAGCTCCCTGCTGTCCGCCGTGCAGTGGGCTTCCCGGATCTGCATCCCGGCAAAGGCACCCCCGTCGGCGCCGCGTTCGTGACCGAGGGCGAGATCTACCCGCACGTCATTGGGGGAGACATCGGCTGCGGCATCCCCGCGCTGCAATCCTCGTTCGCAGACGAATCAACCTCAGAGCCGGAAGGCGAGGAGCCGGGACGGGAACAGGCGGCTTAATCAATTTGGAGCCCGTTTACGACTAACTGCCGAGATCTGCAGGCTTTTCATCCTCCCTGCTGCACTGGTTTCTATCCAGGCAAGGCGACGGCGGTTCTGCCGCGGTGTGACGCAGGCTCTCATCACGCTTCCACCGCCAGCGGTTTGGTCTGGATGGCGTTGTAGCCGGATTTGAGCAAGGGGCGGGGGATGGGTTGGGCCAGACCATTGGCATCAATGGTGCGGCAGCACAGATCATATTTCCCTGGCCGGAGGTCGGTCAGCAAAGCGGCCCAATGGACGATAGTGTTGCGCAGCGGCCAGGTTCGCGGATTGCCCGTGGCCGGGTCGATCCCGAACGTGTTGGCAGGCAGTGTGCCTTCGGGCAATCCGCCGCCCCAGCGAACCGGCGGCGGCAGGATCTCCGCGTCGCGCCAGTCCGCTCCGGCGAGACGGTCGGTGTCCCTGAGTGCCGGCGCGCCTTGCGGGACCAAACAGAATTGCACCTTCCTTAACCCGGACATGCCGACCTGGGCCAGGCCGGTGACGGGCGCCGCTTCCCCGGCTTTGGCCGTGCCGGGGGTCTCAAGGAAGAACGCGCAGGTCTTGAGGTGGCTCTCAGTGTCGTTGTTCCACCCGGCGTAGGTGTCGTTGAGGTGGATGTTGTTGGTCAAAACGACGCGCTGGAGCCATTTGACCGACTTGTTTCCGTAGGCGTCGGGCACGAACAGCCGCACCGGCCCGCCGCGTTTAGGAGACAGCCACTGGCCGTTGAGCTTATAGGCGAGGACCACCGGCAACTCGCCGGGCGGGTCTTCCAAAACGCGGTCAATAGCCAGCGAGCTTTGGAACCGCTGCTGGAGGTCGTCGTTATGGTAACCGTAGTAGAAGACACGCCGGACGTTGGCGGTGGGCCGGGTGAGCCAGATGACTTCGCGCAAGGGCACGCCCTCCCACAGGCCCATACCCAGCGGCGCGTGGGCATTGGTGCAGGACATCACGTGCAGGAACCGGACGGCGTGCTTCTCGGCCAGTTGCATCAGGCCCTCCCAGTTCAAGGCCGTGCCCAGCGGTGTTGAAAGCGGATGGTCCAGCTTGGTGTCGCTGTCGGAATCGGGGACCACTTCGAGTTTCCAGGTCTCGCGCACCAGGCCCACGGCGCGGCGCTTCTCCAACGGCAAGTCGCACGGGGGCGGACTCCCGCGCCCGAAGCTGACGAATTGCTCGTCTGGGGTCAGATAGGCCAGCCGCCCAATCGCCTCGGCGAGTTGCGGCGAATCTGCGTTCGGATGCGCCCAAAGCTGTCCGACGCTCAGACCGCTCAGACCGGCGACCCCGAGGCTGACTCCAAGAAAGCGGCGGCGGGTCAGGTCGGGGTGTGCTCCTGGAAATCGTTGGGATGAGTTCACAATTCAATCTGCCCCATGGCAACGCAAAGGGCGGGCCGTGTAAAGGAAAACCGACTCCCGGCCAGGAGCGTCTTCTTTGTGGAAGGTCACGCGCTCGATCAGCCCGGAAAGGCTTTCAGCCGGTCGGGATAGCGGTTCGGTGCACAACGGCAAGCATTGTCGTTGCACCTTCTCAGGCTGGGAAGGGCGCTTGCCCTGACTTGCCGGTTCCCCGAGAATCGCGATTGTGCCGAAGCACCCGCCAGAACCACTGGACCGGCTCTTGGCCCTCGCCCAGGGCTACGCCGAGGCTGCGATGCGAAATATTGGCCATGTCCCGCGCCCGCGCTCCTGGCCGACTCGCCCACCGGCTTCATCCAGTTCGTCCCGGCCAGCTTCAAGGACGTGCGGGCGAAGGACAATTTTGCCAACACTGCCCGGCTGATTTGCATCGGCTACGAGGTCACCGCTACGGTCCTCGTGCTTGAAGCCTGGATAAAGGTAGCCAGACCGGGCGAACACCTGGACATGACCGAGCCGCCGTCCGAAGCCTTCGACCGGCGCGAAGTCGTGGTGCTGACCGGTGAGACGGTCAAGCACAGCGTCCAAAGGCTGCTGCCGATTATCCGCACCGATGCCGGTGGGTTCTTCGGCCTCGGCGAGCACGAAGGCCCTCATCTCGACAAATTCGAGGGCAGGTTCGCGCACCTGATTCCACGCAAGCGGCCCAATGCCGAGAACAGGGAGATGGCCCGTGTGATGCTTGGGGCGCTGGGCGTCACCGAGGAGCGATTGCGCAGGAATGCTGATCAGAATTGAGCTGCTTGGGGCGCTGGTTGACCGCGACCGCCCGGCGCAGGCTCATCCGTGAGGAGGTCGGTTACGATCTTGCGGGCTGGATCGGAGATTCGCGTCGAAGCATTATCCGCGCGGGCGAAGAATCTATCGTGAAGACGGTAAAGTTCTCACATTCAAGGGTGCGCTGGATGTAATCGGCGTGGGGCGTCTCGGCCACCCGCAACGTGCTTCAACAGATCGCCAATGCGCCAGGCAGCGGCACGTTCCCCGTCTCGATGTCTCCGCGATGCACGACAACCGGTTCTAATCAGCCATGCGGTGTAGCGGCGGGCCTGAAGCCGAAATTGCTGGTAATCTGCGACCAGAAATTCACGAAGACCTCTCACTGCTGGGGCCAAGAGAACAACACCAAAGGCACGAATACAAACCGCATCGTCCTTTTCCGCAAGGAGCAGTGAGTCCCAGATCGAGGTCTCGGGTTTGGGCCAGCCATTGTCTGGATTCACACGTGAGGGTGACCAGCCGCATCACCGAGCGCCATTCCCGGGCAGGCCCACGCTGCGATTAACGGATTGCCTCTCTGGCCGGATGGGCCAGCGAAAGTCGAGGGGCTGTTTTGACATTCTACCCAAATCCTGGCCGCCTTGGCCTTTTCTGTCGTTTGAACCACGGGAGTTTGGCCAGCTTCTTCTTCAATGTCCTCTTGTCGAAACGACAGTAGCGGTGGAGCACATCGCTCGACTGGTGGCCGACCAACTGCATAACTTCGGCCGAGAGCGTTTGGCTCTGGAATCGCGGCCAAAAGGTAACGCGAAGCGCGTCAAAACCCCATACAGGGATCCCATCCGCGGCAACCAATTCTGCAAACTGGTCCTTGAGTTCGGCCAACGTCGCCTTCGCCGATGCGGGGAATATGAGTCCTGCCGATCCGGAACGCTTTGACAACGGCTCCAGGTATTCTCGGAGCGCCGCCAACATGGGCGCGGCATGGGTGAGTCCGGTCTTTGCCACGTAGAAACGTATCGTGCTCTTCTCGAGGTCCACGCATTTCCAGGAGAGTCGGACAATGTCCAGCAGTCGCTGCCCGGTGTGCAGGCCCATCAGGACAAGCCCTTTCCATTCGCTACGGCAATCGCGGGCTGTTCGGAGTTCAGGTTGGCGCAAATGGGCCTGCGCGTCTGCCTGCCAGCATGTCAGCTCTTCGAGCTTTCAGGGCTGCCCTGAAACCCTCTTTGCACGAGGAGGCCCTTGGTCCGGCTATGGTTGGGCGTTGAGGACCTCCACCCACTCGAGCGGAACGCCGCCTGCAGACTGCTGGCTCAATTTCAGCCTGAGGATGCCGCCACTGGCCCGGGCGCGAGAGGTTGTTTCTTTGCCGCCAAAGAAGTGCTCGCGGACAAGGTGCGGGCCATTGAGGCGTTTGAGGCGCAAATCTCCGTCGCCGTAGGGCACGATCGCAAGCTGGCGCGCACTTTGGAGGTCGTCGTCGGTCTTGGAGGCGACGACCACGGACGCCGTAGTCGTGATCCAGTCGCCGTAACGGCCCGAGCCTTCACGGCCGTCGAGCCGGTGCTTGCGCAAGGCGATCAAGACCACCTTGCCGTTCTCGCGCCGGATCCAGGACGAAGTGTGCGCCCCGCGCTCATAACCAAGGTAGTCCGCCTCATACGGCTCGATGGAGAAGCAGGCTGCGTCGCGCAGCGCGTGGCTCAAGCCGTTGAACTTGGCCATGCACTCCGGCTCGGCCCGCTGCCCGTTCTCATCCCCGGAAAACGTGCCCAAGGAGCCGAGAGTGCCAATGGGCGCCGAATCAAACCAAATCGAGGGCATCGTCGCCCAATCGTAACCGCCCGAACCGTAGGTTGGCATTCCCAACTCGCCCAGCAGACTGGAAAAGAAGAAACGACGGTTGGCTTCCAAATCATATTCGTGGGCGCAGAGGAACAAATCATCCGGGCTGTGCAGGTCGAGGTAATCCACAAACAGCGGCGAAAGCGAGTAATACATCATCACGATGTCCGGCTTCTCCTCGCGCATGGCCGAGGCCACCACCTCGAGGCCCTTGTAAAGCAACTTCTCGCCGGCCCAGCTCTTGTCAGCCGGCGCCGCCAGGGCAAGGGACGGCAACTCATAACCGAAATCGAACTTGACCAGGTCCGGCTGGTAATGGCGGATGAAGCGCCGGGCGGTGTTGCGAATCGCCTGTTGCGCCTCGGGCTGGGTGACATCCAGCATATAGTAGCCGCTGGTCTTGTAAGGCGTGCCATCGGCCTTGTGCAATACGTTGGAGACACTCAGTCCCACATCCTCCGGATGTTCGACCCGCAAGAATGCCGCCCATAGGCCGATCTTCAGGCCGTGTTGGCGCAATTCACCAAGAATCCGCTCAAAATCGGGGAAACGCTCGCGGGAATGTTCCAAATGGCCGTAGGCGCCCTCCCATTTATCATCAAACACGAACATGGCCGGTTTCATTCCCGAGGCCTGGAGCCCGCCCCAAATCTCGTGAAAGGCCGCGCTGTCGAAACTCGCCGAGGCTTTGCCGATGGCCACTTCGGCACCCCAGGAATTGAACTGCGGCGCCAGCATCGCTTTGACCTTCGCCGGCGAGTCTCACCTTCTTGTGGATGACTCCGGCCTCGACCAAACCCTGGTAATACTGGCGGATCGCCTCCCGATAATCCGGGGCCACAGTCAGCAGCAGCCTCGCCCCGAGCGTGAGTCGTGCCGGCCCCCGGCATTGACCCCAAAGGTCACTGCGGTAACTGAACACCGGGCTGAGCGTCGCCCCTCGCCAATCCAGGAAGTAGTCGGCTGCTGGCAGGCTCGCCAGTCCGCAGCAGAATGAACAGGAGAGCTTGGTCGAGAGCGCGCCGCACGTCTTATCGCCGGCGGCCGGGCTGAACCCGCAAAAGAAATGGGCCGGCAGGCCCCACTGCTGCGACAGTCCCGGCTCGCCGCAAGCGCCGCGCCCGCTCCAGAGCGTGGCCGAGAGCCCAAGGTTGGCGGAGACGATCGGCCCCAAGGCCGAGGCCTCGTTGATGCCGGGGATGACCCAATACGCCGCCTGCAGGGCCGGCGTCACGGCCTGGCCATCGCTCCTGCTGAAATAATGCACCGAAACCACGTCCTCCTCCCCGGCCTGAAACCGGATCGGCTCCAACCAGATGCCCCCGGGGGCGAACTGTATCGCGATCTCCACTTCATGGCTTCCGCTCGCTTCCCGGTAACCGATCTTGAGCTGCTCCCCTTCCAGCGACCAGTTCTGGACCGTTGCCGAGACGAGTTTCCGGGCGCCCGCTTTACCCAGCGGCTGCACCTCAACCACGGGCGCGATACGGCCGGTAACGATGGTCCGACCCTGCGAGTCGCCAAGCCGGAATTCATCGCGCGCTGCGGTCCAGCCAAAGTGGTAGCTCGGCGCAGTCACCTGAACTCCTTCGCCCGATTTTACAAAAGAAACCGCTCCCGCACCGGCTAGCGCCGGTGCGCCTTTCTCACCTTCATGTTTGGCCGGCGGTCCAGCATGAGCGTTGAGGGTCAACAACGCAACCCAGCACAAGACCAGACAACAATCAGAGAGAGGTTTCATCGGCTCGAAAGAGTAGCCGCGGACCTCGCCGCCAGGCAATGCGAGAATGGTGCGACGGGCGCGGAGGAATCGCGAACCTCCTATGCCAAGTCGGTATCGACTCCTCCACCCACGCACTTTTGCATTTGGCCGCTTTTGGCTGAGAGTGGCCAGAACCCTTCTCCTGCCGATGCCCAGTTAATGGTCGCTTCTCGCCTCAACGGGGCGGTCATTTTTTGGCGGATTTTTCTCTTTGGCGGCGGTTTACTAGTGAATTGAAGATGACAGAGACCCGGACATTGCTTGCGGACTACGCCAGGGATGGCTCGGAAGAGGCCTTCCGCGAGCTGGTCGCGCGCTACATCGGCCTGGTGTATTCGACGGCCCTGCGGCTGGTCGGCGGCGATGCCCAATTCGCAGAGGACGTGACCCAAACGGTGTTCGTGCATCTGGTCCGCAAGGCACACACGCTGCCAGGCGAGGTGATGCTGGGGGGCTGGCTGCACCGGGCCGCCTGTTATATGGCGGCCACCCTCGTGCGCGGGGAACGCCGGCGCCAAAACCGTGAAAGGCAGGCCATGGAACTCCAAGCCCTCCAAGACCACTCCGACGCCAACCTGGCCCAGCTTGCGCCCGTTTTGGACGAGGCGATCGACCAACTGGGCAAGAAGGATCGCCTGGCCATCATGCTGCGCTTGTTCGAGCAGCGGGACTTGCGCTCGATCGGCGAGGCCCTGGGCACCAGCGAGAACGCTGCCCAAAAGCGCATTAGCCGTGCCCTCGAGGCGCTACGGGTCCTGCTCAAGCACAGGGGCGTTGCTCTCTCCGCTGGCGCGCTGGGGACTGCCTTGGGCACGGGAGCCGCCTCCGCCAGCGTGCCTGCCGGGCTGGCGGCCAGTGTCGCTGGCGCTGCCCTGGCGGGCGCCGCCGCCGGTGGGAGCTTCGCGGGAACCGTCCTCACACTTCTGGGTATGACGAAACTCAAACTTTGTCTAACGGGCGCCGTTCTGGCTGCCAGTCTGGCTGTCCCTCTCATCGTGCAGCACCAGGCCCGGCTCCACTTGCAGGCGCAGAACGAGCGGCTGGGCCGGCAAGCGGTTGAGATGGCTCGACTGGTGGCGGACAATCAGCGCTTGGCCGGCCTGCTGGCCCAGGCTCGGACCGGGCCGGGGTTTTCGAGGGATGAATTTGCGGAGTTGTTACGGTTGCGCGGCCAGGTCGGACAACTGCGCATGGAGTCCCGCCTGCTGGCCCAGGCGCTCGATCCCGCCAGCGCCGCTGGAGGGGACAATTGGGCGGACAAGGAAGGAGTCTACGCCCAGCGCCTCGCGCAGTTCAAGCAGTGGCTGAACGAGCACCCCGCCGAGAAAATTCCGGAGCTCCAGTTGCTGGCCGACCGTGACTGGCTTGACGCCGTCCCAGCGGCAGAACACGGCTTTGATGTCGCGATGAGCATCCTGCGGGCCAACGCAGAACTCAGAGTCATCGACAGGTTTGTCGGCGCGCTCCGCCGATATAAGAAGGACAACAACGGCCAGTTTCCCACTGAGGTCGCTCAACTGAAGCCATATTTGGACCCGCCTGTGGATGATGCCATCCTTGACCGCTACGTAATCCTGCCCGCGACCAATCTCGTGCCGGAGCTTCGGTGCGATGGAGATTGGGTAATCACCGAAAGAGCGCCGGTAAATGAGGCCCTGGACCACAGGAGCGCCTTCGGCCTAAGCACCGGGCGCGGTGCTGGCCCCGAAGTGACCAACCGCTGGGAACTCCTGCACTGACTAAGAGCAACCTGATAAACCATGAAAAAAATCCAGATGAGCCTTATCGGGGCCATCATTGTGGCAGGAGTAGTTGTAACCCTGGCGATTCGAAGCCGCACGCGGGCCGAGTTGCGCGAGAAGGAGGCTGCCGAGCAACAACAGGATCAGCAACTGGCAACCCTCACCGCCGAGCACCAACGGCTTTCCAATCTGGTGGCTCAGGCCGCAAGCACACCGGCGGCCGAACCGGCGGCCGAGCTGGAAAAGCTCCGCTCCCAGGCGGAGGGGCTCCGCGCCGTGAATGAGAAACTTGGAAAGCAGGTGGAAGAGAAACGGCGCGCCCGCCAGGGGCAGCCTGATCCAAACCGGGCTCCCCATCCACCGGAGTATTACCAGGAGTTGCTTCGGCTCTCGGCTGGCAAGACCTCCGATGGCAAGGTCCTCGGCATCGCCTTGGCGATGTATGCCCTGGACCATGGTGGCCGATTCCCATCCACCATGGATGAGGTCGCCACTTACTGCCGCAAAGAAGACGACATGGTCCTGACTGGCACTAATCAGTTCGAGATCCTCTTCAAGGGTTCCACCGGCGACCTGAAAGTGCCGCGGGGAGAGGCGATAGTCTGCCGTGATCGGGAGACCTTTCGAGCTCCCAGCGGAAAGTTGGCAAGAATATACATCATGGCGGACGGTTCAGTCGAAACCATCGAATCCGATGACAATTTCCAGGCCTACGAGGCGGCACACATCATGAAACGTTGAGATTGCCTGTTCGCTTGGGGCAGGCGGCGGACGTGCTGTAGGAAGCCCAAACCCTCCAGCAGAAGCTCAACAACATCCTTGGCGCGGCTCCTCAGCGGGCCACCATCACGTATGTAGCCCCCGTATCCAAGGCCATGCGCACCATACGACTCTTGGCGCGCCTGAACACCTTGACGTCCAGCGTGATAAGGCCCGCGTGGGGGTCAAGCTTCACACGGTCAAGGACGCCGCGGCGTAACCTTCCTGGAGGGGCGGCCCGGCATCGACGATATACAATCGGCGTCGGCTTTTTGTCTTCCGCCACACCGCGTCTCGATCTCTGGCGTGGCAGACTAACCGGCCTGCCTTTGGTCGGCCGCCGGTTTCGGTCTCGACGTCTATCGCCAGCCACTCGCCGGGGTGCTGTTGGATGAGTTCTTGCACATCCGCTGCACTGGCCGGCCGTCGTGGTGGTCTGGCGGTAAAGGCTCTGGCTCTGTCCATGCCTGAACCTCGGTTCGCGCACCCTGAGTGGCAAGCAAACTCTACGCGGGGATCAGTAAATGACATAGGCCATGACCATAGAGATGGCGCAATCCGTCGGCCCGACCCGGCTCAACCGTTGCACCATGCCTGGGTTTTGGCGGAGCGCGCCGATGGAGGTGTCCGTGTCCAGCATGTGCGCCCCGGTGCTCGCCCGCAACGGCGATGACCAGGTCCAAACCCCCGACGCTCTGGCCCGCGCGGCCGTTGAGCACTTTTTGCCTTGCGGCCGGATCATCGAGCCGACCTCCGGCAACGGCGCATTTCTCAGAGCGCTACCGAAGGGCGCGGATTGGTTCGAGATTCAAAACGGCAGCGATTTCCTCAAGGCAGAGCGCCGCTGGGGCTGGGCCGTCGGCAACCCGCCCTTTTCCCAGTTCCGCGCGTTTCTCCAGAAGGCCATGCAGGTCGCAGACAACGTCGTCTTCATCGGGCTGGCCCCCGCGTGGTTCGTCCGGGCCCGCCAGGAGGACATGCGGCAGGCGCGGTTCGCCCTGGTGGAGTTATGCGCCCTGCCCATCCCGCCCAACTGGCCGCAATTCGGCATTGAGCTGACCGCCGACCGGGCCCGCCAAGGCTGGCAAGGCGGCATCGCCCACACGCGCCTCCTTGAGGAAACGCCCGGACGATGAGCCTATTCGTGATACCCCCCGAACGAGACCCGCCTCACCGCCAAGGGCTCGCCGCGTGGTGACCAGGCCCTGGTGCCCATGCACCCCGCTGGTGACTACCGTCTCGATGCCGGCGCCGTGCCCGTTTAGCTCGACGGAGAAGCCTTGGCCGGTCCGCACTGGCGACCATCCTGGCCGCCTGCGGGCCCGGCTCGACAGCAAAGGGGCCACCCTGGCCGACCCCGGAACGCCATCCCCGGGCCACCTCCACCGCCTCGGCGGCCAGGTCCATGGCGGCTTGACGACCCGCTGGTCGCCACCGGCTCGATGCTGAGGCCCTGGCGACCACCCTGGCCGCCTGCTGGCCCGGCTCGACAGCAAGGCGACCCGCCTTGGCCGGCCCAAGGGACGCGCGGATTTTCGAAGCAGGAAACTACGGATCCGCGGTTTGACCCCGTTCCCGTCATTCAGTCGAGCGTCTTGTTCGGCTTTCAACCTCCACTATCGCCCCAGCAACCTGCTAGCGGGGGCCACCAAGTAATCAAAACTCCGTCCCCAAGGCTCAAAACCTCGACAAGAGTGAGATGCGCCCGTCAAAAACCGAATTCCAAAAACTTGTTCCCTTTCTTAGAGCGGCGCACATTATTAAGTGGATGCTGGCACCAGGTGACATGTAGTTCCTTCAGGAACACGCCACCGGCCAGTTCGTCTTGGATCAGAACCATCGTGCCGGCAATTTGGCAGAGCCGTAGAGCCTGGTTGTCGATTCAGAAAGGCAGTCAATAGCCGTAGGGTTGCCTGCGGCCGCACATGAAAGGATCACAATGAAGAACACAGGAGCAGGCAATTGGATTACGGTGATGCTGGCCCTCGCAGCGGGCGCAGCCCTCTACGCCGCTCACGCCGCCACGCTCAAGGCCGGCGACCCCGCCCCCAAACTCCAGGTCGGCAAATGGGTCCAGGGCGAGCCGATCAAGGAGTTCGAGCGCGACAAGGCTTACCTGGTCGAGTTCTGGGCCACGTGGTGCGGGCCTTGCCGCGCCTCCATCCCCCATCTCAACGAAATCCATGCCAAGTACAAGGACAAGGGCCTGGTTGTCATCGGCCAGGATTGCTGGGAAGGGGACGAGTCGCTCGTCGCGCCGTTCATCAAGCAGATGGGCGACAAGATGACCTACAGGGTTGCCCTGGATGACAAAGAGGGCAGCGACAAGGGCAGGATGGCCGAGACCTGGATGGAGGCCGCCGGCCGAACGGGAATCCCAGCTGCCTTCGTCGTGGACAAGACGGGCGTGATCGCCTGGATAGGCCACCCGATGCAAATTACGGAACAACTCATCGGGCAGGTCATCGAGGGCAAGTTCGATATCAAGAAAGCCGCCGCCGAGTCCGAGGCGCTCGCGTGGAACCAAGTAGCAGGATCAGATCAAATGTATAAGCTTGCGCTCCAGCTCACCCAAGCCATGCAGGAAAAGCGGTGGGACCAGGCCGAGTCGAGCCTGGCTGAAATCGAGAAACTCCTGCCCGAAGACCAGCGCCGCAAAGTCGCCCTGCCCCGCGTCGGAATCCTCCTGGGCAAGGGCGATTCCAAGGGCGCTGCCAGGCTCGCCGCCGAGATCAGCGATGCCAACAAAGACAACGCGGACTGCCAGAACCAGGTAGCCTGGGGATTGCTCACCAGCGAGTGCCTCAAAGACCGCGCCCTCCAACTGGCGGAGAAAATCGCCACCCGCGCCAACGAGGCATCCCAAAACAAAAACCCCGCCATCCTCAACACCCTGGCCCGCGCCCTCTTCATGCAAGGCAAGAAAGACCAAGCCATCGAACTCCAGGAAAGGGCCCTCACTCTCGCCCAAGAAGACCAACGGGCCGCGTTATGCAAAACCCTCGACAGCTACAAAGAAGGCAAACTGCCGGACGCCGAATAGCCCGCGCCTTTACTGGTCGAGCAGGGCGAAGGCGCGACCGGTTCAGACAAATGGCTTCCAATGTTCCTGCTCTCTCGATCATCGTGGCAAATGGCCATCAGGCCCTGCCGACGTTTCTTCCACCCCCTCACCCACGCAGCGTCAATAAACCGGCGGCGCGTCAAAAACCACATTTATCAGAAACTTGTTCCCTTTTTCAGAGCGGCGCACATTATCAGGTAGATGCTGGCTTCAGATGACATGCACTTGCTTCAGGAATACGCCACCGGCCATTCCGAAGAAGCGTTTAGCGCCCTGGTTTCGCAGCACATCAACCTGGTTTATTCCGCCGCCCTACGCTCAGTCAACAATTCCCATCAGGCCGAGGACATCACGCAGGCGGTCTTTGTCACCCTGGCGCGGAAATCGGGGTCGCTGCGCCGTGGAACGGTTCTGTCCGGCTGGCTTTACTAAACGGCCCGCCTGACCGCCGCCAATTTTCTCCGCACCGAACTGCACCGCCAGCATCGGGAACAACAAACGTACATGCAATCCACGTTGAACGATCCGGGGCCAGACGTTTGGCCGCAAGTCGGCCCGCTCCTGGAAGACGCCATGGCGCGGTTGAACGAAAAGGAACGTAACGCCATCGTCTTGCGGTTCTTTGAGGCCAAGCCGTTGAAGGAGGTGGGCGAGGCGCTGGGCACGAGCGAGGACGCCGCCAAGATGCGTGTCAACCGCGCCCTGGAGAAATTGCGACACTTTTTCCACAGCCGCGGGATTGCACACACTGCGGCTGCGCTAGCGGCGGCGATCTCCGGCAATTCGGTGCAGGCGGCGCCGGCCGGTTTGGCCGCGGCAGTGGCCGCCGGAGCCTGCCAGGGCTCGGCGCTGACGACCTCAACCTTAATTCTTGTGAAAGGAACCATGCAAATCATGACTTGGGTAAAAGCAACCGCGGCTCTCGCAGCCGCCACAATCATTGCGCTGCAATGGCAGCAACATTCGAGCGAAAAGCAGCACCTCAAACAGGTCGAAGAGCAAGTCGCGCAACAAATGGAGCTCAACCGCGCGCAAGGGGCGGAGTTGGCCCGGATCAAGCGGCTAGACGCCTCTTTGGCCGGGGCGATGCAGGACATGGAGATCCAGCGGGTCGCGCGCGACGTTGCCAGGGCCCGCGCGAGAGCCAGCGCGACCCGCGCCGTGCCGCCCCCCGCTGCCAGCATCGGCATCGCCTCGCCGTCCACGGTCAATACGAACACGATCGACCAGATCTTGATGCAAGACCCTGACCTCGTTAAAACCGTGCTGGAGCAACGGGCCTCGCAGTTGAAAATGCAATACGCGCCGCTCGTCAAACAACTCAAACTGACCGCGGAACAAGCGGCCAAGTTCTATCAAGTGCTGCTCGGCGGCACCAATGCTCAAAGCGAATCGTCTCTTCTCTCCGCTCAAAATGGCGCCGAAGGGTGGCAGTCGGCTGCTCTCCAATATCTCAAGCAGCAGGAGAGAGATCTGCAAGCGTTGCTGGGCGACGCCGGTTACGCCGCCTATGAAGACTACAAGCAAAGCGTGGGGGACCGAGACTACCTCAGCACCCTGAAGAACTACTTCACGGACAACCCGTTGGGAGAAGACCAGCAGCAGCGTCTCCTTCAAGTCATGGTCGCGGCGCGGCAAAGCGTCGAGGCCGGCAGTCCTCTGGATTATTCGCAGCCGAACGCGGGTCTCCAGCAGCAAGAGCAGATCAATCAGCAGGTGCTGGCGCAAGCCGCGGCTTTCCTTTCCCCCGAACAGCTTCAGACGCTGGGCAGTTCGCAATCGAACCTTCTGGGCATGCAAAAAGTATCAATGGCGCTAGGGAGGGCTCTCAACTCCCCGACTAACGCACCGGCCGGGCCGTAACTTTCCACAGGCAGGTGGAGAACGGTATGAATCTGGGTGAGGCGGCTGGCCGCCGGTCGAATGATCGCAGTTTAGCCAGCCCATGGCGGCGTCTGGTCAATCTCACCCTCGCAACAATCGGAACAAAATTACCCGATGACCCATCGGGGCGTGTTCGCGTTCGCCTTCAGTTGCCTGCCTGTAAGCCAAAACGAATCTGGTGCCTGGGCTCCTGGGTATTGAAGGGTTTGACCAGGAAATCCACGACCCCGGCTTCCCAAGCCAGAACGAAAGGGGGTCGGTCAAAACTATTGACACAAGGGTGTCGCCGATTTGTGGTCTGGATCGCCTCCTGCCCGTGACAACGGCTTTCCACACACAGGTCCCAAGCAACAGCGGGGAGATCCCGGCACCACGAGGGCCACCGTAGGCAGATGTTGATCCCTTTGTTGAACCTCGGAACGGCTAAAATGGCCTTGTTGAACCCCGGGCGGACCCGTCTTTTAGGGGCCTTCGCTCGCGGGCGGACATGGAGTTTCCCCTTATTTTGCAGGGTTTCCGTCGGAGTATTGTGATGATTATGACTCCCATAAGCTTTTTTGTTCTCATTCTCGTTCCCTTCTCATTGCGGCGACATCTTCAGCCCGTCGGCCAGGACTGGGGGGTCTCCTATGAAAAGGACACCTGCGGTGGTTTGACGGCTACGAGTTGGCCGGGGCTGGACAGCGGCCTGAGAATTGATCGCAAGGGAAGCAGGGGGAAAACCCTCGTGCTGA
>CAVQND010000069.1:0-43143 GCA_963713735.1 uncultured bacterium
ACCGGTGATAACCGTCTATGTGTCCGTCACGCAACGATGATTTAGAACCAAAAGTGAATGCAACCACCATGAAAAAGCTCCTCGCACCAACCATCCCGAGCCGGCGGATGATCGGGTTGATACCGGTCTTTGCCTGCTGCCTTTGCCTCAACCCCCAACCGGCCCTGGCCGCCCCCGGCTCCTGGACGCAGAAGGCGGACCTGCCCCTAGCCATCCTCGGCCCTGGGGCTTGCTCGGTCGACGGCATCCTCTACGTCGTGGGGGGTGACCGCGTAAGCGATGCCCAAGCGTTTGAACAACTCGGAACCCTCTTCGCCTACGATCCCACCACGGACACGTGGTCACGCAAAACCGACATGCCTACCGCGCGCCGCATGCTGACCGCCGCCGCCGTGGACGGAATCATTTACGTCATCGGTGGCGGCGGTTGGTTGAACCCGGTTACCGGTGCCGTGGAAGCCTACGATCCCAAAACGGACACCTGGGTGACTAAAACCCCAATGCCCGTGCCGCGGGCCCTGCTTAGTGCGTGTGCCGTCAATGGGATCATCTATACGATCGGCGGCGCCGATTCGAGCTCGGACCTCGCCACGGTGGAAGCCTATGACCCGAAGACAGACCAATGGACCGGTCAGGCGGACCTGCCCATAGCAGCATACTTCGGAGCCGTCAATGCCGTCAACGGGCTCATTTACGCATGCTATGGGAAGGAGACATTCGCCTACGACCCCCAAGCCCATCGCTGGACCAACAAGGCCCCCATCCCCACCCGGAGCCTCAATAGCTATGGGTCGGCGTCCAGTGTGGCAGATGGCATTGTTTATCTCTTCGGCGGCGACTCAGCCGACCACTACACGACGTACAATTTCACGCTCGCCTATGATCCGGTCCAGGACAAATTCACTGCCAAACGTTTGCTGCCCACCAATACTGTAGGCGCCGCCGCCGCGACAATTGACGGCAAGGTCTATATTATCGGCGGAGCCAACCTGGACCCGGGGGTTTACAGCAAAGTCGCCCTCTATGACAGCCTGTGGGTGTTCGACCCGCAAGGCGGTGTGACCCCACAAATCGTGAATGTCGACATAGAGAGCACCAACCAGGTTCGGCTGGTGTGGCAAGGCGAAGCCGGGCGCCTGTATGGCGTCGAATCCACGCCGGACCCTGCCAAAGGCCCTTGGACGCGTCGCGTTCTCTCCACCGGCGCCACCACCGTCCTGGCCACCAACGCGTCGGTTGAGGCGTCCTGCACCATACCCCCGGCAGATCCGAAACGATTTTTCCGGGCTCTCGAGGCCAACTCAGACTCGAGTTCCACAAGGAATGCACCACAGCCTGATGGTACTTCTGAACGTCTCCGTGATTCACAGATGAGAGCCGATAGGACGGGTGTCTTGTGAAGGCCACACATAATCTTATATGGCTGCCGGGCTGTTTATGGCCGCCGTCAGCGTCGCCTTGGCCCAGTGGTGGAGGCCAGCACGAATCTCGCCAATCCCACCTGGTCTCCGCTGGCCACGAACACCCTCAGCGGCGACTCGTTCTATTTCAGCGATCCCCAGTGGAGGAATTATCCAGCCCGTTTCTACCGCCTGCGCTCACCCTGAGGCACGGGAGTCGAACCACGCCCAACCCCGGAAAAGCATGAAAACAGAGACCTTCATTGACACAACAATGTGCCCGAAGACCACGGCCAGCCGTTTAAGAACCGCCTGCGCCACGAGCCTGCTGCCGCTGCTCTTGCTGTTGGCGCTGCCTGCCGTGGTGCAAGCCCAATTCAATTACACGACCAATAACGGCGCGATCACCATCACAGAATACACAGGATTATCAATGGATGCGGTGACCATCCCCCCCTCGATCAACGGCCTGCCGGTCACCAGCATCGGCGACTCGGCGTTCCGCAACTGCTGGAGCCTGCCCGGCGCCACGATAGGCATTAACGTCACCAGCATTGGCGACTCGGCGTTCGCTGACTGCTGGAGCCTGGCCAGTGTCACGATAGGCCCCCACGTCACCAGCATTGGCGACTCGGCGTTCGGTAACTGCTGGAGCCTAACCAGAGTCACGATCCCCAGCAGCGTCACCAGCATCGGGGCCTGGGCGTTCTATTACTGCACCAGCCTGACCCACGTGAGCGTCCCCGGCAGCGTCACCAGCATCGGGAACGGTGCGTTCCAGGCCTGCCCCAGCCTGACGGCGATCTCCGTGGATGCAAGCGATCCCGTCTATAGCAGTGTGGATGGCGTGCTGTTTGATAGGAGCCAAACCACGCTTATCTTCTGTCCGCAGGGCAAAGCCGAGGCCTATACGATTCCCAACAGCGTGACCAGCATTGGGACCAATGCGTTCTACGGCTGCGGTAGCGTGAACAGCGTTACGATTCCCAACAGCGTCACCAACCTCGACAACGGTGCGCTTCGTAATTGCACCAGCCTGACAGCAGTCTACTTCCGGGCTAACGCCCCCAGCCTTGGTTTGGATGTGTTCTACGGTGACAACAACGCGACCGTCTATTACCTGCCGGGCACCACGGGCTGGGGCCCGACGTTTGGCAGTCGTCCTACCGCCCTCTGGCTGCTGCCGTACCCGCTGATTCTAGACGGAGGCTCTAGTTTTGGGGTGCAAACCAACGGCTTCGGGTTCATCATCTCCTGGGCAACGAACCTCTCCGTCGTGGTGGAAGCCTGCACAGACCTGGCGAATCCCACCTGGTCTCCAACCAGCACCAACGCCCTAAGCGATGGCTCCTGCTACTTCAGCGATCCGCAGTGGGGGAATTATCCCGGTCGTTTCTACCGCATTCGCTGGCCTTGAACGCGTGTGGCCAGAGATCCAAACACTTATGATGGGGTTAAGCCGGACACATGAGCACAATGGAAAGGAAGACAAAATGCGGACAACACTTCATCTGAGCATGACAGCCTTCGGGCTGGCAACCCGGAGTGCAGGAGTTAAAGAGGCGATTGGAGAAGCCCTGCGAAATCAACGGGGCAATCGAGTTATGAATACGATTCAGAATCCTGGGCCTGATTCTTTCACATTCAGATCAGCTATGCCCAAGAGATCACCCAGAGCTCAGACTTTGGGTTTCCTCGTTTGGTTCAGTGCGGCGTGTCTGCTGGTTAAGTGGCCTGAGGCTGGGGCGGCGAGCGTGAACCCTACCGTCCCTCCCGACGTTTTCTATGCGGCCGGCTCGACCCGCAAGATCTCGCAACTTATCGGCGACACGGACTTCCAATGGCTCACGCCTACCAAGACTCTTACGCAGTCCCGCTTCGGGCTCGTGGGTACCGACCTCGGGGTACCGTTCAGCCATAAGGGTGTTACCTACGTGCTGTTCGGCGACGTTGTGGCGGCAGGCTTCCAGGACCCGCTGGCTTTCACGACCAACACCGACCTGGAGAATGGCCTCCAGCTCAGCTTCTACGCGAACGGTTCCGTCTGGCGGCCCATTACCATTCCCGGTATCTCGACGGGAATCCTTCAAGTGCCACTCGATGGTGTGAGTGTGAACGGCAAGATGTATCTCTACTATTCCACGGATCCTCCAGCCACGGCGGTGATGGGACGTTCGGTCGTGGCGGTCTCCGCGGACGATGGACTGAACTTCCACCTTCTCTACACGCTTTCGCACAGCAACTTCATCAACGTGAGTGTGAACCTGGTAAATCTGGAGGACTGGCCGGGGTTCCCACAATTGACCGGGCCGGGGTTGGTGCTGTTCGGCTCCGGGATTTTTCGTGCCAGCGACGTGCGGCTCGCCTTCCAACCCGCCACGGCCATCGAAGATCCCGCTGCCCTCCGCCATTTTGCCGGGCTGAGCGCCGCGGGCGATCCCACCTGGTCAAGCCAGGAGGCGGACGCCATCGCGCTCTTCGACCAAAGCTGCGTGGGCGAGCTTTCGGTTGGTTACAACAAATTCCTCCGGCGCTGGGTCATGCTCTACAACTGCGACAACCCGCGGGGCATCAATTTCCGCACGGCGCGCCAACCGTGGGGACCGTGGTCAGAACCGCAGGTCTTGTTCGAGCCTTGGAACGACGGCGGCTACGGCGCGTTCATGCACGTCAACTGGAACTTCCGGAACCTGGACGGGGTCCAGACCGGTTGGACGCCGGGGGGGAACAGGGACAACGAGTGGGGCGGTGAATACGGTCCCTATATGTTCAAGGAATTTGCCACCGGCAGCGACAATCGCACGACGATCTATTTCACGATGTCCACGTGGAATCCTTATGTGTCCGTGCTGATGAAAACCGAGCTCCAGGTCACCAACGCCCCGGTCATCACTGTGCGGCCCGTCGATCAGGTTGTGGCGACCGGGGAAAGCGCCCGTTTCGAGCTCACGGCATCAGCCGTGGGCGCGCTGGACTTTCAATGGCAGCGCGACGCCACGAACCTCGCCGGGGTAGTCTCGAACGTTTTCACACTGCCCAACGCCGGCACCGCGGACACCAACGCCCTCTTTCGTTGCATTGTGTCGAATGCCAGCGGCAGCCTAACCAGCAATCCTGTGCGGCTGCTGCTCACGGGCCCCGACCAGCCACCGGTCCCGCAAATTCTGGCTCCGGCGCCCGGCGCACTTTATGGCGGCGGCCAGACCATCTCCTTCGCAGGAGAGGCTTCCGATGCCGAAGACGGTGTGCTGCCCGCCAGCGTGTTTCGTTGGCAAGTGCTCTTCGTTCACGGTAACTACACCGTTCCGTTTCTCGGCACGCTTGAGGGTGTGACGAACGGCTCCTTCACCGTGCCAACCCGCGGGGAAACCGCCACCAATGTCTTCTTCCGCATCTTGCTCACCGTCACCGATTCGGGCGGCCGACAAACGACCGTGTCCCGCGACGTTTTTCCGCGCGTCTCCATGGTTACCCTGGCGAGCCGGCCTACCGGTCTGCAAACGGCCTTGGATTTCCAGGCCCTCACCCTGCCGGCGGAGGTCCCCGGTGTGGTGGGAATGCAGCGGACGGTGACAGCCATCACCCCCACCAGTCTCGCGGGGCGCGACTACGATTTTCGAGACTGGTCCGACGGAGGCGCGGTGACTCACACCATGGTCGTGCCGGAGACTAACACAGCGCTCACCGTGACCTTCTCCACACCTGCGGTCCTCGTGCCCACGAATGCGAGTTGGAGGTACCTCGTCACCGGCTGGAGATCCAAGCAGCTCCTGGCGGAACCCGAGGTTTGACGACAGCGCGTGGCCCAGCGGCCCCGCCAGGCTTGGTTACGGTGTAGGCGGGGAAGCAACCGTCATCGGCTTCGGGGCAAATCCGGCCAGCCGCAACGTAACGACCTATTTTCGTTGCTCCTTCTCGGTCGCCGACCCGTCGGTCTTCGGCGCCTTACTGCTGCGCCTGCTGCGCGCGGACGGCGGCATGATCTACCTCAACGGTACCGAGATCTTCCGCAGCAACCTGGGCGGCGGCCGCCTGGGCTATCGGACGGAAGCTTTGACAGCTGCCCTCCCTGCCGATCAAACGACACAATTCTATTCCACGAATATTCCCCGCAGCCTGCTCGTTGCGGGCACTAACGTCCTCGCGGCGGAAATTCACAAGAACGAACCCACCAAATCTTATCTGAGCTTTATGCTCGAATTGCGCGCCGCCGAGCGCGACCCCCGATTGAGTATTATGCGCGCAGGACCAGGCCTTCAGCTCTCCTGGCCAGCGCCCTCGGCCGGCTACTCGCTCCAGTCCGCAATGACTCTGGGCCCATCCTCCTCCTGGTCGCTCGTCAATTCACCGGTTGTGTTAACCAATAGCCAGAATATGGTCGCCGTTCCGGCCGACGCGCAGTCAATGTATTTCCGCCTCGGCAAGCCATAGGTTCATCGATTCGGCCGCGGCCTGCCCGCGGGCCTATGCACTATTCAGCATTCGCACTCAGCGGGATGGCACAATGCACTTCTGGGATGTCCTCACTGGGAAGCCGATCCGCCCCGCTGTCGAAACCGAGGCAAAGGTTCGTCGAATTTACCTCAGCCCAGATGGACAGAAGGCAACGGAGGAAACGAAGACGACAATGAAGCGACTCGGGGTCCGGGGACTCGCCGCTGAATCCCCTTCGTTTTCTTCGTTTCCCTCTGTGAAATCGTGCAGGCTTCGCGTCTCAGATTTTTGTTTGTTACCTCCGCCGGCATTTCCCGTGGTACACCGGTTCAGGCGGTTCGGTGACCATCCTCAGCACGATCACTGGCCTGCCGGTCACCAGCATCGGGGATGAGGCCTTCTACTCCTCCACGAGCCTGACCAGCATTACAATTCCCGACAGCATCACCGGAATCGGGAACTATGCGTTGGATCACTGCACCAGGTGCTGGCGCCGCTGGGCCCACTCCCGGCTGCGCTGAATCACTGCCTGCGCGTGGCGCGCTGTTGCAGCCAGGCAATGTCCGGGTTGAAGGGCGAAGTGGTCACGAGTGCAGAGAGCCAGTTGATGTGACGCAAAGGGGGCGTGGTCCTTGCGTCACGCCAGCGCTTCGTCTCGACATGACCGTCCACGAAGGAGACTCCCCCGGCGCCGTTATGATAGCTGGCGGGCATAAGGGATACGATCGTTGCTGTCATGGCCGTATTGAATCCAGGCCAGCGTCAGTTGGCGCATGTTGTTCATGCATACAGCGCCCTGGGCTTTGGCTTTGGCCTTGTTCAAGGCCGGCAACAGCATGGCCGCCAGGGTCGCGATGAGGGAGATAACCACGAGCAACTCGATGAGCGTGAAGGCAGTTCCTGCGCGCGGGGTTTTCGGCTGTCCGGCTCTGGCGCCAATAGACGAAAACTCCGCCGATCTCCGGCGCCCCGAAGGGACAGCGGAGATGATAGCCCTTACTTCCGCTCGTCCGCATGCCCGTGGTTCTGGTAGCCGGCGGCGGCGCCGGCTTTCTGCGTGGCCTCGGCGTAGAGCAGGTCAATCCAGGCCTCGGTTTTGATAAAGCCCTTGCCCAGCTCCTCGTACTTGGCCAGCAAATGGTCCTGTTTCATTTGGCCGGCGCTCTGGCCCTGGTTGGCGGCTTGCGCCACCAGCGACCGCGTCTCCTTGAGCATTTGGAGGAATTTGCGCACATCTGCCGGCGTGGAGAGCGGGCCATGGCCGGGGATGACCTTCACATCGGGCGGAGTCATGCCCAGGACCTTCTCGACCCCGGCAATCATGCCGCTGACACTGCCGCCGCTCCGCACATCGACGAACGGAAAGCCATAGGTGACGAAATCGTCGCCCATGTGGACCACATTGGACTGCGGGAAAAAGATGACGCTGTCGCCATCCGTGTGGCCGTGGGGAAAGTGAATCGCGCGGATGTCCTCGCCATTGAGGTGGACGGTGGCGCGGTCGTTGAAGGTGATGACCGGCAGGGCCTCTTTGGCGGCCGGTTTGACCTCGGTTCCGGCAACGATGCCGCCCTCTTTGAGACGTTTGCGCACGTTCTCGTGGGCGATGATGGGGGCTTGCGCACCGAACTGGGCGTTGCCACCGGTATGGTCGCCATGAAAATGGGTGTTGAGCACGAACTTAATCGGCTTGTCCGTGATGCCTTCGACGGCCGCCCGGATCTTGGGCGCCAGCGGGGCAAACTGGTCATCGACCAGCACGACTCCGTCCTCGCCGACGGAGACCCCGATATTCCCCCCGGCGCCCTCGAGCATATAGACGGTTCCGGCCACCTTGGTCACCTTGATCTGCACGCTGCTGAAGTCCTGCTGGGCGGCGGCAACGCCAGCCGCCAGGAGCAAACTGAGGGGCAGGAGCTTGAGGGTTAAGGGCGGGCGCTTGGCTTGGCCAAGGCGTTTTGTCCAGATGCTGATGGGCACAAACATAGATGCGGATAATCTGGCTCATCTCCGGGATTTGTCGAGCACACAAGGCGGTTTGACGCCGGCCGGGGCGCATCTTGCCAGCACCACCAGTCGCCAGGATGCTCGCGTTGGTAGCGCAGGTTTCCAAACCTGCTGTATCGCCGACTTCCAAGTCGGCAGGCTGTGGCTGCTTGGCCGCATCTGCGGATTTGAAATCCGCGATACAGCAGACTGGAAGTCTGCGCTACGGTGGTACTGGCAAGATGCGCCCCGCCGGGCGAGCAGCGGGTCGCACTGCGCTGGTTGGCTCTCTTGCGAGGCCATTGATGAGTAACTCCTTACGTCGTCTCCCACAGTCAATTCCCCCTCACCCCGGCCCTCTCCCCGAGGGAGAGGGAGCAGCCAGGGCAGGCTCTCGATCATTTCCACACCGCCGGATTCGTCAACCGATTGCCGAAGATTCTCCCTGCCCTGAACAGCTACGTTTGCGGCTTGCTCTGCGCAGGCTTTCTGGCATAAGGAGTTGCACCATGTATCAACTGATCGGTTGTGTCTGCTGGCTCGCGATGATGTCCCCGGCCATCGGCTTTGCACGGGCCGAAGCCCTTTCACGCCGAGAAAGTGGCCCGGTTGCTCAAAGAGCACGCCGGGGAGGTGGAACTGGAAGGCGACTTCGAGATGGAAGGCTGGTACTTGCTGCGCGCCGTCAAGCCCGGCATCCGGGTCCGCGCCCTGTGCCAACAATATCAGATCGAGCCCTTGCGCGATTACCGCCGCCGCAGCCGCGCCCAAATCAACGAAACGCGCAAACAAGGCGGCCGCATCTGAACGCCATGAGAATCCTTGGGCTGCTCATCCTGTTGCTCTTGAGCGGGAGCCTCGCCCGGGCCCAGGATGAATCCACCACGCTGGACAACCTCATGCAGTCGGCCGGGGAATGGGCCCGGGAGAACCTGGACGAGGACGTCCTGCGGGCCCTGCAAAGCCAGGACCAGGCGAAGGTCAAACAGCTATTCAATGAGATACAAAAGCAGCTCCAGGGCGAGTATGTCATCAACCTGGCCCCTCTCAGGAGCGCCGCCTCAGCCATTCTCCCCATCCTCAAGCGCTATGAGGAAACCCTTCCCTACGCCCTCTGGCTCAAGACCCAGCTCGATTACTTCCAGGTCGCCAACCAGTTCCGCCTCATCATCAAGCCCCCCAAAACCGTTCCCGGCCAGCCTCTCCAACCCCCTCCCAACCCCACGCCGGGGCAGGAACGGGTTATCTGGATCGAAAAGCTTGCCCGGCGCCCCTGGCCCGACAGCGCCAAGACCTACGTGGCGCGGCTCAAACCGGTTTTCACCGCCCAGAAGGTCCCCCCGGAATTGGTGTGGATTGCGGAAGTGGAATCCTCGTTTGATCCCAGGGCGCGCAGTCCCGCCGGAGCGGCGGGCCTGTTCCAACTCATGCCCGCCACCGCCAAACGCTTCGGCCTGAGGCGCTGGCCCTTGGATCAGCGCCTGGCGCCCGAGAAAAGCGCGGGCGCCGCAGCCAAATACCTGCAATACCTGCACGGCCATTTCAAGGATTGGCGGCTGGCCCTGGCCGCCTACAACGCCGGTGAGGGCGCCATCAATAAGCTCCTGCAAGGGCGCAAAGCCGCCACCTTCGACAACCTCGCCCCTCATCTCCCTGCCGAGACCCAAATGTACGTCCCGCGAATCGAAGCGACCCTCCTGCGCCGCGAAGGAGTCAAACTCAGCCAACTCTAACCCTCACTGGTGGCCCTGCAGGGGCAAGCTCCGCAGGAGCGCCATGTTTATAGCACACAACTCAACATTATGGAAAAGAAAACGAAAACCGTTCAGTTCGAGAAAGAGAAAGACACCAAGAACACCGTGAAGTTCGCCGAGGTCCAAACCCAAGGCGAGGCTCCCATCATTGGCACCCTCTATGTCCAGAAGTGGTTCGCCGGGGATGCAACCAAACTGAAGGTCACAGTGGAAGTGCCGTAAACGAAACCGCGAATCCCAAGGGGCAGAGGCTTGCGCTCGTTTCGATGGACAAACTCGCGCGATGCCTGGATTCACTCAGCGTTGAATTCGCAGGCGATAGAATGCCCTTGCCGGGTCAGAGGCGGTTTGCATCCAGATCGGCGACCAGGTATTCAGATCCACCGACTTGTCCAGGCTGATGGCAAAGCTCCCGGTCGGACCCGCGATAGCCTGCCGGCCGGGCACGGTATATGCCTCCTGGTCAATGAAATAAGAGATGAACTTGGCGTAGGGAAAGAACACGCCGCTGCTGAGGAACAACGTCCCCGGCCCGGTAAATTCCGCAGGACGGTTCGGCTCCAGCACGAAGCTCAAGGCTCCGCCACCGTCACTGCTTTGGCGAACAAAGCTCGCAGAGACGGGCGCCGGCGCCCCGAATACATGCATCGTTGTGTTGGAGGCGATCGGGATGCCAATCGGATCGTTGGCGATTCCCTGGGAAAAAATGGCCGAGTTGGTCAGGCGGTAAAAGGTGAAGAGAACCGCATTGGAAAAGATCAGCTCGGCAGGTCCGGCCAGGGCGTACACGGTTCCGCTCTCAAGGGGCGCGAAGGAGCTTTGCGTGAATGAATACCCCCCCGCGAGCTGGACCTGGGTGCTGTTGGTGAAATCTCCGAACGTTGCCGTAATGATGATGGCCGAGTTTGTAGGAACCAGTAATCAATTCTTCGATGTCGTCGGGCCGATGAAGGTTTCGCCGCAAGCGGGCGTTGCAGCGCAGGCAATGAAGAGAGCAGTCGCACAAATAATTGGCCTCATAAGATATAACACTACTCTCGGTCCTGCGCCTGTCAACGGCCGGACCCGCCCGGGAATTGGAAAGCACTTGACCCAACTTGGCCGCCAGCGGAACGCGGGCCCGGATGCATCCTGTTGCCGTGTGGCAAAAAAGTCGAATGCGGACCAGTTACGAATAAAGCGAAAAACCTTCCCAAACCTGCTTCCCCGCGCTATAAGCGTTCCCGTTCACTGGTCGCCGAAAAAGAGACATGGGAAGACGGAAGCAAATTCAAGATCACCCCGAACTACTGGGAATGCCCGAAGTCCGGAAGCTTTGGCAAACTGAGGGCTTGTTCTCCGACCACTACCTCAAAGCGCGGCTTAAGGATAACGACTGGTGGCCCGGCGACGCCCAGGCGCAGCCGGCGTTTCGGTTCTGCAAGGAGCTTTATGAAAAGCGCGCCTTTGCGCTGCGCCGCTATGACAATGAAATGGGGGTCCGCCAGGAATTCATCGAACAAGGTTCTCGAGCGGCTCGGCTTTGCCTGGTCGGACAACCTGCGGTTGCCGGAGACCGAGCAGGACTTGGAACCCGATTATATCCTCTACCCGGATGCGGCGGCCAAGGAAGGCGTGCTCAACAAGAGCGTGGCCGAGCGCTATCGCGCAGGGGTAGGCCTGCTGGAGGCCAAGAGGTTTGGCCACCCGCTTTCGCAAATCAGCCAGCATCAGCGGCGCTACCCCCACCAGCAAATCCGGGATTACCTGCAGGAATCAGACTCCATTGTATGGGGAATACTGACGAACGGTGAGGTCTGGCGTCTTTACTGCCGCGACTCCAAAGCCAGCCACTTCTTTGCGCTCAACTTCGAGGCCGCCCTCAATTCCCTTGAGGATTTCAAGGTCTTCCTCGCGCTGTTCAGTGCCGCCGCCTTCGCGCGCGACGCCCAAGGCAAGTGCCGGCTCGACCAGGTCCGTGAGAGCGCCCTGGCCACGCAGGCCGAGCTGGAGGCCGACCTTCGCCAGCGCATCTTCACCGTCGTCGAAATCCTCGCCAACGGCTTCGCCGAGCGCCCGGAAAACAAAATCACCGACGCCGGCCTGCCGGTCCTTTACGAAAACTGTCTCATCTTTCTCTACCGGCTGCTGTTCATTCTCTACGCCGAAGGCCGGCTGTTGCTGCCCGTGGAACCCAAGTCGCGCAAGTATTACAAGCAACTGTCGCTCGCCCGGCTGCTCAGGCCGCTGAAAAGTTTCACGGAGTACGACAGTCAAACTCAAACCAGGTTTTACCGCGACATCCACGCGCTCTACCTGCTCATCAACGGGACAGACAAGAAGGCCAACGATGAATTCGGAGTCCCGCGCTACAACGGCGGGCTGTTCGACCCCGGCCGCTGCCCGCTGCTCAAGGAGTGGGCCGTCGCCGACGCCGTGCTGGCGGACGTGCTGCGGCAACTCATGTTCACCCCGCAAAAGGGCGGGCAGGACTTTGTCCCCTCCGAGTCGGTGGACTTCGCCGATCTCAGCGTTCAGCAACTCGGTTCGATCTACGAGGGGCTGCTCGAGCACCACTTCGCGCGCGAGGGCGGCAGGCTCGTGCTCAAGACTGACAGGGCTGAACGCAAGGCCACCGGCACGTATTACACGCCTGACTACATCGTCAAATACATCGTCGAACAAACGGTCACGCCGCTGTTGCAGGAAATCGAACAGCGCGAGCCGGTGAAAGCAGCCCGGGCTGCGGGCATGAAGGACAACTCGTTCGCCGACGAAGTCCTCAAGCTTAACATTTGCGACCCCGCAATGGGTTCGGGTCATTTCCTGGTCGAGGCAACTATCTTCCTGGCTGACCACGTCGTCTATCATCCGACGACGAAATTTCAGGCGAAGCTCGTCAAAGGCGAATCGCAGGAAGAAGCCGAAATCGCTTATTGGCGGCGGCGCGTCGTCGAGGCCTGCATCTACGGCGTGGACTTGAATCCGCTGGCGGTGGAGCTGGCCAAACTCTCCCTCTGGCTCACCACCATCTCCACCGACCAACCGCTCAACTTCCTCGACCACCACCTGCGCCGCGGCAACTCACTCGTCGGCGCGCGCCTCGATCAGCTCGGCGGCCTGCCGCAGGGAAAGGGCAAGTGCGACGAGCGCCAAATCCGGTTCACGTTTGGTCCGGATTTCAAATTCGCCGTTGCCGAAACCATCCGGCAGATTCAGGGTATAGAAAGTGAGGCCAGCAGCGAGGTGGCCATTGTCAAAAGCAAGGAGAAGCGTTGGGAAGCCGAAATCCTCCCCCGGCTCGCGCCCTACAAAAAGGTCGCCGACCTCTGGACAAACGCCTTCTTCGACGGATCGCTGAGTGAGGAAGAATACTTGGCCGCCGCCCGGGAAATCCTGGTTGCGGCGGAGGGGGGCGCGGATCGCTTGCACGAAGCGGCCGCACGCTACCATATCAAGGAACTGGACAAGCCCTATTTCCACTGGGAACTCGAATTCCCGGACGTTTTTTTCAACGAAGATGGCACGCGCAAGGAGGACGCCGGCTTTGCCGCGGTGATCGGAAATCCACCGTGGCTTGGATTGCGAACCGGGGAGATCAATTCAAAGCTATTGCGCTGGCTGCGGCTCAACTTCAGATCATCCATCGGCCAATTCGATTTGGCGGCGACATTCTGCGAGTTGGCGTGCCTGTTGTCGTCCAGAGAAGCCCGCGTTGGAGAGGTCATACCGAAGCGGCTCCTAACAAACGAATCTTACGAGAGTCTGCGAAAGATGCTCGCTGTCGAGCGCCATCTCTCTTCGGCGGTAGATCTTGGAGTTGCCTTTGAGGGGGTTGATAACGACGCCGCAATTATGATCTCAGGCAAATCGTCTGACCGCCGGGGCATCACGGTGCTCGGAAGTCGTATCAACAAGACCTCTCTGGTGTTTCACTCAGTCCCGTCCTCCACGTTCAAAACGATGCCTTTCCACATCGTCCCCGTCAACAGCGAGGCGAGCGCCGTCAGGCTGGCCACGAAAATTGCCGCCGGTAACGTCGTCCCTCTGGGAGACCTGGCCGGGATTGCGCGCGGCGCCGAATGTGGAATGAACCACCCGGCGATCTCCCGCCTCAGCACACCGGGCGCGCTTCTACTGATCGATCACCTCGATATGGACCGGCATCATGCAGCACACGAGGGTTGGTTTGTCGATCCGTCAAAGATGGAAGCGGCGACATTGAAACCGGCTTCGCTTTATCGGACGGTTCCCAAGGTTCTGATTAGATTCCTGGCGGCTGGCCTGGTCGCCGCCAGAGACGATGTGGGCTATGTCACCACCAACCTCGTTTACCACGTCGCTTGCGGCAAGGAATCGAGTTTTCTTTGCGCAATTCTATGTTCGCGATTGCTCAACTTTTGGTATCGGACAGCTTTTCAAAACGATGAAGTCAAATTCCCTCACGTCCAGAAATCGCACTTGATCCGTCTGCCCATTCGCCGCATCGAGTCCACGACACCCGAGAAGAAGCGCGCCACGCTCCAGGTGAATGCCAGGCAGCTTTACCACCGCAGTCTGAATGACGGAAGAGCCGATGCCGTGCCGGCCTTTGTCGCCGAGCAACTTGCCGCCGAGCCGGAGCGCGCGGATGTGGTCCACGATTTGCTCGCTTTCCTGGCCGAACAGATGATGGCCCTGAACCGCGAGAAGCGCGCCGCCGCCAAACAATTCCTGACCGATCTTAGAGATTTCCACGGTGTTGATCGCTCAGGCCTTGAAGCCCAAGACCAGGCTCGACCGGTTTTGGAAACTCGAGGCCGGCGAACTCTTCGCCCATTTCCGCGCCAACAAACTCTGCCTCAGAGATTCCGATGAGGAAAAAATCCGTGCCCGTTTCCAGAACGCCAAAGACAAGCTGCTGCCGCTGGAGTCTTCCATCGCTTTCACGGACGATCTGATTGACGAGATCGTCTATCGCCTCTACGCCCTCACGCCGGACGAAATCAAAATCGTGAAGGAGGCGGCCAAGTAGCTCCGCATGGGCGTCCCATCCAACACCCACAGCAACTGTTCAGGGCTGGTGCATTGAGCGCAGGGCGCATCCCACCTTTGTCGGGAGCGATCTCGGCATGGAAGTGCCATTTCCCCTCACCCTTACCCTCTCCCCGAGGAGAGGGAACAGCAAAGGCCGGCTGTCGTCAATCCCAGAGCCGCTGGTTTCGCCGACTGACTGCGGAGGATTCCCTCTCTCCCCGGGAAGAGGGAACAGCAGGGGACAACCTTCGGAATTTCGAACTGTTTCCGCTACGTCAACTGACTGGGGGGTACTTCTCCCTCTCCCCCGGGGAGAGGGCCGGGGTGAGGGGAAACTGGGCTGCCCAACAAGACCGGTTCCCAATGACCGGTCCGCCCCCCACCTGAGCAGTTAGCACCCACCTTTCGGATTGCCCATGTGGACAACAAGAGCAAGAATCTGAAAAAATGAAGAAACTAACCCTGATAATCCCAGTAGCCTGGCTCGCCCATTCACTGTCTGCGAGCGAGTATCATGTTTCGGTGGCCGGAGCGGATGCGAATGAAGGCTCGGCCTCAAGGCCCTTCAGAACCATCTCGGCGGCCGCGCTGCAGGCGCAGCCCGGAGATGTGATTACCGTGCATGAAGGAACCTATCGCGAGCGGATCGAACCCGCCGCGCGGGGGAGAATCCGAGAACAGGCGCATCGTTTACCAGGCAGCGCCGGGTGAAAAGGTCCGCATCACGGGGTCGGAAGTCGTCAATAACTGGGTGAAGGTCCAGGACGATGTCTGGAAAGCGACCCTCGCGAACAGTTTCTTCGCTCATTTCAATCCCTACAACGATGTCATTCACGGGGATTGGTTCAACTCCAAGGGGCGGCAGCACCATACCGGCGCCGTCTATCTGAACGGGGAGTGGCTGAGCGAGGCCGCCCAATTGAACGAGGTGCTCGGACCGGCCGGCCACACGCCGCTCTGGTTCGGCCAGGTGGATGGAGAGAACACGACGATCTGGGCGCAGTTCAAGGGGGTCAATCCCAACGCGCAACAGGTCGAGATCAATGTGCGTCAAACGGTTTTCTATCCGCAAAAGGCGGGCGTGAATTACCTCACCGTGCGCGGTTTCACCCTGGAAAACGCGGCGACCCCGTGGGCGCCCCCTACGGCGGAGCAGCTCGGTTTGATCGGGACGCATTGGAGCAAGGGGTGGATTATTGAAGGCAATGTGATTCGCCACTCGAGATGCTCGGGCAACATGGGAACCTGACCCATACGATGCCGCCCGATTACCCGTTTGGATGGAGGGCAATGTGTTTCTGGGGGGCGCCAAGCCTTCCCGGCATGAAAAGGAGCCTCTCGTCAAACCAGCCTTCGATCCGGCCATCCGGCTCGTCGAGAGGGCGGAGGGCTTCTCCCTCGAAATCACCCTCGACAAGGCCTGGGGCGCCGAACAAACGCGCAAACTCGTGACGACCGAACTGCTGGGCCGGGCGAAAATTCCGAACCTTCCGTTTGAGCGCGCAGACGGAACGCCGATTCGCATCGATAGCGATTATTTCGGCGCGAAAAGGAATGCAGCGAATCCCTTCCCCGGCCCGTTTGAACTTCCCGATGGCGGGCAGCAGAGGCTCCGGGTCTGGCCACTGACGGCGCCGCAGATGAAGTAGCCCCCCTGTGGGCAGGGCCAGTGACAAAGTCGCCGAAACGGGGCCCCATTTCCTGACTGTAGGAGACGACGTAAGGAGTCTCTGATCAATGGCTTCGGAGGGGAGCAGGCTTGCGCAGTGCCCAAGAATCGATCAGAGACTCCTCACGTCGTCTCCTACGATGGTTTGCGGAGAACTCTGTCACCGGCCCTGAGCCCTGCGCACCGGCAGGGCCGAATCCGGCGGAACTTTTTTTCAGGAGGGTTGTCTAACCACTTTAAGACTGGCCAAACGGTCGCAAATACCGCACTTTTTGGGGCGAGGTCATGAGCGAACTTCAGATCATCGAATCGGCGCTCTCAGGAGCGGCTCGACGCCGTCGGTGGGCCAGGGCGTTGCGCGGGTTGTGGATTGGCCTGCTGGTGGGAGCGGTGGTTTCCTTGCTGCTGGACGGCGCGTATCATCTTCTGCCCCTGCCGTTTTGGACGCGGATGGCCGCGGGGGTGGCGCCGTTTCCGTTTATGCTGGCGGGGTTGATTCTGGGCGGCTGGCGGCGCCTGGGCCTGGCGGAAGCCGCCCGCTGGGTGGACGGGCGCGAGCATCTCAAAGAGCGCCTCAGCACCGCGCTGGAGGTGGCCGCCGAACCCAAGGCGGGCTCCTGGCGCGACCTGGTGGTAGCGGATGCCGCCAAGCACGTCCGCCAGCTCGACCCTCGCCGCATGGTGCCGTTGCGCCTGCCCAAAAAGGTCACGCGTTGGGCCCTGGTGGTCCTGGCCCTGGGGGTGGGTCTGGGCTTCGTGCCCGAGTACCGCAGCAAGCGGTTTCTGCAAAAGCAAAACGAGCAGCAGATTATCCGCGAAGCCGGCCGCCAGCTTGCGGAGTTGACCCGCCGCACCCTCCAGGCCCGCCAGCCCGCCATGGAGCCCAGGACCGAGAAGGCGCTCGAGTCGGTAAGCGACTTGGGCGATCGGCTCAACAAGGCCACGCTCACGCAGGGCGAGGCGCTCAAAGACCTGGCCAATGTCGCCGAGAAGCTCAAAGACGAGCTTCGGGAGTTGGGCAAGGACCCGGTCCTCAAGCGTTTGGAACAGGCCGCGCGCGCCGCGGGGGCGAGCGACTCCCAGAGCGCCGCCGGGCTGCAGAAGCAAATCGAATCGCTGCAAAAACAGCTCGGCGCCCCTACGGGCAATCCGCAGGCCCTCGAGAAGCTCAAGAAAGACCTCGAGAAACTGCAGGAAGCCGCCAAGGGGCTCAACGACAAGAATTCCCCGGGCACCGACGCGCAGCGGGATGACATCTCGAAGGCGCTGTCGGCGCTTTCGCGCCAGGCGCAGGAGATGGGGCTGCAAGTGCCGCAGTTAAAGGATGCGATCGAGGCGCTCGAGGCCAACCATACTGAACTTTTCCTCAAGGACCTGCAGGCCTCGGTGACGGACCTCGAGAAACTCAACGATATGGCCAAGGGCCTCCAGCAACTGCAGCAGCAAATGGAGAAACTGGGCAAGGACCTGGCCGAGCAACTCAAGAACGGCCAGCCCGAGGCCGCCCAGATGACCCTCGAGAAGATGGCCGCTCAATTGAAGGCCGCCGAGCTCCCCCCGGGCAGCTCGAAAAGATAGCCGCCGAGGTGGCCAAGGCCATTAAGCCCGCAGGCAATTACGGCACCCTGGCCGAGCACCTCAAGAAGGCCGGCAAACAATTGGGGGCCGGGGACAAGCCCGGCGCTTCCCAGTCGTTGGCGGACGCCGCCAAAGAACTGGAACGGCTGGCCCAGCAGATGGGCGATGCCCAATCGCTGGCGGCCGAACTCCAAGCCCTCAACGAGGCCGCTGCCGCCATCGGCACCGAGCAGCGTTGGCGCCGCGGCAACGGCCCCGGCCGTCCCGGCGTGGGAAAGGGCGGCGGCACCGGCAGCGGCGTGGGCACCTGGGCCGATGAAAACGGCGAGTGGAACGGCGAATGGAGCGATCATTGGGACAACAGCGGTGTGGAACGTCCGGACGAAGACGCGCGTGGCCACACCGACCGGGGCGAGGGCGAGTTGAGCGCCGCGCTGAGCCCCACCAAAGTCCCCGGGCAATTCTCACCCGGCAACCAGATGCCGAGCGTGACCTTGAGAAACGTGAGCATCAAAGGCCAGAGCAAACTGGACTACGAGGCCGCGGCCACCGCCGCCCAGTCCGACGCCCAAAGCGCGCTGAGCCACGAACAGGTTCCCCGCGCCTACCAGGGAGCGGTGAAGGACTACTTCGACGATTTGAAGAAATGAAGTTCACAGACCGCACTACCCATCCCCCCTCCCCATGGAAACGCCACAAGCCATCGAATCTTTCCGCAACACCTACGCGACCCTGCGCGCTGAAATCGGCAAGGTCATTGTCGGCCATGACGCCATTGTCGAGGGCACCCTCATTGCGCTGTTTGCCCACGGACATGTGCTGCTGGAAGGGGTGCCCGGGCTGGGCAAGACCCTGCTGGTGCGGACGCTCAGCGAGGTGCTCGACCTTTCTTTCAATCGAATTCAGTTTACGCCCGACCTCATGCCCGCCGATATTCTCGGCACGAACATCGTCATGGAGGCCGCGGGCGGGCGGCGGCAGTTCGAGTTCCAGAGCGGCCCGATTTTCGCGCATCTGATCCTGGCCGACGAAATCAACCGCGCGACACCCAAGACGCAGTCGGCTTTGCTGGAAGCGATGCAGGAGCACCAGGTCACTGCGGGCGGCCAACTGCGCAAGCTGGCCGAGCCGTTCTTTGTCATGGCGACGCAAAACCCGATTGACCAGGAAGGAACCTATCCGTTGCCCGAGGCCCAACTGGACCGCTTCTTTTTCAAGATTCTGGTCGGCTACCCCTCGGGCCCGGAACTGGCTGAGGTTCTCACCCGCACGACAACGGGAGAGCGCGCCAGCGTCCAGAAAGTCCTCACGGGCGAGACCTTGTGCGAATTGATAGGACTGGTCCGCGAGGTGCCCGTGGCTTCGCATGTGAAAGACTACGCGGTGCGGCTGGTGCTGGCCACCCATCCCAAGACCGAAACCGCCGCGCCCATCGCCTCCCAGTACCTGCGTTTCGGCAGCAGCCCGCGCGGCGGCCAGACGCTGGTCCTGGCCGGCAAAGTCCGCGCGCTCATCCAAGGCCGCTTCAACGTCAGCTTCGATGACATCGAAGCCGTCGCCCTGCCCGCCCTGCGTCACCGGCTGATTCTCAATTTCGAGGCCGAGGCCGAGGGCATCACCACTGACCACATCATCGCTCAAGTTTTGAAGGACGTGCCCAAGGACGCGCAGATGGTCAATGCCTGAGCGACCCCATGTCCACCCCGCTCCTCACGCCCGAGCTTCTGCGCCGCCTCGAGCAGTTTCAGCTTCTGGCCGCCCGCCGCGCCAAGAGCTCGGCCAAAGGCGAGCGCCGCAGCCGGGCGCGCGGCCAATCGGTCGAGTTCGCCGACTACCGCGACTACGTCCCGGGCGACGATTTCCGCTACCTGGATTGGAACCTCTATGGCCGGCTGGAACGGCTGTTCTTGAAGCTCTACGAGGAGGAGCGCGAGCTGCCGGTGCGCATCTTCCTGGATGCCAGCGAATCCATGACCTTCGGCGAGCCGCGCAAATTCGATTTCGCCCGCCAGGTGGCCGCTGCCGTGGGCTATGTCGCTCTGTCGGGCTTTGATCGTGTCAGCGTAATCCCGTTTCCCGAGCTGGCGGCGGGCTCCGTCGCAGATCGCGCCGCGCGCATGGCCGAATTGGCCGCCCGAGGCGCGTTGCGGTCCGTGCGCGGCAAACGCTCGGCCATCCAGTTCTTCGCCAGCCTGAGCGCCCTGACTGCGGGCGGCCCGGCCAATCTGAACCAGGCCCTGCGGCGCGGCGCCCTCGAGGCCCGCCAGCCCGGCGTCGCCGTCGTGCTGAGCGACTTCCTGGACCCCGCCGGCTATGACTCCGGCCTGTCCGCCCTGGTCGGGCGCGGCTTCCAGGTGGACCTGGTCCAAATCCTGGCCCCCGAGGAGCTGTCTCCCGTCACGTTTGGCGATCTGCGGCTGGTGGATTCGGAAACCGGCGCGATGCAGGAGGTGACTTTTGGCCGCTACCGCATGAAGGCCTATCAGCAAACGGTCCAGAACTTCATCCAGCGTCTCCGCGAATTTTGCCAGGCCCGCGGCATCAATTTCTTCACCGCCAGCTCGAATACCGCCCTCGAGGAGTTGCTGCTCAAACAACTCAGAAAGGCGGAGGTCTGGGGCTAGATGCACTTCCTGGCTCCAGCGGCGCTTGCTTTTGCGGCCACCATTCCGGTGGTGGTGCTCTTTTATCTGCTCAAGCGCAAGCGTGTGGTCAAGCTGGTCTCGAGCACGATGCTCTGGCAGCGGTTCCTGTCCGAAACGCAGGCCAGCGCCCCGTTTCAGAAGCTGCGCAAGAACTGGCTGCTGATCCTTCAGCTCATCCTGCTGGCCCTGGCTGTGTTCGCCCTGTCGCGGCCCTATTTTGCGGCCAAGGCCAAGCCGGCGGAGTTGCGCGTGATTATCCTGGACGCTTCGGCCTCGATGCAGGCCACCGATGAAGCGCCCTGCCGTTTCGAGAAGGCCCGCGCGGAGGCGCTCAAATGGGTGGACAGCCTGGCCGGGAGCGACCAGATGGTCATTCTCCTGGCGGGGGCCAATGCCGAGGTCAAACAATCGGCCACTAGCGAGAAGGCCTTGCTCCGCCGCGCCTTGCAGTCCTGCGTCTGCTCGGATTGCCCTACGCGGTTGCTCTCCGCGCTGAGGATGGCCGAGTCGCTGGTCCGCGACCAGAAGAACTCGGAAGTCCATTTGTTCAGCGACGGGGCGGCACCGGAACTGAGCGAGTTTGAAAGCAAGGACAGGCCCTTGCCTTTGATCTATCATCGTGTCGGCAAGGATTCCAACAACCTGGGCATCACCGGCCTGGATGCCCGGGCGAATCCCGAGGACGCCCGGCAGCGGGCTGTGTATGCCAATATCGGCAATTTTTCAACCAACAGTCTGGAAACGGAGGTGGAGTTGCTCTTTGAAGATCGCGTTCTGGAGCGGCGCTCGCTGACCATTGGCGGAGGGGATACCTCGCCCCAGGTGTTCCTGGCAAACCAGTCCCGTGACGGCGTTTTCACCGTGCGCTTGACGGCCAAGGACGACTTGGCGGCCGATAACCAGGCCTCGATCGTGAGCCTGTTGCCCAAACCGGTGAAAGTCCTGCTGGTCACGCGCGGCAACCGGTTTCTGGAAAAGGCCTTGCGCGCCACCGCCAATGTGGAACTGGCTGTCGCCGCCACGCTGAGCGATGCGGCTGCGGGGTTCGATTTCGTGGTGCTGGACGACGTGGCGCCGGCGACCTGGCCCCAGGGCAATGTCCTGGCCATCCATGTCATCAACAGCAACTGGGTCGAGAACGTCACCAGCGTGCGAAGGTCCGCCTATCGTTGACTGGCGCACGTCGCATCCGCTCATGCGGTATGCCGGTTTCGACAATGTCCAGGTCAAGGAAAGTTACACGGCCAAGACGCCGAGCTGGGCTGTTTCCCTGGCCGATGCGCCCCAGGCGTCGCTGATTCTTGCGGGCGAACTGGGCCGCCAGCGCCTGGTCTGGATCGGTTTCGATATTCTTGAGAGCAATTGGCCTTTGCGGGTCTCGTTCCCCATTTTCATCGCCAATGCGGTCGAGTGGCTCAACCCCGCCAACGCCAAGAGCAGCCAATTGCTGGTCAAGGCCGGTGAAGCCTTCCGCCTCGCCCTCGACCGCGCCGGAAACGAGCGCCCAAATGACCCTGCCGCGGCGGTCAGACGCGCACGGTGCCCATCGACGCCAAGCGCCAACGAATTCGTCTTCGGCGACACTTACAAGCAAGGCGTTTACCGGGTCCGCCTGGGCACCAATGACACGGTGTTCTGCGTCAACCTGCTGGACGCCGCCGAGAGCAACATCAAGCCCCGAGACGAACTTCAATTGGGCAAATACACGAAAGTCCACGCCACTTCGCTGCAACGCACGAACATGGAAGTCTGGCGCAGCTTCGCCGGTTTGGCCCTGCTGGTACTGCTGGGCGAATGGTGGTACTACCATCGGAGGACCGTGTGAGCAGTTGCACACCCTTGGCCCCTGCATTCTGTTCCAGGGCCGTTGACAAAGTGGTCTTTTGGAGTGCGCCGGCAGAGCGAAGCGGCGACGGCGCTTTGGACCGCCCGGGAAGTCCAAGAACGCCAGACGCCGCGCGAGCCAAAGCGGTGTCGCGCTCCGCTTGCCACCGCACTCCAAAGTGGTCTGCCCGAGACCGTTCGACAGACTTTGTCACTTGCCGTTCGTTCTGTCCCGGAGGGTTTCGGCGGGCGTGGGGTCTACTCTCATTGTCGTCACCGCCCTCCTCTGCATGGCGACGCTCCCGGTCTGGGGCAAAGCCAACGATTACGTTGTCGCCTATTGCGCCCAGGACGAAGATTTCGCGCTGCCGATTCTGAGAGACTTTGAGAAAGAGACGGGGTCAAGGTCCGCGCCGTTTATGACAGCGAGGCGGTCAAGACGGTCGGCCTGGCTAACCGCCTGCTGGCGGAGCAACGGCACCCGCAGTGCGACGTGTTCTGGGGCAATGAAGAAATGCGCACGCGCCGGCTGGCGGCGCAGGACGTTTTTCGCCGGACCAACGGCTGGGCTGCCTTGGGCTATCGCACACGGCGTTTGGTCATCAATACGAACAGGCTTTCGGCGCGCGCTGCTCCCCGGTCGCTGCTCGAGTTGACCAATGCCCATTGGCGGGGCAAGGTCGCCCTGGCCATGCCCCAGTTCGGCACGACCTCGACCCATTTTCACGTCCTGCGCCAGTTTTGGGGGGAGGAAAGATGGCTGGCGTGGTGCCGGGGTTTGGCCGCCAATAGGCCCTTGCTGGTGGACGGCAATTCGGTGGTGGTGAAATTGGTGGGCAGCGGCGAGGCTTGGCTGGGGCTGACCGATTCCGATGACATCGCCGCCGGCCAGCGCGAGGGTTTGCCTGTGGCGGCGATGCCGGCGTCCGAGGAGACCCTGCTCATCCCCAATACCGTCGCCGTGACGCGCAACGCGCCACACCCGGAAAGCGCCCAACGCCTCTTCGATTACCTCCAGCGACCCGAGGTGGTGAAACGCCTGGTGGCTGCCCACGCCCTCGAGGGGGTTTCATCGAGCGCGGTCTCGGGGCCGGCGTTGAAGGTGAACTGGGAGGACCTGCTCCGCGACCTGGAAGGCACAACGAGGAAGCTGAACGAGATTTTCCTGCGATGAACCCAACGAACGCAGAGAAGACACTGTTTGCAGCCCGCGAGCAAGCGGGTCCGTTGCAGCGCGCAATCCGGAGCGTCAACGTGCCGCTCCTCACCCGGATATTTCACGGGTTTCGCCAGCCGGACGGTGTAGCGCAGGCTTCCAGCCTGCCGTATCGCGGATTTCCAATCCGCCGATGCCGCCAAGCAGCTACAGCCTGCCGACCGGAGGTCGGCGATACAGCAGGTTGGAAACCTGCGCTACGCAGCCTCGGTAGCCCGGTTCCGTTCCTGGGTCGTGAAATATCCGGGCTAACGGAGCTTGAGCAAGGTGTGATAGGGCTGCGCTGCTATAAACATGGCGCTCCTAACGGAGCTGTTCCGCATGTCCCGCGATGTAAGAGAGTCAGCTTCGGGGCCAGTGACAAAGTCTATCGAGCTGTCTCGGGCAGGCCACTTTGGAGTGCGGTGGCAAGCGGAGCGCGACACCGCTTTGGCGCGGGCAGCGTTTGGGACTTACGTGCGCCTTCCATTCCGCACTCCGCACTCCGCACTCCGCACTCCAGATGAGCTGGCGCCTTCTCACCAACAGCCTGTTCGTAAGCGGCCTGGCCACGCTGCTGGCGGCGGGGTTTGGGCTGGCGGCGGCGCTCTGGCTGGGGGGCCTGCCGGGGTGCTGGCGGAACCGGTTGCTGGGCGTGGCGGTCATGGCCTTGGCGTTGCCGCCGTTCCTGGTGACGAATTGCTGGCTGCATTACCTGGGGCATAGCGGCGTCTGGCGCTGGTGGCTGCCACTGAACATTGTTTCGCTGGGCGGCACAATCTGGATTTTAAGCTTGCTGACGTGGCCGATCACATTGCTGGCGGTTCGAGGGGCGTGGCAGCGACTTCAGCCCGCTCAATTGGAGAGCGACCCTGCTGTTACGGGCGGGGCGCTCCTTGGCGGCCTGTTGCTGCCGCTGGCCCGAAACGCCCTGGCCCAGGCGGCGGTCCTGACGTTTGTGCTGGCGCTGAACAATTTTGCCGTGCCCGCGATTTTACAGGTGAAGGTCTTTCCGGCGGAGATGTGGGTGCGCTTCAGCACGAGCTTCGACACGCTGGGCGCGCTCGAGTTGAGTTGGCCGCTGGTGCTGGGCCCACTGCTCCTGCTCCTGTGGTTCATCCGACAGGAAATTCCCTGGCCGAGGGCCGACGGCCCGGTATCGCCAGCACTCTTCCGCCGGCAGGTCGGGGGCGGGTGGTTTTGGTCCTGCGGCGCCATCACCGTGCTTCTTTGCCTGGTCTCGGTGGGCCTGCCACTGCTCCAACTGGTCTCCGAGAAACGGACCTGGACCGAATTGCCGGGCGCATTGGCGGCAGGGGGGGCCGCAATCGGGAATTCGGTTTGGTTCGCCGCAGTTTCGGCCACACTGGTGGTCGTGCTCGGCGTGTTGGGGAGTGCCGATTGGCGGCCTGGCATTGCACCAGTTTTCAGGCGCCTGGGCAGGAGGGGGCCAAGTGTCGAGTGTCGGGTGTCGAGTGAGGGAACTGCACACGGGGCCGGAATCCGGTATAGGGCACTGGTGGGCTGGTTTCTCTGGTTGCCTCTTCTGGTGCCCGGTGTAGTGCTGGGCATCGGCTGGATAGCCTTGTTCAATCGGTCCTGGACGTGGCGCTTCTACCAGAGCGCCGGGATAGTGATACTGGCTTTTGTAGTCCGCTACCTGGCGTTGGGTTGGAACACCGCCGTCCACGCGATGCAAGGGGTGGACGGGGACTTGACCGATGCCGCGCGGCTCGAGGGGGCCAACGGCTGGCAACTGTTCCGCTACGTCCACTGGCCGCAAATCGCCCCGCAGCTCGGCGCGGCGTGGTATGTGGTTTTCCTGCTCTGTCTTTGGGATGTCGAGTCAATGATACTGGTCGTGCCGCCCGGGGGAGAAACGGTGGCGCTTCGCGTCTTCAACCTGCTGCACTATGGCCATAACGCGCAGGTCAACGCCTTGTGCCTGACGCTCCTGGCCTTGGCCGTGGCGCCGCTGGCGCTGTGGGGGGAGGGCGCATCGCGCGCGGTTTTTGGCCGAGCGACGGGGAACGGGCCGCTCGACATGCAGCAGGGGGCCAAAAGCGGCGGAATGCGCCGCACTCCAAACGCTTCGCGATTTCGGCCGTGCGCTACTGTCTGGCGGAGGGTTTGGAGTGCGCGGCATTCCCGCGCTTTGGCCTGGCGGGCTGCGCGGGCCTGCTGGTCTTGCTGGCGTTGAGCGGCTGCGCGCCAGGCCCGGCCGGGAATGAAGCGCCGGTCGCGAGCCGGCTTTTCAGCCGCGCGCAAGTGATTGGCGCCCGGGGAGTCGGCCCGGGTCAGTTTAACAAGCCGCGCTCGGTGGCGGTGGACCGGGAGGATAATCTCTACGTGGTGGATATGACGGGCCGGGTGCAGAAATTCTCGTCCAACGGGGTGTTTATGCTCTCGTGGCAAATGCCACAGACCGAGCTGGGCAAACCCAAGGGCTTGTGCCGCGACCGGCAGGGCAATATTGTCGTGGTCGAGCCGCATTATCAGCGAGTAAACCATTTTTCGCCGGCAGGCCAATTGGTGGCTCAATGGGGCCGGCGCGGGACCAACACCGGCCAGTTCATGTTGCCCCGAGCGGTGGCGGTGAACTCCGAGAATGAAATCCTGGTGAGCGAATACGGCCCAGCCGAGCGAGTGCAGCGTTTCGGTCTGGGGGGGCCGGCGCCGCGATTCCTGGGCGCCATCGGCCACGGCGGCACTGGACCCGGCGAATTCAATCGGCCGGAAGGGCTGTGCGTGGACGCTCAGGACCGGATTTACGTGGCCGATTCCTGCAATCACCGCATCCAGGTTTTCACGCAGGAAGGCAAGCTGTTGCGGACTTATGGCAAAGCCGGCACTGGCCGGGGTGAACTGAGCTATCCCTACGACATTTGCGTGGACGCCGCCGGACGGCAGTATGTCTGTGAATTCGGCAACAGCCGCATTCAGGTTTTCGATGGCAACGATGAGCCTCTGGAAATGATCGGCGGCCCGGGGGCCGCCCCCGGCCAGTTTAATAATCCGTGGGGCATTGCTCTTGATTCGGCAGGCAATCTGTACGTGGCCGATTCACAAAACCACCGGGTGCAGAGGTTAGTCCACAATCCACGGTCCACAGTGCACAGTCCAGGTCATTCATGAACATCCAGTTCACCCATCCTTACTACTTGCTGCTGCTGGCGCCGGCGCTGGGATGGGTGTTCTGGTTTGCCTGGAAGAGCGACGTCCAGGTGAGCCGCTGGCGGCGCTGGGTTGCGGTGGGGATGCGTGTCCTGGTGGTGACGGCGCTGGTCTGCGCGATTGCCGGTTTCCAGATGCTCCGGCCCATCGAGGGGATGAATGTTTTCTTCCTGCTCGACCGCTCGGACAGCATTCCGTCCCCGCAGCAGGAGGCGGCCAAGGACTACGTGAACCAGATAGCCAAACAGAAGAAGAGCCTGGACAAAGCGGGCGTGATTGTCTTCGGCAGCGAGGCCAGCATCGAGTTGTCGCCCGGCTCGGCCCTGGATTTGCAGAAGATCCAGGCGGTGGTGGGGACGGAGCGGACGGACCTGGCGGCGGCGGTCCGGCTGGGCACGGCGGCGTTTCCGGAAACGGGCCAGAAGCGCCTGGTCTTGCTGACCGACGGCAACGAGAACATGGGGGACGTGATGAGCGCGGTGCTGGGGGCCAACCAGCAGCTTGGGGTGACGGTGGACGTGGTGCCGATGGGTGTGTCCCGGGGCAATGACGTGTCGGTGCAAAAGCTCCAGGTGCCGCCCAAGCTCAAGAAGGGCCAGGCCTTCGAGGTCAAGATTCACGTCCAGGCCGACCAGGCCACGCCGGCCACGGTGCGGCTCTTTCGCAACGAACAGTTTCTGGGCGAAAAGCGGGTCGAACTGACGGCAGGCAAAAACCTCTTCGCCTTTCCCCAGTCCCTGCCCGAGCCGGGCTACTACGGGTATGACGTGCAGGTGGACGTGAAAGGCGATCCGTTGCCGCAGAACAATCACGCCTCCGGTTTTGCCATCGTGAGCGGGGACCCCCAAATCCTGATCGTCTCGGCTGACCCGGAAAACGACAAACCGCTGGCCGCCGCCCTTCAGTCTTCGCATATCACCAACCGTCTGGTTGGCGTGGAGGGTTTCCCCGGCACGCTGGGGGAGATGCAGAACTACGACGCCATCTTCATCAGCAACGTCGAGGCGGGCGACGCCCACCTGGGCAACGATCGGCTGAGATTGCTGGAGAGCGCCGTGCGCGATTTTGGTGTTGGCCTGGTCTGCGTCGGCGGGGACCAGACTTACGCGGCGGGCGGCTACCGCGGCACGCCGCTGGAGTCCACGCTGCCAGTGAGCATGGAACTGGACAGCAAGAAGGTGCTGCCCAGCGGGGCCGTCGCGCTCATCATGCACGGCATGGAGTTTAACAACGGCAACCAGGTGGCCCGGGATTGCGCCGAGGGGGTGCTGGCCGCCCTGGGTCCCTCCGATGAGATGGGCGTCCTGCTCTGGGACGGAACGGAGCGTTGGCTTTTCGAGCTCCAGAAGGTGGGCAACCGCAGGGACCTCGCCGCGCAAATCGCCGGCATGAACCAGGGCGATATGCCCGGCTTCGAAGGCCCCCTGGAACGCGCCTACGAGGCGCTCAAGAAATCCACGGCCAACCTCAAGCACATCATCATCTTTAGCGACGGCAATCCCCAGGCCCCGAAGGAGGAGACGATGAAAGCTATCGTCGCGGACCGCATCACGGTCAGCACCATTCTCATCTCCGGCCATTCCGGCAGCGAGACGATGGAATGGATGGCCAATCGCGGCAAAGGCACCTTCTACTATGTCAAGTCCCCGGACGAGCTGCCCCAGGTGTTCATCAAGGAAACGGCGGTGATTCTCAAATCGGCCATTTACGAAGACCCCTTCACTCCGCAGGTCCGCTCGATGAGCGAGGTCGTGCGCGGCATCGGCCCGGCCGAGTATCCCAAACTGCTGGGCTACGTGGCCACGACCCCCAAACCGCGCGCTGAGACTCCGCTCTGGACCGATAAGGGCGACCCGCTCCTGGCCCACTGGCAATACGGCCTGGGCCGCGCCGTCGCCTTTACCTCCGATGCCAGTGCCAAATGGGGCAAGCTCTGGCTTAACTGGGCAAAGTACCGCCAGTTTTGGTCCCAGGTAGCCCAATGGAGCCTCCGGCGCCTGGAGAACGCCGATTTCAACACGGAGGTGACTGTCAATAAAGGGCAGGGCGTCATCAATGTGGACGCTTCCGACGCCCAGGGCAATTACCGGAATTTCCTCAATCTTCAGGCTATCGTCGCCAGTCCCAAGGGCCAGAGCCAGACCGTCCGCGTCGAACAGACCGGTCCGGGCCATTACGAGGCCCGTTTTCCAACCAAGGAAGTCGGCTCCTACATCCTGAACATTCTGGAAGTCAAAGAGGGGAAAGTTCGCGCGTCGCAATCCGTCGGGGCCAGCGTCAATTATTCCCCGGAGTTCAGCGCCATCGAACCCAATCTCAACCTGTTGCGGCGCATCGCCGAGGGCGGGAGAGGCAAGATTCTGGATCCGACTTCCCCGGAGCTGAACCCCTTTTCTCATGACCGCCAGAAGACCTATCAGCCACGCCCCCTTTGGGAATTCTTGATCCGTTTTGCCGTCCTGCTGTTCCTGCTGGATGTCGGCGTGCGCCGCATTCAGCTTGACCCGGAGGAGATGCGCCGCGCCCTGCGGAGAGTGGGGGGCTGGCTCTTGTTCTGGCAGGGCGTGCCTCGCACACCTGAAGCCGAGGAATCGCTGAGCGCGCTCCTGGCCCGCCGCGACGAGGTCCGCTCCCGGAAAACCGGCCCTGCCGCCGAACCCAGCCCCGAGCTGTTCCGCCCGGAAAAGATCCCCACTCTGGCCGTGTCGGGACCGGAACCCGCCGAGAGCGCCGCCTCCACTACTGGCCCCGAAACGGCCGCCGCACCTGCCGGCACTGCCGTCCAGGAGCCCGCCCCTGCCAGCACCACCAGCCGCCTCCTCGAAGCCAAGCGGCGCGCCCAACAGCGGAGGCGGTAGGCGAAGAATTGGGGTCAGATCTAAACTTTTTTACATTTGGTTTTGAATTTGCGTTAGGTGCTGACGCAGTTCCGGAGTTCGCTCCATTCGCTGGCCAAAGCGGGTGAGGGCTTGGGCTACGGCCGCGTAATCCACTTCCCCGGCCAGCCGCCCCAGCTCAGCCAATGAGAGGCGCCCCGCCCTGCGGCCAAGCCATAACGCGGCATCCCTGCCCCAATCCCCATGCCGGTCGCGGAACTCGCCCCAGGCCTCGCCTTTGAGCCGTTCGACCGCCGAGACAATCTCGGCCCAACTGGCCCGCTCCGCCAGACGCCGGAGTTCGGTTTGCTCGCGCAGGTTGCCGCGCACTGCCTCGAGCAGACGCTTGGCAAAGGCTTCGCTCCCCAGCACCAGCCCGCCTACGAGCCGCTCCCAGGGCGGCTCGATCACTCCCTGGCGCAACGGCCCCTCGGTGTACTGCCGCAACGCCGCCCGTTGCTCCTTGTCGGTCCGTCCGCCGCACAAACGGCGCAACGGCTCTTGCACCAGCCAGCCTGGCGCCGCGCCGTAGCCGGCGTAACTCCGATACGAACTCCAGCGCCACTCCCGCAAACAGCGCAACCGCTGGCCCGCCAACTCCCGGCTCGGCGCCGGCCCGACCCCCAACCGCCCCGCCGCCCGCCGCGGCTTGTCCAGTCCCAGCCCCGCCACGCGCACCGGATTCAAATGCGCATACCGCGCCACTTCCTGCCAGCCGGCCTCATCCTCCACCACCACCGCCTTGAAGCGGCCTTGCAGCAGATGGCCCGCCCGGTTGTGCCGTCGATTAAACCACACGCTGTAGCTCACGTTGAGCCATTGCATGGCCCGGCTCAGGTTGGCCTCCGGCGTTTCCAGCAGCAGGTGAAAATGGTTGTCCATCAGCACGTAGGCATGGACCCCGACGCCGAAGCGCTCGCCCAACTGGCCGAGCAGTTCGAGAAAATGGACGCGGTCCCGGTCATCCCGATAGATGGGTTTTCGCTCGATGCCGCGGGCGGTGGCGTGATAGCGCCCGCCCGGCCGCTCAATTCGCAGGGGCCGTGCCATGCCGTTGAGCTAAGGGCGGCGGCCGCAAAATGTCAAGCCGCATTTGTAGAAAAGTTTAGATCCGACCCCAATTCCGGGGGGCGAGGTTGGATTTGGGGTTTGCATTCCGGGGCGTTCGGGTATGATGCGGTGGCGGATGACAGTGTGTCTTGGAAGAAATTGTATATGCATGCGAAATCGTTGGTCTGTTCGCGCCGTTCATTTTTGAAGTCGTGTTCGCTGGCGGCTGCGGCCAGCGGTTTGCCGGCCTGGTTTGTGGAGCGGGAATGGTCGGCTGGGGCGACCGAGGCGCTCTCGCCCAACGAGCGTCCGGGCATTGGGCTGGTGGGGTGCGGCGGCATGGGGCGGGGCGACGCGGGCCTGGCGTCTCGGTTTGGGGACATCGTGGCGGTTTGCGACGTGGACGAGAGTCATGCGGAGCAGGCGGCCCAACAGTTTACCAAGGGGGGCAAGACGCCGGTCAGGTACAACGATTTCCGGAAGTTGCTGGAGCGGCAGGAGGTGCAGGTCATCATTACGGCGACGCCGGACCACTGGCACACGCTGGTCAATATGGCGGCGGCCAAGGCGGGCAAGGATGTCTATGGCGAGAAGCCGCTGACGTTGACAATCGAGGAGGGCCGGCGGCTGGTGCAGACGGTGCGGCAGCACCAGATCATCCTGCAGGCCGGCAGCCAGCAGCGGAGCGATGCGCGGTTTCGCCTGGCGTGCGAACTGGTTCGCAACGGGCGCCTGGGCAAGCTGAAGGAGATCACGGTCTGGCTCCCGGCCGGTCTGCGCGAGGGCCCCTTTACAGCCAAGCCGGTGCCGGCGGGATTGAACTGGGACTTCTGGCTGGGCCAGGCACCCAAAGTGGACTATCTGCCTCAACGGTGCCATTTGTTCTTCCGCTACTGGTATGATTATTCGGGGGGCACGCTGACGGATTGGGGCGCCCACCACAATGATATTGCGCTTTGGGCGGTTGGCCTCCCCGGCCCGGTGTCGGTCGAAGGCAAGGCTTTGGCCCAACCAGTTCCGGGCGGTTACACGGCTTATAGCGAATACGAAGTCAAGTTCACGTATAGCAATGGCGTGGTTCATCGGGTGCGGACGACCAAGGCGGATAACATCTATGGCGGCGTGGAGGAGCCGCTGGGGCAAAGGAATGGGATTCGCTTCGACGGGGAGGAGGGCTGGATCTGGGTCAACCGGGGCAGTTTCAAGGCCAGCGACCCGGCCCTGATAGCAAGGCCACTGCCGGAGAGCGCCCAACGGCTCTATGCCAGCGCGGATCACATGGGCAATTTCTTCGACTGCGTCCGGTCGCGCAAACTGCCCGTCTGTGATGTGGAGGTGGGCCATCGTTCGGTGACGGCTTGTCATCTGGGGGTGATTGCGCTGCGCACGGGTCTGGCCCTGGAATGGGATGCGGCCAAAGAGCAGTTTGGGGGGGAGCACGCACAGGAGGCAAGCCGGTTCATCGCGCGCGAGATGCGCCGGCCTTATGACTACAGTTTTGTGTAGTGCCCGGCCGGATTTTTTTGTGTTCAGTTTTCCGCCGCGATCCAGCCTCCGCCCAGCACGAGGTCATCCTGGTAAAAGACGGCGGCCTGGCCTGGGGTGATAGCGCGCTGGGGGGTGTGGAGCTGGACGCTGGCCCTGCCGCCCGCCAGGGGTGTGACCGTGGCGGGAGTGCCGGGGTGATGGTAACGAATCTGGACCGTCGCCTCGAGGGGGCCTGAGGGAGGGTCAAAGGGAATCCAGTTGCAGCGGTCGACCTGGAACTGCGAGCGCGCCAGGGCCGATTCGTGGCCGACGACGACGCGGTTGTGGGCGGCGTCAAGTTCCAGGACGTAGAGGGGTTTGGGGGATGAGAGGCCCAGGCCCTTACGCTGGCCGATGGTGTAGAACTCGATTCCCTGGTGGTGGCCCAGCACCCGGCCATCGAGGTCCACGATGTCGCCCCGGTGCTTTTGCGCCAGTTTTGCCTGCTGAAGGAAGCGGCCGTAGTCGTTGTCGGGCACGAAACAAATTTCCATGCTTTCCTGTTTGTCGGCGGTCTTGAGGTTGCAGGCGCGGGCGACCGCGCGGGTGTCGGTCTTGGTGCATTGGCCCAGGGGAAAGAGGGTGCGGGCCAACTGGTCCTGGCGGAGGGAGAACAGGAAGTAGCTTTGGTCCTTGCGCGGGTCCAGTCCGCGCCGGAGGAGGGTGCGGGAGCCGCCGGGGGTGTGGCGGGACTCGAGCCGGGCGAAATGGCCGGTGGCGATATAGCGGGCGCCGAGTTGGTCGGCGCGCTGGATGAGGCGGCCGAACTTGAGATTGTGGTTGCACATCACGCAGGGGTTTGGCGTGCGGCCGGCCCTGTATTCCTGGGCGAAGTAAGCGATGACCTTTGACTGGAATTCGGCCGCTTCGTCAACCAGGTAATAGGCAATGCCCAGCTTGTGGCAGACGGCCCGCGCGTCCATGACGGCCTGGGGCCCGCAGCATTTGTCCTGGGCGCGCGAGGGGCAGTCCTGCGGCCAGAGCTTGAGGGTGATGCCCACGACTTCGTAGCCCTGCTCGAGCAGGAGTGCCGCCGCCGCCGAGGAATCCACTCCCCCGCTCAGGCCGACAACTACCCGCGTCTTAGTTTGGACACTCATCAGGGGCTCAACATAAGCGGGTGCGGGAGGGCTGTAAACCCAGGGCCGGTGACAAAGTTCTCCGCGAAAATGAGAGGCCTTTCCGTATAGTCATTTAGGTCGTCTCCTACGGTGGGGAGACAACAACACGATTGCCAACGGCAGAGGGATGGCGTTAAATAGGAAGGGTCATGTCCACAGTTGCCGAGCAACTTCGCCAGGCCCGCGAGGCCAGGCACCTCACGGTGCAGCAAGTGGCGGATATTACGAAGATCCGCACCGACCACCTGCGCGCCCTGGAAGAAGGGGATTTTGAGGTGTTTTCCGCGCCGGTCTATATCCGGGGGTTTGTGCGCACCTACTCGACTTTGCTGAAAATGGAGGTGCCGCAGGTCATGGGGGCGCTGGAGCAGGAACTACGCCAAACCACGAAATTCGCCGAGCCGCCCTCGCTGTCGGGCGCCCCGGGCGGCGCGCTCGATGCGTTCATGCTGGCGCTATCGAAGGTGGCCTGGCGGCGGGGCCTGGGTTTTCTGAGCGCGCTGGTGGTGGTGGTGGGTGTGCTGGCGGGCTATGTGGTTTGGCGCCATTACGTGACGACCGATCCGCTCAGCGGTTTGAAACCGGGGGTCTATCATTCGAGCTCCAATGCCAGCGGGGAGAATTTGCCGCTGCCCGCCCCGGCTCGGGGGCACTGAGCTGGCGCATCGGCTTCATTCTGGGGCACCCTGACGAGCTGAAGTTCCGCTCCTCGATGACGGATAATGGGAATTACAGGCTGGACTTACCCGCCCTTTTCACTCGGGCCCATCTCGCCTTCATCGCCTCTGAGAGGGCCTTGCTCCAGGCCGCACTTCTCTTCCGCTTGCGCCTCGGTGGCTCTGCTGCCGGGGCCATCCCGGATTGAGATTCACGTCTCCTTGCCGCCCATCTTGCCTTGGCAGCAGCACGGATGTTTGCACGACCCTCCGGGCTGATCTTCTTTCTCCGCTTCCTCGTGGGCTGGTCAGGGGCTTGAGGGGCGAGGGTTGCCTGGGCGGGGGCAGGAAATGGTGCTTCCCCGGCAAGAATCGCGTTGAGTTGATCTTGCAGCGCGTCAATATTCTCTTTGAGGTCGGCGGCTTCACGCAGTTGTTTCGGAGACAAGGAGGCAATCGAATTCATAGCGGGGGAGAGTGGCTAAGGTGAGGGGCAAGTCAAGGGGACAGGCCCTAATAAGTGATGACGTTGGGCACCTTATAAAAGAGGACCCAGCCGCTTTCGGCGCAACCGACGTCCACGGTGCCGCGCGCGTTGCTCACATCAAAACGGTACCAGGCAACATGCCCGTCTTCGAAGAGGAAGTTGCCGCCTCCCGGGACGTAAGCCTTGCCGCTGTCCCAATGGTTGGCGCTGGGAACGGTGATCGCGTCATCGCTATCCGTCCAGGTGACGCCAGTTCCCTTATTAGCGCTAACAGTCCAGGAGCCATTGGCCTGCAAGCGGTCGCTCAGGACCGGGGCCTGACGGCATGGCCCGTCCAATTTTTTGCGAGTGACCCAGGCGGACAACGCGGGCCAGGGTGTGGAGTAGGCCCAGCCGTCGCTGGCAGGGTCGGTGCGGCCCGGCAGGTAGAAGTAGCCGATCAACAGGGAAGTATCATCCACCGCTTCGGCAAGGCGATGCCATCGATCCGTCGGGCAATAGAGAACATCGTTTGGGCCGCGGGGGTCGGCGAGGGTGTGGGCGCGGTTGGCGTACAAATAGGCGGGGTAGAAGTTGGTAACGATCGAGGGGGACATCCAGCTCAAGTCCTCGCCTTTTGAATTGTCGGGGAAACTATTGCCGTTATCACCCCCATACATGACCAAGGCTGCGCCCCATTGCTTGAGATTGCCGGCGCATTGGGCTCTTAACGCCCGGCTCTTGGCTCTGCCCAAAGCGGGCAGCAGCATCGCCGCCAGGATGGCAATGATGGCGATGACGACCAGCAGTTCAATGAGCGTAAAGCCGGCAGCAGCCCGGGCGGCAAACGCTCGTTTGTGCTCCGGTTTGGCCTTCAAAGTCATCGAATTACTTACAGCCCTGTCTCTGGTCGGGCCAGGGAGAATTGGCCTTCGTTCACGTTCACGGGTTTGAGGTTGGTGCCAGACTATACTTGGCACGAAGCCGGTGTCAACCTCAAAGCAGTGAGGATATTGAAGATTGAGAATTGCGAATTGGTCAATGGTAATTAGTATCCGATCGTTACCCGGGTTCATTTACCAACAACTCAGCGGGTAACCAATCCCACCCGGAAAGGGTTAGCGAGGCTCCGCCTCAGACCAGGGTTGACACGAATTTCACGAATTCTCCACGAATTCCACACACTCTGAGGGCGGAACGGGCGAGTTGCGCAGTGTCTGGGCGAGGCTCACTTTTGCCGCCGCGGAGCACGGGTTTTTCTGAACCGTCGCACGCCTATGGCAACCGCGGCCGCGCAGACCGCGAGGACCGCTATCCATTTCCAGCGGCCATGGGTCTCGACGTGAGGCAGCGTGGCGGTGGCGAGGGTCTTGACATCGCGCGCCACCGCGGCCCGCTCGGCCTCCGAGGCGGCTCGGACGCCAAAGGCCGCCAGGGTGCTGGTGGAGCTATACTTGCCCTGCGAGAACGTGAGGAACTTGACGGGGTCCTTGGAATAGACCTCCTTGACGGTCCCGCGGGCGCGGTCACTGTACCACCACTGCCGGTGGTCCGTGATGTTTATCCTGGCCACTTTGAGGTCGAGGACGGAATCGGTGACGCTGCGATAGACCCGGCAATCAGCAAATCGTCCGGCGGGCGCGTCGAGAGTCTCGTTGGCGAGGCGGGCGGTGGTGATGGTGCAGGGCAATTTGTAGCCGCCGGCCTGCATGACCAGGGCCGTTTCGATTTGCACCGAGTCGCCCACCTTCATGTCGACCCGCTGGTACGGGATGGGTTTATCGTAAGTCAGCGCCATCAACTTGCCGTTCTCGTCTTCAATCACAACCGCGGCAAGCATTCCATCGGCGCGGACCTGAAGGCGGAGGACGCTCTTGGGGTCGTTGGTGAAGCGCTCCTCAATGACCCATCGCTGCTCAGCGCCGGCGCCCACGGTCTCGATGACGCGTACAATTCTCCGCCCGTTGATGGCGCGTGGTTCAATGGCGCCAGGACGGGGGCCTTCGTGGGAGTATTCCCAGAATTGGCCGACTTCGTATGGGGCCTCGGGTGGCATGGCTGCAAGCCCGGGCATCGAGAGGGCGCACAGCATCATGGCGGCTGCTACCGCCGTGCGCATCTCTGGACGGCTGCCTCTTGCCAACTGCGGGCACGCAGCCAGCAGCAGGGCAAAGGCATCAAAACGCGCTTTCCCTTCTTAGGAATTGAGGTTTAGGGCCGCCAGCATGGGTTAGGATGTGGTTTTTATACTTCAAATGTAGCCATACATTATTATGTAACATGCTTGACAAGTACGGTCAACATGTGATATATGTGGCCATCTATTAGATTTTGGCCATGTCAACCCCTGCCAACCTCCATCTGGAAATCCAGACCCACCGCAAGAATCACTACGGCCTCATCCGCTCCTCCTTCCGCCTCGACGGCAAGGTTCACCACACCAATCACGGCCGCATCTCCGGCCTGGCCCTCGACAAACTCAAACTGCTGCAGGCTGCCTTCCGCGGCCAGGTCATCCCTATAGATTCCCCCAATGCCTTCCAAATCCTCTCCTCGCGCGAATACGGCGCCAGCCATGCCCTGCTCCAACTGGCCAAGGAACTGGAGCTGCCCAAAGTGCTTTATTCGCGCAATGAATCCTGGGTTGGACCAGCCCTGGCGATGATTGTCGGTCGCATTGTCTATGCGGGCAGCAAGCTGGCCCTTTCCCACCAAAGCAAGAACACCGCGCTCTGGGAGCTGTGCGGGGTCGAAGGCAAAATTGATGTTGATAAACATTGTTATGAGGTCATGGACCGGCTGCTAGAGCGCCAGCCGGCCATTCAGCGGACCCTGGCCAAAAAGCATCTCCAAAACGGCCACCTGGTTCTCTACGACATCACCAGCAGTTATTTTGAAGGCGAATATCCCGACAGCGAGATCGTGACTTTTGGCTACAACCGCGACGGCAAACGCGGCCACGAGCAAATGGTCATTGCTCTGCTCTGCAATGAAAATGGCTGCCCCGTGGGGGCGGAGGTCTTCCCGGGCAACACCCAGGATGCCAAAACCGTGCCCGACAAGATCGCCCAGATTCAGCAAGCCTACGGCATCAGCCAACTGATCTTTGTCGGCGATCGGGGAATGATCACCCAGGCCAACAGCCGCAAGCTGCAGGGAACCGAAGGATTGCAGACCATCAGCGCCCTGACCCATCGCCAGATCGTGGATTTGTTGGAACGTAAGGTCATCACGCCAGAACTCTTCGACGAGAAAGCCATCGCCGAAGTCCTGGACCCGGACAACCTCAAGCGGCGCTATTGCCTGTGCCGTAATCCGGAGACGGCCAAACGGGAAACCCGGACGCGTAAGGAACTCTTGGAAGTGACCCGGCTCAAATTGGAGGCGATCGCCGCCCCGAGAAAAAAGGGCGGCCACCAAGAACCCGATCCCAAGCAGGCCCGCAAGCCGACCAAGAATAAGATCGCTCCGGCCGAAAAGATTGGCGCACGGGTGGGCCGGGTGCTGCAACGTTACAAAATGGGCAAATTCATCCACTGGTCGGTCAAAGAAGGCAAACTGGAGTGGCAGTTCGATCAGGAGAAGATCGCCGCCGAAGAACGTTTCGACGGCTGTTATGTGGTGTCATCCGATGTGCCACCCGAGCAGATGGCCAAGGCCCAGGTGGTGGCCTCCTACAAAAGGCTCAGCTTTGTCGAGCAAGCCTTCCGCAATTTGAAGACCGTGCAGTTAGAAGTCCGACCCGTGTATCATAAAAAGGACGAGCGGATCCGAGCCCATGTGTTGATTTGCCTGCTGGCGTATTATCTCCAGTGGCACGCCCGACAGCGGCTCCAGCCCCTCTTCGACAAAGATGGGCAAGGCAAAGAGCGGCAGTGGACCTTCCGCAATGTGATCGAACATCTGGCCACCCTCCGCAGCAACAGAGTGAAAAACTCCGGCGTGGAATTCGACCTCAAAACCAGCGCCAACCACGAGCATCAGACCATTCTGGACTTGCTAGCCGGTAAGAAACCGTAGCCATGAACCTGAAATAAAAAAACGCAACAAAACCCCTCGTAGGCTGAGGGATTGTTCATTTCAGACGAAGGGAAAGCGCGTTTAACCTATAGATTTTCTATATGACTCACAGTGTCTGCCCGCTTGCCAACGCTGCACAAGACGCCCTTCGTGCTGGACCCCCGGCCACTGGAAGAGGCGACCAGCCCACACGTCGGCCTGTTGGCCATCTCTCGAGTCTACCGTTCGCTGGGCGTACCCGCCCTGGTCGCCGCCAACCTCCATTTGCGGAAGCGCCAGCGCGGCCATCCCGAGGCCCAAATGATCGAATCGGCGGTGCCGCTTCAGGCCCTGGGCGGGGAGTGCCCTGAGGACATCAGTCTGCTGGCCGGGGACGCTTGTTTGGAACGGGGCTTGGGTTATCGCCCACCCAGGGCCACCGCCCTGCGGGAGTCCCTGGAACTGTTCCACCAAAAGGATTTGGAAGAATTGCGTCCGAGCCGGGAGGACCAAAAGAGCTTTATTTTCCCGCCCAGCGAGCCGGTCAAGGCCCTGACGGCGGTCCAGGACGGGTTGGTGGCCCGTATCAGCCGGCTGTATGAAAAGCAGGGCCAAGCTCAACGGATTCGACCATTGAACAAGACGCCACGATTGTCGAGAGTCACAAGGCGGCGGCTCTCTGGCACTACGAGGGCGGCCGGGGCTATCAGCCAATGGTGGCGGTGTGGGCGGAGTTGGATTTGGTGGTGGCCGATGAGTTTCGCGACGGCAACGTGCCGGCCAAGCAGGAACCCTTAACCTGCGCCAAAGCGGCCTTTGCGGCGCTGCCCTCGGCGGTGCGGCAGCGGTATTTTCGTGGGGACTCCGCTTGCCATGAGAACCAACTGCTGGGGTGGTTGAAGCATCCGGACCGGGCCAAGGAACCGGGTGGGCCGATCCGTTTTGCCGTCAGTGCGGTGCTCAGCGAGCCACTGGCAGCAGCCCTGCGCAAGGTCGGGGAAAAGGAGTGGAAGACTTTTGGCAAGGAAGACGACGGGACGCTGCGGCAATGGGCGGAAGTGGATTTTGTCCCGGGGGAGGAGTCCGAGCACAAGGACAGCAAGCCCTTGAGGTATGTGGGGTTGCGGTTGTTGAAACCGCAAGGGGTTTTGTTTAAGGATGGCACAGACCGGCACCATCACGCGGTGTTGACCAACCAAGAGGGCATCGATGGGGGTAAGCTTTTGGATTGGCACCGGGAGAAGGCCGGGACGGTGGAACATACCCATGACGAAGTGAAGAACGGACTGGGTGGGGGGCATGTGCCAAGCCAGCGCTTCGGGGTCAACACGGCGTGGTTCAAGCTGGCGCTACTGACCTACAATCTGGTCAGCGCGATCAAGGGGTTGGCCCTGGAAGAGGAGGAGGAGCGGACGGCACGGATGAAGCGGTTCCGCTTGTTGCTCATCCATGTGGCGGGGCGGATGAACCGGAACAACTGCGTGATGAGCCTGCGCCTGTGCCACAACCGGGCAGCGATGGCGCGGATGCAGAAGGTATGGGAGGTCTTTGAGTTGGCGACGCAGGCGACCTCGGCCAAGGCCCTGGGGGTGCGGAGTGGATGAACCAGCAGGGCCAAAAGTCACCCAGCGAAAGACCGCCCTATAGAATGCGGTTTGGGAGAACTATCTGCATATGAGCTACTTACGATGATTTTGAGCCAGTAAGGCGCTGATTTTGGCGGGCCTGCTCGGCGGCCGTTGCTCCGAGGCGCAGACCTGGACGGAATTCCCTCGCGCCGTCTCCTTAGGCGAGGATTTGGGTTTTTCCCTCGCCCGTGACGTATATTCATGGTAGATACATGGGGATGAAAACTGCGGTGCAAAGATGGGGCAACAGCTTGGCCGTTCGCATTCCGCGCGCCTTCGCCCAGGAGACTCGCCTGGGAAGCGGCACGGAGGTTGATCTTCAGTTGAAGTCGGGGACGCTGGTGATCAGCCCCGCGCGAAAGAGCCGCTACCTGTTGGGTGCTCTGCTGGCCCAAGTGCGGAAAGCAAATTTGCATTCAGAAGCCGAGTGGGGCGAGCCGAAAGGCAGAGAGGCCTGGTGAAAGCCGGATACGCCCCAGAACGTGGCGATTTGATCTGGCTGGACTTCACTCTTTATTGGACGCTTGGATGAAGAAGTTCTGGCGGAAACGCTGGGGAGACTGGCGGTCCTGATTTCCAATGACAAAGGCGATGCCGATCCGCCTTGAAGCGCGCCGCAAATCGAGAAGATACTCCCGGCCAGTTTAGCTCAGCGGCAGAGCGGCGGTTTTGTAAACCTAAAACCACCCCCTCCGAATCCCCCGGAAGACGGGTCCGTCCGGGGTTCAACAAATGGCTTAGACAGTCGGATATCTCGACAACCCGGCTTCACGACAAGCGCAAAAACAGGCCGGAGGATTCGCCGACGTTCAAGGTGGAATATTGACGGACAGGTCCTGAAAAGGAGTTCGCAAACCGGTCACTGGGGCCGCCGGCCTTCTCCCGGCTCAAAAACCGCTTTTGATTGCCCAGAGGACGGCTGTCTGGCAGAATGATCGGCCATGAGAATGCTGATTCCCTTGGTTGCGGCAGGACTCCAGCTTTCCGTCATGGCCAGACCGTTTGCGGTCTCGGAGGAACGTTTGGCGGGCCACGTTCCGGCGGCGGTCAAAGCTCTGAACCTGAAGCCGCTCGGCTCGTTGCCCGGTTCGCAGCGGATAAGCCTCTCCATCGGGCTTCGATTGCGCAACGGGGACGGGCTGGAACAACTGCTGACGCGGATTTACGACCCGCCACCCCTGACTACCACCACTACCTCACGCCGGCCCGGTTTACTAATCTGTTCGGTCCAAAGGAAGAGGATTACCAAGCTGTCCTGGCTTTCGCCCGGACAAACGGCCTTGCCGTCGCATCAGTGGAACCGGGCCGGATTCTCGTGGACGTGAGCGCGACCGTCGCCAATATCGAACGGGTCTTCCGTCTCAAGTTGCGACTGTACCAACATCCGACGGAATCGCGCCTGTTCTACGCGCCGGACACCGAGCCGTGGGTTGACGGCCTCCCTGTCCTCCACATCACCGGGCTGGACAATTTTGTCATCCCGCATCCCTCTTCTCGGTAAGGCGCATTCGGCAAGTGCCTCGCCCGCAGGGGGAAGCGGCCCTGGCGGCAACCTCATGGGCTACGATTTTCGGGCGGCCTATGCCCCAGGCGTCTCGCAGACCGGCGCGGGACAAATCGTCGGACTGCTCGAACTGGACGGCTATTACACGAACGACATCGTAGCTTATGAAAAGCAGGCCGGACTGCCCGCAGTGCCGTTGGTCAACGTGCCGGTAGATGGATTCGACATGACACCCTCGACAAACACTTCCCATGTTCTCGAGGTGCCCATGGACATCGAAATGGTGATTTCGATGGCTCCGGGCCTTGCGAAGGTCTTAGTCTATGAGGCCGCATCCGCCTCGGCCGTCAATTCTGCTCTGGAGCGCATGGCAACGGACAATTCAGCGCATCAAATCAGTTCCTCATGGGAGGGGAATCGGTCCGACAACTCCCCAGCTTTTGCAAAAAATGGCCGCGCAAGGCCAATCCTTCTTTCAGGCTTCCGCGGACGGAGGGGCTTATGTTGGCGGCATTGACCTGCGTTACGGCCACGAGCCAACGGCGACATTCCCTGCCTCACCAGTGTTGGCGGAACAACGCTGACGACGAGCGGCCCCGGAGGGTTCTGGCTTTCGGAAACGGTTTGGAACAACTACACGAGCGGACAAGGCACGAACGCCAGCGGCGGAGGGATCAGCACGAATTACGCCATTCCCGACTGGCAGACAAATACCAGCATGACTTCCAACAATGGTTCCACCTTGATGCGGAACAGCCCGGATGTGGCCATGGCGGCGCAAAACATCTGGGTCATCTACAACAACGGCGATTCCACCTCGGCCTGGGGAACCAGCGCAGCAGCACCGCTCTGGGCCGGGTTCACTGCTCTGGTCAATGAGACGGCAGCGGCTGACCGCGTGGGCTTTCTCAATCCGGCTCTGTATCGGGCGGGCAACAAGAACTATAGCGCGTTCTTCCATGACATCACAACCGGGAACAACACCAACATGGCCAGCACCAACCTTTTCCATGCGGTTCCAGGTTACGACCTCTGCACGGGCTGGGGGAGTCCAAAGGGCATGAATTTGATTCGGTGGTTGGTTTTTACAAACGACTATTTGAGCGTCTCCCCGGGAACAGATTCCTCCCTGGGCGGGCGGCTGGCGGGCCCTTCAACCTGGCGAACCAGACGTTCCTATTGCAAAATACCGGGGCCTCATCCCTCTCTTGGTCAGCCGCCAGCGAGAGTGCGTGGCTGACGGTCTTGCCCAGCCAGGGCGTTTTGGTGGCTGGCGCCTCTACGAATGTGACGGCGAGCCTCGCTTGCGTGGCTACGAATCTCGCGGAGGGGTATTACTCCGGCAACGTTGTATTCAGGAACGACACCGTTGGAAGCAGAGACTTCGCGCGTTCACGCTGCAGGTTGGGCTTTTGCCCGCCACCTTTGACGACCTTGGCGGGCCGGGCGGCGGACTGTTCCGTCAGGCTACGCGGGCCTCGATTGGAGCAATTTTTACTTCTTGAACGCTGTCGAAACAACCGACTCCCCCAGCGGATACCAAAATGGCATGATTTCACCACCCAATGTCATCTACAACGGCCGCGGGAACCCGGCCAGCATCATTGGCGTCACTCCTTTCGACCTGCTTTCCGCGTATGTGACCGCGGCTTGGCGGGACAG